>NZ_SUHQ01000002.1:0-259287 GCF_004962245.1 Mesorhizobium sp. | reverse complement strand
GATGGGCTGGTGCACCTGGCGGCCGGCGCCGGCCGCCAGGTGCACCAGCCCATCCGTCAGCCATAGCAGGATGGCACCAATCAAGGGGGCGGCCAGCAGCTTTTGCCGCAACGAACGTGCGCCCGAAAGCGTGGCGAGCGCCGGTGCTGCAAGGCCGACGAAACCGATGACCCCGACTTCGGCGGTCACGGTGGTTGCCATCCACACGGCAAGCGCTATGACGAGAAAGCGGCTGGTATGGCGCGCGATGCCGAGACTGCGCGCCGAGGCGTCGTCAAGGCCGAGGATCGTCAGCGGCCTGAGCAGCAGCAGGGCGGCGACGGCGCCGACCGCCAGCCTGGCCGACAGGGCAATGGCCGGTCCCCAGTCCTGTTGGACCAGCGATCCGCCGCCCCAGATGAACAGCGAGAACAGATAGTCGCCATTGGCGAGGATCAGCGCGGCGCTGATGGAACTCGCGGTCAGCGCCACCATCATCCCGGCAAGCACGACGGAGACAGGCTCAAGCCCGCGCCGCCAGGTCAGCGACAGCACCAGCAGCACCGCAGCGGCGCCGCCGGCAAAGGCGATAGTCCCTTGCGACCACTCCATCAGAAACGGCGCGTAGACGGAGGCGGCCGTCATTGCCAGTTGCGCACCCGCCGAAATGCCAAGCGTCGACGGTTCGGCCAGCGGGTTGCGCAGCACACGCTGCAGCAAAAGGCCGGAGAGGCCGAGCACGGCGCCGGCCAGCACCGCCACCGCCGCGCGCGGCAACGTGCTGTAGAGCAGGATGACGCGATCGAGATCGACGCCGTCGCCGGTCGGCGCGGTCGGCGACTGCGTGCTGACACGCCATGCGAACAGGAGTGCTGCCACCGCCGCGAGGAGGCCCCACAGCGCGATGGGTGACAGTGCATGGCCGGTCGTGGCGTGCTCAGTCATGGCGCGGTCAGCCATGGGTTTGCCCGGCAAGTGCCGCCGTGGCCAGGCGTGCAAAGCGGCGCGCCGAGGGCAGGCAGCCGAAATGATTGATCGGCTCCAGCAAGGCGACACGGCCCTCACGGACAGCCGGCAGTGCATTCCACAGCGCATTTTCGGGAAGCGAACGGCCGACATCGGCCGGCAGCGGCGAAACGACGAGGATCGAGGCGTCGGGAGCACGCGCCAGCGCCTCCAGCCCGACTGGAGCGGCGGCACTGTAGCTCGTCGCGTCGGCCCAGGCATTCTCCAAGCCGAGACGCAGCAGCACATCGCCAAACATCGAATCCCGGCCAAAGGCGCGGAAGTGGCGTGAATCGCCGAGGCTGATGACGAAGACCGGCCGCTCGGAGGCAGCCGGCAGGGTAGCGCGCAATTGGGCGATCTCGGCAGCGGTCTCGTCGACATAGCGTTTGGCCTCGGCCTGCCGGCCGAGCTTTTCGCCAAGCGCCAGCGTCGCCGCCTCGGCGAGCAGGTAGGGTGGCGTGCCAGGTTGGTAGACTGTTTGCGCAAACACCGGCGCGATGCGCTCGAGCATCGGGCGCTGGTATTCGTAGAAGCTGGAGATGGCGATAAGGTCCGGCGCGACGATGCGGAGCAGTTCGTAATTGGGCGTGCCCCGCAGCCCGAGATCGGTCACCGGTTGCGGCACCTCGGGTTCCACCGCCAGCTTGCGGAACTGGATCAGTTCGGTCGCCGCGACCGGCTCGATGCCAAGCGCGATCAAGGTTTCCAGCATGCCCCAGTCGATCGCCGCGACGCGCAGCGGCGCTGCTCTGGCGACGATCGGCGGCAGCAGGGCCGCCAGGCCAAGCGCAAGTACCCGCCGCCTGTTGTGGAAGCGGGTTATCGCCATCGGCTGCAGCACATAACTACCAAGTCGTATGGGCCTTCAGCTTGAACGACCGGCCTTCGCCATAAGAGCAGGTCGAGAGCGTCTGGCAGCTCGTCACATAGGTCTTGTCGAAGAGGTTGGTGATGTTGAGGTCGACGCCCCAGTTCTCCTTCTCGTAGCCGAGCTTCAGATCGGCCAGCGTGACGGCGGGGACCTTCGCCGTGTTCTCGTTGTCAGCCCATGAGGAGCCGAGATGGCGCACGCCGGCGCCGATCGAGATGCCGTCATACCAGCCGCCGCGGAAGGTGTAGTCGACGGACGCCGAGGCCATGAATTCAGGCACGATGTAAGGTGTCTTGCCGACCAGCGAAGGGTCGTCGTTCTTTGTGAAGTCGATATCGTAGGCGGTCAGCGCCGCGGTCAGCCTGAGATCCTCGGTGACGTTCACCTTGCCTTCCAGCTCCACGCCGCGCGAGCGAATCTCGTCGGCCTGGATCTGGGCATTAGGATCGGTATCGCTTGCCATGGCCACGTTCTGGCGTGTCAGATCGAAGAGCGACAGGGTGAACAGGCCGTCGATGAAAGTCGGTTCATATTTGACGCCAACCTCGTACTGCACGCCCTCTTCCGGCTTGAACAGGTCGCCGTTCGCGTCGGTTCCGATGATTGGGTTGAAGAAAGTGGCGATACTGGCATAGGGGGTGATGCCGTTGCCGAACTCATAAGCGAGACCAGCACGGCCGGAGAAGTCGCCGCCGGTCCTGCTCTGGGTGCTGGAGGTCGCGCTGTAGTAGGTCGGCCCGTTGTCGGCTTCGAGCCAGGCGCGGTCATAGCGGCCGTTCAGCGTCACCAGCCAGCCATCGCCAAAGCGAAGCTGATCCTGCGCATAAAAGCCGAGCTGCTTTTGCGTTAGATCCTGGTTGAGATAGCTGACGCGAGGCGTCAACGTCGAGCCATAGACGGGGTCGAAGGCATCGATGGGATTGTCATTGAGGGGATCGTAGAGGCCAGACGACTGCACATGGTCGATGTTGTAATATTTGAAGTCCACACCGACGAGGATCGTGTGTTCGATCGGGCCGGTCTCGACCTTGCCCTCGATCTGGTTGTCCAGGAGGAAGGTTTTCGCCTGAGTATCATGGTCGAAATTAATGCGGGCCAGGTTGGTGGGCCCTCCAGTGGATGACCAGCCGTTCGGGTAGACGAGGACCTCTTTAATATTGGCGGCTGTAAAGCGGGCGTTGGAACGAACGGTCCAGTCATTGTCGAACGTGTGCTCGAACTCGTAGCCGATCGAGCCCTGTTCGCGCTTGTAGAGATCGATGCTCGATTCCGTGAAATTGGCGTCGCGGTCGATGCGTCCGTAGTTCACACCGCCGACAATCCTATCGACGACGGTACCTTCGTAGGGCAGGAAACTGCCGCCATTGTGGTTCTCGTCGATGTGGCTGTAGTTGGCCAGCACGGTCAGCTTGGTCTGCTCGTCGGGCTGCCAGGTGATGCTTGGCGAGATGAAGCCGCGCCAGCCGTCCTGCAGGTCGCTATAGGTATCGCCGCCGGCGACGCGGCCGTTGACGCGGTAGCTGACCACGCCGTCGCTGGCCACGTCGCCAATGTCGAAGCCGAGATAGACGTTGCCGGCGTCGTTGACGCCAGTCTCAACATAGCGCTGCCTGCCGTAGGGGCGCTTGCTGACATAGTTGACGATGCCGCCAGGATTGCTGCCGCCATAAAGCACGGAGGCTGGGCCCTTCAGCACTTCGATGCGCTCGAGCCCGAAGGAATCAACATAGAAGCCGCCGTAGCCGTAACTGAACAGTTGCAAGCCATCCATGTAGATGCCGGTGGCGGTTGCCTGGAAGCCGCGGATGAACAGCCAGTTGGTGTCGCTGTCGGGGCCGAATGGCTGCGCGAAAACACCGGCGGTGTATCGCAGCGCTTCGTCGGCCTTCTGGGCGCCCTGATCGTCGATTTCCTGCCGGCCGATCACCGAGACCGACTGCGGGATTTCCTTGAGCTCGGTCGCGGTTTTGGAGCCGGTCTTGGTCTTCTTGGCGACGACGCCGTCGACCGGCCCGGTCGCGCTGTCGCCGGCCTCGCCCTCGACCACCACTCGTTCGAGCTGGACATTGTTTTGCTGGGCGAACGCGGTCATGGGCGGGATCAAAACGATGGCGGCTCCTGCCAGGAGCGGCTTCATCCGGCAGATTCTGTTCATAAGGCAAACCCCAGGTTCTCGAAACGCATATACCTGACTGTTTACCTCAGCTTATGTGCGGGTCATTGGATGGATTTGCGCGGTTTGTCGGTTTTTGTCCAAAAGGCGGACTTCATGCTGCGGGAAATGTCACTGGCGCCGGTGGGCGACCATCCACGCGCCCGGCGTCAATCCGACGATGGATTTGAACACCCGCGTCAGATGGGCTTGGTCGAAAAAGCCGGTGGCTTCGGCGATATCGCCGAGTGAGGCGGAGTCGCGCACCATCATAGTCTGGATTTTCCGGACCCGTGCCTGCATCTGCCAACGGTGCGGCGGTATACCCGTAGCCGCCTTGAATGCGTGGCTTATGGCGGTTTCCGACAGGCCGGTGAGCGCGGCAAGATCGGCGAGACGGATCTTGCCCAGGCAGTGCTCGTCGATGTAGTCGGTAACCAGGCGCAGCTTCCGACGAGACAACGGCGTGCGGCGCCGCTGCCCCCCCGGTTGGCCGATTTCGAAAAGTCCGGCGAACAATGCGTTCAGCAGGCCCTCGCCGTAGAGATCGTGCATCGGCTGGCCGCTGTCGCATTCGGCCGCGATCAGGCCGGCAAGCATGGCGATCCGGTCGTCGCGAAACTGGAATCGCGACACATGCAAGGCGTCGCGGTCCAGGCTGCCGCCGAAGCGGCGCGTCAGCGCTGCCTCGTCGAAATGCAGATCGAGATGCCTGATGCGGCGCAGGCCCTCGACCCTGCCTCTGATGGGCACTCCCGCCGGTATGTAAGCCATGGAAAATGCCTGATCGTGCCGGCGCAATTCGCCCCGCGCGCCTTCGACGAAAAAGGCGCCGTCGCCGTCCACATCCAGCGCGACGAAGAGCCGGGGGTCGGGAGAGACATAATAGCCTTCCGCTTTCTCCCCGCACGCAACGTCCCAGAGGTCGGCGACAACGCCGTCCCAGACGTGCCCTTTCAGGCCGCCAATGACGGAAAAACCCTGGATGCGACTTTCCATGCGTGGGGCGAAGGCCACTTCCCGTTTCCCTGTAATGACATGATCCATTCGTCTTGATATATTTCATGACAGAAATTATCAAGTTTTGTGGAGGGGCCAACCGGGCTGACATAGAGCGTCACCAGAATGACGCCCTACTTCATCACCGCTGGTTCCGGATTGCTCCGGTAGGTCTCACGCGACATAGGCAGTGCTCAAGACGGCCAGGGTGAACCGCTACTGGACCTTCTGCCGGAACTTCGAATGACAATCCGAGCAATCCTGCAGGATAAGATGCAGGAGGTGCTCGGCGGGAAGTTTGGCGGGATCGGCTTCCGCCGCCGCCGGCCGCTTGCCAAGCAGGCTGCCGCCGCCCATCGCCAGGCCGGGACCCATCCTCATGTCGTCGGTAATGCCAGGCGGCGCCCGCTCCGCCTTGGCGGCCAGCGTGCTGGCCAGCGTTCCCATGTGACGGGCCAGCGCCTCGAATTCCGGACGAGCCTGATCGATTTCCAACTTGGCGTCCGAAGGCGCGCCCAATGTCGCGCTTGGAAATTCCGCAATGAGGGCAGGGCCGGCGCGGACGCGGATGGTCTCGGCCGCCGCCTTGAACGCCGCGGCGTCATAGGCCTGATTGCCGTCGAACATCCCGGCGATTGTCTTGGCCGCCGCAGCCATCTCCTTCATCGAAGACTGGCGCGCCTTGACGATTGCGTCGCGGCCGGTATGTGTTGCGGCGACCACGGCGGAGGCGCAGGCAAGCGAGAGCATCGCGGCGGCGGCCCATTTCACTGAACCATGCCTTCTCCCGCCAGTTCGTCGATGATCGGGCAGTCCGGCCGCTCGTCGCCATGGCAGTGCTCGACCAAATGATGCAGCAGATGGCGCAATCCGGCCAGTTCGGCGATCTTTCTGTCGATCTCCACCAGCTTGGCTTCAGCAATGGCCTTGACGTCGGCGCTCTCGCGGTTCCTGTCATGGTAGAGCGACAGCAACTGGCGGCACTCGTCGACCGAAAAGCCCAGGCTGCGCGAGCGTTGCAGAAACCGCAAGCGGTGGATGTCGGCTACCGAATAGTCGCGATAGCCATTGTCCGTCCGGGCTGGGCGCACAAGTCCGATGTCCTCGTAGTAGCGTATCGTCTTGGACGGCAGGCCGGATTTCTCGGATGCGATGCCGATGTTCATGGTTGGAAATCTCCCTGGTCAGCGGGAAGTTAAACCTTCCTGTTACTGGAAGGTCAACCCGGTATGGCAATTTGGATAACGCGCCGCAGCCGTCCGGCAGGTTCGCCAGCCCCGTCAGCTTCGCAGGTATTTGAGAAGCGCCGCAATCACGAGCACGAGGGCGACAAGCACCAGGACCCATGTGAGCCCCATGCCGCCCGTCATCCACATACCGCCTGGACCATCCATCATTGCAGTCACCTCTTCAACTGGTGAAAGCCCGGGGCTGGCGAAAGCCCGGCTTTGTCGGAGCATATCGGCGATCCCGAGATGAATTAGTTCGCCGTAAACTTCGGTCAAGACGACAAGAAACTCGATCGGCCGCCTGTCTTCCTTGCCTCGTCTGCCACGCCTGGAGTTTTACATACCGCCGCCGCACCCGTCCGACAGGTTCCAGACGTCGACGATCTGCTTGCCGGTGAAGCCGTGCTCGCGGATCAGGTATTTCGCCAACCCGCCATACATGTTCCAACGCCAGCACTGGCAACAGCATGGTCCCTTCTCCTCGGAATTTGCCATCGCATAGTCGTAGGCCTGCTGTTCGACGCCGGTGAGTTTCAAATCGTAGTAGGGCATCACCTTTTGCGCGATCGCCGCAGGGATGTCGTAGGGGTCCGCCGGAATCATCGCGATGTCGCGGTATTTCGTGAGGCCTTCCGTCTGTTCGGAATAGCGCTTCAGATCCATCGGGCTGCAACACGAGCCCTTGATCCGCGACATGCTTGGCATGGTTGCAATCGACTCCGTGAATTTGCCCGAGCAGGTGCTGTTGCCGTTCTGGCTGAGATCCTCGAAACGTTTGGTCAATCCTGGATCGCCCGCGGCGATTGCCGGCCCCTTGAAGAAGGTCACAACCGTCGCGGCGCCAAAAACGCCGCCCAGAACAACTGTCCGTCGGTTTGGATGCCGGCTCATTTGCCTGCCCTTGCCTGTTTGATCAGTTCCTTCATCGTCGCAAGGTCGGTCGCGCCCGGTACAATCTGCTCACCGACGACGAAGCCCGGTGTGCCGCTGATTTTCAGCGCCTGGGCCAGTTGCGCATTCCGGTCTATCGCTGCCTGGATGTCCGGAAGCTGCATGTCGGTCTTCAGGCGGGGCACATCGAGACCGATCTCGGCCGCGACCCTGAGCACGACCGCCTCGGTCACCCGCGTCTTGGCATCATACAAGGCCTTGTGGAATTGTACGTATTTGCCCTGGCGCTCGGCGGCGAGCGCTGCCTTGGCCGCAAATACGGAATCCGGGCCGAGGATTGGGAACTCCTTGTAGACGATCCTGAGCTGCGGGTCGTCGGCTACGGCTTGCGCCATGACCGGCGCGACCTGCCGGCAATAGGGGCAATTGTAGTCGAAGAATTCGGCCATGGTGACGTCCCCTTTGGCATTGCCGCCAACGGGGCTGGCCGGATCATGGAAAATATCGTCGGCCTTGGCCGCCAGGGTGGCTTTCGCCTCTTTTGCCTCGGCCTCGCGCTGGCGGGCGTCCAGGCTTTGCAGGGCCTCCATGATGACCTCGGGATGCGCGAGGATATAGTCGCGCACGCGCTTGTCGAACTGGTCCTGAGACATTTCGCCTGCGGCAATTGCCTGACCGTGCGGACCAAGCGCGAGCCATGCCGCCGCGCCGGCCAGCACGAGGAAGCGGACCATTTTGCCGATGGCTCTGCCCGATGGTTTGGACTTGTGGATCACAGGGTTCTCCTTCCCTTGTTCGGCCGGACAGCCGGCACGTCTCAGAACATGCCCTTGATTGTCGCCCACCATCCGGTTTCCGGCTCATGGTGCGGGCGCTCGATGTTGTTGGTGAGCGCATTGACGAAGGTGACGAGATTGACCGGCGTGAAATTCAGGCCGTGGAAATTCCCCCGCCAGCGGCCCTGCTTGTCGATCACATGTGTGACGGTGCCGTGCATCTGATAGCCGTCGTCCGTCAGGGCGAATTTGTGGCCGAAGGCCTCCGCCAGCTTGCGCGTCGTGTCCTCCGGCTGGTCCTGGGTCGTGGTCAGGAACAACCAGTTGACGGGGTCGAGCCCGTGCGCCGGCCCGTAATTGCGCAGCACCTCCGGCGTGTCTTCGGTCGGGTCCGTGGTGATGGTGATGAAGCTGACCTGATCCTTCATCGGCGTGCCGTTCACCATCGCCTGGATCTCGGCGATCTTCTCGGCGTGCAGAGGGCACACATCCGGGCACGATGTGTAGACGAAGTGGAGCACGACGATCTTGCCGCTGAGATCGGCCAGCCGCATGATGCGCCCATCGGCAGTGCGCAGCGTGAAAGCCGGCGCCGACTTGTCGATCGGCTGGAAATACCTCTCGTCGCCCTTGAGCATGGCGTTGACTTCATCGAGCGAATGCGCCTGGACGCCATTCGCGAAGCCCACGATCAGCGCCGTCAGCGCGATCAGCGTTCGCAAGCATGTGCTCAAGATCGAGGAAACAAGCATCAACCGCTGCCTCGGGGATTGGCGGGTGGAGTCTTCCGGGTCGGTTCGGCGGCAGTCATCGTGAATTCCTTTCTCACCTGGCAGCGATGCGGCCGCGGATGAAGTCAACCATGTCGGGCGCATCCCATTCGGCCGGGCCGATCAGCCGGCTGATCTCCTTGCCGTCACGATCGATCAGCAAGGTTGCCGGAAGGCCGACGGTACCGATGGTGAACATGGCCTTGCTCGAGGTGTCGATATTGAGGGCGAGATGCTCGATGCCGATCTCCGTGAAGAACTTCTTCACGATTTCCGGGCCGGCGCGATCCACGGAAAGCGCGACGACCTCGAAATCCGGCCCGCCGAGTTTGGCCTGCAGCCGGTCGAGCGTCGGCATCTCCTTGCGGCAGGGCGTGCACCATGTCGCCCAGATGTTGAGCAGCACGACCTTGCCTGAAAAATCGGCAAGGCTTCGCGGTCGACCGTCGCCGTCCTCGAAGCTGAGTTCCGGCACCGGCACCGGGGTTTCGTGAACGGCAAGGCCCTGCGGCGGTTCCGTAGCCGACGCCGGCCACGAAAACACCAGCAGCGCGCCAATCAGGGCCATGGCCAGTCTGCTCATGGTCACGTTGCCCTCACTCCGTCGCGTAGACAGTGGGCGCCTTGCCATCCTTGGTGAAGGCGTAGATCGTCCAGGTCTCGGCCTTCTCGCCGCCCATGCCCGGCGCGCCGGTCGGCATGCCGGCCAGCGTGATGCCTGTTATGGCGGGTCGTTCGGTCAAGAGCTTCTTGACGATATCGACCGGCACCAGGCCGTCGACGACGTAGCCGTCGACCATCAGCGTATGACAGCCTTCGAGGTCGGCAGGCACGCCGGCATCGCTGCTGATCTGGGACAGATTGTGGACTGACTTGATGTCGACCTTGAAGCCGTTCTGCTCGAGATAGGCGGCATAGGCCTCGCAACAGCTGCATTGCGGGTTCTTGTACATGATGGCGTTGATCGTCGCGGCGAGCGCGGGCATTGGCGTTGCGATTGCCAGGGCGAAGGCGGCGAAGGCGTAGGTCGGTTTCATTGCAGTTCTCCTTGGTTGAATGAAAAGAGCTTTACGTCACGCGAAACACGGTCATGAGGCCGGCCATCTGGTGGTCGGCGACATGGCAATGCAGCATCCAGTCGCCGGGATTGTCGGCGACGAAGGCGCATTCGATCGTATCCTTGGGGGCCATCAGCACCGTGTCCTGCCATTGCCGATGCGGCACCGGTGAACCGTTGCGCGAAAGCACCGACATGCTGAAGCCATGGATGTGCATCGGATGCCACCAAGCGGTTTCGTTGCGCATGGTGAGATGACAGGTCGTTCCGCGCTTCAGCGTGAACTGCGGCGCCATGCCGGCGTGGCCATCGCCGGTCATCGACATGTCGTTGATCGCCCAGGCAGCACCGCCGTTCATGCCGTGCGCCGCCATCCCCATCATGCCGCCGACGCCGGCCAGCTTGCCGCCACCCATCATGCCGCCTTGCAGCACGATCTCCTGGCGCTCGGCCCTGACGAGGTCGGGTTCGGGCAGCGGATTGCGCGGCAGGCCGACAGGCGCGTCGAGAGGATGCGCGCGCAGCGGCGGCGCTTCGTCATAGGCGAGCGTGGTCAGTGTGTAGGCAAGGCCATCGTAGAAATCGTCGATCACGGCGTAGCGCTTGCCTGGGTCGCCCTGCATGTCGAGCATGATGTCGATGCGCATGGCCGGTGCGAGCACAAGGCGACCGTCCTCCGGCTCATGCGGGTCACAGGGCTGGCCGTCGATCGCGACGACAACCGGGCGATGACCTTCGAAGCGCAAAGCCATGATGCGGGCGAGCGACGCATTGGCGAGCCGCAGCCTGACCCGCGCGCCTGCTTTCACCGATTGATCGACCGGCACTGTCCCGTTGATGGTGACGACATTGCCGACGCGGCCCGACATAGCCGCATCCATCATGTTGCCGAAGCCGGCGGCGATCTGCCCATCCTTGGCAAGCCGCCAGTCCTGCAGCAGCCACAAGAGATCGCGGTCGACGGCGACCGGCTCGGTCTCCTCGACGATGAGGGCGCCGGCAAGTCCGCGGCCGAGCTGCACGAGGCTGTCGGCATGCGGATGATACCAGAAGGTGCCGGCATCGGGCGGCGTGAACTCATAGACGAAGCTCTCGCCCGGCTTGATCGGCGGCTGGGTCAAGCCCGGCACGCCGTCCATGGCGTTCGGCAATCGTATGCCATGCCAATGGACCGTCGTGTCCTCGTCGAGCCTGTTGTCGACAACGATGCGGATCGGCTCTCTTTGCAGCAGGCGCAGCGCTGGGCCGGGAACTGTCCGGTCATAGGTCCACACCGGGGTATGCGGACCATCGGGGCCGGTGAACCGGGCCTGGCTCGGCGCAACCCCGATCCGGCGTTCCGCCATGGCGGATGCCCGCACGGGACGCATCGATGCGGACGCGGCAACGCCCGCCGCCGCAACGAGAAACCCGCGGCGTGAAATCAAATGATGGAAATCGGAATTCACCCTTATTGGCCTTTGCGATCTCGATCGACGGCGAGCATCTCGACATCGATTGAACCCGTGTCCGCGCCCGCCACGCCACAATGAGCGTGGTGGGCGATCACGCGCCGGCACTCAGCCGCAGGACGGCTGAAACGGCGTCAGATCAGATCGCTGGTCTTGGAGGGGATGGGTCGGGCAGGGGGCTTCGCCCGTGAAGAAGCGGGGTCGGTAGCGCCGACGGCTGCTGCACCCGCGGCGCCGTCGTCACGGCGAGGTCTTGCGGCAGCACCGCGAGCACCGGCGCGATACAGGTCTGCGGACATTGCATCGGGTTGTCGTCGTCGCCCGCGCTCTCGGGGCATGCCTTGCAGTCGTCAGCCATGCCGGAGGACATGGTCATATCAGCGTCGGGGTGCATGGCCATGGCGTTGTCCGACATCGTCGTCATCATCTCGGCCGACATGACACTCGCCTGTGCACCGGAAAGGCTGAACCCCGCGGTCAGGAAGACCGCGAGCAGCATGATAAGGAATTGCCTTGGCGACCAGCGTGCCATCATCCGCATAGGCTGGCCTCAAAGTGCGGCATTTGCAAGTCCCAATGCCGTGACGTCAAGACGAGGAGAGCCTCGGCTCTTATACCGCTCGCGCGATTTGCCGACCGGCTTCGAGAGTTCGCAGCCCCCAGCAGACCGACGCGACGCAAGTGCTCGCAACGGCGCCTCGGCCCGCATCTTGTGCCAGAAGCGCGGGCCGACCGGGGCCGCCTCGGTGGTGGAGCCTATGTTCCCGGTGCCCGCGAGCCGCAGCATAGCTGGCAACAGCGCATGCTGGATCTCGGGATGAAATCAGTTTTCAGAAACGTTCATCGAATAACACTCAAAACCTGATGTCCAACATCTGGTGCCGATGAGCAAACAACCTCCGGCGGTGGCCCACTTGCACGACGCCGAGGAGACAGAATATGCCTGCCAAAGCCTATATCAACCGGATCGCGACAGCGGTGCCGGAGTACGAGGTTCATCAATTCTATCTGCGTTTCGCGGCCTCCATGCTTGCGGCCGATCGCCGAAGAATTTTCAAACGCATGGCTGATGTTGCCGGCATCGAGCACCGCTATTCCTGCTTTGCTCCTGCCGGCAACCCCGAAGGACCATCAGCAGATCTGGCCGGGAGGTTCATCCGGGGCGCGTTTCCTGGAACGGCCGAGAGAATGGCAATGTTCAGAGATGCTGCACCTGTCCTGGCGCAAAAAGGCGTTGACGGATTGCAGCTCGGCGATGACGCTTCCCGCATCACCCATCTCATCGTTACCACCTGCACCGGTTTCTCCGCGCCGGGCATCGACCTCGAGCTGGTTGCGCAATGCGGCCTGCCCAACAGGGTCGAACGCACGATGATTGGTTTCATGGGTTGTTACGCGGCGATCAACGGCCTCAAGCTTGCCCGCCATATCGTCCGCTCCGACCCGCAGGCCAAGGTCCTCCTGGTCAATATCGAACTCTGCACGACGCATCTGTGCGAAACCACCGAGCTGGAAAAGCTGCTGTCGTTCTGCCTCTGGGGCGACGGCTGTGCGGCCGCGCTCGTCACCGCCGAGCCTGCCGGCATCGAGCTCGATAGCTTTTACTGTATCGTGGCGAACGAGCGGCGGGATCTGATGAGCTGGAACATTCGCGACCACGGCTTCGACATGGTTCTTTCCGGCCAGGTCCCGGCAGCGATCCATGAAGCGTTGCGGAGCAACCACGACGCTATCATCGGCGACCGGCCGACCGAGGCGATCGACCTCTGGGCCGTGCACCCGGGTGGACGTTCGGTTCTGGACGCCGTCGAAAGGGCCCTGAGGCTTGCACCCACCGCTCTGGCGCCATCGCGCGAGGTGTTGCGCCGATATGGAAACATGTCGTCCGCGACCGTCATGTTCGTGATGAAAGAGATGTTGAAGGCGCCACCAGGCCTGCTCGGCTGCGGCATGTCGTTCGGACCCGGGCTGACGGCCGAAACCATGCTTTTTCGAACGGTGTCATGAGCGGCCTGGAGCGCCGGCAGCTTGAGCCGGAAATCCTCGACGGACTTGCGGCCGACGATCCGCGAGCGCTTGCCGCGCGCCGCGACCTCCGTCGGATCAACGCGCTGATGTTTCAGGCGAAGATCATGGCGTCGCTGCTCAGGAAATTTGTGCCAACCCCGCCACGCCGGATTCTGGAGATCGGCGCCGGCGATGGCAGCTTTATGCTGGCGGTAGCGCGGCGCGTAGCCGGGCATTGGCCTGAGGTCGAACTGGCAATGCTCGACCGCGTCGACCTCATCACCGCGCAATTGCGTGGTGATTTTGACAGGCTGGGATGGACGGTCGAAGGCGTCACCGCCGATGTCTTTGACTGGGCAAGAAAGAATGAGGGCACGCGGTTCGACGCGATCACCGTCAATCTGTTTCTGCATCATTTCGACGATGCCAAGCTCGTGCGTCTGTTTTCGCTGATGGCGCCGAAGGCCCCGTTGCTGTTGGCGACAGAGCCGTCGCGGACGAAACTGGCGTTGGCCGCGACCCGTCTTCTCCCGGCAATCGGCGCCAATGACGTCACACGAAATGATGCGGCTCAAAGCGTGCGTGCCGGCTTTCGCGGCAGCGAGCTTTCCGGTCTCTGGCTTGCGGCAAACGGCAAACCGGTCGCGGAACGGCGCGCCAGCCTTTTTTCCCACATTTTCGTCGGCGCCAGCGTCGGTGATGACCTATGACGCGATTATCGACCCATGACGCGATCATCATAGGCGCCGGCCCGGCGGGCACATCCGTCGCGCTTACGCTGGCGCGGCGCGCATGGGCCGTGGCTATTGTGGAAAAGAGCGCGTTTCCGCGCCACAAGGTTTGCGGCGAATACATGTCGGCAAGCAATCTTGCGCTTCTGGACCAGTTGGAGATCGGCGAAGCGTGGCGTGCCAATGCCGGCCCCGAAATCCGCCGTGTCGGCTTCTTTTCCGGCGAGACCCGCGTCGAGGCGCCAATGCCTGGTGCAAACGATGGGCGCTGCGCAAAAGATGGTTTCGGCCGGGCGCTCGGCCGGGACATTCTCGACTGTCTGCTTTTGCAGGCGGCGCGATCGGCGGGCGTCGAAATCTTTCAGCCTTGCCGCGCCGTCGCCATCGATCGGGATGGCGAGATGCAAATGGTGCGAATTCAAGCCGGAGACGAAACGACGATGTTGCGTGCGCCGGTGATTGTAGCCGCACATGGCTCCTGGGAACCGGGACCGCTGCCCAGCCAGCAGGGAAAGACCAACCTCCCTTCGGACCTGCTCGGCTTCAAGGCGCACTTCACCGGGTCGTCGCTGGCGCCTGATTTGATGCCTCTGCTGGCATTCCCGGGCGGTTATGGCGGCATGGTCTCAGCGGATCATGGCCGGTTGTCGATCTCGTGCTGCATTCGGCGCGATATGCTCGCGCGGTTGCGCAAGCACGGCGGCCCAAACCACCAGAGCCACGCGTCGGCCGCCGATGCGGTTTCCCGCCATCTGATGGAATCGTGCCGGGGTGTCAGGGATACCCTGGAGTCAGCTCACCCCGACGGCCCGTGGCTTGCCGCAGGTCCGATCCGGCCAGGAATTCGCTCCTGCTACGAACGGGACATCTTCCGCGTCGGCAATGCAGCCGGAGAGTCTCATCCTGTTATTGCCGAGGGCATCTCGATGGCCCTTCAGTCCGGCTGGCTGCTGGCTTCGGAACTCGCATGCGCGTCGGACGGCCGCGCAGGGCGCGAGGCTGCCGGCAAACGCTATGAGGCGGCCTGGAAAAGACTGTTCTCGACGCGGGTCTACGCCGCTGCAGCCATTGCCGGAATTGCCCTTCGCCCCGGTGGCGCCACCTTGATGGCGGCAATTGTCCGGAATTTCCCGCAGGCACTAACATTAGGCGCGCAACTGAGCGGCAAGGCAAAGCCGATTCCCGGCTTTGTCTAACCGGTGGTGCGGCGCGTCATGCGCAAACCGAGGCACCAGTGTCCTCAACAAGCGCTAGCTCCGTCACTTGGGGCAATTCTCCATGTCCGAAGTTGCCACTGGCGACATAGCCGCGCCACGGAGTGCTGCCGTTCATGGCTCGTCGATATCTTGCTTCGAGAGTTTACGCGAGATTGCGCGCTCCTCTTCGTCGTCCGGCAGGGCCTCGTCGCTGTCCTGGTAGGGATTGTCGTCGTCTTCCTCGGGCAGTTCAGTTTCCTTCTCGAGGCCATAACGGATGTCGCCGTTTCCCGGCACGCTGTCCGGTAGAATCTTGCCGCCCTTGATCGCGTCCCAATCCTGCTGTTCGATTGTCGGGCCTTCGGGCGGATCGTCAGGTTTTCTGCGTGGTGCCATCAGAGCTCTCCTATGCATTGGTCGGTCATATGCCTAACTCTTCGAACTGCCGCGTAGTTCCTCGATCAAACCAGCGAGATCATTCTTACGTCGATCCAGCACCATCGCGGTTTTGCCCGCCGGCGGGACTTTTTACCCGGGTCTTTGGTCTAAAGGAGAACTGACCGTTAGGCGGGGGTTACAAAAGTTGAACATGATCGGGGAACGCTCCCTTCTGTCTTGCTGTTGGTTTGCCAGCGCATCCCCGCGCATTCGGAAGAGGAGAAGAAACGATGAAACGCATCCTTTTGGCGTCGGTCATGCTGGCGGCATCGGCCGGGCTTTCACTGGCCCAGACGACGACCGGAACCTCGACGACCATGCCCAGCACCACCGATCAGGGAACCAGTTCCACCACCACCGATCAGGAAACTGACTCGACCACCACCAGCGGCACCAATCCG
The DNA here is from genome assembly GCF_004962245.1 of Mesorhizobium sp. Lineage (GTDB taxonomy): Bacteria > Pseudomonadota > Alphaproteobacteria > Rhizobiales > Rhizobiaceae > Mesorhizobium. The sequence goes on along the minus strand of NZ_SUHQ01000002.1, from coordinate 243,331 downwards.
AATTCGGCCAAGGATTGCGCACCTGGCCAGCAGGCCGGCAGCGCGCAAGAGGCCGCTCCTGGTCAGCAGGACACGGACGCCAAGACCGCAGCTCCCGGTCAAATGAAGAAGACCACCGAAGGTTGTTGATCGGCATATCGCCACAGGCCGGAATTGCCGGCCTGTGGCTCTCCATTCTCGCCAACGCAGAAGCGATGGTGTGAGCCCATCAGCGCGGCGGATTGAGAATTTGGTCCGTGCGCCCTCGACATGAGCGACATCGTGCCGGTAACGGCCGCAGGCATGCCGGTGAGCAAAGCCGCAGACGGTATTCTCCCGCATTTCTCGCGAACCACGCAGCCGTCCAACCGCCGACGCGAGCGGCAATACACCGGGCAGCAAGCGACTACGAACTTGCGTGACCTCTAATATGAGAGCACACTTCGAAACAGGTGGAGGGAAAACGGCTCAAAAAAGCAATCGGGAGGAAAGCCATGAACAGCATGAGCCTCACCACGCTTGAACGCGGCAAGACGACGGTCGATGCGGCGGCCCTGGAGGCGCTTTCGGCACAGTTGCGCGGCACCGTGCTGACGGAAGGCGACGCCGGCTATGACGACGCACGCAGCATCTGGAATGCCATGATCGACCGGCGGCCCGGGCTGATCGTGCGCTGCGCCGGTGCCGCCGACGTTATCGCTGCCGTCAATTTTGCCAGGGAAAACAGGCTTCTCGTCGCGGTTCGCGGCGGTGGCCACAACATTGCCGGCAGTGCCGTCTGCGACGGCGGCCTGATGATCGACCTGTCGCCGATGAAGTCGGTGCGGGTTGATCCGGCGACGCGGCGGGCATGGGTGGAACCTGGCGCGACGCTCGCCGATGTCGACGCGGAAACACAGGCCTTCGAACTGGCGGTGCCGACCGGCATCAACTCGACCACAGGCATATCGGGTCTGACGCTGGGCGGCGGCTTCGGCTGGATCACGCGGAAGTTCGGCCTGACCATCGACAATCTTCTTTGCATGGATGTGGTTACCGCCGACGGCAAGCTGCTGCGCGCCAGCCAAACGGAAAATCCGGACCTGTTCTGGGCACTGCGCGGCGGCGGCGGCAATTTCGGCATCGTCACGGCTTTCGAGTTCAAGCTCCACCATGTCGGCCCGCAGGTGCTGTCGGGGCTTGTCGTTCATCCGTTCGCCGATGCCGAAAACGTGTTGCGGGAGTATCGGGCAGCGCTCGAGGTGGCCTCCGACGAGCTGACCTGCTGGGTGGTCATGCGGCAGGCACCGCCGCTGCCATTCCTGCCGGCCGAATGGCATGGCAAGGAGGTGCTGGTTCTGGCCATGTGCTATTGCGGTGATCTCCAGGAGGGGGAAAAGGCGACGCAAAGGCTTCGCGCCATCGGAACGCCGATCGCCGATGTCGTCGGTCCCAACCCGTTCACCGGCTGGCAGAAGGCTTTCGATCCGTTGCTTGCGCCTGGCGCCCGCAACTACTGGAAGAGCCATGACTTCACCGCGCTTTCCGACAGCGCGGTAGATGTCGTCACGGCGGCGGTATCCAGGCTTCCCGGCCCCGAATGCGAAGTATTCTTCGGCCATGTCGGCGGTGCCGCGGGCCGCGTGACAGCCGATGCGACGGCGTTTCCGCAGCGCAGCGCGCATTACATCATGAATGTTCACGCCCGCTGGCGCGAACCGGAAATGGACCGCGCCTGCATCGACTGGGCGCGCGGTATTTACGAGGCAGCCAAGCCCTATGCCGCCGGCACGGCCTATGTGAACTTCATGCCCGAGGACGAGGTCGACCGGGTCGAAGCAGCCTATGGCGACAACTATCGGCGGCTGCTGGAAATCAAGCAGCGTTACGACCCGCTGAACCTGTTCCGCATGAACCAGAACTTGCGGCCGGCGGAAAACCTGCGCGCCGCATAGGACACGCACGCAATGACAAGGCCCGCGTCTCCAGCGCAGGACGCGGGCCTCATTTTCGGGTCATGCGCCGGCAGGTATCAAGATCGCGATGCGATGGATGCCGACCACGGCACTTGTATTCGTCGCCGCGTCGGTCTTGCCCTTGGCGCAGGTGTACATGTCGCCTTCCTTGAGCTTGAATTCCTTGTCCGCTTTCTTGATGGTGAATTCGCCGGCAGCGATCGTGCATACCATGTCGTTGTCCATCACCGTTTCAGGAACGACTGCACCGGGTTGAAAGACTATGTCGACAATCGAGATGCTCTTGTAGGCGGGAATGTCGGCGTTCCCGGTGCCGACCTCCACCAACCTGACGCCGGGCGCAATCTCCTTGCCTTCAGTCGGGCCGTATTCCTTGGTCTTTGCAGATGCCGCCAAGGTAAACAAAGGCGTTACCGCGGCGGCTGTCACACCAAGAGCAATTGCAGACCTGCGATTCATGGTTTTCATCGGGTCCTCTCATTTGTTGGTCGCGCACAAATGTGCATGACCAACATATATTAGCACAAACGAATTTACATGTATGCAAAGCAGCGCCGGAAGCGCAGCCTGCGCGCGGACCCATCATGGGTAAGGCGGCGCTTTTGATCCCGAAACAGCCTTCAACTGACACCCGCCTAGGCAAGGTCTAGTCATTTCGTTTTATTGACTCGGCCGGCAAAAACGGGCAGCAAAGCCTGATACGGAGGGCATTTCCGCCATTTTCATAGTCGTGGAGGGAGCTTTTTTGATATCGACCTTCGCCCAATCGGCGATCGGTAGAGGGATTGGTTAACCAAGTTTGTCCATCTTTTGATTCAATCGGCAACAGACGCAAAGCGTGCAGGGGGCACCAGGCGAACTGTGATCGTAACGGATGCGAGGGCGCAAGCCGGCAAGCCGATTGAGAGTGGTTGTATGGCGTTTGTGCGTTTGAAAAACCGGGGTGACAATCCTGATTCTGGATTGACTTCGATGAGGCCCGGCCTGCGCTGGGTCGCGGTTCCGGCCGTTGGCGTTGCGATCGCTCTGTGGTCGGTGGCGACTATGGCCGGCCTCTATTCGGTGGGGACTTCGCTCACCGCTGCCTCCAACAGTCTTCCGCAAAGCCTGCTCTCGCCGCGCACCATCGCGCTCGCCGATCACCGGCGCACGCTTGCCAATTCATCGGCCAATTCGTGGGCGCCGTCACTGGCAAGCCGGCAGCGTCAGGCGTCGCTGCTCAATCGATGCGATGCCGGTTGCGTGCACGCTGCCGCACGCTTCGGGCATGAAGGCAAGATGGCGCGTCTCAAGCCGTTAGCGCAGCCGGACAGTATTGCGCCTTTCACCTCGCATCACGCCCGCTTCCACGACGTGGTGGCGAAAGCCGCGCTGTCGCCTGAAAAACTGGCTGCTGCCTTTGCCCACGTCACCGCAACGCCCCTTACGCTTGCCAGTCTGCCAACGGAGGCGCGCTTTGCGGAGCCGGTACGCCTGCCCGACCAGAATGGCCCGGCCTCGGTGCGCTTCGGGCCGGATGTCGCGGAGATCGAACGCTCCTCCCGTCTGGCGCTGGCGCTGGCGAACGTGTCGCCGGAAGAGATGATCGACGTGCTGCCGGTAGCTGTTAAGGCAAGCGAGCCTTCCGCTTCACAGCAGCCGCAAGAGGCTGAGGTTCAGGTGGCCTCGCTTCCGCCGCAGGACGAGATGCCTGACAGCATTCCCTTGCCGACCTGGCGCCCGCGGGCGGAAATCGACCAGTCAGCCGAGGCGCCGTCCAAGGTTCAGTCACCCAAGGCCCAGGCAGCGAAGACCCAGCCGGCCACGACGCGTGCAGCCAAGGCGCAGGCAAGCAAGATCCAGACGGCCGAGGCTCCGGCGGTCGAACAGGCGCCAGCGGCCCTGTCGCCGAGGAGCTCGTCGCCCGCGGCCGTACCGGGCATGCAAGGCAGCCAGGGCAGCCCGGGTATGCAGGGCAGCCGGGGCAAGCCGGCCAGGCGCTCGAAGGCCCAGGCCGCAGACACGCTGGCCTATGCCAAACCCGACAGCCCCGCGGGCGGGGTCTTCCGTAACCTGTTCACCACGCCCGGCATGGGCAACGGCGTCGCCGTCTACGACATCTCGGCGAAAACCGTCTACATGCCGGACGGCTCGCGGCTCGAGGCGCATTCGGGACTTGGCTCGATGGTTGACCAGCCACGCTACGCCAACCGGAAGAATGGCGGCCCGACGCCGCCCCACACCTACGATTTGAGGCTGCGCGAATCGCGCTTCCACGGGGTGGAGGCTCTGCGTCTCACTCCCGTCGACGGCAAAAACAAATATGGCCGCGACGGCTTTCTTGCGCACACCTATCTGCTGCGCGGCGGCCGCGCGGAATCGAACGGCTGCGTCGTCTTCAAGGACTACGCCCGCTTCCTCGCCGCCTTCAAGAAGGGCAAGATCAAGCGCCTCGTCGTGCGCGGCTAACCAAGCCGCTGACGCAGGTCGCGTCGGAAGGACGCGGCGCGTAGGTCGTTCTCACGGCGGTCCTTCATGGCTTCGTCATCCCAGGGTCTTCGCGACGTCGCTTCGCTCCTGCTCCGCCCTGGGATGACGAGGCTGGGGAGATTTCGGCCAATCTCGAAGGTTTTCAATCCTGTCCAGGGATACTATGACTGACCGGTACCGGGCGGCGGCTCAAGCAATCAAGAGGATGTCATGACTATACGCGCTGTCGTTTGGGGCGAGAATATCCATGAGCGGACCAATGAGGTGGTCGCGGGGATCTACCCCGAGGGCATGCACCCGACCATCGCCGACGCGCTGAAGCTCGACCCCGGCATTTCCGTGTCGTGGGCGACGCTTGAGCAGCCGGACCACGGCCTGCCGGTCGACCGTTTGGCGCAAACCGATGTCCTTGTGTGGTGGGGACACAAGGACCATGGCGCCGTCGCCGACGAAGTCGTCGAGCGCGTGGCGCGCCGCGTCTGGGAAGGCATGGGGCTGATCGTCCTTCATTCCGGCCATTTCTCGAAGATTTTCAAGGCGCTGATGGGCACGCCCTGCACGCTGAAATGGCGCGAGGCGGGTGAGCGCGAGCGGCTTTGGGTGACGAGCCCCAACCACCCGATCGCCGCCGGGATCGGCGAGTATTTCGAGCTCGAGAACGAAGAGATGTATGGCGAGCAGTTCGCCGTGCCGGAGCCGCTGGAAACGGTTTTCATCTCCTGGTTCCAGGGCGGCGAAGTGTTTCGGTCGGGGCTGACCTGGCGCCGGGGCGCCGGCAACATCTTCTATTTCAGGCCCGGCCACGAGACCTATCCGACCTATCACGACAGCAACGTGCAGAAGGTGCTGCGCAATGCGGTGAAATGGGCGCACAACCCGCTCGGCTCAAATCCAGCCATCCTCGACGCGCCGAACGTGCCGGTGGAAAAGGCGCTCGAGCCGATCGTCGAGCGCGGCGGAAAACTCCATGCCGCGGGCGAAGCCGGCTATCGCTAACTATGATCCCGAACCTAGGTTCGGGAAATCCATGATCAAACAAGAAGATAACGCCTCATCCTAAGGATAAGAATCATGCGTCTCTTGATACTCGGCACCGGCTGGATGGCGGAGGAGCACGCCAGGCAGTTCAGCAAGATCGAGGGCGTCGAACTGGTCGGCGCCGTCGATGTCGACCGCGCACGCGTCGACAAGTTTTCGGACAGCTACGGTATTCCCAACCGGTTCACGTCGCTGGAAGACGCGCTCGCATGGAACAAGTTCGACGCGGTGGCGAACGTGACGCCGGATCGCATCCACCATCCGACCACCATGATGCTGATCGCGGCGGGCAAGCCGGTGCTATGCGAAAAACCGCTGGCCGAAAATTACCAGAGGGCCAGTGAAATGGCTGATGCCGCCGAGCAGGCCGGCATCATCAACATGGTCAACCTGACCTATCGCAACGTCGCCGCGCTGCAGAAGGCGCGCACCATGGTGCTGGCCGGCGAGATCGGCCAGATCAGGCATGTCGAGGCGTCCTATCTGCAGAGCTGGCTGGTATCCAAATTCTGGGGCGACTGGCGCACCGACCCGAAATGGCTCTGGCGCCTGTCGCGCGGCCACGGCTCCAATGGCGTGCTGGGCGATGTCGGCATCCACATCCTCGATTTCGCCAGCTATGGCGCAGCGCTCGACATCGACCATGTGTTCTGCCGCCTCAGGTCATTCGACAAGGCGCCCGGCAACCGGATCGGCGAGTACGAGCTCGACGCCAATGACAGCTTCACCATGGCGCTGGATTTCAGCAACGGCGCTTTCGGCGTCGTCCATGCCAGCCGCTGGGCAACCGGCCATCTCAATGAATTGCGGCTGCGCATCTATGGCGACAGAGGCGGCATCGAAGTCGTGCACAATCTGAACGGCTCGGAGCTGAAAGCGTGCATCGGCGAGGACATCGAGAACGCCAAATGGCAGGCGCTCGATGCCGGAACGATGCCGACCAACTACCAGCGCTTTGTCGATGCCGTGCGCACCGGCGCGCAGGCCGAACCGTCATTCCACCATGCCGCCGAGTTGCAGAAGGTGCTCGACCTCGCGGTCGTCTCGGATGCGAAACGGGCAGAGCTGAGGGCCCACGCGGATACGCAATAAGCTTGGGTTCCTCGCCCCCGCGAAGCGGCCCGGCGAGGAACCCAGGTCCTGCGGAGTCTTCGTCGGCTACCCCTGCAGGAAGATCGCCACCGCGGCGGCCGTCAACGCGGCGTTGCCGGACGCAATCGTTCCGTCCGGTAGTTCCTTACCGTCCTCCAGCCCGGTCTGGCGCCATCCATGTGGGTGCCTTCGCCGCCCCATCGTTCCCGCCGCCCTTTCAGTCCTTCTACCGCGACAGCCGGCGCTGTCGGTGGGCCGAGGTCAGCACTGAGCCTCTGGCGACGTTCGGCTGAAGACGCCGGCCGCCTTCGGCTGACGCTCTAGGGTCAAAATCCAATCACTCTGAACGACCGAGTTCGGACCCTTCTCGGACCTTCGGCAGGTTCGCTTATTGAACCGCGGACGGCCGGAATAACTGGAAATCGGTCCCCAGCGTCATTCCTTGGATGCCGTGATGACGAGCGCAGGCATGTCGAAAGCGACGGCACCGACCGCCGTCACGAAAGGCATAAGTGCCCGCTCGGCCTCCTCCAGAAGCCGCTTGAACTGCTCGTTGTCCAAAAGCCCGCCCAACGTCCAGATGCAGGCTCTTTCAGTCGAGATCAGCGACTCGATCGAGGCAAAACGGACCATTCCGCGGTGCCGCTTCACCTCGGCACGCTCTATGCCTGCCTTCGCGCAGAGCGAGCGCAGTAGCTCCGCATTGCCGAGCACAAAGGGCGCGCGGAACGCATTCGCAACGTCGCTCCCAAACAGCCGTTCAAGCATATCCGCCACTGCGGCATAGCCGGGCGACTGGTCGAGCGAGTCGCAGACCGCGACGGCGAGCCGGCCGCCGGTCTTAAGCACGCGCATCATTTCCCACAGTCCGGCTGCTCGGTCCTCGAAGAACATCAGGCCGAACTGGCTGACTGCGGCGTCGAAGCTTTCATCCGGGAAAGGAATCTGCTCGGCGCGCCCTTCTCGCCAATCGATGCGAGTGCTTTTGCGGCGGGCAACGCAAAGCATGTCGGGATTGGGGTCAAGCCCGACCACCTTGCCCTCCGTGTGAACGCGATCGAGGGCCGCGAGCGCCAGCACACCCGTACCGCAGGCGATGTCGATCACGCGGTCGCCCCTCCCTATTCGCGCCTCGGCGGCGACGATAGGCCCCCATTGTCGGAACAGCGCTGGAACGAACAGTGCGTCGTAGATTTCAGCCGGAGTTTTCGATGTCCTCCCCCGGCGGGTTTGGACCGCCGCTTCCTCCGATCCCGGCGTTGCACCTTCAAGGAACACTGCGTTGGATCGGGTTCCGGCGACGCGAAGCGCCTTCAGCGGCTCGTATTCGGGCGATGAGTACCAACGTTGGGCATGCTCGCCGTCGGCAAATTCGACGATGACTGGATAGACCGGCTGCCAGTCTCCTTCGACAAGGTCGGATTTCCCGCCCAGCACCAAATAGCGCCCTCCGTACTGTTCAACCGTTGCAAAGACCCCTGCCAGATACTGCTCGACCTTGGCTTGGTCAGTGATTTCACGCACGTCGAAGAAGCAATAAGTAGGCATGGCCGACCTCCGTTGATCGCATGGACTCCACGGGATGCGCGGTGGATATGCTGTTCGGCGCATAGTAGACTTGGCCATGGGCACGCTCCATGACCCAGCGTCTCAATCGCTTGCCGTAGCGTCCGTTCTGGCGCCATCGCCTGGACGCCCACCGGAAGATGTCGTTCCCGATGCCGCACCTTCGGCCGCGCCGGACAAGGATGTGCTTTCGGATGTGTTGCGCGTGATAAAGCTCACCGGCGCGCTTTTCTTCTGGGTCGATGCCTCTTCGCCCTGGAGTGTGGAAGTGCCGCGGGCGGGTTCATTTGCCCATCTCATCCTGCCGCGCGCCCAACACGTGATTTCCTACCACATCATCACCCAAGGATCGGGCTCGGTCAGCATCGGTGACGGTCCGCCGATGGAGTTTGCCGAAGGCGACATACTTGTGATCCCGCATGAGGATTCGTACGCGATGTGCAGTGCGCCCGGAGTGCGATCAGGTTTGAGCCTGGAAGATTCGCTCGATTTCTTTCGCGCCATGGCGGCCGGACAACTGCCCTTTGTGGTCAACGAAGGCGGCGACGGCCCCCTCCTGACCAGATATGTCTGCGGTTTTCTTGGTTGCGATGCACGGCCGTTCAATCCTCTGCTCGGGGCCCTTCCTCCGCTGATACGCATCCGGCGCGCGGCCGGCGCACCGAGCGATCTGCTCGACCGGCTGATCGAGCTAACGCTGGCAGAGGTGTCCGCTCAACGGCCTGGCGCTGAATGCATCCGCCTGCGCCTCAGCGAGCTGATGTTCGTTGAGGTCGTTCGCCGCTATCTTGAGGCATTGCCGCCGGAGCAGACCGGCTGGCTGGCCGGCTTGCGCGACCCCGCCGTCGGCCGGGCTGTTGCGCTCGTCCACGAGAACCCGGCGCATGGCTGGACAATTGAAGAACTAGCACGCGAAACCGGCGTCTCGCGGTCCGTCCTTGCGGCCCGCTTCACGCGTCTCGTCGGCTGCCCACCGATGCAATATCTCACGCGATGGCGCGTGCAACTGGCCGCACGACTGCTCACTGATGGGCTGGCCAAAGTCTCGGCGGTCGGGCGTGATGTCGGCTACGAGTCCGAAGCGGCCTTCAGCCGGAGCTTCAAGAAGCTCGCGGGCGTCTCGCCGGCTGGGTGGCGCGACGGCCGGCGCGGATAGCCGGGCGGCTGGAGGCCAATTTGAGGAATACGCCCCGACTGGCGACGGCCGCTCGCGCATCCGCATGGCCGATGGGCAATATCAATCTCGGCAAATTTCCGCACATCGCGCGATATTGGCGTCCTGCCGCTTACTGAACGTCCGCTCACCACCGATATTGTTGAAAAAGTCGCTGACCCAAGTGCTTGACGCACTTGATTAGAATGTCGTTCCGAAAGGAGACGTATTGCGAATCCAGATTCCGCGTGAAGTCTGACAAAGGAAATGGGATTCTGCTGGCGGCGTTCGCTTAGGGATGCGCCGGACTTTTTCAACAATATCCACCCATCTCGGCCATTGGCGCAGCCAACTGAGTTGAGCTTGAGCCCTAATGCCGCAGGATCTTGCTCAGGAAGGCGCGGCTGCGGTCAGTCTTGGGGTGCGAGAAGAATTCCTCCGGCGTGCCGCTCTCGACGATGGCGCCGGCGTCCATGAACACCACGCGCTGCGCGACCTTGCGGGCAAAGCCCATCTCGTGCGTCACCACCATCATGGTCATGCCCTCCTCGGCGACCGCGACCATGACGTCGAGCACTTCCGAGATCATCTCGGGGTCGAGTGCCGAGGTCGGCTCGTCGAACAGCATGATCTTGGGGCGCATACCGAGGCAGCGGGCGATCGCCACGCGCTGCTGCTGGCCGCCGGACAGCTGCGCCGGATAGGCGTTCACCTTGTCGGCAAGGCCGACCTTGGCGAGCAGTTCGCGCCCGGCCTTCTCGGCTTCAGCGCGCGGGATCTTGCGCACATGGATCGGCGCCAGCGTGACGTTCTCAAGCGCGGTCTTGTGGGGATAGAGGTTGAACGACTGGAAGACGAAGCCGATCTCGGTGCGCAGCCGGGTCATGTTGGTGGCGGGGTCGCCGAGGCGCTGGCCGTCGACCACCAGATCGCCGTCGCGGATCGTCTCCAGACCGTTGATGCAGCGGATCAAGGTGCTCTTGCCCGAGCCGCTCGGCCCGCAGACAACGACCACCTCGCGCGGCTCGACGCTCAGCGTGATGTCCTTCAGCACATTGAGCGCGCCGAACCATTTGTTGACGCCGCGAAACTCGATCATGCCGGCACCATTTTTGCTGCGGTTCGACGTCATAACTGCACCTCGCCATGGGCCGCACCCATGCGCTGCTCCAGCCGGCGGGCCAGCAGGATCAGCGGATAACAGACGATGAAATAGCCGACGCCGACGAGGAAGAAGACCAGCAGGCCGTTCGGCACACGCTGCACCACCAGCCAGCCGACGCGGGTGAGGTCGGTCAGCCCGATGGCCGAGACGACGGAAGAATCCTTGATCAGCAGCACATATTGCCCGACCAGCGGCGGCAGCACGATGCGCATCGCCTGCGGCAGCACCACCTGGCGCATGCGCTGCCAGCGCGACAGGCCGGACGCCAGCGCCGCCTCGACCTGTCCGGTCGGCACCGAGCGGATGCCGGCGACGACGATTTCGCAGATGAAGCAGGCGGCCAGATTGGTCAGCGCGATGATGCCGGCGGTGAAGGCGTCGAGTTCGATGCCGAACTCCGGCAGGATGAAGAAGATCAAGAAAATCTGCACCAGGAACGGCGTGCCGCGGATCAGGTCGACCCAGGCGCCGATCGCGCCGCTGACCAGCCGGTTACCGCCGGTGCGCAGGATGCCGAGGCCAAAGCCGATCAGCGTGCCCAGCACCAGGCTGATCAGAGACAGCATCACGGTCATGCCAAGGCCGCGCAGGGCGAGGGGGTAGCTGCCGACGAGGCTTTGCAGCTGCTGCCAGATCATGTTCGTGCCCCCGCGAGGCCGAGCCAGCGCCCGGACAGTGCCGCCAGTCCCTTCAGCCCGTAGTAGAGCAGCAGGTAGAAGGCGGCGATGGTGACAAAACCTTCCGCCGGCATGAAGCGGTCGGAGGCGAGCAATTGTCCGGCACGCGTCAGCTCGGCGACCGCGATCAGCGACAGCAACGCGGAATCCTTGACCAGCACGATCGCCTGGCCGAGCAGCGGCGGGATCGTCACCTTGAACGCCTGCGGCAGGATGACCAGTCGCATGCGCTGGACATAGGTCATCCCCGAAGCGACGCCGGCCTCGACCTGGCCGCGCGGGATCGACAGGATGCCGGCGCGGATGATCTCGGCGACATAGGCGCCGCTGTTCAGCGACAAAGCGAGAATGCCGACGACGAGCTCAGGCAGGATGATGCCGAGCCGGGGCAGGCCGAAATAGAGGAAGTAGAGCTGCGCCAGCAAGGGCGTGGCGCGCACCGCGTCGATATAGGCCTTGGCCGGCACGCGAAACAGCCAGCCGCGCTGCAGGTTCATGGCGGCGAGCACGATGCCGACGGCGAGCGCGCCGGCAAAGGAGAGGAGGGACAGCCAGACGGTCGTGACGAGGCCCTGCCCGAACAGGGGCAGATATTCGACGATGGTGCGGAAGCTGAAATTTTCGAGCATGGTGAGTGAGTAGGCAGTAGTGAGTAGGCAGTAGTGGGAGGTGTCAGGAATGGCCATCAGCCACTCCATGCTCCCTAATTTCTACTTCCTACTGCCTACCTCCTATTCGTCAGTGATCCTTCTTCCAGGCGTCGGAATTGACCCAATAGTCGAGGTTCTTCTGCAGGCGGCCGTCGACGCTGACCTGATCGAGGAACAGGTTCATCCAGACCAGCAGGTCCGGCTCGTCATAGCGGGTGGCGAAAGCCAGCGGCTCCTTCGACAGCAGCTCCGGCATGATGGTGAAGGTGCCGGCCGGATAGGCGGTCGACTGGCCTTTGACCGCCGAGACGTCGTTGACGCCGCAATCAGCCTGGCCGTTGTTGACGGCGTCGAGCAGCAGTGGCCCACCGCCCTTGTAGCTCTTGATGTCGGCGTCCGGGAAGGCGTTCTTGGCCTCCTTCTCGCCGGTGGCGCCGAGCAGCACGGCAATCTTGGTGCCCTTGGCCTTGCAGTCTTCGGTGGTCTTGAACTTGCTGTCGGCTTTGGTGAAGACGGTGCTGCCCGTATACATATAAGGTTTGGTGAAGGCGACCTTCATGCCACGCGCCAGCGTCGGCGTCATGTCGGCGACCAGAAGATCGGCCTTGCCGGAGAGCAACGCCGGGATCAGTCCGTCCCAGTCGAAATCGAGGAAGGTGATCTTGACGCCCATTTCCTTGGCCATCAGCTCGGCGAGTTCCACCGAACTGCCGGTGCGTTCGCCGGCCGCACCGACCAGCGAGAAGGGGGGTCCTTGCGTCTGCACGGCGACGCGCAATTCGCCGCGCTTGGTGATGTCGTCGAGCGTTCCGGCGCTGGCAGCAGTGGTGAGGCCGGCGAGCGCAAGTCCTGCGATGAAAAGCTTGGCAATCTTCATTGGGCATTCCTCCTTGTTGTCGTTGTTGTTCCACTTTGTTGTTCCACCCTTTGGGGGTGCTTTTTGAGCGGCGGCGCCGTTGCCGGCGGCGACCACCGTTCGAAACTCCTCAATCCCAGCTGATCGTTTCGGATACCCGTATCCCGCGCCTGGCCAGTTCGTCGAGAAAGCGGCCGTCGGGCACATGCAGCAGCGGGTTGAGCAGGCCGGGCGTGGCGATTTCGCCCCGCGCCAGCATCTGCGCCACGATGCTGGCGGGATAACCGACGCCGAGGCTCATGCCGAACAGGCCGGAGGCGAGGTCGCGTTCGATGACCAGGTCCGACGTCACCGTCTTGCGACGGCCGCCCTGCGTGCCGACAAAGACGTTGCGCATCACGCAGAGGTCCTTTTCGTCGGCGCCATATTGCAGTTGCGGGCCGAGCAGCCGGCCGAGAAATTCGCGCGGGCTGGCGCCAACGCCGGGCACCTTGTCTTCGGAAAGGAAGCCAAGCTCCTTCAGCGGCGCCCAGAACGCCGACCAACCCGGCCAGCGCAGTGAATAGCGGCCTGAGCGCTGCAGCCCCCTGGCGGCGGCGAGCATGCCGGCATAGTGCGGCGCATCGCCATTGGGGAAGGCTTCCAGTCTGCCCAGCCCCTCGACCTCGATCTGATGGATGAACGGATTGTCGTGTTGCTGGCCGGCCGGTACATCGACCCGTTGGCCGTCCTCGACCATCACGCTGTCGCGGTTCTGGCTCATCAGAACCATGTCGAAGTTCCAGCTCACCTTGTAGCACAGCGGCTTGGCCATCGCTTTCGGCTCGGGGATGCCGCCGCAATAGGAATCGATCGCCGTGATGGCGTCGAACTGCCTTGCGGCGCGCGCGTAGAGCACAAGGTCGATGCCGGGGTCGAGCCCGCATTCGGTCATGATCGAGACGCCGGCTGCTTCCGCTGCCGGGGCAAGGTCGGCGATCGTCTTGCCGTAGTTGGTGGTGACCAGCGGCGTGCGCGTCGCGATCGCGGCCTGCACCGCCTCGCGCATCAGCGGTTGCGGCAACAGATCGATGGCGGCGTCGACACCGGTCAGCACATTCGCCAGCACTGAGGCGATGGCGCCCTCAGGCACGACGAAACGCACGCGAGCGAGGTCGGTCAGGCCGCCAAGCCGGGCTGCCCCATTCGGCGCGGTATCGACGCAGACGACCTCTTCGACATCGGCGCTGGCGACGAGATCGGCGATCGCCGCCCGGCCTTGCAGGCCGAGGCCGCCGAGAACCGCGATCTTCATGGCATTTCCTTTCGTTCGTCCGACCAGCAGCCTTCCGGCAGGCTGACCCATTTGTTGCAGGAGGCCATGACGACGAACGTCTCGCTGCGCACGACTTCGCCCGGCTCGCCGGCACCGGGGATCAGCTCGCTGGTGACACGGTAGAGATCGGCGACATCGCCGGCCACGGTCACGTCGACGATGATGTCGAAGCGCCCGGTGACGACGGAGGCCGAATTCACGAAAGGCAGTTCGGCGATGCGCTGCGCCAGTTCGCGGGCACGGCCGCGCCCCTGCGCATTGATGCCGACGATGGCCGAGATCAGTTCGGGGCGCTCGGTGAGATTGAGCAGCCCGACGATCTTGAGCAGGTTGCGGTCGAGCAGGTTGCGCAGCCGCATACGCACGGTCGGCACCGAGACGGCCATCTTCTCGGCGAGGCGGTTGACGCCAAGCTGCGCATCCTGCGACAGCAGCTTGACCAGTCGCCGGTCGGTCTGATCGAGATGTTCCCGCAAACGCTCAGGCTTTCATAAATTGAAAGAATTAACGGAGTTTTCTTTCTGATATGAAAATATCTTATGGCGTATTTTTTGAAACCGCAAGAGCGTTCAACGGCCTGTCAACAAGGCCGTTCCCGGAAGACGGGGAGCTTTGCCGGTGTCGTGGCCGACCGAGGGCATGCCGGCTAGCGCGATTTCTCGATCCCCGGAATGCCGCCGATCCGCTCGGCGAGAAAATCGACCAGCAGCCGGACCCGGGCAATGCCGGCACGTTCCGGGACGATCAGCATGCTCAGCGGTACGGGAGGCGGGGCGTAGTCCGGCAGGATCACCTCCAGCCGGCCGGCCGCGAGGAGGTCGTCGACAAGCCAGTGATGGGCCGGTGCGATACCGCGCCCGGCGACGAGGGCTTCGCGCGCGGCAAGCCCATGGTCGACCCGAAATCGGCCGCCGAAGGGCACCGCGTGGCGTTCGCCGCCCGGCCCCTGCAGGACGAGCGTGTCGCTTCCCGCGATGTTCGACATTCGGATGCCCTCATGGCTGGGCAGATCCTGCGGGGCAGCGGGTCTGCCCCGTGCCGCCAGATAGGCCGGCGCTGCCACCAGCAGACGCCGCGACTGGCCGAGCGCCCGCAGCTTCATCGAGCTGTCGGTGAGCGGACCCAGGCGAAGCGCGATGTCGACGCCCTCCCGCACAAGGTCGATGCGCTCGTCAGTGAGGCTGAGATCGGTCCCGATGTCGGGATAGCGATCCTGAAAGGCGAAGATCAGGCGGCTGACGTGCAAGACCCCGAGTGCCGCCGTGCAGGAGATCCGGATCGTGCCAGCCGACGCGCCGCGCGTGCCCCGCGCCTCGTCGCTGGCCTGCTCGACGAGGCGCAGGATCTGGACGCTGTCGGCATAGTAACGGCTGCCTTCATCGGTCATCGTGACACGCCGGGTGGTCCTGCTGAGCAAGGGCACGCCGACGGCCTCCTCGAGCTCGCGCAAATGTCGGGTGATCGTCGACTGCCCAACGCCGAGTTCGCGCGCCACCGCCGACAGGCTGCCGCGCTCGGCGACGCGAACGAAGGTGCGCATGCGCTCGAGCGTCACATCAGACCTATCCATTATTCGGCACAATCTTATGCATTGTCTACATGTAGCGGATCATTCTGGGGCTGGCTACCTTCAGCGTCCATCGTCCTTCTTCGGAGTTGACCCATGAAAGTCCTGCTTGTTTTTGCGCATCCCGAACCGCGTTCGCTCAACGGCGCGCTGCGTGACGTCGCCATCAGGGAACTCGAGGCCCAGGGCCATGAGGTGCGGGTGTCGGACCTTTACGCCGATGGCTGGAAAGCCGAGGTGGACCGTGCCGACTTTCCGTCGTGGCCGCCCGAAGCGCGCTTCCTGCCGGCTGGGGCGTCCAAAAAGGCTTTCGCGACCAACACACTAACCGACGACGTCAAGGCGGAGATCGACAAGCTGCTGTGGGCCGACACCCTGATCCTCCAGTTCCCGCTGTGGTGGTACGCCATGCCGGCGATCCTCAAGGGCTGGGTCGACCGGGTGTACGCCTACGGCTTTGCCTATGGCGTCGGCGAGCACAGCGACAAGCGATGGGGCGACCGCTTTGGTGAGGGAACGCTCGCCGGCAAGCGCGCGATGCTGATCGTGACCACCGGCGGCTGGGAAGAGCATTATTCCGCCCGCGGCGTCAACGGCCCGATCGACGACCTGCTGTTCCCGATCAATCACGGCATCCTCTATTATCCGGGCTACGATGTGCTTCCGCCGTTCGTGGTCTACAGAGTGGATCGTTTCGGCGAGGCCGATTTCGAACCTGTCGCCGAGCGGTTGCGCGAAAGGATGCGGTCGCTCGAAACAATCCGGCCCATTCCCTATCGGCAGCAGAATGGCGGGGACTACCACATCCCGAGCATGCAGCTCCGCCCCGAACTGGGCGATCCGGGCGCCATGGGGTTCGCGCTTCACGAGGATCGCGCCGGCGCAACCGCCAAGTCGGCGACGCCGCGTTCGACTTTGCGGGACGTGGCCTGACGCAGGGCGAGGCCAGGCGCCCGAAACCTATGGGATGAATCAGCGGCCGACCCGGGAGATCGCCACCGCCGCGGCCGTGAGCGCGGCATTGCCGGACGCAATCGTTCCGTCCGGAAGCTCCTTGCCGTCCTCCAGCCCGACACGCGTTGACCAGTTGCGCTCGGCGGCCCTGTGCACGAACTGCCAGACGGTGGCGTTTTCGCCATGCAGCAGGATGGCCCGCCGCGTTCCGGCGCGGTCGAGCACGGCCGCGATGTCGTCGCTGACCGCCCACGCCTCATCGAGGTTCTGTTCCGAAATCTCGATCAGGATGCGCAGCACATGTTTGCCATGGTCGAGGCGGACCAGGTGCTCGGCGTCGGTGACAGAAGCAAGCCCGGCTTCGATGCCGATGCCGCGCTGCCGCAGGCGATCCATGACCTCGGGGGCGGCCTGTTCCGAGAGATTCACCGAGGCGTAGTCGGGCAGCTCGCCCCAGCCGGCGATCGCCGCCAGCGTCCGCTCGTCGTCATTCTCGATCCAGGCGCCGGTGGAGACACCGATCAGCGTTCCCGGGCAGGCGCGGCGCAAGGCCAACATAGTCCGATCCATCGTCTCAGGCGCGAGGCTTTCGCGCCCGTCGAGCCCGCGCGCGTGGACATGCAGTTCGGCCGCACCTGCGGCCACGCAGGCCGCACCGTCGAGCGCCATGGCTTCCGCGTCGAGCGGCAGTCGAGGGTGGAAGTCGGCGCTGCGCGCGCCATTGATGCAGGTCTGGACGATCATGGGGTTGGGCAGCCTGGCTGCGGTTGCCACAGTTTAGCGCAGGGTCGCGAAAACCGGAATCGGCACGCGCAATCATCCTGACAGATGGGCCGCTGTTCCCTTGTTTGGTGCTGACCTGTCCCTCGCATCATGCTCGTTTTCATTCGATCAGCAGCAGGCCGCGCTTTTTATCGCCATCGCTATCGATTGTGTCCATGGCAGAGAACAGGCGTTCGCTCTCGATCAGCCATGGCTTGTAGCGTTCGTTGACATCGAGGACGAAAACCATGTCCTGCGCCTCCAGATATCCGCCGATCGGCGAAAAATGGCCAACGCCGGCGCCGAAGATCTTGTTACGGGTAAAGTTGATGATGTAACGGCGACCGGGATCGTTGGCTCGTTTCATATGCTCGCGGAATTCCTCGGCGGTCAGGTTCCGCAGCACGGTGACTTTCCGGCTGGTCTTCGTTCGAGCGACCTCGGCAACCTCGTCGAGCGTGAGACCGATGATGCAAAAGCCGGTCCAGCACTTTCCCGTCCCCTCGAGGACTTCCGCTTCGGTTGTTTCCTCTTCGCCGATCGAGCGGAATGTGTTGGCGACGCTTGCCGGACCGCACCGTGACCCGTTCGATTGCCATTTGATGTCGGCATTGAAAGTGGCGGCCACGGGCAGCTTCCAGGCGGTGTTTATCAATTCAGGGGTACGGGTCACGGATGACTGGATTGCATCTGGCGAGACGGTTGACTGACCGGCAAGCAGGAATGCGCCACCGCAAAGCAGGGCAACGCCGGCAATCGCACCGAAAGCAAGACCGCGCTTCATGGGCTGAACCTCGAAGCAGTGCAGCGGAAAGACATTGCAGAAACGCGGTCGTAACGTCAATTAGCTGCAACAGGCCCAAGGGGCAAGTACCACGGCCCAGACCTTATGGCGCCGGCGGCGATCGATGCCGAGGGCGGCGCCGAGCGATCAGTATTGCTACCGGGAAAACTCGCTGCGCACGATGCCGTGGCGCTGGAGCTTGTCATAGAAGGTCTTGCGTGGAATCCCCAGCGCTTCGATCGTGCGCCTGACATCGCCCTCATTGCGGCCGAGCGTCTCGCGAATGATATCGGCCTCGTAGCGCTCCAGCCGCTCCGGCAGCTTCATGGCGGTATCCGTCTCGGCCGGGGCAGGGGATGGCGCCTGCGTTTCTTCTTCCAGTCCAAGCACGAAACGCTCGGCGAAATGCGCGAGCTCGCGCACATTGCCCGGCCAGTCATGCTCCCTGAGATGGCGATGCACCGAGGCGGGAACAGAAGGCACCGGGCGCCGGAAACGGGCGGCGGCGCGCTCGGCGAAGTAGAAGAACAGCAAGGCGACGTCGTCGCGGCGTTCGCGCAATGGCGGGATCGAAATCGTCACCACGTTCAGCCGGTAGTAGAGATCCTCGCGGAACGAGCCACGCTGGCGCGCATCGCTAAGATCGACCTTGGCGGCGGCGACGACGCGCAAATCCACCGGCCGCACTTCGTTGGTGCCGAGCGGGGTGACCTCGCGCATTTCCAGCACGCGCAGCATCTGCACCTGTGTCGAGACCGGCATGCTTTCGATTTCGTCAAGGAACAGCGTGCCGCCGCTGGCATGTTCTATGCGGCCGATGCGCTTCTTCTGCGCGCCGGTGAAGGCGCCTGCCTCATGGCCGAACAACTCGCTCTCGATGACGGTTTCCGGCAGCGTGCCGCAATTCAGCGCGACGAAATTACCGCTGGCGCGGCGGCTCCAGCGATGCAGCAGGCTCGCCACCACCTCCTTGCCGGAGCCGGTCTCGCCGGTCACCAGCACGTCGACATCGGTGTCGGCGATCTGCCGCAGCGTGCGGCGCAGCCGCTCCATGGCCGGCGTCTGGCCGATCAGCGGCAGGCCGTCCTGCGCCTCTCCGGCCGCCTCGCGCAAAGCCCGGTTCTCCATCACCAGCCGGCGCTTTTCGGCTGCCCGCCGCACGCTCTGCACCAGCCGGTCGGCGGCGAAGGGTTTGGTGATGAAGTCGTAGGCGCCGTCCTTGATCGCCTTGACGGCAACCGCGATGTCGCCGTGCCCGGTGACGAGGATGACCGGAATGTCTTCGTCCAGGCGCAGGACGCGGTCGAAAAGCTGCAGGCCGTCGATCTCAGGCATTCTGATATCGGACACCACCACGCCGGCAAAACCGGCGTCGAGCCTGGCCAGTGCCTCGGCCGCGACCGAAAAGGCGGAGACCGAAAAGCCGGCAAGCTCCAGCGTCTGCGCGGTGGCCCTGAGAAGATCGCTGTCGTCGTCGATCAGGATGACCGGCGCTGCGTCGTCGTTCGTCATGCTGCCTTAGCCATTACGCTGCTCTTGGAAGATGGATGGTGAAGCGGGTGCCGCTGTCGTCGCTCGAAACCTCGATGCGTCCGCCATAGTCGGTGACGATGTCCTTCGAGATGACGAGGCCGAGGCCCAGGCCTTTTTCCTTCGAAGTGTTGAACGGCGTGAACAGCGACTTCAGGATCGCCGGCGGGATGCCCGGTCCGTTGTCGGAGACGTTGATGGTCACGCCGTCCGCCGTCTCCTCGACCGAGACCTGCACATGAGCGTCGTCGCGGCCGTCCAGCGCTTCCAGCGCGTTCTGGAAGAGATTGATCAGCACCTGTTCGAGCCGGATCCGGTTGCCCAGGACCTTGAGCGTCGGTGGTGGCAGGTTGAGGGTCAGCGCGTCGAGCCGGCCGGCAAAGCGGCTCTTCAGGAGCATGACGGCACCCTCGATAACGGCGCTGAGTTCGACAGGTTCGGCGGCGGTGCGGCCCTTGCGGGCAAAGGCCTTCAATTCCTCGGTGATGGTGCCAATGCGTTCGGTCAGTGCGGCGATAGCGCCGAGGTTTTCCTCGGCGGGCGCCGTCTGCTTGCGGTCGAGGAAGGTGCGGGCGTTGTCGGCATAGGCACGGATGGTGGCGACGGGTTGGTTGATCTCATGGGCGACGCCGGCGGCGACCTGGCCGAGGATGGCGAGGCGGTTGGCCTGGACCAGATCCTGCTGCACGATCTGGAGTTTTGCCTCCGTGCTGCGGTGGTCTGATATCTCGGCCTGCAGCCGGTCGCGGGCGCGGCTCAGATCCTCGGTGCGTTCAACGACGCGGCGTTCGAGCTCGGTGCGCGCCGCCTGTTCGGCGGCGATGCGCATTTGCGCTGATTGCCGGCGCCACAAAAGATACGCGGCGAGGCCGAGCAGTGGGACGACGACACCCAGCGCCAGCAACCGCATTTCGCGGGCTGCGGCGGCGATCGGCGCCTCAGCCGGGATGAGATAGTCGAGCCGCCAGGGAGTCGAAGGGACTGGCGTGGAAAGCCTGAGATATTCTGCGTCGCTGCCGCCGGGCGTCACCGCATGGACGATCGATACGTCCGGGCTCAGCGCCTGCGGGCGCGTGATCGGCAACGGCATCAACGGTGCGTTGCCGAATTGCTGGCTGTCACGGATGGCGGCGAGCTCCGGGCCGGCGAGCGGCGCCACCGTCATGAAGCGCCAGGACGGCACGCTGGTGATCAGGACGACGCCATTCTCGTCGCTGACATAGGCCGGGCGGTTCGCCTCGTGCCAGTCGGCCTCGAGCTGATCGAACTCCGCCTTGACGACGACGACGCCGAGCGGTGCGGCGGCATCGCCGACGCGGCGCGAGATGTAGAGGCCGGGGCGCTTGCTGACATTGCCGAGCGCGAAATATTCGGCGGTTCCGGATTGCATCGCCCCGGAGAAATAGTCGCGGAACCGGTAGTCGTTGCCGACGAAGCTGATCGGCTCGCGCCAGTTGCTGGAGGCGATCGCGAAGCCGTCGGCACCGATGACATAGAGCACCGAGGCCTTGGTGCCGGAGACCAGCCCTTCGAGCTTGCGGTTCAGGACATCGCTTGCAGCAGCGTTTTTCTGGGACAGCGCATCACGCACCTGCTGGTCTTCGGACAAAAGCAGGGGGAGCGCCCGCGGACTTTCCAACACAGCGCGCAGTAGCGCGATCTTCAGATTGGCGTCGGTGCGGCCTTGCG
The DNA here is from genome assembly GCF_004962245.1 of Mesorhizobium sp. GTDB lineage: Bacteria > Pseudomonadota > Alphaproteobacteria > Rhizobiales > Rhizobiaceae > Mesorhizobium. The sequence goes on along the minus strand of NZ_SUHQ01000002.1, from coordinate 222,130 downwards.
CCGCCAGTGACCCGACCTCCGTGGTGCGGCCATAGAGACCGGCGCCGTAAAGTGCGGCCGTGGCGATCGCAAGGGCGATGGCCGCAAACAGCAGCCAGGCACGGCGCGCCCGCCTGCCGAGTTGCTCGGGCGTCGACGACAAGGCAGCGGCGGGGCGTTGCAGCATTACCCATTTGTGCATGATTTCGCACAAAGTACAATTCGGCTATGCGAATATCCGCACTTCCTGTGTGCGAAACGAAATCTTGAATACGAGAATATTCAATAAAATCAAATTGATGGTCTCTTTCGCGCAATGTGGCACGGCAGTTGCAAGCACAAACTCAGCAGTCGCGAGGCTGCTGGAGGTCAATGCAATTGCCCCGGGAGGTCGAGCTTTCGATCGGGGCGTCATGGAGGACGTCATGCAGACAGCATTCGCTGCCGCCGAGCCGCGCGGCAAACTTCCGTTCTACCGGCATCTTTATGTGCAGGTGCTGGCGGCGATCGCCGCCGGCGTGCTGCTCGGTCATTTCTACCCCGAAACCGGTGAGGCGCTGAAGCCGCTCGGCGACGCCTTCATCAAGCTGGTCAAGATGGTGATCGCGCCGGTGATCTTCCTGACGGTGGCGACCGGCATTGCCGGCGTTTCCGACCTGCACAAGGTCGGCCGCGTCGCCGGTAAGGCGATGATCTACTTCCTGGTGTTTTCGACGCTGGCGCTGGTCGTCGGCCTCGTCGTCTCCAACGTCGTCCAGCCGGGCGCCGGCATGCACATCAACCCGGCCACGCTCGACCCTACCAAGGTGGCGACCTACGCCGAAAAGGCGCATGACACCAGCATCGTCGGCTTCCTGATGAACATCATCCCCGACACGATCACCGGCGCTTTCGCGAAAGGCGACATCCTGCAGGTGCTGTTCTTTTCGGTGCTGTTCGGTGTTGCTTTGGCCATGGTCGGCGATCGCGGCCGTCCGGTCGTTGATTTCCTGCAGGCGCTGACCACGCCGATCTTCCGCCTCGTCGCCATCCTGATGAAGGCCGCGCCGATCGGCGCCTTCGGCGCCATGGCCTTCACCATCGGCAAATACGGCATCGGCTCGATCGCCAATCTCGCCATGCTGATCGGCACATTCTATCTGACTGCGCTGCTGTTCGTGCTGGTCGTGCTTGGCGCCGTCGCCCGCTACAACGGCTTCTCGATCCTGGCGCTGATCCGCTACATCAAGGAAGACCTGCTGCTGGTGCTCGGAACTTCGTCCTCGGAAGCAGCACTGCCCGGCCTGATGGCTAAGATGGAGCGCGCCGGCTGCAACCGCTCGGTGGTCGGGCTGGTCATCCCGACCGGCTATTCCTTCAACCTCGACGGCACCAACATCTACATGACGCTTGCCGCTTTGTTCATCGCGCAGGCGACCGACACGCCGCTCACCTTCGGTGACCAGATCCTGCTGCTCGCCGTCGCCATGCTGAGTTCCAAGGGCGCCGCCGGCATCACCGGCGCCGGCTTCATCACGCTGGCGGCGACGCTCTCGGTGGTTCCCACCGTGCCGGTCGCCGGCATGGCGCTGATCCTCGGCGTCGACCGCTTCATGTCGGAATGCCGGGCGTTGACCAACTTCGTCGGCAACGCGGTGGCAACAGTGGTCGTGGCGCGCTGGGAAGGGGAAATCGACCAGACGAAGTTTGCCGCCGCGATGGCCGGTGACTTGCCGGAGGAGCAAGCCGACCTGCCGCTGCCAGGGTTGCAGGCCGCCTGACCGTTCAGGCGACCAGACTGTAAAAGCCCGGAGCCGGCTCGTCGCCGGCTCTGGCCCAGCATGTGGGCCGCTGCCGCATGCCGCCTGAACGCAATGCCGGCCCTGTTTTCGGCGCGCGGGGCTTGTTCCGGCCGTATTTAAAGATCACTATCTGCCATACCTTCATGGTGCCCGTCCGTTTCGATCCGACCTGATCGTGACCGAAGGCGGCACCATTTCCGTCGGACTCGGTTGCGGGATCGTCTTGGCCGAAACCGTCGGAGCCTTTGCTGCCGCCGACCATACTCTTGACCCGGGTGGCCAGCGTCGAAGGCAATGGCGGCCTCATTGCGAAGTCGCACGCAAGACGTGACCCGTCTCCTGATGGAAAGCCGCGGGCCTTTCCTCAGGAAACTCGTCGGGCACTTGAAGAGGGGGGCAGACCCACGAGCGGATTTGCCGAAACCAAAGCAAGATGCGAGGTCAAATGCGATGCAACCCGTGCCGAGAATTCCGGTATCCATCATCATCCCGAACTACAATTACGCGCGTTTCCTCAAACGCAGCATCGATAGCGCCCTGGAGCAGGACTACGCGGATGTCGAAGTCATCGTCGTCGACGATGCATCGCAGGACAACTCCACGACAATCATAGAATCATATCGCGACGAAATCCTCGCATGCCCGCGAGCGCAAAATGGCGGGCATGCGGCGGCGTTCAACACCGGCTTTGCGGCAAGCTCCGGCAGGATCGTTCTCTTTCTCGACGCCGACGACTACCTTTATCCGACCGCCGTTTCCACGATCGTCGACATCTGGGATGCGGCAACGGCCCAGGTGCAGTCCAGGCTGCACATCGTCGACGAGCGGCAACGCGTCAAGGACGTCTTTCCGCCGCCTGAACTGCCCTTCGACAGCGGTGACGTCATGCCGAAACTGCTGCACAAGGGCCGTTACCAGACAACCGTGACCAGCGGGCTGGCCTTTGATCGCGCAACCCTGGAAGCGATCATGCCGATTCCCGAGCCGGAGTTCCGCCAGGGCGCCGATGGCTATCTTGCAACGCTGGCGCCGCTTTACGGACACGTCCAATCCATCGACGAATGCGTCGGTGCCTACCGGATCCACGGCGCGAACCATTCGGTGTTCGGCGAAAAGCTCGCCGAGCGGGCCCGCTGGCGGGTCAGGCACGATTTCCAGCGGATGGAGGCGCTGTCGGAGCAGGCCGCCGGGATCGGCCTGACCATCGTGCCGTCGGATACCGTCCGCCACGACCCGGTCCACCTGGAAGAGCGGCTGGCGTCGCTGTGCGTGGACAGGCGCCGGCATCCCGTGGCCAACGATTCCCGGCTGGCGCTCGGGGCGGCCGGCGCCGTAGCCAGCCTCGAAATGACGGCGTCCCTGCGACGGCGCGCCGTCCTTGCCGCCTGGTTCCTGTCGGTGGGCATGCTGCCGCGGAAGATGGCGATGGCGGTCCTGTCGTGGAAGCTTGACGCCTCGTCGAGACCGGCATTCCTTAGCCGTCTGTCCAAGACCATCCGCCATGCCATGGGATAGCCTTGACGGGATGTGGTTTTTGAAGCCCATCAATGATGCGCAACAGCGGCGCTAGGCAGGCAGCGGAATGTCATTCGCTGAGGAAGGGGCTGAGCCCTGATGGCAAACACCAGGGCCCAGGGAATAGCAAGGGATCATGCGGCCTCTGCGAGGGCGCGTTCATTCACGCCGGATTCGCCCAGCTTTGTGAGAGCTTCGTCTGTCGCCACCTCTTCCTGCAGCGTGGTCCTGAGAAGCTGCAGGGCATCCTTCATGCCCAGCTGTTCGGCCCACGCGATAAGCGTGCCATAGCGGGCTATTTCATAGTGTTCCACAGCCTGTGCCGCGGCAACGAGGCCTGCATCCAACGCCGGAATTCCCTTATACTCTTCGAGTATTTCCGAGCCTTCTTCGAGAATGCCGTCGATGGCGGGGCAGGTCTTGCCGCGGGCCGGCTTTCCGAGAAGGTCGAACACCTGCTCGAGGCGATCGACCTGACCCTCGGTTTCCATTTGATGCTTTTCGAACGCGGCCATGACCTCCTTCGCTTCTGCGCCCCTGGCCATTTTGGGCAGGGCCTTCAGTATCTTTTTTTCCGCGTAGTAGAGGTCCTTCAGGCCGTCGAGGAACAGATCCTCGAGGCTTTTGGTCTTCGACGTTGAGGCCTTTTTCGTTGTCGCCATTTTCCGATCTCCCGTTGGTGAGCCATCCGCTGTCGGAGGCCCTAGTCAACACGGATCGGCGCAACTTGTTCCGACGAATTTCGGCTTTAGATCCGGCTTGCCTCGCTCTTAGTGCGCGCCGCGCAGCCTGCCCACCAAGCTGCGTACCGCCAGCACCAAAACCGTGATGATGATCAGGATCACCGAGAGGGCGGCGATCGCCGGGTCGATGTTGTCGCGCAGGCCCATCCACATCAGCCTTGGCAGCGTGATGGCGTTAACCGAGGTGATGAACAGGGTGACGCCGATCTCTTCCCAGGACAGCACGAAGGACAGCAAGGCCGCGGTGACGATGCCGAACTTGATGTTGGGCATGATGATGCGGGTGGCGCGCTCCCACACCGTGGCGCCGAGGCCGCGCGCGGCAAGGTCGATGCGGCGGTCGAGCTGGCTGAGCGAGACGAGGATCAGCACCGTGGCGAAGGGCACCGTCATCACGGCATGCGCCATGGCGACACCGAGCCAGGTGTCGTAGCCGAAGAACGAACTGACACCCGAGATCGAGGTCAGCAGAAAGTAGAGCGTGATCGCCGAGACGACCGGCGGCACCACCATCGGCAGCAGCACGAAGCCGACCAGTACGGCGGTAAAGCGCGGCTGGAACATCCACACACCAAGGCTGAAGCACAGCGCCAGCACGGTGGAGAAGGCGCTGCTGACGACGCCGATCCTGATCGAGAGCAGGATCGAGTTGATCCAGCGCGGATCCTCGATCAGCGCCCGGTAGTGGCGCAGCGACAATTCGCCGGACGGCATCGCCAGCATGCGGCTCGGCGTCAGCGACACCGGGATAACGGCAAGCAGCGGCAACAGCAGGAACAGCGCGACGAGTGCGGCGAGGATCAGCGAGACGGGGCCGGGGCGGTAGGTCGGCATCAGATCATCTGCTTCGGTCTGACATAGCGGAACAGCAGCGCCATCAGCGCGCCGACGAACAGCACCAGCACGACGCTGATCGCAGCCCCCAATCCCCAGTCCGGGCTCTGGAAGATGCGGAGATAGATCAGCTCGGCGATCATCACGCTGCGGCCGCCGCCGAGGATCGCCGGCGTCACGAAGAAGCCCAGCGAAAAGACGAACACGATAAGCGCCGAGCCGATGATGCCGGATCGTGTCATCGGCACGAAGACAGACCAGAAGGTGCGCATGCGGCTGGAGCCGAGCCCGCGCGCCGCCAGCAGCACGCGGTCGTCGAGGCTGCGCATCGACGACGCCAGCGGAAATACGGCGAAGGGAATGAGGAAATGCGTCATGCCGACGATGACGCCGAACTCATTGCGCACCAGCGTCAGCGGTTCCGAGATGAAGCCGATCGCTTGCAGCCAGGTGTTGATCAGGCCACGATTGGATAAGAGCGCCACCCAGCCGAAGGCGCGCGTCAGCACCGAGATCCAGAACGGCACCAGGATGCAGAACTCGGCGACCACGCGCTGCATCGGCGTGCCGCGCACCCAGACCACAGTGATGGCATAGGCGGCAGTGACGGATAGCAGGGTAACGATTGCCGCGATGCGCAGGGTGCGGATGAACACCGACTGCACAAGCGGATCGGTGGCCAGCGCGCCGTACTGCCCGAGCCCCGGTTCGGGCAGGGTGAAGCTCCAATTGACGACGCCGAGGAACGGCCAGGCATAGGCGGCACCAAGGAACAGGAGCAGCGGCGCCATCAACAGCGCCGCGCCCATCCTGTCGGAAAGGTATGCTTTCATCTCGACCCCGGTTATCCCGGCTTATCAGGCGGAGATGATCTTCGTGTACTCGTCGAGCGCTGCCCCGTAGTTCTTGGCGTACCACTCCATGTCGAGCGCGATCTGCTTCTTCATGTTTTCGGGGTCGACAGGGTTGATGCGCTTCTTGTCGGCGGGGATCAGCGCATCGGCGGCCGGATTGGCCGGGCCCTGGCCGAGCTTGTCGAACATGACCAGCTGCTTTTGCGGATCCTGGGCGCTGGCGATGAACTTCATCGCCGCCTCCTTGCCGCCGGGATTGCCCTTGAGCACGGCGAGCGCGCCGGGCGAGATCAGGCCCTGGTCCCAGATGAACTTGATCTGGCCGCCGGAATCCTGCTCGATCAGCGAGGCGCGGGTCGACCAGACGATTGCCATCGAGGCCTCGCCGTTAAGCAGAACGCTCTGGCTCTCGGCGCCGCCGCCCCAATACGCCACGACGTTCTCCTTGAAGGCGGCGACCTTGTCATGCGCGCGCTTGAGGTCGAGCGGATAGAGCTCCGCCGGCGCGATGCCGTCGGCAAGCAATGCCGCTTCCCAGCTCGACACGCCCCATTTGTAGAGCGAGCGCTTACCGGGGAATTTTGCCACGTCGAAGAAATCGGCCATGCCGGTCGGTGCTTCGCTGCCATATTTCTCGGAATCATAAGCGATGACATAGGAGAAGAAGTAGGTCGAAGCGGCATGTTCCCAGCCGAAGCCCTCGCGCATCTTCTTCTTGTCGACGATCGCATAATCGATCGGCTCCAGCATGCCCTGCGCGCCGAGCGTGATGGCCGAGAACGGATCGACGTCGACGAGGTCCCAGGTCGGGGCGCCGCTCTTGAACTGTGCGGCGATCGCGCCTTCGGTCGGGCCGGAGCCGTCCATCTTGACGGTGATGCCGGTCTCCTTGGTGAAGGCTTGGCCATAGGCCGCGTCATAGGCGGTGATGGCGTCGCCGCCCCAGTTCACCAGCACCAGCTCCTTGGCCTGCGCGAAGGCACCGGTCGAGCGCAGCAGCATCGGCGTGCCGGCCAGCACGAGTGCGGCCAGCTGCGTGAACTGCCGGCGCGAGATCTCGCCGCGCGCCGCCCTGGCGGACAGGGTTTCGATGGAGTGTTTCTTGGTTTCGCTCATCTTTGAATTGCTTGTCATCTCAGTTCCCCTTTTTGTTGTTGGTGTTTCGGCGAAAGTCAGCCTGGCGGATTTCGCTCCGCCACGCCGATCGTCATTGTCCTCCGTCCGGAAGGAGGAAACCTTTTTCCGCCGGCCATGTCAGCCATACGGAATTGCCCTTGCTGAGTGCCGAGGCGGCGACCTCGTTCGGTACCGAGACCGTCACCTTGGCGCCCTGGCGCGTCGTGAGATCCAGCCGCGTGGCGGCACCAAGATAGGTCGAGGCGGTCGCCGTCGCGGCGATGCCGTTCTCGCCCGCTGCCGCTTCGGCCGCGATCGACATGTATTCTGGCCGGATCGCCAGGATGGCATTGCTGCCGACGGCGCCGGCATTGCCACGCAGGCTCACAGTGCGGTCCTCGCACAGCCCGATGGCGCCATTGTCGGCATTGCGCACGCCCTTCAGCGGCAGCATGTTGATCTCGCCGAGGAACTCGGCGACGAACCGGTTGGCCGGCCGGTCGTAGACCTCGTCCGGCTTACCCACTTGCAGCAGTTTTCCATGGTTGAAGATGGCGACGCGCGACGACAGCGCCAGCGCCTCGCTCTGGTCATGGGTGACGAAGACGAAGGTGGTGCCGGTCTCCTGGTGCAGTCGCTTCATCTCGGCCTGCATCTGGCCGCGCAGGCCCTTGTCGAGCGCCGAGAACGGCTCGTCGAGCAAAAGCACGCCCGGCTCGAACACCAAGGCACGCGCCAGCGCCACGCGCTGCTGCTGGCCGCCGGACAATTGCGACGGCAGTTTCTTTTCGTGGCCCTTCAGCCCGACGCGCTCGATCATCTCGCCGACACGTCGCTTGATCTCGGCCGACGATTTCTTGCGCACCTTGAGCGGGAAGGCGATGTTGGCCTCGACTGACATGTGCGGGAACAGCGCGTAGCCCTGGAACACCATGCCGGCGGCGCGTTGCTCGGCCGGCCGCTCGGTGATGTCGACGCCGTCGCTGTAAAGGCGACCGTCGGTCGGCTGCACGAAACCGGCAAGAATCATCAGGAAGGTGGTCTTGCCCGAACCGGAGGGTCCGAGCAGGGTCAGGAACTCGCCGCGGCCGATATCGAGCGTCAGATCGTCCAGCGCACGGAACGAGCCGAAGCTCTTGCCGATCCCGATTGCCTTGATCTCTGCGGCCCGGCCGGGTTGCTGCATCCTGCCTTTGTCCTCAATGCTGATCGAAATCGTAGGCAGGGCGGCCGCTCACCGCAACCGAATAGTTTTCGCCTGATCGGCAAATTTGATTCATCTATGGCGCCAATCTCCCCCTTGCGGGGGAGATGTCGCCGAAGGCGACAGAGGGGGTCGTCTCGCGTAGAGCGCCAACCATCTCTGCAGCAGAAGGCCGGGCCCCGTCGGACCGACCCCCTCTGGCCGCTTCGCGGCCATCTCGCCCTCGAGGGGGGAGATTAGCGCTGGTTCTCCGACAGCTTCGACCTTAGCCACCCCCCGAATGCGTCGAGCACCGGATGTGACGCCTTGGCATGCTCGGAAACCAGGAAGTAGGAGCGCGGCGATTTGATCGCGATGTCGAAGGGGCGCACCAGCCGGCCTTCGCTGAGCGCCCGACGACTGGTCAGCTCGTCGCCCATGGCGATGCCCTGGCCGGCGATCGCCGCCGAGAAAACCAGGTTCATGTCGGAAAAGAAGATACCGCCCTCGACGTCGGGATTCTCGACCTTCGACAGCGCCAGCCAGCGCGCCCAGTCCTCGGTGTCGCCGAGATGCAGGAGATTGGCGCGCAGCACGTCGGCCGGCTTGGAAAACCCACCGATCTTGTTGAGCAGCGTCGGGCTGCACAGCGGTGTAAACGAAATCTCGCATAGGAGCTCGACCGCCCGGTTCGGCCAGTTGCCGACGCCGAAGGCGATGAAGGCGTCGGCCTCGGCATTGCTGACGTCGTCCAGCCGCCGCGGCGTCAGGATGCGCAGCGCGACATCGGGGTACATCTGCCGGAATTCGCCAATGTGAGTACACAGAAACAGCGAGGCGAAGCCCGGCGTGCAGCTGACGCTGAACGAGCCGCCGACGCCGGTGCCGGCATGGCGGCTCACCGCGTCGCCCAGCACCGTCAGCGCCTTGCGCACGTCACTGGCGTAGCGCTGGCCGCGCGGCGTCAGCGCCACGCCCTTGCCGATGCGTTCGAGCAGGTCGAAGCCGAGATCGCGTTCGAGCAGGCGAAGCTGATGGCTGACAGCGCTGCGGGTCAGATGCAGTTCGTCGGCGGCGCGCCATACGCTGCCATGTCGGGCAAAACTGTCGAGGGCGCGCAGCGCCTGAGTGGAAGGTATTCGCAAGAGGCCTCAGGTGAACCGAATTTGCATATGCCGGGAAAACATATCACTTTTTGGCGAGGCGCTTCACTGCTTTCTTCTCGTCCCATGGAGGAACCGGTGACGAACTCGGCTCAAGCAACCGCGCTTGCCTGTCTGGACGACATCCAGTCGTCACTGTCGGCATGGACGCGGACGATCTTCGATTTCGGCGAGACCGCCTGGCGCGAATACCAGTCGGCCGCCTGGTATGTCGAGCATCTGAAGCACGAGGGTTTTTCCGTCGAGGAAGGCTCCGGCGGCATGCCAACCGCCTTTTGCGCCCACTGGACCAATGGCGTCGGCCCGACGATCGGCATGTACGCCGAATACGACGCGGTGCCCGGCAATTGCCAGGATGCTGCGACCGTCAAGCGACCGCGTCCGGGTCTCGGCGAACAGGCCGGCGGCCACACCGATCCGCATTCCGGCCTCGGCATTGCCAGCCTCGGCGGGCTGCTGGCTACCAAGGCGGCAATGCAGCGCCACGGCATACCGGGCACGCTGCGCTTCACCGGCGAGCCGGCGGAGAAGGTGCGGGGATCAAAGCCGATCCATGCGGCGAAGGGCTATTATGACGGGCTCGCCGGCATGATCTCCTTCCATCCCTTCTACATGCTGCCGCTCTGCAACACGGCGCGCTGGGACACGCATTGCGGCGCGGCCTATGCGATGATCTACCGTTTCATTTGCGACGAACCGGAACACTGGGCGAGGGCGGCAGGCGACGCAGCGCCCATCCCGCAGGCGCATTCGGCGGTCAGGGCGCCCGGCGCCAACGACGCGCTCATGATGATGTACATGGCCTCCAAGGGGCTGCGAGATTCCATGCTGCCGCATCAGGGCGGCTGGTCGATCAGCGAGGCGATCCTGACGGCGGGGCAGGCGACAGCGGACAATCTGCCGGCGGGTCTGGCCGAGATCCAGTACATGATCCGCGTGCCGACTTTAGCGATGGCCGAGCAGGTCACCGCCATGCTCGATCGCAATGCCGAAGCGGCCGCAAAAATGAGCGGTTGCCGGTACGAGCGGCACTGGGTGTCGAAGTCGCGGCCGGGGCTGGCCAATCACGCCATGGCCGGTATTGCCTATGAGGCGCTGTCGACGGTCGGGCCGCCGCGCTGGAACGAGGCGGCCAAGGCGGTCGCGCGCGAAATCCAGGTTAATGCCGGTGGCATGGCGAGCGACGAACCTTTCATCGCCGAGCTGGAGCGGCTGATCGCGCCGCAGGAAGCGGAGGCTCTGCTGCGTCGCGACCTGCCGCCGTCGCAGCTCAATTCGACCTCCGACGATTACACCGACATGTCGTGGCACACGCCGACGGCGCGGTTCTACGTCGCCCGGCCGGCGCTGCGCTCCGAGAGCGGCCACGCCTATCCATCCTGGGCGATGAACGCGCTGGGCGGCATTCCCGCCACCATCGACCCGATGGTCATCTGCGCCGCGAAGACGATCGCGCTCGCGGCATTGCGCCTGCTGGAAGACAAGGCCGCCCGCGATGCGGCGATGGATGAATTCGTCACCCGCACCGGCGGTGGCATTGGCGGCTCGAACTGGCTGGCGCCGCTCTGCGACTACGAACCGCCGATCCATTTCCGCTGGCCGGAATATGTCACCACCCCGCGCGGACGGGACTGGTGGATACCAAGCACCTGCCAAGCCACATCATCACCCGCATCAGGAGAACCCCATGACCGTTCATGACCGCATCGTAGCAGAACCGTTTTCACTGCAGCGCCGCAACCCGGCCGGCGGCACCAAGCCGCTGACCGCCTGGGGCTTCGCCAACGAAACCGACGTCTTGACCGACGTGCTGCTCGGCTCGCCCAATTTCCTGCGCCACCTCTCGACCAGCTCGCTCTCGCGAAAACATCTGCGCGAGGCGCCTTGCAACGTCCAGATCGCGCAGGCGCAGCACAAGGATCTGGTCGCCGCCTACGAGCATTTCGGCGTCAACATCCACTGGCACGAGCCGACGCCGGAACTGCCGATGCAGGTCTATTCGCGCGATTCCAGCGTCATGACGCCGTACGGCGCCATCATCACAGCGATGGCCAATTGGTGGCGGCGCGGCGAGAATTATGCGGCGATCCGCACCTATGAGAAGCTCGGCATCCCGATCTACGACATGGTCACCGCAGGCACGTTCGAGGGCGGCGACTTCAACGTCATCGAGGATGGCGTGGTGCTGATCGGCTGCGGCGGCGCCCGCACTCAAGAGGAAGGCGCGCGTCAGGTCCAGGCCTGGTTCGACAAGGAGGGCTGGGAGACCCGCATCGCCTTCATCGACGAGTACTATGTCCATATCGACCTGATGGTGGTGCCGATCGCCGAAAAGCTGACCGCCGTCTGCCTGGCCTGTACGGAGCCGGGCATCGTTGATTGGCTAAAGGGCAAGGGCCACGAGATCATCGACGTGCCGTTCCAGGACACGATGGCGCTCGGCTGCAACTTCATGTCGTTGGGTAAGGACCGGGTAATCGCGCCGACCTCGAGCCAGACGCTGATCGGCCAACTCAAGGCGCGCGGTTTCGAGGTGGCGGCGGTCGACATGAGCGAGATCTCGAAGACCGGCGGCGGCATCCACTGCATGGCGCAGGCGCTGAAGCGCGAGCCGGCCTGAGGGCCGGCCTTTAGCCCGGCCGCTTCCGCGAAAGCGTCAGCAACGTCGATCCCACCTACTCGCGGCACGCGCCTACAGCACGATGAGCTTTCCCTTGCGCAGACGCCGGGCGCAACGATAGGCGAGGTCGGCGGCGACCATGTCTTCCATCGCAATGCCCATCGCCTTGTAGGTGGTGATCTGTTGATCCGAAACGCGGCCCGGCGCGCGGTCGAGCAGCATGGCGCCAAGCTCGGTGCCGAAATCCGGGTCGAAGCCGGCAAGCTCGCAAGAACCGACCGGGGTTGGTTTGAATGCATCCTTGGTCTCGATGAAAAGACTGGATTTGCCGATGAGCTCGATCGGCATTTCACCGCCGGGCGGCGCCACCCCGACCGACGAGACATGCGTGCCCGGCTGGACCCAGCCTGCGTCGATCACCGGCTGGTAGGAGTGGGTCGCCAGGCACACCACGTCGGAACTGCGCACTGCCGCCTCGAGGTCGGCGACTGCCACCACCGACGGATGCAGCCGGGCAAGCGCTGCCGCATCGTCGAAACTCTTCGAAGCGACGCGGATTTCGGCAAAGTCGCGCACCAGCGGCAACAGATGCAGGTGCTGGTTCGCCTGCACGCCGGCGCCGACCACCGTCGCTATCCTGGCATCCCGGCGCGCAAGCGCGCGCACCGACAGCACGGCGGAGCCGGAGGTTCGCACAGCGGTTATGAAGGTGCCGTCCATGATGCAGACTGGCAGGCCGGACAGCGGATCAAACAGGCTGATGGTGGCGAGGTGGCTGGGCAGGCCGATTGCCAGGTTGCCTTCGAAGACATTGACGATCTTGACGGTCAAATTCATCCCCTCCATCCAGGCCGGCATGGCGAGGCTGTAGCCTGCCCCGGGGATGTCGAGTTGTGGTCGGGGTGGATTGACGACCTTGCCTTGTGAAAGCACCTTGAAGCCGTCTTCCAGAACATCGAGAAGCTGGTTGAGGTCGATGCACGCCATCACATCGGCTTCGCTCAGCACCAGGATCTCGGCCGCTCCCTTGCTGATTTCCGCCGCACTCTTGCCGGCCTGGCTGAACGCTTCCTTGGTCATCCTGCACTCCTGTGTTGGTCGAAATCGGCTCACCACGTTTACTCTGAATGGGCGAGGGAAGCGCAGGCTATTGCGAGATTTTATGTGATGAAATACGCTAATTTTGGCATTTCTGCGTGAGATCAGCGCATTAATCCTGGAGATAGCGTGGATTATGAAATGGAAAATCTCGACCAGATAGACCGCAGCCTGCTCCGGCTGCTGCAGGAGGACGGGCGCCGGACGACGCTTGATCTTGCCGGGCGTGTTGGGCTGTCGCCGACTGGAACCAGCCAGCGGGTGAAGCGCCTGTTCCGCGATGGGTTCATCACCGCGGTCAGGGCCATGCTCGATCCACGCAAGGTCGGCCGGGGAACGCTAGTGTTCATCGAGGTCCGTCTTGACCACACGGCGCCGCATGTCTTTGACCGCTTCGCCGAAGCCGTGGCGAAAGCTCCGGAGATTCTGGAGTGCCATATGGTGGTTGGCGGTTTCGATTATCTGGTCAAGGCGCGGATCGCCGATATGGCGGTGTTCCAGGATTTCCTACAGCGGGTCATCCTGCCACTGCCCGGCGTGCGCGAAACGCACACTTTCGCCTCCATCGCCGATGTCAAGCCGAACGCCCTCTTGCCGGTGTGATGAGGTGAAGGAGGGGAACGCTGTTCAGGGCGACCTGCATCGCATCTCCGCCATGTTATCGCTCCCCCTGGCGCGCCTTTCGGTGCAGAGAGGGCGGCGACCGGCTCTAGCCCTGCGGGGTCAGCAGGTTTGCGTCGCGGGCGAGCCGCCACTCACCATCCGCCTCCTTGCGCAGGAGCGTCAGCGCATATCCCGATCGATGGACCGGCTCTCCATTCGGCGGGGTCGCGGTCATGTCGATGCGGCTGCGGATGAAGGCCCAACTGCCGAGAAGCTGTAGTTCCACGATATCGCTCGTGCCGTCGATATGAACGCCGGCCATCTCCTGCGCGGCAGTCGCGAAGCTCTCCTTGTCGAAGGGATCCCGGCCGGGAACCATGAAGATCGCGTCGTCCGTCATCAAGCTAAGGACGGTCGCGGTGTCTCCACGCTTGCTCGCATCCATCCACGTTGCGACCAGTTTTCGGATTGCTCTTTCGTCGTCCGTCATCCTTGATCTCCCTGGCTCGCGAGCGAAACAACGAACAGCCGAAGCCAATGCATGTCGCCCAAAAGAGCACGTCGCCTTTCAGACGCGACGCGCTTTAGAACGTGATCTTCACCGAAGCGGCGCTGCGGTTGGCTGGCCCGTGAAAGACGGCCTCGATGTTGTTGCCGTCGGGATCGAGCAGGAAGGCGGCATAGTAACCGGGATGGTAGTGCTGCCGCTCGCCCGGTGCGCCATTGTCCGTGCCGCCGGCCTCGAGCCCGGTCTGGTAGAAGGCGTCGACCATCGCGCGGTCCTTTGCCTGGAAGGCAAAGTGATGGCGCCCGGTCAGGTGTCCGTTGGCCGCCCGGCTGTCGATGCTGGAGACGAACAGCTCGTCGGCCCAGAAGTAATCCTCGGCGCTACCGCCTATGGGAACATCGAGCACCTTGAGAACCGCCTCGTAGAAGCGTCGGCTGGCCTTGAGATCCCTGACCACCAGCTGGATGTGGTCGATGAGCCGGCCGCGATGAAGTTCCATGCCTGATGCCTCCTGATCGCAAAGGTTGGAATCTAGCTTCGGACGATGCACCGTCAATGCAACGAAGCAATTCAGGGATGCGCTTTTCCAGACTGGATAAAAAATGCAACCGGATTGTCGGATTTCACGCTGTGACATCGTCCTTCGGACGCAAGCGGTGTGACGAAGCTCGAAAGAGGTCGCGCCGTGTCAAACGATCTCGGGAGAAAAAGCATGAACCTTTCCTATCGTTGGGTCATCGTTGCGGCAGGTGCTGTGATGACCTGTGTCGCCCTCGGGGCGATGTTCTCGCTGGCGATATTCCTCGAACCGATGACGCTCGACACGGGCTGGTCGCGCGCCGGCATATCGAGCGCTATGACGCTGAACTTCCTGGTGATGGGCGTCGGCGGCTTCGCCTGGGGCGCCATTTACGATCGCCTCGGCGCCCGCATCGTCGTGATGACTGGTGCTGCGCTGCTCGGGCTGGCGCTGGTTCTGGCGAGCCGCACCAACTCGCTGCTTGTCTTCCAGGCAACCTATGGCGTGCTCGTCGGCCTCGCGGCCAGCGCCTTCTTCGCGCCGATGATCGCGCTGACCACCGCCTGGTTCGACACCAACCGCAGTCTTGCCGTTTCGCTGGTCTCGGCCGGCATGGGCGTGGCACCAATGACGATCTCGCCCTTCGCGGGCTGGCTGATTTCGGCCTATGACTGGCGCATCGCCATGTTCGACATCGGCATCATGGCATGGGTGCTGCTCCTGCCGGCGGCCCTTCTGGTGCGTCAGCCGCCGGAGCCTGCCGCTGCCGACGCCGCTGCAGAGCCGGTCGCCGCGGGTGCAGGCATGTCGGTGCGCCAAGCGTTGCTCTCGCCACAGTTCATTGTTCTGGCGCTCACCTTCTTTGCCTGCTGCGCGGCGCATTCGGGGCCGATCTTCCACATGGTGAGCTATGCGATGCTATGCGGCATAGCGCCGATGGCGGCCGTCAGCATCTACAGCGTCGAGGGCCTTGCCGGCCTGGGCGGCAGGCTTCTGTACGGTGTCCTTGCCGACAGGCTGGGCGTCAAGCTGGTGCTGATCGCCGGGCTGGCGATACAGGCCGTGGTCATCGCAGCCTATCTCACTGTGAGCCAGTTGGGTCAATTCTACACGCTCGCCGTCATCTTCGGCGCCACTTATGGCGGCGTCATGCCGCTCTATGCGGTGCTGGCGCGCGAGTATTTTGGCCAGCGCATCCTCGGCACGGTGTTTGGTGCCGCAACCATGCTGTCCAGCATCGGCATGGCCTTCGGTCCGCTGGCCGGCGGCATGGTGTTCGATGCCTATGCCAGCTATTCCTGGCTGTTCATCGGCTCGGCCCTTGTCGGGCTCGGCGCGGTGGCGGTGGCGATCGCCTTCCCGCGACTGCCACGCAGGGAATTGCAGCCAGCGTGAGATGTGACCGGGGTGGCGGCTTGGGGCGGCAGCCGCATTCACCGCATGGCGAAGAGTTCCTGATGGAAGCGCTCCGTCACCGGCAACCCCTGTGCGGCGAAATCCAGCCGCAACGCCTCGCCGAAACCTGCCGGACCGCAGAACCAGATGCTGGCCGCGCGCCATTCCGGTACCGCAGCGCGGATGCGTTCGCCGGTCAAGAGACCGTCGCGGGCGTCAACCAGGACGTGCAGGCGGATGTCCGCGGCCGCGGCATCCGCCTTCAACTTGGCGATGGCTGTTTCGTCATACTCGGTGGTCGTGTGAAACAGGTCGATCACCGGAGGTCGAGGCTGGTTCGGGTTTGCATGCCGCTCCAGCGCGATATGCTTCATGCCGGCGATGAACGGCGTGATGCCGATGCCGCCGCCGATCCAGATCTGCCGGGGCTGGCCGTTATCGAAGGTGAAACAGCCGTATGGCCCTTCGATCTTCACCTCCTGCCCGACGTGCAATTTGTCGCGCAGGCGGCTGGTGTGGTCGCCCAGTGCCTTGGTGACGAACGTGATCCGCGGATCCTTTTCATTCCACCCAGAGGCGATGGTGTAAGGGTGAGCGCCTTCCGACGTGTTCGAGGTCGCGAAGGCGAACTGGCCGGGCTTGTGGCCGGGCCAGCCATGCGGCACCTCGATCTCCGTCTCGAGCGCCCGCACGCCGGGATAATACTGGAGCGAGGCGATCTTGCCCTGAACCTGCCGGGCCGCACCGACGCGACGCAGCAGGACGACAAGCGCCGCGTAGGTGCCCGCCGCCAAGAGCAGCGCCATCCCCATGCCGACCGGCGAAGTCCAGTAGCTGAAGCTGGTCAGCACCACCGAATGGAACACCAGCACCAGATAGGCGACGGCCAACAAGCGATGCGTCTTGTAGAACAGGCGGTAGGGAAATTGCTTGATAAGCGCCAGCGCGATCAGCAGCACGGCGGCATAGAACGCCCATTCACCCAAGCCCTCCGCAGAACCGCGCAGGGTCGAGAGGAATTGCTGCACCGGATTTTCCAGAACCGGCCTCGCTCCGCGTACAGGCGGCTCGAGCCAGCCCCAGCCGGTCGCCCATTTCGGTCCCTGGCTCCACAGCCAATGGACTACGGAGACGACGAGGGCCGCTATGCCGAGCCACTTGTGCAGGCGATACATCTTGTCCAGCCCGCCAAACCACGGCTCCGGCCAACGCGGCCGCAGCGCCAGGATCATGGCCACGCTCATTGCTGCCATGGCTATGATGCCGCTGTACTGAACCATCGTTCCTCGAAGCGCGAGGAAACTGGCCGGCTGAAACACCTGGGGTTCTGCAAAGACCCACAGAACACTCACCAATGCCAGCATGCCCCAGAAGGCGCGTTTGATGTTTCGCATCGCGGTCTTTCTCGCAAGCCAATGATCGGGATCGGTTATTTGTGCTGCTCTGGCCCGTGTCGTTGACGTGGATCAACGGGGTGGGGCGTTGTCCGCTCGCGGGCGTATCCGTCCGCTGGGTCGCCGAAACCAGCATGATGTTCATGATGCCGATGCCGCCGACGAGCAGCGGGATCGGATCCTAACGCCATACCTCTTCTGGGGGAGGGACGGGACCGGATGGTGGAAGGCGGCCGCCTTGTCGAGGACAGTTTCCTATCGTTAACGCTAAGTGAAGGCAGGCCTCTGGTAAATCACCGTGTCGTCGGGTTAGCTTATTAGGTTGGGGTAAACTGGCGTGAGGATCCCGAAAATGCAGCGGGCAAAGCGAGTCTTGGTGACTGGGGGCGCAGGTTTTCTGGGATCGTTCTTATGCGAGCGGTTGCTTGGTGAAGGCCACGAGGTTGTATGCGTCGACAATTTCTTCACCGGAAGTCGGAGAAACGTCTCGCATTTGCTCGACGACAAATCCTTTGAGATCATTCGCCACGACGTGACATTTCCGCTCTACATAGAAGTTGATGAGATATACAATCTTGCCTGCCCGGCAAGCCCCGTTCACTACCAGTTCGATCCGGTCCAGACGACAAAGACCAGCGTCCATGGGGCGATCAACATGCTGGGGCTCGCCAAACGGGTTCGCGCAAAGATCCTTCAGGCGTCCACGTCCGAAGTCTACGGCGATCCCGAGGTTCACCCGCAGACCGAGGACTATTGGGGCAGGGTAAACCCGATAGGGCTCCGTTCCTGTTACGACGAAGGCAAGCGGTGTGCCGAAACCCTGTTTTTCGACTATTGGCGGCAGCACAGGCTGCGGATCAAGGTAGCGCGCATCTTCAACACCTACGGTCCGAGGATGCGTCCGGACGACGGCCGCGTCATTTCCAACTTCATTGTGCAGGCACTGCAAAACCAGCCGATAACCGTGTACGGCAACGGTCAGCAGACACGCTCATTTTGCTATGTCAACGATCTCATCGACGGTCTGGTTCGCCTGATGCACACGGGCGACGATGTTACCGGTCCAATCAATCTGGGCAACCCGGTCGAATTCACGATGCTCGAACTCGCCGATCTCGTGATCGAACTTACCGGAAGCCGATCCAAGATCAAGTTTTTACCTTTGCCCGTCGATGATCCAAGGCAGCGACAGCCTGATATCGGGTGTGCCTTGCGCGAACTCAACTGGAAGCCAAGAATCGCATTGCGCGATGGTCTCGCCAAGACCATTGCCTATTTCGACGACTTGATCTCATCGGGACATGCTGGGTCCGCTGCAGCCGAATGAAAACAGTCTTGGTCACTGGCGGGGCAGGTTATATCGGCTCACACTGTTGCAAGGCATTCGCCGAATCCGGCTGGTCGGTCATTGCGTATGACAACCTCTCGCGCGGCTGGCGCGACGCGGTCAAATGGGGACCGCTTGTCGAGGGCGATGTTTGCGACGCCGCAGCGGTAGCAGCAGCGCTGCACCAGCATCGGCCGGATGTGGTGGCGCATTTCGCTGCCTACGCCTATGTCGGCGAGTCTGTCGAGCGCCCGGAACTCTACTACCGAAATAACAGTTTTGGGACGCTGGTCTTGCTCGAGGAAATGCTGAAGATCGGCATCGACAAGCTGATCTTGTCGAGCACCTGCGCGTCTTACGGCGTTCCGATCCGTTCTCCGATTGACGAAACGCATCCGCAATCGCCCATCAATCCCTATGGATGGTCGAAATTCATCGTGGAACGAATGGTGGACAATCTTTCGGATGCCCATGGCCTCAACGCAGTTGTGCTCCGGTATTTCAACGCGGCCGGATGTGATCCCGACGGCGAGATCGGCGAGCGGCATGAACCGGAAACGCATGTCATTCCGCTCGCTATCGAGGCGGCGGTTGGATCGGGCCGGGTTTTTACCATTAATGGCACCGACTTCGACACCCGTGACGGAACCGCGGTGCGGGACTATGTCCACGTCACCGATCTCGCCCGTGCGCACGTTCTGGCAGGGGAGAAGCTTCTCCGCGATCCGGGGGTCCACGTCTACAATCTTGGCACCGGAACGGGAACGACGGTGAACGAGTTGGTCGATGCGGTGAGCCGGGCTTCGGGAACGCGCCTTCCGGTGGCCTACGGTCCGCGCAGGGCAGGTGACCCGCCTGCGCTCGTAGCCGCGGCCGGCAAGGCGGCCCGGGAACTCGGCTGGATGCCCGAGCAATCCGGAATCGACCAGATCGTCGAAACGGCGCTGGCCTGGTATCGCAGCCGGTTGTGACGATCCTTTGCGGAAGAGCCCTACCTACCGCTTGGTCAACAAGCAATCGAGAGCGGCGGCGACTGCGACAAGCGAGAAATTTTTCTCTATCCGCTTTCGCGCCGCCCGACCCAGGCGTTCCCGCAAGTGCGGATCGTCCTTCAGGCGCTTCAGGGCATGCGCAATTTCTTCCGCCTTTCGAACCATCAGGCCAAGGTAGTGTCTCAGTTTGAAATTTGACGCGTCGCTTGTCGCGATCCTGCCCGAACTCCTATATGCTTAGCGTAATGCATACATGATGGACGCAGTTGCGCCCAAACTGGACAAACGCGGGCCGTACAAAACGAAAGCAGTCGCCTGATGCCGATAAAAGATAGCACCGGGCGGGCCGCGTGAAACGCGCGTTTCTATTCGGGCTCACGGCCCAGCTAATCTTCATTAGCGCGATCTTTCTTGTTTTTGATGATCTAATGCTTCCAATGACGCGGTCTCCGGTTATCGGCATTGTCGCGTTGGGTTTGGGCGTCGCGAGCGCATTTTTCGCTTGGGGGGCGACCCCTCATCCGTCCTGGCTGGTCAAAATCGGAATGTGGATTGCCGGCTTTCTTGCCATCTACGTGGTAATCCCCTTCATCGAAGTCGTCGTCGTGCTGACCATTCCGCTTATTTCAAACTGAGACACTACCCCGCCGAAAGCCAGTGTCGCCACGTGCTTCAATCCACCTTAAGCAACTGGGCAGAATGCGACAGTCGCACAATCCCGTGCTCTTTCAGATATGGCCAATAGGAGTCATTGACTGTTGCCGCAACAACCTCGAACGTTAGCAAGTTCTCGCTTGCGAGGTCCGGCTCATCCTCTCCCCACGCATAGAGAGCCGCTCCAGCGCTATAAGTGCCTGGCAACAATCCCAACGATCGCACGCTGAATACGACCTCGGCCTCCCCAACTATGTCAAATTGACCAACACCTTCCGCGAGGCTTTCGAGCACAGAGATCAAGTTGCCTTCCTGATCAAAAATCTGGATATGAACCACGCTTCGGTGAAACGAATCCCTCGCGCCCAGTTTCAGCACAAAATCGTAATCGCCGCCAAACTTGAGCTGGTTGCAGCGCTCGCGCGTACCCGGATACACAATAGCCACCTGCATCCAGAGGTCATCATTGCCAACGCGCTCGGCTCCATCGCTGCTCGGGACGGTGTTCGACAGGTACGCATCGATGATCGATGATGCCTCGCCAAAGTCCTTCAGAAGGCCTCGGTCCAGATAAACCGCTTTTGTGCAATGCTGCCGAACCATGGCCATGTTGTGGCTCACGAACAGCACGGTGCGACCTTCACCCGCGACGTTCTTCATCGTGCCGAGACATTTCTTTTGAAATTCAGCATCGCCGACAGCAAGCACCTCGTCGACGACGAGAATCTCCGGCTCCAGATGAGCAGCGATCGCGAAGGCAAGCCGAACATACATACCGGACGAATAACGCTTGACCGGCGTTTCGAGAAAGCTGCCGATATCGGCAAATTTGATGATCCGGTCCAGCTTACGCGTGATCTCGGCCTTGCTCATGCCGAGGATCGCGCCGTTGAGGTAGATGTTCTCGATCCCGTCGAGATCCGGATGGAATCCGGCCCCTACCTCCAGCAAGCTTCCTATCCGGCCTCGCATCACTGCCTCGCCCTCGTCCGGAGCGGTGATCGAGGTCAAAACCTTGAGCAGCGTGGTCTTTCCCGAGCCGTTGCGTCCGATGATACCGCACACGGTGCCAGTCGGAACGGAAAAAGTGATGTCCTTGATGGCGAAGAATTCGTTGAGGGAAGCTTCGGCTTCCCGCGAGCGCAAACGCGCGACAAGTTGTTCGACCTCCTCACGCAATGAGCGCACGCCGATCGCGCCGCGCCGGTAGCGCTTGGAAAGTCCTCGGACCTCAACGGCTGGCAATTCTGTCATCGATCTCAAGCCGTAACATCTGCGGTTCGACTGCCGGGTTGATCCGCGGTCAGCCCGTCCTTCACGACGCGCGCCGTTACAACGATGGGATAGGCGGTATCCCGGACGTCGAGCTTCTGGTCAGAAACTTCTTCCTTGGCGAGTCCCTGGAGAAAACAAACTGCCGCGAAGACGTTGCCGTGGGTTTCGAGCGCCATATTCGCCGCGCTGAAGGATTTCGCAAGCAACTTCGCCAACGCCGCCTGCGTCAATGACCAGAACCACGTGCTGCCCCACTCGCCGCGATCGACCGGGGTGATGCCAGGAACAGTTAGCAGCAGCACGCCCCCGGGCTTGAGCGCGTCGGCCAGTGCAGCGACCGCAGCCGACATGTCGAAGATCAGATGAAGTGTTTGCGTGAAGATGATGCAGTCGAAGGCGTTTGACGGCAGGACTCCGGGCTGCGACAGGTCGCCTATGATGGTCGCGTTTGGATTATCGGAATCAACATGCAGCACGTCGCTCTTGACGACATGAGCACCGCCAAAATGCATCGTGTAGCTGTTGTCGCCGATTTCCAGCACACGGCCATGTATGTCGGCCGCATTCAATTGTAGGAAATTCTCGATATAATATCGATCTATTGGCTTGCCGCGATCATATCCAAACGAGCGGCTCATCGGCATCGTGCGTGCGAAATCCCCAAACCGCACCGAACCGACGCGCGGAGCCCGCCAATCGGCGCCGGAAGCTCCAAGCAGCCGTTGCACATGCCTGCCGACCTTGCGCCTTATCCTAAATGCCGCCGTTTGCAGCGTGATCGGCGGCGACATCTGCAAAGCCTGCCGCAGCATGCGAATCGCTTTGGCGGGTTCGGCGCGGATCGCGCCCAAGGCCTCAGTCGTCAACTCTCCGGTATAGTAGGTCTTCCAGAACCGCCTGCCATCGCGGACTGCAAGACGCACATCGTCGTCAACCGGACCTGCCAACTGCTTGTCAAGCACCGACAAAGCTGCAGCGAGCATCATCGATCGATTATTCGACATGTTGTCGCCGTGCATGCGATACTCGGCGACGACATCGTCGTGCGTTACGATCGAACCGCGCCGGGCGATTCGCAAGAATAGCTCATAGTCTTCGCAGAGCCGCATTGAAACGTCGAACCCGCCCATGGCCGCGAGCCTCTCCCGCCGATAAACCACGGTCGCATGCATTGCAATGAAGTTTCCCGTCCGCAGTAACTGAAGATAAGGATCTTCAATAAGCGCGACGTGATGCTTGTCTGACTCGATCGCACCGCTTCCATTGATGAAGCGATGAGCTCCGTAAGCGAGAACCGCATCTGGATGCGCAACCAGCATTCGCACACCCGTCTCAATGGCATTCGGAAGGAGACGATCATCCGCGTCCAGAAAGGTGATGTAATCGGATCTGGAAGCCGCCAGCCCGGCGTTTCGGGCGGCCGCGAGCCCGCAATTGTCCTGCCTGATCAGGCGCACGCCTGGATGACGCTCGACAACCGATGCCGGATTGTCGGTGGATCCGTCGTCGACGACAATAATTTCATCCATCGGCTGGCTTTGACGAAGACAGCTCTGAATGGCGTCCTCAAGAAAGCGAGTATGGTTGTAAGTTGTTATGACGACTGCGATCATGAAACGGCCAAATTCTCCTTAGCTTCGCAGAGAGGCACGGGCTGGTGTTCGTTGCCAGAAATCGAACGCGATCTTAGGCATCACAAACAGAATTTTGGCACAGAAATGATGGACACGCGTCAATTTTAGCACGTCGCCCCTAGCGAGGCGATGCGACTTGTCATTCCCGTAAAACGGTATCGTCAATATCAGAAATCTCAGGCTCGGTCGCGATCCAATCCGCGCCACCGGTCCCGCCCACTACTTCCGTGCTCTCGTCAGCAGCCTGAACACCTTCGACAGGACGCGGCGTGGCGTCAGCCGCCGAGCGAACCGGCGTCCGGCGTCGATGGCGAGGTCAAACCTATCGCGAAGTGTCAGGGGCCGACGCTGGGCCGGATAGCGCGCAAATGCGAAGCGGAGCGCCCGCTGCAACTTCGGCGTCATCAATCCCGAGGCCGCCGCATGCATCTCAACCCATTCGAGGAAGCCAATGCGAGCAGCATGCGGGCGCAGTCGATCGTAGATGCCGGAAGCAGTCGCCTTGGCCGATATCGAATCGAGGTGCTGCCTGTATCGGCTGGTGGGCGTGGATGTCACGAATACCGGATAGCGCAACAGCAGCTTTACTAGAAGGGTCTGGTCTTCGTAGAGCTCGAACGCCTCATCGAAGCCGCCCACCGCTACCAAAGCTTCGCGGTGAACCATGATCGAGCAGATGCACGGCACATGAGCCCGCTGGCGTACGATGACCTGGTCGAGCAGGTCGGGCGGCATGTGCAGACGGTCCGATTGGCGTGGCATCAAGTCGGTCCAGTTCCGGTGCGGCTCATCGGGGAACCACCACAGGGTCGGTCCGTAAAGGACCTTAGCGCTAGGATGCGCATCAAAGATCGCAAGTTCCTTCTCGAATTTTTCCGGCTCAAATATATCGTCGCCATCCAGGAACGTGAAGAACATGCCCGACGCGGCCGCGATTCCGGCATTGCGCGCCGCGGCGGCGCCGCGACGCTGGCCGTTCGATCGAATGAAACGGATTCGCGGATCGCCGGCTGCTGCAGCCGCCGCGATTGCAACGCTCCCGTCGAATGATCCGTCGTCAATGAGAAGCATTTCCCAGTCAGTGAAGGTTTGCGCGCGCACGCTTTCGATCGCTGCCGGAAGAAACCGCTCGACATTGAGGAAAGGCGTGATGACGGAGATCAATGGCATCGGCGTCGTGCCCATTGTGCAGAATGCGCGGCGGCAGACGAAAGGCGACCTTCACTCTCTACGGGGCCGCAAGGGTTGTCATTTCTCTTCACAGCATGTCCATGGCCGTTCGTTCGACGCGTTGAAAGATCACGACGCCGAGGAACAGCACGACCGAGGTCGTGACAAGCGCTGCAGCGATTTGTGGCGCACCGACTGCCGAGGTGCCGAAGAAGCACCAGCGCCCTTCATCAATTATGACAGCGAGCGGATTCAGAAATCCGGTCAGCGTCCAGTACTGCTCGGGAATAGCCGAAAAAGGAAAGATGATCGGCGTCACGAACAGCCAGATCTGAATGAAGAACGGAGTCATATGAGCCGTATCGCGGTACTTCGCGGTTGACGCTCCTAGACAAAGCCCAACAGCCAACGAGAATGCCGCGATCTGGATGATCACCAGCGGAAAGAACGCGAGGCGCCACGATAGCCCGTCCACTTTTCCTGTCAGCTGGTACCAGAGCAAGAAGGCCAATGCGACGCCAAGCTGGATCGCCAGGGCCACACTGTTCGACAGCAGCGACGACACGGGAACGACGAGTCGCGGGAAGTAGATCTTGCTGAAAAGATGACCGTTAGCAATGAAGACTTGGCTCGCGGTGGAGACGACTTGGGAAAAATACGACCACAGCACCAGCGCTGTCAGATAAAAGATTGGCGCGGGATGGCCGCCGGTTGAAATGCCCGCGATACCGCTGATGACGGTGGTCAAGGCTGCGGTAAGCGCCAGGGGCTGCAGGATCAGCCAAGCCGGACCAAGCAAGGTCTGCTTGTAGCGGACTTTGATGTCGCGCATCGCGAACAGGAGCAGCAGATCGCGATAGCGCCACAGGTGCCAGAAATCGAGGTCAAACCAGCCGCGTCGAGGGGTGATAATGGTAATCTGCTGTGCGTTCATCAGAACAGATGATCCTCGATTTTTCGCAGGAGTTCATCCCCTGACCAGTTGCCGACATACAATCGAGGTAACCGCAGCATGTCTGCCTCGGGCGCAACGCACCCGGCGCGCGTCGTGCATGCGAACTCAAATCCTGCTTCCCTGACGGCAGATACCGACACAGCGTCATGGTCTCCGAATGGATATGCAAAAGAGAGAACGCGTTTTCCGGTCATTTGCTCACAGGCCGAACGGCCGTCGACGATCTCGCGAAGCTGGGTCGCGAAGGAATGGGCCGGAAGCGTGGGATGACTGACAGTATGACCACCGATCGTTATCAGGTCGTCACTGATATCACCAACCTCTTCGGGAGTCATAATACAGTGCTCTGGTCTGGCGTCGAGACCAACGCCCGCCCATTTCGCAATGTCTTCGACGTGTGCGTTCTGTCGCTCATACGGCAGCGTTCGGAGCGCCGACCACACCTCCCGGTAGACTTTGTCACGGCCGGCCTGATCCACCATCTTCGGGATGAGCCAGTGATGCCTGCCTCCCTCGATCGTGATGTCGAGTTGGTCAGGCAGTTCAGGCGTCTCAAGACAGATGCGCGTGAGCGCATCCCACCAGAATTCTCTGCCGCTTCCGATTGCTCCCGTCGCAACAAACAGCGTCATCGGGCAGTCGTGACGCTGTAGGATCGGGCGAGCGTTGCTGTAGACGTCGTGATAACCGTCGTCAAACGTGACAACCGCAAGCGGTTTGCCCGGCTTTCCCCGTGCGATGACATCAAACAGTTCATCCAAATGCACCACCCGCCGGCTCCGCGTCAGCGCTTCGATTTGTTCGTCGAACCTCGCCGGATGGACGGCTAGCCCCCACGGATCGACGGCGATATCTGCAACGCGATGGTACATCAGTATGATGGGAGCATGGCGCAGGCGTCGGCGCCGCACCAGCCGACCAAGCTGCAGGAGAACGCGCGGGATCACCATCGGTCTCCCGCCGCAGGAACTGTAAAAACCACGCTCATGTCCGATCGCGGATGCCATCCCCATCGGCAGAAACGCGATACATGTGAGTGTTCAAGCATATAGCTGATGGCAATAAGACCACGAGGCCACGGGCACGGATGGGAGCGAAATGAAAGGAAGCATGAAGGCATCCACAAGTTTGGGCGGATTGAAACCAGCATATTAGCACATGTCACCGCCGTAAGTGCGAAAGACCGGGCAATTCTCAGAGGTTGAAGTAGCCGTAGGGAGAGGCGCGGCTTGATGCTATCCCGCTCGAGCATGCTAGTATTTTAGGCTGGTGGCGCTCCCGTCTTTCGTCGTTCATCAAAAGCAGGTTTTTCGATATGCAACCCGCAGTTTCCGTCATCATTCCTGCTTACAATGCGGAAAAGACTATCCGAAACACCCTCCAGTCGGCCGTCTCGCAAACTTTCAAACAGCTAGAGATCATAGTGGTCGATGACGGGTCGACCGACCGGACCACTGAGATCGTCGAGGCATTTGCAACCAGCGATCCGCGTATTTCTCATCTGAGACAGCAGAACCAAGGGGTTGCTGTCGCCAGAAACCTGGCAATTCATGCGGCGAAGGGTGAATTTATAGCGCCACTTGATGCGGATGATGTGTGGCACCCGACAAAGCTGGAAAAGCAGCACCGCCTCTTTCAGTCGCGGCCGTCTCTCGGCCTTGTCTACGCATGGTATCGGGTCATCGATGATGATGATTGGGTGATCGAATGCTCCCCGCCAACTCTCGCTCGCGGCGACGTCCACAACTGGCTGCTGGTTGAGAACTTTATCGGCAATGCAAGTTCACCGCTAATCAGGCGATCAGTTCTTACGGCAACCGGGGGATACGACCCGTCGCTCAGAGCAGCAGGCGCCCAAGGAGCCGAAGACTTGCAGATGCAGCTCAACATTGCCGCGATCTGCGATTATGATGTCGTTCCGGAGTATCTGATTGGTTACCGGCGATCCCCATCTTCTATGTCGACCAGGTATGTCGTCATGCTGACATCGCACCGGATCGTCCTTGAAACAGTCCGCACGCGACATCCCGAGCTAGCGTCTTTCTTGTTTCGTTGGTCCGATGGCGTGGCCTCAGCGTATTATGGCAGCGAGGCCGCCCGCACGTCGCCACGCGCGGCCATCGCTCCGCTTGTCCACGCAACACGGATCGATCCGGCCGCGCTGTTTCATGTCTTCGCAAAGCCGTCTGCACAAGACCTGTGGCGGCGGCTGCGTCGCTTTGCGCCGAGACTGCCCGCCGTTAAACAGCGCATGGTTCCGACCTCACCGCATTCCATCTGTACCTCCGGGCGTTTTTTCGACGCCGATCCGACCTTCATATGCCAGCCATTTCCTCTGGAGTGGCTTCGAAGGCGAGTCCAGGTGGCCCTCAAGACGCCGACGCCGCGCCAGCTTCGCGAGTCAGGTCCGAGGAGTATTGATCCGTCCGCTCCCGTCGAAGGCGGCGCTTAAGGTCTTAAACACAAGGTGCCGGCACCTAGACCCCCGTGATCTGAGACCGGCTGAAATGGCAGGTGCCAAGCGACGCCCCCGCCTAGGAGGCGCAATCTCGGCAGACAGCAGAGAACTGACATGCCGCCAATCGGATGAGCCGCCGCAACCGTTCGAACAGTGAGGCGCTCACATTCACCAGCTGGTCTCTTCATAAAGCGGACGGAACTTGGCGTTCTTGTTGCGCATCCGTTTCACTCCAACCTTGATCCAGCGAGGAACCAACCTGGCCCTGCAGTAAACGTCTACCATGTTGGGCAGGCGAGAAATCGCCGTGCGCGGATCCAGGACGAAGAGTTTCTTCAATAGGTCGCAGGCCGCGTAAAGCTGCCCGCCGATCAAAGCTCTCACCGCAAGCCAACAAATCATGTCGACCAGATGGGCATCGAGATCGCTGCCGAACTGCGGATATTTTTCGCGAAACTCGGCAAGAACAATCTCACAAGAGCGAAGCATCTGCTTGACATCGCTCGACATGTTGACGTTCGTCATCCGGTAACCCACGAGATGCTGAGGCACGACGCGGAATTCGTAATTTTCCGCTATTCTGAGGCACATCAGAAGATCCTCGCAACCTTGCGCATTCCTGGCCCTCAGGGAAGGATCGAATTGTCCCGCCTGCTCGAATGCGGAGCGACGCACCAGCATCGAACTTCCGTTGCCGACAAAATTCATTCTGCACATCCGTTGCAGAACGCTGCCATCGGCATCGGGCCGGTATAGTGAGAATACCCGGCCGTCCTCGTCGATCTGTGCAAACCAGCAATATGCCAGGCCCACCGAAGAGCCGCCCTCCTGCAGGGCGCGCAGTTGCAGTGCGATCTTGGATGGCGCCCAGAGATCATCCGCGTCGACAAACGCCAGAAACTCCGCATCGGTGGAGGCCGCGCCACTGTTGCGAGCCTGCGCAACACCGGCGTTCGACTGCCTCATAAGGCGAATACGCCGGTCTTTCTCAGCACAGGAGGCCACAATCGAGGCGGACTGGTCCGTCGACCCGTCGTCCACCACGACAACGTCCAACGCCTGATGGTCCTGCTGGCAGATGCTGGTCAAGGTGGCGCGAATGGTTCGCTCGGCGTTGAACATCGGCACCACCACGCCGACCGTGGCATTGTCCTGGATCATTGGAGCCTTCGTTTTCTCCGCAAAAACTGGTCAACGACGGATGCCGCCAGCATTGCAATCAGCACCGCTCTTCTACGATCGGGGCGAATTCGAGGCAAATCAGGTCGGTCATTCTATCAGCCTGGCCTATCATAGCTGGCGGATGCGGACCGTGACGAAGCAACGCCAAATCCGAAAAACAGACAAGGATCCGTCGCGTAACGCTGCCTTATTAGCCTTTACTGAACAAGCCGGTCAACTGGCGCCGCGCCGCCAAGAGCCTGCCGGCCGCAGCACGACCATAGTCAACAGTCGTCACCACAGCACCATCTCGTTCTGTAACGACGTGGTGATCCTGAGCCACGGCCGTGTGAAAGAGCAGGCGCCTATCGCCGCTCTGGCAACGCTCGGCATGGATGAACGCTACCAGCATGAACCGCTGGAGTGATGAGGGTTAACGCACGATGCCAAGCTTGCCTCAAGCCAAGTGCCGCGCTTGGTGATCCGCTCAGGAGGCGGCCGCTTCGGGCAAGCCTTCCAAACAAAAACCCGCCCCTGTTACCGGAGCGGGTCTGTTGCCTGAGGCGGAACTCAACACATGGCCGCGATGGCGATGATCGCCGCGGCACTATGAAGATCAGGTTAACCGGCAAATTTGATTTAAATGCGCCTGTGGATATTGGCTTTCGGGTAAGCCGAACCGACCATGTTTGCCGAACGGCGGGCAATAAGGAGAAGCTATGAAAAGCGACTTTGCCGCCGCACACCTTCATCTTGAACGAGCCTGCCACTATCTGCGCGGCGATGACGAGACAAGCAGCGAGACCCGTGCTGCCCTGGATCCTCTGATCGATGCAATTGTCGCGGCCCAGTACAAGCGCCCGCCCGGAGAGGTCTTGGAATTTCCCAGAACGGCAAAGCGGCGATAGTCGGCGAGTTTTAGAAAGCTCTGATTGCCGGAAGCCGCTTATAGCGGACCGATGAGTCACCAGCCAATCGACTGCGGCTACCATCCGCAGTCGATTTCCTTCCGGATCGGAGATGTCCGGTGCCCGCTCCGTCTGCCTTGTGGGCACGTTGGCATGGCGCAGCCGCTGCGCGACGGCTGCCATATCCTTGCCGGAAGAAGAACCAGTCGAGGCATCCGGGTACGACCCGGGTTACACCTTCCTGTGCCTCTGTTCCTGCGAGGGAGGCGGGCGTATTCTTGCTGCGGTCCAATGGTCTGAAATTATCTCAGGGAGGAGATGGCGATGGCTGAGGCAGCGCGTCACGATGCTTGGCAGGCCGGGGATAGCTACGACCTCTATATGGGGCGATGGAGCCGTCAGATCGCTCCACTGTTCCTGGATTGGCTCGATCCGGCCGAGGGGCTGGACTGGCTGGAGGTAGGTTGCGGAACCGGGGCGCTATCCGCAGCCATCCTGGCGCGTTGCAACCCCAGGAGCTTGGTGTCCGTAGATCCATCGGAGGGTTTTCTCGCCAAGGCGCGTGCAAACGTGCCGGACAAACGTGTCGAGTTTCTCGCTGGTGATGCGCAGGTGTTGTCTTTCGAATCGAGCAGCAAGGACATGGTCGTGTCGGCGCTTGTTCTCAACTTCATCCCTGACAAGGAAAAGGCGCTCGCGGAGATGGGGCGGGTGGCCCGCCGCGGAGCGACGATTGGATTCTATGTGTGGGATTATCCCGGCGGCGGGGTGGAATTCATGCGGGCCTTCTGGACCGCCGCGACGGCGCTTGACCCCGGCGCCATCGACCTTACCGAGGACAGACGCTTTCCATTTTGCACCGAAGACGGATTGACCAGCCTTGCGAAGCAGGCCGGCTTCGTTTCCATCGACTGCACCCGGATTGAAATGCCGGCTGTTTTCAAGGATTTTGAAGACTACTGGCACCCCTTCACCCTGGGTGCAGGGCCGGCGCCCGGCTATTGCATGAGCCTCGCCCCCGCAGCTCGCCAGAGGTTGATGGAGAGGCTCCGCGATAGCCTGCCGCGCGGCCAGGACGGGTCCATTCCCCTGAAAACGAGAGCCTGGGCAGTCAAAGCCAAGGTTCAGTCATGACCCGGATACCCGTCGCGCCAGGGCGGCCGGCCGCAACGATATAGCTGTCCTGCGCAAAGTTCGGGTTGACCGGCCTTGTATGCAAAGCGACTATTCGTCTGGACAGCCGAGGTCGTCATGCCGGCGCAGGAGGAAATGCGATGGACGAGCCCGATCGGTGGCGTCACATGTCGAGTGCGCCAAGGGATGGCAGCAGGATCCTTGTCACGGTTCGACCGTCCGAACAGGGGCCGGCGGAAGTCGACCTGGCTTACTGGTCTCGAGCCGATCAGTTTGGCAGCGAAGGATGGCGCGCCTCCGACTCGTCGCCCGGACGCGTGGTCGAATACGCCGAACCCGAGTTGAAGTGCTGGATGCCGCTTCCCGCAGCCAATCTGAGCAAGGGTTCAATGCCCAGTCCCTGGGAAGGGGAGGATGTCCCGCTGCTGGATGGGTCCGGGATATGAGGCCGAGGCTGGTCGCCGCGTGACCAGCCGCAGGTCCGTCAGAACAGGAATGTAGCCGTGGCGGGGTTCGCGCCCGTACGACCGTCTGATGAATCCATGCCTCGGATAAGCTCGAGGTCCGCCGCGTCCAGCTCGAAATCGAAGACATCGAAGTTGGCGGCGATCCGATCCTGGTGGATCGACTTTGGAATGACGATCAGCCCTTCCTGAAGGTGCCACCGGATGATTGTTTGCGCCACGGACTTGCGGTGTTTTGCGGCGATCTTTTCAAGGGTCGGGTCGCTCAACAGCCGGCCACTGCCCAGCGGGCTCCAGCTTTCGATGCGGATGTCGTGCTTGATATGGAATTCTCTGATGTCGCGCTGCTGAAACCGGGGATGGAGCTCGATCTGGTTGACGACGGGCGTGACCCCGGTCTCGCCGATGATCTGCTCCAGATGATCCCGATTGAAGTTCGAAACGCCGATTGATTTGAGCCGGCCGCCTTGCCTGAGTTCGATCAGGGTCTTCCATGCCTCGACGTATTTGTCCTGGCTGGGCACTGGCCAGTGGATCAGAAACAGGTCGATCTGTTCGATCCCGAGCTTGTTCATCGTCTCGTCGAAGGCCCGAAGCGCGGCGTCACGCTGATGGGCGCCGTTGCGCAGTTTCGAGGTGATGAACAATTCGCTTCGCGTGACGCCAGCCGTGCGGATCGCTTGCCCGACGCCTTCCTCGTTCTGGTAGCCTTCGGCGGTGTCGATCAATCTGTAGCCGGTCTGGATCCCCCAACTCACGACCTGGGCCGTAATGGCCGGATCGACTTGCCACACGCCAAGGCCGAGTTGGGGAATGGTGGAGCCGTCGTTCAATGGTATCTGTTCAGGCATATTCACGTCCTTTTGCAACGGAGTTCCCCGCCCAGCGCACAGTCTATCTAGGCGCGGTGATCGGCAAGGCGAGTCGACGGGCCCGACAAAGTGCATCGCGAGGCCCGCTGTCGAACCAACGGCGAAGGACCAATCTGCGCTTCTGACCGCGCGAGGTCACGGCCTTCCCAGCGCGGTCGGTCGAGGGGAGAGGGCGGTTGCAAGCCTCGGCCCAGGTGCCTCTCAATCCAATCGGGTCGCGACCAGCCTGGCGTTCATCATTGGTGCCCGGCGAGCCAACATGTTATGCTGTGGTGGCAACCAGCCGTCCCAAGTGATCGTCAGGTGGGTTGAGTTATGCAACGTTTTCGGTCGTCAAGTCCGACCGGCAGATCATGCTCGGCGCTGGTAATTTCGCACAGAGCAACCGCCCGCAATGTTGTATCTGGCTACCACAGATGCCGCAAAGCTGGCCACGTGGGAGGATATCGTGATCAAGAAACTCGCTTTCGTTTTGACATGCGCTGCCACCTTTTGCGTAACGTCCGCCTTTGCACAGGACACCAATCTCGAGAAACTCGGCGGCTTCAAGACTACCGGCACACCGATGATGGAACCGATCCCGCAGACGGGGGAAAACGCCGAAGCCCTCAAGGCCATCGCAGCGAAAATCAAAGTCCCGGACGGCTTTAAGATCAACCTCTATGCCATCGTTCCCGACGCGCGTCATATGGCCGTGGGACCACAGGGTGTGGTGACGTTCGTCGGTACCCGCAAGGAGCTTGTCTATTCGATGACCGACCGCAACAAGGATCGCGTCGCCGATGATGTGAAGGTCTTCGCGCCTTCGATCAAGATGGCAGTCCCGAACGGCGTCTGTTTCTCCAGGGATGGCCACCTCTACCTGGCCGAACAGAACCGCGTATTGTGGTTCCCGGCCGCCGAGTTTTTTTACGAAGGTCCCGACGTCGCGGCTTTCGCCATCGTCAAGCAGGGCGAGCTGATACCTGCATCCGACGAGAGCTACAATCACACGGCCCGAACCTGCCGCATCGGACCCGATAAACGCCTCTATATTACCATCGGCCAGCCATTCAATGTGCCAGCGCCCGAAGTGCTCCCGGAATTCGAGAAACTGGGCATCGGCGGCATCATAAGCATGAAGCAGGACGGCACCGATCGCAAAATTTATGCGCGCGGAATGCGTAATCCCCTCGGTCTCGATTTTAATCCGAAGGACAAGACACTTTGGGTGAACGACAATCAGGTCGACGGCATGGGCGACACCATCCCTCCGGGTGAAATGAACCGTGTCACCGGACCGGATCAGAATTTTGGCTTCCCCTGGTATGGCGGCGGCAAGATTCGTACGGTTGAGTACAAGGACGCCACGGTGCCCGAAGGCGTGATCTTCCCGGAGGTCGAGCAAGAGGCTCACGCGGCCGACCTCGGCCTCTCGTTCTATACCGGCAAACAGTTCCCCGAAAAATACCGGGGCGGCATCTTCTCGACCCAGCACGGTTCGTGGAACCGCGTCGATCCAGTGGGCGCGCGGGTCATGTTCACTTCGCTCAAGGAGGACGGCACGGCGGGTAAAACTGAAGTGTTCGCTGAAGGCTGGCTGAACGAGAATGGCGAGTATCTCGGCCGTCCCGTCGATGTTCAGGTGCTCAACGACGGCTCGCTGCTGGTATCCGACGATCTGGCCGGGGCCGTCTGGCGGATTTCCTACGGCGACTGAACGCCTTCGCCAGGCGGCGGACATTTGCTGCCGCTGCCTGGCTCGTTTCCCCTCGGACGTAGGAGTTCGCAGTGCGAGGTTTGATCGTAAGTCTGGCTGTGCTCCTTGCCTGTTCGTCTCTTGCTGAGGCCGGAGGTGACGCCGCTTCGGGCAAAAAGGTCATGCTGAAGTGCCAAGTTTGCCATGGCAAGGATGGCATCGCCAAGCTGCCCGAGGCGCCGAACATAGCCGGGCAAAAGGAGGCTTATCTTGTCAAGGCGTTGATGGCCTTCAAGGCAGGCGAGCGCAAGAACGAGCAGATGACTGTCGTGACCAAGAGCTTGAGCGATGAGGATATAGCGAATGTCGCCGCCTATTATTCATCGATCAAGATCACCGTTCAGGTTCCGCCATGAGATCAAAGCGCGCCGCGTCCGAAGGGATCCATGCGACGCGCTTTAAGTTCCTGTTTTTATGTCGCCCGAACCGCTGCGCATTCTCGCCGCCTGGCTACGTCACCGGGCGATCACGGGTTCCACCCGCCGCTGACATCATTTCGCCGCGATCCGGCACTTCCCCCGATCAAGGCGGCGAAGATCCTGGAAGCGATGTCGACGGTCCGCTGAGGCGAACTGGAGACTTGCCGAAGTTGTAGGATGACCGTATGATCGGACCCATGATCACGGATCGTCCATCTCTTCAACGCGAAGCTTCTGGCGCAATTGTCGAGCTGCCTGCGCCGTTGGCGGGTGATGCGCTGATAGACGGACAGTCGCCGCTGGCAGAGCGCTACCTCGTCGATTGGAGCCGCGACCGGCGCGGTAGTGCCCGCTTCGTCGCGCGTCCAAAATCGGTGGAAGACGTCCAGGCGTTTGTGAGATGGTGCTCGCAGAGCGGTGTCGCCATCGTCGTGCAAGGCGGCAATACCGGACTTGTCGGCGGTGCGCTTCCGGACAATTCGGACTGCGCCGTGCTGTCGCTTGAGCGTCTCAACCGGATACGTTCCGTCGATCCACTGGACTTCACGCTGCAGGCCGACGCCGGTGCCGTGCTGCAGGACGTCAAGGATGCCGCCGAAGCATCCGACATGACGTTCCCTCTCGCGCTCGGTGCGCAGGGTTCGTGCACGATCGGCGGCAACGTCGCGACCAATGCGGGCGGCATCAATGTGCTGCGCTACGGCATGACGCGTGACCTGGTGCTCGGGCTTGAGACGGTCCTGCCGGACGGCACACTGTGGAATGGCATGAACGGGCTGCGCAAGGACAATCGCGGCTACAGCCTGAAGCAATTGCTGATCGGCGCGGAGGGGACGCTCGGGGTCGTCACCGGCGTCGAGGTCAGGCTCTCGCCCCGGCCAACGCAGGTCGAGACCGCCTATGTCGGGCTGGGCAGCTTCAGCCAGGCGTGCGAACTTTTCCGGATGGCGCGGCATCTCTGCTCCGACCTTCTCAGCGCATTTGAGGTCATCGGGGAGGAGTGCCTGCCGCTGGCCCATCTCATCGATCCGAACCTGCGCTCGCCGTTGACGCAGGCGTGTCCGGTTCATGCGATCGTCGAACTCGCCTGTGGGCCAGGCATAGACGCCGGCGGACTTCTTGAAACGATGCTGGCGCGCGCCCTCGAGGCCGACCTGATCAAGGACGGTGTCGTCGCGCAAAGCCGCTCCCAGGCCGCCACATTCTGGGCCATCCGGGAGGGCCTGGTCGAGGGGCAGGCGCGGCGTGGCTTTCATGTCCGCACCGACCTCTCGGTTCGCCTCAGCGAGGTGCCGAAGCTGATCGAGCAGGCCCGCGCGTGCATCGTGCGGGAGTGGCCGGGCTGGACACCGCTGGCCTACGGCCATGCGGGCGACGGCAACATCCATTTCAACGTGCTGCCTCCCACGGATTGCGAGCCCGGCGAAGCGAGGACCGTGGGTCAGGCGGTCTTGACCCGACTCTATGAGCTGGTTGGAGCGCTCGGCGGCTCGTTCAGCGCCGAGCATGGCGTGGGGCGCAGTCGCAGTCACGTGTTCTGGGCCGGTCTGTCGCAGCACGAGCGGCAGATTCATACCGCGATCAAGGCCGCCTTCGATCCGGCGGGCCTGTTCAATCCCGCGTGTCTCATGCCCGATCGGAGCGATTTGTAGGGGAAAGCCGCATGAAGCAGCGTTCGTCCATCATAGGCAGCGTGGAGGCGCTTCCGCATCGCGTCGCCTCGCATCTGAGCCGCGAGATCGAGGGCGGCGACATCATCCCGGGAGCCCGGCTTCCCACCGAAAGCCAGCTCGCCGACAAATTCGGCGTCAGCCGCAATGTTGTCAGGGAAGCGATCGCGCAGCTTCGCGCCGATGGCATGATCGAGGCGCGTCAGGGCGTGGGCGCATTCGTCATGGCACCGGAACAGCGGACGGCCATCCGGATCGACCGCGAAGCGCTGAAGGACCAGCGCAACATGGAGCAGCTCTTCGAGCTGCGCAGCATCCTCGAAACCGAATCCGCCACGCTGGCCGCGGCGCGCTGCACATCCGACGATCTTGACGCGATCAAGGCTGCGCTGGACCGCATGGGTGGCGAGGAGCGCTGGGAGGACGGCAGCATCGAGGCCGATCTGCTTTTCCATCGGGCGATCGCCCGGGCCACGGGCAACGGCTACATCTACACCTTCATTTCCTTCGTCTGCGAGCAGATCCGCCAGTCGATCCACTATGCCCGCCTCACGAACCCGCTGCACGACCTGGTCGAGGTCAACGTCGCCGAGCACGTGCGGATCTACGACGCGCTCGCCGCGCACGACCCGCAGGCTGCCGGCGAGGGGATGCGCCGGCACATCGATGGCGCCGCATCGCGCGTCGGCGTCGAACTCACCGCAAAGATCAATCGAGGCAAATGACCATGTCGCTCGGGCAGACCAAGGCAATCACCGATATCTGCCTCCTTGTGGAGGATATCGACCGCACCATCGACTTCTATACGGGGAAGCTCGGCTACCGGATCAGACGCCGCGCCGAGGGCTTTGTCGATTTTCATTCCGAGCGCGTGACGCTCGCCGCATGGGAGCTGGATCACATCAATCGCCACTGCGGCGTCTCGAATGTCCGCTCGCCGAAGCAGGCGCACAAGGCGTGCGTCGCCATGGAACTCGAAAGCGCCGGCGAGGTCGACCGGCTCTACGCCGAACTGTCGGATAAGGGAGTGCCGTTCGTCGGGCCGCCCGGCGACTATGTCTGGAACGCGCGCTGCGCCTACTTCCACGACCCGGACGGGACGCTGTGGGAGCTCTACGCCTGGACCGGCGCGGGACCGGGCGACTATCACGACACGCAAGAGTGAATCCGATCGCGACGGCCCCGCAAGAAGGGCCGCGCCGCATGCAAACAGTCCAGCAACGGAGCAAGAAGATGAGTGGGAACACATCGCAGTGGAATCGCAGATCGATCCTGAAGGCCGGCGCCGCCGGTCTGGCGGCTTTCGGGCCGGGACTTCAGCTGTTTGGCGCCAGCGCCTCGGCTGCCGCCAAGCTCGTCGTCCAGTATGACTGGCTGATGTCGAACGGCCAGATCGGCGACGTGGCAGCCGTCGCCAATGGCTACTTCAAGGAGGCCGGGCTCGAAGTCGAGTTCAGCCCCGGCGGACCGAACGCCGCCACCGTGCCGCCAGTGGTGTCCGGCGCCGCCCAACTCGGCCAATTCTCCGAATCGCCTCAACTCTATGCCGCGCGGGCGAGCGGCGTTCCGGTGAAGATCATCGCCTGCGGCTATCGCACCGGGCCCTATGCGCTGACCTCGAAACCGGCGAAGCCGATCCGCTCGGTAGCAGATCTGAAGGGCATGCGGATCGGCACGCAGCCGACCGCGCGCTTCGCCATCGATGCGATGCTCGCGAAGAACAAGATCGACCCTTCCGAGGTCACCATCGTCAATGTCGGGTTCGACAAGGCCCCGCTCGTTCGTGGCGACGTGGATGCGATCGGCGGCTGGATCACCAACACGCAGGCGCTCAGCGTCGTCGGCGATGATCGCATCGATCTTCTGTTGTCGGATCTGGGCCTGGCATCCTATGCCGACGTCTACTTCGCGACCGACAGCGCCATCGACTCCGATTCCGAGACCCTGGCGAAATTCATCGGCGCGGTCGCCAAGGGGTGGGGCTGGGTCCACGCCAACCCCGAGCAGGCGGTCGACAAGCTCGTCGCTGCCTATCCCGAGATCGACGCAGGCTGGGAAAAGAAGACGATCCCCCTGGTGCTGAAACTGTCGTTCGACGACAACACGAAAAAGGACGGATGGGGCACGTTCGATCCCGCCTCGATCGAGAGCCAGATCGCGCTGCTTGACCAGATTGGCCAGTATCCGAACGGCAGGCCGAAGGCCGAGGACGTCTATACGACTGAGATCCTCGAACTCAGTGCGGCTGAACGGCCGAAGCTCGGCGCGCCCGCCTCCTGATGGCGGCGCCGGCCATCGAGACCTCCGGGCTCGACGTCGGCTATCCCGGCCGGGGCTCGCCCGTGACGGTGATCTCCGGTCTCGACCTGACGGTCGAGGCCGGGACGTTCCTGTCGATTCTCGGGCCTTCGGGGTGCGGAAAGTCGACGTTTCTGCGGGTTGTCGCCGACCTGCTGGTGCCACTCGCGGGCACGATACGCGTGATGGGCGAAACGCCGTCGGCGGTGCGCTCCGGCCGCGGCGTGGGCTTCGTCTTCCAGGACGCAACCCTTTTGCCGTGGCGCACGGCGCGCGAGAATGTGCGGCTGCCGATCCAGGTGGGCCGCCGCAGCCTGTCGCGCATGATTGACGACCGGGCCGACGAGTTGCTCGAACTCGTCGGCCTGTCGGCGCTCAGTGAGCGCCTGCCGCATCAGCTTTCCGGCGGACAACGCCAAAGGCTGGCGATCGCCAGGGCGCTGCTTGGCGAGCCGCGCCTGCTTCTGATGGACGAGCCCTTTGGCGCGCTTGACGAGATCACCCGCGATCGCCTCAACGACGAATTGCTGAACCTTTGGCGGCGGACCGGAACGACCGTGCTGTTCGTGACGCACTCCATTGCCGAAGCCGTCTATCTCGGGCAGCGGGTGATCGTGCTTGCGGCGCATCCCGGACGGATCGTCGCCGACCACGACCTTCGTCCGCTGAAGGGACCGGACAACAGATGCTCGCGGGAGGATCCGGCGATCGTCGCGGCAATGGCCAGGATGCGCTCCGCTCTTGGAGCGGCCTCGTGACCCGTGTCCCGCTTTCGCCGTTCGCGCAGACTGTGCTGCC
Source organism: Mesorhizobium sp. (assembly GCF_004962245.1). Lineage (GTDB taxonomy): Bacteria > Pseudomonadota > Alphaproteobacteria > Rhizobiales > Rhizobiaceae > Mesorhizobium. Next base: position 182,897 of record NZ_SUHQ01000002.1, on the reverse strand, counting down.
GATCCTCGGCGCTGGCTCGCTCATTCTCGCATGGCAGGTCCTGCTGCCGCTCGCCGGCGTGCCCGCCTACATCGTTCCGACGCCGACCGCGATCGCGGGCGTGTTTGCCAGGAACGGATCGCTTCTGCTGTCGAACCTCTGGCCGACGGCCATCGAGGCGCTCTCCGGCTTCGTGCTCGGGAACCTCGCTGCGGTGCTGCTGGCGGTCGCCTTCGTGCACAGCCGTACGCTTCAGGCCGCCTATTTTCCGGTCGTGCTGTTCTTCAACACGATCCCGGTTCTTGCGCTGGCCCCTGTCATCATCCTCATCTTCGGCCTCGGCATGCTGCCCAAGATCGTGATCGCGGCAGTGATCTGTTTCTTCCCAACGCTCATCAACATGATCCGGGGTCTGGAATCGGCCAGCGCCAGCGAGCACGAGCTCTTCCGCGTGCTGTCGGCGACGCGTTGGGAGGTGTTCTGGCGCCTGCGCCTGCCGCGCGCGCTGCCGATGCTTTTCGCTTCGCTGCGGATCGCCTCGGCGACCGCGGTGATCGGTGCGATCGTCGGCGAGTGGATCGGCTCCGACAAAGGTCTCGGCGCGCTGATCATCCAGGCGACCTTCAACTATCAGTCCGACCGGCTCTATGCCGCCATCGTGCTCTCATCCCTGTTGTCGATCGGGTTCTTCATGACGGTCGTCGCCGTTGAGCGATGGTCGGTTCGATACCGTTGACCGGCTGGCTCCCCAGGGAGGCCGCTGGGATCGCGCAGCGGACTTCGCTCTACCGCGCAGGCGAGGGCTGGCCTTCCCTGCGTCGGCCTGTAGTATGACCAGTGCATGCAGGGAGGAACTGGAGCGTGCGGCTGGATCGGACTCTGCACCGTTGGCGGATGTGGGCCCTCATCGCCGTCATCGGGCTTTCGCCGCATGCGGCGTTAGCCGACACCATTGTGCCCGACCGGATCGCGGCAGCCCTGTCCAAGCTCGAGGCACTCGCCGAAGGCGTCGTCGCGGATGGCGGGGTGCCTGGTCTCGCCATCGGTGTCGTCCATGACGACAAGGTGGTTTTTCTCAAAGGGTTTGGGCATCGCGAGGCCGGCAAAGTGGAGACCGTCGACGCCGACACGGTGTTCCAGATCGCCTCGCTTTCCAAGCCGGTCTCATCAACGATCGTGGCGGCGCTGGTCGGCGAGAAGATTGTTTCCTGGGACACCAAAATCGCTGACCTAGATCCGGCCTTCCGGCTGTCCGATCCCTATCCGACCAGCGAGCTGACGGTCCGCGACCTGTTCTCGCATCGCAGCGGACTGCCCGGCACCGCCGGCGACGACCTCGAGGGCATCGGCTATGACCGCGCCGAGATCCTGCATCGGCTGCGCTTCGTGCCGCCATTGTCGAGCTTTCGCGCCGGCTATTCCTACAGCAATTTCGGACTGACCGAGGGTGCCGTCGCGGCCGCCAGGCCGACCGGCAAATCCTGGGAAGAGGTGGCCGAGGAGAAGCTCTACCGCCCGCTTGGAATGAATTCGACCAGTTCGCGTTATGCGGATTTCCTCAAGCATGCCAACCGCGCCGCACTGCATGTCAGGGTCGATGGCGTCTGGGCGGCGAAGATAAAGCGCGACCCGGATGCGCAGGCGCCGGCCGGCGGCGTCAGCTCCACCGCGCGCGATCTCTCGCAATGGATGCGGCTGGTGCTCGGCAATGGCGTCTATGACGGCAAGCCGCTGATTGCCGCCGATGCGCTGGCTGAGACGCATGTTCCCCTGATGACGCGGGGCAAAAACCCCGTCTCCGGCGGCGAGTCCTTCTACGGCCTCGGCTGGAATGTCGAATTCGGCCGGCACGGGCTGAGCTGGGGCCATGCCGGCGCCTTCAGCGTCGGTGCCCGCACGCTGGTGACACTTTTCCCGGAGGAGAAGCTTGGCATCGTGATCGTCGCCAATGCCTTTTCGACAGGGGTGCCGGAAGGGCTGTCCGAGAGCTTTGCCGACATGGCCTTTGACGGAAAGGTCGAGAAGGACTGGGTCAAGGCATGGGACGACGCCTATGCGAGCCTGTTCGGCCCGGCTGTCGCGGCGGCCAAGGCCACCTATGCTTCGCCGCCGTCTCCGGCAAGCCCGGCCGGGCCGGCCAGCGCCTATAAAGGCCGTTATTTCAATGACTTCATCGGCGATGCGGTTGTGTCGGGTGAGGGTGACGGCCTTGTGCTCAAGGTCGGGCCGGGCGGCGCCCGGTCGTATTCGCTGAAGCATTTCGACCGCGACATGTTCCTGACCTATCCGGACGCCGAGACGCCGGACGCGCCATCTGGCGTAAGCTTTGTGCTCGGCCCCGACGGCAAGGCGTCGGCCATGACCCTGGAGTTCCTCGACGGCAATCATCTCGGCACACTGCAGCGCGTGGGTGACTAGGGTGGGTAGTGAGACGGTTGTCCCGGTCCTGCAAGACGCGGCATCAATCGACAAGGTCGACCTTCCATGCTTCGGGTCTAATCATCGAAGGAGAGCATCAAGGTGAACGAAGACGCCGCCAGTCCAAGGCCGCTTTCGGAAATTGCCAGCTATCACGCGCATATCTACTATGACGGGCAGGCCGAGCGGCAACATGCCGAATGGCTGCGCCTGCGCATCGGCGAGCGTTTCCGCGTGCGCCTGGGCAATTGGCGCGACGAGCCGGTCGGCCCGCATGAACAGGCGATGTACCAGGTCTCCTTCGCCACCGAGATTTTCGCTACGCTGGTTCCATGGCTGATGCTGAACCACGGCGGCCTGAGCATCCTCATCCACCCGAACACCACCAATCCCAAGCGCGACCACCTGGTCGACCCGATCTGGATAGGCCGGCCGCTGGGGGTGCACGGCGAGGTCCTGCCCGACGATCACGAGGCGGAAGAGGCGCTGGAGGTGAATACCGAGCCGACGCTGGGAGTTTAGGGGGAGGACGAATTCTTGCTGGCGGCGGCCAGACTTGGGCGAAGACAATCGTCTGCCTTGGGCCGGAAGCGGACGGTCCGGTTTCCTTTAAATCGCGACTGGCCCTAGCCCGATGGCGAGGCAGCCACAGGGTGGACATTTCAGCCCACATGGAAAATGATCATGTCGCCATACACAACACTGCAGTGCTCTGATCTCAACGAAAAGCCTGAGCGTAGAAGCGGATCAACCGACCTCCGGGTCCAGCGAGCGAGGACGCAAATGGACACCCCAGGGAATGGGCAGTTGCATCGCGACGCGGGCGGGCGGCCCCGTCGATCGGCCGACTGGCTTGCCCGCGCCGCCGTGTCGGCGGCATTCCTGCTCGGCATGGCTTTCAGCAGCGCTGCGTTCGCGCAGGACCAGCAGCTACCCGAGGTGACGGCGGCCAAGCCGGTGGTTCGTGAAATCGTCGAAGACGACGAGTTCGTCGGGCGCTTCGAAGCCGTCGACCAGGTCGCCATCCGCTCGCGCGTCAGCGGCTATCTGGACAAGGTCAGCTTCCAGGACGGCGCACTGGTCAACAAGGGCGACCTGCTCTTCACCATCGACAAGCGTCCGTACCAGGCGGCTTATGATGCCGCCAAATCGCAGGTGGACGTCGCCAAGAGTCTGCTCGAATTCTCCAAGATGCAGCTGGATCGCGCCGACGAACTCGCCAAGACCGGCAATATCTCAACCGCGACGGTCGACGACCGCCGGCGGGAATACCTTTCGGCGCAGGCGCAGATGCAGGGCGCGACGGCTGCGCTGACGACGGCCAGCCTGAACATGGAATTCACCGAGATCAAGGCGCCCCTGTCCGGCCGCATCGACCGCCGGCTGGTGTCAGTCGGCAACCTCGTTCAGCCGGATTCCACCTTGCTGACGACCATCGTTACGCGCGATCCGATCGACTTCTATTTCGACGTCGATGAGCGCCTGTATTTCAGCTACGCCCGCGACGCGAAGGAGCGCGGCGGCAGCATGCAGGAAGGCGCCGGCGGGCTCGATGTGGTGGTTCGCGTCGCCGACCGCGCGGAGGCGGTATTCAAAGGCAAGCTCGACTTTGCCGAGAACCGGATCGACAACGCGACCGGCACCATGCGGGTGCGTGCAAGGTTTCCCAACGCCGACGGCGTTCTCCAGCCAGGCATGTTCGGGCGCATCAACGTGCCGGGGTCGCTGCCGCATAGCGGCGTGCTGGTGCCCGACGAGGCGATCGGCGCCGATCAGGATCGCCGCATCGTGTTCCTGGTGGATGAGGCCGGGATGGTGTCGGCGAAGCCCGTGCGCACCGGCCCGCGTCTCGACGGCTACCGGGTGATCCGCCAGGGCCTGACCGGCGACGAGACGATCATCGTCAACGGGCTGATGCACGCCAGGCCCGGCACCAAGGTGAAGGTCGAGATGGTGACGTTGCCGCCCAAGGCCGAGACCGCCGAGTTGCAGCAATGAGGTTCGCACATTTCTTCGTCGACCGTCCGATCTTCGCATCGGTCGTTTCGATCGTCCTGCTGATCCTCGGCGGGATTGCTTATACCCAGCTACCGGTTGCGCAATATCCCGAGATCGCGCCGCCGACCATCGTCGTTCGCGCGCAGTATCCGGGCGCCGACGCCGAGACGGTCGCAGCGACGGTGGCAACGCCGATCGAGCAGGAGATCAACGGCGTCGAGGGCATGCTCTACATGTCGTCCTATTCGTCGGGCGACGGGGCGATGGCGCTGACCATCACCTTCAAGCTGGGCACCGATCTCGACCAGGCGCAGGTGCTGGTGCAGAACCGCGTGTCGGTCGCCGAGCCGCGCCTGCCCGAAGAAGTCCGCCGCCTCGGCATCACCACCACCAAGAGCTCGCCCGACCTGATGATGGTCGTGCACATGCTGTCGCCCGACAATACCTACGACCAGCTCTACGTCTCGAACTACGCCCGCTCGCGGGTGCGCGACATACTGCTCAGGTTAGACGGCGTCGGCGACCTCATCATCTTCGGCGAACGCGAATACTCGCTGCGCATCTGGCTCGATCCGGAAAAACTGTCCGCCCTGGGGATGACCTCGGGCGATGTGGTGCAGGCGCTGCGCGACCAGAATGTCCAGGTGTCGGGCGGCTCGATCGGCGCGCCGCCGACCAACACCGGCACGGCGTTCCAGTACACGGTCACCACGCAAGGCCGCTTCAACGACGCACGCGACTTCCGATACGTGATCGTCAAATCGACCGACGACGGCCGCCTGATCTCGCTGCAGGACGTGGCGCGCATCGAGCTCGGCGCCAAGGATTATGTCACCAACTCCTATCTCAACGGCAAACCGGCGGTGGCGCTCGCCATCTTCCAGCGGCCGGGCACCAATGCGCTCGCCGCAGCCGCGGAGATCCAGGACAAGATGAAGGAGCTTTCAGGCGACTTCCCGAAGGGATTGAGCTACGACATCGTCTACAATCCGACCGAGTTCGTCGCCGAGTCGATCCAGGAGGTCTACAAGACGATCCTCGAGGCGATGCTGCTGGTCATCATCGTCATCATCGTCTTCCTACAATCGTGGCGCATGGCGATCGTGCCGATCGTGGCGATCCCCGTGTCGCTGATCGGCACGCTGGCGGTGCTTTACGCCGCCGGCTTCTCGCTCAACATGCTGACGCTGTTCGGCCTCGTTCTGGCGATCGGCATCGTCGTCGACGATGCGATCGTCGTGGTCGAAAACGTCGAGCGCAATATCGCCAGCGGGATGGCGCCCAATCCGGCGTCGCACCTGACCATGGACGAAGTCGGAACGGCGGTCATCGCGATCTCGCTGGTGCTGATAGCCGTGTTCGTACCGACAGCCTTCATCCCCGGCATTTCTGGGCAGTTCTACCTGCAGTTTGCGATCACCATCGCGGTGTCGACGGCGATCTCGGCATTCAATTCGCTGACGCTTTCGCCGGCGCTGGCCGCACTGCTGTTCAAGCCGCACCACGCCGCGGCGGCGCCGCCGCGCTTTTTCCTGGCGCGGTTCGGACGGGCGCTCGCCGACGGCTTTAACAGCGGCTTCGACAGGGTCGCCCATTGGTATGCGAGCATCGTCCGCGTGCTGGTCGGCTCGTGGATAGCGATCACCGCCATGCTGGCCGTTTTCGCGGCCCTCATCTACGCCACGGTCTACATGGTGCAGACGGTGCCGCGCGGTTTCATTCCGTCGCTCGACCAGGGCTATGCGATCGTCGTCGTCCAGTTGCCGGACGGCGCCTCGCTGTCGAGAACCGATGCTGTCATCCAGCAGGCGTCGCAGATCATCCAGAAAACGCCAGGCGTCGACTACGCAGTCGCCTTCGCCGGCTTCTCCGGCGCGACCTTCACCAACGCCAGCAACGCGGGCGTGATCTTCGCCAGGTTCAGGCCGTTTGACGAGCGACTGAAAGCCGGCCAGTCGGCGACTCAGGTCATCGGCAATCTGTTCGGGAGCCTGCAAAGCATCAAGGAAGCCTTCATTATCGCACTGCCGCCGCCGCCGATCCGCGGCGTCGGCAATGCCGGCGGCTTCAAGCTGCAGATCCAGGAGCGCAACAGCGCCGACATGCGGCAGATCCTGGCGCTTGCCAACGAAATCGCCGGCGAGGCCAACAAGACGCCGGGGCTGACGGGCGTGTTCACCACGTTCTCCGCGTCGAGCCCGCAATTCTTCCTGGCGATCGATCGCGACAAGGCGCGCATCCTGAACGTGCCGATCCCCAACATCTTCGAGACGCTGTCGATCAATTTGGGCACCGCCTACGTCAACGACTTCAACGCTTTCGGGCGCGTCTACCAGGTGCGGGCGCAGGCCGACCAGGCGTTCCGCCTCGATCGCGCCGACATCTTGAAACTGAAGGTGCGCTCGGCGACCGGCGCGCTGGTTCCGCTCGGCACGTTGATCGAGATCCGCGACGTCACCGGCCCGGCGCTGGTCCAGCGCTACAACATGTACGTCTCGGTGCCGCTGCAGGGCAACGCCGCGCCCGGCGTTTCCACGGGCGACGCGCTGGCATTGATGGAAGGGATCACGGCAAAGACGCTGCCGGCCGGTACCTCCTATGAATGGACCGAGCTCGCCTATCAGGAGCGCAACACCGGCAATGCCGCTGTCTATATCTTCGCATTGTCGGTGCTGTTCGTGTTCCTGGCGCTGGCGGCGCAATATGAAAGCTGGGTGCTGCCGTTCGCCATTGTGCTGGTGGTGCCGCTCGGCGTGCTCGCGGCGTTGCTCGGCGTGTCTTTCCGAGGGCTGGACAACAACATCCTCGTGCAGATCGGCCTCATCGTGCTGATCGGGCTTGCCGCCAAGAACGCGATCCTGATCGTCGAATTCGCGCGGCAGGCGCAGGAACGCGGCCTGTCGGCCGCCGAGGCTGCCGTCGAAGCCTGCCGGCTCAGGCTGCGGCCGATCCTGATGACTGCCTTCTCGTTCATCCTCGGCGTCGTGCCGCTGATGATCGCAACAGGCCCGGGCGCGGAAATGCGCCAGTCGCTCGGCACCGCGGTGTTCTCCGGCATGCTCGGCGTCACCTTCGTCGGCCTGTTCCTGACGCCGGTGTTCTACGTCACGCTCAGGTCGCTGTTTTCACGGCGCAAGCCCCGTGCCGAGGCCGAGCCTTCGGGGCCGGCAGAGGCGCCATCGGAGACGGCCGCCGAGTAGGGTTGGCGCAACCGCGACCTCCGGAGTCCTCGCTTGCGATGTCTGCTTTCAGGACGCGGCGAAGCTGATCTCTACGGCCGAGATTAGGCGCAAAGCTGCCATTCTATATACCGCGCGTCCTCGCCCCCACTCACCCCCCAGCCAATCTCGGCAGCAGAAAAATCTCCGCCCCCTGTGGCAGTTCCTTCGACCACGTATCGCGATAAATCGTCCCGTCGATCGCCACCGCAATCCCCCGATCAATCCACGGCTCCATCCCGGGATACTGCTCAGCCAGTTTCCTGAACAGCTCCCTGATGTCCTTGGCCTCGATCTCGACCTTGCTCTTGCCTCCGGCGAGCGCGCCAAGCGATCCCCAGAGCGTCACTTCGACCATCAGTCTCCCCGTTCAGCCTCGATCGCCGCGAGAATCCGCGGCGGTGACATCGGGATATGCGTCATGCGTACGCCCGCGGCGTTCGACACCGCATTGGCGATCGCCGCCAGCGGCGGCACGATCGAGGTCTCGCCGACGCCACGCACCCCGTAGGGATGGTTGGGGTTGGGGATCTCGAGGATCTGCGTGTCAATCATCGGCAGGTCCGAGCAGACCGGGATGCGGTAGTCGAGGAAGCCGGGGTTTTGCAGCCGCCCGTCCTTGCCGTAGATATACTCCTCGTTGAGCGCCCAGCCGATGCCTTGCGCGGCACCGCCCTGGTACTGGCCCTCGACATAGGTCGGGTGCACCGCCTTGCCGGCGTCCTGCACGACCGTGTAGCGCAGCACCCTGGTGGCGCCGGTCTCGGGATCGACCTCGATATCGCAGATATGGGTGGCGAAGGAGACGCCGGCGCCGTCGGCGACGAGCTCGCTGTGGCCGGCGATCGGCCCGCCGGTCGTGCCCGATTTGGCCGCGATCTCCTTGAGGGACAGCGCCGCAAGGTTGCCGTACTTCTCGCCCTTGGCAATCGCGTGGCCCTTTTCCCAGACCACGTCCTCGACCGGGATGTCCCAGGTCTGCGCGGCGCGTTCCCTGAGGATCTTGATGGCGTTGCGGGCGGCCGAGATCGTTGCCATCGAGGACGAGAAGGTGCCGCGGCTGCCGTCGGTCATGTCGTTGTAGCCGAGGCTGGAGGTGTCGGCGACCACCGCCTTGACATGCTCATAGGCGATGCCGAGTTCCTCCGCCGCCACCAGCGACAGCGACGCGCGGGAACCACCCACATCGACCGTCCCGACGGCAAGCGAGACCGAGCCGTCCATGCCGATGTTGAGGTCGGTGCAGGTCTGGCCGCCGAAGTTGAACCAGAAGCCGCAAGCCATGCCGCGGCCCTGGTTCTTGCCCAGGGGGGCCTTCATGTGCGGATGGTTCTTCGCCGCCTCAAGCGTCGGGCCGATGCCGATCGGGCCGTATACCGGGCCGTAGGACGATCTGGTGCCTTCCCGGGCGGCGTTCCTGATGCGGAACTCGACCGGGTCCATGCCGACCTCCTTGGCCAACTCGTCGACAGCACTTTCCACCGCGAACGCCGCCATCGGCGCCGAGGGCGCGCGATAGGCCGCCGTCTTCGGCCGGTTGACCAGCACTTCGTAGCCGACCGTCTTGACGTTCTCCAGTCTGTAGCAGGCAAACGCGGTCATGGCGCCGAGCTCGGCCCACATGCCGGCATAGGGGCCGCAGGAATAGCGCAGCGTCGCCTCGGCCGCAGTGATCGTGCCGTCCTTGCGGGCGCCGATCCTGACGTCGATCGAGGTGGCGCTGGTCGGCCCCGAGGCGCGGAACACCTCGTCGCGCGTCATGACCAGCTTGACCGGCCGGCCGGCCTTGCGCGACAGGGCGAGCGCCACCGGCTCGGCCCAGACATGGGTCTTGCCGCCGAAACCGCCGCCGATCTCCGACGAGGTGACGCGCAGCTTGGAAGCTTCCATGCCAAGCAGTTGGGCGCAGTGCTGGCGGTAGACGAAATGGCCCTGGGTGCAGACCCAGAGGTCGGCGGTGCCGTCGGAGCTGACATTCGCCACGCAGGCATGCGGCTCGATATAGCCCTGATGCGTCTGCTCGGTCTTGAAGGAGCGTTCGACGACGAAATCGGCCTGCCCAAAACCCTGATGAACGTCGCCATGGCCGTACTGGGTGCGCTTGGCGACGTTGGACGGCTTGGCCGGCTTTTCCTCGAGGCCTTCGGTGAAGATAGCGTCGTTGAGCACGGGCGCCGAGTGCTTCATCGCCTCGTCGACATCGGTCACATGCGGCAGCACTTCGTAGTCGACTTCGATGAGTTTCAGCGCCTGCCTTGCGGTGCGGGCGTCGACCGCTGCGACCGCGGCCACCGCATGGCCGTCATAGAGCGCCTTCTTGCGCGCCATGCAGTTGTCGAGGATGTCGTACATGGCGGCATCGCCGTCGGTGAGGTCGGGCAGGTCGGCGGCGGTGATCACCGCCTTCACGCCGGCGAGCTTCTCCGCCTTCGACGTGTCGATCTTCCTGATCGTGGCGTGCGCGTGCGGGCTTCTCAGAACACGCCCGACCAGCTGGCCGGCCATGTTGAAGTCCGCGCCGTAGCGCGCGCGGCCCGTCACCTTGTCGACGCCGTCGGGACGGATGGGGCGCGTGCCGACCGAGGTGAAATTGCGCCCCGCGAAACGTGGATCGAAATTCATCGTCAGGCTCCCTTCATCACGTTTGCCGCGTCCTGGACGGCGCGCACGATCTTGTCGTAGCCGGTGCAGCGGCAGAGGTTCCCGGCGAGGCCGAAACGGATTTCCTCCTCGGTCGGGTCGGGGTTCTTGGCCAGAAGGTCCTTCGCCGCGATCAGGAAGCCCGGCGTGCAGATGCCGCATTGCAGTGCCGCGTGCTCGAGGAACTTCTGCTGCAGCGGATGCAGCGTGTCGCCATGCGCCATGCCCTCGATGGTCTCGACGCGCCGGCCTTCAGCCTCAGCACCCAGCACCAGGCACGAGCACACCAGCCGGTCGTCGAGGATGATGCTGCAGGCGCCGCAGTCGCCGGTGCCGCAGCCTTCCTTGGCGCCGGTCAGCCCGAGGCGGTCGCGCAGCACGTCGAGCAGCGTCTCGTCCGGTTGGCAAAGATACTCGAAATTGTCGCCGTTGATTGTCGTTGAGACTGCTACACCAGCCATCATTTGCCTCCTGCACGTGCATAGGCGGTCGTGGCTGCCCGCCTGGCCAGCACACCCGCAACTTTCCTTCTGAATTCGACGGTGCCCCGCTTGTCGTCGATGGGGCGGCAGGCCCCCGCGCAGACCTTGGCGAGCCGCTCCAGCGCTGCTTCGTCCAGCTTCCTGCCGATAAGGGCCTCGGCTGCCTCCTCGACCAGCAGCACCGTCGCGGCCACGGCGCCCAGCGCCACGCGGGCCGACTTGACGACGCCGTGCTCATCGAGCGTCAGGTTCACCCCGGCGCTGACCACGGCGATGTCCATCTCCGTGCGTGGAATGAAACGCAGATAGGCATCGCCGGAGCGCGGCGCGCGCCTGTCGAGCAGGATGGCCTCGATGATCTCGCCCTTGGCGAGCGAGGTCTTGCCCGGTCCGGTCGGCACGGCCTCCACGGGAACCGTGCGCTTGCCGCTTGGCCCGGCAATCAATGCCCTGGCGCCGGCGGCCACCAGCGCCGGCACGCTGTCGGCGGCCGGCGAGGCATTGCAGAGATTGCCTGTTATGGTGCAGCGACCCTGCACCTGCTTCGAGCCGATCAGCTTGGCCGCCTCGACGACGCCGGGCCATGCCTTGTTCAGGGCCGCGTTCTCTCCCAAGGCGGCGCAGGGGACCGCAGCACCGATGCTGAAGCCGTCCGCCGTTTCCCGGATTTCACTCAAGCCCTCGATCGCCTTGATGTCGATGATCAGCTCGGGTTCGACAAAGCCGCCCTTCATCCTCACCAGGAGGTCGCTGCCTCCGGCGAGGATGGCGGCCGGGCCGGCCGCTCCGGCCAACTGGCCAACGGCATCTTCTATTGAAAGCGGACGTATGTAGCGCATCGTCTCCCCTTGATCATCACAATCCTGTCGGCCTGTTATAGGGCCTCGGACCGGAATGGCTATCCCGTTCTGCACCAGCGGCGATTAGGCCAGGGCGCCGCAAAATCGAGTCCCAAACCTACCTGAACTGGCGTGCGCCCGTGTTATCCGTCGCAGAAGTCGGGTGCAGAACTGTCGTTTTAATCGGGAATTTCGCGACACCGAAACCCCGCCCTCTACCGTGCCGCCGGCTCGTTTCTCAATTCAAGACACTGGGCTCAGCTCAGGGTGCCGGGGTGAACTGGAGCAATTTGAAGCAATCGCCGCTTCCCGACGTCAATTGTGTCAGGAAGCGTTTCGACCGATCGATCCACTCCTGGTGCGACCTGGCATCGGCTTCGATCTCATCGACCGGTCCAAGGTTGACGAAGCTGCGCCCCTTGCTGAAAAGCCAGCACGCACGGCCGAGAAGTCTTCTGCTGCGTTGGCGCAAGAGGTCAGCATCATAAAAGATATCGAGCGCCTCCTGCTTGATCTTTCGCTCCTTTTCAGGATTTGCGATCGCAACCTCGATCGACTCTCCGCCGATCGCGTCCTGCAAGTCCTTGTAGTCGAGGGCGAGCTGAGTTGTGGCATATTTGATCTCGCTCTCATCCCGGACGATGTTGAACCACAGCGTGGGATCGAGTTCGTTGACGACGAACGATGCTTCGAAGTCGCGCGACAGGTTCAGGATCTCGAACGCCTGAACCTCAACGTCGCGCTCAACCAAAAGGATCTCGGCGACCTGCTTGCCGAGTTCCGCCCCGTGGGCGCTGATCGCGGCGTTCGTTCCACCGAGTTCCGGACTGATGTAAGGTCCGCCATCATCCAGCAGCGCATCGAATTCGCCAAGGGATTCGACGACGGCGGCGCCGCGAGCAATGCGCGCCGCCAGTTTGGCGAGAACCAGCTGGAGCTCCGTTTCGCGTTTGCGCTGGTCCTGATAATTCTGCTGAAAAAAGAAGATGAACAGAGAAACGCCAATTCCGATCAGGATCACGCCGAGCTGGGAAAAGATGTTGCGATAATATTCCAGCAGCTTTTCACGATGGCGTATGTCGTGGCGCACACTGTGTGCCACGCGAACATTGACGATCAGCGAAACGATCAGAAGCCCGGCACCGACCAGGATGAGGCCGCCGATGAGGAAATAGCCATGGCCTGCGCTGAAATCCATTCTTTTGCTGCGCCCCTGAAAACCCCAGATCGCGCAGATTAATACCATTCCGCTCCAACACCTATGTCTTCGTAGGGCGTCAGCACTCGGAGACAGCATGAAACGAAGTTCGCTCTATCGCGCTTTCGGTGGCCTGCTTAGCGGAGCGGTGGCTGCTGCCCGCTGCGATCACCCGCACCCTTCGCGCCCTTGCCAGCCCCAAACCGCAACCCGTCCATCAAGAGCGAGACCAGCCGGCGCGAGCGGTCGCGCCAGTCCTCGGTGTCGGGCGCCGAATAGATGCCGCCCAGCGCGTGCAGCACATCGGAACTGTCGACGTCGCCGCGGATCGAGCCGTCGGCCACCGCCGCTTCGATCAGCCGCCGCAAGGCCAGTGTCACCCGGCCCGAAACGTCGGAGAACAGGGTGGAATTCGTCGTGAGCAGGATGCGCAGGCTCGTGGCCAGGCCGCGCTTGGTGGCGATGTAGTCGACGAAGCGCTGCATCCATTGTTCGAGCGCGACGTCGGGCGGATGATGCAGGGCGAGCTCGTCGGCGGCGTGGCACAGCGCCTCAACTTCGCGCCGGTAGACCACCTCGACCAGATGCTCTCGCGTCGGAAAATGCCGGTAGAGCGTGCCGATGCCGACGCCGGCCTGGCGCGCGATCTCCTCCAGCGAGGCATCGACACCACGGGTCGCAAAGGCCACCGCCGCGACCTCGACCAGCGCGTCGCGGTTGCGCTGCGCATCGGCGCGCAGCGGCTTTGCTTCGGCCTTGTCTCCAAGCGGGGCGGGCGGCTGTGCGGCCAATTTTTTCTCCAATATCATTCCGGGCTTGAACCGGGCAGGGGAGGGTCCGGCGGGCCCAGTTAATATAGTCTCGGGATCGAGTATGTCATGTCCTTCGAGCCCGCAAGCCGGCCCCCGGCCGCGGCCGACTGCCAATGCAGATTGACAAGATGCCATGGCAGATGGCCAGACACCGGCTAGGCAGAAAGGCTCAGCCTGAACTTGTCCGTATCCTTCATCCGGCCTTGCCTTGCCATCAGGTGGTCCGTCAGCAAAGTTTCTTCGATGGGCTGCGACATGAAAAACCCCTGAGCGCTGTGACATCGCTCGGCGATCAGAAAATCAAGCTGCGTTTCGTTTTCCACACCCTCCGCCACAACGGTCAAACCGAGGGAATTGGCCAGCGCGATGATGCCTCGAACAATGTTCTGTTTCTTCTTCGACGATTCCAGACCGCTCAAGAACGATTGGTCGATCTTCAACTGATCCAGGTTGAAATCGGCAAGGTAGCCGAAACTTGAATAGCCGGATCCGAAATCGTCGAGTGCCAGGCCGACCCCGATATTTCGAATTTCCGCCAGGGCGTTTAAGGCGTTCCGGCTGTTCTGGATAAAGACCCCTTCCGTTATTTCCAGTTGCAGGCGCGACGGCGGCAATCCTGTCTGCTGCAACACCAAAAGCAGGTGGGCGAAGTATGCATCGTTTTGAAGGCTTTTGCCCGAAAGATTGACCGAGCAAACAAAATCATCGGCGCAAACAGGCATCCATCGAGCTGCCTGCAGGCAAGCCTTGCTCAACACAACCTTGTCGATTTCCAGTATCAGGTCGCTTCGTTCCGCAGTTGGAATGAACGACACCGGCAAACGAATCGCTGCCGCAGCGGGATCGCGCCAACGCACAAGCGCCTCGGCGCCGGTCATGCGGCCGGTCGCCAGCTCGAATTGCGGTTGCCAAACCAGGAAGAACTCGTCGCAGTTGAGCGCCCGCTTGATGCCAGCTTCCTCGCCAAGCTGCATGTCGAACTGATTGAGAATTGCAGGCGAAAACGTGACGAAGCCAGAGCGTCCTTCCGCCTTGGCTACATAAAGGGCGCTGTCTGCGTTGCGCAACAGGGTGGAGATATCCGAACCATGCTCGGGAAAACATGCCATGCCGATACTGGCTCCCATGCGCACGTGATGGCCTTCGAGTTCGGCAAACCGGTTCAATTGCTCCCGAAGCCGATCTCCCAGAGCATCCGCTGCCGTGTGCCGATCCCCGATCGCCATGATGGCAAACTCGTCTCCGCCCAACCGGACAGCGACCACTTCGTTGGGCCGTTCGACCGATTGCAGGACTTCGGCCACGGCTTTCAGCAGCAGATCACCGATGTGATGACCGAACGTATCGTTCACGCTCTTGAAATGATCCAGATCTATCAGGAAAAGCCGGAGTTGCTTGCCGGCCAGCCTTGCCCGGTCCAGCATCAAGTCCCTGTTGGCTGACATCCAGGCCCGATTCTTCAATTCCGTCGTGGCGTCGCGCCAGGCCAGAAATTCCAGTTTCTTTATCGTTTCCCGGCGACCGATAAGCAATACGGCAGTTCCGATAGCCAGCAGCGACAAGACCGCCAGGGCGAACGCAATCTGGTAATTGAATCTCTTCAGGCTTTTTTCTGTCGAATAGAGATCTACGTTGATCTCGTCTCCATATTTGTAATATTCGTCGTTCATCCTCTCTACGAGATGTTCGAGTTCCAGCCCCATTTCCTTCAGGCTCTTTTCGTCGAGAGGCAGCCCGCCCGCAATCATGGCATCAAGCCGCGTCACCGCATCGACGACACGCGGCACGATACTTGCGTAGGCGGGAATTTCGCTCGTTGTCCCGGTGCCGTCGATCCGCTTGAAACGAATGTAGACCAAGTCGTTCGCCGCCGATAACTGCGCAAGGCTGTCTGCAGACCCGGGTGCGGCCTGGGCGAGCGAAGTCATGTCCCTGAGGTGGGTTACATCGCGTATCGCAATGTGGAACTCGCGGATGGCGAAGAAGCCGAACCGAGGCAGCGACGTTTCGATCTTGCTGAGGCTAAGAAACAATACGGTGATCAACACGGCCGAACAGGCTACCGCAGCCGCAATGGCGGTCCCGTAGGTGAGCGGAACGCGCCAGCCTTTCGGTCCAAACCGTACCATGCGAGCCACGCCGGATCCCGATTAGCCGCCGGGCTCGAGCGTCTCGATCAGCCAGACCCATCGTGGTTTGTGGACTGGCGTATCGAAGGCCGGGTGGTCATTGAGCGGGTAGACCAGCCGGGTAGGACCCTGCGTGCGCCGGGTCAGCAATTTTCCGTTCTGGCGGGTGGCAAGCAGGAGAGGACCTTCCGTCCAATCTTCGCGCGGAATTATCTGAACGTATTCGTCCACCGCCCGCAGAGTCACGGAATCCTCGCCCTCCAATCCAACGAGCTTGAGCACATCGCGGAACAGAACGCCTTCAAATGTAAGCTGCCCCTTTTCATATGGACTTGGGGTGGTGACCCTGTAGAGACCGAGCTTTTCCAAATCTCGCAAGGTAACTGGAACCGACTTGCCGTTCTTCTGAACATTGAAGGCCACCGTGTCCGGCGGCTCCGGGAGATCAGCGGGCTCCAACGCCCTCGCCGGCAGAATGCCAAGCACCAAAACCGCCAGCATGATCAGACTGCGCCTAAGCGGCAAAAGTCCTGTGTTGAGCAAGGATGACATGCAGCAATCCTTTCTTCTCGATAGGCCAGCATCCAGCCTTTGCCTGACCTTCATTCGGGCAGACTGGTTCATCGCGCAGATTGGTCACAGTGCCATCAATGCTTAATTTTTCCGTTAGCTTTTGTTCAGGCAGGCGGGAACCGCTATTCTGATGCTGTTTCTTGAGGCCGCAAAAGGTCGGGCGGTTTCAAACCGGCAGCCGACGAGGATTTCCAGCCACAGTGAAATTGCCGAACGAATTCGGCTCAGCCGACGTTCAGGTGTCGAATGTGCGGCTGATTTCGGCGTTGTCGATTCCGTTTAACGACGCGCGCGCAGCGCGGATTCGCCTCAAAGCGCTGCGAAACCAATTTTTTCTCCACTGTGAATACGGGGCTTGAACCCGGGCGGGTCAGCCCCCACGTAATAAACGGAGGCGCCTCCGATTTAGTGGAGCACCTTTATCATGTAATCAGGGGAACCGGTATGTCACGTGTTGAGAGCTTGCAAGCCGCCGAGAGCGTGATCTCCCCCCTCGAGGGGGAGATGTCGCCGAAGGCGACAGAGGGGGTCGGTTCGACCGGGCGCGACCTCCTGCGGCAAATGGAGGTTGGCGCTCTATGCCAGGCGCCCCCCTCTGGCCGCTTCGCGGCCATCTCCCCCTCAAGGGGGGAGATCAGCCTTCATCGACACCTAGCCATAAGATGACCTTGCCGCTCGCCGGCCGGGCATCAGATCATTCCCCCTCCGCGTCAAGCAACTGGAGCCAGACGCCCCATGACAAGCAAAACCCCCATCCATCTCACCATCAACGGACATCGCCATGAACTGGAGGTCGAGCCGCGCGTCACGCTGCTCGACGCCTTGCGCGATCATCTCGGCCTGACCGGCACCAAGAAGGGCTGCGATCAGGGCCAATGCGGCGCCTGCACCGTGCATGTCGACGGCCAGCGCGTGCTGGCCTGCCTGACGCTCGCCGCCCAGGCCGAGGGCAGGGCGGTCACCACCATCGAAGGGCTTGCCGAGAGCGACGGCACGCTGCACGCGGTGCAGGCCGCCTTCCTCGAACAGGATGCCTTTCAGTGCGGCTACTGCACGCCGGGCCAGATCATGTCGGCGGTCGCCTGCATCCGCGAGGGCCGTGCCGGCTCGGATGACGAAATCCGCGAATACATGGCCGGCAATCTCTGCCGCTGCGGCGCCTATCCCCACATCGTCGCCGCCGTGCGCCAGGCGGCACTGGAGGTTGCGTCATGAGGGATTTTTCGTATCTGCGCGCCAATTCCATCGATGCGGCACGCCAGGCGGCGGCGCTGCCCGGCGCCATGCTGCTGGCCGGCGGCACCACGCTCATCGATCTCGCCAAATGCGGCGTCACCGAGCCTGAAACCGTGGTCGACATCACCCATCTCAGGGGACTGGATACGATCGCGGTCGATGACCGGGGCGCCATGATCGGCGCGCTGGCAAGGATGAGCAGCGTCGCCGACCATGCTGACATCAAGAGCCGGTTCCCCGCCGTCTCGGAAGCGCTTTGGCAGGCGGCCTCGGCGCAGCTCCGCAACATGGCGACCTTCGGTGGCAATCTTATGCAGCGCACGCGCTGCCCGTATTTCCGCGATCCGGCGAACTTTCCCGCCTGCAACAAGCGCTCGCCCGGCAGCGGCTGTTCGGCGATTGGCGGCGTCACCCGCGGGCATGCCGTGCTCGGCACCAGCGAGGCCTGCATCGCCACCTATCCGGGCGATCTCGCGACGGCGCTGGTCGCCTTCGACGCCATTGTTCATCTCGGCGACCGTCAGGTCGCGGTCGATGACTTTTTTCTCCTGCCGGGCGCCACGCCCGACAGGGAACACGCGATTGGACCGGGCGAGGTGATCACCGCGATCAGCATTCCTGCTTCCGCCGCCGCCCGGCGCTCGACCTATCTGAAGGTTCGCGACCGGCAATCCTATGAGTTTGCCGCCGCGAGTGCCGCCGTCGGCATCGAATTCGAGGCCGACGGAAGGACGATCAGGGATTTGCGAGTGGCGCTTGGCGGCGTCGCCACCAGGCCGTGGCGCGCTCGCGCGGTGGAAGACGCGCTGAAGGGCAAGGTGCTGGAGCCGGACGCCGTCAGGCGCGCCAGCCTGCTCGCCATCGAGGGCGCCGCCGACCACGGCGCCAACCACTACAAAATCGAACTGGCGCCGCGCGTCGTCGCCCGCGCCATCCTCAAAGTGGGAGAAACGGCATGACCGTTCATGAAACCAGAACCCGGCATGGTGATTCGAAAAGGGGCGACGCGTCGGACGGCGCCGTCCTCGCGGAATCCGTGGGCGGGCGGCTATCGCGCGTCGACGGCCCGGCCAAGATCACCGGTGCCGCAAAATACGCGGTCGAGCAGCAGCTCGACGGGCTTAGCCACGCCGTGCTCGTCGAGAGCACGATTGCGGCGGGCCGGGTGCGTTCGATCGACACCGCCGCCGCTGAAAGCGCACCGGGCGTGCTTCTGGTGCTGACGCCCGACAATGTGTTGCGCCTCAACACCGCGACGGACTGGCTGGGCACGCCGCCGCCGGATGCGCCCTATTGCCCGCTGGCGCGCGACATCACCTTCAGCGGCCAGCATGTCGCGGCGGTGGTGGCCGAGCGTTTCGAGCAGGCGGTTGCGGCCGCGGCATTGGTCAAAGTCAGCTATGACGAGACGCCGGCCATTGTCGACCTCGACGATCCAAAGGCCGGTGACGGCATCCCGATCGATACGATGACCAAGGAATGGGGCGACGCGCAAGCGGCGTTCGCCTCGGCGCCGGTGCGGATCTGCGCCGCCTACAACACGCCGCGCGAATACCAGACGCCGATGGAACCGCATGGCCTGATCGCGCAGTGGCAGGGCGACCGACTGACGGTGTGGGAGCCCAGCCAATGGCTCGACGGCATGGCACGGACCTATGCCGAGTGGTTCGGCGTGCCGTTCGAGAATGTGCGCCTGGTCTCGCCCTATATCGGCGGCGGCTTCGGCTCCAAGGCGTTCGCATATGGCTATAGCGCGGTGGCGGCGATTGCCGCGAAAATGCTTGGCCGGCCGGTGAAGCTCGCGGTCACAAGGCCGCAGACCTTCACCGCCTATGGCGGACGGGCGGCGACGCGCCAGACGGTGGCGCTCGGTGCCGACGCCGAGGGACGGATCCAGTCGATCGTGCACCGTGGCGTCAACGAGACTTCGGTCGACGGCATGTGGGTCGAGCCGCTCGGTTCGGTCACCTCGATCATGTATGCGACACCGAATTTCTCGTCGCGGCAGAATGTCGTGCGGGTGAACACGGTGGTGCCGGGCGCGTTACGCGCGCCGGGCGAGAACCCGAGCGCCTTTGGCATCGAAAGCGCCATCGACGAACTGGCTTACGAGGCCGGCATCGATCCGCTGGAAATCCGGCTCAGGAACTACGCCGAACAGGATCCGGAAGCGAAAAAGCCGTGGTCGACACGGCAGCTGCGCGAGGCCTTCGCTGCCGGTGCCGAAGCCTTTGGCTGGTCGAAACGCAACCCACAGCCGCGCTCGATGCGCGACGGCAACCAGCTGATCGGCTGGGGCGTTGCCGCCGGCACCTATCCGGTGCGGCGCGCCTATGGGGAGGCGATGGTGCGCATCCTCGCCGACGGTTCGGTCGAGGTCGAAAGCTCGTCGATCGACATGGGGCAGGGCACCTACACGATCCTGGCGCAGACCGCCGCCGAAGTGGTGGGCGTGCCGGCGGAAAACGTCGTGGTGAAGCTGGGTGACTCCCGCTATCCCCGCGCCGGCGTCACCGGCGGGTCGCGGCTGGCCGGTGTGATGACCGGCGCCGTGCACAAGGCGGCAAGTGCGGCGCTCGACCAGTTGGTCGGGCTGGCGATCAGCGATCCAAATTCGCCGTTCCATGCGCTGCAGGCCAACACGCTGGTCGTCGCCAACGGCCACATAAGGTCGCCGCGCGGCGACGGCCCTGAGGTCTCGATCGCCGAGCTGCTCGGCAGCGTCGGACGCGAGCAGATCGAGGCGATGGGCGATACAATGCCGGCCAATTCGACGGCTGACGACCGCTACAAGAATTACACGACCATCGCTACGGCGCTGTCGCACACCGAGGGCGACTATTCCCGCCACAGCTGGTGCGCGCATTTCATCGAGGTGCGCGTCGACGAGGATTTCGGCACGGTGCGCGTGTCACGCGTGGTGTCGGCGCTGGATTCGGGCCGGCTCTACAATCCCAAGCTTGCCGAAAGCCAGTGGAAGGGCGGCATCATCATGGGCATCGGCCAGGCGCTGCTCGAGGAAGGCATCGTCGACCGCCGCCACGGCCGCATCGTCAACAACAATCTGGCCGACTATCTCATCGCGACCAATGCCGACATCCCCGACATCGAGGTGATCTCGGTCGGCATCCCCGATTTGCATTCCTCGGTGCTCGGCGGCAAGGGCGTGGGCGAGTTGGGCATCGTCGGCGTGGCGCCGGCGATCGCCAACGCGGTGTTCCACGCCACCGGCAAACGGGTGAGGGATCTGCCGATCACGCTGGAGAAGCTGATTTAGAGCGAGACGGCGAAGCTGCCACAAGGAGGGAGATTGCTTTCGTCGCCGCTTTCGCCGATCACCAGCGTTAAGCCACGCGCTCACCACGACGGCACAAAAGCAAGTTTGCCAAAACCCCGGCGCGCGAGCTCCGGGGTTTTGTTCGATCCGGCAGATCAGAACTTGTAGCTAAGGCCGACCCGGATATCGTGGGTCTGGAGATCGACGTCCGCCACCGTGTTGACACCATCTGCTATCGAGAGATCCTGGCTGCCAAAGTCGGAGTAACGATACTCTACCCGAGCGATCCACTTGTCGGTGAAGGCGTGCTCAACGCCCGCTCCAACCGTCCAGCCAATATGGGTTTCGTCGTGGATCAGTATGTCTCCGGTGGGGGTGCCGGTGATCAAAGTCGCTTCATACTTGGCCGCGGCCACGCCTGCAGTGATGTAAGGCAAAGTCCGATCGAAAGCATAGCCGGCCCGCAGCCGCGCCGAACCCGACCACTTGATTTCGCTCTTAAGCAAACCGCTGGAAAAGGTCGTCAGTCCATCTGCGTCATTGTACGAAATGTCGGCCTCGGCACCTAGCACGAAGCGGTTCGCCATTTCTTGATTGAAGCCGACATGGATGCCGCCAATAAAACCGTCCGGATCCATGGAACTGGTAAGGTCGGTACCCCCACCGCCGAAGCCGCCGTCGATGAAAAGATCGGAGTTTCCGGCCACGTAGCTGACGTGAACGCCCGCATAGAGGCCGGACCAGCTGAAGGCGTCGACAGGCAAGGCCTCATTGATGTCTGCCGCGGACGCCATGCCGAGAGGCGCGAGAATGAAGGCTGTAGCGAGAAGGGTCGTTTTCATCGTTTGTTGCTGCCCCAAAAGGTGTTGCGTTCCCCGCCGCGGAAATGCTCCGCGGAGATCCAGGTGTTGTCGAGACTGCGGTGTTGCATTGTCCGCCGGCCGCGTCTTGGGCAGGACCGCACCCGAATTGTCCTGGAGCGCGCCGCGGCACTTTCCCGGCCGGTGTGGCTGTTCGGCCTCAGTCGGCTGGTCGCGGATTACCGGCACAAGGATGCGCGACCTGCCAATTACGCTGGAGGAGCTGATTAGGAGGAGCCGGCCTCAGCGCGATCCGGCCGGCACGAGGGGCGGGCCTATGTCCGAAATGAGTTTAACGAGATCGGCTTGGCGCCTGGTGCCGGTTTTGGCGAAGATACGGTTGAGGTGGGTCTTCAAGGTGTTTTCACCGATACCGAGCGACAACGCGCTCTTGGACGCAGTCAATCCGCCACCGATCCGCAGGAGGACGCGCGCCTCTGCGGGAGTGAGGTCGAATAGCGTTGTGAGAACGGCCTCCGGGAGCGGGGAAGAGGACGTCGTGGTCGACACGAAGACGGCAGCGCGCGCGGGTCGGAAGGCGGCGCGCGCGGTTCCTTCGGTCAACGGCAACACATAGGCGACGGCGGGCGGTTGACCGGCGGCTGAAATGGGCAGCCCGATGCCGCGGGAGCCAAGCGAAGCATCGGCGCCCGCCGCATGGGCGATTGCTTCCAGCAGAGCGCGGTTTACGGCGGGGTTCTGCGCGTGGAGCAGGCCGTTCCTGGAAAGAATAGGTCCTTGCATGGAGAACATCTGATCGGCAGCCGCATTCGCATGCAGGATTGCCCCGCTGGCGCCCGTAAGAACAACAGGCGCAGCGAGGTGGTCGAGCGCCTCGCGATAAAGTCTGGCGGTGACGCGGGTCTGATCGAGCAGATCTCCAATCAGGGAGGCACGGCGCAGATGCGGCGACAGCAATGCCAGGAAACGCTGCTCTTCAGCTGATATGATCCCTCTGCTGGCATGCGTGGTGCAGCCCATGAGCCCGATCCGGTCTGATGTGTGGACGAATTTGGTGATGCAAGCCTCGCGCAATCCCTGCGGTTTGGCCCAATTCTGAAAAAATGGCGTCTGCTGGAGTTCGGCTTCGCTCATGTGCGACAGCGTCGCAACGGGCGTGTCTATGTCGCCAATGACGGCTGCCTTCAGTCCTGGAATCCCATCAAAGTCATAGTCCTCCTGGAGCGCGCGCATCTGTACGGGATCCCAGGGCGATTGAGCCGCGAACCGGCCATGATTGTCGGCGGTGCTGGCAAGCGCGATGGTGGTATAGGCCGCGTCGACAGCCCTGGTGATCCGGACCATTACATCAGCCCAGCCTTCCGGATTCAAAACGCAGTCGTAGATATCACCGATAATCGAACTCAATGCTTCGCTGCTCAGCCTCTCCACCACGCCTCCTGTTCCTTGCATGCCCCGATCTCGCGTCGGAGGATTTCGCGGCGTCACACTTTTGGGTGACGCCACGCGTGGCTGAGCTCGATTAAGGGTTTGATTCAATCAGTTGAACGCAAGCGATCAGTGTCGCTGGTTATTCCTGGGATGGAAAGCACTGCGTTCGACATTTTTTAAACTGCTGGTGTTTTATCGGGGTGTCGCATTGTCGCGAAAGACGGTGTTTTCATCGGCTCAATTGCCATCGCATCTTAGCGAACGCGAGCGATTCTCCCTCTGGCAAGACATCCATGTCGCGCAGATATGGTCGGTCGAGTATGGCATAGCTGCAAACCTGCCTTTCGAAGCCGCGATCGAAGCCACGGCTGTGGGAGAACTGGTTCTCGGTCAGATGTCCGGAACGATCCGGCAGGCCACGAGGAAGACGAGCAATATCACTGAGGATGGCAACGATGGTTATCTCCTGCTGATCAACAAAGCCGACACCCTGCTGAGCGGGACGCAAGCCGGCCGCGAATACAGTGTCGGTCAGGGAGAGGCGGTTCTGGTCACAGCATCGGAAGCGCTGAAAATGACCGGCGCCGACAGGAATGTGTGGACCAACGTGGTGGTCCCGCGCGCTGTCCTTGCACAGGCCTTCCCGCAGATCGACGACAGGCTGGCGTTGAAGATCGGCGCCGAAAACGAAGCTCTCGATCTTCTCAAACGCTACTGTCAACTTCTTGAGACCGGCGGCCCTCTCATCTCACCCGATCTCATAACACACGCGACGGCAACGATCGTCGATTTGATCGGTCTGGTGACAGGCGCGAAAGGCGAGGCTGCCGAATTGGCCGGCTTGCGCGGTCTGCGTGCAGCCAGGTTGCAGGCCGTGTTGGCGAAAATCACAGGCAACTTTGCCGACCCTGACGTCTCCGCGCAAGGTGTCGCAAGGGAGCTCGGCCTGTCGGCCCGCTATGTCCATGATCTTCTTCAGGAAACGGGGGCCGGTTTTGCCGGGCGCGTCCTCGAGCTGCGCTTGCAGGGAGCACATAAGATGTTGTCGCAGAGAGACAACGATGGCATGCGGGTTAGCGAAATTGCCATGGCAAGCGGATTCAGCGACGTGTCGTACTTCAATCGCTGCTTTCGTCGTCGCTTCGGCTATACGCCAACGAGCGCGCGATAGAAGCTGGACACTCAGACCAGGCTTTTCGGCATCGCAATCGCCCGCCGCGCTGAGTGCCAAATCACCACAGTGCGCGGAAAAAGCACGGCACTTCTCTCCAGTCCAATTCCAGTGCGGCCCTGCCCAAGACAACGCCTGGCTCCGATGACATGTCAGCGTCAGGGCGAAACGACTGTCATGTCAGGGGACTGAATGCCGCAGAATACATTTGGAAGCCGCAAGGCGACCGGACTGAAACATCCGTTGCTGACGCCGACCGCGCCGACGCGTTACCTCAACCCCTCGCGCAATCCTCGGCACATGGCCAGCGTCAGTTTGCTCGCGCTGATGCTTGGCTCGGCCGGTCTCGGCGTTGTCGCCTTGCCCGCTCCCGTTGCGGCGGACGAATGGACCGGCGCGACATCCGGCGACTGGTTTACGACTGGAAACTGGGACACTGGCGCCGTCCCGACATCGAGCGACGATGTTTCCATCGCTACGGTCTCTCCCAATGCCACGGTGGTGAACGGCGCCAATGCTCTGGCCCACAACGTGTTTCTAGGCGACGGCGGGCCGGGCATCCTGACGATTTCGAACGGTGGAACGCTTACCAACACGTCCAGCTATATCGGCTGGGGCGGCGCCGGCACGGTGAACGTCACCGGCGCCGGATCCGCCTGGATCTCCAGCCTTGCCCTGTCGCTCGGCGTCAATGGCGGCGATGGCGTGCTGGTGGTCTCAAACGGCGCGACGGTTGCCAGCACGGGTGGCCATCTGGGTGTCGGCTACGGCGGCGCCACCGGCGCGGTGACGGTGGATGGTGCCGGCTCGAACTGGACAAACAGTTCCGACCTGTTCGTCGGCGATCAGAGCTCGGGTACGCTGATGGTCTCGAACGGCGGCGCGGTCAGCAATGCCTTGGGCTACGTTGGCTACGATAAAGGCTCGACCGGCACAGCGACGGTCACCGGCGCGGGCTCGACCTGGACCAACAGTTCGGACCTGTATGTCGGCGATTACGGCACCGGCACGCTGATGGTCTTGAACGGCGGTTCGGTCAGCAACGTCGAGGGGATCATCGGAAACAATGCCGGCTCTACCGGCACGGTGACTATCGCCGGCATTGGCTCGACTTGGGCCAACAGTTCCAGCCTTTATGTCGGTCAAGGCGGAGCCGGCACGCTGACGATCTTGAACGGCGGCGCCGTCAGCAATGACCAAGGCATTGTGGGCACGTATTCAGATTCGACCGGCACGGCGATAGTCGATGGAGCCGGTTCAACCTGGACCAACGCGTCCAGCCTGATCGTCGGCGCCTACGGTACGGGTGCGCTGACCATTTCGAACGGCGGTGCGGTCAGCAACACCCAGGGCTATGTGGGTTATAATGGCGACTCCGCTGGCACCGTTGAGGTCGATGGTCCTGGTTCGGTCTGGGCCAACAGCTCGGACTTGTTCGTCGGCTATGGCGGTACAGGCACGATGATCGTTTCTAACGCGGGTATGGTCAGCAACACCAATGGCTATGTGGGTGTCGGGGCAGGCTTGACCAGCACGGCGACGGTTACCGGCGCGAGCTCGTGGACCAACAGCTCGGACTTGTTCGTCGGCTATGGCGGCGCCGGCGTGCTGACGGTCTCGAACGCCGGCACTGTGAGCAACGCCTTCGGAATTGTGGGATACAATGCAGGGTCGACAGGCACGATAACGGTCGATGGCGCGGGCTCGATCTGGACCAACAGCTCGGACCTTTACGTCGGCTATTACGGCACCGCCATACTGACGATTTCGAACGGTGGCGCGGTTTCGGCTGGCAGTGTGGTGCTGGCCGCCAATGCGGACTCCATCGGCACGCTCAACATTGGCGGCGCTTCTGGTTCGGCGGCCACGGCAGCCGGAACGGTTACTGCGGCGGCTATCCAGTTCGGCCTCGGCAGCGGCACGCTCAACTTCAACCACATCGAAACGAATTACGGTTTTGCGTCTGGCATCAGCGGGCTGGGGACCATCAACCAGATCGCCGGCAACACCAACATGACCGGCAATTCCTCCGGCTTCACCGGGACGACGAATGTTTTCGGCGGCGGCCTCTATGTCAACGGCTCGCTCGGCGGCGCGATCAATGTCACCGGCGGCCTGCTTGGCGGATCGGGCACGGCAGGCAATGTGATCATTGCTTCGGGTGGGACTTTTGCGCCGGGTAATTCGATCGGCACGATCAATGTCAGCGACACGACCTTCCTGGCGGGCTCGACTTATGCTGTTGAAGTCGAAAGCGGCGGTACATCCGATCTGATCAGCGCCACCGGTACGGTGACGCTCAGTGGCGGCACGGTCGATGTCATCGCCTATCCGGATTATGCGCTCGGCACGACCTATACGATCGTCACGGCGGCAGGCGGTGTCACGGGCACCTTCGACAGCGCCAGTCTTGAAGGCGGCTCGGTCTTCATTGCGCCGACGCTGACCTATGACGCGAACAATGTCTATCTCGACCTGGCCAAGACAAGCTTCGCCAGCGTGGCGATGACGCCGAACCAGATTGCCGCGGCCGGCGGAGCAGACAGCCTGGGCACCGGCAATGCGCTCTACGATGCGATCTTCGCTCTTGGCACGGCATCCGAAGCCCAGACGGCTTTCGATGCGATCTCCGGCGAGATCCATGCCTCGGCCAAGGGGATGCTGCTCGAGGACAGCCGCTTCATCCGCGACGCCGCCACCAACCGGATCAGCGCCGCGTTCGGCGATGCCGGCGCAGCCGCATTGCCGGTCATGGCCTATGGCGAGGGCGGGTCGGCGATGGCGGCGGCCGACACCGACCGCTTCGCCGTCTGGGGCCAGGCCTTCGGCTCATGGGGCGATACGGACTCGAACGGCAATGCCGCCGCCTTCGACCGCTCGACGGGCGGCCTGCTGGCCGGCGCCGACGGTCTTGTCGGCGACGGGCGGGTCGGTCTGCTCGGCGGCTACAGTCATGCGTCCTTCGACGCCGACGACCGTCAATCCTCCGGCGACAGCGACAGTTATCATATCGGCCTCTATGGCGGGACGAACTGGGGCGCCGTCGCCTTCCGCACCGGCGCCGCCTACAGCTGGAACAGCATCTCGACGAAACGCTCCGTCGCCTTTGATGGTTTCGCCGACGCCCTGTCGGCCGATTACGACGCTTCCACCGCGCAGGTCTTCGGCGAACTTGCCTACAAGGTCGATGCCGACCGCTTCAGGTTCGAGCCGTTCGCCAACCTCGCCCATGTCAGCGTGCACACCGAAGGCTTCACAGAAAAGGGTGGTGTTGCCGCGCTGACCAGCCAAAGCAGCAATACCGACGCCACCTTCACCACGTTCGGCCTGCGCGCCTCCGCCGATGTGGGGTTCGGCGGGATCAAGGCGACGGCGCGCGGCACGCTCGGCTGGCGCCATGCCTTCGGCGACGTCACGCCGACCGCGACCTTCGCCTTCGCCGGCGGCGATGCCTTCACCATCGGCGGCGTGCCTGTCGCAGGGGACAGCGCGGTCATCGAGGCCGGCTTCGACCTGCAGATGTCGGCCAATGCGACGCTCGGCCTTTTCTATGCCGGCCAGTTCGGCGCCCACGCCGCCGACAATGGTGCCAAGGCCAACCTCAACGTCAGGTTCTGATTGGGACGGATTGGCGGGACGCCGAAGCCGCCAATCCCCTCCGAAAGGGGGGAGATTACGCTCTCATCCGCTTTCGTCATTCACTTCTCCCCACCCTGCTTGATGAAATGACCGAGCAGATCCATCGGCACCGGAAACACGACCGTCGACGAGCGCTCGCCGGCGATGTCGTGGAGAGCCTCGAAATAGCGCAACTGCATGGCCTGCGGGGCCTCGGCCAGCATCTTGCCGGCCTCGACGAGTTTGGCCGCCGCCTGCTGTTCGCCGTCGGCATTGATCACCTTCGCGCGCCGCAGCCGTTCGGCCTCGGCCTGCTTGGCGATGGCGCGGACCATGTTCTCGTTGAGGTCGACATGCTTGATCTCGACATCGGAGACCTTGATGCCCCAGGCATCGGTCCGCTGATCGAGAATCTCCTGGATATCGCTGTTGAGCCTGTCACGTTCGGCCAGCATTTCATCGAGCTCATGCTTGCCGAGCACCGAACGCAACGTGGTCTGTGCCAACTGGTTTGTCGCTGCCATGAAGTCCTCGACCTGGATGACCGCCCGCTCGGCGTCGACGATACGAAAATACAGCACCGCGTTCACTTTCACCGAGACGTTGTCGCGCGAGATCACGTCCTGCGGCGGCACATCCTGGACCACCACCCGCAGATCGACCCGCACCATCTGCTGCACGAAGGGGATGAGGACGATCAGGCCGGGACCCTTGACCCCGGTGAAGCGGCCGAGCGTGAAGACCACGCCGCGCTGATACTCCCTCAGGATGCGAATGGCCGCGGACAGGAACATGACCACGACGAGCGCTGCTACCAGATAGGCCACATAACCGATGATCATTGCCTTGCTCCATCGCCTCCCGCATTGCGGCGCCGTATCGTCAGCACGAGACCTCTGACGTCAGCCACCTCGACGCTGTCACCGACTGCGAGCGGTTCGTCGGCCTTCGCCCGCCAGCGCTCGCCCCGCGCCAGCACGTGGCCCTCGCCGCCCTCCCAGTCGAGGATCTTCGCGGGCAACCCCTGCATGGCCTGTGCGCCGACACGCGGAACGTTCTTGCGGGCTGCCCACAGATAGCTGCCGGTCAGCAGCGCCAGGCCAAGCGTCAGGGCGGCGGCGATGCCGATGACGGTCCACGACATCTCGAAGCCAGGCCCCTCGGTCTTGAGCAGCATGGCAGCGCCCAGCATAAAAGCAGCCACGCCTCCCAGCCCAAGCACCACAGTGGGGTTGAAGACCTCGACGACGAGGAAGATGATGCCAAGCAGCAGCAAGGCAAGGCCGGCATAGTTGATCGGCAGGAGATTGAGCGCATAGAGCCCGAGCAGCAGGCAAATCGTGCCGATCACGCCGGGCGCGACCGCGCCCGGGCTCGTGAACTCGAAGACGAGGCCGTAGACGCCGATCAGCATCAGGATGACGGCGATGTTCGGGTCCGTGATGACGGCGAGAAGCCGGATGAGCCAGCCGGGCTCCAGCGTTTCGACCGGCAGCCCTTTCGTCGCCAACGCCTCTTTCCTGCCGGCCACCTCGACCGTGCGGCCGTCGGCGAGTTGAAGCAGTTCGGCCGTGTCGCGGGCGACGAAGTCGACGACATGCTCCTGCAGCGCCGCGTTGGCCGACAGGCTGGCCGCCTCGCGCACGGCCTTTTCACCCCAATCGGCATTGCGCCCGCGCAGTTCAGCCAGGCTGCGGATCAAGGCAACCGCGTCGTTCGTCACCTTGGCCGTCATCGCATCGCCCGCCGGCGGCGGTCCGGCGGCGTTCTTCCGGTCCTTGCCCGCTTCTGGGCCTGTGCCATCGTTCTTGTCGTCGCCGTCGGGAAAGGATGGCAGCGGTCCGCCAAGCTCGACGGGCGTTGCCGCACCCAGATTGGTGCCGGGCGCCATCGCCGCCACATGGGTCGCGTAGAGGATATAGGTGCCGGCGCTCGCCGCGTGCCCGCCGGCGGGCGCGACATAGCCGATGACGGGAACCGGCGAGGCGAGGATGTCGGCGATCATCTCGCGCATGCTGGTGGCCAGGCCGCCGGGCGTATTCATCTGCAGGATGAGAACATCGGCGTTTCGCTCTGCGGCGACCGCCAGCGCTTCCTCGAACTGCCTGGCGCTCGCCGGGCCGATGGCGCCGTCTATCTCGACGCGCAGCGCAATCCTCTCTTGGCCGCTCGCCTCTCCGGGTGCGGAAGAAGGACAAACGACCACGGCGGCAACAAAAGCCGCGACAAGCAGGGCCACACGCGCGAGTCTCACGCTCAAAGCTCCCTATACAGGATATGGGCTGGATTTTGCCGAAATCCATGATGCGTCGCGGCGGATGAAGCTGATCCAGGGCAACGTGGCGTTGAAACTGCCGATCTCCCCCCTTGCGGGGGAGATGCCTGGCAAGGCAGAGGGGGTGCTGTCCCTTCGACCTGTCGTGTCGACCAATCGCAACAACTCGATCAGGCCGGTTTAGGTTGGAATGGCTGAAATCGAAAGTTGGCGTCCCACCCCCCTCTGTCCTGCCGGACATCTCCCCCACAAGGGGGGAGATCGGCAGTTTCGCCTTGTGCACAACAGGAAACGGGTGGTTTGCGCGCGCTGTTTCACCCATCTGATGGCAGGAGCCCACGAAGCCACAGGAGGCAGAGCCATGACCATTCATTCGATAGGTTCGAAGGCAGCGGCCCGATCGGCACAAGCGCGGGTCGCCGGTTATGATTGGCAGGCATTGGCCGACGAGATGAGCGGCTATGGCTGCGCCGTGATGGAAAAGCTGCTGACGCCGCAAGAGTGTAAGCAGATCGCGGCGCTCTACCCGGACGAAAGCCATTTCCGTAGCCATGTCCATATGGCGCGGCATGGCTTCGGCAAGGGCGAGTACCGTTACTTCAGCTATCCCTTGCCCGAGCTGATCGGCGGCCTGCGCACCGCGCTCTATCCGCGCCTCGCCGCGGTCGCCAACGACTGGAACGAGCGCATGGGCATCGCGCAGCGCTATCCGGACGAACACGCCGCGTTCCTCAAGCAATGCCACGACCAGGGCCAGACGCGGCCGACGCCGCTCCTGCTGCAATATGGTCCCGGTGACTTCAACTGCCTGCATCAGGATCTCTACGGCGATCTTGCCTTCCCGCTGCAGGTGGCGATCCTGCTGTCCGAGCCGGATAAGGATTTCACCGGCGGCGAGTTCGTGCTGACCGAGCAGCGTCCGCGCATGCAGAGCCGGGCCGAGGTGGTGCCGCTGCGCCAGGGCGATGCGGTTGCTTTCGCGGTCCACAATCGTCCGGTCCAGGGCACCAAAGGCAGCTACCGCGTCAACCTCAGGCACGGCGTCAGCCGGCTTCGCTCCGGCATGCGCCACACGGTGGGCATCATCTTCCACGACGCGAAATAACGCTGTCGTGGACTTCGCAGGGGCTGCGTAGAGGCGACGGGCAGCTCAGGCCCGAAACATCGCCCATTCATCGGCGCTGAGATGGCGTGCTTTGCCTTGGCAAGACCGTCGAACTGCACAGGTTGATCACGAAGCGCGGGCTTGCCGAACGATTCTCTAGGGCAAGTGCAGCGATTGGAAAGATTCGAATAAAAAGAGTCGCCCCGCAAGATCTCTGTCATCCAATCGTTAACCAAGGTTCATACGATGAGCGATGTTTTCTCCCGGCGGGCGTCCGCTCGCCGGACGGATGACTGTTGATATCTGCCAAGACTGAAAAATAACTACCTGTTTGCGCAGTGTAGTGGGGGATCGTCATGATGCTTGCAGCCGGCTTTGCTTCACTGCGGGGTAATTGGGCGAAGATAACGAGCGGCGCCATCACGCTTGCTGCTGCTGTGCTGATCGGGGCCGCTGCACAGGCTGAGCCCATTCGCGGCGCCGGATCGACACTGGCTGCACCAATCATCGGCAAATGGGCAGCGGCCTACGAGAACGCACGCGCCGATGGCGGCGACTATGTCTCGCCCGATTGGAAGGTGGACTATGAAATTATCGGCTCGCTCGCCGGCGTGCTGCGTCTCGATCAGCCGGACATGGATTTTGCCGCGACGGATGCGCCGATCAACGCCGACGAGCTCAGGAAAGCCGGCCGCCAGCAGTTTCCGATCGTGATGGGCGCCATCGCCGTCGTCACCAATCTCGATGGCATTGGCCCGGGCAGCCTTCGCCTGACGGGGCCGCTTCTGGCCGACATCTATCTGGGCAAGATCCAGTCATGGTCCGATCCCGCGATCAAGGCGGCGAATCCGGATCTGACGCTGCCCGATCTCAGGATCAGCGTTCTTCACCGCAAGGACGGTTCCGGCTCGACCTTCGTCTTCACCGAGTATCTGTCGGCGGTCAGTGAGGAGTGGAAGACCAAATACGGCGCCAATACGCTGATCTCGTGGCCGCTAGGCGCCGATGCGGAAGGCACACAGAACCTCATTCGAGCCGTGCACGACACGAAAGGCGCGATCGCCTATGCCGAATCCGGCCAGGCCCAGCGCGCAAGCCTCTCCTACGCGCTGATCCAGAACAAATCCGGCAAGTTCGTCAAGCCGGAGCCGGAGGGCGTGCAGGCTGCCGCGACGTCCATCGACTGGGCGCAAACTACCGATTTCTTCGCCTCCCTGACCGATCGAGACGGAGATGCCGCCTATCCGATCAGCACGGCGGTGTTCGCGGTCGTTCAGGTCTCGGGCCGTTCGGAACATCGCTATCGCCGGGTGCACGACCTTTTCCGGCTCGCCTTCGCGCAAGGGGCGGGCGATGCCGCAGCGCTTGGCTATGTGCCGCTGCCGAAGACGCTCGTCGACCAGATCGAACAGTACTGGGCAAGGCAAGAGCCCGTCGGAAACTGAGCGGAAGAGCCAGGCTGCCTCGCGCAGCGACGGAACTAAACGTCATATCGCGCCGCCGTGGCGGCTTGTTGGGGACTGCGTGACATGGACATAGATATCTTCAAGGACATCCTCGTGCCGGTGATCGGCGGGTTGGGCATCTTCATGCTCGGCCTGGACTTCATGGCAAACGGCATCCAGGCGCTTTCGGTCAATCGGATGCGCGCCTTTCTCGCCAAAGCCGCGGGAACGCCGATCAAGGGCGTGCTGGCGGGAACGCTGATCACGGGCGTCATCCAGTCGTCGACCGCGATGAGCGTCATGGTCGTCGGCCTGGTCAATGCCGGCGTCATCGCCTTGAGACCGGCGATCAGCGTGATCATGGGCGCCAACATCGGCACCACGCTCGGCAACGGGCTCATCGCCCTGCCGCTCGGTCCGCTCGGATTGATCCTGGCCGGCGTGTTCTCGCTGGTCTACTGCTTCGCCAAAAGCGAAAAGGTCAAGAACATAGCGCTCGCCTGCATGGGCTTCGCGCTGATCTTCTATGGCCTCAACCTGATGACCGGTGGCCTGCGTCCGCTTCGCAACCTGCCCGAAGTCATGGCCCTGCTGCAAACGCTGACGGCCGATTCCTACCTCAACCTTCTCAAATGCGTGTTCATCGCCGCCGGCGTGACGGCCATGATCCATTCGTCCTCGGCGACGATCGGCATTGTGATGGGCCTTGGCGCCGCCGGCATTCTCGACTGGACCACGGCCGTCGCCTTCTCGCTTGGCGCCGATCTCGGCACCACGATCACGTCGTGGATGGCTTCCCTCAATCTTTCGAAGAACGCCAAGCGGACCGCCTACGCGCACATCTCGTTCAACATCATCGGCGTGTGCATCACCATCCCGCTGTTCTTCGTCTCCATCGAGATCCTTGCGTGGGTCATGCAGTTCTTCGGCGGCGATCCCGCCGTTCCGGTGATCGTCGACGGCAAGGAAACCTTTCCCCTGGTGCCGGTCGCGGTCGGCATCTACTCGACCTTCTTCAATGTCTTCAACACGTTGTTGCTGTTCCCGTTCATCGGCATGTTCGAGCGGGTTCTGTCGCGTGTCGGTCACACGGATGACGAGGACGCCGAGGATTTCTCGACGCCGAGGTTCCTCGACCGCAAGCTGGCCGGCGATTTTGCCAAGGCCGTTCCCGCCGTTCAGCAGGAGACGGCCCGCCACCTCCAGGCCGGCGCCATGTTCCTCGACATCGCACGCTCGTCCAAGAAGGCGCCGTCGGATCCGGGCGAGCACTATCTCGCAACCGACATCCTCAGCCGCGATATCCGTGCCTACACCGCCGATCTGATGAAGGAGGATCTGCCCTACGACCAGCTCGATCTGATCGCCAGCCTGATCGAGGAGGCGGACTTCACGGCCGCCCTGACGGAATCGATGCATCAGGTGGCGCGCCGGGTGCGGCGCGAGAAATTCAGCAGCCCGGCGCAGGCCATCGTCGACGTCGCGTTGAGCAAGCTCGATGTCTCGCTGCGGGAGATCTTGCCGACCTACGGCATCTCCGAGCCGCAGATGCCGGCCGGCCATGTCAATCTCCCGGAGGTCGAGGAACTGCGCGCCCGCACGCTGGCACTCGGACCGAATGCGGGCGCCGCCGAGCGCGGCACGATCCTGGCCCTGCTCGGTTCAATAGAGCGCGCGGAAATCCTGATCCACCGCATCGACGCCGAGCGCAAATCCGTCAACCGGCAGAGCGTGCTCGCCCGCGCGTCGGCGCGCAAGGAAACCAGGCCGCGCTCGATGGGCGATCCCAGCCTCAGCCCGGTCCCGGCCGAGTAACGGTCAGAGGCAGTCGTCGAAGTCGGCGCCGCCCCTCATCGCCCTGCCGGGCACTTCTCCCCGTATAGTGACGGGGAGAAGGGGCTGGCGGCGACCTTGGCGAACATTCTGTAACGCTGGTGATTGGCGAAACCATCGATGAGAGCGCCCTCTCCCCGTCACTATACGCGGAGAGGAAGCCGGCAGGCAGGTGAGGGGCAGCGCAAACCTGAAGCGATTGGCCTGCGGCGATGCCGCTCTTGCCGGGTCGCTTCGGGCGTCTTCGCTCAGGCCGCAAACAGCGCCAGCTCTTCGGCAGTGAGGTGGCGTGCCTTGCCCTTGGCGAGGTCGCCGAGCTGCAAGGGGCCGATCGCCACCCGCACGAGGCGCAGCACCTCGACATCACAGGCGCCGAGCAGCCGACGGATATGGCGGTTGCGGCCCTCGTCGAGGGTGATTTCCAGCCATGCGGTGCGGGTGCCGCTGCGCAGGATTTCGATCGACCGCGCCGTCAAAAGCTCGCCGTCGACGGTCGCGCCGGCGCGCAACCGCGCCAGCATGGCCTCGTCGGGCAGGGCGCCGATCTGCACGTGATAGATCTTGGCGACGTGCGAGGCGGGATCGAGCAGGCGCTGGGCGAAGCGCGTGTCGTTGGTCATCAAAAGCAAGCCCTCGCTGGCCTTGTCGAGGCGGCCGACCGGCGACACGAAGGGCAGGGCGAGCCCGGTCAGGCAGTCATAGACGGTGCCGCGGTCCTGCGGGTCGTCGCGGGTGGTGACCAGGCCGCGCGGCTTGTTGATCATCAGATAGACCTTGCGCTCAGCGACGACGCGGCTGCCGTCGACCTCGATGCGGTCGCGGCCGGGATCGACGCGCAGCGAGCCGTTGCGCACTATTTTGCCTCCGACCCGGACGCGCCCTTCGGCGACCAGAGCCTCGGCCTGCTTGCGCGAGCACAGGCCGAGTTTCGACAGCGCACGGCAAAGGCTGACGCCTGCGGGATTGGCTCCAGCGGCGGGACGTGGCCGGCCGATTCTGGGTCGTGGCGTCATGGACCTACGTGTGGATTCCTGTGTCCGTCATTCCAGTATAGCCGGCTGCCGGCTCTGTCCACGGGAGAGGAACAGAACGTCGCCGTTGAGGAGCGAGGCGGCGTGCTCCTTTTCGGCTGCTGCTGCTCCATTCGATTTCAGCACAATATCAGCGCCCGTTCAGGACGCGGAGGAATTGTGCGGCGATGCTCTCAGGAAACAAATCCGATGAGCGGCCATGACAATCGCCCTTACAGAAGACCTCCTCGCCAGGATCGATCACAGGATCGAAGACGCCGGCCCGGCGCCCGGGCTGCGCAGCCTTGAGGATCGCGACTATGCCGACATTCGCAGGCGGCTGCTTGCCGGACGCCCGCGTGACGTTTGGGTATTCGCCTATGGCTCCCTGCTATGGAACCCATGCTTCGAATTCGTCGAGGAACGGCCGGCGACCGTGCACGGCTGGCATCGGCGATTTTCGCTGTGGCTGACCCGCTGGCGCGGCACCCGAGAGCGGCCCGGCCTGATGCTTGCGCTCGACCGTGGTGGCAGCTGCCGCGGTGTCGTCTACCGTCTCCCCGATCGTGACATCGACGCGGCAATCGACCGGCTGCTGCGCCGGGAAATGAGCGCCAACCCGCCGACCAACATTCCACGTTGGGTCTCTGTTCGAGGCGCGGGTAGGAATTTGCGGGCCATCGCCTTCGTCGCCGACCGGAGTGGCCCGGCCTACGCGGCAGGCCTGCCCGAGCAGACCACGGTGGAAATCCTGTCGCTTGCCGCCGGTCACATCGGAAGCTGCGCCGACTATCTGCGCCGCACCGTCCTTCAGCTCGAAGCCCGCAATATCCGCGACGCAACACTATGGCGGCTGCAGGGCAAGGTCGCCGCCCACCTGGCATCATTACAATCCAGCACGCCCTTGCCACCACCAACCCTGGAGATCGATCATGCATGCGAAGGTTGAACGGCTTTTCCCCCCGTCGATCACGGCACAGGAAGCGGTGCATCAGATTCTGTCGACGGGCAGCGTTGAATTTTGTGGCGGCGAAACTGTGCAGATGCTGCACTATCTCGACGCTCGGACGCCCCGCGACGCGATAATAGTCCCTGGCGAAACACGGCCGGGCCTCTGGCAGGGCGTTGCCAGCCTCTTTCGGGCCAGCCTCATTCGGCCCGGCATTTTTCGGACTTGACCTTTACCGGCCTCTGCTCCGATGATCGCCGCGCGATCAGGCGCAGCGATGGTGCAGTGGCTTGGTACAACAGATCGGCAACGCGGTTCTCGATCTCGAGCGCGGCACGTTGCGGCGCGACGGCGAGATCGTGCCGGTCAGGCCAAAGACCTTCGACCTGCTTGCCTTCCTGGTGCATAACTCCGGCCGCGTGCTGAGCAAGGACGAACTGTTCGAAGCGGTGTGGCCTGGCATCATCGTCACCGAGGACTCGCTCACCCAGTGCATCCGCGATGTGCGCAAATGCATCGGCGACGAAACGCAGTCCCTGATCCGCACCGTGCCTCGGCGCGGCTACATGTTCCAGCCTGCCGACGACACTGCGTCCGTTTCGCATATGCCTTCCGCCGCTGCGGTTGCAGCCGGACGAACGCCCGAACCGATGGTCGCCGTCCTGCCGTTTCGCGTCGACGTCGACGATACGACGGCAAAGCCGCTCTTCGATGGGGCGGTCGAGGAGATCATCAACGCGCTTTCCTACTTCAAGACCATCGCGGTGCTGGCGCGCCATTCGGCCTTCGCGCTTGCCCAATACTCCGACCAGGATATCTGGGCGACTGCCGAGCGTCTCGGAGCCGACTATGTTGCGGAAGGCGCTGTCAAAAGCGCCGACGATGGCTATAACGTGCGCGTCGTGCTGTCCGAAACAGCGTCGGGCCGACGTGTCTGGGCGCAGACGTTTTCATTCAAGACGAGTGAGATTTTCGCTTTTCAAAGAACGGTGGCGCAAAGGATCGCGTCGGCGCTGGTCGCCAATATAGAGAGTGCGGCGATGCGGCGTGTATCTCCCGCGGCCGCCGCCAATGTCGAGGCGTATGTCCATATTTTGCGCGGCATTGCGTTGCTGCGCAGTTATGGCGAGGGGGTGAACCAGCAAGCGCGCGCGCATCTGCTGAAGGCGCTGGAACTCGATCGGGAGTCGGGCCTCGCCCACGCCTATCTCGCCCTGGCGGACACGATCATCGGTGGGTATACCGGCGCGCCGCGGTCCGTGCTCGATCAGGCGCGTGACCGGGCCTTGCACGCCATGGCCCTCAGTCCCGACGAGGCACGATGCCACCGGATCCTGGCATTGATCCTGCTCTACCGGCACGATTTCGAGGCCGCGGCGCAGCATTTGGCCCGGGCGCTGGACCTCAACCCCTACGACGCCGATACACTGGCACAGACCGGCTTTTTCCACACGCTGCGCGGCAATGCCGAGACGGGCCTGGCGCTCCTCGATCAGGCCGTTGAACTCAATCCGATGCACCCGCCCTGGTACTATTACGACAGGGGCGAAGCCCTGCTTCATGTGGGTCGGTATCGAGAAGCCGCTGTTTCGTTCTCCTGCCTGCCACGCAAGAGTGCCTGGCAATTGGCCCGGCTGGCGGCATGTTACGGCCTCGACGGCGACCTCGACAAGGCGCGCTCTTGCGCCAAGGAGGGACGGCAGCTCGAACCTGGCTTAACTGTCGAGGCGATTATTGCAGACCTTCGCCTGGAACGCTTCGAGGATCGGGAACGGATACGATCGGGTCTTGAGCGTGCCGGCTGGGACGAAACGCCATTGCCGGAAACGCCATTGCCCGCGACACCACTGAAAGGGTAACACCGCTTTTCGAACTCGAGACCAGATTAGCTCCGCCTGCTTGCGCGAGCACAGGCCGAGTTTCGACAGCGCACGGCAAAGGCTGACGCCTGGGGGGCTCACTCCAGGACGACGGACTCCGGCGCTGGGGCGTTGCCGGCTAATGTTCAGCCGTGGCGTGGTCGTTCCGGCAAGGTCAGGGCTTCCCCGCCAGCCCGGCCTGGGCGAGCGTTTCCATGCCTTCTCTGAGGTGCTTTTTCAGGAGGCGAACGGCCGCCTCGGCATCGCGGTGCCGGCAGGCCGTCAAGATATCCCAGTGTTCCGACTGCGAGCGGCTGCGATAGTCCAGGTTGGACAGTAGAACGCGAATGTAGCGGTCGGCCGCGTTGTGATGAGCTTCGATCAGGTCGAGCAATCGGGCGTTGCCGCAGGCGCTGTAAAGGGCCAGGTGAAAGGCGCGGTTCAGCGTTCCCCAGCGGCCGACATTCGGCTCGGCGTCGATCTGCTTGAGCACGTGGCCGGCCTCGTCGAGCTTCTCCTTGGCGAGATTCGGGACCGAGAGCCGCAGCGCCTCGCTTTCGAGCAATGCGCGGACCGCGAAGATCTCCCTGATCTCGGTCACGTCCATCCTGGCGACATGCGCGCCCTTGGTCGGATGGATCGAAACGATGCCTTCGGCCTCGAGCTGGCGAAGGGCGTCGCGGACAGGCATGCGGCTGAAGCCGAAGCGCTCGGCAAGGTCGTCCTGACGCAGCGGCGTGCCCGCCGCCAGGCTGCCGTCGGCGATCGATTCACGCAGCACATTCGCCACCTGCTCCGCCACCGTCTGCGGCCTCTGCATCAAGCCTTCGCCAAGTCCGCGCAATCGAGCCTCCATGTCATGTGCACCTTGCCTAACAGAAAGCCGCTTGTATGGATATCTGTATTCTCGTATACGAGTATCCAAAGGCGTCACATGCCACAGGGAACTCCATGTCGCTCGCATCGGATCACTCAGACAAGAAAACCGCCTCCAACAACAGACCGGTCGACGCCGTCGTCATCGGCGGCGGCATCGCCGGCTGCACGCTGGCCTGGGAGCTGGCGTCCCGTGGTGTCGAAACGGTCGTTCTCGAACAGGCGGTGATCGCCGCCGAGTCCTCGGGACGCAACACCGGCACCTTGCTCAGCGGTCCGCAGACCGAGGTGGTCGAGATGCTCGATGCCTGCGCGGCGATCTATGAGGAGCTTTCGCAAGGGGCGGTGCCTTTCGAGTTCTCTGACATAGGGCACCTTCTCATCTCGGAAGACGAGGCCAGCTTCGAGGCGGCCGGGACTGTGGCCGATCGCTACCGCGCCGCCGGTGTCGCCATGGAAAAGATCACCGGCGCGGAGTTGGCGCGGGACCATCCGCGGATCGGCTTCAAGGTGGCGGGCGGCTATAGCGTCGGCCGCGCCTGGACGCTCGAGCCGATGGGGGCGACGCATGCCTTTGCCCACGCCGCCCGCGCGGCGGGCGCGGTGATCCGGACAGGGCTTCGCGTCGCCCAGATTTTCTCGAAGGGCGGCAAGGTCCAGGGCGTGCTGACGGATCAGGGGATCATATCAGCCGATCTCGTCTTCATCGCCAACGGGTTGTGGATGGCCGACCTGCTGCGGCGGACCGTCGGCGACGGGCCGCTTCCCGGCCTGCCGTTCACCGCCGGTCGAGGCTGGCTGATCCAGCTGGGCAAGCTCGACTTCGAGCTGCCATGGATCGTCGAGGAACTGACATGGCCGGACCAGCAGGAACTGGGTAAGCGGATGAGCCCCGCCGGCCTTGCCGATGTCGCCGAACAGCGCGACGACCAGCCGGCCGTCGAGGCTATTTGCCTCAATCCGATGCGCGGCGGCGATGCGCGGCTTGGCGCATCGGTCCAGCCGGCGTTTCGCGATCTGGTCCGCAACACCGACATGGCGAGCCGGATCGCCGGCCGCACGCTGCGCATGCTGTCCGGTCTCGGTGCGCCGCGGGTCGGCAACGTCTATCCCGGCAACCGGCCGATGCTTTCCGACGGTCTGCCGGTCGCCGGCAAGACGGCCGTCGAAGGCCTGTTCGTGCATGGCGGCATGGGCTCGATCGGCATGCATGCAGCACCGGCCACGGCGCGCTGGCTGGTGGAGGCCGTGCTTTCGGGCGACGGCAACCCAACGCAGCAATGGCTGCGCCCGGAGCGTTTTCCCGGCTGGGGGAAATGAGGGCCTGCCGCTGTGCCGCCGTTGCGGCAAAGCGACGGAACGCCTCTCAAACAGATTCACTTGTGGCTTGTATCCTCTTGAGACAAAAGAGGATTTTAATGCCGATATTGCGGGACGGCGCCCCTCTGTCCGGCAGGACAGAGGGGGCGTCACAGGGCACCTCGATTGCCCAATATTGCGGAAGGTGGCCGAGCGTCAGGCGCAATTGCAGCGTCAGGGAAGCGGTCGCCAGACGTGGGCGCCACTTCCCTGGCGTTCGACGCGGTGCCTGGCTGATCGCCAGGAGGTCTACGACTGTCAACTCAACTCGGCGCGTGGTCGTCCAGCGCTTCGACAACAAAAGACGCTGCAATCAGGTCGTCGGCATGCAGCCGAAGGGAGCCTTCACTTCCTCCCATAATGGCGGCGACCTTCTGAAAAGTTTTCATCTCGTGCTCGGTAATCCGGGCGCTTCGCATCTTTGCCTTGAGATCAGCGACGCGCAGGCTGAGCGTATGGGACGTTCCAATTTCACGGTTCGACATGATAACATGCTCCTCCCCAACCCATGCTTGTTTGCTCCCCACCGGTATTCGCCCGTGCCTATGTTGCCTAAATAGTCGCCTATGTTGCCTAAATATGAGGCATCGCGAATACAGCGCCCCGAACGCGTGATGCGAAGGAAGGTTCCAGCGCAACACGGTCACGAAATAATACGACGCGGCCGGCGGCCGGCAAAGCTATCCGTAGGAGGGTGGGCAGATCGCTGGTCGCGCTGACGGTTCTCTTGGAGCCGCAGGATACTCAGCGGCAGAGTGAATCCAAAAGGATTGACTGTATCCCCGGGGGGAGGATACGAAAGAAGCATGTCCGAAGGCATCCACCATTCGCATCCCGCTATCGTGAAGCGTCTGAAGCGCGCGCAAGGCCATCTTGCGGCGGTGCTGTCCATGTTCGAGGCGCATCGCCCTTGCGTTGATCTGGCGCAGCAACTCCATGCCGTGGAAAGCGCCATCAGCAGTGCAAAGCGCGAACTGATCCACGATCATATCGAGCATTGCCTGACAGACACCGCGGAAACGGGCGGCAACTCGCTGGCGGAACTCAAGCAACTGGCGAAATACCTGTGAGCGGTCAAATACCTGTGAGCGGTCTCGGTGCGCGCATTCTCGACTGGCTCGGGTTCGGATCGCGCGATCACGCCGTGCGTGGTCACGATCACGGCAGCGGGGCGCATGGCCATACCCACGGGGTCATCGATGCGACCATAGCGACGACCGACCGGGGCATCTGGGCGATAAAATGGTCGTTCGTCATCCTGGCCATCACGGCGGCGATGCAGATGGTCGTGGTGGTGCTGTCGGGCAGCGTGGCGCTGCTGGCCGACACGATCCACAACATCGGTGACGCCACCACCGCCATTCCGCTGTGGATCGCGTTCATACTGGCCCGGCGCAAGCCATCGCCGACATTCCCCTACGGCCTTGGCCGGGTCGAGGACCTGGCCGGGATCATCATCGTCGTGATCATCCTGTTCAGCGCCATCGTCGCCGGTTATCAGGCCATCGAGCGTCTGATAAATCCACGCGTGGTGACGCATCTTGGTTGGCTGGCGGCGGCAGGCATTGTCGGGTTTCTCGGCAATGAGGCGGTCGCGGTGTTCCGCATCCGCGTCGGCCGGGAAATCAACAGCGCCGCACTCATTGCCGACGGCTACCACGCCCGCACCGACGGCCTCACCAGCCTGGCCGTGGTCATCGGGGCGCTCGGCGTCTGGCTCGGCTTTGCGCTGGCCGACCCGATCGTCGGCCTGCTCATCACGCTGGCGATCTTCGGCATCGTCTGGCAGTCGGCGCGTTCGGTGCTGACCCGCATGCTCGACGGCATAGAGCCTGGCGTCATCGACGAAATCCACCATGCCGCCGCGCATGTGCCGGGCGTGCGCCTTGTCGACGCCAAGGCGCGGTGGATCGGTCACAGGCTGCACGCCGATATTGCCATCGCCGCAGACGAAACCTTGCCGCTATCCGAGGCAAACAAGACCACGGCAGCGCTGGAAAACGAACTGTTCGAGCACATGCCGGCGCTTGCGGCAGCCAATATAAGATTTGCGAGCGCGGATGCGGATCATCCCCATGAACATGCTCACGGCGAACACGACAGGCACAGCCACTAACGGTCGCCCCGACCAGGTCGTTTCTGTTACGCTCACCTGATGTTCCAAATTCTTGTCGAGTTCCAACGAACGATCTATCTGGCGCTCGCCGAGCAGATCAGATTGCTCTCGGTGGGAGGCGACTGGCTGGCGTTCATGGCCTTCCTGCCGATGGGCGTCGTCTTCGGCGCTGCGCATGCGCTGACGCCTGGCCACAGCAAGGCTGTGCTGGCGACATATCTTGCGGGTTCGGATGCGAAGGTTCCGCGCGGCCTTCTCGTATCGATCACGCTGTCCTTCACGCATGTGATGATTGCCGTTCTGATTGCGGTTCTCTCGCTGCCGCTGGTCTCCATCGCCTTGGGCAGCG
Source organism: Mesorhizobium sp. (assembly GCF_004962245.1). Classification (GTDB taxonomy): domain Bacteria; phylum Pseudomonadota; class Alphaproteobacteria; order Rhizobiales; family Rhizobiaceae; genus Mesorhizobium. Next base: position 139,881 of record NZ_SUHQ01000002.1, on the reverse strand, counting down.
TCGGCCGTGCTCCGCTTTTGGAGGATATCAGTCGTGGGCTGCTCGGCCTGATTGGTGTCTGGATGCTCTGGCGCGCTTTAAGCCACGGCCATCACCACAAGCATGAGGGCGAGGCGGTCGGCGTGATGGCGGGTCTGATCCCGTGCCCGCTGACGCTGTTCGTGATGACCTTCGCGATCTCCAGAGGCATTCCCGGCGCCGGCATTCTGTTCGCAATCACCATGATGGTCGGCGTGGCGTTGACGCTGTCCTGCGTCGCGGTGCTGTCGATCCTGTTTCGGGAACGTCTGGTGGATTTCTTCGCCAACAAGCCGCAGCTGTTCGAAACCATTTCCCGAACCATCGAAGGCGCCGCCGGGCTGGCGCTTGCGGGCGTTGCCGTCTGGCAGGTCGCCTCCTGATCATGCTCAAGGGTGGATCGAGCCGCACACCATGCGCCGGTGCGGCGACGCTGAGATGCCGTCCTGCCAGATGGAATTTAAGATAGGGCTCTATCTCCTTGTTTGATGGAACTTTTCCGGATCATGTCACGTCCTCGCGACACCATGTCGGGCGCGCGGCCGCGCCGCATCGACATTGTCGGTGCGGATTAGCGAGCGTCGAGCAACGGCGCACCGGACCGGCTCGCCGGAGGCCAATGGTATTTTTAATGGAACGCTAATATACATAGGCGCTCGAACGGGTAGCCCCTGCCAAATACCTGAGGAATGCCATGCGAGGCTTCATCTTCACGGCAATGTGTATTGTCGCCGCAACAGCCGCTAACGCCCATGATTGGTACCAAGACAAGATTGACCCACAGACGAAATTCAGGTGCTGCGGAGGTTCTGATTGCCGCGCCATACCTCGGTCGTCGGTGATGTCGAGGATCGACGGTGGTTACACTTACTTGCCACATAATTTCACCATCCCGCGTGACCGGGTGCAGGAATCCCCAGACGAACAATACCATATCTGCGAGAGTACCTACGCAGTAACCAATCAGCTGTATTGGCGTTGCTTTTTCGCACCTAGTGCCAATGTCTCTCTACTTCTCCAACGTTAGGGTTATAATGAATTTTGCTGCCGAGATCGACATCGGCAAAGGGCGCAACTGTGGCAAATTTGGTCGCGCCGCACGCTGCCCTGAAAGGACGTTCGCGTTCGCTACACGAGAAAGCATCCGATAGCGGATTGTCCGTTTCATGGCGCGTTGCGGCCGTTCGTGTTTGTCGCAGCGGGCGACCGCTCACCACCCTCTCCAGCCGTTCAAGTTGGCGCGTCAAAATTCAGCTGCCCGCTCAGCGGATGACCCCGCTCATTGGCTGGCGACCACCATGCGGTTGCCCTCGCTGTCGCGAAATTCCGCCACCGTGCGGCCCGGCTGCCAGGGCGCCTCCTGCGGTTCAGTGACGATCTCGACGCCGCCCGCCTTCAAAGCAGCGATCATGGCCTCGACATGCTCGTCGACCAGCACCATCACAGGCTCCGCGCCTGGCGTGTCGTCGGCGCGCTTCACGAAATGCAGGTTCGTGACAGCGCCGGGAAATGCCAGCTCGATCCAGCGCCAGTCGCGTGCATTGATGGGCGCTCACGGACGAACGCGAATGATCGTCTTCCCGCTGATCCGCTTGGTCGGGTTGAAGGCAGCGACGGCATCGTCGAGGGTCGAGACAGTTCCGATGTTCGTCCGCAGTCGTCCGTCCCGCACCCGCTGGACGATCTCACTCAGTTGGGCACGATCGGACTCGACAACGAAGTCGATCGCCAGACCGTTGGTGGGCCGTGCCTCGGCCGGCCCGACGATGGACACCAGTGTTCCTCCGGCACGAATCAGGTCTGCGGACCGCTTCTGGATGTCACCGCCGATGACATCGAACACCAGATCGACTTCGCCGACGTCTTCCAGGGCGTCGTTCTCGAGGTCGACGAACTCTTGCGCACCGAAGTCGAGCACCGCCTGACGGTCGGCGGCGCGTCCGGTGCCGATGACGTAGGCGCCGGCCTCGCGCGCGAGTTGCGTCACCATCGAACCGACTGCGCCGGCCGCGCCGTGCGCGATCACGCTCTGGCCCGCCTGAAGGCGGCCGTGCTGGAACAGCCCTTGCCACGCGGTCAGTCCCGAGATCGGCAGGCTCGCGCCCACCGTGAAGTCGACGTCGCCCGGCAACGGCGCGAGGTTGCGTGCCTCGATCGCCACATACTCGGCCAGGGTGCCGTCGCGATGCCAGTCCGCGAGGCCGAACACCCGCTGTCCCACCGACAGCCCCGTCGTGCCGTAGCCGAGAGCGGTGACCACCCCGGCCAGCTCGTGCCCAGGGATCGACGGTGTTCGGTCACGGTCGCGGCGATCGGTCCAGGTCGAGGGCCACGCCAGCTCAGTCGGGACGAATCCCGACGCATGAATCTCAACGACGACGTCGTTTATCGCTGCCTGCGGCTCGGGCCGCTCCACCAGCTTCATCCCGGCCGTTCCTGCAGCCTGGTCCGTTACCACGATCGCCTTCATCGTCCATCTGCCTGTGTGTGGTAGGTCGTCATCTTCTGAATTCCTTTGCAGACGAGCGAAAATGGGAAGGCGAAACTCGATGGGTCCAATGACCTTTTGAATCGATGCCATCGACGCGGCGTGCAAAAATCAACGGTGGGGTACAAACATCTGCTTCTCACGTCGAAAGGGAGCGTTTTCCTAAAACCACGTTGCCACTGGTGCTGGCGCGATGAAACCCGTGTCGGGCGTCTCTGGACGAGCGGATACGCATTCTGGAATCCAGGGCTGGCCAGCGCCGAGGGTCAGTGCGCCAGGCGTGCGCGAATCTGGCTAGGACGGGGAAAGAGCTCGGTTGGGTCGCAGCGTCGGGTGTGCACGAGCTCACGCAGTTTGCTTTCGGCCTTTGCTGTTTCCAGTTTTTTCTTCTGCCAAGCAGCGAGTTCAGCCAACGTTGAAGCCTGACACAGTTTCGACAGATGAACGGATGTCGCCATCGACACGCCCTTTCAAAATCGCGCGCCTGACGGGAGAGAGGCCTCGGAGTGCGGTGTTTGGCTCAAGCGCCCTTATCATCCTCACCGTTCTTTACACTGTGCCGGTACTCGCTAGGATCAACGTTGTAGGCTTTGCGAAATGCTCGCACGAAGCTTGTGCGGCTCTCATATCCCGCGTTATGCGCCACAACATCGACGGGCGTCGTAGTCGTCGTCAGATCAAGCGCAGCCTGCCGCATCCTGAGGTCGCGAAGAATGGCCATGGGCGACCGACCAAAGATTTCGGAGAAGCGGGCCATGAAGGCCGAACGGCTCAGGCTTGCGCTGTAGGCAAGACTCTGGATCGTGTGCGCAGCGCCAGGGCGGGCCACCATGTCGGCGAACGCGCGCGTGATCTGGCGGTCGGCAAGGATGGAGAAACGGTCCGTCCAGCTCTGCGATGATTTCAGCGAGCGCCGCGCCAATGCGATGATGACTTGTTTCAAAAGCGAGGCCGTCATCGCTCCCATGCCGACCTCTTGCGACAAGAGCTCATTCATGGCCTCACGGAGCTTGCCATCAATCTTGTCCGACGGTTCGAATTGCTGAACGACTGGTTCGCGCAGGTCGCGAAACAGACCAACCGACTGACCGAAGGACGCGTTGAAGAAGCCGCAAATTTGCACGACCTCGGGCTTTTCGTTCGGAACAGCGACGCGCAAGAGGCCTTCTTCGTCGCGCTTCCAACAATCGCGGTTGATCAGGCGGGTAGCACCGTTGCCGCCATCGACCTCGATCGAAAAGGGCGTATTCGGGGGAACGATGATGAGCAGGTGCGGCATCAACTGCATGTTCGGGCCGCGATTGATCGATATCCGTCCAGAACCCTTAAGGTTGTAGTGGATCGCGGGCGCATCGATCATTCCCATCTCGACCCGGTGGCCGCGCGGAACGAGGATTTCCGTCAACGCCACGACGTCGATCTCAAGCGCCCGCATGAGGTTGTTGAGGTCGGCGGTGGACAGCTTTGAGGCAGAGACGGCGATCATCGAATCGGTCCGCTCTCCCTGTCCGCTTCCGGCTCGCGATTTGATCGTATTTCGCATAGCAACCTGCTTACAAAATCAACCCGTGACTCCGCTAGGCGAATGATGCCTTCATCCTTGAACTGGATTTAGGGCGCGCTGAAAGGACTTCCGCAGTGGCTGTCCGGTTAGAATGCAGGTAGATCTACGGGCAGGAAGTGGCGAAGGGGCTGGGCACCAACGCCTTTGCCGAACCTACGTTCGGCGGAGACGTTCGGGTAAACGGCTGCTTGCTGCTATCTTCGCCCCAATAGCGGTCAGTGTCCTTGCGGCCCCGATCGAGACGTTGAGAGCCTTGCAGCAAAGCGTCCGCTTCTGGCGCAAAGTGGCTTCGGCATTGCGCCGCCCCCAACAAGGAGGGAGATTGGCAGCTCCACCGGCAGCGCCTTTCGTTCCAGCGTTGGAGACTGGCGAACGCGATGGCGACATCCGATCAAGTGGGGAGATGTCCGACAAGGGGGCGGCGTAGAGCATCGGCTTCGATGCTCCCTCGCCAGCCACTGCGCCCCGCGCAGTCTCAGTGCGTGGTGGTGTGCGCGCAGGTTTCGGCCAGGCGTCCGGCAACGTATTCGCCGTCGGCGGATATTTGGCCGGCCGGTTTTCGGCGCTGGAACTCGGCAGCGCGTCGTAATTGGTGCCGAAGAAGAAGGGGCCCGACGCCGCGCCCAGGCTCAACACCGATGACGAACGGCGGCTGCGCCGCTATGTCGATCTGTTCAACGCGCGCGACTTCCGCGCGATGAGGGCGCCGACCGGCTATACCCATCCGGGACGACCGGGTCGTCCGGCGTGCACGCACCTGGCGACTTCGGCCATCGCTGATTGGGAGCTTCCTTAAGTCATTTCCGCAACAACTGTCCCCGAGACGGGGTCCGTCACGCCGAGATCGCCACCGAGGTCTTCAAGCAGATCACGGAACCTGTCGAGAATGGCGATCATGGCGGGCCGCGCGGCGGCGAGGCTGTCCATGTCCTCCCACTCGCCAATCATGCAGAATGTGCGGTCGCTGGTCTTGATCAAGGCGCCCTTGCGAAAGCCCGTCGCGTTAAGCGAGATATTCTCATGCGCCTCGACGAACGCCTGTTCCTTGCCTGGCTTCGTGCGAAAGCGGACTACGTTGTAGGCGGTCATAGCTTCCTCCACTTTGAGCTGCAATTTTCTTGCCGCGGCCGCTAGAGCGGGATGCATTTGAATTGACCTGTCATCCCGCTCTATCTGTTTGTTTTAGCCGCATTTCTGCGACGCTAAGCGATTCCGCTTGGCTGCAAAATGCTCTAGGGGCGGGCCTCCAGCACCATGTTGAACGGCGTCTCCGCGGCGCGACGGAATCGCTTGAAGCCGCCGCTGGTCACCACCTTGCGCAGCCTCGCCTCGCCGGCCTGGGCGCCGAGCCCGAGCCCGACTTCCTGCGACAGGGACGCGGGCGTGCACACGAACGTGGAAGCGGCATAGTAGACGCGTCCGACCGGATTGAGGTTCGCCGCCAGATGATCATGCGCGAACGGCTCGACGATCATCCACGTGCCATCCGGCTTGAGCGACCCGTGGACATGGGTGGCGGCGCCCGCTGGGTCGCCCATGTCGTGAAGGCAATCGAAGAAAGCGACGAGGTCATAGGTGCCGGGATAGGTTTTGGCGGCCGCGACCTCGAAGCGCGTGTTGGCGCCGACGCCGGCTTCCTCGGCGGCCTTGCGGGCGCGCTCGATCGACGGGGCGTGATAGTCGAAGCCGACGAAGCGCGAATTGGGGAAAGCACGTGCCATCAGCACGGTCGATGCGCCATGACCGCATCCGACATCCGCGACCTCCGCGCCGCGTTCGAGCTTCTCGACGACGCCCTCCAGAGCCGGCAGCCAGGAGTCGATCAGATTGGCATTATAGCCGGGGCGGAAGAACCGTTCCGTGCCGCGAAACAGACACGCGCTGTGATCGTGCCATGCGAGGCCCTTGCCGGACTGGAATGCCTGCCTCACCTTTTCTTCATCGAGCCACAGCGAGGATAGGGCCTCGAATGCGCCAGCCATGAAGGCCGGGCTTTCTTCATCGGCGAACACCAGCTCCTGTTCGGCGTTGAGATAGAACTGGTCGTTGGCTTCATCGTAGTCGACGTAGCCCGCGGCCGCCTGCCCGGAAAGCCATTCCCTTACAAGGCGTTCCTGGGTGCCGGTGCGTGTCGAAAGTTCGGCGGCCGTCATCTTGCCGCCTTCGCGCAAGGCCTTGAACAGGCCGAGTCTGTCTCCCAGCAAGACTCCCGCGCCGGTAGCGATCGCACCGAGATCACCGACCATTTTCCCCAAGAATGCGTCCAACTTTTCCTGATTGGCTTCAGACATCGGAATCTCTCCTTTGGGCTCGATCTCCCCAATCGCGTTCGGTGACGCCGATCCTGGTTTCAGATCGGCTCCGGCGGCGGCCAAGCTGCCATAAAGGCCGCTGAAGTTTACTTGAGCGTGAGGGCGGCGGATAATGCCGAATTATCATCGCGGCGATGCAGACGAGACATCGGCGGGGGCGTATCATGGAGATGCACGAAATCCGCTATTTTCTGGCGGCCAGCGAGACTCTCAACTTCCATCGCGCGGCGGACCTCGTTCACGTCGGCCAGCCTGCGCTGACGCGGGCCATACAGAAGCTGGAGGCGGAACTTGGCGGCTATCTTTTCCACCGCGAGAAAACCCGCGTCCGGCTCACCGATTTCGGCTGTCTGATGCGGACCCATCTGGACGAAGTATTCCAGCGTTCGGAGACTGCGAAGAGCACAGCGAGGAGTTTCCTCTCTCTGGAAACGGCGTCGCTGACGCTCGGTGTGATGTGCACCATTGGCCCGCTGCGCTTCATCGGTTTCCTCAATGCCTTTCGAGAGCGCTATCCCGGCATAGAAGTGACCGTGATCGAAGGCGCAGCAAGCCATCTCACCGACCTTCTGACCGAGGGCAAGCTTGACGTCGCCCTGCTGGCAAGGCCCGAGCCATTCGACCATGGCCTGAAGGCGGATCCTGTTTACCGGGAGCGCTTCGGGCTCGCCTTCTCGACCGGCCATCCTTTCGAGATGCGCAATACGCTTCATCTTACCGACGTCCGCGGCGAAGCCTATCTTGAGCGCATCAATTGCGAATATGGCGATCACATAGACGGGCTCTGCCGCAACATCGGCTTCGATATCCGCAGCGCCTTTCGCAGCGAGCGCGAGGATTGGATTCTGGCGATGATCGCCGCGGGCATGGGTGTCTGCTTCATCGCAGAGTACTCGGCCAGCCATCCCGGTGTCCGTCACAGGCCCGTCGTCGACCCTGAAATCATCCGCGAGGTGTCGCTCGTTTCAGTGGCCGACCGCTTGCCTTCACCTGTTGTCTCGGCTTTTGCCGAAGCGGTGAGGGACCACGACTGGCAAACGGCCGAATAGCAGCTCCCGGTTGAAGTGAATCCGCGTGGCCGGGCCAGGAGCGCGGGTCTCGGTCAGTCGGACGCGCACTTCCACCATAAGGGAGGCGACATCAAGTATAATCGAGCGCGCCTTACAATTCCTTTTCGGCCAGCTCGCGAAACGCGTCGGGAACTGAGCGCGACAGTCCGAGCGCGACCGAGGCATAGCCGACCGCCTCCCAGCCGAAGCGGTCGCGGATCTTGTCGATGGCGCGGTCGGCGGTCCAGCGTGCCGCACCCTTTCGAGTACCGGGGCGGCGGCGGTCGTCGTCGAGGCCGAGCGGCAGTTCCAGTTGCAGGCCCGGCTGCTTCTCCAGATGGGAAACGGCGATTGCCAGCAGCGAGATGGCCTTCTCGTGCGGATGATCGACAAGCACCTTGCGCACCAGCGCCTCGGCGACCTCGGCCAGCATGGCGGTTGCCGAAATCGGCTGGTCGAGTGTGATCGAGCGTGTCACCGAGCGCAGATCGGCAAAGCGGACGCGGACCGTCACCGTACGGCCGGGCCGGGATTTCGCCCGCAGCCTGGTGGCGACCCTGTCGGCCAGATGCAGCAGGGTGGGCACGAACACGTTCTCCTCGGCCGGTTTCCGGCCGAGCGCCGATTGCGCGCCGGCCGACCGCGCCCGGCGCTGCGGCTCGAGCTTGCGCGGATCGCGGTTCCAGGCCAGCGCGTTGAGCTTTTCGCCCGCCGCCGGGCCGAGCAGGCGCTCCAGCGCCCCACTGTGGGCCTTCGCCAGTTCGCCGATGGTGTTGACGCCGATGCCGGCCAGCCGCTGCCTGGTCACCGGACCGACGCCCCACATCAGCTCGACCGGCAGATCGTGCAGGAACTCCAGCTCGTGGCGGGGGTCGACGACCACCAGCCCGTCGGGCTTGGCGACTTGCGAGGCGATCTTGGCCAGATGCTTGGTGCGCGCCACGCCGACCGAGATCGGCAGGCCGAGTTCGGCGCGCACGCGGCGGCGGATCGTGCCGGCGATCTCGGCCGGCGAGCCGAACAGATGGGTGCAACCTGCGACGTCGGCAAAGGCCTCGTCGATGGAAATCCGCTCGACCACCGGCGTGAAATCGCCAAGCACTTGAATAGCCGCGTCGCCCAGCCGCTGGTAGTCCTTGAAGTGGCCGCCGACGAAGATCAGCCCGGGGCAGAGTTCGCGCGCCCGCCGCCCCGGCATGCCGCCACGCACGCCGAAAGCCTTGGCCTCATAGGACGCGGCCAGCACCACGCCGCCGCCGACAGCGATCGGCTTGCCGCGCAGGGCCGGGTCGAGCAACTGTTCGACCGAGGCATAGAAGGCATCCAGATCCGCGTGGAGGATGTTGGCTTCCATCCGGCCCGTTCGCCCGCGGCGGTTCGGACGCCGCATTGTCTTGAGGGTGGTTTCGATCGGAACATAAAGAGAACATTGCGGGCGAATTGTCAAGGAGCCTGGATGACAGGCGGAGGGCAATCGCTTCAGGTTTGCGCTGCCCCCCTGCCTTCCAGTGCTGGTGATTAGCGAAAGCTGAAGCGACATCCGATCTCCCCCGCAAGGGGGGAGATCGGTAGCTTCGCCGGCGGCGCCGACTTCGATAATTGGCCGATCCGCCCTGATGACAGGTGCCGCGACCTACAACGCCATCTTGTAGCCGAGATGGCTGGCGGTGAAGCCGAGGCGCTCGTAGAAAGCGTGCGCCTCGCGTCGGCTCTTGTCCGTGGTGAACTGGACAAAGCTGCAGCCGCGCGAACGGCACGCTTCAACAGCCCATTCGACCATCCGTTTGCCGACGCCGCCGGATCGCCGGTGCCGGGCGACGCGAACGCCTTCGATCTGGCCGCGCCAGGCGCCTTTCCTGGAAATGCCCGGAAGGAAGCTGAGCTGCAGGGTTGCGACCACTTGCCCGGCTTCGACAGCCACGGCCAGCAATTGGTTGGGATCGGCGTCGATTGCCCGGAAGGCATCGAGGTAGGACGGCGCGAGCGGCGTCGACGGGTCCTCCCGGCCTGCGCCGAGCGCGTCGTCGGCAAGCATTGCAACAATCGCCGGCAGGTCGGGCGCTTGCGCGCGACGGAACTCGATCTCGCTCATCGAGGGGATGACATACGGCGTGGTGTCGGCGACGGCAAGAGCGATCCAGCCATTGGCGGCCGATGGTGTCAGCGCCTCGGCTTACGCGGCCTGCCGTCCCCAGAGGCGGTGGCCGTAGCGGCGGAAGAATCGCGCCAGGAGTCGTTGCTGCCTGGCGCGGGCGAGATCGGCGCCGCGTCTTTCCTGGCGCCAGCGCGGCATGTTGCGATAACAGGCGATGAAGCGGGCGGCGTCCTCTATCGCCTCCTCGGCCGACTGTGCCGGGCGGATCGCCGCCAGGAACAGGGCCTCGCCGTGCTTCAGCCGGTCGACCATCGCCTTGCGCTGGTCGTGGCCTTGCCGCGCCTTGCCTATGCCGTCGAGGCGGATGGCCGCGAAGGCCGCCAGCATGGCCGGGCTGTCGCCGGTGTAGCCGCAATCGTGGGCGAATTGGGCGGAGAGGGCGTCCATCCTCGTTTCCTTGCAGTTGGCAGCCGCGACGGAAGCCCGGTCCCGGCGCTCATCCATGTCGTCCGGAGCGGTATTATCGATATAAGCATAACTCAAAAATTGGTACAAGTTAAACTTTTGATCAGGTTTGAGCTGAACCGACTCGACTCTTCGGGAAAAACCCATAATGTTGTGAACAAAACAGGAACGGAGGCGTATGGGGCGATGGCATTGCCGGGCAAGGAAGCGACGATCGCCGAGGTCGTCTCGATTGCGGTCGAGTGTATCGACTGCGGCCGCAACAGATGGTGGAAGCCGGCCGAGCTCAGGCGCTTCGGGGTGACCGCGCAGACGCCGCTGGCGGCCCTTTCGGGGCGCCTCATCTGCAAGGCCTGCCGGGCCGACGGATTGCCGGGCGGGGCGGTTTCGATCCGGGCGGCGTTCATCGACGAGCAGCAGCAGCGCCGCGCCGAGGCGCGGATGCTCAGCGAGCGCGAGGTTCCCCTGGAGAGATCCAGGCGGGCTTGAGTGGTGGCGATCCCTTCTCCCGCAAGGGGGAAGGGATCGCCCGTCGCCCCTTCAATACCCCAGAAGTTCCTTGAGCGGTATGACGCGCCAGACGTGCTTGATCGCGTAGCGGTTGAAGGTCAGCGTCTTTGGCGGATTGTACTGCTCGACGACCAGCTCGGCAGCGGTCCGCTTGACCAGCTTCTTGATGAAGGCCTTGCCGTTGCGCTCGTTTTCCTCGGGGAACATCTCGATCACCACGTGGTCGCCAGGCACGGCGTCGCGGCCGCCGCAATAGAGCATCTCGCCGGGCTCGTAGCGCGGCACCATCGAGTCGGAGAGCACATGCAGCGCAAACACCTTGCGCAAATGGGCGATGCCGGGCGGGCGCTGGACATAGCCGGCGACCTCGCCGTTGAAGGTGAAGTCGCCGTCGTCGCCGCCGACGGCAGCGCCCAGAAGCTCGATGTCCATCGGGCCGGCGGGCAGGGGGGCGGCGTCGGTTACGATCTCGGCGTCGGCGACATTGTCGACGCTGTCGAGGAAGACGACCTCGCCCTTGCCGAGCGCCACTGGGTCGACGCGCAGGAAGGCGGCGGTCTTCAAAAGGTTCTCGGTCTTGGGCAGGTTGCGGCCGGTTTCCCAATTGCCGACGGCGGCGACGTCGGTGTCGTTGTGCTCGGCAATATGGCGCATCACCAGGCCGCGCTGCTTGCGCGCCTTGCGGATCGCCGCCCCGACCTTGATCGACAATGAGGTTTTCGCCATGGCGCCATCTGAAACATAAGAATCGGTTTCGTCCATGAAAGAATGGCTTGCATAAATTTTTGAGTTATGCTTATATACAGCCATGCACAAGCCGCGTCGCCCGATTTCGCTTTTCCATCCGTCCCGGCTGTCCTCCCCGGCCGGGACGAAGCCCGAGGCCAGCGCCTCGGATCCGGCCGCCTTGCCGTCACCGGCGGCGGCCGGAACGGCCGGAGCCGTCCCCCTGCCGGCTCCGGCCACGAATTTCCGCGCGTGCAAGGCGGGCCTTTCGTGCATCCGCACCGAGGACGGCACGATCATCGTCTTCGACCGGCAAACGGGCAGGGCGGTTTCCGGCGCCACCCGCGCGGCGGCCGAGGCGAAGCTTGGCCGCCGGAGGTAGCTCCCCCTCCCTGTTCACGGGAGGGGGACAGCTTCGGCATTCACGCAATCTCTTGAGACGGAGGAAGACCATGACCGCCTGCACCGACAAGCTACCCGAGCAAGCCAAGCTGCCGGGGCAAGCAGAGCTACCCGCGCAAGCCAAGCTGCCGGGGCAAGCCAAGCTGCCTGGGCAAGCAGAGCTGCCGGGGCAAGCAGAGCTGCCGGGGCAAGCCGGTCCGGCAAGGCCGGGCAGGCCACGGCACGTCACGCCGGCCAGGCTGGCGCCGCCGGTCTGGCTGCCGCAGCGCCAGTTCGTGCGCGAGGTCCACGGGCCCGACCGCGAAGTCCTCAAAGTGCCGGCGCCGCGCCCTGCCGCCGTCGGGCGCCAGCCGCATGTCGCGGCCATGCGCTTCATCGACTGCCTGTTCAACCGCTGCCGCGCGCCGCTCGACCTGACGCTGGAGGAAGACCCCGAAAACGACGCGCCCGGCAGCCGGCCGGGATTGGACATGCTGTGCTGCGGCCTGCGCACGGGGCCGCTGAAAAGCTACTGCGCCTATCACGCGGCGCGATTCTGCGACCATCGCCGCACGGCCCTGGCGGATGCGGTGTGAGTTGATCTCCAAGCGCAGCGAGACTTGGGTTCTGCGAAGGCGAAAATCAAACGAGGAGACTGCCCATGAGCAAGAAGACCGCCAAGGCCAAGGCACCCAAGCCGCCGAGACTTCTCAAGGGCGAGGTCGAGCAGGTGCGCATCCGCAAGGAGGTCGGCCATGATTTCGCGCTGAAGGACGACGCCTTCGGCCGCAAGCGGCTGGCGGCCGGCACACTGGAGGCGAGGCGCATCTATGAGGTGTCCAATGACGGCCACACCTCCACCGGCGGCATCGTACGCGTGCGCAATGTCGATCCGCTGACCGGCATCACTTCGCTGTCGCGCCAGCAGCGCGAAGCGGGCATGCGCTACCGCGAGGATTTTCGCGTCTCGGCGCAGGACGGCGTCAAGCCGATGGCGCTGACCGAGCGCGTCGACGGCGGCCGCATCGGCGGCGGCATTGCCGACCGCATCCTGTCGGCCGGCCGCGCCTATGCCGACGCCACCAGGGCGCTTGCGCATTGGGAAGTGTCGGGCGTGGTGCAAAAAGTGTGCTGCCAAGGTGAAACGGTGAAGAGCCTGGCCGAACAGACCGGCGAGGCGCGGGATGTGGTGACGAAGCTGCTCAAGGTGGGGCTGGATATGTTGGCGGTGCACTATGGGATGATGCTGATGCGGCGGCCGCGTGGGTAGCAGGCAACTGGTGCGGTGCCGGCACGGGCAATCACATGCCGGCTTGCGACACGACGGGATTAGCCGCTGACCACTGGGGAGGTGGCTTGACCGATCGGTACGATTTGCGGCGTGCCCTGACATTTTCCGTGGAACTGCCGTCCCGGTCTGCCCGTTTAGATGGGGAAACCAATATGGGAAGTGCCCGATGAACTTTTGGCAAATCAATACTTTGGAGGCGTGCTGCCTTCTCGCCGTTCCGCTGTCGCTCATCCTAACGGTGCTGGCCGCGGGTCTCATCCTTGGCTGAACCTGTTGGAATCGGTCCTTGCCATCAGGACTGGCGGGTCAGGCGGGCATCGCATAAACCATCGGGCGAGGAGACCTAAGCATCCCCTGCAGGATTTCCGGGACAACGTGGATAACAAAGGCTAGTCCGAGCTCACGCGCGTGCCGGCAGTGATCTGCGACGGCACCAGTGCGCGCACGCGGTTGGACGGCGTCGCAGGCTTGCAGCACGTCCTCTGGCCCTTGGTCACGGGCGCGACCATTCGAAGGTCGCGCTGCGGCAGCGAGAAGGCGATGTCGTTATGCCGCGTGACCTGCCCGTTTTGCGACGGCGACGGGTGGCGAGCGCGTTGAACTGACCAGCGCATTGCCGCACCCCAACCTTTTCCATCTTCCTAGTTCCCCGGGGATGGGATATCCGGGTTTTCTTTACTTCGACCCTGATCGGGATCCCCCTTGAAACTGATTGTCCAGATACCTTGCTTCAACGAGGAAGCGTCGCTGGCGGAAACACTTTCCTGCCTGCCGCGCAGCGTGGCCGGGTTCGACGCGGTGGAGTGGCTGATCGTCGACGACGGCAGCACCGACGGCACCGTCGAGGTGGCGCGGAAGGGCGGCGTCGACCACATCGTCCAGTTCCCTTTCAACCGCGGCCTTGCCAAGGCCTTCGTCGCCGGCATCGAACGCGCGCTGGAGGAGGGCGCCGACGTCATCGTCAACACCGATGCCGACAACCAGTACGATGCCAGCGACATTCCCGCCCTTGTCCAGCCGATCCTGGAGCGGCGCGCCGAGCTGGTTGTGGGCAGCCGACCGATCAGGACCATCGACCATTTCTCGCCGACCAAGAAATTGCTGCAGCGGCTGGGCAGTTGGGTGGTGCGCTTCACCTCGGGCGCCGATGTCGCCGACGCGCCGAGCGGGTTTCGCGCGCTGTCGCGCGAGGCGGCGATGCGCCTGCATATATTCGATTCCTACACCTACACGCTGGAATCGGTCATCCAGGCCGGACGCTCCGGGCTTAAGATCGTCTCCGTGCCGATCAGGGTCAACGGCGAAACGCGGCCGTCGCGGCTGGTGCGCAGCATCCCGCGCTACGTCTTTCGCTCCAGTATTTCGATCCTGCGCTCGGTGTTCATCTATCGTCCGGGCCTGACATTCTTCCTACTCGGCCTCGTCCCCTTCGCCGTCGGCTTCTTTCTCAGCGTGCGCTGGCTCGTCCTCTATTTCGAAGACGCCCAGCGCAGCCATGTCCCCAGCCTGATCCTGGCGGCGATCATGATGATCGCCGCATTCCTGTGCTGGCTTTGCGCGCTTCTCGGCGAAATCAACGGCATCAATCGAAAACTGCTCGAAGATGTGAGATACGGATTGCGGCGCAACCGTTTTGGCGGCAGTGGCAGGATCGGCAGCAGGAATGGCGGCGACAGCCAGTAAGAACAAGGGCAAGACCGTGCAGTTTGAAGATGTCCGGCGCGGCATTGCCAGCCTTGTCCTGGCCGAAATCCCCAAGCTGCTCACCTTGCTCGACCGCACGCCGGTCAGTGCCACCTATGGCTGCTTCGACCGCGCCTACTGGCACTACCGGATGATGGATTTTCCCTGCGGCATGTCGCAGGAATTCGTGCTGCCGCTGGCGCTTGTCTGGTCGATGGACGACCTGCCGGGCAATGTCTACCACCGCGATCCCCAGATCCGCGAATACATCCTGGCCGCCATCAGGTTTGCCGCCCGCTCGGCCCATGCCGATGGTTCGTGCGACGACTACTATCCGTTCGAACGGGCCGCCGGCGCCGCCGCCTTCTCGCTGTTTGCCATTCTCGAGACGCTCGATGTCATCGCGCTTCCCGCCGATCCGGAAATCGATGCCTTCGTGCAGCGCAGGGCGCATTGGCTGGCCTCGCACACCGAAAGCGGGCGGCTCTCCAACCATGAGGCGCTGATCGTCTCCTGCCTCGAGCGCGCCGGCCGCCGCTATCCCGGCGCTGGCTTCGAGGCGGCGATGGCGACGCGCCTGCGGCGGTTGCTTTCCTGGCAGCATGCGGAAGGCTGGTTCGACGAATATGGCGGCGCCGATCTCGGCTATCTCTCGCTGACCATCGGTCTTCTCGCCGACCTCGACCGCCGCCGGCCGGATCTCGACTTGAGAGGACCGCTGACCGCGGCGATCGATTTCCTGGCCAATTTCGTCCATCCCGACGGGACCGTCGGCGGCGAATATTCGAGCCGGTCGACGCTCAACTTCTTTCCGTTCGGCTTCGAGATCGCCGGCGCTTGGCATGCGGAGGCGCTGCGGATCAACAATCTGGCCTTGCTGCCGCTCGTCGAGCTCAGACCGCCCTGCTATTCGGACGACCGCATCATCGGCCATCATTTGTGGGGCTGGCTGTTCACCTTGCGGGAATTTCGCCGCGACAGGCCGCTCGACCCGCTGCAACGGACGGGCCGCGCCTGGTTCGCCGGCTGCGGGCTGTTGGTCGACAGGACCCTGTCGACCATGCTGGTCGCGGCGCTGTCGCGCGGCGGCGTCTACAAATATTTCGCCGACGGCCGGCTGGTTGCCAGCGACACCGGGATCACGCTTGCGCTGAGCGGCCGCGGCAAGGTCGCCGTCACCCATCTCGGCGGCGCCACGATGTCCGTGTCGGACACGCATATCGATGTCTCGGGTGAGATGGCCTGGGCCAAGAGCACGCGGCTGACGCCGGCCAAGAACATCGTGCTGCGCGTCGTCATGCTCGGCTTCGGCCGCTTCTTTCCCGACCTCGTGCGGCGTCTGTTGCAGAAAGTGCTCGTCACCGGCAAATCCGCCGCCCCGTTCAGCTTCCGCCGGCATTTCGAAAAGACACCGCAGGGGTGGCTGGTGCGCGACGAGATCTCGGCCGCGCAAGGCTGGCAGGATGTCGGCAGGATCGGCATCTCAGGCCATCAAAGCTCGACCACAACGATCATGGCGCGCGTCTATCAGGAAAGCCAGCTGGTCCCGTTCATCGACCTTGCGCCGCGGCTGAAAGGCCTGGCGGCCGGCGACCGGCTGAGCTTCGAACGGCATCTGCAAGGTAGCCATCCGCAAGGCGGTGGCGATGCGTAAGATCGCCGGCCTCCTCGTCAGCGCGGCGCTGCTTGCCCTGCTCTATGCCTTCATCGACGTCAACGGACTGTGGCGGGCAGCGCGCGCGGCCGATCCATGGTGGCTTGCCGCCGGCATCCTGTTCTTCATACCGCTGACGCTGCTGACCGCCTGGCGCTTCACGCTGGTCGTCATCGGCCGCATCGGCTTTGTCGAGGCCAACCGGCTGATCCTGGCGGCGAGCACGCTCAACATGTTCCTGCCGTCCAAGCTTGGCGACCTGGCCAAGGCCCATGTCCTGTCGCGCCGCCATGGCACAAGCCCCAGCATCGCCTTTGCGATCGTGGTGCTGGAAAAATCGCTCGACATGATGTCGCTGCTCGCCTGGGGCGTGTTCGGGCTGGTCGTCGTCGGCATCGGCCGCCCGGCGATGCTTTGGTTCCTGGTGCCGGTGGCCGGGCTGTGCGCGCTGCTTGTCCTTCTGATCCTGCCGCTGCGCATCCTGCCGTTTTTCCTGTCGAATTTCGGCAGGCTGCTGCCCGGCCGCCTTGCCGGGGCGCTTTCGGCGTTCGCCGGCAGCTGGCAGGAGATGTCGGAATGGTTCTGGGCGACGCCGGTGCGCGCGCTTGGCGTGATCCTGCTCTCGGTGCTGATCTGGGGCGCGCATCTCCTGCAGTTCTGGCTGTTCTCGCAGGCGCTGAACGGCCATGTGCCGGTGCTCGAAAACGCCGCCTTCGCCACGCTGTCGATCCTGGTCGGCCTGTTGCCGTTCACCTTTGCCGGCATCGGCACCAGGGACGCGGCGATCGTCTATTTCTACGCGCCGTATCTGTCGGCGGGCGCCGCCGCTGTGCTCGGCATTCTGGCGACGCTGCGCTACGTGCTCCCGGCCATCGCCGGGGCACCGTTCGTCGCCGATTTCCTCGGGCTGGTGCGGCGGCCCGATCCGGCCGGCGGCGGCTTGCGGCGGTCGCAGGAGCGCAAGAATTGAACGCGCCGACGGCCGGTCAGCCTCCACTGTCCGCCTTTGTGGCGTTCCTCAGGCAGCGGCTGGAACGCCGCGACGACGAGGACCATGTCTGGCTGCCGATGTCGCTGGGCTTCGGGCTGATCGCCAGCCTGGCGTTCCTGGTGGCGGTGTTCCGCGTCGAGGGAACCATTCAGGACGACGCGCGGATGTTCCTGTCCTGGATGGGACGCTGGGACGATCCGGACCTGCTCAAAGGCGATCTCGTCGCCGACTATTGGTATTCGGTCAGCCCCTGGCTCTACCGCGCCGTCTACCGGGCCGCCTGGCTGGTCGGCATCAAGCCGCTCGTCTTCGTCAAGATCCTGCCGGCGCTGCTGTTTGTGCCGATCGCCTTCTTCAGCTACCGGCTGCTGAGGGCGATGCGTGTCGACCCGCTCGCCGCGTTCGTCGCGACGGTCTTCATCCTCAACGTCATGGTGCGCGACGACATCGTGGTCAGCGGCACGCCGCGCGCATTCTGGCCGCTGCTGCTTCTGGTAGGCCTCGACGGCCTGGCGCGCGTCAGGGTCCTGCAGGTCGCATTGGCGCAGCTGTTGATGGCCGGCGTCTATCCGCAGGTCGCGCTGGTCATGGCCGGGGTGATCGGACTGTCCGCGCTGACACCCTGGCAGCGCCCGTGGATCGATCTCAGCCGCCGGCGGCTGGCGCTGGTCGTGCTTGCCGCGGTGGCGACGGTCGCCGGCATCGCGCCCTTCCTGCTCAGGGAGAGCCAGTTCGGCCCCGTCTTCACGTTTGCCGAAGCCAGAACGATCCCGACCTTCTTGTATGGGCGCGGCAAGGTCCTCGGAGCCGACGGCTCGGCCGATTTCCTGTGCCAGACGCGGCTCGGCATTTTCGCCGGCGGATGCAAGGGCTTGCTCGATCCGCGGCTCTATCTGCTGGTCCTTGCCAGCGGGCTTGGGCCCGTTGTCCTGCTCATGCGCATGTTCCGCGCCGGACCGAACTCTGGCGCCCGTTCGCCGCTGCCGTTCAATCTGCTGGTCAGTTCGCTGATCTGCGCGGCGCTGTCGGCGGCGGTGCTGTTCAAGCTGCATCTGCCCAGCCGCTATGCTTCGGGCTTGCTGCTGCTGCCCTATCTGGCCACCTTGCCGGTTCTGTCCGACTGGATCCGGTCGCGGCTTTCGCCGCAAATGCTGATCGAACGCTACAGCGGCAGAACCCTGCTCATCGGCACCGGCATTGCGGCGCTGGCCGGCGTGCTCGCGGTCAGCATCGTCAAGACAGGCAACGCCCTGCCGGGCGACCGCGAACTGATCGCGGCGATCCGGTCGCTGCCGAAAGACGCCGTGGTCGGCGGTTTCGTCGAAGACCTCAATTTTTCACCGGTTCTGACGGGGCGTTCGACATTGTTCAGCCGCGAACTCTCCATCGCCTATGAGAAGGGCTACTACCAGAAGGTGCACCGGCGCATGGAGGTCGTTCGCGATCTGGTGCTGACGACCGACGCATCTGTCCTTGCCGACCGGATGCGGGAGCTTCCCGTCGACGCCCTCGTCGTCACCAGGGACACGCTTGCCCAGGCGCGGATCCCTGCGACCTTTCGCGGCTTTTTCGGTGCCGATCTGGTGGAGATGGAGGCGCGGGCCGGCCAAAACGGGCCGACGCTGGTCGCCCGCCTGGCCCCAGACTGCACCATGGGCGTCTACCGCGACACCGTCATGCTGGACGCGCATTGCCTGGTTCGGGAGGCGGCCGCAGCGCGGTGAGCGATCCCGTTGCCGCTCAGTCCTTTGCGCGCTCCACATAGGCGCCATCCGCAGTCATCACCACCACGCGGGTGCCGGCTGAGATGTGTGGTGGCACTGCGGTGCGCACGCCGTTGGAGAGTGTGGCCGGCTTGTAGGACGAGGATGCCGTCTGGCCCTTGGTCACCGGCTCGGTCTCGACCACTTCGAAAGTGGCGCGCTGCGGCAGCACCAGCGATATCGCGATACCGTTGTGCTGCGAGATCTGCACCGCCATGCCTTCCAGGAGATAAGGCGCCATCTCGCCGACCACGCTTTCCGGCACCGCGACCTGGTCGTAGGTTTCCGGATTCATGAAATGGAAGCCTTCGGCGTCGCTGTAGAGGAAGGTGTGCTCGCGCTCCTCGACATAGGCGCGCTCGACCTGCTCGGTGGTGCGGTAGCGCTCGGAGACCTTCACCCCGTCGGAGATGCGGCGCATGTCGAGCTGGGTCACCGGCGTGCCCTTGCCAGGGTGGATGTTTTCGGCAAAGAGGATCACATAAAGCTTGCCGTCCTTATCGACGACGTTGCCTTTGCGTAGGGAACTGGCGATGACCTTCACCACGATTTTCAATCCTGCATTGGTTCGTTGGCCTTGTCGGCCTGAAATGGTTGATCGGCGCAAATCGGCCGCGCGAGCCGTCGCCCTAGCGCATCTTGGCTTGAACCGCCAGCCTTCTGTGCAATTCCGGTTCGCATGACCGGCGTCTCGCCCTGGTGGACGCCTGATGTCCATGCCGACCGCCGGCCGCGGCTGATCCTGCGCAACCGGATCGCTGCTGCCTTTCGCGACTGGTTTGCGCAGCGCGATTTCGTCGAGGTCGAGGCGGCGGCTCTGCAAATCTCGCCCGGCAATGAGGCGCATCTGTCGGCCTTTGCCACCGAGGCGATCGGGCCGGATGGCGCGCGCCAGCCGCTTTACCTCCACACCTCGCCGGAATTCGCCTGCAAGAAGCTGCTGGCCGCCGGCGAGAAGCGGCTGTTCAGCCTGAGTGCCGTCTACCGCAATCGTGAGCGCGGTCCCTTGCACCATCCGGCCTTCACCATGCTGGAATGGTACCGGGCCGATGAGACCTATGAGAGCCTGATGGCGGATTGCGCCGGGCTTGTTGCGCTGGCTGCCGAGCGCGCCGGCGCGAAGCGCTTCTCCTTTCGCGGCCGCGAGGCCGATCCGTTCGCCGAGCCGGAACGGTTGAGCGTCGCCGAGTCTTTTGAGCGCCATGCCGGCATCGATGTCCTGGCGACCGTCGACGCCGACGGCAGCACCGATGGCGAGGCGCTGCATGCGGCGCTGGTCGAGGCGGGCTTGCGCACGGCGCCCGACGACAATTGGGCGGATCTGTTCAGCCGGGTGATGGTGGAAAAGATCGAGCCGGCGCTGGGGCAGGGGCGTGCTACCATTCTTTATGGCTATCCGATTTCGGAGGCGGCACTCGCCCGGCCGAGCGCTGATGATGCCAGGGTTGCCGAGCGCTTCGAGCTCTATTGCTGCGGCGTCGAGCTGGCCAATGCCTTCGGCGAGTTGACCGATGCCGCCGAGCAGCGCCGGCGTTTCATTCTTGAGATGGACGAGAAGGAGCGCGTCTATGGCGAACGCTATCCGATCGACGAGGATTTCCTCGCCGCACTCGCCATCATGCCGCAGGCCAGCGGCGCCGCGCTCGGCTTCGACCGGCTGGTGATGCTGGCAACGGGGGCGGGCAGGGTGGAGGACGTGATGTGGACGCCGGTGGCGGAGTTGTAAGGAGCTCTACGGCGCCCCCCTCTGTCCTGCCGGACATCTCCCCCACAAGGAGGGAGATTGGCAGCTTCAACGCCCGGCTCACTCCCTGAGACGGTGGAGATTAGCGAAAGCGGCGTGGCGGCCGATCTCCCCGCAAGTGGGGAGATGTCCGGCAGGACAGAGGGGGGCGCTGTCCCGCCAACCTTGCCATGAGGTCCGGCTCCACCGCTTCGCTTTCCCGATGGAACCACACATCCTACCTACCGTCCCATCAGCAAATTGACGATGAGCAGCTGCATGTTGCCGCCCTGGCCGAATTCGACCTGGTCGAATTCGCGGCTTGCCTGCCGCTGCGCCTGGGAGATTTCGGCAAGCCGCCTGGTCAGTTCGGTCCTGATCTTGCTGCAGCCGGGGTCGCCGGCGACGGTCAGGCCGACGCTCACGGATTCGATCTTGCGCACCATGTCGACGATGGTGTCGCCATGCACCTTTTCATGAGCGGCGAGGCCGGCGGAAAAAGCCTCCCAGCTCTTTTGAACGGCGGCCGGCAGTCGCCCGTTCGGCTTCGGCAAGGTGTAGGTGATGATGAGCTTTGGCCGCGCCGAGGCCAGCACGCAGGCATCGCCTCGCGGCTGGTAGTCCCTGACCCAGGTCAGCTTGAAATTGGTGTGCGCAATGACGCGGTGCTTGCTCTTGCCGACCATCGGCCCGCGCTCGCCGATCGAGGTATAGAGTTCGAGGCCAGTCTGACCTGAAACGGCGTAGGTCTCGACCTTTTCGATCGGCTTCCATCCTGCCTGCACCGGCGACGCCAGGAAACAGGTCAGAAGCAGAGACGTCAGAACGACTGGTTTCATGCGAATCCCCGGCTGGCGCCAATGGCGTGGCAAATTCGCAAATCACTTGGAAGAGCGCGAATTTCGGTTTCAAAGCCACTACACCAGTCTGCGTGAGATCATCAACAAAGCCGTCAGCTGCCGACGGCAAGGGCGCCGATCGGGCTGCTCGAGGCGCTGGACGACGAAGACCTGCCGTAGGCGGCGGCCGCCTCACTTGGCAGCTGTGGTCACTTGTTCGAGAACAGCGCGCGCTCGACCGGCGGCTCCAGCGTTTGCGCAAAGGGCGTCGCCATGTGGTGGCGGTCGCGGTAGGCCAGCTTGCCATCGATGAAAACATGGCAGGTCCTGGCGTCGCAGAACCGGTCGGTCATGTCGATATAGGTCGCGTTGGGGACAGTGCGCACGATGTCGCGCTCCACCGCGGCCACGGCGTCGTTGGCGGCGTCGGTTCGCGGCGCGTCACATACCGACGGCGCCTGTCCCCGCCACAGCGCGCGGGCCACGCAGGTGTCGGCAAACATCCCGTTGAACGGCACATCGCGTATGAAGGCGACCTTCAGCCCGGCCTGGCTGAACGCCTCCAGCGTTGCACGCAGGCCGGCCTGCCAGTCCTGGTCCTGGCTATCGGATACCTCCACGTCGGGCGACAGTTTGCGCGAGCTTGTCAGCGAGATCTCCGAGATCACCACCAGACTCGGGCGCAGGGCGATGATCTCCTTGATCGATTGCTCGCGCCATTGATCGCATTCGGTGTAATCGCGCTTCAGCTTCGAGCTCCAGACCGTCAGCCGCGAGGCCCGGCAGGCGGATTTGAGCCAGGTGACGACCTTGTAGTCGTTCTTCTTCGCCGCCTCGATCAGCGGCGTCGACCAGTGGTCGGCATGCGAATCGCCGAACAGCGCGATCGAGCGCTCGGCATTCTTGGCGCCGAACACGCAAGCCTTCGGCGTGACGGTCTCGTAGTCGAGAACGCAGCCGACCTTGGCACGCGCGGTGGAGGGCTGTGCGGCAGTTTCGGCAATGATGCGTTGTGAGGGGTCGAGATCGTGCACGGCAAGGTGCGCATTGGCGTAGGTCGCCATCACGCCGGCACCGGTCAGCATCGCTGCGGGGATAAGCGCGCGCGCCGCGTTCGCCATCAGCCAGACGTTGCGGCGGATAGGGTTCTCGATGAGATTATAGGTGAAGATGGACAGCGCCAGCGTCAATGCCCCGCAGGCGAGCCGCCCGGGCCAGGCGAGGTCGGGAACCATCATCGTCGCATAGACGATGACCGGCCAGTGCCAGAGGTAGAGCGAGTAGGAAAGTTTCCCCACCCATTGCAAGGGCGGCAGCGCCAGCATTGCGCTGGGACCTCTTTGGGCATTGCCGGAACCGCTGAGCAGCAGGAGCACCGCGCCGGCCACCGGCACCAGCGCCATCACGCCGGGGAAGGGGTCCCGTTCGTTGAAGGTCAGATAGGCGCCGGCGATCAATGCCAGGCCAAGCCATGCCAGGGCTGCGCCAAGTTGCGGGCGCTCCCGCCAGAATTTCGCCGGCGCCATCGTCGCCAGCCCGCCGGCGGCGAATTCCCAGGCCCTGAGCGGCGAGAAATAGAAGGCCCAGGGCTGCGACACGGTGGTGAGCCAGGCGCAGACGACGAACGACACCACGCCGGCGAGGCCGATCACCAGGATTGCCGTGCGCTTGCCCGGGCGCAGCCATGCCGCCAGCAGAAGCAGCGCCGGCCATACGAGATAGAACTGCTCCTCGACCGAGAGCGACCAGAAATGGATGAAGGGGTTGTTCGCCGCATCGGGTGCGAAATAGTCGAACGACCAGCGGATCAGCCAGAAATTGATCGCATAGGCCGAGGCGTACATGGCGCCTTTCGAATAGAGCGACTGTTCGTCCGGCGACAGGATGAAGTAACCGGCGACGAGCGTCGCGAAGATGACGAACAGCGAGGCCGGCAACAGGCGCCTGGCGCGCCTTGCGTAGAATCGCCACAGGTTCAGCCTGCCTTCCTCGGCGATCTCCCGCAGCAGCTGGCCGGTGATCAGATAGCCGGAGATGACGAAGAAGATGTCTACGCCGGTGAAGCCGCCCGGCAGGTCCGACAGGCCGAAATGGAACGCGACGACGCCCGACACCGCCAGCGCACGCAGCCCTTCGATATCAGGCCGAAACGATGCTGACACGGCGAAACCTCGTCTAGGTCATTGAAAAAAGCCCACCCGTTGCGAAGACTCGACGGGATGCGCCGATATTGCAACGCAACAAATCTAACGCAGTGCAACATAAGTGGAAGTTCGCGGAGTTCAGCCGCGGTGTGCTCGTCGGCGTTTCATCGGTAAGCCCCGCGCCCGCGCAGGCATCTGAACCTATGCTGCGGTCGATTTTTGGCACAGAGGAAGATTAGCCCGGCTAGCGGGCCTGCGCACCGATCTCAGACTTTAGAGGAGCCTGCCGCTCACGCGCCGGGCTCCTCCCTTAATTGTCACCGATCACGCATGCGCTGGCGGATGATGACGGTAGTCCCAGACAGCCCAGGCCGATGCCGCGACCACCAGCACGCCGAGGACCACATGGGTCCCCATCGCGTTGAAGTTCGCCACAAAGCCGAGCAGCCAAGGCGAAACGATCAGCCAAAGCCCGACAACAAGGTTCACCCACTCTTCCCATTCGGCGAATGCCGAAAGCGTGGCGAGAGCCAGGGCGCCGAGCACGATGCCGGCAATCCAGGCGTTCCACGCAGGATTGGCTTCAGCAGCGAAGCCGACGATCCAGGGTGAGATGAACAGGCAGATCGCAAGGACAAGATTGATCCAATCCTGGCCCTTCTTTCCTTCCATCATTTTAATTGCCATGACAACCTCCACAGATGAAGCTTGACCAAAGCACTACGTTTCGCGTGCACCGCACGCTTAGTTATTGATATAGTTGCGTTTCAATGGCCTTCAAGAGACCCGCCCCGGCGCCGGGCGCGACGTCGGTTCTGCGCAGAACCAAATGGCAGCGCTGGCTGGGGCGGCGAGAAGACGCAGGCATCCGTCCCTTTCAGGCGGTCACGCCTTTTTCAGGAACTCGGTTTTCAGCACCAGGCCCTTCACCTGCTTGGTGTTGCACTCGATCTCGCCGGGATTGCCGTTGAGGCGAATGTTCTTCACCAGCGTGCCGCGCTTGATCGTTTCCGACGTGCCCTTGACCTTCAAATCCTTGATCAGGGTCACGGAATCGCCCTCGTTCAGCTGGGTGCCGTTGCTGTCTCTTACGATCGCGTCTGTCATGTCGGGTCTTTCATTGGAGCCGGACACCGGACTATCCGGTGGATGGCGGCAAGGTCAAGCAGGCCCTTACGTACCAGATTGTGCCATCGCCGCCTTGCGAAGCTGGCGGGCACCCGCGTTGCTCATGTCAGGTGCTTCGGCTATAGGCCGGCAGCCAATGCCGACACAGTTCAAACGGAGCCCGACCATGACAGAGAAGACCATCCTCAAATTCGGCGCGGTCGAAAACGCCGAGGCGGGCGATCTCGCAGGCTGGGTCGTGGTCGACGGTAGCCCGACCATGAAGACCGCCGTCCAGCACACCACCGCGGATGGCAAGGTCATATCGGGAACCTGGCAGGCCACCCCCGGCACCTACCATGCAACCTACAGCGACTATGAATTCGTGCACATGATATCAGGCCGCATCATCATCACGCCCGATGGCGGCGCGCCTGTCGAAGTCGGTCCGGGCGACGCCTTCGTGGTCGAAGCCGATTTCAAGGGAACGTGGAAGATCATCGAGCCGGTGACGAAGCATTTCGTCGTCAGGATCGACTGAGCCGGAAGCGAGTCCTATCCTGACACGCCGCCGCCACGCCTGTCGATCTCGGGCACCGCAAGCGGTCGAATAAAAGGATAGAGCCCCATCCATTAGGGAGGGACGAGACTCTAGAAGTTGAAATAGATCGCCGGCGGATACGGACTGGACACTTTCTTGTCGGCCGATGCCCCCATTGCACCAGACGAAGCGATAGTCCCGCCGGTGGACTTGTTGTCAAGCAACGGCCGGCATTTCTCGGCCGTGGCCACTTTCGCCTCGGTGGCGACGACTTTCGTCTTGGCTTCCATGGTTTGCGGCAGGGCAAGGACGACAAGAAGTGCAGATAGAGCAAGTTTCATGACGGGTCCCCCGTAGTTAACGCTAGGTTAACACTGACCGCCGGGTCGAACACGGCCGCTGTGCGGAACGGCGTGGAATTCTACGGAATTCCTGGAATATAGGCTTGTGGAAAAGTGCGGGCTGCGAGGAACGGACCGGCGCGTGTTAGGCTTGCTGCCGCATCAGGCGGCCGAGGCCTGGAGTGGCGCGGCCGAACACGGACACCCAGTCGACGCCCAATGTCGTGGCCAGCGCCAGTGTGAGTTCAATCCTTGAAGCCGGTCGAGTCGAGCAGGGCGACCTGCTTGCCATCGATGTAAAAGCGTATCACGTGCGCGTTGCGGTCGACTTCAATGCGTGTGGGTTGGATGGCCGGCGACGCAGGAGCCGGCTTGCCATATGTCGCTGCCGCGCGCGAGCCGGCAGTAGCTCGCGACGGTCCGTCTGGCCCGAAGGTCACCAGCAGCAGTGCAGCGGATCCGGCGGCAATTCCGGTGAAGAGGAGTTTGGGAGAGGCAATCCAGGACATCGAATTATTCCTTCCTTGGTTGAGGCGGCATCTACGCTCGTTTGTGCTGGTTCCGAGCGCTCGGCTTCGCCGTTGTTCGAATGACTGAGGAAGGGGGTTGGTATTCAAGCCTACATAGCGTGAGTTTTCATATGATTTGCCCCTTGCCCTCCGCGACCTTAGCGCCGCTCGCCGGGGCGAAAAGGGCAGGCGCGCGGAACGGCGTGGAATTCTGCGGATTTCCTGGAATATAGACTTTAGGAGAAGTCCGGCCGCCGTGAATGCGGTGGGAGCAAGTGCTGGCACATGTTATGCCTTGCTGTGGCATAAGGGGCAGGTGGGATGGCACAGCATATCGCGCAGAAGTTACGGTTGACTGCGGCCCTGCTGGGAACCGTCAGTCGCAAGGACCTTGCGGCGTCGTTCCGGAGCGTCAACCCGAAGACGGCGTTCGATCTTGGCCGTGCCGACAAATGGCTGCAGGGCCGCGCCCAGCCACGCGAGTTCAGCGTCTACGACGATTGGTCGAAGCTTCTTAAGCTGGAGCAGCCCGGCGCCTGGATCGCCGAGAGTGACCTGCCAAGCTTTACGGCGGCGATCTGCGCCAGACACGGCATCGACAGGACGGAACTGGAACGCCGCGCCGGCGCGCATCCCGAGACGACGTCCGGGCGTGAGGACCGAAGCCTTGGATTGGCCCTGGCCGGAACCTACGCATGCTATTCGCGCGCCTTGTCGCCCTATTATCGCGGCCAACTGATCAGGGGCAGCCTGTCGATAGAGGCCGGGCCGGGTGCGCATGGCCTGACTGCCGCCTATCGTGAGGTGTTGCCGACCGGGCAACTGCTGGTCGGCGGGCCAGTGACCCCGGCAAAACGCGGCCTCTATGCGCTTCTGAAGGAAACCGGCGGCGATGCCCATTTCTTCCTCTGCCTGTTCCCGCACTCGCGGCCGGGGAGCGTGCTTGGCGGCTACATGTGCGGCGGCGCCATCATCGGCCCGGAGCCGCAGCCATCCCTGACGAGGATCTTGATCATCCGCTTGCGCGATCCGGCGCCCCAGGCATGGGGCGGATACCTGCCGCCCGACGGGTCGATCGCCAAGGATCTGGCATCGATTGGCCTGACCCTCGAGCAGCCGGAAGCGGTCGACCGGCAACTGGCACAATTCCTCGCCGGAGACAGCAAGGACGGCGGCGCCAGCCAGATTCCGCCCGCCGAATTCCGGGCCATTCTCGACGTGTTCGACCGTCATTGGCTGAGCTATCCCGGCCAGGTCTGACCACAGCAACAGTGAGCCGCCGGGTGTCGTCATGACTGTGACGGGAGGCTCACAAAAATGGCGGGCACAATGGCCCGCCATTTCAGCTGGCAAGACGGCGACGGTCAGTTGGCGCCGCCGAGCTGTTTGGTCATCTTGCAGAAATGATCGTGCTCCTTGGCAATGGCCCTCGTCGCCGCATTCGTTCATCATCGCGGCGCGATCCTCTTCCGTCATTGCCATCCATGCGGCCTTAAAGTCGGCTTCCGGCTTCATGGTCTTCATCTCGGCATCGGTGAAGAAGGGCGTCATTTTTGCGGGATCGTCGAGGGCAGAGGTTCCGGTCTCACCGGCGGCAAGGGCTGCACCGGTCATCATCGTAAGCGCCATCGCGCCCATGCAAAGCATCTTGGTGTTCATGGTCGTTTCCTCCTGATTGCTTCTGAAGATCGTCCAAGCTGCGATCCATGGAAAACGGATCGGTTGCGAAAAGGGTCCGCTAATTTCCCTATCACTAGAATATTTTTGCTTATGATAGCGATTAAATAGAAAACCATACTGCATCGGCGGTCGCTGTGGCCGAGCCGATGAGGCCACGGCTGCGGGGAACCTATCACCATCCCAGGTTGTTGTGTCGCAGGAAGGCGGCCCATGCCCTTCACGATCCGAACCACGCTCTGCGACATTCGAGATGATCTGCACGCTCTGCGCAGGATGGTGGCAGCCCGTGGCCACATCGAGACGATCCAGGCCATCGATGCGCTGATCGGCGTCGCCGAAGCAGAGGCGGTCCAGGCCATCCGGTGCCTGCAGGTCGACGATGTCGGCGGCGTCCATGGCTGGAAGAGCGTCGTCGACGACGGCGTCTTCGAGGACCTGCCGAAGGCGCCCGCCCTGGACCGGACCGCTCCGGCCATCGACCAGTTGGCTCCAGTGTCGGACCACGAGCGCGAATTCGCCTGGTCGCTGCTGCAGAAGCACGCCAATTGGTGGGAGCCCGGCACCCTGAATCTCGGCGCGACGCTGGTCACTGCGGACAGCCATCTGTTCTACCAGATCAAGATCGAGACGATTTCGGGACGGCAGGCGTTCCGGTAGCTTATGGTCGGGTAGCGCCCAGATCTATGTCAAATGACATACCCGTCGCCGGGCGGCGCAAAAAAACCCGCGTTCCGGAGGGGGGATCGGGAAGCGGGCTCTTTAATGACCGAACGCTTGGGATGTTCGGTATGTCAAACAACACAGCACCGAAGGATTGGTTCCATTTGGAATCAACTAATTCGCCACAGGGTGCGCAGAACCATGATCCTCCCTGGAAGCGCTGCGATTCCATAGGATGGATCAGGCTACGCTGCCCGCGGTATGCGCGAGGTGAACGTCGCCCTGGTCACCGACACGCTGGTGCCGCTGGTGTCGCTGATGACCTCGATCTTGGCCTCCAACTGCTTGACCAGCGCCTCGACGATGGCTGTTCCCAGGCCCGCATTCGGCGTCTCGCTGGTGAGTTTGCCGGCGCCGTTGTCCGACACTGTCAGCTTCCAGTCGTCGCCGTCGGTTTCGTAAGACACCTGGATCAGCGCCTTGGCCTTCTCCATCGGGAAGGCATATTTGATCGCGTTGAGAACGAGCTCGGTGACGATCAGGCCGAGGCTCACCGCCTTCTGAGAGTCTATCCTGCCGCCCTGCGCCGTGACGTTGACCGCGATCGGCTGGTCTTCACCGACCATCGAGGCAGCCAGGCTGTCGCACAGCTTCGTCAGATAGGACACGACATCGATCTCTTCGACACCGGCCTCGGTGTGGAGATGGCGCTGCACTTCGGCGACTGACAGCACCCGCTGATGGGCATCCTTGAGATGCTGGCGAGTTTCCTCCGATGTGACGGAGCGGGCCTTCAACAAAAGGATACTGGCGATGATCTGAAGGCTGTTGGCGACCCGGTGCTCCATTTCGCGCAGCAGCATATCCTTTTGCCGCAGCAGGTCTTCAGTGCGGCCGAGAAGCTCTTCCTTTTCCCTTTCAATGGCACGGCGGGCCGTGATGTCGTTGAAGGCGAGCAGAATGGTCACGGCCGAACTGTGGTCGTAGAGCACCTTTCGGGCGTTGAGCAGCATCGTTCGCGGGCCGATATTCGGGAAATCATGCTCGACCTCAAAGCCGTCCATGGCGGTCTTCTCGGGGATGATCGTCTCCAGGAGCAGGCGCAGTGCCGGGATGTCCCACTGGCCGTCGCCGAGCGCATAGAGCAGCGAGCCGCGCGTCTGCTCGGGGTCGACCTTAAAGGTCTGATAGAAGGAGCGGCTGGCCGCCAGCACGCGAAACTTCTCGTCAAGAATGAGGAAGGGCTCGGCGATCGTGTTGACGATGGCCTGCGCCAGCGTCTGCACATCTTCGATATTGGCAATGGGATGAAACAAGGCTTGCAGCCGATCCGGGGATTTGCCCGTGTTGAGGACTTATACACTGTTGCCGGGCCGGTGTCGCGAAATGAATCGGCTGAGGTGCCGGCCTGCCTCTGCCCTTATGGGGGAACAGCCGGTCTGCGAAGCGCCCTTTGCTGCTCGCCGTCGAGCCCCGGTGCGAAGGAAGCGAAAAGTTGCGCGCCGGCTCAATATGCCTGATCATCGTGATTGACAGGGTGGAGGCATCAAGTGGCGGCCAATCGTCGAAACGGCATGCAGCCGTCGGAGCCCGGGCTGGTGGGCATTGTTTCCGCTGCCAGGACTCTCCCGCGCATGTCACTGCCCACCGTCGCGACTGTCGTGGCGGCGGTTGCGGCCTTGTATTTCGGGCGCGAGGTTTTCCTGCCGATCGCAATCGCTCTGCTGCTTACCTTTGCGCTTGCACCCATGGTTTCGGCACTCAAACGAGTTGGCATTCCCCGCCTTCCTGCAGTCATCGCCAGTGTGATGGGCGCCTTCACGGTTCTTGCGCTGTTCTCCTTCATCGTCGCCACGCAGGTCGGCGAACTGGCGCAGAACATCCCGCTTTACCAGTCAAATATCCTGACCAAGGTCCGATCGCTGAAGGAGACCGGCGTCGGCGGAGGCATCATTGCCAGGCTGAGCGGGGTGATCGAACGCGTTGGCCAGGAACTCGACAGGCAGGAAACCTCACAGCCTGCCGCGGACCAGCCACGGCGCGAGCCAGTGCCCGTCGAGATCATCGCGCGCGAAAGGCCGCTCCAGGTTCTCCAGAACCTGATCGGGCCGCTGATCAGCCCGCTGGCATCGGCCGGTCTGATCGTCGTCGTCGTCATATTCATGCTGCTCGAGCGTGAGGACCTGCGCGATCGTTTCATACGCCTCGTCGGCTACGGCGATCTTCATCGAACCACCGAGGCACTTCAGGACGCCGGCAAGCGGCTCGGGCGGTATCTTCTCATGCAATTGGTGGTCAATATCATCTATGCCATACCGATTACGGCAGGGCTTTGGGTTTTGGGCATCCCCAATGCACTGCTGTGGGGATTGCTGGCGCTGGCGCTGCGCTTTGTTCCCTATATCGGCCCGATCATTGGTGCGCTGCTGCCTCTGTTCCTGGCGCTTGCCGTGGCTCCCGGCTGGTCGCTCGTGCTGTGGACCGCCGGGCTGTTCGTGGCCATGGAAATGATAACCGGCAACGTCGTCGAACCGTGGCTCTACGGTTCACGAACGGGGCTTTCACCGTTGGCCATCATCGTTGCGGCGATCTTCTGGACCTGGCTTTGGGGTCCGCTGGGCCTGGTTCTGTCGACGCCGCTCACTGTCTGTCTCGTCGTGCTCGGCAGGCACGTGCCGCAGTTCGAATTCCTCGACGTTCTGTTCGGCAACGAACCCGTGCTCGAACCCCACGCTCGGCTCTATCAACGGCTGCTGGCCGGCGATCCGGAGGAAGCCACAGATCACGCCGAGGAGATCCTGGAGGAAAAATATCTCTTCGAATTCTATGGCAAGGTCGCCATTCCCGCACTTCTGCTTGGTGAACAGGATCGCGTGCGGGGTGTCATGGGTGATGAGCAAAGACGGCAGGTGGCGGCCAGTGCGCAGACGCTGGTGGCGAACCTCGACGACAGCGCACAGGAGGAAGCGGAAGAGGATGATGATCCGGCTGCGGCCGAGCCTGCCACAGCGGACAAGGAAAAGCAGACTCAAGGGGAGGGCGAGGACGACACCGAACTGCCGGATGGCACGGATATGACGGTGCTTTGTGCCGGTGGCCGCGGGGAACTCGATGATGCCGCCGCCGCCATGCTGGCGCAGGTGCTCGAAGTCCAGGGGGCGACGGTCTCGAAGGCGAGCTTTGCCGACATGGAGCCGGCTAATATTCGCCGGCTCGAGCTCGACACTGTCGACACCGTGGTGGCCGGATTCCTGAACCGGGACTCCGTCAAACACGCCCGTTTCCTGGTTCGTCGACTGAAACGGGCCAAGCCGGCGCTACGGGTAGGCATCGTGTTCTGGTCGGAGGACGGCGACGACAAAGAGGCAACCGTCAAATTGGCCAATGACATCAACGCCGATTTTGTGGCGTATGGCATGGTCGAAGCCGTTTTGGGCGCATTGTCGAGCGATCCGCCGGTTGCGCTGAAGGTCGCCGCCAAGCGCCGTATGCGCCGCCGGCCGCGCCCTGCCAAGAAAGCGCCGCTTGCCGCCGCAGGCTGAGACCGTAACTCACTCTCACGTCCAGAAATAACGCACGGTGTGAAAGAACACCGGGGCGGCGAAGACCAGGCTGTCGGCGCGGTCCATCATGCCGCCATGGCCCTCGATCAGATGGCCCCAGTCCTTCACCCCCTGGTCGCGCTTGATGGCGGAGGCGACCAGCCCGCCGAGGAATCCCATCAGGCAGGCGATGAAGGCGACGGCTGCCGCCTGGACGGGCGAAAACGGTGTCAGGAACGACAGCAGCGCGCCAAGCAGGCTCGACGTCACCAGCCCGCCGACCAGTCCCTCCCAGGTCTTCGACGGCGAAACCTTGGGCGACATCAGGTGCCTGCCGAACAGCTTGCCGAAGATATACTGCAGCACGTCGCTGCCTTGCACGGTGATGATCAGGAAAGCGATCAGCAACAAATTGCGGCCCTCAAAGCCGGGCACGTCGAGCGTCAGCAGCGCCGGCACGTGGCTGACGCAGTAGACCGAGATCATAACGGCCCATTGCTGCGCCGAGACGCGCTCGAGAAAGCGCTCGGTGTCGCCGTGAAGTGCGGTGATCGCTGGCATCAGCAGGAAGCAGTAGACCGGGATGAAGATGGTGAAGAGGCCGTACCAGGCGGTCCACACCAGCCAGTACTGGAACGGGATGATGATGCCGAACATCCCGAGCAGCACCCAATGGTCGCTGCGGCGGCTGTGCGTCAGCGTGACGAATTCGCGCAAGGCGGCAAACGAGATCAGTGCGAACAGGATGGTCATGCCGGAACGGCCGAAGAAGAAGGCGACGGTGATCGCCACGACCATCACCCACCAGGCATTGATGCGCTGGTTCAGGTTGACCAGCGTCGAGGAAAGCGGCTTCGGTGCGCGCCACGACAGGATGCCGGCGACCAGGCTTGCCGTCGTCAGCACCGCAGCGAGGCCGACAACCAGAATGAGGGTTTCGTGCATGGGCATGTTGTTCTAGCCGTCTCTTAGAGCATCGTGCCGGATATCGGATCGGGCACCACGCTCCAGGCTCCTGTGATCGCATGATGGTTTCCGGAAAACCGGGTTCGACTTTTCCGCATCATGCGTTTGCGGGCGGGGGTTGAGCGCAAGCAGCGTCTGGCGGGCGCGATCGAGAAAGGCGCGTCGTTCCTCACCCGGTGCAAGGGCGATCGGTGCGCCGAATATGACGCGGCAGAGCAGCGGCACCGGCACGAACTGGCCCTTGGGCAACACCCGCGACATGTTCTCGATCCAGCACGGGATGAGTTCGACGTCGGGCCGCGCCATCGACAGATTGTAGAGGCCGGAGCGGAATGGCAGCAGCGGCGCGTCAGTCATGTTGCGCGTGCCTTCGGGAAAGATGATCAGCGAATGACCTTTGTCGAGCACCGACAGCATGATCGCAATCGGGTTCTCAGCCTCGTCTGTCCACTGCCGGTGGATGAGCACGGAGGACAGCATGTCCTGCGCGATGAAACGGCGCAGCCGCGATTTTCCCCAATAGTCGGCGGCGGCGACGGCATGGGTGCGGGCGCGCTCCTTCTCGTCGAGGCAGGCCGACAACAGGATGAAGTCGCCGTGACTGGCATGGTTGGCGAAGTAGATGCGCTGCCGGTCCGACGGCTGGCTGCCGCTCCAGATCGGCCGCACGCCGGTCACCGCCCAGGCCAGCGCCGACAGGCCGACCGAGGTGACGGTCTGCAGCAGGGTGAAGCTGCGGGGGCCAAGCTTGCTCATTGTCCGGCTCAGAAAGACAAGGCGACGGCGGATGCCGCCATGAACAGGCCAAGCGCGATGCGCTGTTTCATCAGCAGGCGCTGCGTGCCCGCGATGCGCCGGTCGAGCGAGCGGATGCCGGCAGTGGCCGGTTTGACGCGCATGCGCGCCAGCACGTCGTCGACCGAGGCACCGCCAGCGGCCTCGCTGATGTGGCTCGCCATCAGCCAGAACAGCAGCGCGTCGAACACAA
Organism: Mesorhizobium sp.; assembly: GCF_004962245.1. GTDB lineage: Bacteria > Pseudomonadota > Alphaproteobacteria > Rhizobiales > Rhizobiaceae > Mesorhizobium. Next base: position 105,851 of record NZ_SUHQ01000002.1, on the reverse strand, counting down.
GCAAAGCCGAGAGAGCGATGGTGATCACGCCGCTCGCTGCCGCGACCAGCCAGGCCGCCGCCGCGAGCGTCGTCGCCTGAGGTTGCGCTGCCACGGCAATGACCGGCGCGGCCACCAAGACGGCCAGCACCAGCAGCAGCGGCCACACCGCCTGCGTCATCAGGCCGGCGGCGAATGCTTCGGCTTTGTCTCGATGGGCACTCATGCCGGCTCGTCCACCGCGATCGCAAGATGCACCGGCCGGCCGGATGCCGCGAGCCGCTTGTGCGCCTGCGCCGGCGTTGGCGAGCGGCCGCTGGCAACCAGCCATTCGGCGACGACGCCGGCGCTGCGCTGGAAGCCGAGCGCGCAGCAGACCAGCACGGTGCCCCGGGCGCGCGCGTCCTCGATCATCGCCACCGCCTCGGCAAGCTTGTTCCGGGGCGGCGGCAAGAGGTCGAGCATGGCAAGGCTGGTCCAGCCTCTGGCGACGCCGCGCGGCCGTTCCAGCTCACCGGCAAGGTCGATCACGGTGCCGAAAGCACCGGCCTCGTCAGCGGTGGGAAAGCGGCCGAGGAAAACGCCGTCGGCGACCGCGATCTGCGCCGGCAGCTTGCGCGTCCATGCCCATATGTTGATTTTCGCGCCAAGCCGGTAGGGCCAAAGAAGGATGCGGCTGGCAAGCGAGACGCTGCCGTCGGCCGCTTTCTGGAACACGTTGGCTCCAGCCCCGGCGTAGGCGAAGGCGACGATGGCCAGCGCCAGCGCCGGCCACAGCAGAATGAGCCACAGCGCCGAGACGAACGCGCCGGCCACCGCGCCGGCCAATGCCAGCGCGGCGCCAAGCGCGTAGAACCGAGCCAGTCGCCTGGCCTTGGCATCGGCGGTCAACCGGAGACCGGCGAACGGCAATTCGCCCTCGCGCGGGAACAGCCACAGGGCGAAGAAGCCGAGCAGCGCGCCGGTCGGGATGTCGATGGCATGGTGCTGCCATGTCGTCAGCACCGAGGCGCCGATCAGGAAACACCAGGCATGCCAGACGACGCCGACCATGCCTTTGAGCCGATAGCGCCAGTGATCCCAGATGATGACCAGCAGCGCGATGTGCAGCGACGGCGCCTGGTTGAACGGCTTGTCGAAGCCGCCGAGCACCGCGAACATGAAGCCCGGCAGGCCTGATGTTTGCGGCTGCGTGAAGGTCACCGTCAGCGGGAACAGGATGAAGCAGGCGACAGCGATGATCTGCGCCGTGAGGTAGCGGCCGGCGAGGCGGTCGACGCCGCGCTTCGTACCGTTCAACAGCAGCGACAGGCCATAGAACAGATTGATCGACCAGTAGGGCACGATCGTCCAGGCGACGAACGGGATGCCGCGCTCCCAGGCGAAGACGATGCTGCCGACATCGTCGCGCCGCGACGCCAGCCAGTTGGCGAAGCCATAGGTCGAATAGAAGAACGGCGCCAGAAACGCCAGCCACAACGCCGCCCGCAGCACCACGTCGGCATAGGGCGCGCGGGCAGGGGCAGTCCCGTTATGAGAGGGCCTCTGGGGAGGAGCGGCAGCGGCAGGGCCAGGGACAGGCGAGATCATGCTCAGACGCGCCGCGCGACCGAAACGGTGAAGATGCCCCACTGGTCGATGCGTTGGTCGAGCTTCTCGAAGCCGGCCGCCGCGACCAGCTGGTCCATCTCGCCTTGCGTGCGCCGCCGCATCACCCAGGCCTGGCCGCCGCGATGCGAGGTCAGGCTGCGCGCGATCATCTCGAGCTGCGGATGCCACGGCTGGTTGGTGTAGATGAGGAGGCCGCCGGGCTGCATCGCCTTGGCCAGTCCACCGAGCGAGCGGGTGATCATGGCATTGTCGGAAAACAATTCGTAAAGCCCGGAGACGATGGCGAGGTCCGGCGCCGGGTCGAGCCCGGCAAACATTTGGGCGTCGAAGGCGTCGGCCTGATGGAACGAGACGGTTCCCGGCAGCTTGCGGTCGGCGATCAGCTTTTGGCCGAGCGACACGTTGAGGTTGGAGAAATCCTGCAGCCGCACGCTGGCCGGCGGTTCAGCGCATTTGGCGACGGCGTCGAGCACGTAGCGGCCGTGGCCGGCGGCGATGTCGACGATATGGACTGGCCGGCCGGCGGCCTTGAGCGTGGCGACGGCGCCACCGATCAGCTCTTCCAGATTGAGCTTGCGCTGGCGGATGCCGCGCCAGCCGATGGCGTCGAGAAAGGTGCGGTCGATCATGCGACCAAGCGGACCGGTGCCCCGCGCCTCGTTCTCATAGACATAATCGAGCGTCGAGCCGGAATCGAAGCCGGTGGCAACCCCCGTCTTCATGCCTGACGACAGCCACGCGCCCATGCGGATCGAGGCGCGGCTCATGGCCCAGTAGAGGCCCCTCAGTGACAGCAGGGCGAGCGGCGACGCCAGCCGGTCGGCCTCGTCGCGCGTGTAGCCGGCGCGGTCGGCCCTGGTCAGGTCGACCGGCTTCTCCGCTGCCGTGAACTGTCTTTCGAGGAATGGCCGGATCAGGTCGAGCGCTTGGCTGCGGTCGCGTTCGCCCAACGTGTCGTGGAAGAAGCCGGGCAGCACATGCCGTTCCTTGGCGGGGCTGGCGAGATTGACGAAGAACTCGTGCTGCGGTCCATGCCGCACCACCCAGTCGCTGCCTGAGATCAGCACTTGCGTCGGCACGGTGATGGCGCGCGCATCCGAGACGATGCGCGCGGCGTGGTCGTAGAGCTCGACCAGGATGTTGGAGGCGATCGGCCGCGTGATCAGCGGATCGGCCTCGAAGGAGGCGATGCGCTCGGGGTCGTGTGTCAGGAACTTGGCTTTGACGTAGGAATTGACGAAGAAGCGGCCTTTGATCTTCTGCCACAGCGCGATGCCTTGCTTGGCGAACGGCACGTAGAGCTTGACCGAGAAGGCCGGCGAGGCCAGCACCAAAGCGCGAATCTGCGGCGCGTAATCATGCACCCAGGCGGCGGCGAGCACGGCGCCGAAGGATTGCGCGATCAGCGCGATGTCGCGCTGGCCGAACCCGTCCCTGCCGATCTCGCGCACAAAACAATCGATGTCGCGCACCAGTGCGGCAAAGGACGGCGCATAGCCGCGTTCGCCGGCCGAGCGGCCATTGCCGCGCGCATCCCAGGCGTAGAAGGCTTGGTCGGGCATATCGAGTTCGTCGACCAGATGGGCCATGCGGCCGCCATGCTCGTGGCCGCGATGGAACAGCAGGACCGCGCCCTTGCGGCTTTCCGACAGCGCAGGCCAGTAGCGGTAGAATATCTCGGTGCCGTCATGGCTCTTGAAGCTGCGCTCCTGCGCCACCCGCTTGAGACTTGCCAAAGCCGCGGCGGCGGCAATCGTCTGTTCGTGAAGCATGTTGTTCCCCTGGCATTGCGACCGGAATTTCAGCTTCCGTTAAGGCCGCTGCGTATCCGGTTGATGGCGGTCACCAGCGAGAATGTAGCCATGGCCGGAAACACAAAGGGCGCGATGGCCTCGACCCAGAGGCCGCAGGCGACAAGCACGGCGATTACGCCGAGCGCCAGCGCCCGGTCGCTCTTGCCGAACGGCCCGGCATAGTTGCGCCCCGTGCCCGCCGCTGTGCCGAGCACGCCGGCGAATTCCACGATGATCGCCGCGATGGAGAAAGCGACGACGCCCCAGGCTGGGAAGATGGCAGCAAAGGCCAGGATCAGAGCGAGGTCCGAGACGACGTCGCAGAGTTCGTTGAGATACATGCCGAGTTTTGACGCCTGCCCATGCTCCCGCGCCAACATGCCGTCGATGGCGTTCAGCGCCATGCGCACGAACAGCACCACCGGCATCAAGAGGAAGACCGCGCGATGGCTGGCAAGGGCTGCGACCAGAATGCCGGTGGCGACCGACAGGGCGGCGGCCAGCAGCGTGATCTGATTGGCGGTGACGCCGGCCACGGCCAGCCGGTCGGCCAGCGGCCGCAGCCTGGCCTGGAAGGCCGGTTTCAGCGCGTAAAGCGTCGGCATGTGCGAACCCCCCGGCCGCGGTGCAATCAATGTCGGCGAGGATGGTCAATTGGCGCGCAAGACGCAAGGCCGGCGAGCGATTGTACATCGTTACGATCGGCGACGCCGACGAGGCGTCAAGCGACCGCTGTGCGAGCTTGGAATTGCGTCTGGTATGTGTAGGGAATCTGCTGTGTGCGCGTTGTTACCGTCTTCGCGAAAACGGTAACAACTCCTCTTCAAGCGCAGGATGCGGGCCGAAATCACGTGTTGGCAATCCGCCTTTTCCTGCCGGTCGTCGACACATTTGTCAGCGAAGCCGAGGCGGCTCGTGCGCTGGTCGATCTCGCCCGGCCGCGATTGTCACGGCCGATGGGGAAGGGGTTGTCTACTGCGACCGCCAAGGTCAGGCGCCCACGCTGACTGACGTTCCTCCCGCCCGTCTCAGCTATAGGGCGACCAGCACTGCTGGCGAGGGCCGTTATAGGGCTGATAGCTGTTGTCCCAGGCGCGGTACGAGACATAGCGGTCATAGCACCAGCGGACATGCGCGGCGGCGAGCCGGGCGGCAGGTCTTGGTGGCGGAGCGGCGGTTGCCGCTGCAACCCCAGCGGCGAAGGCGGCAGCGGGGAACCAGTAACCTTTGTAGTAGCGATAGCCGGGGCGAACGTGCACATAGCCCCGGTGGCCATTGTAGTAGTAGGCGCCGCCGACGACATAGAAGCCGCGTCGGTGGCGGATGGGCTCGGGCGCGTTCGCAACCGATGGCTGGCTGGAGGCTGGCACGATCGGCAAGGCGGCGGCAGGCGATGCAAGCACTGAAGCGCCGAGCACCAGTCCGCAAAACGCTGTGATTATCTGTTTCATCCTATTTGTCCTCTGTTTCTTGAAAGGTCGCCGGTCACTGACGCCTGAGCGTCCGCAGTTCGGAGAGCGAAAGCGTACGGTCGCCGTTCTTGTCCGCCCGCAGCAGCCGGTCGGGGATGAAGCCGGCAAACTCGTCGCGCGAGATTTTCCTGTCGCCGTTGCTGTCCATGCGGCTTGCCTGTGCCTTAAAGCCCGCGACCTGCGCGCTCTGGAAGTCGCGTCTGGCCTTGACCTGTTCCACGGCGGTGCGCACCTCGTCCGGATCAAGCAGGCCGTTGCGGTTGGCGTCCATCCGGTCGAACATCTGCGCTCGTGCCGCCTGGATTTCGCCGAACTGCAGCATCCGGTCCCGGTTGGTGTCGATGCCCTGGAAGAGCTCCTGTGCTCCGGTCCGGTCAGTTGCCGAGGCGCTGCTTGCGCCGAGCAACAGGCCCGCGCAGGCCATGGCGATCTTGTTCATGCTGGTCTCCACTTCGATCGGACGGGCCGCCGCGGACCGTCCTTGCAGGGCCTTCTACGCGTGGCCCTGCGTGCTCCTACGCGGCACGCGGTGATTTTTTTGCACGGCACCCCAGATGGCGGCTTCGGCCTCGCCCGAGTGGATGGCGCGAAGTTTTTTTGCCGGCGAGCGTAGGGGCGGGGTCCTTCCTGCGTATCGGTCAGCAGTCGCCGCTTGCGGCCAATGACAGTGAAAGGACTATCACCATGAAACGTTCAGCACTCATCGCGGCCCTGCTTCTGGGGCTCGCACCGCTTTCCATCGCGCAGGCCCAAGATGTTTCGGGCAAGGATATCTCAGGCAAGGACATGCCGGGCAAGCGCATCCTGCAACGGGTCGACACCAATGGCGACGGGGTGATCTCGAAGGACGAGATGCTTGCGGCCCGCGAGCGCCTGTTCACGAAACTCGATCGCAATGGCGATGGCGTCATCGACGAGAAGGAAATCGAAGGCGCCCGCGACGCCATCATGGACCGCGCCGACGCCGCGCAAGCCAGGCTTGGCACCCGCTTGCGGCGCATGGACGGGAATGGCGACGGCAAGGTCTCGCAGGACGAGTTCCGCAACCGCATGCCGCTGTTCGACCTCGCCGACCGCAATGGCGACGGCACGCTGTCGGCGGACGAGATCGCCGCCATCCGCAAGCTCTTCGCCGATCGCGCCGGCTGACGATCCGATCGCGTTCCCTGCTCAGCAGAATCCGTTTTTTCAATAAAACCAAGGAGTACGACATGCTTCCTTCAGCGAAGATTCATTTGTTTTGCCTGGGCGCGATGCTGATAATGTCGACTGCCGTGCCGGCCGCCGCCGAGGAATGGCAACGGCCGACAGCGCATGGTGGCGAGATCAGCCGCAGTGTCAGTCGGGATGGTGGCGTCTACACTGGCTCGACCACGCGCACCGGTCCTAATGGCGGCACCTATACGTCGAGCTCCAAATGCGTGACGGGCGTTGTTGACCGCTGCGCCAGAAGCTACTCTGGCACCGGGCCGGACGGGCAGTCCTTCTCCGGCAAGCGGGTGTCGGCGCGTGGGCCGTTCCGTGGCCGCTCGGCCGGCAGCTTCACCGGCCCGGACGGGAACACGGCTTTCGGGTTCCGCCGCTGGCGCCGTTGACGTTCAGGAGCTTGGCCAGTTGGTGCCCGCCGCCGTGCAGCATGAGGAGCCCCGTGACGACGAACTGCTGGCACGGGTGGCGGCGGGCAACCAGGGCGCCCTGTCCGAGCTCATCGCCCGCCATGGCCGAGGCTTGCGGATTTTTGCGGCGCGCTATCTCGGCAATGCCGGCGACGCCGAGGATGTGGTGCAGGAGGTGTTCGTGACGATCTGGAAACAGGCCGCCCGGTTCGACCCCGCCAGGGGGCGTGCCTCGACCTGGCTGTACAGGATCACCGCCAATCGCTGCATCGACCAGCGCCGGCGCAGGGCGCTTCGGACCTTCATCGGTCTTGACGACGTCCATGATGAGGTTGCCTCGCAGGAGGCCGATGCCGAAGCGGCGACTGCCGCGCGGCAGGAGCTTGCGATCGTCCGCGACGGCCTGTCGCGCCTGCCGGAGCGTCAGCGCATGGCCGTGCTGCTGCGGGCCGTCGGCGATCTCGATATAGCGGCCATCGCCGAGGTGATGGGCGGCAGCGCCGGCTCGGCGGAGCAATTGCTTGTCCGCGGAAGGCGGGCGCTAAGGGACCATTTGCGGGATCATTTGGCAACGGCGGCCGACGGCCGTGAAAGGAAGTCCTCATGACACGGGACGAGTTCGAACGAAACAAGCGTCGCTTCGGCGACGATGTCGACGCCTGGCCGGCTCCCTTCCGACAGGAAGCACTGACCTTTATGGCGGGCGAAACGGACCGATCGCTGCAAGATGATCCGGATCGCGCGTTCGACCGCCTCGTGCTCGAAGCGGTCCTGATGGATAGCGACGAACAGGCGCTGGCGCGCAAGGTGCTGGCCCGTGTCGACGCCGGCCAGGCGCGGCCGTCATTCCTGCCGGGGTTCCTCCTTGCGCCGGCGGGGCTGGCGGCTTGCACCGCCGCCTTTTTGGTGGTTGCGACGCTGGCAGGCTACCAGGTGGCGCGGCTGCAGGACGACCTGCCGGATTCGGAGCTCCTGGCGCTGGCTTCCGGCGCGCGGCTGTCTGACAACGGCCTTTCTGGCGACGGCATTGCCGCCGATCCGGCGGCGGGGGAGGATTCGCTTTGACGAGGCATTCCCTAATATGGACGGCGACGCTCGTATTGCTCGCCCTTTCGCTCGCCGGCAACTTCTTCCTCCTCGGTTATGCCGCCCACGGCCTGCGGCAAGGTGGAGCGGGACGCGTGCTGATGACCGAGATCGCTGGCGCCTATCCGCCTGAGGTGAGGAAGGAGTTCCGCAGCATCCTGCGCGAAAACCGTCAGCGGACGTTCTCGGCACTGCGCGAGCTGCGCGTGGCGCGGGCCAATCTGGCGGCGGCGCAGGACGCTTCGCCCTTCGACGAAGCGGCGGTGAAGGACGCTATGGCGGCGGTGCGGACCGCCACAACGAACCTTCAGGCGACGATGCAGGACTATCTCCTGACGGCCCTGAAGAACATCAAAGCCAAACCCGCTGCCGGAAGTTGATGCTGGCAGGGTTTGTCCTTTCCAAGGGCATCCAGCCCAAAGATATCCAACGCCGCCGGGCGCAACTTTCTTGCGCCCGACGGCCAGCGTTGTCAGTGCTTGCTCTTGCCGGGGCTGGCGGCACTGCTACTGATGGCGATACGCTTGGCCTTCGTCTGCGCACGCTGGGTCTTAGGCAGCGTCACGCTGAGTACGCCGTTATGGAAGGCGGCGTTCACCTTGTCCTCCTCGACCTCGTAGCCGAGCGGGATGCGGCGCTCGAAGCGGCCGTAGAACCGCTCGGAGAAATGCCTGTCCTTGTCCTCGGTCTCGGAGCGCTTCTCGCCGCGCAGGGTCAGCACGCCGTCGTCGAGCATCACCTCGACGTCTTTCTCGTCCATGCCGGGGATTTCGGCGGTCACGCGGATCTCCTTCTCGCCGTCGGAGATCTCAATGCTCGGCCAGCTGGCGCGCGCCGACGAAAATCCGCTGAGCGACGGCATGCGCGTTTCGAAACCGCGCAACGCGTCGTCGATCAGGCGGTTCATCTCGCGATGCAACGCCATGAAGGGGTCCCGGTCATCGTCACGATAGAAGCTGGGAACCGAACTGCTCTCCCGGCCCCAGGGAATGAGATCACGAATAGCCATTGACGTTCTCCTTTCTCGACTGGTTATGCCAAAGGCGGCGCCAGAGCTCGCCTTCGCTCAGGCGGCCTGCTTCGGCTTTTCGACCTGCCCGGCCTTCGGCGCGGCGTCTTCCCCGGCGATCGTGATGCGACGTGGCTTCATCTCCTCGGGCACTTCACGCACGAGGTCGATCGTCAGCAGGCCGTTGTTGAGCGAGGCGCCAGTGACCGTCATGTGATCGGCAAGCTCGAAGCGCCGCGCGAACGGTCGCACCGGCAGGCCGCGATGCAGATATTCCACCCTGTCCTGTTGCTTGCGCTCGCCCGAGACGATGAGAAGGTTGGGCTCGTGGCTGATGTCGAGATCGTCTTCGGAAAAGCCGGCGACGGCGACCGTCACGCGATAGGTGTTCTCGTCGCTTCGCTCGATGTCATAAGGCGGCCAGCTGTCGACTGCCTGAGGCGCGTTTTCCAGCAGGTTGAAGACGCGGTCGAAACCGATGCTCGACCGATAGAGCGGGGAAAAGTCGAATGCGGTTCTCATAGCTACATCCTCCATTGAGCAACATAGTACGAGGGGCGCCAAAGAGCTGGCGCTCCCTGGGTTCTGCCGGCCCCATTCGGCGACCGGCAATTTCGATTTGGTCATTGTCAGCCCGAAATCAAGACCCAGATTCTGTCCCGCTGCCAGATTTTTTGTTGCCACATATGGCTGGCAATGCCGGTTTCAACCGTCAATTGAGGGTCGCGCCGGCGCGCCCGCATGGAGGATATCATGACCATGACACGCGACGACGTCATTTCCGTGCTTGGCCCGGTGGACGATGCCGTTATTGCCGACATCGTTTCGACCGGCGCGACGATCGAAGAGTTGCGCGAGGCCTTTGCCTGGGTCGGTGCCGATGAGGCGCTGGTCAACGAAGGGCGCCCGCTGCCGTCGGCAAGGGTGGCGACTCTGATCGGGCTTCTCGAGCCACCGGACGACGAGATATAGCCGGTCGCTGCGTCTGGGCAGGGGACAGGCAGGGAGGCCTTGAAGCGCGCAGGCAGATGAACCATCTCGTCCACCGGCACCGATCGCGGATCGGCTGCCTTCCTATTTATTCGAGGATGTTACCTGCTCTAAAAACGGAAAGAAGGAGGAAGTGATGAACGACGTCCCATTTTCCGAGCCGATCACGCTCAGGCTCCAATCCATCGGAGAGCGCAAGGTCGCCAGCAGCTGGGAAGCCATCGAATGCATGCAGCAATGGCCGGACCGGGTGCGCGGCCGGAGTTTGCGCGCAGCCTATCGCGCCTGCCGCGACGCGCTCGACGGATGGCGCACCGCCCGCGAGGCGCGCACGGCCTTCGTCAAGGCGGCTCGCACGGCCGGACTGCTTGTCCCGGGACGTAAATCCGCCTAACTGCCAGCGTGGGGTAGGCGGTGCCGCAGAGGGTCGACGCTTGCAAGCCGCCAGACCTGAATAACTCCATGATTACAGTGCATTGGCACTCTTTGTGGGTGAGTGCTAAAATTTTTTTAGCGCCCTCTTGAAAGCCCGGAGTGCCAAACTAATTCGATATGCGCGCGATGCCTGTGCCAGGGTCGCGCACCCCGCGCCGGGCCGATATTGCCGGTCCGGTCTGGAGGCCTTCGAAAACCTGTTTGTCCAAGAGGAGAACAACATGACGTTCCGTCCGTTGCATGACCGTATCCTGGTCCGCCGCATCGAGGTCGATGAGAAGACCGCCGGCGGCATCATCATTCCGGACACTGCCAAGGAAAAGCCGCAGGAAGGCGAGGTCATCGCCACCGGCCCCGGCGCGCGCGACGATAGCGGCCAGTTGCAGCCGTTGGATGTCAGGGTTGGCGACCGTATCCTGTTCGGCAAATGGTCGGGTACCGAGATCAAGCTCGATGGCGAGGACCTGCTCATCATGAAGGAGAGCGACGTGCTGGGTGTGATCGAAGCCACCGGCAAGATGCAGAAGGCCGCCTGAGCGGGGCCTCGACAAGCAATCAGTCAATGAAAAGCTGCCTATTTGAAGGAATTATCCAATGGCTGCCAAGGAAGTGAAATTCCATACCGAAGCGCGCGAGAAGATGCTGCGCGGCGTCGATATCCTCGCCAATGCGGTGAAGGTGACGCTAGGCCCCAAGGGCCGCAACGTCGTTATCGACAAGTCGTTCGGCGCCCCGCGGATCACCAAGGACGGCGTCACGGTGGCAAAGGAGATCGAGCTCGAGGACAAGTTCGAGAACATGGGCGCGCAGATGGTGCGCGAGGTGGCTTCGAAGACCAGCGACACCGCTGGTGACGGCACCACGACCGCGACGATTCTGGCTCAGGCCATCGTCCAGGAAGGGGCCAAGGCGGTTGCCGCTGGCATGAACCCGATGGACCTGAAACGCGGCATCGACAAGGCGGTCGACGCCATTGTCGCCGACCTCAAATCCAATGCCCGCAAGGTGACCAGGAACGACGAGATCGCCCAGGTCGGCGCCATCTCTGCCAATGGCGATGCCGAGATTGGCCGCTTCCTCGCCGAGGCGATGGAAAAGGTCGGCAATGAGGGCGTCATCACCGTCGAGGAGGCCAAGACCGCCGAGACCGAACTCGAAGTCGTCGAAGGCATGCAGTTCGACCGCGGCTACCTCTCGCCTTATTTCATCACCAACCAGGACAAGATGCGCGTCGAGCTCGAAGAGCCCTATGTGCTGATCCACGAGAAGAAGCTCTCCAATCTGCAGGCCATGCTTCCCGTGCTCGAAGCCGCCGTGCAATCGGGCAAGCCGCTGCTGATCATCGCCGAGGATGTCGAAGGCGAGGCGCTGGCGACGTTGGTCGTCAACAAGCTGCGCGGTGGCCTGAAGGTTGCAGCGGTCAAGGCGCCGGGCTTTGGTGACCGCCGCAAGGCCATGTTGGAAGACATTGCCATCCTGACCGGCGGCACGGCGATCTCGGAAGACCTCGGCATCAAGCTCGAGAACGTCACACTGGAGATGCTCGGCCGCGCCAAGAAGGTGCTGATCGAGAAGGAGAACACCACCATCGTCGACGGTGCCGGCCGCAAGGACGAGATCCAGGGGCGCATAACCCAGATCAAGGCGCAGATCGAGGAAACCACTTCCAACTACGACCGCGAGAAATTGCAGGAACGGCTGGCCAAGCTCGCCGGCGGTGTCGCCGTCATCCGTGTCGGCGGCTCCACCGAGATCGAGGTCAAGGAGCGCAAGGATCGCGTCGACGATGCCATGCACGCCACACGCGCGGCGGTCGAGGAGGGTATCCTGCCCGGCGGCGGCGTGGCGTTGCTTAGGGCGGCGAAGGCGCTCGACGGCGTCGCCGTCGACAATCCCGACCAGAAGACCGGCGTCGAGATCGTGCGTCGCGCGATCGAAGCTCCGGTGCGCCAGATCGCCGAGAACGCCGGTGCGGAAGGCTCGATCATCGTCGGCAAGCTGCGCGAGAAGACCGACTTCGGCTATGGCTGGAACGCGCAGACCAATACCTTCGGCGACCTGTATTCACAGGGCGTCATCGATCCGGCCAAGGTGGTGCGCACCGCGCTGCAGGGCGCCGCTTCAGTTGCCGGCCTGCTGGTGACCACGGAGGCGATGGTGGCCGAGAAGCCGAGGAAGGAAGCGGCCGCGCCGGCAATGCCCGGTGGCGGCATGGATTACTGACGCCAAGCTTCCAAGGACAAACGGCCGTGCCCGCCGACGCGAAGGTGGGCACGGCCTTGCCCACCAAACACATGCAGGGTGTTGCCATGGACATGATGAACAGTTTTGGAAAGATCGCGGCGCCGACCCTTTCCAAGACCGATTTCAACTATGAAACGGAGTGCAAGACGGCGCTGGAGCCGCTTGTCGACGGATTGCTGGACGCGGTCGAGTCGGCCGGTTGGGATCGTCGAAAGGCAGCCTACACGCTGATGTTCCTGTCGGCTCAGCGATTGGGAGCCGGCAAGGAGGAGCGCAAATGATTCCGGCGCGGATGCGTGAGTGTCTGCGTCTGCTGAGATGGTCGGAAACAGATTTCGCCGAAGAGGCGGGCTACCCGATTTCGAGGGCAAGGAACTGGCTCTGCGGGCGCGAGCATCCGCCCGTCAGCGTGATGGCCTGGCTGGAGGCACTGGTCAAGGCGCATCAGTCGCTGCCGCGGCCGAGCATGCCGGCCGCTCAGGTGCGCCGGAGCGCCGACGCTACGTTCCCCAGCCCGATGTCAGCTGCGCCCGAAATTCGCGCAGTCCCGACAGCTGAACCCGGCCAGATTTTTGAACCCGGCCAGATTCTTGAACCCGGAACGGAGACAGTTGAAGCCCGAAAGGAGAGTGTCATGGATCGTTCTTCTTTTGAAAAACCGGTCACCATCCTCACCGGCCTCGGTAACCCGACCAGGATAGAAAGCGCGGCTGAAGCCTATGCGCTGCTGTCCGACTGGCCGGCGGCGAGCCGGACGGCCGCGCATGACATCGCGGCCAAGGCTTGCCGGGCCGCGATGGACGGGGAGATCGACGCCGAGACGGCGCGGGCGACCTTCATGGCGTTTGCCCGCCGCAACGATCTTCTCGCTCCGCAGACGAGCACCAGGGTTGCGGGCGGGACGATCGTCGATTGGGCGACGCGTTCGCAGCGCGTCAATGCTCCGGCCTGAACGCGCCTTTCAGGCCAACGTTGGAGATTGGCGAAAGCCGAGGTGACACCCAATCTCCCTCTAGGAGGAGATGTCCGGCAGGACAGAGGGGATGTTCCGCCGCCTTGCCTGCCTCACCGCCGCACGCGCGACTTCAGCCAGCGGTCGAACGCCACGGCGAGGATGAGGATCAGGCCGATGACGATGCTTTGGGTGTAGGACGAGACGTTGTTGAACTGCAGCCCGTTCTGCAGCACACCGATCAATGCCGCACCCACCACCGTGCCGCCGACGCTGCCGATGCCGCCAAACAGCGAGGTGCCGCCGATGACAACGGCCGAAATCACCGTCAGCTCGTAGCCGATGCCGGCGACGGCTTCCGATGAATTGAGCCTGGCCGAGAGCACGAAGGCGGCAAGGCCGGCGAAGAAGCCGACGATGACATAGACGGAGATCAGGATGCGGTCGACGCGCAGGCCCGATAGCCGCGCCGCCTCGGCATTGCCGCCGACGGCATAGACCGCGCGGCCGTAGCGCGTGTAGCGCAGCACGATGTGGCAGAGGATCGCCGCCGCCGCGAAAATGATCGCCGGAACCGGGACCGGGCCGATCAGCCCGGTGCCGAACCAGCGCATCGAGGCATCGAAGCCGGAGATCGGGCCGCCATTGGAGATCGTCAGCGTCAGGCCGCGAAACACGGTGAGGCCGCCAAGCGTGACGACGAAGGGCGGCACCTTCAGCCTGGTGATGGCAAAACCCTGGACGCCGCCGGCCAGGGCGCCGACGACCACGGCGGCCAGAAGGGCTGCGAACCAGCCATAGCCTTGGGTGCCAGATGTCGAAAGCGACAGCGTGTTGGCGGTGCCGCCCTTGGCCACCACCGCCGCGACCATGCCGCAGAAGGCCAGCAGCGAGCCGACCGACAGATCGATGCCGGCGGTGAGGATGACGAAGGTCATGCCGAGCGCAATCAGCCCGGTGATCGAGATCTGCCGCATGATGTTGAAGATGTTGATGGGGTCGATGAAGCTCGGCTTCAGGACGGTGAAGACGACGATCAGCAGCGCCAGGAACATCAGCGGGCCGAAGCTCATCAACAGGCGCGCGACATTGATGCCGCCGCGCTGGGCTTGTTCGGTCGTGCTGCTCATGGGGTCGCTTCCTGCTTCTGATCGAGCGCCATCAGTTCCATCAGTTTTTCCTCAGTCGCCTCGATGCCTGGCATCTCGCCGGTGATGCGACCGCGCCGCATGGTGACGATCCTGTCCGACACCGCAAGCACCTCCGGCAGTTCCGAAGAGATCATCATGATGGCGATGCCGCGCTCGGCGAGCTGCACCAGGATCTGGTGCACTTCGGCCTTGGCGCCGACATCGACGCCGCGCGTCGGTTCATCGACGATCAGCACCTTGGGATCGCGCGCCAGCCAGCGGGCGAGGATGACCTTCTGCTGGTTGCCGCCGGACAGACCCTCGATAGGCTGCTCGGGCGAGGCCATGCGGATCGACAGCGTCTTCCTGTAGCTTGCCAGCGCCTCGCGCTCGCGCCGCTCGGTCATGAAGCCGGCGGCGTTGGAGTAGCGGCCGAGTGCGGCGATGGAAAAGTTGGTGAGGATGCCGAGCGTGGCGAAGATCGCCTGATGCTTGCGGTCTTCCGGCACCAGGCCGATGCCGAGTCTGATGGCATCGGCGGGTGTTTCAGGCGCGATCGGCTTGCCGTCGAGCGTGATGGTGCCGGCGGCAATGCGGTCGGCACCAAAGATGGCGCGGGCGAGCTCGGTGCGGCCGGAGCCGACGAGGCCGGCGACACCGAGGATCTCGCCCGCCTTGAGGTCGAGGTCGACGCCTTCGAGCACGATGGCGTGCGGCGCCTGCGGATCGCGCACCGTGCGCAGGCCGCGCACCGAGAGCCTGACGTCGCCGGCGACGTCGCGCTGCGTCGGCCTGGCGTAAAGCTCGGAGGCGGCGCGGCCGACCATCTTCTCGATGATCCTGGGCAGCTTGATCGGCCCGCCATCACGGTCGAGATGGCCGGCCAGCCTGCCGTCGCGCAACACCGTCATGCGGTCGCAAATGGCAGAGGCCTCTTCCAGCCGATGGGTGACGAACATGATGGCGACGCCATCCTTGCGCAGCCGGTCCATGATCGACATCAGCTTTTGAACTTCGGATTCGGTCAGCGCCGAGGTCGGCTCGTCCATGATGATGAGGCGGCTCTCCAGCGACAGCGCGCGGGCGATCTCGACGAGCTGCTGCTCGGCCACCGACAGTGCTGACACCGGCGTCTCGGGGTCAAGGTCCAGGCCGACGCGGGCGATGATGGCGCGTGAGTCTTCCTCCATCTTCCGCCAGCTGACCAGCCCGAGCGGGCCAAGCGGCGCGCGGCCGATGAAGATGTTCTCCGCCACCGTCAGCGTCGGGATCAGGCTCAGTTCCTGATAGATGGTGACGATGCCGAGGCGCTTGGCATCCTGCGGATTGTGGGGAGCAAATTCGACGCCGTCGAAGACGATGCGGCCGCTGGAGGGCGGCATCACGCCGGACAGAATCTTGAGCAGCGTCGACTTGCCGGCGCCGTTCTCGCCGAGCAGGCCGAGAATCTCGCCGGGCCGAACCTCGAGCGAGACGTCGCTCAGCGCGGTCACGCCGGCAAAGCGCTTGGTCACGCCCTCGACGACGAGGAGGGCGGGGCTCTGTGATGGCTCCAAGGCTTCGGCTGGCAAAGGATGCTCCTTCGATGCAGTTGTTCACGCCGCGCTTGAACACCCTCTGTGTCCTGCCGGACATCTCCCCCGCAAGGGGGGGAGATCGGACTTCATTCAAGCTTTCGCCAATCTCCGACATGGCAGGAATGAGCGAGGCGCTGAACCCCTTGCGGGGGGGGATGGCCGGCAGGCCAGAGGGGGGTGCTGTCCCGCCGGCCTTGCCAATTGGCCTACTTCGTCTCGCCCAGCCTTTCCGCCTTGTCGAGATTGTCCTTGCCGATGACGATCGGCGTCAGCAGCACGAGCTTTTCCTTCGGCTCGGTCTTGTCCTTGGCATAGGCGACCGCGATCTGCACCGCCGTGCGCGACTGCTCGCCGGGGAACTGTTCGACCGTGCCGGCCAGCTTGCCGTCGCGCACGGCGACCAGCGCTTCGGGAAGCGCATCGAAGCCGTAAATCTTGACGTCGGTGAAGTTGCGCGCCGCGCAGGCTTCAACCGCGCCAAGCGCCATATCGTCATTGGCGCAGATGATCGCGTCGGGCTTGCCGTTGGCGGCAAGGCCGGCTTCGGTGACGGAGAGCGCCTCGGCGCGGGCGAAGTTGGCGGTCTGCTCGAAGACGATCTGGTACTTGTCTTTCAGCGGGTCGAGAACGTTGTGCACGCCCTTGTTGCGGTCGATCGCCGGGCCGGCGCCGGGCTGTCCCTGCAAATGGAAGATCTTGGCGCCGTTCGGGAACGCCGCCACCATGGCCTGCGCTTCGGCCTCGCCGCCCTTGACATTGTCGGCGCCGACATGGGCGAGGATGCCTTCGACGCCATCGACACGGCGGTCGATGGTGACGACGGGAATGCCGGCCTGGACCGCTTGCTCGATTGCCGGCGCCAGCGCGTTGACGTCGAGCGGCGAGATGACGATGGCGTCGACCTTCTGGACAAGCGCCGCCTCGATATCGGCGGTCTGCTTGGGTGCCGAATTCTGGCCGTCGCTCTCGGTCAGGTTGACGCCCTGCGCCTGCGCCTCCGCCTTGATCTGGTTCAGCATGTGAACGAAGAACGGAAAGCCGAGGCTCGGCACCGAACCCAGGATGGTCAGCTTGTCCTGAGCAACGGCAAGTTGCGGAGCGGCCAGCGCCAATGTGCCCATCGCCACGGACGACAGCAGGAACTCACGTCTGTTCATCGATTTAGTCTCCTCCACATGAACGCACGCCCCAGAAAGCCGGAATGGTCTCCGGCAGGCTCATGCGTCGATTCAAAAATGGAGTGTCCTTTGAGCGCCCATGGGGACGCAACGGCGCTCCAGCCGGTCCACCGCGACGTTCTCCTCCGCTCGGTGCCGGCGGGCCGGATGCTAGCCAAGGCCGGAGGTTTGCGCAAGAACAGGCGAGATTCGGCGCCGGTCCGGTCCCCGGCTTGTCCTTCGGCGCTTCGCAGAGGTTCGCGGGACCCTCCCGAGGCTGTTTCTCAGTCTGCCACCGCCGGCTTGCTGGTTTCGGTCGTCAGCGACAGCAAGGTGATCGATCCAAATACAACCGCAGCACCGACTGCTCCGGCTGACGACGCCCAAGAATATGGCTGCGCCAACCGCTCCGAACACGCTCTCTGTGCTGACGATTACCGCGGCATGGCCGGCGGACGGCAGCGCATGCCCACGGCGCTGAGTGGATCGAGGTGGTCCAGCACGGTTTTCTGCGCGATATTGCCGAAGCCCCAAAAGGCAGCAGCCAGACAGTTGGCCCTCGACATATCAATGTCTCGAAAAGCTTGCGCTGCAGAGGAGCGGATTGCTGATTGCTAGCGGACGGCCAGCTTATCCAACCGTTTGCAATAAAGGCGGGCGCCGACGGGGACTATCTCATAGCCGGCGTCGTTCAACTGGAGCTTCATCTCCTCGAAATGCCGCTTTGAGCCGCTGACGATCGATTCAGGCGTGTAGTCCCAGCCGTTGCGGGCGGCATTGGCCAGGATGTCGGCATAGAGGCGCATGCTCGTGATTTTCACATCCGATTCCAGCACCTGCCTGCATCCTCTTGCGAACGACGGCGACTGGGCGGCGGAAAAACTCACGATCGTGCATGCCAGCATTATGGACACAGGACGCATGGAAACCTCCCCTGATTGCAGCTTGTTGCCGGGGGCGATCTTGCAGCCTGTGCGCCTGCGGCGGGATCGGGCAGATGCAGTATTCGATCTCCTGCATTTGTAGTATTCTGTCCTGGGACAGGCTTTACCATGCTGCTCAACGACACGTCGAAAGCGCAGACGCTCGATGCCTTGTCGGGGCGCGAGCGCGCGGTTGCGGAAAAATTCGCAGCCGGCATGACCTACCGCGAGATCGGCGAGGCACTTTTCATTGCGCCGACCACTGTTCGCACGCACCTTGCGACCATCTACGAAAAACTCGGGGTGCGTACCAAGATCGAGCTCGCGGCGTACTTTGCCGGCGCTTCCTCCGCACAGGCTCCGTCCTTGTCGGGCGCCCCGCCGGTGCTCGCCATATTCCCGATCGAATGCCTGAATTCCGAAGAGCGGTGGCGCCGCTTTGCCGACGGCCTGTCGTCGGACATTACCATCGACCTGGCACGGTACGCGGGTCTGCCTGTCATCGCCTTCCACACGATGAAATCGCTGAACAGCAAGCCGGCCGACTTCGCGGCGGACGGCAAGGCGCTTGGTGTCACCTATATCATGTCTGGCCAGTTGCGCGCGGACGACCAGAGGATTCGCTTGACGATTGAGCTTGCCGACGCGGGCAACGGCGTCAGCCTGTGGAGGGAGCGCTACGACCGCCCGGTCGAGGATATTTTTACGCTGCAGGACAGCCTGACCGAAAGCATCATCAATGTGTTCGCCGGCAGTTACGGAACGCTGGCTACCGTGGGCCGCAACGCGGTTCGGCGCAAGCCGCCGGCCAGTTTGAGGGCCTATGACTATTACTTGCTCGCCCTCGAACAGCACACCACGTTCAGCCACGCTGGCAATGCCGAGGCGATCCGTCTGTTTTCACGCGCGCTGGAGCTTGACCCTACCTTCGCCAACGGCTGGGCCGAACTCGCCTATGCCTATTCGATCGAGGCCTGCAACGGCTTTGGCGACGACGTGCTGACGTCGATCGAGAACTGGCGGACGGCGGTCGAAAATGCGCTGCGGCTCGACCCGACGGACAGCTGCGCCTATGCTTGCCTTGTCAATCTCAGGGCATGCTTCGGCGATCTCGAAGGGGCGGAGCGCGCGCATCGGCGCGCTTTCGAATACGGCTCCCACCATGCCGGCATACTGACGCTGCTGGCCGGCGGCAGGGCGCTTGTCGTCGGCGATCCGTCCGAGGCGATCCCGCTCATCGAGCGCGCCATGCGTCTCAACCCACTGGCCCCGCCCTGGTATTTCGGCATGCAGGGCCGCATCCTGTTTGCTGCGGGCAAGCATCGCGAAGCCATCGCGGCGCTCCGCAGGAGTTCGCCGGAGTCGCCGGACGTGCTGATGTTCCTGGCGCTTTCGCATGCAGCTTTGGGTGAGACCGGCGAGGCGGCCAGGATCGCAGCTCGCTTGAACGCTGAATTCCCGGGCTTTTCGGTCGAACGCTTCATCGCCGGCTATCCCGTGACAAACCGCGATGCGTTGCTTGCCATCCGCCACGCCGCCGAACTGGCGAAGCTGCTGTAGATGCCACCTACCGATCGACCATCGCCATGATGCGCTCGTTGTAGCGGGGCCCGGCGACCTTGCCCGGCGCCAGCGCCGCGTCGAGCGCCTGCATTGCGTCGTCGTCGAGTTTTATCGCCGCGGCAGCGACGTTCTCCTCGAGATATTTTCGGCGCTTGGTGCCGGGAATCGGCACGATGTCCAGCCCGAAGTCGCCGCCCTTGTGCAGCAGCCAGGCCAGAGCGATCTGGCCGGGCTTGACGCCCTTGGCCGTGGCGATGTCACGGACAACGCCGGCCGCCTGCACATTGGCGTCGTAGTTGGCTCCCTGGTAGCGCGGGTCGCCGCGGCGGAAGTCGCCCTCCGGGTAGTCTTCGGCGCGCTTGACGTCGCCGGTGAGGAAACCGCGGCCAAGCGGCGAGAACGGCACCAGGCCGATGCCGAGTTCACTGAGCAGTGGAATGATCTCCGGCTCCAGATTGCGTTCCCAAAGCGAATATTCGCTCTGCACCGCCGTTACCGGATGCACGGCGTGTGCCCGGCGGATGTTGGCGGCGCCGGCCTCCGACAGGCCGAAGAAGCGCACCTTGCCCTGAGTGATCAGCTCGCCGACAGCACCGGCCACATCCTCGATCGGCACGGCCGGGTCGATCCGATGCTGGTAGAGCAGATCGATATGGTCGGTGGCGAGCCGGCTGAGCGAACCTTCCACCGCCTCCCGGATGTGCTCCGGCCGGCTGTCGCGGTCGGTGCCGATTTGCTTGCCGTTTTCGATACGGAAGCCGAATTTGGTGGCGATCGTCACCTCGTCGCGCCGGCCCTTCAGCGCACGCCCGAGCAATTCCTCGTTGGTGTGCGGGCCATAGACTTCAGCCGTATCGAGGAAGGTGCAGCCGAGTTCGATGGCGCGGTGCAGGGTGGCGATCGATTCCGCCTCGTCGGCCGGGCCGTAGGATTGGCTCATGCCCATGCAGCCGAGGCCGATCACCGATACCTGCAGCCCCTGGCTGCCCAGCTTGCGTGTGCTCAAGGTCATGGATGAGATCTCCGGATAGTGTCAGGTTCGTGTGCGTCAGGACTATTGCCAGAGGACCATATAGAGCGCTCGCTCAATTCCCACAGTCGCTCGGCCGACGATTGCTCGCACGATCGCGTGAGCGTGAAAAGGATCGCGTCAGCCCTCGCTGGCAACCAGCAGCAAAGGCTCGCGCTCCGGCGTCGTCACCGAAAAGCCCGATGGGCCGACCGTGTTGAAGAAGCGGTGGAATATCTCGATGAAGACACGCACGAACAGCGGCTTTGCCGAACCGTACATGTCGGCGACGATCAGCGTCGGCGGCGGCAATTCGTCGAAGATCGGTTTTCGAACGATCCCGTCGCCGTCGGCGGTGGCGCGGCCGATCGGCCGCATGTTGAGGATGGCCATGCCGAAGCCGGAGGCGACGGCCGAGCGGACCGTCTCGTAGGAGCGCGTGCGAAAGCGCACCTCCGGTCGTTTCGCCAGCACGTCGAACAGGGTCAGGAGATAGGTCGCCGTGTGCGGCAGATCGAGCAGCACCAGCGGCCGCGCCGCCAGTTCCGCCAGCCAGATGCCGTCGCGCGCGGCGAGGGGATCGTCCGCATTGAGCACGGCGTGCGCCGGCACCTTGCAGATGCGGGTGATGCTGTCGATGCCGATCGGGCCGATGTCGTAGAGAATGGCCAGGTCGATCTGACCGGCGACAAGCCGCTCCTGCAACTGAACCTGATCGGCCTCGACCAGGTCGATCTCGACATCGCCGACGCTGTCCAGGTAGCTGCGCAGCATTTCCGGCATGAACAGCGCCCCGAACGGTTCGAAACAGCCGATGCGCAGGACTTTCGGCACGCGGCCGCTGAGATCGCCGATGGACCGGTTGAACTCCGTTTCCGCCGCCAGCATGACGCGGGCGGCGGCGACGAAGCGTTGGCCGGCCGGCGTGATGGAGACGCCGCGTGCCGGCCGCCTGTCGAAAAGGCGAGCCCCCATCTCGGCTTCGGCAAGCGTGATCGCCGCCAGGATGGAGGACTGTGAAATGTAGAGCGACTTGGACGCCGCCAGCACGCTGCCGAGGCGGGCAACCTCGCAGACATAGCGCAACTGCCGGATGGTCAGGTTCATGGCAATTCCATTGTTGCATTTTATGGCGCATATTACTCTCAATAATACATTTTGTGGAAATGCAGAAACCCGCCACACTGCCTCTTCTGACAAGGCCGCCGGAAGAGCGGCCATGGAACGAGGGGTTCGAACTGCATGCCGAATGGGATCTCTCCCATTGCCGACGCCGACGATCTGTGCCGCCTGAGCGCGGCGGAGCTTAACGCCGCCTACCGCGCCGGTGCACTGTCGCCCGTCGAGGTGACGATGGCGGCACTCGACCGCGCCGAAGCGATCAATCCGCTTTTCAATGCCTTCACCATGATCGACCGCAAGGCTGCGATCGAGGCCGCCGGCGCCTCCGGGAAACGCTGGCGGGCAGGCGAGCCACTATCGCCGGCCGACGGAATACCGACGACGCTCAAGGACATCGTCTGGGTCGAGGGCTGGAGCGTGCGCTATGGCAGCAGGACCACATCGGCCGCGCCTTGCGACAGGGACGCGCCAGCCGTTGCCCTGCTGCGCCGAGCAGGCGCCGTCTTCATCGGACAGACGACGACGCCCGAATTCGGCTGGAAGGCGATCACCGACAGCGGGCTCTGCGGCATCACGCGCAATCCCTGGAATGCCGAAAAGACGCCCGGCGGATCTTCGGGTGGCGCGGCGGTGGTGGCCGCCACCGGAGCCGGCGTCTTTCACCTCGGCACCGATGGCGGCGGGTCGATCCGCATCCCGGCCTCCTTCACCGGCATTGCCGGATTGAAGCCGACTTTCGGCCGCGTGCCGGCCTATCCGTCGAGCGCGTTCGGAACCGTGGCCCATATTGGACCGATGGCGCGGTCAGCGGGTGATCTTTCCATCATGGCGTGCGCCATGTCGGGCCGAGATATCAACGACTGGCAGCAGGGCGCGGGAATTCTGGCGCCGCTTGGCCGGATCGAGGAGACGCTGCAGGGGGCCCGGATCGGCTATTGGTCGAAGCCGCCGTCCGGCGCGCTGGATGGCGAGGTCGCCACGACGATTTCCCAGGCGCTGACGCATTTCGGCGCGTTTGGCGCGACGGTCGAACCGGTTGATCTTCCGGGCGATGATCTTCTCGAACTTTTCCAGTCCCACTGGTTCACCGGCGCTGCCGCGCGGCTGGCGCTGATCCCCGAGAACGAACGGACAGGCATCGATCCGGGTTTCCTGGAGATCGCCCGGGCCGGGGCGGCGTTCGACGCCGCGACGCTGGTCGCCGCGCAGATCCGTCGCGGCGAATTCGGCGCCGCCATGGACCGCCTGCTGGACACCTATGATTTCATCGTTTCGCCGGGAACATCGATTCCTGCCTTCGACGTTGGGCTTGAAGTACCCTCGGGCAGCGGCCTGTCGCGCTGGACCGAATGGGCGGCGTTCAGCTACCCGATCAATCTCAGCCAGCAACCGGCCTGCGTCATTCCTTGCGGCATGACGGCGGGCGGCCTGCCGGTCGGTTTCCAGATCATCGGAGCGCGCGGCGACGATGCCCGCGTGCTTTCGGCGGCCGCCGACCTCGAGGCCGCCCTTCGGCCCATGACGCAGGCGTTTCGCGTGAGAGATTTCGCATGAAGAAAAGACTCTAACCGACGACAAAAAGGGGAATTTGCCATGATCAACAGACGTGCAATGCTGCAAAGTGTGGTCGGCGCGGGCGCCGGTGCCGCTCTTCTTGCCGACATGAACAATGCGGCGATGGCCCAGGACGCCACGCCGATTCCGGTCGGCTCCGCCCTGCCGATGTCCGGCATCGCGGCCGCCGACGGCATCGAATTCAAGAACGGCCTCGACCTCGCCGCCGAAGAGATCAACGCGGCGGGCGGCATTCTCGGCCGGCCTGTCGAAATCCACATCGAAGACACCAAGGAAATGGGCGCCGATCTCGTCAGCCAGTCGATGCAGCGCCTGATCGACCGTTTCGAGGCGCCGGTCATCATCAACGGCTACAATCTCGGCACCAACATGATCGAGATGGACGTCGCCGCCGACAACGACGTCATCATGATGCACTACAACACGCTGATTTCGCACAATGAAAAGTTCAAGACCGACCCGGAGCGCTATTACAGCTCCTTCCAGGGCGACCCGCCGGAATTCTGGTATGGCCCCGGCTGCCTGAACTTCCTCAAGACGCTTGCCGCGGACGGCAAATGGAAGGCGCCGAACAACAAGATCGCCATCATTCCGTCGGCCAATGAATATTCGATCGTCATCGCCAACGCGATCCGCGACAAGGCGGCCGAATACGGCTTCGAGGTCAGCCTGTTCGAGACCGTTCCGTTCCCGACCAACCAGTGGGGACCGACGCTGGCGAAGCTTCGTCAGGACCCGCCGGCGGCGGTCCTGGTCACGCATTTCCTGCCGCAGGACCTGGCGCAGTTCATGGTCCAGTTCCTTTCCGAGCCGATCAACAGCCTGATCTACATGCAATACGGACCATCGCTGCCGGCCTTCCGCGAGATCGGCGGCGAGGCGGTCAACGGCGTCGTCTATTCGACGGTGATCGGCTGCCTGCCGGACGATTTCTCCAAGTCGTTCCGCGAGAGTTACCGGGCGAAATTCGGTCCCAACTCCGCCTACATCACCGGTTCGCAGACCCATGACGGCCTGTGGATGTGGGCGCTTGCCGCGGCAATTGCCGGCGGTCCGAGCGAGCCGTTCAACAAGGAGCAGACCACCAAGGTGGCCAATGCCTTGAAACGGCTGGTCTATCGCGGGGTCAACGGCACCTACCGGGCCGATCCGGCGGGCCAGTCGGCCTTCTGCTATCCAACGCAGGTGGCGGACCCGTCGCTTGGCATGCCGCACCAGTTCCTGCAGCATCAGGATTACAAGACCGATCCGAAGCTGATCGCGCCGGTGCTCTATGCGACGGACAGCTTCGTCCTGCCGCCATGGATCAAATGAACCGGGGATGCAGCGAAACCAATCGGCCGGGCCACGCGCCCGACCGCTTGTCAGCAGGTGAAAAAAGAGATGCCAGGCGAAAAAGATGACTGAGGCCACGGGGCCGATGCTGGTCTGCGACAGCGTCGTCAAGCGGTTCGGCTCGCTGGCCGCCGTCGACGGCGTGTCGATGGTGGTCAATCCGGGCGAGATCGTCGGCATTGGCGGGCCGAACGGCGCCGGCAAGACGACCTTTTTCGACGTGGTGACCGGGATCACCCCGGCCAGCGGTGGCCGCGTGCATTTCGGCGACACCGACATTTCTGCCTTTGGAGCGGATCGCATCTGCCAGCTCGGCATGGCCCGGACCTTCCAGCTCAATGCCGCCTTCGACAGCTTGACCGTTCGCGAAAACATCGAGATCGCCGCCTATTTCGGCCGCCAGCGACGCAGGCTGGCCGGCTTTCGCCTCGGCGAGGACGTCCGGCAAGCGACGATGGAGGCGCTGGACTTCGTCGGACTTGCGGCCAAGGCGGAAGAGACCGTGGCGCGGCTGCCGGTGCTCGACCGCAAGCTCCTGATGATCGCCGGCGCCATCGCCACCAGGCCGAAAATGCTGTTCCTCGACGAGCCGGTCGGCGGGCTCAATGTGGCCGAGATCGACCAGATCATGGCGATGGTGCTGAAACTGCGCGACCAGGGACTGACCATCGTCCTGATCGAGCACGTCATGCGCTTTCTCCTGGCGCTCTCCAGCCGCGTCATCATCATGCACCACGGCAAGGTGATCTTCGAGGGCAAGCCGGACAAGGTCGCCGAGGACCAGACAGTTGTCGAAACCTATCTCGGCCAGGGCACGCAGAAGCGCTTGAAGAAATTCTTCGACGAGCAGGCCGCCACGAATCCGGTCGAGGGGGCGCAATGACGAGCGCAGTCGCCAAACCGCCTGTCCTGCAGCTCGATGCCATCGTCTCCGGCTATGACGGCCTCGAGGTGCTCAAGGGTATTTCGCTCACCGTCAATGCCGGTGAGTTCGTCACCGTCGTCGGCCCCAACGGCCATGGCAAATCGACGCTGCTCAAGACGATCTCCGGCTTGGTGCCACTGCGCGGCGGACAGATCAGCATCGACGGCCAGCGTCTGTCCGGAAAGCCGCATGAGACGGCGATGCTGGGCGTCGCTCACGTGCCGCAGGGCGACATGCTGTTTGCGCAGATGAGCGTGCTCGAAAACCTGCTGATGGGCGCCTATCTGGCGCCGGACAAGGCCGAGATCAAGCGCCGGCTGGACGAGGTCTATACGCTTTTGCCGAAGCTCGCCGACCGCCGCAACCAGATCGCCTCGAGCCTGTCAGGCGGCGAACGGCGCATGGCTGGCATCGGCCGCGGGCTGATGATGGGCGGGCGCATCCTTTTGATCGACGAGCCGTCGCTCGGCCTGGCGCCGCTGATCATCGACCAGGTCTACGGCGTCATTGCCGAACTGAGCAAGGTTGGCCGGACCATCCTCCTGGTGGAGGAGAATCCGGCGCGGGTCGAGGATCTCGCCGACCGCCTGCATCTGCTCGACGACGGCGCCATCGTCTGGTCGGGCAAGCCCGCCGAACTGATGGCGCGTGACGAGCTCCTCGCAACCTATCTTGGAGGCTGACGCCATGACCGACGTTCTCATGGCCATTCTCGTCGCCGGTTTCACCTCCGGTGCGCTCTATGCCCTGGCGACGGTCGGGCTGTCGCTGGTCTGGGGTTCGATGGGCATGCTCAACATGGCCCACGCGGCGATGCTGACGCTCGGCGGCTACGTCGCCTTCACGGTGATCACCTCACTCGGCCTGCCGATCGCGATCGGCTTTGCCGGCGCCATTCTGGTGGGTGCCGCGGCCGGCGCGATCCTTTATTTTGCGATCGTTCGCAACCTGTTGAAGAACGACAAGTCGACATTCGAATCCAACGTCATGATCGCCACGGTCGGCATCGGCATCGCGCTGGAGAACGCCATCCTTTTGATCTATGGCGGGCAGCCGCTGAAGCAGCCGGTCTCGATCGCCGGCGCCTTTCGCCTTGGGCCGCTGACGCTGCCCTGGCAGAACCTGATGATCATCGCGGTGGTCGTCGTCATGATGGTGGTGGTCTCGCTGGCGCTCGGCCGCACGCGGATGGGCCGGGCGATCCGGGCAACGGCGCAGAACCGTGACGCGGCCCAGCTCATGGGCGTCGCCGTCAACCGCGTCTATCTGCAGGTGCTGATGCTGTCGGGCGCGCTCGCTGGCATTTGCGGCGTCATGGTGTCGTCGATGACGCAATTGTCGCCACCGCTCGGCAACGACCCGATGCTGAAGGCCTTCATCATGTGCGTGGTCGCCGGTCTCGGTAATCTGCCGGGCGCCGTCGCCGCCGCGCTTGGCCTGGCGCTGCTCGAATCCTTTGTCCAGTATGCGCTCGGCGCCCGCTGGGGCTTTCCGTCGCTGCTGTTCGTGGTCATTGCCGTGCTCATCTGGCGACCGTCGGGCCTCTTTGGCCGCGCCGAAATCCGGCGCATGTGAGGGCACCATGACAGACACCAGACCCATGTCGCGCATGTCCCGGTCGGCAAAGACCGATCTTGCCATCAGCCTGCTCCTGATCGCGGCGGCGATCGCGCTGCCCTTCATGATCGACAGCCGTTACATCCTCGGCCAGGTCGTGCTGGCGCTGTTTTATGCAACGATCGCATCGCAGTGGAATCTTTTGTTCGGCTTCTCCGGCATCTTCTCGCTGGCGCAAATGGCGATCTTCGCCTTCGGCGGCTATGCGACGGCAATGCTTTGCTTCTATTTCGGCTGGAACGTGTGGGCGGCGCTTGTGCCCGGCGCGCTCGGCGCCGTGCTGTTCTCGCTGGTCGTCGGCCTGGCCTGCCTGCGGCTGACCGGTGTCTATGTGGCGCTGCTGACGCTGGCGATCGCACAGACCATGTATCTGCTGATCGTCACCGACACCGAATGCTTCGTCATGGTCGGCTCGGTATGCCGCCAGTTCACCGGCGGCGCCGTCGGCTTTGCCCGCTTCGGCGATCTCGGCACCAGGGCCTTGCTCAGGGCCCAGTGGCTGGTCGGCAACTACGCAATCATCGCTGTGCTGTTCGCTGCGACCATGGTCTTCACCTACGCGATCGTCAAAAGCCCGATCGGCCTCGCCTTCAGGGCGCTCAAGGACAATCCGGGCTATGCGGTGGCGCGCGGCGTCAACCGCTTCCAGGCGCAACTGCTGGTGTTCGGGATTTCAGCCTTCTTCACCGGGCTGGCCGGCGGTTTCTACGCCGCGCATTTCCAGGCGATCGGCCCCGGCGTGCTGTCGATGTCGCAGCTGATGTTCATCATCGCCATCGTCGTGGTCGGCGGCGTCGGCACGTTCTGGGGGCCGCTGGTCGGGACGGTGGTTCTGGTGCTGGCAGACGAGTTGATGCGCGAGAGCGGCGAGTTCCGCACGCTTGGCCTCGGCCTGATCATCGCGCTGTCGGTGGTGCTGATGCCGAAGGGGCTGGTGGGCCGCTTTGGCGATCTTGTCCGCTGGCTGGCGCGCAGGCGCACCGGCCCAACGGGCAGCAACATTGTGCAAAGCCCGGCTCCGGCCGGAAAATGAGAGACTGACGATGTTCGACACGATCATAGTGGGTGCCGGCTCGGCCGGCTGCGTGCTGGCGAACCGGCTCAGCGCCGATCCCACCCGCAAGGTGCTGTTGCTGGAGGCCGGCCGCGAGGCGCCGCTCGCCTCGGACGTGCCGTCGGACTGGCCGACCATGTTCAACACCGCCGTCGATTGGGGCTATTACACCGAGCCACAGGCCGGCTGCCGCGGCCGGCGGGTGTTCTGGCCGCGCGGCAAGATGATCGGCGGTTCCGGCGCGCTGAATGCGATGATCTACATTCGCGGCCTGCCGTCCGACTATGATGGCTGGGCCGCCATGGGCTGCCCCGGCTGGGCGTGGGCCGACGTGCTGCCGGTGTTTAAGGCCAGCGAAAGCAACGCCGAGCTTGGCAACGATCCGCTGCACGGCGCCGACGGGCCGCTGCATATCGGCAATGTCGGGCATGTCGATCCCAACGAGCTCGCCTGGATCGAAGCCTGCAAGGCCGCCGGCTACAAGCACAACCGCGATTTCAACGGGGTCGAGCAGGAAGGCGTCGGGCTCTTCCAGTTCACCATCAAGAACGGCGAACGCTGGGGCACCGGCAAGGCCTATCTGCGCCCGGCGCGGGAACGCCCCAACCTGACCGTGAAAACCGGTGTGCTGGCGACGGGCCTGATCATCGAGAAGGGCCGGGTCAAGGGTATCCGCTATCTGGTCGACGGCGTGCCGGAGACCGCGTTCGCCGGCAGCGAGGTCGTGCTGTCATCGGGCTCGATCGGCAGTTGCCAGCTGATGCTGCTTTCGGGCATCGGCCCGGCAGACGAACTCAGGAGCGTCGGCGTCGATCCCGTCCATGATCTGCCGGGTGTCGGCAAGGATCTGCAGGACCACATCAACATTCCGATCACCTTCTACACCAAGGACAGGATCGGCGTCGGTGCCTGGACCGACGAGACGCTGCAGCGCGATTTTGCGGAGTGGCAGACCTCGCGCAGCGGCCCGCGCTCCTCGCCCTGGGTGGCGGCCGGCGGCTTCGTCAAGAGCCGGCCCGATGTCGAACCGGACCTGCAGCTTTACGGCGCCATCAGCCCGCACCGCGACTATGTGCGGTTCCTGTCGTCGAAGCCCGGCATCACGCTTCACACCACGCTGCAGCGGCCGGACAGCCGCGGCGAGATCCGCCTGCGCTCGGCCAATCCTATCGAATATCCGGCGATCGACCCACGCTACTTCGTCAGCGACGAGGACGGCTCGGACATCGCCACGCTGGTCGAAGGCATCCGCATCAGCCGCCGGATCGCGGCGCAGTCGCCGCTTGCCGAGATGCTGACCGGCGAGATCACGCCAAGCGCCGAATGCGAGAGCGATGCCGAGATCGCGCAGTATATTCGCGGCCACTGCACGACGCTCTATCATCCGACCAGCACCTGCCGGATGGGCACCGACGCCATGGCCGTCGTCGATCCCGCGTCGATGAAGGTGCATGGGCTGGATGGGCTTTGCGTCGCCGACGCCTCGGTCTTTCCAAAGATGGTCTCGGGCAACACCAACGCGCCGACGATCATGATCGCCGAGCGCGCCGCATCGATGATCCTGACAGGATAGGGAAGCAACATGACCACGGGTTGGAATTTTCACGAACTCTATCTCTGGCACGAGACCGGCAATGCCGCGCTGTTCTTTCAGCCGAGCCTGACCATCGAGCCGGGCGAGCATGCGGAAAATGCCGCCACCAAACGCCGGTTCCGCAATCTCATGGAGGTTTCCGGCCTCACCGAAAAGCTGGCGAAGATTGCCTCCGTTGCGGTGAGCGAGGACGATCTCGCCCTGTTCCACGACCGCGATTATGTCAGCCGCATCAAGGCGCTCAGCGACGAGCGCGGCGGCGATGCGAGCTATCTCACGCCCTTCGGCCATGGCAGCTACGAGATCGCCTGCCTGGCGGCCGGCGGCACGGCGGCGGTGATGGATGCGGTGCTGAGCGGCGATGTCGACAATGGCTATGCGCTGGTGCGGCCGCCCGGACATCATGCCGAACACGCGCAAGGCTTGGGCTTTTGCCTGTTCGGCAACGTTCCGGTCGCCATCCTGAAGAACCGGGCCAAACATGGCTTCGAGCGGGTCGCCACCGTCGACTGGGACGTCCATCACGGCAACGGCACCCAGTCCGCCTTCTATGCCGACCCGTCCGTGCTGACGATCTCGATCCATCAGGACGGGCTCTATCCGCCCGACAGCGGGCTTCACAAGGAACGCGGCGAGGGCAGGGGCGAAGGCTACAACATCAATGTGCCGCTGCCTGCCGGATGCGGCCACGGCGCTTACATGTCCGCGTTCGAACAGGTCGTGCTTCCGGCGCTCACTCGTTACAAGCCCGACCTCATCGTCGTGCCGTCAGGCTTCGATGCCTCGGCGGCCGATCCGCTGGGGCGCATGATGCTGCACAGCGGCAGCTATCGCGAGATGACGCGGCTGCTGATGCAGGCGGCGGACGACCTCTGTGGCGGGCGGCTGATGATGTCGCATGAAGGCGGTTATTCGGCTTCCTACGTGCCCTATTGCGGCCTGGCGGTGATGGAGCAATTGTCCGGCATCAAGACTGAGATCGATGATCCGTTCCTGCCGGTCTTCGAGGGCTACGCAGGCCAAGTCCTGCAGCCGCATCAGGCGGCCGCCATTGCCCAGGCGGAGGAGCTTGTGGACGGCATTGGATGACGAATAGTCAGTCGTGAGTCCGTCACGTCTCGAGTCCAATTCTCACCATTGACCATTTGATCTGGGTCAACACGCAGTTCCCTTGATGCGCCTATATGGTTTCCTGTCTTGGGAAGGACACGAGGGCGGGCGGGTGATCCACTGAGAAGCTGAAAACAGCTCCGACGTGGATCACCTTTCATTGGCGCGGTTGCTGCCACGGTCATAGTCGTCGCAGAACACGGTCATTCAAAATCGGCCGTGTTCGTGTCAACTCTCAGCGTGCGCCACAGAAAATTGACACAACCGTCTGTCTCGGCCATCCTTGTGCCAGCCGCCTTCTCCTGTGGTGGTGTGCGTATGAGCGTGTCATGGCCAGTTCCGTCACCAGCCAGAATTCCAAGCGCGCCGCGGTGCGCAAGGCACTTGAGCGCCACAAAGTCTACATCACCGCGCAGAGCTTTTCCGCCGGCGCCTACAAAGCGCGTGTCCTCGTCGACGGCGAGGCCTACTGGGTCGACGAGTTCCGGCTGAGCCAGCTCCAACAGGGTCTGTCCCCGGCCGAGCTTGAACTGACGCCGGCCACTGACGATTGAGCTGTGTGAGGCACGACATCGGCCTGCCACATGCTGACAAAGTGATTCAAGCGATGCGGGTCAAGTCCTTGTTTTTGCGCGGTCGACGCATCCCGCCTGGCGTGCGGACATGACGTCGAAGCTCAAGGCCTATCGCGCCAAGCGCGAATTCACGAAGACGCCGGAACCTTCTGGCGGCCTGGTTGTCGGAGAAGGCAACCGCTTCGTCATCCACAAGCATCACGCCACATCAGACCACTACGACCTTCGCCTGCAGGTCGGCGATGTGCTGAAGAGCTGGGCGGTGCCTCGCGGCCCGTCGCTCAATCCCGCCGACAAACGGCTGGCGGTCGAAACCGAGGATCATCCGCTCGAATATATCGATTTCGAGGGCGTCATTCCCGAGGGCGAGTATGGCGGCGGGCCGATGATCGTCTGGGACACCGGCGTCTGGGCGCCGATGGACGATGTCGAAAAGAGCCTGCGCACCGGCGCGTTCAAGTTCCGCCTGGCCGGCGAGAAGCTGAATGGCGGCTGGATGCTGACGCGGCTCAAGCCAAAACCGGGCGAGGACAGCGAGAAGAAGAACTGGCTGCTGTTCAAGGAGCGCGACCTCGCTGCCGATACCAAACTCGACATCCTTTCGGTCCGGCCGGAAAGCGTGAAATCCGGACGGCGCATCGAGGAACTGGTGGCGCCGCCGAAGCCGGCGGCCAAACAGGCAAAGCCTGTCGTGCTGAAACCCGGCGCGCTGCCCGGTGCGGTAAAGGCGCCGGCGCCTGCCCGCATCGAGCCGCAGCTGGCGACGCACGTTCCGAAGCCGCCAGGCAGTGAACATCCCGCGGAAAAAACGCGCGAAGTCTGGCTGCACGAGATCAAGTTCGACGGCTACCGTACCATGGCGCATCTTTCCGACGGCGCGGTCAAGCTGACCACCCGCGCCGGTCTCGACTGGACGAAGCGCTATGGCGATCTGCCGTTTGCCTTCGCCAGGCTGCCCTGCCGCGATGCGATCATAGACGGCGAGGTCGTCGCTCTCGATGCCAAGGGCATCAGTCGCTTCGCGCTGCTGCAGGATGCGCTGGCCGAGGGTGCTGGCAACAAGCTGCACTTCTATGCCTTCGACCTGCTTTATCTCGACGGCTGGGATCTGACCAAGGCGCCGCTCGGCCGGCGCAAGGCGCTGCTTGCGCAACTGCTGTCCGGCCTTGGCGCCAACTCCGCCATCCAGTTCTCAGACCATGTCGAGGGTGATGGGCAGGCACTCTACGACCAAGCCTCGGAACTGGGGCTGGAGGGCGTCGTCTCCAAACGCGCCACGGCAATTTACCAGAGCGGTCGCACCAAGACATGGACCAAGATCAAAGCGCTGAAAACCGATGACTTTGTCATCGCCGGCTATACCGTCTCCGACGCCGCCGAGGGGCTGGCCGCGCTGGGCATGGGCGAATGGCAGGACGGCGAACTGCATTACCGCGGCAAGGTCGGCACTGGTTTCGATGCCGAGACCGCAGGCGAATTGCTGGCGCGGCTGGAGCCTTTGCGCACCGGCGCCACCGCGCCCGAAGGGGTTCCGCGCGAGATCATGCGCGAGATGAACTGGGTGCGGCCGCTGCTTTCGGCCCGCATCCATTATGCCAACCGCACCGCCGACAATGCGCTACGCCATGGCGTGTTCCGCGGCCTGCGCGATGTCGGACTGTCGACCCCGGTGTCGGCCAAGCGCAAGCGGCTGATCGCCGAGGCCGACCTCGCCACGATCTGGGTGACCAACCCGACGCGGCGCCTGTTCGGCAAGACCGGACCGACCAAGCTCGATATCGCCGTCTACTACGCGCTGGTCGGCGACTTCATGCTGCCGCACATCCTCGGTCGTCCGGTGTCGCTGGTGCGCTGCCCGACCGGCAAGCCGCAGGACTGTTTCTTCCAGCGCCATGCCTTCACCGGCATGCCTTCTTCGGTGGCGACGTTCGAGGCGACCAATTCCGAAGGGGAGACCAAATCCTATCTGTCGGTCGAGGATGCCAAGGGCTATCTGGCGCTGGCACAGTTTGGCGTCGTCGAATTCCATACATGGGGCACCCATCGCACCAAGCTCGACAAGCCCGATTTGATTGTCTTCGACCTCGATCCCGGCGAGGGGGTTAGCTGGCGCGAGGTGGTCGAGGCGGCAGTGCATATCCGCGCCGAGCTGGAAGCGCTGGGGTTGGTACCGTTCGCCAAGACGTCGGGCGGCAAGGGCATCCACATCACCGTGCCGGTAACGCAAAAACAGAACTGGAAGAAGCTGCACCAGGCGGCCAGCGTCATTTCCTCGGCATTGGCCGCCACCGCGCCCGACACCTTCACCACCACCATGGGCAAGGACAACCGCAAGCGGCGCATTTTCATCGACTATCATCGCAATGCGCGTGGCCACACGTCGGCGGCACCTTACTCGCTGCGCGCCCGCACCAACCTGCCGGCCTCGACCCCGGTGAGCTGGCCCGATCTGGAATCCATCGACGCTCCGGAAGATTTGAATTATTCTTCGCTGCCGGGCCTTCTGGCCACCTCCGGCGACCCCTGGGCCGACATGGAAGATTTCGCCAGGGATTTGCTGCCGGTTGAAACCTGATGCTGGCTGACTGTTGGTTCATGTTTCGGGAAACAGCCTCGGAAACAGCGTGTCCAAGGCCTTGGCGGGAAAGCGCAGGGATACCGGCCCTTTTGGCGTTTCGGATTCCAGCAGTCCAAGCGAAATGACGTCATTGAAAACCCGCCGCGCCGTTCGCTCGGGCAGTCCGGTGATGCGCGAGATTTCGCCTCGCTCGAATTCGCCGCGTATCAGCGCCTCTTCCAGCAGGCGGCTGGCTTCCGGCTTCAACTCGCTGCTCGCAGCGTAGGCGCGAAGACGCCTGGCCAGCGTAGCGAGATCAAACAGGCCGGACATAAAGGTCACCTGGTCAACACAGACGCGCAGGAACCACAGGGTGAAATCCGCAAGCGCGCGCTGCGAGAGATTACCTCTGCCATCGAGATCGCCCTGACGTGGCATGTCGGCATGATCCATCATGGTCTTGTAGTCCTTTCGACTCTTCAGCCCTCGCGCCAGTCCACGTGAAATCGACCATAATCCATGAGAGGCGATACCTGCCTCATGCGCCATCGCATGGCTCATCAAGCGGCTGACGCGTCCGTTGCCGTCGGGAAATGGATGGATGAAATTGAAGCGATGATGCGCTGCGGGAATGGCGAGTATCCGGCCTGCCTTGCCGAGCTTTGCGAAGCGGTAGCGCGTTTCGAAATAATGCATGAAATCGTCAACGCGGACGCTGGATGGCGGTTCATGCCGGCCGACGGCAACATCGTGCTCAGGTTTCGATCGCCACTGCCCAGGCGCCAGGAGGAAATCGCGCCCGGCGCCTTTGACACGCAGCATGGGTTCCTCGGCATCCCGATAGAATTCCTGATGAAGCCACAGGATGAAGTCGCAGGAAGCCGGTTCAGGCAATCGGCCCCGAGCAGCCATCCGGTCGATCTCTGCCTGGAGCCTGACATGAGCGGCGGCTTCAAGTTGTAGGTTGCGCCGCTCCTCGTCCTTGTCGAAATTGCCTGCCAGCGCGCGCTCGATGTCGCGCGGACGCGTATCATGGCCCTCTATGAGGTTGCTGTAGTAAGTGTTCATGATGCGCACGAGATCGGCAAGGTTCGCGGCCGTAAGGGGATGAAGGCTGTTGCCCAACGTAGCGGATGCCGCCGAAAGTTCCGCTAGGGCATCCGAGATTTCCTCCGACGCATTCTCCAGTCGAGCCGGCTCGATCCGCTGCACGCTTTCTTCCACGGGGCTGTTGGCTTCCAAAGGGTCTGGCCGATCTTTGAGTTTTGTAACTACATATTCGTAAAGGAATTTTTTGAATTCGCCAGAAAAATTGGCCGATCATTTGGCCGATATCCGGAGCCCCATCAGCCGGATGGTGCCGCCTCGGGGATCTGACCCGATCTGGAATCCATCGACGCTCCTGAAGATTTGAACTATTCTTCGCTGCCGGGCCTTCTGGCCACCTCCGGCGATCCCTGAGCGGACATGGAAGATTTCGCTAGGGATTTGCCGGTATCCTGGGGGCCGATGTAGGATTTCCGCGGCGTCGTTCGTCCTCCGGACGAAGCGCTGCAAACAGTTCGACAGCGCACGGCCGCGTAGGAGAGTCTCATGGCGCCCAGGGCAAGTTGGAAAGGTTACCTCAAGCTCAGTCTCGTCAGCTGTCCGGTCCGGCTCTATCCGGCGACAAGCGCGAGCGAGCGCATCAGCTTCAACCAGTTGCACAAGAAGACGCACAACCGCATCAACATGAAGCCGGTCGATCCCGAACTCGGACTGGTCGAGCGCTCGGACCTGGTCAAGGGCTATGAATACGAGGACAAGCAGTACATCATCATCGACGATGCCGACCTCGACGCGGTGCGCATCGAATCCAATCATACCATGAACATCGAGGCCTTTGTCGATGAGGGCGAGGTCGACGTGATCTATCAGGACGCGCCCTATTATCTGGCGCCGGATGGCGCGATGGCGGAAGAAACCTTCGCCGTACTGCGCGAAGCCATGCGCAAGTCGGGCAAGCTGGCGATCGCGCGGCTGGTTCTGTCCAGCCGCGAGCGCGTGGTGACGATCGGGGCGCGGGAGAACGGCATGTTCGTCTGCACCTTGAGGAATCCTAACGAAGTGCGCGGCACGGCTGAATATTTCGGCAACATTCCGGCGGGCAAGCCCGACCCGGAAATGCTGCAGCTTGCCGAAGCGCTGATCAAGCAGAAGGAAACCACCTTCGATCCGAAGAACTACGAGGACCGCTACGAGATCGCGCTGATGGCGATGATCCGCGAGAAGCTCAAGGGTCACAAGCCGATCATCGCCGCCGCCCCCGAGCGCGGCAATGTCATCAATCTGATGGATGCGCTGAAGGCCAGCCTGTCGCAATCGGCCAAGCCGCCGGCCAAGTCGAAGAGCAAGGCGGATGAAGCGGCGAAACCGGCGGCCAAGGGCAAGGGCGCCGCGGCCAAGGAAAACCCGCTCAAGGCCAATCTTCTCAAGGCCGTCGGCAAGAGCAAGGGGTGACGGCGCCCACCGGTATATCGCCCCCAGGTAGCGTCTTCGGCACCATTGGTGCGCTGGCGGCGTTCCCGCTCAGGCTGGCGGCCCGCGAGGTCGAGCGGCAGCAAGGCAAATTACGGCGCGGAGTCACCCGGCGCACCACCCATGTCGTGTTCGGCCGCTTGTATCTCGCCAGGACCGGGGATGCCGAGGTCGAGCGCCGTGTCGCGACTGAGCGCGCGGCCGGCCGAAAGCTGATCAGCGAAAACGGTTTTTTGCGCCTGCTCGCGCTGATGAAGGCGCCGGAGGCCTCGGCCCTATCGCGGCAATCGCTTCTCGAACAGTCCAGGCTCGCCGCTGACGATCTCGACCTTCTCAGCCTGTTCGATGCGTTCGAGCATGATCGCGAACCCTATTCCTTCCGCGACCTGATCCTGGCCCGCAAATATGCCGGGCTGATTGCCGGCGGCGCCTCATGGGGGGCGATCGCGCGCTCGGTGCACCGCTCCGGTCCCGTCGCCTCGCTGACCGCCAAGTCGCTCAATGTCGGCTCGCAGCATGGTCGCGCCGATGCGATCTATCTCGACGACGGCCAGAGCGAGCTCGACGGTCAGTTGCTGTTCGATCTGGGATCGCCGGATGACGACACGCTGGAAGAATTGTTCGCAGACGCGGAGGCGGCGGAAGAGGCTGAAAACCATGAGCAGGCAGCGGCGCTCTACCAGCGCTGCCTTGCCATCGATCCGACCGACGCCATTGCCGCCTTCAACCGCGCCAACTGCCTGCGCGCCTCGGGCCACGCAGCCGAGGCCGCGCATGATTATGCCCGGGCCATCAAGCTCGACCCCGGCTTTGTCGAGGCCTGGTTCAATCTCGCCGGACTGATGAGCGATGAGGGCAGGGTGGCTTCCGCACGCCGGCATCTGCAAAAGGCGATCGCGCTCGACAAGGCCTATGCCGATCCGGTGTTCAATCTCGCCCGGCTGGAGTTCGACGCCGGTAATCTGATCGAGGCGCGCCGGCTTTGGGTGCGTTATCTCGAGCTCGACGCGGAGTCGGAATGGGCGCGCATGGCGCAAAAGGGGATACAGTTCGTGGGTCTGCAGCTGGTGCGGACGGCGGGGTGAGGTCATGCCGGTCGATGCCAAGTTCATTCGAACGCGGGTCGCCGAAGATCTGCATGCGCGCCTTGGCGAGAGATGGTTTACTCAGGCAACCCTAAGCTGATCATCGCGCCGGCGAACAATCATACCGATTTCAGTATCGAGCTGGATTGCTACACGGATCGCCGTTATGGCGAGTACGACTGTAGCATCGCAGTCGTTCTAAAATGGAAGAAATTCGCCAAACTATTTAGAGAGTTGGCCCATTGGTATAACGTCAAATTCCAGGGCACGGTGCGGCCGGGCAACAAGGAATTTGCCAGAGTTGATTTTGACAAAATTCATGGCGGCCCAAGCCGAGGTTTCTTCTGGGTCGCCAACGAACAAGACCTGGATGCGTTCACCGCCAGATGCGTCGATGATCTTGAAGGGAAGGTCGGTGACTGGATCAGGAGATGGTTCACATGGCCTTCGGCGCTGGACGTCATGGATGCAGACCGAGACCTCTGCGGGGCGTGGCGGAACACAGCTTACTACTGCCTGATGGAACAGGCTCACGGGAGCGGGCCTGCTTGCGATTGGGTCCGCGGAATTGATGCCGCGGGTTGGCCTGAATGGCAGGCTGCGCAAGTCGAGTATCTTCAGTTGCAGGTTTGCGGTGGAGCTTCGGAGCAACCGTAGCGATTGCCGCCTGAAAGGATCGCAATGTTTGCGCTTGTGACGGAATTCGATCTCCTCATCGAGACTGCCCCATGACCACCTTCCTCTTCGACGGACCAGACACCGCACCCATCACCATCCTGCTGGCCCATGGCGCCGGTGCGCCGATGGATTCGGCCTCGATGACCGCCACCGCCAAGGCACTCGCCGCAGCCGGCTTCCGCGTCGCCCGCTTCGAATTCCACTATATGGCCGCCCGCCGCTACGGCCACCGCAAGCCGCCGCCGCGCGCCGAGACAGTGAACCCGGAATACATCAAGGCGATCGCCGACCTTAGGGCGAAGGGCGTGACCGGACCGCTTGTCATCGGCGGCAAGTCGATGGGCGGGCGTGTCGCCTCGATGATCGCCGACGAGATGTTCTCCAAGGGCGAAATCTCGGGCCTGCTCTGCCTCGGCTATCCCTTCCACCCGCCGGCCAAGCCGACGCAGTTGCGGACAAAGCATCTGGCCGCGCTGAAGACGCCAACGCTGATCTGCCAAGGCACACGCGACGAGTTCGGGACGCCGGACGAGGTCGCGACGTATGATCTCTCCGACCGCATCGAAATGCTGTGGCTGGAGGACGGCGACCACGACCTCAAGCCGCGCAAGAGCATCTCCGGCTTCTCCACGGCCGATCATCTGAAGACAATGGCCGAAACGGTGAAGGCGTGGGCGAGCAGGGTCACTGCCTGACCCGCGATGAAGATCGCCACCTTCAACATCAACAACATCAACAGCCGGCTGCAAAACCTGCTGGCATGGCTGGCTGTCGCCAAACCCGACATCGTCTGCCTGCAGGAACTGAAGGCCAGGCAAACGCAGTTTCCGCGCACGGCACTCGCGGATGCCGGCTATGGCGCGGTATGGAAGGGCGAGCCGACCTGGAACGGCGTCGCCATACTCGCGCGCGGTTCGGAACCCGTTCTGACCCGCGACGCGCTGCCCGGCGACGATGCCGACCGGCAAAGCCGTTACATCGAGGCAGCGGTCAGCGGCATCGTCATCGCCTGCCTCTATGCGCCGAACGGCAACCCGCAGCCCGGTCCGAAGTTCACCTATAAGCTTGCCTGGCACGAGCGCCTGAACGCGCATGCGGCGGAACTGTTCGACACCGGCCTGCCGGTGGTGCTGGCCGGCGACTACAACGTCGTGCCCGAGCCGCGCGACATCTATCCGACCCGCTCCTATGACGACAACGCGCTGGTGCAGCCGGAAAGCCGGGCCGCCTTCGCAGCACTGCTCGACCAGGGCTGGACCGACGCGCTACGCAAGAAGCATCCCAAGGACACGCTCTACACATTCTGGGATTATCGCCGCAACCGCTGGCCGCGCGACGCCGGCTTGCGGCTGGATCATATGTTGCTCAGCAAGAAGCTGGCGCGCCGATTGGCCGGGGCGGGGATCGACCGCGACGTGCGCGGCGAGCCCGGCGCCAGCGACCACGCGCCGGTGTGGGTGGAGTTGCGGTGAGAACGGAGAGCCAATCTCCGCCACAAGGGGGAGATTGGCTCTCAATAGAAGGACATCGACAAGCCTGGCGCTGACCGGCATCATTGCATGCGAGACGGATAGCGGCCCAAGGGGGGAGCCCAATGAACAGGTTTACCGACAAGTTGCTCGCGGTGCTCCTGCTGGCGATCGGCCTGCTCTGCTTCATACGCGTGTATTTCGTGCTGGGCGGCGAGGGCGCCGGCGAAGGCTTCGCGTTCGTGCGCCTGGCTTTTTTCGCGGCGGCGGGCGTTGTCTCGGTGCTTGCAGCCTTGCTGTGCTGGGCTGGCCTGTTGCCAGGCCGGTCGAAGCCGGGACCAGCCACGCCCCTGTTCGGCAGGGGTGCCGAAACGAAATCCGGCGGACGACCACGCCTGCGGCAGCTCTTCGTCACCGTTCCGTTCCTCGCCGTGCTCGCTCTGGTGGCCGACCAGTTCGGCCCCTGGCCGGAGCAGCAAAACGACTACGGAAAGGGCTTGACCGCCGAGCAATCCGCGCCGAACGCCCCGAAGGGCGAAGACGTCGCCAGCGCACCAGCCACCGAGCCGAAACCGTCCGCCGCGTCGGGTCCGCCTGAGGCAGCGCTTGCGCCTGAGGCAGCGGTTGCGCCCGAGGCAGCGGTCGCGCCACCAGAGCAGGCGGCTGTGCCTGCCGAGGCTGCGCCTGCTTCGCCGCCCGAGGTGGTGGCCGCACCTCCGCCGCAGGGCGACAATGGCGGTCAATCCGGCGATACGGGTGCGGACCCCAGCGCTGAACAGGTGCAACCGCCGGCTCCTGCCTCGCCAACCGAGGTCGCGCTTGCCCCGCCTGTCTCACCGCCGGAAGCCGCTCCAGCCCCGGCTTCGCCACCGCAGACCGTCGCGCCTCTGCCCCCGGCTCCGCCGCCGCAGCCGACGCAACCGGATGGCCACCACGACGCGGTCGTCTGGCTGGCGGTGGCGTCCGACGGACACTCGATCCTGAGCGCCAGCACCGACCACTCGATCAAGCTCTGGGACATCGACGGCAAGCGCCTGATCCGCACCCTCGGCGTCCACAAGGACATGGCGCGCACAGCGCTTTTCCTGCCCGACGGGGCGCGGGCGCTGACGGCGGGCGACGATGGCGAGATCGTGCTGCGCCAGCTCTCCGATGGCGCGGTGCTGCATGTGTTCTCGTCAGGCCAGAACGGCGGCGTCAACAAGCTGGCGATCAGCCCCGACGGCAAACGTGCCGTCAGCGGGCACGACACTGGCAGGGTCATCGTCTGGGATATCGAGAAAGGCTCCGTGCTGCATGTGCTGACGAGGCACGACTGGTCGATCAGCGGGGTCGCCGTCTCGCCGGATGGCACGCGCGCGATCACCGGCAGCATCGACGGCACCCTGAAGCTATGGGACATCGACACCGGAAAGCAGCTGCGCAGTTGGCGCGGGCACGAGCGCGGCCCCTATGGCGTCGCGTTCACGGCCGATGGGCGCCATCTGATCACCGGCAGCGGCGACTATACGATCAAGCTCTGGGATCTCGACACCGGCCGCGAAGTCCGCCGCCTCGAGGGCCATTCGGGCACGGTCTATGCGCTGGCGCTGTCGGCCGACGGCAAACGGCTGCTTTCCGGCTCGCTCGACGGCACGGCACGGCTGTGGGACATGGACACGGGCAACGAGACAGCTCTGTTCGACAGCCGGTCCGGACCGGTCTACGCGGTGGCGTTCGCCGCCGACGGCACGATCCTGACCGGCGGCTACGACCGCACCATCCGGGATTGGCCGGCCGGCGGCGGCGATGCGGTGGCGCTGTTCCCGGGCGCGCCGGAGTGATGGGATCGATTGAGACTGCCAGTTTCATTGCTGGAGCCTGAACACCCCCTCGTCCTGCCGGACATCTCCCCCGCGAGGGGGGAGATCGGCAGCGTCGTCGACAGCGCCATCGCCACTAGCCTTGGAAAATACACCCATGACCGATCTCAGCATCGTAGAGGCCTCGATCGAACAGTTACGGCGAGCGCTCGATGCCGGCACCGTCACCAGCGTTGAGCTGGTCGGCGCCTGCCTGCGCAGGATCGCCTGCTACGACCGGCATGGCATCACCCTCAACGCCGTTCCCGTACTCAATCCAAAAATGTTCGAGGAGGCGGCTGCGTCCGACCGGCGCCGCCGGAACGGCGCGACGCTCGGGCCGCTGGACGGCATCCCCTACACCGCTAAGGACAGCTACAAGGTATCGGGCCTGACGGTCGCCGCCGGCTCGCCCGCCTTCGAGCATCTGATCGCCCACGAGGACGCCTTCACCATCGCGCGGCTGCGGGCCGGCGGCGCGGTGCTGATCGGGCTGACCAACATGCCGCCGATGGCCAATGGCGGCATGCAGCGCGGTGTCTACGGCCGGGCGGAAAGCCCCTACAACGCCGAATACCTGACCGCGGCCTTCGCGTCCGGTTCGTCCAACGGCTCGGGGACCGCGACCGCCGCCAGTTTCGCCGCCTTCGGGCTCGGCGAGGAGACATGGTCGTCGGGCCGGGCGCCGGCGTCGAACAATGCGCTGGTCGCCTACACGCCCTCACGCGGCGTCATTTCCGTGCGCGGCAACTGGCCGCTGGTGCCAACCATGGACGTGGTGGTGCCGCATACGCGCAGCGTGCCGGACCTGCTTGAACTGCTCGACGTGATCGTCGCCGACGACCCCGACACGAGAGGCGATTTCTGGCGGGCGCAGCCCTGGGTGGCGCTGCCGAGGAGCTCGCGGCCGCCACGCTATACCGGACTCCGGCTGGAGGGCGCGCTGCAAGGCGTGCGGCTCGGCGTGCCGCGCATGTATATCGGCCGCGACAAGGAAGCTGACGTTCCGATCCAGACCCGCGCGTCGGTGCTGGAGCTGTGGGAGCAAGCGGCGGCTGATCTCAGGCGGCTCGGCGCGACCGTGGTCGAGGTCGACTTCCCCGTCGTCTCCAACTACGAGCGCGACCGGCCGGGCACAAAAAACATGGTCGATCGCGGGCTGGTGC
This sequence comes from Mesorhizobium sp., assembly GCF_004962245.1. GTDB lineage: Bacteria > Pseudomonadota > Alphaproteobacteria > Rhizobiales > Rhizobiaceae > Mesorhizobium. The sequence continues at coordinate 63,085 of NZ_SUHQ01000002.1, read as the reverse complement.
CGGAAGGATTCGCCGAGCGCGAGATATGGGACCTGTGCGTCTTCGCCTGGGACGATTTCCTGCGCGCCAATGCCGACCCGGCCATCCCCGATCTCGCCGCGGTCGATGGCTCCAAAATCTTTCCACAGCCGCCAGGCACGCTGCCGGATCGTTATGGCGACAGTTTCGATCTGGCGGAATATGTCGAGCGCGCCAAGCGCGGCGTCATCCCATTCCAGGCCATTCCCGAGTTGGAGGCCGGTCTGAAGGGCCTGGAGGCGACGCGACGCATCGACTTCGAGGACTGGCTCGACGCGCAAGGGCTCGACGCGGTCGTGTTTCCGGCGGTCGCCGATGTCGGGCCGGCTAATGCGGATGTCGACGAGGCGTCAGCGGCACTGGCCTGGCGCAACGGCACCTGGGTCGCCAACGGCAATCTGGTGCCGCGCCATCTCGGCATCCCGACGGTCACCGTGCCGATGGGCACGATGGCCGATATCGGCATGCCGGTCGGCCTCACCTTCGCCGGCAAAGCCCACAGCGACACGAAGCTGCTTCGGCTGGCCGGCAACTTCGAGCGCTTTGGCCGGCGCCGCACCCGCCCGCCGCGCACGCCGGAACTGGCCGACGATATCTTTCCCGTCCGGCCTGGCGACATCAGGCCCAAGGATACGCCGCTGACCATCACGCTTACCGCCGAGACGCATCGGTCGGGCGATCAGGACGCGGTCGTCATCACGCTCGACTTGCATAGCAACGCTGAGGCAGCCGTCGCAAAAGTTCATGTCAATGGCGAGCCTGTCGCCATGCACAGCAGCGGCGCGCGCTTCACCGGGCGTGTCGTTGTGGCGGCTGACACGCACGAGGCGGTCCACAGCGTCTGGCGCGGCTCGTACGGTTCGATCGTCACCGCCGTCGTGCGTTTCGAGGACGGACGCGTCGCCGGCGCTTATGCGGTAACCGGCGGGATTGCGTAGCGCCGCGCTTCGCCGTGTGCCACGGCATGCAGCGCATCTGCGGCCAGCCTCTCAATCCGCGTCAGTCCGGCTTGCAGGGGTCGCTGCCGGAATCGGCCTTGGCCGCCGCGGTCTCGTCGCCTTCCTGCTGCGCCTCTGTATCCTGCTGCGAAGTGGCAAGGTTTTTATCCCCGCCGCTTTCCTGGTTGGCAAGCGGCATGGTGTTGCCGTCCTTGTTGGCCGGACCGCCCTCGACCCTGCCATCGGCATTCGCGTCGGTTTCGAGGGGCGCACGCGTTCCGTCTTTTGCGATACCCGTCTGAGCTTCGCTCTCGATCGACGCGGTCGTGTCATGGCACTTGGCACTTGCCGTGCCAGCGGTCAGGCCGATCATAGAGGTGGCGAGCAAGATAGCGGTTAGCGTCTTCATCTCATCCTCCTTTCGGTGTTGAGGCTATCTTTCTAAACTGCCGTCAGCACCCGAGGTTCCGCCAAACCTCGAAATCGGAACGCCCAGCGGATCCTTCCGGACCGGCCATCGCTCCTAAAAATGTCCAGCCAACATCCCGAGCGGCGTTGGGAAACCACCCCACCCAAGTAACTTGCAAACCAGACGTTGCATCAGTGCAGCCGTTGCTCGACATGGTACTTGCGCAATCTCTAAAATAATGGGATGCTGGTTTGGGGTTATGGGTATCGAGTATTGGGTAAGGGGAAGGCGTCTCGGCTGTTGTAAGTCCCGGGACGACTTTGAAAATCATGAATGTGGTGCAGTTCCTGGTGGGCATGCTCATCATGTCGTCCGTCGTGGCGACCTCGACTTATTGGGCAACGGGTTCAATCTGGAAGGCTCTCGGCTGGACGATCATTGCTGTGGTCGTTTTGGAGGTTGGACATTTTGTGTACATCCTCTGGGCGACCTATAGGCCCGGGGCGGAAGCCGCAGACGCTGATCCCCCGGATACGGCTATCTGGCTCGACCAGGGATCTGGCATCTGCCTCTAGCGGGTGTCGCTCCATCTCGGCATTCCGACCGTGACCGTGCCGATGGGTCGATGGCCGATATCGGCATGCCGGTCGGGCTGGCCTTCGTCGGCAAGGCGTATGATGATTTGAAGCGTTCACTCGTTTCGGCCGACGAGCATAGGAGGCTCCACAGCGTCTGGCGCGGTTTTTTGCGGCTCGATCGTCACCGCCATCCTGCGACATGAGGACGGCTGCACCGCCGGTGCCTATGCGCTCACCGGCGGCATCGGGTGACAGAACAACACTGATCTGGCATGTTGAGCTGAGCAGGCCGCGGCAAGTATCGAGTAGTCGCAGGAGAGGGGGCTGTGTAAGTGTACGGGTCGGCTCGGCTGAAGGGTCTTTTGCGCTTGCGGCTTTTGCAGGCGATCGTGGTGTCTGCCGGGCTGGCAGGCCTGATTGAGGGCTGTGTTGGCCCTCATGTTATCGAGAGTGCGGTCCCGATGGCTCCCCAGGCCGCCCGGGCCAAGCCATCCTGCACCGCGCAATGGCGAGCTCATCGCCACACGACCCAGGCGCAAGCCCAGGCCTTCGCCAAAAAATGCCTCCATGCGCAAGGCGCGGTGGAGCAGCAGTTCGACAGAAAGACGGTCGCACGCAAGCTCGCGGCGCTGATCGACGCCGACAAAAAGTTGACTGCGCTCGAACCGTCCGACGTTGGCGCCTTCTGCCCTGGTTACATGCTGCAGGACCGGAAAGGGCGCGCGGTTTTCTGGCGCACGCTGTTGGTCAACCTGACCGGTGCGGAATCCGTCTACAACACCGCTGCGGCCTATTGGGAAGAGGATCTGGGCTGGTACAGCATAGGGCTGCTGCAGCTCTCGCTGGCCGACGAGGAAAGATACAGATGCGGCTTCAAATCGGAGGTCGACATTACCGATCCCAACCGGAATCTCGTATGCGGCGTCAAGGTCGTGACCATGCTCGTCGCCGAGGACGGCATGATTGGTGGTGGCGCCGGTCACGAGATGAAGGGTATCGGCGCTTACTGGCAGAACCTTCGGCGGCCGTCCAAGGTGCGTACCGAGTTGATGAACTCCACAAGAGCCATCGCGCAGTGTCAGGCGGACCCCCGAAACTCATAGTGGACGGAATCGGCGCCGGCAGCTGCGTTCGGTCATGCGCTACGCGATCGCAGGCGGGATTGGATGCGGCGTTGCCGGCTGAGCGCCCTCCGATCCTTGATCGGCCTCGCCGCCGTGCTATGTGAAAAAAGATGTCAGAACCAACACCCGCGCCCACCGCGCCGCTCCTCGTGATCGACCTCCAGACCGGCATGTTCGATGGCGTCGCCGAGCCACCGATCCATGATGCCGACGGCATTGCTGCTCGCACTCGAGCGCTGATCGATTGGGCACGCCGCGGCGGGCGCAAGGTCGCCTTCGTCAGGCATGACGGACCGGCGGGTGATCCGCTGGCGCCGGGCGAACCGGGCTGGCCGGTGTGGCCGGCGCTCGGCCAGGCCGGCGACGAGCCGACCTTTGCCAAGAGCGTGGGCGACGCCTTCAGCAATGCAGCGCTTGGCGAATGGGTGGCCGGGCAGGGCGCCGGCGAGGTTGTTCTGGTTGGCGCGCAGACCGACTTTTGCGTGGCCGCCACGGTGAAGGGTGCCTTCGCCGTGGGTCTTGGCGTGACCGTGGTTTCCGACGCCCACAGCACGCTGGACAGCGCCAGCGAGACCGCCGGGCAGATCATCACCCGGCACAATGCCGAATTCGCCGATGCCGGCGTCAACCTGGTGACGACGAAAGCGCTGATTAGCGGCTGAGCTTCGCAAGCAAGACCTGGAGGAGTCCTGTGAAAAACCTGACCTTGCCTGCCGTCGGCGGATGCCGCTGCAGGCGTGTCCGTGTGAGGATTCCGCGCCGCCGCTGCTGACCATGGCCTGCCATTGCACGGGGTGCCAGCGCATGTCGGCCAGCGCCTATTCGCTGAGCGCCGCCATCCCTTCGGAGGCGTTTGCGGTCACGCAGGGCGAGCCGGTGATCGGCGGGCTGCATGGCGCCTCGCGCCATTTCTTCTGCCCATACTGCATGAGCTGGATGTTCACGCGGCCGGAGGGGCTGGACTGGTTCGTCAATCTGCGCCCGACCATGCTCGACGACCCAAGCTGGTTCATGCCGTTCATCGAGACGTGGACCAGCGAGAAGCTACCCTGGGCCAGCACGCCGGTCGTGCACAGCTACGAGGCGCTGCCGGCCATGGAGGAGTATGAGAAGCTGGTCATCGAATTTGCCGGCAGCTTTGGTGGTGCGAACAACTCTGGCGACTGACCTGCCCAGGTTCGGGGCAATTTGGCGCGGGCCCGCATGATTTGCGGGCTTCCTCTGGCCCGGCCGATCGCGTAAGGCCCGGGGAAACTCCCCCTGAAGCCTCGCGTGGAAGCATGATACGTCTCGAAAACATCAGCAAGCAGAACGGCCGGCAGATCGTCTTCATCGAGGCCTCCGCCTCGCTGCAGAAGGGCGAGAAGGTCGGGCTGGTCGGCCCCAACGGCGCTGGCAAGACGACGCTGTTTCGCATGATCAACGGTGAGGAGCAGCCCGACGAGGGCCAGGTCTCGGTCGATCGCGGCGTCACCATCGGCTATTTCAGCCAGGATGTCGGCGACATGGAAGGCCGCAGCGCCGTCGCCGAAGTGATGAACGGCGCCGGGCCGGTGAGCGAAGTGGCGGCCGAGATGCGCGCGCTCGAGGCCGCCATGGGTGATCCCGATCGCGCGGACGAGATGGACGAAATCATCGCCCGCTACGGCGATCTGCAGGCGCGGTTCGAGGAGCTCGATGGCTATGCGCTGGATGGCCGCGCCCGCGAGGTGCTGGACGGCCTCGGCTTCAGCCAGGAGATGATGGACGGTGATGTCGGAAAACTTTCCGGCGGCTGGAAAATGCGCGTGGCGCTGGCCAGGATCCTGCTGATGCGGCCCGACGCCATGCTGCTCGACGAGCCGAGCAACCATCTCGACCTGGAAAGCCTGATCTGGCTGGAGCAGTTCCTGAAGACCTATGACGGCGCGCTGCTGATGACCTCGCACGACCGCGAGTTCATGAACCGCATCGTCAACAAGGTGGTGGAGATCGACGGCGGCTCGCTGACCGCCTACTCCGGCAACTACGAGTTCTACCAGCAGCAGCGGGCGATCGCCGACCGGCAGCAGCAGGCGCAGTTCGAGCGCCAGCAGGCGATGCTGGCCAAGGAGATCGCTTTTATCGAGCGCTTCAAGGCGCGCGCCTCGCATGCCGCCCAGGTGCAGAGCCGGGTGAAGAAGCTGGAGAAGATCGACCGCGTCGAGCCGCCCAAGCGTCGTCAGAAGGTGTCGTTCGATTTCCAGCCGGCGCCGCGCTGCGGCGAGGACGTGGTGACGCTGAAGAACATCCACAAGAGCTATGGCAGTCGCTCGATCTATGAGGGGCTGGATTTCCAGGTCCGCCGGCGCGAGCGCTGGTGCGTGATGGGCATCAACGGCGCCGGCAAGTCGACGCTGCTGAAGCTGGTGGCCGGCGCTTCCGAGCCGGACAACGGCACCGTGGCGCGGGGGCCCAGCGTCAAGATGGGCTATTTCGCGCAGCACGCCATGGAGGTGCTGGAGGGCGAGCGCACGGTGTTCCAGACGCTGGAGGATGCCTTCCCGCAGGCGGGCCAGGCGCCGCTCAGGGCGCTGGCCGGCTGCTTCGGCTTTTCCGGCGACGAGATCGACAAGAAATGCCGGGTGCTGTCGGGCGGCGAGAAGGCGCGGCTGGTGATGGCGCTGATGCTGTTCGACCCGCCCAACCTGCTGGTGCTGGACGAGCCGACCAACCATCTCGACATCGCCACCAAGGAGATGCTGATCACGGCGCTGTCGCAGTACGAAGGCACCATGCTGTTCGTCTCGCACGACCGGCATTTCCTGGCGGCGCTGTCGAACCGGGTACTGGAACTGACGCCCGAGGGCATCCACACCTATGGCGGTGGCTATACGGAGTATGTCGAGCGCACCGGGCAGGAGGCGCCCGGGTTGCGGAGCTGAGGCGGGCAGCGGCGCTCGCCGCTCCGCGTCACCCAAACGCTCGTTCTCAGGGGTGCTGCTCAGCCGTCCAGAACAATTTCGCACAGCGGATCGCCGCCGTCGATGAACAGCCGGCCTTGCGCCGTCAACGCGGCGCCGAGCCGTTGCAGTGCGATTTTTCCCGCTTCGGGATGGCGCCCGTCCAGCGCGCCGACGCGCACCGCAATGGCCATGTCGAAGTGCCTCTCGTCCGCCTCCAGCTCGAAGTCCTCGATGGCGACCTGGCGAAGGCTCAGCCGGCCTGCCGCAAGCTCGGCGTGCGAAGCGGCCCTGGCCTGCGCGATGGCCTTGGCCGAGCGGTCGATCGCCAGCACGTGGCCGTCGCCAAGCCGGCGCGCGATCTCGCGCGCCGCAGCACCCGGCCCGCAGCCGATCTCCAGCACCCGCATGCCCTGCCGCAACGGCAGCGCGTCGACGATCGCCAAAAGCCTTGGCGACAAATCACTTGCCATTCCCTCTTCTCCAGCCTTTTCGCGACCCGAGATTAGCGACCGTGGTCGGCGACGGAAAGGCCGACATCAACTGTCGCGACAGGGAACAGTGGGGACACTTTAAAAAGCACGTCCCGGATCGGGCGGAACCCCGAGCGGCCCGGCGTCGTAGCCTGAGGGGGGAGGAACTGGCGCCGAGCCTGACCGGTTGGAGGGGTAGATCACCGGCCATTTATTTATATACGCTCAAGCTAATGTAAGAGCAAGCTAATGTTTTGCGTTAGCTATCTTCAGCGGCGGATCAATGGATGTTTCCGGCTGGCCGCTTCCCTGGCCGCGCTCTCAACCGGACGCTGAACTGACGCCAGAGGGCACCCACACCTGTGGTGGCGGCTGTGCCTGAGGTGTCGGGCGCAGGAGGCGCTAGGGACTGCGGGGCTGAGGCGCAAGGCGGAGGCGTCTTGATGGTCGGCTTGACCATTCACAGGGCCGGCGACATTGTGGATGGCGAGTTGCTGTTCGCCAGTCCATAACGGTCGTGTGGAAATGGATTTTCGCAACGCCATCGATGAATCGCTGGCCTGGGCCAGCCGATGGCTCGACTACGCCGCCTCGCCGTGGTTTTTCTATCAGGCCGCAATCATCGTCGTGCTCTTCCTCGTCGCGAAGCTCGCGGCGCAGCGCATCGAGCCGCTCGTGGAGGACCGGGCACGCCAGATCAAGGGGCATCCCGGACTGCTGAGGGTCGTCGTCGCCCTGTTGCGGCGCACCGACTGGATCCTGTTCACGCTCTTCCTGCTTGCCGCGCTCGTTCTCATGCGCGCCGTCACCTGGCCAAGCCGGAGCCATTTCATCTACATCGCCCTCTCGCTATCCCTCGCATGGCTGTTCGCGTCGGTGCTGTCGCGCATCATCCGCAACCGCTTCGTCGCGCGGACCCTCGCCTGGCTGACCTGGATCTATGCGGCCCTTGTCATCCTGGGCATCGACGACGACACCGCGACTTTCCTGGACAGCCTCGCAATACCTTTGGGCGCGGTGCGCCTGTCGGCGCTCACGGTGCTGAAAGCGGCGCTGCTGCTGGTCGCCACGGTTTGGCTTGCGGTGGTCGTCGGCAAGTATATCGACGAGCGCGTCCGGATCTCCGAAGAGCTGACGCCCTCGATCCGCGTCCTCGTCGGCAAGGTGGCAAAGGTCGGCCTTGTGCTGGTGGCGGGTGCCATCGCCCTGTCTGCCGTCGGTGTCGACCTGACGGCCCTGACGATATTCTCCGGCGCCGTCGGCGTCGGCCTGGCTTTCGGGCTGCAGAAGGTTGTTTCAAATTTCGTCTCCGGCGTCATCATCCTTCTCGACAAGTCGATCAAGCCGGGCGACACCATTTCGCTCGAAGGCACCTTCGGCTGGGTACGCGAATTGCGGGCGCGGTTCGTCTCGGTGGTGACGCGCGACGGCCGCGAATACCTGATCCCGAACGAGGATTTCATCACCCAAAGGGTCATCAACTGGTCGTTCAGCGACAACCTCGTGCGGCTCGACGTGAATTTCGGCGTCTCCTACGACGCCGACCCGCACAAGGTCAGCGAGCTGGCGATAGCGGCCGCCATGAGCGTCGGCCGGGTCGAAGCCGACCGGCGGCCGGTCTGCTGGCTCACGGAGTTCGGCGACTCCTCACTCGATTTCGTCCTGCGCTTCTGGATCCACGACCCCCAGCAAGGCCTGACCAACGTGCGCGGAAAGGTGCTGCTGGCGCTGTGGGACACATTCAGGGAAAACGGCATTAGCATCCCCTATCCGCATCGCGAGATCATCATGAAGCCGGATGGGCGCGCGGGAGATCACGCGGGCGCTGACGGTGCAAGGCACAGCAGGTCGCGGCGCTGAAGCTGCTTCAACCCCTGGCTCCAATGCTGTATCCAGCGCGTTCAAGGAGCCCTTCGATGACCTCACATCTCGACATCCCAGACGCCAGTATGGCTGTCCCCGACGCCAGCATCGATGCGGCCGATGACGGGCGCGCCCGCGAGGACGCCGCGTGGCAGGACGATGTCCGCGCGGGCGTGCGGCATGTGCGTGATCTCACTTCCCTGCCGCTGTCGCCGGCCGAGCGCGCGGCGGCTCAAGCTGCCGCCACGCGCCACAAGGTTCGCATCCCAAAAACCTATCTCGACCTGATCGACTGGAGCGACCCCGCCGATCCCATCCGGGCGCAGGTCATCCCTTCACCCGACGAACTGGCTGAGCAGGAAGGCGAACTCGACGATCCGATCGCCGACCATGCCTTCAGCCCGGTGCCGCGATTGACGCACCGCCATGCGGACAGGGTCCTGCTGTTCCCGACTTATCAATGCGCTGTCTATTGCCGGTTCTGCTTTCGCAAGGAATCGCTGACCTCGATCGGGCGCGGCTATACGCGCGAGGCGCTGGAGCCGGCCTTCGCCTACATCGAGGCCCATCCGGAAATCCGCGAGGTGATCCTCACCGGCGGCGACCCGCTGTCGCTGCCGGACAAGGCCCTGGCGGAAATCCGCGCCCGCATCGAGGCGGTTCCGCATGTGCGGCTCTTGCGCATCCACACGCGCGTGCCTGTCGCTCTGCCTTCGCGCATCACGCCAGGGCTGGTCCGCTCCCTGCAGGGCCGGCTGATGGTCACGGTCGTCACCCATTTCAACCACGCGCGGGAGATCACGCCGGCGACCGAAGCGGCCTGCCGCACTTTGCGGCAAGGCGGCTTCGTGCTGCTGAACCAGAGCGTTTTGCTGAAAGGCGTCAACGACACGGTCGAGGTGCTGGAGGAACTGTGCCGCGAGCTGATGTACCGCCTCGGCGTCAAACCCTATTACCTGCACCATGGCGACCTCGCGCGCGGCATGGCGCACCGGCGCACCACGATCGCTGAGGGACAGGCGCTGGCCAGCGCCCTGCGCGCGCGGCTGTCGGGCATCTGCAATCCCGTCTACGTGCTGGACCTGCCGGACGGCGGCGGCAAGGTGCCGATTGGGCCGTGCCATGTCGAAGGGCGGGAGGAGGAGACCTGGCGGATTCGCGGGCAGGATGGCGAGGTGAGGGCGTATAGGGAGATTGTCGGCGACCTTTGAAAGCTTGGGTTCCTCGCCCCGCGGAGCGGGGAGAGGTGGCTCGGCGAAGCCGAGACGGAGAGGGGTCTTCGAGAAACGAAACCCTCCCGAGCGCGGAAGCTCCAGCCGCGCGCAAGTTGGAACCGGATCCAATGCCTCGCATTTTAGAGATGACGGGGCAAAGGAGCGCAAGGTGAAAGCTCTATTGGCGGTACTTGGCGGCTTCGGGCTGACGCTTGCGGTGTTCGCCAGCGGACTGGCCTTCGCCACCTGGCTGCTGACCGCCGAGCCGGTGCGCCAGGTCGCCCCGACCTCCAGCGTCGCCGAACTATGGACCAGGGAGCCGCGGAGGGTAAACCCTGCTTCGCAGCGTCTTGAGCGCCTTCCCGCCCGCCCGGTTGATCGCACCTCGAAACCTGCCGATGCCGCGGCTTCGGCGCCCATCGTCACCGGCTCTATCCAGCCGCCGGCGGACGAGCAGCGGGCGGTGCCTGCCGCCCATGTGGAATGGTGCGCAAGCCACTACCGCTCCTACAGGCCAAGCGACGACCATTACACATCCTACAGCGGACAACAGCGCCCCTGCATCTCGCCCTACTTCGAGGCCGGCGCTGCCGACCGCATCTCGCCGCTCCCCGCCGCCAGCTATGTCGAGGCGAGCGACGCCTGGCCAATGGATGGCGACGTCCCGTCGGAAGAAACCGGCGGCGCCTGGGTTTCGCCCGACCACATACAATATTGCTTCAGCCGCTACCGCTCCTACCGGCCGGAAGACAACAGCTACCAGCCTTACTCCGGCGGCCCGCGCAGGCAGTGCGAGTAGGCGGGGGTTGGGGGGGCGCCTTGCGCGCGGGCGCCTGAAAACCTCCCCTAAATTGCGTAGCTTCGAGACCTTCGAGAGAGAAGTGCCAAGACCCCTGCTCGGCCATTTCAACACGCACAGTCCGCTTCGGGGCCTGCTTGCCACGAAACAAATCTAGCTGCAGCGACGGCTACTTTAGCTGCTCCAGTTTGGTGCTTTTCATTGGCAGCATGAACATGGCACCCCCGGCGACAATTCCCGACTGTGTTTCCATCGCGCCCCATAGCGCAAGGATGCGTTCCATCTGCTTGACCAGCGGAGCCTTATACAACCCCTTCGACAAAAAGAATCCTACGAGCCGGGAGTTTCGAAAAGCGGCATATTCGACACGATTCCGTGTGATCCGCCGATCGCCGGATATGACGATCCATCTTCCCTCAGCGCTAAGTTCTTCGATCCACTCGCGGTCCTTCACACCCGGCCCGAACCGAGCACGAAGATGAACTACCTGATGATCGCCGTTGAACAGTGCGTGAAGCGCTTTTGCCAGCGCAGGAGGAAGGTTTTCGTCAATCAGGACCTTCACACCGTCCCGAGAGTGCTTTCAAAGCGCACCGCGTCCTTTACGTCAGCCAGCGAGACCTCAAAAAGTCGAGCGACCCGTTCGTGACTCCCTTCCGCCTCGACAGCCTGGGCTAGAACAATTGTGGGCACGCCGGAGTCCGCCGCAATTGGTTGTCCGAATGATCGATTAGGGTCGATCACGATAGAGTCTTTGCCATTGAAAGGACGCCAACGAGCGACCGCGTCATCCTCAATATCGAGATCCTTGAACGTGCGCTCAATGATCTGGCCAAAAACGTACTGGCGTCGTTTAAGGTCGAGCATCTCCTTTTCATCGCTGGCGAGCTTGGCACTTTCCAAGAAGATGCTCTTGCCGTCAGTACGGAATCTACGGGTCGAAAAAGGATGGTCGTCCGCGACAAGATGACGAGCGAAATCAAGACAGTTGCGAATCGCCAGAAGGCCGACGCCAGCTTCTGTGAAGACCTTTACGAACCTTAGCTCAATGAGGTCGCGAAATCCGATCTCGACCGGATCATTGTCGCCGGTCGGCCATTGTGTCCGCCAAAGCGGCGGGCTGGCGTACAGTTGACCCTTTCGACGATAACTGTAGCCCCTCATCCATCGAGAGACATTGATCGCAGGCGTGCGAACAAGGCGAGCGGCTTCCTGTATTGTGTAGGAGCCCACTCCGAACAGGTCTGCCCCGCGCAGTATGTCTGTTGTCGCCATCGCCGGAACTATCCATCTTTCAGCCCGCGGCGCAAGCCATTCCTGCGACCTAGCCGTGCCGGCTAGTCGGGATGTACTCGCTACTCTCGCGTGTGGCCCGGCGCCGGCCCTCCACCGCATCAAGCCGCTCCTGAAGATAGCCGTTGAGCACGATCATTTCCTTGAGTGCCTTCACCGCATCGCCCTTGTGCAGGGCAATGAACTTGTCGGCGACTGCCTGAAGGGCAGCCTCCTGGCGGCTGTCCAGCGTCACAATGTGGTCCATGGCGATGACTCCAAATGGTTCATTAGGGGATAGTGAACAAATAGGGAACAAAAATGTCAAGAGCGAATTGACTCGGCGAGGAATGCCTTCCTATTTGTCAGCAGGTGGGGCGGTTGCTCGCAAACTGGGGAGAGCCGCGATGGGCAGACGAAACAGCCGCTACGATCGCTTGTTTACGCGCGACGCGGAGGCGATCATCAGCGATGCGCTGCGCCTGCGCGGAACAGTGCTTGCGGCGCAGCTGCACCTGAAGGCAAATGGTGAACTGTTCTGGCAGCTGAGCGGGCTGGTCGACAAGCTGCATGCCGTGATGGCGACCGTAGCGGAGAAGGAGCCCGATTTCCGCGCGGCAGGGCTCGGCCTGTTGCCGCTCCCCGAGGATTATTCCAGCCGGAAATGAGCCATGGCCGGGCCGATGGACAGTGTTGGACGTGCCGCGAAGGCCAATATGCTGCTCATCGTGGAGTGCGGCCACTGCTACCATGTCGGACGCTTCAGGGCGAACGATGTCGCTCAGGTGGTGGGCTGGAACAAGCCGCTGGAGGCCATCCGGTTCAGGTGCAAGCAGTGCAGTCGCAAGGACACGAAGGTGAAGACGCAGTTCATCGACCAGGACCATCCGCCGAAGGGCTACATCTGGGTGCTGCAGAAGTTCAAACTCTAGAACAGCGAGCCCTGCGCCGGCGCTGGCGGCGCCTGTGGCGGAAATTTGATCTGGGTGGCCGGCTTGTCGACGATCACCAGTGCGTCGTCCGGTGCCGTGCGCTGCAGGTGCCTCGCCTCCGACCACGGCGCGGTCAGCCAGGTCTCGGTTTCCTCCTGCGTGGTCAGGATGACCGGCATGGCCTTCTCGTGGATCGGCGCGATCAGGGCGTTCGGTTTGGTGGTCAGGAAGCCGTAGAGTTCGAAGTCGCCGGGCCCGTCCTTGACCTTGCGCACGCCTTGCCAGCGCGTCCACAGGCCGGCGAAGAAGAACAGCGGTCGCTCCTCGTTCAGCGCGAACCAGTAGTTCCTCTGGATACCAGTATCCGGGTCCTTGTCGCCGGGCGTTGGGCTGGGCTCGGCGAAGCTCGTGAGCGGCACCACGCAGCGGTTTTCGACGCCGAGATATTGTTGCCAGTGGCCGTATTGCGGGTTGCGGATGTTGGTGGTGCCATAGTCGGCCTTGCCCTTCACCCGCTCGATCGGCGTCGGCATGCCCCACAGCAGCTTGGCCAGCTCGCGCTCGCCGTCCGGCGCGTTGCGCACCACCGGGCCGGGTTGGTTGGGGTAGATGTCGATGGATGGCTCGAGATTGCCGAGAATATCGCGCAAGGCGCGGGTCCACTGGCGAATCGCCTCCTGGCTGGTGGTGATGTTGTAGAGGTTGCACATGTCGAGCCCTCCGGAATGTTCAGGCATCTTGTGGGAAAGGGCAGGGGAATTCCAGCGCCGTCCGGCTGGCTGCTGACACGCTACCCCAGCCACCACCACAGCGCCGCGATCACCGCCGCCCCCGGCGATCGACAGCCCAGAAGGATACTACCGTGCGCAGCGGCGAGCCACGGGCTCCGCTTACGCAACGCATGCCGATTGCGTGCGTTCTACCCATTAGGAGGACCATGGCCGATGTGACGGCTGGTCTCATGCGCCTACAGTCGGAGGCAAACAATGATGTCTAAGTTCAAAGAAGCCCTTGAGCGCGGGAAGGAAGCTCGCCGTGAGCAAGAGGGGCACGTCCGCAATGAGAAGGCTGAGGGAGGTGTGGTGGACTTCGGCGCGCAAGCCAGGGCCTGGCTAAACGACGTCGTGGTTGCGTCGTTGGAAGCGGCCAAGGCTGACGTGGCGGGCGAGGTGACTGTCGACATGGACACCGCGCCACGCCGCCAGGCCAAAGCGTCAACACCATCTATTCGGTTCAAAGTCTACAGGCAGCGAGGAATGGAGAAGGAGGCAGTCAGAAGGACGTTCACGGTCAACGTTCAGCTGAGTGGGCAAGTGTCAGTCTCTTCGCCCGGGATCGTGGCGAGAGAAGTGGGAAACATAGAGGATAGGTCCGACGAGCGGTTCTCTACCTTGCTAGCGGAACTGATCGAGGACGCAGCGAAGGGCAGTTAGCCCGCAAGGTGTCGAGGAAAGGGCAGGCAATTTCCAGCACGGTCCGCTCGGCCGCTGACGCGGCCGGTTCTGTCAGCAATGGCTTTTCCGAATGTCGCAAATACCCTTCCATTAACCTTTCGTTAACCATGGCTGGCTAGCGTTTACCTATCAGTAAGGAATCGCTGTCCGTGACCTTCGCCGCCCCCGTCGAGACCAAATCCATCCGCTTTCGCGCCCGCTCCTTCGTCGCCTTCACGCTCACCCCGGAGGCGCCGCTTTCGGCGTGGCTGGAGAGCCTCGATCGCTGGATCGGCAACTCGCCGGGCTATTTTGCCGGCCGGCCGGTGGTGCTTAACCTCAACACGCTGAAACCCGAGGTCGGCGAGATCGAAGCGCTGGTCGCCGAACTTGGCCTGCGCGGCATCCGCATCTATGCCATCGAGCTCGACGGCAGCACGGCGCTTGCGCCCCATCTGCCGCCGGTGCTGATCGGCGCCAAGGAGGCCACCGCCGGGCTGCTCATGCAGGCCGACGGCAAGGGCAGGCCGGAAGAGGCAAGCGGGGCGGAAGAGACGGGCAAGCGGGAAGAGGCAAGCAGGGCGGGACCGGGCAAGCAGCCAGAAGACAGGCAGCCGGAAGCGCCGGCGACGCTGATGGTCAAGACGCCGATCCGCTCGGGCCAGTCGGTCTTCCACGCGCATGGCGATGTCATCGTGCTGGGCTCCGTCGCCTCCGGTTCCGAGATCGTCGCCGCCGGCTCCATCCATGTCTACGGCACGCTGCGCGGGCGCGCGTCGGCCGGCGTGCTCGGCCATTCGGCGGCGCGCATCTTCTGCCGCAGGAACGAGGCCGAGCTTTTATCGGTCGACGGCTGGTACTGCACCGCCGAGGAGATGGAGCCGTCCTCGCGTGGCAAAGCCGTCCAGGCCTTTCTCGAAAAAGACACGCTGCGCATCGCGCCGTTCAACTGACGATCCCAACAACAATAATGGAGGCATATATGGGCAAGGTAGTGGTGGTCACCTCGGGCAAGGGGGGCGTCGGCAAGACGACCTCGACTGCCGCCCTTGGTGCCGCGGTCGCAAGGACCGGCAAGAAGGTGGCCCTGGTCGATTTCGACGTCGGCTTAAGGAACCTCGATCTGATCATGGGCGCCGAGCGGCGGGTCGTGTTCGACCTGGTCAACGTCATCCAGGGAACGGCCAAGCTGTCGCAGGCGCTGATCCGCGACAAGCGGGTCGAGACGCTGTTCCTGCTGCCGGCCTCGCAGACGCGCGACAAGGATGCGCTGACCGAGGAGGGCGTCGGCGAGGTGATCGACAAGCTGCGCTCGGTGTTCGACTACGTCTTCTGCGACAGCCCGGCCGGCATCGAGCGCGGCGCGCAACTCGCCATGCGCTTTGCCGACGAGGCGGTCATCGTCACCAACCCGGAAGTCAGCTCGGTGCGCGATTCCGATCGCATCATCGGCCTGCTCGACGCCAGGACCGTCAAGGCCGAACAGGGCGAGCAGATCGCCAAGCACGTGCTGGTCACCCGCTACGACGCGGCGCGCGCGGCGCGCGGCGAAATGCTGTCGATCGACGACGTGCTGGAAATCCTGTCGACGCCGCTGCTCGGCATCATTCCCGAGAGCCAGGACGTGCTCAGGGCCTCCAACCTCGGTTCGCCGGTCACGCTCAGCGATCCCCTGAACCCGGCCGCCCGCGCCTACATCGATGCCGCTAGGCGGCTCGAGGGCGAGGAGCTGCCTGTCGTTGTGCCGTTCGAGCGCAAGGGTTTCCTCGACCGGCTTTTGGGAAGGAGGGCAGCATGAACCTGTTCGACCTCTTCAAGCGGCGCGGCAGCGCGCCGGTGGCGCGCGAGCGGCTGCAGGTGCTGCTCGCCTATGAGCGCCGCAACCGCAGCCAGCCCGATCTCGTCTCGGTGCTGCGCGAGGAGATCATGGCCGTCATCGCCAGGCATGTGCAGATCGACCAGGATTTTCTGCAGGTCTCGATGGATCGCGGCGAGACGATGTCGACGCTGGAGATCGACATCCAGATCCCCAACAAGAGCGCAAGGCCATTGGCCGCCCTGTCGGCCTGAGCGGCAGTGTTGCGCCTGTAGCAGACTTTTGACGCCGGCGGGACAGCACCCCCCTCTGGCCTGCCGGCCATCTCCCCCGCAAGGGGGGAGATCGGCAGCCTTAGTGCCCCGCTGATTTTGCACCGCTGGCGAATTGGCGAAAGCCGAAGTGACATCCAATCTCCCCCCTTGCGGGGGAGATGTCCGGCAGGACAGAGGGGGGTGGGAAGGAACACTACAGTTCGGCATTTACTTTGCGCCATTGCATTCCTCGGACGGCGTCACGATAGCGGAGGCGCCACGCGCCTTCTATCGCTCGCCCCCTTGCCCCACCCAACCACCTCTCGCTGCCTCACGACAGGCAAGCCCATTGGTCCTATCTCCGCCCCATGCCGTCGCGCATAGCCCGCCGGCAGTGGAGGACCAATCACAGTGACGTCGACGCCGGTTGCCAACCGTCCCGAAACCGCGCCCCTGCCCATCGCGGCGCTGCTCGGCGCCATGGTGTCGATCCAGATCGGCGCGACCTTCGCCAAGGGCCTGTTTCCGCTGGTCGGCGCGCAGGGCACGACGGTGCTGCGGCTGGTCGTCGGCGCGCTGATGCTGGCGGCGGTGCTGCGGCCCTGGCGGGTGCGGCCGTCCAAAGCCGTCTGGCCATGGCTGATCGCCTATGGGGTGACGCTCGCCGCGCTGAACCTTTTGTTCTATGCGGCGCTCAAGACGATCCCGCTCGGCATCGCGGTGGCACTCGAATTCTCCGGTCCGCTCCTGGTCGCGACGCTGTCGTCCCGGCGCGGCAGCGACTTCGCCTGGGTGGCGCTCGCCATCGCCGGTATCGTTTTGTTGTCGCCCCTCGTCCATTCGCCCGAGGCGCTCGATCCGGCCGGCGTGATGCTGGCTCTGGCGGCCGGCGGCTGCTGGGCGCTCTACATCGTGTTCGCCCAGAAGGCGGGCGCGGAACTCGGCGGCCAGACCACGGCTTACGGCATGGCAATCGCCGCAGTGCTCGCGCTGCCGTTCGGCGTGGCCGAGGCGGGGCCGGCACTGGTCGCGCCGTCGATCCTGGCCGCCGCCCTGCTGGTCGGGCTGTTTTCCAGCGCCCTGCCGTTCTGGCTGGAGATGATGGCGCTGACCAGAATGCCCGCCAGGCTCTACGGCACGCTGACCTGCCTGGAGCCGGCGCTGGGCGCGCTTGCGGGGTTCCTGTTCCTGCACGAGATCCTGACCGGGCTGCAATGCCTGGGGGTAGCCGCCGTCATAGCCGCTGCCTTCGGTGCCACCATGACGAACAAACCGCCTGTGCCTTCGCCCGAATAAGGTTCATTGGCCGGCGGGTCGAACGTGATCGGAAGGGCATTGCGCATGTGGCGAGCGCCGACGCGGTCCGAAGCCGACCTCGGCTGCGCAGCGGCCTCGGGTCAAGTCCTTTCGCCATGGATTTCGCCATTTTGAGCGGGCCGGCGGCAGCCGGGAAACCCTCAACCAGAGACTGCATTAAGCATGCGTACACCTCTAATCGATTTGGCACTTGCGCAACCATCGAAAGGGTGAAACCGTTGGTCTGGGGTAAATGGGCAGGGAGTCGTCTCGGCTGTTGTCAGTTCCGGGACGGCCGAAAAGATGATGAATTTTCCACAGTTCCTGGTGGGAATGGCCACCGCGTCATCCATCGTGGCGCTCTCGACTTTTTTGACGACGGGTTCGATCTGGAAGGCGCTGGCCTGGACGATTGTTACCTTGATCGTTCTGCAGGTCGGATATTTTGTATTCGTCGTCCGGCTGATCTATGGAGCCGGGGCGGAAGACGCAGAGGCAAGTCCGCGGTCCGTGAGTGTGGGTCGGCCAGGGCATCGAGGCGGTGTCCGACCCAGACCATGACATCACGGTGCAGGCCGGACATGTTCGGTTCTGGGAATGTGCATTGGACGTTCCGTTACTTTAGCCAACTAACATACACCTCCTGATCCATAAGCCAGGAATTAGGCAGCGCGGAAGCCTGCCTGCGGCTTGTGCAATCCCGACTCCAAGGCGTCGGTCGCCTCTCCCTTGCGTTCTGGTCTCGCGGCAATCGTGGCGCTCGTGCAACAGGCTCGACGGATCCGCCGGGCGGGAAGGGCGCTCGCCGCTTGTGCGATCTGGCCGGAGGCGAGATGAATGCTCGTCACGTCGATCGATGACGAGGGGTCCATCGCATGAAAAGGCTGATCGATTGAAGAGGCGTGCCATGGCCTTCGACGATCCCGGATCGTCGCGCGTGATCCTGCTGCTCGGCAGCGCGCCCGATGTGGTACGCTGCGAGGCCTGGCCGAAGCACGCCTTCAGCAAGATCGTCGCCATCAACAACGCCTGGCGCGTGCGCCCCGACTGGGATCTTCTCGTCCATGCCGGCGATTTCCCGCCGGACCGGCTGCCCCGGGACGAAACCCTTCAGCAGGCCCAGATATTCAGCGCCGAGCACTACGTGCCGGCCCAGAACGCCTTCGGCGGCTTCGTCTATGCCGGCGGCACGATGGCGATGACGGCGGCCTACTGGACGATCCACAGCCAGAAGCCCGATGTCCTGGCGTTCCTGGGCTGCGACATGATCTACGACCAGCCCGGCAAGACGCATTTCTACGGCATCGGCCGTGCCGACCCGCTGCGCAACGATGTGACGCTGCGCGACCTCGAGGCCAAGTCCGCCCGCCTGCTGGTCCAGGCGCTGAAGCGGGATTGCCTGTGCATCAACCTGTCCAACCTGCCGCGCAGCCGGCTGGTCTTTCCGAGGCTGACATTCGATGAACTGACCGGCCTTTCGCCTTCGAGAATTGCCGACATGAAAACCGAGATCCTTGCCGGCATCCAGTTCGACAAGGCGGAGAAAGCCGAGGCGATCGAGCAGGATCTCGGCTATTTCTACGAGGACGGAATGTACTGGAACCATCTCGACGAGATCGACGAGACGCATCTCGCCGACATTGACCGGCTCTGGATATCCGCCGTAGACCATGGGCCCAGACTCCTAACGGGGCGTCAGGCGGCGGCGAAGAGCAAAGCTTCGACTCCGGCCATACCATAGGTGTGTTTCTTCCTATCGTTCCGACTTGGTGCTAATTTTATAGGGCTTTGCACTGGACCTGCCGGACAATGCCGGGGATCAACTTAGACCATCGGGTGGCGACACGTGCCGATATGCCGGCGCTGGCTGTACTGATGAATGCGGCCATTGGCGAGCTTCAGAAGCCTTTCCTCACGCAGGAACAGATCGACTCGAGCAGAGCAATCATGGGGCTGGATACGCAGCTCATCGACGATGGAACGTATTTTGTCGTGGAGCAGAATGGCGTCTTGGTCGGTTGCGGCGGATGGAGCCGGCGGGCAACCCTCTATGGAGGCGACCGTTCATCCGGGCGCGATGCTGCGCTGCTCGACCCCGCGCACGACGCCGCCCGCGTGCGTGCCATGTATACGCATCCAAGCTTCACCCGCCGAGGGGTAGGGCGCCTGATCCTCACGCTGTGCGAGGATGCCGCCCGCGCCGAGCGCTTCACCCATGTCGAGCTCATGGCTACGATGGCCGGCGAACCGCTCTATCGAGCCTGCGGCTATCAAGCGATCGAGGACGTCGTCGACGCCAGAGGCGGAGCGGACGTGCCGCTATTGCGGATGAGGAAGGCGTTGTGAACGATCGTCAGGTTCGGGTGGCGATGCGGCGGAAATCCTTGAGGCGTCTGAACATGCGCTCCCTGGAAGCGTAGGCGCCGGAACCCTCCGGCGCCACGCGTCTGGCCAATGCCGCTCACTCCGCCGCCAGCTTGTCCTGCGTGTTGGTGTCGAAATCGCTGGCGTCGTGGCGTTCGTGCAGCTGCATCGCGGGCTCGCCGAAAGCGCGGTTGACCATGCGCCCGCGTTGCACCGCCGGCCGTGCGTCGATCGCGTCGGCCCAGCGCTGCACGTGTTTGTATTCCTGCACCGACAGGAACTCGCCGGCGTCGTTGTACATGCGGCCCTTGGCCAGCCCGCCATACCAGGGCCACACCGCCATATCGGCAATCGTGTAGTCGTCGCCGCCCAGATATTCGCTTGTCGCCAGGCGCCGGTCGAGCACGTCCATCTGGCGCTTCGTCTCCATGGCGAAGCGGTCGATGGCATACTCGATCTTTTCCGGCGCGTAGGCGTAGAAATGGCCGAAGCCGCCGCCGAGATAGGGCGCCGAGCCCATCTGCCAGAACAGCCATGACAGGGTCTCGGTGCGCGCCGCCGTCTCGGTCGGCAGGAATTCGCCAAACTTTTCGGCCAGATAGAGCAGGATCGAACCGGACTCGAAGACGCGGATCGGCTTTGGCCCGCTGTGATCCATCAGCGCCGGGATCTTGGAGTTGGGATTGACCTCGACGAAGCCGCTGCCGAACTGGTCGCCGTCGTTGATCCTGATCAGCCAGGCGTCGTATTCGGCGCCCTTGTGGCCTCGTGCCAGCAGTTCCTCCAGCATGATCGTCACCTTGACGCCGTTGGGCGTCGCCAGCGAATAGAGCTGCAGCGGATGCTTGCCGACCGGCAGTTCCTTCTCATGCGTCGGGCCCGATATCGGGCGGTTGATGTTGGCGAAGGCGCCGCCGTTTGCCTTGTTCCAGGTCCATACTTTCGGCGGTGTGTATTGGTTCATGTCGGGAGGCCTCTTGATGTGAGCGGGTCTTGGGAAGGATCAGCTTGCGCGATAGCGGCGAGGGTTTGCATGGGACAGGGTCATCTACACATAGGGACAGATAGTGCGGGGTACAGGTAGTGCGGGCCGCAGAAAGTTCAACTTGTGTTGAACTATTGTCGATGTCGCGCCCACCTTCTCCCACGGGGAGGAGGATCACCGATGCCCTTGCGCCTCGCCTTACCCGCCATACCTATAGAAGACATCGGGCCTTCGCCGGCCGTCATGAACATTGCCAGGATTGAAAGCATGACCATCGATACGATTTTGCGGTCCATCGTGGCGGTGCGCGCCTCGATCCCCGACGACGCCTTCACCGCGAACGCGCTGGGCACGAGCCGGGAAGGCAGCGGTGTGGTCATTCGCGACGACGGGCTGGTGCTCACCATCGGCTATCTCATCACCGAGGCGGAAGAAGTCTGGCTGACCGATCACAACGGGCACGTGGTTCCCGCGCACGCGCTCGCCTACGACCAGGAATCGGGCTTCGGCCTGCTGCAGGCGCTGGCTCCGCTCGGCCTGCCCGCCGTGGCTTTCGGCGACGCGGCCAAGGCGATGGCCGGAGATCCCGTCGTGCTCGCCGACGGCATCGGCCAGTCGGTCAGGGCGCACATCGTCACCAAGCAGGAATTCGCCGGCTATTGGGAGTATCTGCTGGACGAGGCGATCTTCACCGCCCCGGCCCATCCGTCATGGGGCGGTGCGGCCCTCATCGGGCAGGACGGCAGGCTGCTCGGCATCGGTTCGCTGCGCCTGCAGATGAGCCGCGCCGGTGAGATCGCCGACATCAACATGGTGGTGCCGATCGACCTTCTGCCGCCCATTCTCGACGATCTGCTGACGCGCGGCCAGGTCGCCAAGCCGCCGCGCCCGTGGCTTGGAGCCTTCTCCGCCGAGAGCAATGGCGAGGTCGTGGTGATGAGCGTCGCCGAAGGCAGCCCGGCCGCCGAAGCCGGCCTGCGCCAGGGCGACATCATCTCGGATGTGCGCGACGGCGAGGTCGACGGGCTGGCCGATTTCTACCGCAAGCTGTGGCAGAATCCGGCAGGCGCGGAGATCCCGTTGCGGGTGGTGCGCGACGGCCGCGAGACGTGGCTGCGCGTGAAGTCGGCCGATCGCAACAGCTTTCTCAAGAAACCGCAGCTGCAGTGATTGGGCGATAGCGTTGAAGCGGCCAATCTCCCGCTGCAAGGGGCGAGATCGAGTGTCGCCCGGCTTTAGCCACTCTTCGACGATTACTCGCCGCAAGCGCTGAAGCCGGTTCCGGGGTTCCACTCCGAGAAGGGGATGGTTTTCCCTTCGACAGACACGGTTGCGCGCTCGGTGGTGCCATCCGGCTGCATCTTGCTGCTTTTGCCCTTGCCGGTCAAAACATTGTAGTCGCAGTCGCTTGCGACATTGTCCTCAAGGTAATCGTGATAATCATAGGCAAAGCCGGCGACGATGAAGGCATCGTTGCGGTATGCGAGCGTCAGCGTCTGGTTGGTCCGTTTGCTGCCGACCGGCATTGCCGGCAAGTATAGCTTGATCGAGCCGTTCGGCAGCGCGGTCAGTTCCGGCTCGGTGTCGGAGGCCTCGTAGCCCGGCCGGTCGTAACCGTTCCACTCGCCGGTGATCTGCTCTCGCACGATGCCCGCAGGCCGCAGAAAGTTATGCTCGCGATCCCTGAGAAAGAAATGCATGTCCATCGGGTTGCTGGGCTCGGTCTCGACGATCATCGCCAGATCGGTGGCGCCATCGCCGTTCCAGTCGCCGGTGGCCGCCGTGATGATCTTCTGGGTTTCGATCGGTTCCGCGAGGGCCGTGGTCGGCAACAGCAGGGCAAGACCGAACAGCATCGCTCGCATGGCAACATACCCCCGTTGTAGCCGTGGCGTCCAGAACCGCACCTGGCCGGTTCCGCCAGGGAGGTTCCTACATCACGACGGGATGAACCGCCATGGGTGCCAGCGGCCGAGGGAAGGGGGATCGGACTGGCAGCCACAACCATCTCCATCTGTTGACGATTTCCCGCCCTTGCTTCATCCAGACAAGATGACGGCTGCGCAGGCGGGAACGATGACTGAGATACCCGATCGGCGAACGCTTGGCGTTACCCATGCGGAAAGGCGAACCCGCTGATGGCGCCGGTCAAGGTCGATCCTGAAAAAGTGCACGAATTCAGGGATGCCGAAAGCTTCTACACCTGGCTCGGCAAGCACCACGACACGGAAACCGAAGTCTGGATCAAGATCCACAAGGCCGGTTCGGGGCTGGCTTCGATCACGCCCAAGGAGGCGATCGACGTCGTGCTGTGCTGGGGCTGGATCGACGCGGTGCGCAAGGGGCTCGACGACAAGAGCTATTTGCAGCGCTACACGCCGCGCGGCAGGAAGAGCATCTGGAGCCAGATCAACGTCGCCAACGTCGCCCGGCTGATCGAGGAGGGCCGGATGACCAGGCATGGGCTAAAACAGGTCGAGGCGGCCAAGGCCGACGGGCGCTGGGCGCGCGCCTATGGAAGCGGCAAGGACATGAAAATCCCCGGGGATTTACAGGCCGCCATCGATGCCGAGCCCAAGGCCAAGGCGATGCTGGCAACGCTCAGCGCGCAGAACCGTTTCGCGCTCGCCTTCCGCACCCACAACATGAAGACCGAGGCCGGACGCAAGAAGAAGATCGCGGCGTTTGTCGAGATGCTGAAGCGCGGCGAGACGGTCTACCCGCAAGGGAGGAAGTGAACCTAGCCGCCGGGCAGCCTAAAGGTTGGCGCCCGCAAGCAGGATCCCGAAGCCGGCGAGGCAGATGGCGCTCGCTCGTCGCAGCGACCGCTGGCTGAGAAGGCCGGAGCCGCTGCGGCGAACCACAAACCCGACGACGACCCAGGCCGCCCCGGTCAGGCAGACAAGCGCGGCGATCTCGACCAGAAACCAGACTGTCATGCCTTCGCTCTGAACGAGCAGCGCGACGATCATTGCCTTGGGATTGATCAGCGTGGTGACGAAAACATGCCTCGCCGTCACCAGCCGGACATCGAGGCCGTCATCATTCCTTGTCCAGACGCTGTGGGCCAGCCAAAGCAGCCACAGGACTGCACAGGCCCTCAGGACGGTCCGGATTTCGAACTGGCTGCCTGTCGCGATCGAGGCGGCCAACGCTGCAACCGCCAAGATAACCGCCAGATAGGCAATGACGGCCGCGCTCAGTATCGGAACCGTGCGCCGCACCCCGGACGAAATGGCCGAAAAGGCCAGCAGGATGTTGGTTGGTCCTGGCGTCAGCAGCAGCCCGCCCAGGGCCAGGAGATCAAGGTCGAGCATCCCAAACCGTCGCCCGTGCAAAGTCAATCGCTTGGGACTGTTAGCGGCGGCGGGGCCGGGAGTCGAGTTGACACGCTGCCGCTCCGGCCTGCCCAGGGCAGGAGCGCGCCCAATCGCTACGGCCTGGGTGCTTTCTACGAAACGCATGTCTGGGCCTGGAAGGGCAACCCGACCGGCACTTTCGCCGACATGAACCCGAACGTGTCGTGCGACCCGACAGCCGCCCCAAGCCAGTAGGCGATCAGGCTGGGCGGCGCCACTGCCGCCTGGCCGTTCGGCCGTCTCCCGCCGGACTTGAAACCACGTCCGGCTCCTCCATCTAGTTCGCCATAGCGCGCAACTTTCGAAACGAGGAAGCGCCAGGAGTTGCTGGCCTCCGACAAACCAGAATGGCCGCCCGTTCGTTTTTGGGCGGGCGCCGACAATCGAGCGTCTTCCTCATCGTTGTGAGACGAAGGGAGATCAAAATGGCAAAGGTCGTTTGCGTCCTCTATGACGATCCGGTCGACGGTTACCCGTCAAATTATGCGCGGGATGGGCTGCCGAAGCTCAACCGCTATCCCGGCGGCCAGACGCTCCCCACGCCGAAGGCCATCGACTTCGAACCGGGGGTTCTGCTCGGCTCCGTGTCTGGCGAGCTCGGCCTGAGGCCATTTCTCGAGAGTGCCGGGCACAGCCTGGTCGTGACCGCGGACAAGGACGGTCCCGACAGCGTTTTCGAACGCGAGCTCGGTGACGCCGAAATCGTCATCTCGCAGCCGTTCTGGCCGGCATATCTGACCAGGGAACGGATAGCCAAGGCAAACAAATTGAAGCTTGCGATCACCGCCGGCATCGGCTCCGACCATGTCGATCTGCAGGCCGCGATGGACCGCGGCATCACCGTCGCCGAGGTGACCTACTGCAACTCGATAAGCGTGTCCGAGCATGTGGTGATGATGATCCTGGCGCTGGTACGAAACTACATCCCTTCCTACCAGTGGGTCATCAAGGGCGGCTGGAATATCGCCGACTGCGTCGCGCGCTCCTACGATGTCGAGGGGATGCAGATCGGAACCGTCGGCGCCGGCCGCATCGGCAGCGCCGTGCTGCGCCGGCTGCGGCCATTCGACGTCAAGCTGCACTACACCGACCGTCACCGCCTGCCCGAGGCGGTCGAAAAGGATCTCGGCGTCACCTTCCACCCAGACCCCGCATCGATGGTCGGCGTCTGCGACGTGGTGACGATCAACGCACCTCTGCATCCGGAGACGGAGAACCTGTTCGACGAGGCGATGATCGCCAGGATGAAACGCGGCGCCTATCTGGTGAACACGGCGCGCGGCAAGATCTGCAATCGTGACGCCGTCGCCCGCGCGCTGGAGAGCGGCCAGCTCGCGGGCTATGCCGGCGACGTCTGGTTCCCGCAGCCGGCCCCCAAGGACCATCCGTGGCGATCGATGCCGCATCACGGCATGACGCCGCATATCTCGGGATCGTCACTCTCCGCCCAGGCGCGCTACGCGGCAGGCACGCGCGAAATCCTGGAATGCTGGTTCGAAGGGCGGCCGATCCGCGAAGACTACCTGATCGTCGATGGCGGCAAGCTGGCCGGCGCCGGCGCGCATTCCTATAGCGCGGGCGACGCCACAGGCGGTTCGGAAGAAGCGGCGCGCTTCAGGACCAAGACGTGATCCAACAAGGCCTGATCCAGGCGGGATCAGGCCTGCCGCAGGTCGAATGCGACAGTTTGCGGGGATCGTGTAGACCTGCGGTTGGCCAAGCGCGGCGAGACGATCTACCGGCAGGGCAGAGGCGGAGGCGGCCGTTCGAGCGGCGCGGGCGATGCGCTTGACGAGCAGGTGGCGGAACGTCGCAAGCGGCCGCAATCGAGGGTCTGTCTGGCGACGCACGAGACTTTTGGCGTTCGGCCGACCTCATTCGCCGATTTTCGCCGGCGCCACGCGGCGGTGTTTCGCGGTGAGATCCGCTGAGCCTGTGCGGACGTTGGCGGTCAGCGCCGCCGCATGCGGTGTCTTGGCGGAGTGACATCGCAGCGCTTCGCGCGTCTCATCCTCGAAATCGACGTCGATCTCGGATGCCCACTGGCGGAGCCCTCCCGCTCAACATAGTGTTGATACGCGCCGCTTGTGTGGGAGGGGCTGCAGTGCTTCTGCGAAGTTGGATAACCTTCTCGGTGGTCATCGCCCTGCTGCAGGCGGTTGTGGGACTGCTTTCGGTTCTCCAGCACAATGCTGTGCTTTCCGACCTTCTGCGCCAGCGCATTTCCGTCATCGCCCAGACGACCGCAACGTCGTTCAAGCCGATCATCGACCTCGGCTTGCCGATTTCGATGATCCGCAACGGCGACGCGATCGTCGCGCGGGCGCTGGAGACCGATGCGGAGGTCAACGCCGTCCATGCGATTAATCCGTCGGGGATCATCGTCTATTCAACCGATGCATCACGGTCAAAGGAGGTTCCGCGCGAGGTGCTGCAAGCGATGCAGTTATCGAAGGACGTCAAATGGAGCACCGAGACCGGCGAGCAAATCTATAGCGGGTTCAACGTCGTGGGCCGTGACGGCGCCACCAGCGGGGCCGTGCTTGTTGCCTACCCGAAAGACCGGCTCGAAGCGGCTTCACAGGCCATTATGCGTAAGGTCGTCC
Organism: Mesorhizobium sp.; assembly: GCF_004962245.1. Lineage (GTDB taxonomy): Bacteria > Pseudomonadota > Alphaproteobacteria > Rhizobiales > Rhizobiaceae > Mesorhizobium. The sequence goes on along the minus strand of NZ_SUHQ01000002.1, from coordinate 36,431 downwards.
GGAACGCCCTTGTGATCTGGGCTGCGTTCTCGGCGCTATCCTACGTTTTGTTAAGCCTGCTTCTCGGAACCCCTCAGCGCCGGCTTGCCCGCCTGGAGGGCGTTGCCCGCGGCGAACCCGATGCGGAGATCGGCGCCAATGGCAACTTGAAGACGAGTGGTTCCGGCGCGTTCTGGCGCGACCTCTTCGGCCCCCAAATCCGGCAACTTGACGCAAATCTGGCAGACGCCAGACGGCAATATGATGAGGCCAACCGGGAACTCAGCGCCTTCAAGTCACCGGCTGCAGAGGACGGGCAAGCCGAGAGCGACGCCGTCGTTGCGGCCAGTCCGGCTCCCGAGACCGAGGTTGCGTCCAACCCCTCGCGCTCACTCGCCCGGCAGATCGCATCGCGCCTGGCTCCGCTGGCGGCGGTGCTGATGGTGAGTTCCGCCCTGATTTTGGGCATCATCACACTTGGCAACGTCAATCGCTCCATTGAACCTGAGCTGTCGGCCCGCACAAACCTGATTGCCACGGTCGTCGGCGAAGACGTCCAGCGCGCCTTGGCGACGGGTGTGCCATTGGACAGTCTCGTCAGCGCCGAGAGTTTTTTCGCTGATATGCTCAAGCAATTGCCCGAGATCGCATACGTTGCAGTGGCGACAGGTCGGGTGGTGCTGGAAGTCGGCGAACGGATAGACCCTTACCTCGCACCGCCGCGCGAGCGCAAAGGCGTACGCAGCCATCCGATCATGCACAATGGCGAGGAGATCGCCTATGTGGTGATCGACGTCGACCCCGCCTTCATCTCCAAGAAGTTCCTCGACGTCTTTCTCGATATGGGCGTCGTCGTGGTGGTGGCCGTACTTATCGCTTTCGAAATCATGGTGCTGATGAGCAGTCGCTCGCTGACGGCCGCTCTCGACCGGCTGCAGCGGCTGGCGGCGATGCAGGCGGCCGGAGACTTCTCCAAGCGAGTGGTGGTGGGCGCCCGCACCGCCATCGACCGCGCCGCCCAGATCCTGGTCGAGCGCACCGAAGGCCTCAGCGCACAATTCGCCGCGGCATGGCAAGGCATCGACGGTTCTCAAGCGAGGGGAGCCAGGCTCGCCACATTGCAGGCGCGCTACGGTCTTTCGCTGAACGGGCCGACGACCCTGCGCTTTTCCTATTTCACCGATCTGCGGCTGGCGCTGTTTCTGTTCGCGGCCGCCGACGAGCTGCCGCTTTCCTTCATGCCGCTTTACACGAGGGCGGCGCACAATCCCTTTCCGTGGCTTTCCGAGACCGTGCTGATCAGCCTGCCGCTTGCCGGATACTTGCTTGCAATCGTGCTGGTATCGCCGTTTGCACGGCCGCTTGCCCGCTGGCTTGGGCCGCGAAGACTGCTGATCCTGGCAGCGGCACCGACAATTGCCGCTCATCTTTGGCTCTATTTAGCAAGCAGCGTGCCCGAGATCGTCGCATCCCGCACGATCCTTGGGGTGGGCTATGCTTTGGTGACGCTCGCCTGCCAGGATTACGTCATCGACAACACGCCGCGCGACGAGCGTGACCGGTCGCTCGGAATGTTCTCAACGGTGTTGTTTGGAGGAATATTCTGCGGCACGGCTCTGGGTGGTGTGCTGGCAGACAGACTGGGCCAGTCCAATGTCTTTCTTCTTAGCGCCACCTTTGTCCTGATCTCCGCGCTTCTGATCTTCTCGTTGGTCGCCAATACCGCGAACCGGGGAGACGGCACGCGTGTCAAGGCGGCTCGACCGCCGCTGCTTGCCTCGTTGCGCAATTGGCATTTCGCCGCGCTGGTGTTCGGCATCGCCATCCCCGGCAACGTCTGCCTGCAGGCCTTCATTTCCTATCTCGTGGCTTTGACGCTTGATTCCCTTGGTGCCTCGCCGGCGGATATCGGACGCACGCTGATGGTCTACTTCCTCGCCATCGCCCTGGTCGGCCCGCTTGCGGGGCGCGCGGCGGAGCGGGGAATTCCGGTAACGGCCGTAGCCCTGTCCGGGGGAATTCTCTGCGGCATCTCGCTGCTGACGGCCGCCGTCTGGCCGAGCCAGATCACCATCTTCCTTGCGGTGCTGGGCTCAGGAATCGGCAGCGGCATGGTTCGGGGAGCGCAGGTTTCGCTCTCGATGTCGATCGCGGAAACAGAGCTGAAGCATCTGGGGGCCGATCCGGTTCTGGGGGCATTGCGAACGATCGAGCGGTTCGCCAGCATCGCCGGCCTCCTGTTGGTCGCTGCTGTCGCGGGCCTCTATGGCTATGCTGTAGCGACGGCCGTCGTGGCGGCGCTCGCGCTTGGAGGCGCCGTGCTGTTCGGGCTGTCGGTGCTGGGCAAGCGAGCGGCCCAGGGCCCGGCAGCCGGCGCCGTGAATTAGTTGGCATTAAATTAGCTGGAAGTTGCCTGCCGGGGCCAGGCAGAGTTAGACTGGCGGCCAGCGCCTCGGGCGCATCACGGGGGAATCGTCATGAGATCGATCGTACGCGGCCTCCTCCCGTTGGCCGTATGTGTTGTGCTGACCACCCTGGCTCATGCGGCCGACAGAAAGCAAATATTGGGCGTCTTCTACGAAGGGTGCGAAAATGTCTGCGAAGGGTTCAAGGCGGCGATCAAAGAGAGCGGCTTCGCCGCAGACGTGACGATCATCGATCTGGCACAGGACAAGTCGCGCATCCCCACCGCAATCGCCCAGGCGCGGGCTATGCCGGCCGATCTGGTGCTCACCTATGGCACGAACGGGACGCTTGGCGTCATCGGCACGCTGGACGATGTGGGAAATTCTGCATATCTCACCGAGATTCCCGTCGTCTTCGTCAAAGTTGCCGACCCCTTCGGCACGCACATCGCCAAGGGCTTCGAAGGCAGCGGACGCGCCAATGTCGCCGGCACCTTCAACCGGGTGCCGGAAGCGATCAACATCGAGATCGTCCGCCAGTACGATCCGACGTTCGACAAGCTCGGCCTGCTCTACAACTCCAACGAACGCAATTCGGCGATCACGGCAGAAGAACTCAAGAAAATTGCGCCGACGCTCGGCGTCAAGCTTGTCGCGCTCGAAATCGACCCCGGCAATGACGGCGTGCCGGATGTCGCCCGGATTGCCGAGCGCATGGCCGAGCTGCGCGAGGAAGGAGTCCGGTGGCTTTATGTCGGATCGAGCTCGTTCCTGAACACCAATGGCGAGTTGTTCACGAAGACGGCGGTCGACAACGGCATCGCCGTTGTGAGCCCGTACGAGCCGCTGGTGCGCGAGCATCACGCGATGCTTTCCATTGCGGCCCGGATGGAAAATGTCGGCCGTCTCGCGGCGGAACAAGCGCTCAAGATCCTGCGCGACGGGGCGACCCCCGGCGACCTTCCGATCCTGCGGGCAACCGACTTCGCCTATGTCGTGAACATGGAGGTCGCCAAAAAGCTGGGCCGCTATCCTCCCTTCGCCTTCCTGCAAGTGGCCGAGGCGGTGAACAACTGACCCAAGCGGCAGAAGCACCTCGGGGTTGGGAAATGAACGCCCATATGTGGCGCAAAGCCACCCTGATCAAACCAACCGTCAGACCGAGCCTCGCCGCGTCGACACCTCCAGGCCCAGCTTGACCGGTCCATTCGGAAGGGATGAGACCTGCGATTCCGCCCGGTTGATTTCGCGATCCCTGCGGTAACGGTTTCTTCTTTGCTTTTGCCGCACATTGGCTGCGACGGAGCGGGCGAAGTCCAGGGCATGGCCGACAAGCAGAATCGCAACGGGGAATTCTGGGAGCTTGCGCTCGAACGCGCGCATCTTGGCGTCTGGGACTGGGATCTGCGCAGCGGAGACTGTTTTTACTCGGCAATGTGGTCGCAAATGCTGGGCTATGGCGAGGGCGAGCTTGTCAAGACAAGCGATCTCTGGCTGCAGCTGACGCATCCCGACGATCGCGAGCGGGCGGTGGCCAGCGGCGAACGCCATATTGCCGGCCAGACCGCTTTCATCGAGACCGAGCTCAGGCTGAAGCACAAATCCGGCCATTGGGTATGGGTTCTCGATCGCGGCGGGGTGGTCGAACGCGACACGGAAGGCAAGCCCATCCGGCTGATGGGCGTCCAGACCGACATTACCAAGCAGAAGCAAGCCGAACACGAGCTCGAACAGGTGAATGCGCGCTTTCGCCTGGCATTGGCGGCCAGCGGCACCGGCATCTGGCATCACGATCTGGCGACACGCAAAAGCTACTGGGACGAGCGCACCAGGGAGATCTTCGGGTTTGTCGCCGACACCGACGAGGTGCCGCACGACCTCTGGCACAGCTATCTGCATCCGGACGACAAGGCCGATGCCGAGCGGGCCCACATGGCGCCGTTGCAAACGCAAAAGGTCGTCGCCGTGCAATACCGGATCGTCAAGCGGGACGGCGAAGTCCGGCATGTCGAATCGCTGCTGCGCTTCATCGCCGACGCTCAATCGTCAGGCCAGATCCTGGGCACGGTGCGCGACATCACCGAGGCGAAACAGCGCGAGCAGGAACTTGCCCACGCGGCCCATTACGACGCGCTGACCGGCCTTTTGAACCGCGCCGCATTCGACCGGCTGCTGGCCGAGCATATCGCAACGGCACGCCCGCTCGCGGTCTTCTACGTCGATCTCGACTACTTCAAGGCCCTGAACGATTTCGCCGGCCACGCCGCCGGCGACCTCGCTCTGAAAAGCGTCGCCGAGGGCATTTTGAGCTGTCTGCCGCCGTCGGCGCATGCGGCGCGGCTCGGCGGCGACGAGTTCGCGCTGCTGGTGCCCGATTGCGACGCACGGCAAGCCGAAAAGCTGGCCGGTGCCGTTCTCGCGGCGGTTCGCACCGCCGAACCCGGCTCGGCGGTGGCGCGCAAGCTCGCGGCCAGTATCGGCATCGCCCATGTCGCCGACCGGAACACCACAGTGGCCGACGCGCTCGCCTGCGCCGACGATGCCTGCTATGCGGCCAAGGCCGCCGGGCGCAACCGCTTCGCGGTGTTCTCCCCCGAGACAACATCCGGTTCCGGCGGCCTCAATGCGGCGCGGCTGGCGGCCGACACCGTCGATGCCATGGAAGACGGCAGGCTGAAACTGTTCGGCCAGGAAATCCATCGGCTCGGAAAGCCCTGGGAAGACAGCCGCCATGTCGAGGTCCTGGCGCGGCTGGTCGGGCACAACGGGCGGCTGATCCCGCCGGGAGAGTTCATCCCGGCGGCGGAGCGGTTCGGCATAGCCTCGCGGCTCGATCGCTGGATCATCAGGACGGCGCTCTCACTTCACGGTCCGGCGCTGAAGTCAGGGGTGCTCACGCTTGGCTTCAACCTGTCGGCGCAGACGCTGAGCGACCCGCAGCTCTGGGACTTCGTCGACGCCGTCATCGACGAGACCGGGGCGCCGCATTCCGGCATCGGCTTCGAGATCACGGAAACCGCCGCGGTCACCAATTTCACTGCTGCCGAACAGTTCGTCCGCAAGGCGCGCGAGCGGCGCTGCCGCGTCAGCCTCGACGATTTCGGAGCGGGAATGAGCTCGTTCGAATATCTCCGGCGCTTTCCCGTCGATGCGATCAAGATCGACGGTTCCTTCATCGAGCATATTGCGCAAAGCCGCTTCGACCGCGAGATCGTCTCGGCCATATCGGGCATCGCCAGAAGCCTCGGCTGCTCTGTGGTGGCGGAGAAGATCGAGGAGCAGGATGCGCTCGACGTCCTCAGGGATATGGGCGTTGCCTTCGGTCAGGGGTTTCTGCTGCACCGGCCGGAGCCACTGGAGGCGATCGTGGCGCGGGCGAGCGCGCAGGCGGCTTTGCCGGTTGGACGGCAAGCGTAGGACTCCGTCAAGGACAGGCAAGCCGGTGGGTCGTGGCGTTTAAGCATCCGCTGCTTCCTGGCCGATGCCTTGCCGCCCACTGCTTTGTGAGATTAATTCTTCTGCTTGGTGCCGGACGGCATCGTCGTGCTCACCCAGCCCTGGGCCTCGCGCATGATCTTCAGCGCTTCATCCCGCGTCAGCCCGCACTTCCGGGCGAAGTAGGTCGCCTCATAGGCTTCAGCCGCAGAGACCGCGGAAATGCCGGATGGTTCCAGTTTTGATTTCTTCTTGGCCATGCCAATTCGCCAACTGTGAATCGATTAGTCAGCTAATATAGCATCTTTGTTTGTCAAGGCGAAATCCCGGTCCTTCGAAGCAAACGGCGAGCGGGCCGGGTGAACGACATCTGCGTGTCGTACAGCGCGCGATCCATCCGCATGGCGGCGTTCCAGGGGTGAGGGAAGTTTGTCCCGCAGCCGTGCAGGCCCGGCGCCGCTCACGCATCCGGCAGAAACCGGGTGGCAAACGGCCATTGCACAGATCGATGGATTTTGTTCGAAGCGCCAGCCTCGGGCTCGCGCTGGGCGTCGTTCAGGAGGCCCGGCTCTGCCGGGTATCGGCCGAGCCTGTCTCGGAGCCTGTCTCATTCAGAAGGTTGCAGAGCGAAACGGCCTCCTTGCGACACAGGCCGATCAGTGCCAGCGCCGAAAACTGGGCCGGCAGATCGATGCTGGCGTCCCAGACCATCCACCGGCCGTTTGGCTCCATGACACATTCAAAGCGCAATGCACGGTCCGACATCCGACCTCCCCAACGAATCTTCGCCGGACTGGTAGCGTCTTGAAGTAAACGAGTTGTTGCGTTCTTGAAACCTGACGTTGAATCCGGTCGATGGCAATAGCAGCCGAAAACAGGCTGCATGGTCACCGGCCGGACGGTCCGGATCATGCCGCATGGCAACGTTTCACAGGTTCACTGTGAAGCAGGCCAAGGCACCGACCGGCCCCTTGGGATGCGAGGTTCCTTTGATCCGCGACGCCGCCGGATGCAGATCAGGCGTTGCGGCTCGCCATATGCGCGTCGAGCTTCTTCCTCGAAGGCCCGTACCGCTTGATGATGGTCGCGGCCTCGCTCGGCGGTATGCCGTATTTTTTCGCAAAAGCCGCAACTTCGTAAGGCTCCTCGCTGGAAACCAGCTTGCGATCCTGCTTGGTCTTGGATTTGTCGTCGGCCATGTCGTCCTCCGTCACATCTGGTCGTTATAGGGTTCTCTAGTCCGCCCGACCATCCTTGCCGGTTCGGTCTGTGGCCAGCTTGGCTTCGCTGTGTTCCGCCGAGGCGGGTTCGTCTCGTTTCGCCATGGGATTGCTCCTCCGAAAACACCGGGGCGATAATGAATGTGCTCACCCGCATCTGCAAGGAAGGACGCCGGCGCCTTAGTCAAGGTGTTGCTAATATAGATGAGCCTGCTACCTCCAATCGGTAAATGGAGCCCATCATAGGCCGGTGCTACTTTGATGCACGGCCGCGCCACCATGGCAAGGCCCAGGGCGGGAACCAGGGTTTGCTGAGCAAGGAAGCCGCTGGCTATAGGGGCTAAATATGAGAAAGACGACTCTCATTGCTATCGCTGTCCTCGCGATCAGCGTCGGCTATGTCGAAGCCGCGGACCGTAAGGTCGAAACCGCGACTCTCGGGACGTACGCCAATTCGAAGAACCTGCCGGTTTGCACCTCGTCAAGCACACTCTTCGAAGTCCTCGGTGACAAGTGTTTTCTCGTCAAAGGTTCGAGGATCTATGGCGACATCGCCGAGCTTTCCCAGATAGTCACTGTCAACTGGTAGCTGTATTCCGCGGAAGCGGGATCGTCACCGGCCCTTGCAAGGAAGGACGGCCGGCACCACTTGGGCGGGGGGCTTGATAGGCACCGGCCTAACGGATTGGGACTCCGCTACCGTTGGATAGTACCGCGTATGGCGATTCGAGCAATTCCGTGATCACGGAAGCAGCTACGCGCTGCCGTCCGTTTCGCTTTCCTCTCGATCGTTCGGATAGCGTTGGTTTCCAGCCATTCGCGCAGCACGATCTGAATGAGGTCCGACCGGCCAATCTTCATCTCGGTAGCAATGGAATCGAGCACGTCTGCGAAGCCGCACCGGAGCATCTTTGCAGGAGAGACACAAGGACACCGAGACGCCTCCTTCTCCCATTGCAGGTGCCGGCTACCCCCAATCTCCAAGTTGATCAAACGACAGTTGATCCCTTAGCCTGCAAAATTGCAGGTGTCAGCAACGCCGGATGTTGGAACCCGGCAATTGGGGCAATTGGGGAGACGCATCATGACCGATCCCATCATTGACTTAGTCGAAACGGCCATCATCCCCGATGTCTTCATTTCAGGGATGGCCGACATGGAAAATTTGGGAGATGGGAATTTCCGGTGCATATTTTACAGCCGGCAGCGAGCGATCTACGAGCGTGGAAAGTTCGAACACGTGATTGTGTGCCGCCTCGTCATGTCGGCTGGCGCGGCTCATGCGATGCTGAAACAAATCGCACATGCCGTTGAACGAGGATCGGATAACACAGATTCCATCGGCTTTCCTGGTGGGGCACTGCAATGACAACAACTGGCCCGATCTGCTAGACCATGGCCCTGATCGCGGACGCCAGTCGTTCAGGCAGGGAACAGCGAAAAAATCTGCATGACGATTCCGCACAGGAATAGCGCGGTCGCTACTCCAGCAGCTTTCACCGATCGTCCGGTGCCGACTTTCGCGTCGATGATTGGCCAAATCCTGATTGCTTCAACAACCTTGATCATGTCCTGATGGATTTCTAGCTGATCTCGAATTTCAGAGTACAGCTTTTCATATGAAACAGGTTTGGTCTGCGTCTCCGGATGCAACCACGTGACGGTCTCTTCATATTTGTCTGAGATGCGGCGGTTGACCTCTGTTTCCGCTCCAATTTGTCCCGGCTTTTTGCTGTGGTGACTGCATAGTGGATGCGTCGAATATCGAACGCCAAAACGAAAAAAGCGGCCAAATCAAAGCAAATTGCAGTGCTGGCCCTAAGCCATTTAGGGCCGAGCAGTATCGCAAGATTTTGCCAGTCCTGAAATGAAGTCACGATGTCGGCCACGCGAGGAGAGGGCGAAATGACACTCAACCATTAATGCGGCGCTCCCTACTCTCACATAGTTTGAGACCTCGCTTATGTTCGCAGGACGTCCTTGAAATGGCAACGTGGCAAGAGCGCGGGTCTTCGATCCCGATCGCGCGTAGCGCCATCCAGAACCGCTACAAAGGCCCGGACCGTCTGATGGCTATACGGAGGTCCCCGAGCCGCCATCGCGCCGCGCACCGTCGCCCCACCTCGGCGATTATAGGCCAGATATTGGACTGTTCAGCGAGAAAATCAGCTAAGCTCTTGAAATTACTGGTTCCCGCTCATGGGCTCGAACCACGATTCACGCCTTCAAAGGGCGCTGTCCTACCATTAGACGAAGCGGGAGTAGAGGAAGTGGATGCTGTCTAACACTTTCTCTTTCACGCATGAAGCCGCTTTGTGCCGTTACCTGCTTGAGCACCATCGGCTGCGACGCCCTGCTGGATTAACGGGTCCTGAGCCTAGACGCGCGCAATCGCGAACAGCCACGCCAAAAGTTCGAGCAACAATAGAAACAGGGCAAGCTGCAGCGACACGCGCAGGCGTTGAATGATCCGCCAATTGCTGGCCATGTCGGTTTTAATGCGGAGCGCAAGCGCGCGGTGCATCCCATCCATGGTTTCCGAAGGGTTTTGATCGACAAAGTCCTGGAGCAACTGCTCCGGATCGAAGCGGAAGGTAAAGGCGTAGTAGGGCCACAACATGATCACGACCAGCAGCCCGATCAGGAAAAGCAGCGCCAGCGCCAGCCAGCCCCACAGGCCCAGCCCCTCCGCCAGAGCCCTGCCACCGAGCAGGGAACTCACGAAGGCGGTTGCAAAGATCAGATTGCCAGCGCGCGTGTTGAGGCTCTCCACCACATTCTGCTGGTGTTGGAGGCCACGCACCGCCTCCGCATAAACGAAGGCCAGGCGAGGGTCAGGTGCCGCAGCGGACTGGGAATGGCTTTCTCCCCCTGATGAAGGATGCTCGGGCATGGGTGCGCTTCCATGTTCGGATATGAACCACGATATGGACAATGGCAGTTGCCTGTCTACCGCCTGTCAGGGGCCGCCAGCCTTGACGCCCGAACACTCTGCCCCAGATTACGCCGCGGAGTTTCGGCTATGCGATACGATTGGCAGGGGCCGCCCCGATTCCTGGAACGGCATTTCGGCATTGTTATTGCAATCGGCCTGGTTGCAGGGCTGTCGGTTCTGGCGGTGCTGGGCTACACGCCTTAAAATCTCGGGTTCAGCGGCCAAATCGCTAATGTAAGCGAAATGTGACGGTGCAGACGCAACCGAACGGGCGCCATGCGCATTTCAATGCATGACGATAATGTTTCGCCCCGATAGCCCCGCGAAGTGCTGCGCTTATTGCGGCGGGCGCGACCATGGCTACGAGGATTGCCCGAAGCGGAGAGCCGATGCCGGATCATGGAAGGACCAGCGCGTCGCTCCGGTCCCAAGGCCGGCATGGCGGATAGACAAGCCCGACAAAACCGCAGCTTGAATCATCCCCCCTTATCCTAAACCGAACGAAGCCCGTCGCTGCCGGCGGTCTACGGTGTCTTCTGCGTATGCCCAACGGCATTGGCGAAAGAAATGTCACCCTTGATCTCGCGCATGGCCATCGAGGTGATCGTGCGGCGCACGCCGGGCAGGCGGCTGAGCTCGACGCGCAGCATCCTGTCCAGCGCCATCATGTCGACCGTCACGATCTGCAGGAGATAGTCGGCCTCGCCTGTCGTGGCGTGGCAGCGCCGGATCAGCGGGTGTGCCTGGACCGCGGCCTCGAAGGCTTCGGAAAGCTCGAAATCGATCGACACCTGAATGAAGGCTTCGATGCCGAAGCCGAGTTTCGCCGGGTCGACGCGCGTCGAGTAGCCGCGGATGATGCCGGCGTCCTCCAGCGCCTTGACCCGCTTCCAGCACGGCGTCTTGCTCAAGCCGACCTCGTCGGCGAGCGCCGCGAAGGAGATTCGCGCGTCGCGTTCCAGCGCCGAGACGATCTTCCGGTCGAGCGTATCCAGCATAAAGCGTTCTCCAAAACCGTTCAATAAATGGACTTTCGTCCTTCATCTCATGCCAATTGGATAACAGAAAGGAACAATGTTCAAGCCGAAAGCGACTACACTGCGGGCTCGGACCGAACAGATGCCCTGAGCCGACGGGCCGGGTAAAAGGAGCAGCTGCCATGCACAAGCCGGACTATTACGCCCGCATCGAAACGCCTGAGATGCGCGACTACGGCGTCTACCTGCAATGCGACAAGCTTCTCGCCTGCCAGAAGCCGCTGGCCGAGATGGTCAATGCCGACGAGCTGCAGTTCCAGATCGTGCACCAGGTCGAGGAGCTGTGGATGAAGCTCATCACCTACACGCTGGTCGACGTCGTCGACTTCCTCGAGCAGCAGAACACGCACCGCGTCGTCACGCTGATGGGGCGCGTGCATCGGCTGATGCGCATGATGACGGCGCAGCTCGACCTGCTCGAAACCATGTCGCCCAAGGAATACCAGCAGATCCGGCTGCAGCTCGGCAATGGCAGCGGCCAGGAATCGCCAGGCTTCAAGCTGCTCTTGCGCATGCCGCCGGATCTATGGCGGGCCTTCAAGGCGTCCTATCTCGATGGCCGCGGGCTTTCGGTCGAGGATGTCTACGATATCAGCTATGATCACGGCGACAGCTATGTCGTTGCCGAGGCGCTGATCGAATTCGACGAGCTGTTCCAGAAATTCCGCGCCAACCATCTTTACCTCATCCATCGCTCGATCGGGCTCGGCTCCAAGTCGCTAAAAGGCCGTCCGGTCGAACTGCTGGCGGCCGGCGCCCGCCATCGCTTCTTTCCGGAGCTGTGGGATGTCCGCTGCGACATGACCGACCGTTGGGGCAGCGAGTACGGCACGGTGCGGGATTCGATCAGTCACCACGCGGCGGAGTAGGCCGCTTCGCGTCCCGCCGGAGTCTCACGGCTGGTAGCCTAGGCAGATGGCGCCGAGTGCGACGATGGCGCAGGCGGCGATGCGCCGGGGCGTCAGCACCTCGCCGAGAAATAGCCAACCGATCAAGGCCGCGAAGATGACGCTGGTCTCCCGGATCGCCGTGATCGGACCGGCCGGCCCTAGCGCGAAAGCGGCGACCACGAGGCCGTAGGCCAGCAGCGCGAACACGCCGCCGCCGAGCGCCTTCAGCGTTTCGGCCGAGCGAAGATCGACGACGAGCCGGCCGCGGAAGGCAATGAAGGCTGCCGGCAGCAGGGCGCCGTAGATCAACAGGACCCACGCGGTGTAGGCGGTGGCGCTTCCCACCTGGCGAACGCCGATCGCATCGACCGTCGCATAGGCGGCGATGATCGCGCCCGCCGCCAGCGCATGGAGGATCGACGTGGTCGCGGCCCGTGCCTTGCCCGAGGCGAGACTCATAATGCCGCCGGCGACGAGAGCGACGCCGAGGACTTGCGGCATGGCGAGATGCTGGTTGGCCAGGAAAAATCCGCCAAGTGTGACCAGCAGCGGCACGCTGCCGCGGACGATCGGATAGACCTGGCCCAGTTCGCCGTTCCTGTAGGCAGCCACCAGAAACATGCTGTAGCCGACCTGCAGGCAGGCCGAGAGCACGACATAGGGCCAGGCGTGGGGTGCCGGAAACGCGCTGGAGATCGCCAACGGAATGGCGACCACCGTGCTCGAAAAGCTCATCACGGTGACGGTCCTCAGCCTGTCGGCCCCTGTTCGCAAAAAGGCGTTCCAGCTTGCGTGCAGGATTGCGGCAAGCAGTGCCAGCCCGATGACCGTCGCGCTCATGGCGCGGTCATGGCGCTGGGGGCGGCGATGATGCTGAAGGCTGCCTCGCGGGCATCGCGAATGGCGGTGTCGGTCTGTCCCATCTGGGCCACGAGGGTTGCCCCTTCGATCAGCATCAGTAGCGCCGCCGCCGTGCTTGCGGCGCGGTCGGGCGGCATCATGTCTTCGAGGATGGACTGCATGCGCCGCCTGAGGCCGTTCTTTTGCTCGGCGACGGCCCTGAACACCGGGTGTTCTGGATTGCCGAACTCGGCCAGCGCATGCGCGAACAGGCAGCCGTGGAAATCGGCGCTGCGAAACCAGCGCTCGTACCAGTCGAAGATGGTCGCGATCTTCTTCTCGGGCGTGACGGCCGCATCGGCGAGCCGGTCGAGCTGGCGGTCGAAACGCCGGGCGCGATAGTCGAGCACCCCGACTATCAGGTCGTCCTTGCTGGGGAAGTGGCGATACATCGTCATCTTGGCGACCTCCGCCTCGGCGATGATCCGGTCGATGCCGGTGGCATGAAAGCCGCCGCGCTTGAACAGCGCATAGGCGGTTTCGACGACGTGCCGGCGTTTATCGGAGCCGATCGGGGATGACGAGGTCATGGTTTGTCACGCGTAGTGATGAGACAGGTCTGTCTCTTTGCTAGGCGACGGCCTGCCATCCGTCAATACTCGGTTCGGCTTGAAAAGCATTGGCGGCAGCGGGAGGATGACTACAGGGCCGGACGGCAGATCCATGCGGAGAAACGAGGAAGAAAAAGCAGCCCGGTGTCGGACTTGTGGCCGGTCGACCGTCCTTGGGTCGAACCATCGCAACATCTGGGAGAGAGATCATGCCGTCAGAAACCGTTCACACGCTGTGGCAGACCGCGGCAATCCTCATTGGCCGGCTGATCTTCGCGGCCGTCTTCCTCATGGCGGTGATTTTCAAATTCACCGGCATGGGCGCCACCGCGGGCTACATCGCCGCCGCCGGATTTCCGTTCCCGCTGTTTCTGGCCTGGTGCGCGGCGCTGCTCGAAGTCGTCCTCGTCCTGTGCTTCCTGACCGGCGCCTTCTTCTCGCAGGCCGCTCTTGTCGCCGCCGCCTATGTGCTGTTCCTCGGCTTTGCCTTCCACGGGCCATCGCACTGGGCCGGCAACCAGGCCGAGTTCGGCTTCTTCGTCGATCATTTCACCTTCCTGGCCGGGCTGCTGTTTGCCGCCGTCCACGGGCCGGGCCGCGTGCTGACGCTGAAGCTTGGGTCTGCGAGCTGATCCCGGCCTGCCGCCTTTGATGCGGGGAGGGGAGTCACATCTGGTCGTTGTAGGGTTCCTTCATCTGGCCGACCATGCGCGCCAGCTTCGAGAACGACGGCATGTCCGCCTCCGGCTGACACTGATTGGCCAGTTCCAGCAGCCGGATCGGGAAGTTGACGGCATCGCGGCTCGACGCCGACATGCCGTTGGACCGTTCCTCGCTGGTTTCGCTGGCTTCGGCCCTGCGCAAGGCGATGTCTATCTCCTCGACCGTGAGCACGCCCTTGCGGACCAGGACCTGGTTGATCGATGCGACGGCCATCAGCAGGCCTTCGAGTTGCAGATTGGCGACGTTCATGGCTTTGCTCCCATTGGCTAAAGCACGTCGCGTTCCGCGCTTGGCGACATGCATCAAGCACCAAACGCGCGAGGGTCTTTTCCGATCCGGCATGGCGGTACGGGGATCGGGCGCTTCGCAGACATTCTTGCGCGAGAGACGCTCGATCCAGGAATTTTTTCCTTGAATCGACCGTTTCACCATTGACATCGTGACGGCAGTTATGCTATTAATTTAGGTATGGTGCTGATTTGCGCCAACGACCCGCCCGCCGAGGCGGGTTTTTTGTTTCAAGCCCTCTTCGATCGTTCGCTGCCTGTGTCGCCGATATCAGATGTCGGCGCGAAGGAACGCGACCCTTGCCGCCGCCGCTCGTCAAAAGACCCTTCCGCCAACACATTTCTTCAGGCGTGCCATAGCGCGCGCCGCTCGCCAGAGACCCCCCAATGTCCAGCCGTTACTCCACCATCATCACTGACGATGACGGCCGCGAGGTCGTCAGCGCCATCGGACAGTTCGAGGGTGCGCCGCCGCAATCGCGCGCAGGCCATTTCGAACCGGTCGCGGCCGGTGTGCGAATCGGCATGGTGCGGGGCGGTCCCGTCGATGCGGCTGGCGGCTTCGGTTTTTCCTCGGCGGGCGTCAGCGCCGGCGCGGTGGGTATCGTCCGGGCGGCCCTCAAAGTCCTGCCCGATGCCGGCTCGGTAAAGCGCGGCACGACTGCCGAGGCGAAACCGGCAGGCCGGCCGCGCAAGCCGAAGTCGGCGCGTGCGAAGCCCGGCAAGCGGGCAAAGTCGCGCAAGCGATCCGCGCGGGTGGTCAGGAAAGCGGCGAAGCCCGAGACCGCGGCGCGCGCCGGGACGGTGGGGTAGGGCATGGCCGAGGATATTTTCGACGACGAACCGCCTGAAGTGGCGGAACCCAGGCCCTCCGGCCGGCCAAAGCGGACGAAAAAGACGCTGGCCGATGGTTTTCTGGAAGCGATCCGCGCCGATTTCCGGGCGCATGGCGCTGGCGTCATCGCCGAGGTGCGCACCGAAAAGCCCGACCAGTATCTGAAGATCGTGCTGTCGGTGCTGCCCAAAGATGTCAACATCAACAATCTGGATGCATTGAGCGATGACGAAATCAGGCAGCGCATCCGCGGCCTCGAAGCCGTCCTGCGGCCATTCCTCACAAAGCCTGGCCTCGCAAAGCCGCGTCTCACAAAGCCGGGCCTCGACGGCAAAGACCGAGTATCTGAGCCTGCTCAGGGAACTGGACCGGAGGCGGCGCACTAACCAGCTTGCCGCCTACCGGCCTTACCCCAGGCAGGCCGAGTTCCATGCGGCGGGCGCGACCAATCGCGAGCGGCTGTTCATGGCTGGCAACCAGCTCGGCAAGACCAGGGCCGGGGGTGCCGAATGGGCCATGCACCTCACCGGCCGCTATCCGGACTGGTGGCAAGGCAAGGTCTTCGACACGCCCGTGCGGTTTTGGGCCGCCGGCATCACCGCCGAGGGCACGCGCGACAATCCGCAGCGCATCCTGATCGGCCCGCCGCAGCAGCCGGCTGCATGGGGCACCGGCATGATCCCGGCCGACGCGATCGTCAGCACCCTCATGGGGCGCGGCGCGCCGCATGGGCTGGACAGCGTGGTGGTGCGCCATGGCGGCGGCGGCGATGTCCAGGCCGATGAATCGGTGCTGTCGTTCAAGAGCTACGAGAAGGGCCGCGAGAAGTGGCAGGGCGAAACGCTGCACGGCGTGTGGTTCGACGAGGAACCGCCGCTCGACATCTATTCCGAGGGCCTGACCCGCACCAATGCGACGGGCGGCATCACCATCGTCACCTTCACGCCGCTGCTCGGCATGTCGGAGGTGGTGCTGCTGTTCCTGTCGGCGGAGCAGGTGGAGGGGATGGGGCGGTGAGGTTTGCAAGACTTGGGCTCCTCGCCCTCGCGAAGCGGGGAGAGGTGGCCGCGCAGCGGCCGGAGAGGGGCTTCGTAAGGTGCCAGTTTAACAAGGTGGGGTTCGCTTCGTCTGGCTCTGCGCCATTCCCCTCTCCGTCTCGGCTTCGCCGAGCCACCTCTCCCCCATCAAGAATGGGGGCGAGGAACCCAAGCTTTCCAAAGGCAATGCCATGACCCGTCACGTCACCTTCATGACCATCGACGACGCCGGGCATTATACGCCCGGGCAGCGCGCCGCGATCGTCGCCGCCTATCCCGCGCATGAGCGCGAGGCGCGGGCCAAGGGCATTCCGGTACTCGGCTCCGGTCGCATCTTTCCGGTGGCCGAGGAGCTGATCGCCTGCGAGCCGTTCCGCCTGCCGCGCTATTGGCCCAGGCTCGGGGCGCTGGATTTCGGTTGGGACCATCCGTCGGCCGCGGTCGAGCTCGCCTGGGATACGGAGGCCGATGTCGTCTATGTCACAAAGGCCTGCCGCGCCTCGCAGCAGACTCCCGCCATGCAGGCGCTGACCCTGAAACCGTGGGGCGAGTGGCTGCCCTGGGCGTGGCCGCGCGACGGCCGCCGCGAGACGCTGGAAGGGGCAGGCGTAGCGCTGGCCCGGCAATATGCGGCGCATGGGCTGAACATGCTTGTCCGCCATGCACAGTTCGCCGACGGTTCGGTCTCGGTCGAGGCCGGGCTGATGGAAATGCTCGACCGCATGCAATCAGGCCGCTTCAAGGTGTTTTCGACGCTTTTGCCCTGGTTCGAGGAGTTCCGGCTCTATCACCGCAAGGACGGCCAAGTGGTGAAGCTGCGCGACGATCTGATGGCGGCGACCCGCTACGGCGTGATGATGATGCGGGAAGCGGTGGTCGATCCGGCGGAGTTTCGGGCGGCGAGGCGGAGGGTAGGGCAGGCGACCCGCTGGGAGCGTTTCGGTGACTCGAAGGCAAGCGCATACCACGATCTCCTCTGTCCGCATCATCCCCGCCACGTTGCGCGACCTCAGCTACATCGCCGCCAATCTGCGCCCCGAGGACCGGGCCGAGATCGACTGCCAGTTCGACACGTGGTCGCCGGCGCTGCTGGCGCAGACGGCGCTGCAGGGGTTTGCCTATGTCGCCGAGCTGGACGGCAATCCGGAGGCCGGCTTTGGCGCCGCCGAGCAGCGCGGCGGCTTGTGGATCGCCTGGAGCTGGGGCACGCGCCGCATGCGGCGCTGCGCGCCTGGTATCACGGAGTTCTTCCACGCCGTGCTCGCCCGCCAAGTTGCCGCGCGCGGCGCCTGGCGAGTCGAGGCGCGGGCGCTCGCCGCCAATGAGTTGGCGCTGCGCTGGCTTGCCCGGCTTGGCGCGACGCAACGCTGCCTGCTGCCGGGCTATGGCAGGAACGGCGAAGATTTTTTGCTCTACGACTGGACGAGAACGTCTCACTTTGGAGAAAGCTGGAACCATGTGCCTTTTTCAAAAGCCGCCGGCGCTGAAGCCGCTGCCGCCGACACCGACCATCGCCGACAAGGACGTGCAGGCGCGCGAAGCAGCTCTACGGGCTGAGCTCGAACAGCGCCAGGGTACCGCCGGCACGGTCAAGACCGACCTGTCGCCGAGCGACCTCACCGGCCAGCGCCGCGTGCTGCTGGGGGTATGATGATATGGGTGCGATGAAACGTACGTTTCGGAACCGGGTGCTCGCCTGGTGGACCTGGCGGCGACATGCGCGGTTGGTGAAGCGGCGAGGGTGAGGAGCGCAATCTCCCCCCTTGAGGGGGAGACGGCCGGCAGGCCAGAGGGGGTCGGCGCGACCGGGCGCGGCCTCCTGCGGCAGATCAAGTTGACGCTCTACGCGCGGCGACCCCCTCTGTCGCCTTCGGCGACATCTCCCCCTCAAGGGAGGAGATCAGCACTCACCCCTTCCGCGCAAACGCCCAGACCATCAGCGGATATTCCTCGTCGTTGCTGAGGTCGCGCCACATGCCGTAGGAGCGCACTGGCCCGCCGATATGGGCTTTTGCGCAGGCTTTGTTGCCCCAGCTGAACACCTCTATGCCGGCTTCCGGAAAGCCGCCTTCGACCAGCAACTGCTTCAGGCCGGCGGGGGTCCAACGGTTGTAGTCGTGCGGCCTGGCATGCACCCTGAACAGGAACGGCGTCGCCACCATCGCCCAGCCGCCCGGCCTGGTCATGGCGTGGATGTTCGTGGCCGCGGCCAGCGGCCGCTGCACATGCTCCAGCACCTGGTCGGCGATGACGATCGCAAATTGCCTCTCGGTGCGGTCCTTGCAGATGTCAAATTCGGGGAAATCGACCGACGTGTAGTCGGAGCACATCGTCTTCCAGTAGCGGTTCCAGCCGGGCGAAACCTCGACCACCGGGGAAGATTTGCGGCCGTCCGCTTCAAGAAACGCAGTGAACGCCTCGATCTGCCTGATGCGCAGCCAGTTGCGGGAGTCGTAGCCGAGCAGCCGTTTTACAGCCTGTTTGCTGCGTCTCTTCAAGGCACCGGGCAGGCTTTCCGTCATTGTCACATCGATCTCCTTAAGGCCCGCCGCGCACCCCGTTGAACATTGCAAAAGCGAACAAAATTCGACCTGGCCTTGACAATATCTGGGCTTCGAACAGGCGACACCACCGAAGAAAGAATGCCATGACGAGCGATTCCCGTGCCCACGATATCCTGTCGCGACAGGCCGAACTGGAGACCGAGCGCAGCCAGTACGAGGCTGTCTGGGAGGCCGTGTCGGAGTTCTGCGATCCCGACGCGCCCGACATCTGGAGCGGCCGCCGGCAGGCCGGCGCGGCCTCGCAGGCCGAGCGGCAGGAGCGGCGCGGCGTCCGTGTCTACGCCAACACCATCAACTCGGCCGCCAACCGGCTGGCCGCCGGGCTGGAAAGCCTGATCATCCCGCAGTCGGAAAAATGGCACGGGCTGTCGACCGCCGCCATGAACGACGAGGAGACCGATGAGGAAAAGGAATGGGCGGAAGCGCTGCGCGATTTCCTGTTCGCGCTGCGCTATTCCGCCAATTCGAACTTCGTGCCGGCGACGCAGGCCTGCCTGCGCAACGTCGTGCGCTACGGCCCGGCCTATCTCTATGCCGAAGAGGGCTTCGGCGGCACGCTGATCCGCTATGCCTCGATCCCCGTGGTCGAGGGTTATCTCTCGCGCAACCGCTGGGGCCAGGTCGACACCTTCCACCGCCGCTACGAGCGCACGGCGCGGCAGGCGGCGCAGCTGCTCGGCTATGAGAAGCTGCCGGCGCGGATCAAGGTGCTGGTCGACGACCCCTCGAAATGCGAGACGAAGATCGCGCTGATCCAGTGCATCCAGCCGCGCGACGAGCGCAAGATGTACCGGTCGGGCGGCACCTACCAGTATCTCGACACGGCGTTCGCCTCCTATCACGTCATCGAGGACGAGGAGGTTATCGTGCGGGAGAGCGGTTTCCGCTCGTTCCCGGTGTCGTGCTTCAACTGGCGCCGTTACGAGGGCGACCCCTATGGCATCTCGCCGACCATCGAGGCGCTGACCACGGTGCGCGAGGAAAACGCCGTGCGCCGCTCGGGTCTCCGGGCGCTGCAGCAGATCACCGATCCGGCGACCGCGTCGAAGGCGCGGCTCGACTATGTGCCGGTGCTCAATCCGGGCGAGAATTATCCCGGCCTGATCGACGACAATGGCCGGCCGCTGATCGCGCCGATCGCTACGGGGCAGAACCCGACCTACGCGTTCAATTATGCCGAGAGCCGGGCCGAGGAGATCCGCGACATGATGTTCGTCAATCTGTTCCAGACGCTGGTGCAGAACCCGCAGATGACGGCGACCGAAGCCTTGATCCGGCAAGAAGAGAAGGGCGCGCTGCTCGGGCCGTCCGGCTCGATCATCCAGGCCGGCTTTGCCTCTAACCTCGACCGCGAGCTCGGTATCCTGGAAGACAAAGGCTTATACGAGGAGGACAGCCGCTTCCTGCCGCCGGCGAGCCTTGCCGGCAAGGCGGTGCGGCCGACCTTCACCGGCCCGCTCGACGTGCTGCGCCGCTCGGCCGAGGCGCGCGACACCATCCAGGTGGTCACCACCGCCATGCAGATGGCGCAGTTCGACCCCGGCGTGATGGACAATATCGACGGCGACGAGGCGCTGAAGATCGTGCAGAGCGCCGGCCGCAGCCCGCAGCGCATTTTTCGTCCCAGGCAAGAGGTCGCCGGCATCCGCGACGCACGCGCCAAGGCTCAAACTGCGCAGGCCGGCATGGCGGCGATCGCCACCGCCGGCAAGGTCGCCAGGGACGCCGTGCCGGCCGCCGTGCAGGCGCGCGACAGCGGCTTGCTCGACGGCCTGCAAGGCATGTTGCAGGGCGGGCAGGCTGACATGCCGGGCGGTCCGGCTGTATCGGGCGCCGGCGCATGAGCCGGAAACACTTCGCCCATTCCGGGCAGGCCGGCGGTCCGGCCAGGGCGCAGGATGCGCTGACCAAGGCCTATCTCAGGGTCTTCTCCGGCCAGGACGGCGAGATGGTGCTGGCCGACCTGACGGCCGCGACCGGCTATTACCGCCGCCCGTCCTATGGCGAGTGGCTGGCCAAGACGAAAACACCGAACGGCTTCGAACTGCATAGTGCCTTGAGCAACGCCCGCGCCGAAGTGGTGCAGCATATTATGGGGTTCCTGACGCTGGACGAGGCGCAGCTGGCGGCGCTGGAGAAGGCTGCGAGATTGGAGGAGAGGTAGGATAAGGCCCGAAGCGCGTGGCGCCCCCCTCTGTCCTGCCGGACATCTCCCCCACGAGGGGGGAGATTGGCCGTCGCCGGCGCTAACTCAATAATTGCCGTCGTAGTAGCGGTCGTCGCAAGGCGCGGTGTAGATGCGGCCGCTGTTGCGATCCTGGTAGCGGCAAAGCTGTTCGCCGCGCCGCTGCGGTGTGGTCGCGCTGCCGACGACCGCACCGAGCAGGGCGCCGCTGGCTGCACCGATAACCGTGCTCTTGGTGTTGCCGCCTATGGCCTGACCGACGAGCGCGCCGCCCGCGCCGCCGACCAGGGCGCCCGTGGTGGCTCTCTGCTGCCCTTCGGTCTGCGCACACCCTGCCAGAACGGCAGCCAGAAGCGCGGCGGCAATGGCTTTCTTGATCATGTAAAGGTTCTCCTTTGAAGCCCAAAAGGCCGAATACCTTGCCAAGTGCGGGCGCATTGCGGCGGAACAGGGGCACCACGCCTCACGAAATGAGACATGGTTTCTTTCGTCTTGATGACCGAGGCCTTCGGTTCGGAAAGATCATGGTCAAACAAGACGATAAAGCATGTTTCTATTGAAATGAATCAGGCTCCGGCCGCAACGATTCCGCCGCCCAGCCGATCCCTCAAATCCAAAACAATAAGCCTGGCTGAAACCGGCCAGGGCCTTTCCCTTGCAATCAACACGAAGGAATCTTTCTCATGACAGATCTGGCAGACGCCGGGTCCGTGGTGGCGTCGCCACCGGCGGGCAACCTTGCACGGCCACAGGCCAACGGGGACAACGGGTCCGCCCCGCCGGCTGCAAAAAGCTGGTTTGACGGTCTTTCCGAAGGCAACCGCAAGCTCGCTGAAACCAAGGGCTGGACCAAGCCTGAAAGCCTCGATCGGGTTTTCACATCCTATGCGGAGCTGGAACGGCAGCAGGGTGAAAGCCTGCGCGTTCCCTCGGCGGACGCACCTGGGGAAGACTGGGACAGGTTCCATGCCCGGCTGCCCGAGGCGATGCGTCCGCTCACATCGCCCGACAAGGTCGAGTACAAGCGCCCCGACGGGCTCCCCGAAGACTTCGCCTATTCGGAAGAGCTCGCCAATGCGTCCAAGGCCTGGGCGGTCGAGGCCGGCGCCACGCCGAACGTCGCGCAGGCCTATCACGACCGCTTCGTCGGCTACATGGCCGAGCAGGCCAAGGTGCAGCAGATCGCCCTTGCCCGGTCGGTCGAGGCGACCCACGACGACCTCGTCAGGGATTGGGGACCGACCGACAGCGACGGTTTCCGCCAGCGACTGGAAGTCGCCAACCGGGCCATGAAGAAGCTCGGCCTGGTCGATGCCTACAAGGCGAAGGGCATCCTTCTGCCCGACGGGGCGTTGACCGATCCGCAGATCGCCAAGGCGTTCCACGCCATCGGCGAGGCGATGTTCCGCGAAGACACGATCGACGGCGGCGCGGCTTTGAGCGGAGGCAATCCCTTCAAGCGCAACGCCGCCGGCGAACGCAACCTGACTGATATCTCGGCCCTCGTCAAAAGCGACCCGGCCCGCGCCCGGCGCCTGGCACGCGAGGCCGGTGAAAACCCCGATCTATGGATGCCCAACAACCCTCTTTGAACAGCCGCCAATCAAACCTGAAGGAAGACAAAAATGGCAGACGCCTATACCCGTATCGCGGACGCGATCGTTCCCTCCGCCTATGCGCAATACTCGTTCGAGGAGCACGTCCAGTCGCTCGAGATCTACCAGGCCGGAATCCTGTTTTCCGACCCGTCGATCGCCTCGAAGCTCTCCATGGGCGGGCGTTCCGTCGACATGCCCGGCTGGAAAGATCTCGGCAACGATCCGTCCGAGCCGGTCAATGACGATCCGGCCGACTCGATCGAGATGAAGAAGATCGGCGCGCGCCGCGAGGTCGCCGCCCGCAATGTCCGCGCCCAGGCGTGGGGCATTCCGGACCTGACATCGATCCTGGCCGGCGACGACCCGCAGAAGCTGATCGTGCGCCGCCAGACCGACTACTGGCAGCGCGCCAACAAGCTGACGCTGCTCGGCATCCTGAAAGGGGTGCTGGCCGACAACATCGCCAATGACGGCGGCGATCTGGTGCGCGCCACCGGCGCCTCCATCGTCGACGCCGACATCATCGAGGCCGCCTATCTGATGGGTGACCGCGCCGACTCTTTCAAAACGATCTGGATGCATTCCAAGCAGATGAAGGCGCTGAAGCTCGCCGACCTGATCGACTACGTGCCGTCCTCGCAGCAGGGCGGGCCGCTGATCCCGTACTACATGGGGCTTCGCGCGGTGGTCGACGACGACATTCCCGTGTCGGCCGGCGAGTACACGGCGTTTCTGTTCAAGAACAAGGCGATCCTGTGGAACGAGCTGCCGGTGAACACGGAAGGCGGGCCGCTGGAGTTCGACCGCAAGCCGCGCCAGGGCCATGGCGGCGGCGTCACCGAAATGGTCGGCCGCCGGCACTTTGTCCCGCATGTGCCCGGCACCCGCTTCCTCGACGCCTCCTCCGCCGGCGAATTCGCCACCGATGCCGAGCTGGCGCTGGCGGCGAACTGGGACCGCACGGCATCGAGCGTCAAGAACATGACGTTCATAGCGCTGAAGACGACCGAGGCCTGACAGGGCCAAGGGCGGGGGCGAAGAGCGCCTCCGCCCTAAAACAAAGGTCGCGACGGAACGCGACCTCAGTATCCAATCACTCCGGAAAATCCCCAGCCGCCTTACAGCGGCTTTTTGCCGTGGAGGCACCATGTCCCGTTTTCCCCGACTCCCGCTGACGGAGGCCTGAGCCATGGCCATCACCCCGCTCGACATCGCCAATATGGCGCTTGGCGTCCTCGACGAGGCGCCGATCGACAGCCTTGACCAGGATGTGAAAGCCGCGCGTTTGCTCAACCTCCATTTCGACCTGACGCGCGAGGCGGAGCTGACGAAACACGCCTGGGTGTTCGCCATCCTGGCGGCCTTCGTCGCCGGTGCCGACACCGGCAGCGGCGCGGGCACGCTGAACTTTGCCTATGAATTGCCCGTGGACTGCCTGCGGCCGTTGCCGCTGACCCATAATGGCGAGCCGGACGGCGTTCCGATCTCCTGGCGGCAGGAGGCCGGGCTGATCTATTGCGACCAGCCCGGGCCGCGCCTGATCCGCTACATCGCCAACCTCACCGACCCCAACGATTGGGACGCGCTGTTCACGGAGGTGCTGGTCGCCGCCTTGGCCATCAAGATCGCGCATCCGCTGACCCACAAGGCGGGCATGATCGACATCGCCCGCAGTGCCTATGACCGGGCGCTGGACGCGGCGTTCGGCGCCAACGCCATCCAGCGCGGCGGTCGGCTCTCGACGTCGTCCTGGTCGATCCAGCGCGGCGACAACCGGTTTGTGCGCTGATGACGACGCTCTATCCGGTCCAGGACGTCTTCACCCGTGGCGAGATCTCGCCACGCCTGCATGCGCGCGCCTCGCTCGATCTCTATCGGGCGGCGCTTTCCAAATGCGAGAACTTCGTCACGCTGCCGCATGGCGGCATCAGGAAGCGCGGCGGCACCATCTTCGTCGGCGAGGTGAAGAACGCGGCCAAGACAACGCGCGGCATTCCTTTCATCTTCTCCTCCGAGCAGGCCTACTGCCTGGAATTCGGCGATCAATATATCCGCGTCTACGCCTATGGCGCCCGCGTCGGCACGGTCGAGATCGCCTCGCCCTATGTGGAAGCCGACCTCTTCGATCTCGCCTATGTCCAGTCGGCCGACCAGATGTGGATCAGCCACAAGGACTATCCGCTCAAGGTACTGACCAGGACAGCGCACACGATATGGACACTGGAGGACTACGAGTTCGAAGACGGGCCGTATGACGACATCAACGACACCGCAACAACGCTGACGCCTTCCAATACCGGCCATCTGACGCCCAACATGACCGGCAACACGGCACCGAGCGGAACGGCATCGACCGCAAGCGGTACCGCCAGCGCCTACCAGATGTTCGACCGCGACAAAGTGCAGGCCATCACTCTCGCCGGTGGCTCGACCGGCTACATTCGCTTCAGAAATGCTGGCGGCGCGCGACGTGTCATCGACGCCTACTGGCTGACCGCAGGCAATGACGTTACCGGCGATGCCGATTATTTCACCGCTTGGGAAGTGCAGGGATCCAACGACGGCACCAACTGGGTGACGCTCGACAGCAGGACCGGGGAAAGCGGCTGGGGCAATTCGGAAACCCGCTTCTATGAATTCTTCAACAAGGCCGCCTTCGAATATCACCAGTTGATCTTCACCGGCGGCGGTGGCGGCGATGCCGTGGAATCGGTGGCTGCCGAACTGGCTTTCCATGTCGCCGCATCGGACCAGACGCCGTTCGATTTGACCGCCTCGTCGATCGACGGCATCAACGACGGCACCGGGTTCCAGACTACGGATGTCGGTCGCGCCATCCGGCTCCTGGGTTCGGACGGACACTGGCGTTGGGCGAAGATCACCAGCCGCACCAGCACGACGGTCGTCAAGATCATCCTTTACGGCCACGCTCTGCCGAATCTGAGCCCGATCACCCGCTGGCGGCTGGGCACATTCGTTCCCGGCAAGTATGTCGAAAGCGGTTCGCTCTACGAAGAGCGCCTGGCGTTCAGCCGGAAGTTCTCGGTCTATGCGTCGGCGACCGGCGACTTCGACAATTTTGCGCTGGGCGAGAAGGACGACGACGCGCTGGAATTCGTCCAGGCCGGCGGCGGGCAGGCCAACGACATCGTCTGGATCGCCGATTCCGAAGGCGCGCTTTTGATCGGCACCTCAGGCGGCATCGGGGCGCTATCGGGCTCCGGCATCGACGAGGCGCTGACGCCGTCGTCGTTCAAGAACCGCAATTCGCGCACCTTCGGCTGCGCCCGCATCCGCCCGGTCGATGCCGGACAGTCGTTCCTCTATGTCACCCGCAGCCGCAAGTCGATCGCCGAGCTGGTGCAGACCTCTGCCAGCAAATTCACCTCCGACGATATCGGCCAGATTTCCGAGCACATCCCCAAGCAAGGCGTCGTCGAGCTGGCGTTCCAGACCGACCCCGATCCGGTGCTGTGGTTCCCGCTCGAAAATGGCGAGCTCGGCGGCTATACGCACCAGCCGTCGCAGGATGTGCGCGGCATGCACCGCCACCGCCTCGGTGGCAGCTTCGCCGGTTCGGCTGACTCAAATTGGCCGATCATCGAAAGCGCCGTGGTGACGCCCGGCCAGAACGGCGCCGACGACGTCTGGCTGTTCGTCAAGCGGACCATCGGCGGCGTGACGAAGCGCACCATCGAGATCATGACGGCGCCGTTCGAATATGGCGCGCTGGACGACGCCTTCCAGGTCGATTGCGGCCTGGCCTATTCGGGTGCCGCCGTCAATATCGTCTCCGGGCTCGATCATCTCGACGGCGAAAGCGTCGACGTGCTGGCCGACGGCACGGTCTATCACGATCTGCCCGTGGCCTCCGGCCAGGTGACGCTGCCCGGCGGCGCAACGGCAGCGAAATGGCAGGTCGGACTCGGCTACCACTGCGAGGCCAATACGCTGGAGCTCGATGTCGGTGGCCGTGACGGTTCGATCGTCGGCCGCCGCAAGAAGGTCGCCAAGGTGATGATGTCGCTGCTCGAGACCGACACAACGGGGCTCGAAGTGCAGTCCTTGCTGCGCGGCCGCTGGGAGAAGGTGCGCATGCCAAGCATCGTCCCACCCGACGGCCGGGCCGATCTCTTCACCGGCAATGTCGAGGTGCCGATCGACGACAGCTGGGAAGGGCAGGGCAGGGTGAAAATCCGCCACGTCAACCCGACGCCCTGCACGATACGGGCGTTCACGCCGGTGTTCGATGCCGAGCCTTAGCTGAAGCCTTTGATGACGGCCAATCTCCCCGCTTGTGGGGGAGATGCCCGGCAGGACAGAGGGGGGCGCTGTCCCGCCGACCTTCAATCAATTGCGTCCCTTTCCTAGGCCAGTTTTCGGCGGTTCGCAGGTAAGACCCTCGCCCAGCGATCCTTCACGCCCCCCTCTGCCCTGCCGGGCATCTCCCCCACGAGGGGGGAGATCGGCAGCTGCGCGGACCGCTCCTCATTCTCCTCAAAAAAGGAAACCTCCCGTGACCACAATCCCCCTTGCCGAAGATCTCGGCAGGGCGCGGACGGCTGCCGATTTTGCTGCCGTCATCGCCTTGCTGGAGACCGATCTCAATGACGCGATCGCCCGCAAACAGGACCTGGAACAGGCCGAGGATCGCGCGATCTTTGGCGACGGCGACCTGGCCGAGGTGCGTGCCGCGCTCGCCAGGACCAACGCGGCAATCGCGCTGATCGAGAAAACCATCGAGGCCGGGGGCAAGCGCCGCGCCGCCGCTGCGCAAAGCGAAGCGCGGGCCGACATCGTCGCCCTTGGCGACGAGATCAAGTCCAAGGCCGCTTCCCTCGGCGAGCGCTGGCGCATCGTCCACCGGCTGATCGAGCAGTTGCGCCAGGAACTGTTCGAGGCCGATGCCTTGAACCGCGCCATTACCACCGCCAACGGCCTGTTCGACGCCGCCGGCATTGCCGACCTCAAGATCAATCTGACCACCACCCGCCGCGCCGCCATGGCCGCGCCGCGCGCGGCGGTGCCCGCCCGTCTCAGCCGGCCGGCGATCCAGGCCGACAAGCTCTTGCTGTCCTTCCTCAGCCCCGGCGGCGTGCTCGATCCGCGCCCGGCGCTCGGCGCGCCGGTCAACGGCGTCAAGAGCAAATTCATTCCCGTCGCCAGCGAACGAGGCTGACCATGTGCACACTTGCCCTTATCGGCACAGCTCTTTCGGTCGGCGGCGCACTGGTCGAAGGCCAGCAGTCGAGGCAGATGGCCGACTATCAGGCCAAGGCCTATGAGCAGCAGGCGCGGGCCGACGCGCAAGCCGCGGCCTTCGAACAAGGCCAGGAGCGCCACAAGCAGGACCTCTTGCTGTCGCAGGCGCGCGCCCAGGCCGGCGCGTCGGGCGTCGGCATAGCAGGCTCGCCGGCCGAAGTGCTGGCCGCCAATGCAAGGCAGGGTCAGCTCGACATCAAGGCGATCCAGTACGGCTCGCAGCTGCGCCAGAACAGTCTCACCACCCAGGCCGCGATCTCGCGCTTTTCCGGCAAGCAGGCGATGACGGCTGGCATCTTCAAGGCCGGCGGCAATCTCGTGTCGGGTCTTTCCGGCATCTACGACCCGACCAAGGCCATCAAGTTCGGCGGGTCGGCGCTCAGCGATCCTTGGGCGGGGATGCGATAAATGGCGACCATCCCTCTCCAGCTCGCCCAGCGCCGGCTCGATATCGGCAGCGTGGTTTCCTATCCGCAGGGCTCGCCGGTTGGCGCCGCCATGCAAGGCTTTGGCGACGAGCTTACGGCCGTCGCCGAGCGCTATCGGCGACAAAAAGAGCAGCAGGAAGCGTTCGACGCCGAGATCGTGCGCCGGCAGTTCGACGGGCAGATCGCGCAGACCGAAAATGATGCGGTGCAGAATGCGCCGGCCGACGGCAGCGGCCTGCATGATGCGATGTACGGCCAGGTCGATCCGCGCACCGGCCAGGTGATCAAATCAGGCCTGTTCGACAAACTCTTCGACAGCACCCTGCCAAAAATACCCGAGAGCCAGCGCGCCAACTTCATCAGGCAGAAGGAAGTCCTGCGCGCGACCGGCTCGGCGCGCATGGCGGCTCAGCAACAGGCGCGCCGCGATGAGTATGAGCAGGTCGAATGGACCAAGGTCGAGAACATCTACACCGGCTCGATCGCGCAGAGCGACCCGAACGACACCGGCACGTTCGAGGCGATCAGGCAGAGCGGGCTCGACCTTATCGGCAAGATAGGCAACCCGCTTGCGAGGCAAGCTGCCGAAACCGCTTGGCGCAGCAACACGGCAAAAGCGCTCGTCCAGGCGATGATCGCCCAGGATCCGAAACGCGCGGTTGAGATGCTGGGTGCGGGGACGGTCGAGGGCAGGACCAAGGACGATACCGTCGAGGCTGTGGTTGCTGTGGTTGGACCATGGGCGAGTGGATCTGGCGTGCCGGCAACGCGCGAAGCGCTTGCTGGTGGCCTCCCGCCTGACGAAAGACCGGTTCGCAGAAATTCCGCGCAGCCCGACGGGAAGGCCGTGTGGGCGGCGGCTCCCTGGATCGCCGACCTGTCGCCGGACGCCGTGCAGGATCTCGGCCAGAAGGCGCAGGTGGCGATGACGGCGCAACTCATCGATGCGCGTACCAACATCTACCTCGCTTACCAGAATGCGCCGGCCGCCCTCATGTATACCGGCAATTATTCAAGAGAAATTCCAGGTCCCGAAGACTTCACCGCCGTCTACGGCGCCGAGGAGGGCAGCAAACAGGTTCAGGGTCTCGACAGGGCGTTCGATGCCGGCCGCCAGGCGTTCGGCATGGTTAGAATGCCGAACGATGCCATTGAGGCGAAGGTGGCGGCGGCCAAACCCAAGCCAGGCAGTGCAACGCCGGAACAGGATCAGGCGCGGTTTGAGATAACCGCCTCTGCCGCCAAGCGGGTTCTGCGCGCCCGAGCTAGTGCCCCTGCCGACTTTGCTCGCAAAGTCGACGCCAGCCTGGACGCCGCATGGAACGAAGTGTCGAAGCCCGACAGTTACGATCCGGACGCTTGGCAGAAGGCGATCGCCCGCTCTGTCGCCGTGCAGCAGCAGCTCGGCATCAAGAGCATCCAGCCGCTACCGCCGTCCGTTGTCGAGGACCTCGTCGATACGCTCAATGATGAGAACGTGTCGCAACGAGACCGGGATGCAACCCTGCGCGATCTGTTTGCTGGCACGTCAGAGCCAGGTGTTCAGGCAGCGATGGCGCTGCAACTGGCCGACTCCAACCAGTCTCGGATAGCCCTAAGCATCGCAAACAACGCAGCTCCGGTGTCGGCAGAGGAGCGCGTGAATCGAAATCTGGCAGCGTTCGATGCTCTGCCGATGTACCTGAAGCCGCTCGTTGCTCTCAACGACACCGTACGCCTGATGGCCGATGGGGCAACACTAGGCTACGCGGACAAATTCGCCGCCCTTATGAATTCGCTGATCTCGGGAAGCAGCTACGAGGAAGAACTCGCGGCTGAGCGCGCCGGAACACAAGATGCACGGGATCGGGCTGGGTCTGCGGGTACAGCTGCAGAGATACTTGGCGCCTATCTGACCGGCCGTGGCCTTGGGAGTGCAGGTATCACCCTTAATGGCAGGTTAGGCACAGCTGCCATGGAAGGCTTGTCCGGCGTTCTCGCGCGAACCGGCCTTGTGAGTGTCGAGGGTGCTGCGTACGGCGCGGTGGAGGCAAACGGCCGTAATGAGGACATCGGTAGCGAAGCAGTTTCCGGTGCCCTGTGGGGCGCTGGCGGCAACATTTTTGGGGAGGGGCTCAGCGTCATCTACAGTCAGTTGGCGCGAAGATTCGCACGTCGTCTCGTTCCTGCCGAGCCAGGTGCTTCCCCCGGAGATGCGGATGCTGCCGTAAGCCCGGATGGTTCGGTTCCTCCGGTTTCCGAGGCAGTTCCGGAGCCGTTTGCGGTGGAGGGCGGGGCCACCGGACGGGCGGCAAGCGAAATCTCTGTTGGCCATGACTTGCATCTATACTACATGCCTGAATGGGACGCTGCGCAACGCGCTGCAGCAGACTTGAAAGTCCAGTTGCTTACCGATTCTGAAACCGTGGTTAGCACGTCGGTTCGCGGGTCCAAATCGGCCCGCAAAATGTTTGAAGAAGCTGGCAATGAGATTCCCGCTGGCAGTGATGTGGATCACGGAATTGATCTGCAATTAGGAGGCTCTCACACCGTATCTAATTTGGCCGTATTGGATTCGAGCGTTAACCGCAGCCTGGGTCCACAGATATGGCATCAAATCAAAGACTTACCTCTTGGAACTAAAATCAATAGAGTCACAATTGGAGATCGCTAGTGTTCGAGATATTCCGACAAAATTTTGCTGTGGATGCCAGACTACCCTCGGACGGAGACGATGTTTCCCAGGATACTAGAGTTGCAGGGCTGAACGAGCTTTTTGCGAGTTTTGGCGGCGCTTCGTTCAAGCAAGGGTTGTATCGGATAATCCGGGCACAAGATATGGCAGCTTGGAACGCACGGGTCTCCCTGGGTTTCCCTGAGTTTAGCGAGCGGATCACTTGCTTTGGCTACGATTGGCAGGGCTCGGCGTTTGCAGTTGATAAACAGAGGCTGGAACAGGGGGAGCCTGGTGTTCTCATGTTTGAGCCGGGCACAGGCAAGGCTCTTAAGATACCGGCCAATATCCAAACCTTCCACGAAGTTCAGGTCATACAAAACGCAGATGCGGCATTAGCCGCCAACATCTACGCAGACTGGCGTGAGGCCGGCGGGGCGGAGCCAGCCTATGCGCAATGCATAGGATACAAAAGACCGCTGTTTCTCAGCGGAGAGGACGCGATCGAGAATATGGAACTGTCGGACCTGGAAGTCTATTGGCACCTCATGGGCCAGCTTATAGCTAAGGTCAAAGGCTTGCCGCCGGGAACGCCTGTCAACATCCGGAACCTTATCTAAAAACAGGGTTTCCGCTGGGCAGTAATCTGCACCCTTTGTGGGAACCTGTCGCAACGCGACGGTTCGTTTTGGTTGATAGACGGTCGGGGACAGACCGTGGAGAATAACATAAACACAGCCACCCCGGACCTCAGTAAAGTCAGTCGTTTGCCGCTTGCGGCCGGCGATCCGGACGCAGACGATAACCTTGACTCAGCCCTTCTCGAAGCCCGTGAATATCTTCAGTTCTATGACTGGGGAAAGGCCATCAAAGGCGAATATCTCGGATATGGTGCCGAGGGGATAATATACATTTTTCTCTTCGAGATTTCACCCGGCAGACCAGATGTGCCCCAATGGATATGGGTAATCGTGGGTGACGTACCTCCGACATATATGCCTGGCGACGACCTCAAGGCTCCGTATGACGCGTTGGACGGATATATCGGTGCCATGGAAGAATGGGTTGAAGCCGCGCGGCAGGGGAAGTCAGTCGCGAAGCTGATCCCTGTCAATGTCCCGGCCAATCCCGCCAACGCCGAAATGTTGGGTGGACGTCTCAAGTTCCTTGATGAAAAGGTACTCTCGGAACTTCGAGAGTGATGTAACGGCGTTTTGCCAACAGGCGCTGCCAATCATGCGGGGCCGCCGCGCTCTATCGCGCTGTCATCGGCCGGTGGTCTGATTATGGTCATGATGGTAGCCTATGGCGTGCCGCAGCCTCCAAATTGTCGCGCAAGCGGTGGTGCCTGCCGGGCCATGCTAGCCAGACTTTTCAGATGAAGGATTGACCCTATCTTGTTGCGTTTAGACTCTTATCCGGTGGTGGCAAGGATCGTTTTTCTGGTCACCTTGGCCGCCGTTCTCCTGCTCGCTTTTCTGCCGGTACAGCTCTCGCCGGATATCGGCTGGACCGTCCATCAGGACAAGCTCAACCACGCCGCAGCCTTCGCCGTGTTGGCGGCCCTGGGAAGCCTCGGCTGGCCGGAACGCAAGATAAGGCTGATTGTTCTTCTCGCTTTTACCGGCGCGGCGATCGAGGTTCTTCAGGGCGTGCAACTGGTAGGACGCGATATGGATGCGTTGGACTTGGTTGCCGACTGCGCCGGCATGGCGTTCGGGCTGACAATCGCAAGCTGGACAAAGAGACGGCGCGTTGGCGGATTGCCATAGGTACGTAGCGTTTTTTGGAGCGCCCCTTTTCTCTCAGGACAAGCCCCCGGCTGAACCAGCCGCGTCTCTTCCGCGCCTAAGGGGCGGATCTTTCCCAAACCCCAGATACGTCATGGACCGCCCGTCCTGCGGGCGCGCGTTGACACCCTTCAAGCCTCGCTTCGCGGGGCTTTTTTCATGGAGCAAGCCTGATGGCCCGACCTGCAACTGCCGCCGTTCGACTGTTGACCGGCGAACGCGAACCCGTGCGTCTGGCGACCACGGCCAACATCATCCTTCGTAGCCTGCAGGCCATCGACGGCGTGCCGTGCGAGGTTGGCGACCGGGTGCTGGTCAAGGACCAGGCCGACCAGAGACAGAACGGCATCTACACCGTGAGCGAAGGCGAATGGTTCCGCGCCGCCGACGCCCGCACCGCCCGCACCTTGCAAAAGGGGACGACGGTTCACACGCAGGTCGGGACTGTCAATGCCGACCGGGTGTTTGAATTTACGGCCGATGAGCCGGCGTTGGGCAGCGATGCCATCACCATTGCCCCGCTCGTGCCGCCCGATATCTCGGAGGTGGTCGACCAGGTCGGAGCGCTGAAGGATGCAACAGTTACGGCCGCCGATGCGGCCGCCGGCAGCGCCATGGCAGCCGCCGCGAATGCCGGCCTGACCGCCGCCGACCGCCTTGAGACGGCTGCCGCCGTGGTTGCGACAGCCGCCAATGTCGTCGCCACGGCCGCTACCCTTGCCAGCGCCCAGGCCGCGCGCGACGCGTCTCTATATGGCAAGGGCATCTTTCCGACGATCGCGGCGGCGATCGGCCTTGGCATCGTCGGTAGCGGCGCGATCACGGCGGGCTCCGGTGGCACCAACGGCACCTTCGATTTGGCGTTTACCGGCGGCGCCGGTTCGGGTGCGGCCGGGCGGTTCGTCGTCGCCGGCGGCGTGTTGACCCAGATCCTGATCACGGCGCCCGGCTCCTATACCGTGGCGCCGAGCTTCAGCTTCGCGGCGTCGGCGGGGCTGGCCGGTGCGGCCGCTGCAGTCGTGCTCGGCAGGAATGTTGATGTCGGTGAATATTTCTGGACAGAGGTTTCAACCGGTGTCCTTGGCCTTTACAACGTTACGGCTGGACCGGTTGCGACGGATACGGGGGGCAGGGCGGCGCTTGCCGATGCAGAGACTTTAGCCCTCCTGGCCGAAGCCCTGCAATACGATGACAGCGGCGTGGCGATTGCTTTCGATGTGCTACTCCCTGCCATCCTGATCAAGGACGCTGCTTCGCCGGCCAAGCGCTACGTTGGCAGCTTGTTGCCCCTGCTAACGTCAAGTCGCTCGACGGCGGCCTGGTATTTCGACAGGCTGGGACTACTCAGACAGGCTGGCGTGAATACCCCTCGCTTTACCTATGACTACAAGTCGCTTGCGCCTCGCGGTCTTCTGTGCGAGCCGGCGCGCGTCAATCGCGTGCTGTGGAATCGCGACCTCACGAATGCCGCATGGACTAAGTCAAACATGACGGCGGCGCTCGACCAGGTCGGCCTGGACGGCATCGTCGCTTCGGCCTCCTCGATCACGGCGACCGCAGACGATGCGACCGTGCTGCAGCCCATCGTTATCGCGTCGGCTGCCTACTTCCAGACTGCCTACATCAGGCGCCTCTCGGGAGCTGGCGCGATCTCCATGACGATGGATGGCGGCGCCACATGGACCGATGTGACGCCTCCAGATGCCTACTGGAACCGTATGAGCATTCTGTCTCAGACGCTGGCCAACCCGAATGTCGGCTTCAAGATCGCCACCAGCGGCGACAGCTTCGCCATCGACCTCGTCCAGAACGAGAATGGCAACTACAAAACTAGCCCTATGGTCACGACGACGGCGTTCTTCTCCAGGGGCGTCGACCTGAACAGCATCGATCTATCGACCATTCCGTTCGACGTGGCGCTCGGCGCTCTGGTTGTAGAGGGCCGTACGCAGGCGTCGGACAACGTTTCCCGCACTATGGCCCAGATCGATGATGCTACCGCGGCTAATCAAATTTCGTGCAATATGTCGTCTCTTGGTGGCGGCCAGTTCACCATAAGGGCGGCGAATGCTGTCGTGGCGAACGTTCTTCCTGGCATCACGGTTGTGGACAAGACGACGCGGCTGGCGGCTTCGTGGGGTCCGAACTACGCGCAGGCGGCGCTCGACGGCTCGGTGGGCGCGCAAGACAACGCTCTGACCGTGCCTTCGGGGCTCACCAGGCTGCGCATCGGCAGCGGCATTAGCGGCACAACGTCGTTCGGCGGTACAATCTCCAGGCTCACCCTCAGACTAAGAACGCAGGACGGAACAGAGCTGACGGCGATGTCGAACTTCGGCCCGCTCGGAGTCGAGCCTCTCATTAATATCGTGCCCAATGACAGCAAGATCGAAGACAGCGATTACGCTGCGACTCTCGCCGCAACAACGTCTCAGGTCAGCGGTGTTCGACCGGTTATCTTCTCTGGCTACCAATACGCCAATCCCGGCTGGCGTCGACGCTTTAAAACCCGTGCTACTTCGGTGGTGCTGCATTTTCAGAATCTCAATCTCGTCGGCGGCAGCTACAACGCCAAAGGTCAGATCCTCGTCAATGGCGTACACAACACCTATTTCACCTCGCCGCAGGCGCTCGGAAAGTTCTTCGTCAGGTTGGATTTTTCGTCGAATGCTGATCGCCTGATCGAGATCGTCATGCCGTACTCGGCATCGATCGCGCATCTTGGCATCACGACCTACGGCGCGCCTATCACCTTGCCGACACCGCGTTCGACTTTGCCGCGTGCGGTCTTTCTCGGCGACAGCCGCTTCCAGGGCTTCAATGCGACCAGCATCGACAAGCATTGGACGGAAATCCTCTGCCGCGCGAAGGGCTGGGAGCATATCAATCTCGGCTATGGTTCCTCCAGTGTCACTTCGGCGTGGGGAACCGATCTCGGCAATGCCGATCCGAATGTTGCCTTCGTCATGTTCGACTACAACAATCGGACGGCACAGACGGCACTCCTGTCCTTCAAGAACGCCTACAAGGCGCTGATCGACAACTTCCGTGCGGTGAAGCCTACGACCAAGCTGTACGCAGTGACGTCAAACTGGATCTCGACCGCTAATGATGCGCTGACGTTGAAGATCGCGGATTACCGCCAGGCCACGTCCGATGCTCTGACAGAACTGGCCGACGCCAACAACATCCTGATCGACGGGCTGACGCTGACCACCAACAGCACGGCGTCGATCGGCGACGGCATCCATCCGAACGATGTCGGCGAGGCCGAGTGGGCGGCGAACATCGCGCCGCTGGTGAGCGTTTAGCCGAACTGCTCTGGACGGTATTCTTGGGCTATGGCACGTTCGATGAAAGCGGGGGGGTCATCTGAAGGGATGACCCAATGGCCAACGCCGGTAGCATTATTGCCGTCTACAACGACTACTACACCGACGGGAAGATAGCCGTAAAACGTGAGATTGCATCCAACCAATCGGTCGGGCACATCGAGGCGATTGCACAAGGCCAGTCCTTCGAGAGTATACTCGACATCGGGGCTGGCGAAGGCGCCGTGTTGGACAAGCTGAACAAGAAAGGTTCGGAAAGACCCTTGGCGCCGTCGAGATATCAACCAGTGGCGTCGAGGCGATCAAGGCCAGGAAAATCGCCAACCTAGCTGTGAGCCTTCAGGAGGTTGTCCATTCGGCCCCGACCGAGAAAGCTGAGGTTGTC
>NZ_SUHQ01000029.1 GCF_004962245.1 Mesorhizobium sp. | reverse complement strand
TCAGCTTTCTCGGTCGGGGCCGAATGGACAACCTCCTGAAGGCTCACAGCTAGCTAGCGGTACCCCGTCACATCGGCCGGTTTGCCGACGTCCTGAACCTCGGGAACATAACGCCAGGCATCGGGTCGCGAACCGTCGAGATCGGTGAAGCCATAGATCTGCGCCAACCCGCCGCTCGATAGCGATTGCCCGTTCCAGCGCGAACGATCGGGATCCGCCGCCAGCGCCGCCACGGCGCGGCCGACGAAGCGCGGCGTCTCCGAGATGGCAAAATGCGGCACCTTCGCGGTTGCATCGCGCCAGTCGTCCTCCGTGACGCCGAACGCCTCGAGCATCATTTCCGAACGCAACCAGCCGGGCGTGAGCGAAACCGACGTAGCACCATGCGCCGCGAGATCCTTGGCATGGGCCCATGCCATGCGCGTCACCGACACTTTGGCGAGGTCGTAGAAGGGCGACAGCCGATAGTGATCGGCATTGTATTCGGCAGTGCCATCGGTGACTTCGACGAGCAGGCCGCCCGGGCGCTCGATCAGAAGTGGCAGCGCGTAGTGGGCCGTGATCAGATGCGTGTCGATGCCGAGCCGCAGCATGCGAAGACCATTCTTGAGATCATGCTCCCAGACCGGTTTGTTCCATTCGAACAGCTTTTCGCCGCCCCAGATGTCGTTGACCAGAATGTCGAGCCGACCCTGCTCGGAGCGGATACGCTCAACCAGCTTGCGCACGTCTTCGGCAACCAGATGGTCGACTTGCACGGCAATCCCGTTGCCGCCGTGCGCCGAGACCAGCGCCGCCGTTTCCTCGATGGTTTCGGGCCGGGCATATTCGGATTGATGCGTTCGCGTCGTCCGTCCCGTGACATAGACAGTTGCGCCGGCAGCACCCAATTCAACCGCAATCCCTCGCCCCGCGCCCCGCGTTGCACCGGCGACCAAAGCAACTTTGCCATGAAGCGTCATTGAACTCTCCTGAACCAGGCCACTTCGCAGGGGCTGGCCTTCGCCAGCGCCATCGTATATAAATGATCATTCGTTTATAAATTGATGTCAAGATGCCTCGACCGAAAACGCAATCCGACGAGCAGGTGCTTGAGGCGGCCCACAGGCTGATCCATGAGCATGGCCCGGAGGCTCTCACCTTTGATCGGCTGGCGCAGGCTTGCGGCCTTTCCGGCTCGACGCTGGTGCAGCGTTTCAAAAACAAGGTCGTACTGAGGCAAAGGACCTTGCTACAGGCGTGGGACCGGCTGGATGAGAAGACCGCGACACTTGCGGCGATGGTTCCAAGGACCCCCAGCGGGGCGGTCGGGCTGCTCGTGGCGCTGTCGCGAGACTACGGTGGTATTGAATCCTATGCTGAAGGGCTGCTCGTTCTGCGCGAGGATCTTCGTGACCCTGTGCTTCGCGCACGCGGAGCGTCGTGGAAGTCGGCGCTGTGCAATATCCTCGACTCTTGCTTCACTTCAAACGCCAATGCGCCCTTGGAGATCGGCCTGCTGATGGCATCGCATTGGCAAGGCTCGTTGCTGTGGTGGAGTTTCGACCCGAAGCTCGAGGTGGCATCCTATGTCGAAGACAGCCTGAACCGTTTCGTGGCCGCAATCACGACGGCCCGAAAGCCGTAACCGGTCTTCGGGCCGTGGATTGGAAGCGGGCGGCGCTCAGGATGAGCTTACGTCTGGGCTTGGTCCGCATTTCGCGGGCCGAGAAAGAACGCCGCCAAAGCCGCCAGCAACGTCGCGATCCCGCAGTAGGCGAAAGCGCTGGCAACGCCGGCATTGTCGACCAGCAGGCCGCCGAAAACGGCACCCAGCGCGATCGCCACCTGGAACGTGGCGACCATCAGCCCGCCGGCGCTTTCGGCCTGGTCGGGAGCGGCCCGCACCAGCCAGGTTTGCAGCCCGACCGGCACCGCGCCAAAGGCAAAGCCCCAGGCGGCCACTGCTATTGCCGCCACAACAGGCGAGGCGCCGACGGTGAGCAGCAGGAGCGCCGCCACCGCGATCAGCAGAGGCGCCATGCCGACAGCGGTCTTGAGGTTGCGCTCAGCCATGAACCCGCCGGCAAAATTGCCGAAGAAGCCACCGACGCCGTAGGCGAGCAGCACAAGCGAAATGGTCTCGATGTCCAGTGCGGGCACCTTCTCGAGAAACGGGCGGACATAGGTGAAGCCGGCAAAGTGCCCCGAAGCGACCAGCACGACCACCAGAAGCGCAACCCGGATCATCGGCCGCTTCAGCACTTCAAACAGGGTCCGAAAGCTCGCCACGCCCGCCGGCGGCAGCCTGGGAATGGTGGCGACCTGCACCAGCAGCGCCAAGGCGCTGACAACAGCCGCGATCATGAAGGCCGTACGCCATCCCCAGATGTCGCCGACATAGGCGCCGACCGGGGCCGCGCAGACGGTCGCCACCGAAACACCGGTGAGAATGATCGACATGGCGCGTGGCATCAGCCGCATCGGAACAAGCCGCATCGCCATGGCCGCCGACATCGACCAGAACCCGCCAAGGCTGATTCCGAGCATGATGCGAGCGATCAGAAGAACGGGAAGCGAAGACGCAAACGCTGCCAACAGGTTCGACAGGATCAGCAGCACCGTCAGCGCCCACATGACCAGCCTGCGATCCAGCCGTCTGGTGACGATGGCCATGGTCGGGGCGGCTATCGCGCCGACAACGGCTGTCGCCGTCACCGCTTGTCCGGCAGTTCCTTCCGTGACACCGAGATCCTGCGCCAGCGGCGTCAGCAGGCTGGCGGGCAGGAATTCCGCCGTCACCAGTCCAAACACACCGAGCGCGAGGGATACGACCGCCCCCCACGCCGGCTCGGCTCGTTCGTCAGTTTCCGCAGGATCGAGAACGGCGTCCATGACGCCTGTCGCGGGTTCGGTCATGATGGATCTCCGGTCTGGTTGCAGTGCAACAATTGGCTGCAGTGCAACATAGGGAGTGACTGTCTGGAGTTTCCATGCTAGAAACGCCGCAATGAATTACAATTCGTCCAAAACTACCCTGCCGGCTTCTGGCGATCCGCTGACTGATATGCTGCGCGGATTGCGTCTCGATGGCGTCGACTATGGCCGCTGTGTCCTGGGCGAACCGTGGGCAGTGTCCTTTCCTGCCCAGAAGGCGGCGCGGTTCCACTTTATAGGCCGGCAAGGCTGCTGGCTGCTGTCGCCGGCGAAAGAATGGATCGAGCTGACGGTGGGCGACGCGCTGCTGATACCGCGCGGCGACGAGCACGTGCTGGCCAGCGCGCCGGGGGTATCAGCTGTGCCCATCGGCCGATACAGCATCGAACCGGTGTGCGAAAACGTCTACGACGTCTCGAACGAGTGCGGCGGCCCAAAGACCTTGCTGTTCTGCGGCAGCATGCATTTCAATCTCGACGGATCGCATCCCTTGCTGGACATGATGCCCGACCTGATGCGCGCGCATGAACTGATGGCGAATGCGCCGGGCATCCAGCATCTGCTTGATGCAATGGCAGGCGAGGTGACAATGGACCGGGTCGGATCGGGCGGCATACTGGCACGCCTTGCCGACGTGCTGGCCGCTACGATCATCCGCTCCTGGGTGGAGAATGGCTGCGGCGACGCTACCGGCTGGATCGCGGCGGTCAGAAATCCGGATGTCGGAAAGGTGCTGGCCGCAATTCACATCCAGCCGGACCGGGACTGGACGGTCGAAGCCCTGGCGCGGACGATGGGAGCCTCGCGTTCTGCCTTTGCCCAACGCTTCGCAACCGTGGTCGGAGAAACGCCGGCTAAATATGTCCTGCGGGTGCGCATGCATCAGGCGCGGCAATGGCTGGCCCGCGACAGAATGAGAGTGTCCGTGGTCGCGGCGAAGCTGGGCTACGATTCAGAAGCGTCCTTCAGCCGCGCTTTCAAGCGGGTCATCGGCGTGGCGCCGAGCCATCTTCGCAACACCGGCGGCAGCGACGACGAGAGCTGAAACGGGGAAGCTCAGCCGGCTGCCGGGCCTGGAGGAATTGCCAAGTCTTTTGGACGGCGCGTCATTGCCCAGCGACGTCTCGTGAATAATCTGACCAGCGGAGGAACCCTTGATGGCCAATCGCTTTCCACTGTTTGCGCTCGCCGCCTTGTCCTTCATTCCGGGGCGGGCATTTGCCCTTGAAGACAGCTACCTGCCGACCGACAAGATCCCCTATGTCGCTGAAGCGCCGGACCAGCCGCAACGCCTCGGCGCGCTATGGGGCGACCGGGCCAAGGGCCCGGCGGGAACCTTGCTCAAAGTCCCCGGCAACTGGCGCGCACCGGTTCATGCGCATACTGCCGACTATCGCGCGGTGGTCATCCAGGGGCTCTGGGCGCATTGGCAAATGGACGGCGGCGAAGCAACCAAGGTCGAGCTTCCTCCGGGGTCCTACTGGACCCAGAAGGCCAATGAAATGCATGATGACGCCTGCCTCTCGGATACGGAATGCGTGATCCTGCTGATCAACGAAACGCCTTACGAAACCTATCTGCCGAAATAATCAGGCTGGTAACCATGGAGCAACGCCAATACGGCTGCGTGCCAGGGCGCCTGCTTGCGGGGCGACAAGCCAAGGCTGCTGCCGCAAGCCGCAAAAGGCCTTAACCCGCCTCATCCGGCGTGACGCAGGCTTATCCCACTGCCCTTGTCGAACAGCACCACCTTGTCCGGGTTCCAGGCAAAGCGCACCGGCTGTTCGATCTCGACATCAGTTCTGGCCGGCACCGTGGCCCGCAACATGGCGTCGCCGACCCGCAGCGTCAGAATCTTTTCGACGCCATGATTTTCGACATCGTGGATGCGGGCTTCCACCGGCGCCCCGGTCTCGAGATAGACGTCCTCGGGACGAATACCGAAGACGAGCGGGCGACCGTCCGTCGCCGCGCCCGTCTTGGCACCCCCCGCGAAAGGCAGTTCGAAATTCAGCGGCGCCATCACCGCCCGGCCGTCGACGAGCTTGCCGTCGATGAGATTCATCGGCGGCGAGCCGACGAAGCTCGCCACATAGGTGTCGCGCGGATTGTTGTAGATTTCATACGGTGTGCCGGTCTGGACGATGCGGCCATGGTTGAGCACGCCGACCTTGTCGCCCATCGACATCGCCTCGATCTGGTCGTGCGTCACGAACAGGAAGGTGGCTCCGAGCTGCATCTGCAGGTTCTTCAGCTCGGTGCGCAGCGCCTCGCGCAGCTTGGCGTCGAGCGCCGACAACGGCTCGTCCATCAGGAACACGCGCGGCTTGCGCACGATGGCGCGGCCGATCGAGACACGCTGCATCTCGCCGCCCGAAAGCCGGTCCGTCTTGCGGTCGAGCAGATGCTCTATCCGCAGTGTCCTGGCGGCGCGGTCGACACGATCCTTGATCTCGGCGTCGGGCAGCCGGCGTATCTTCGGCTTCAGCGGAAATTCGAGGTTTTCGCGCACCGTGTAACGCGGATAGAGCGAATATTGCTGCAGCACCAGCGCCACGTCGCGCTCGGCCGCGCCCCAGTTGGCGACATCGACGCCGTCGATGAAGACCTGCCCCTCGCTCGGCTTTTCCAGGCCGGCGATCATCCGCAGCGTCGTCGTCTTGCCGGCGCCCGTCTCGCCGAGCAGCACGAAGAACTCGCCATCGGCGATATCGAGGTTGAGCCCGGTCAATGCGGTGTGATTGCCGAATGTCTTCGAGATGTTCTTGAGCTGGATATGGGCCATCAGAGTCTCACCCCCAGCGATTTGCCGCTCGCCGTATCGAAGAAATGCGCCTGGGCCGGATCGATCCTGGCGAAGACCTTCACGCCGGGCCCGCTGACGAACCCGCTCCTGGTGCGGGCACGCAGCATCGTGGAGCCGACCTTCAGGTCGACGATGTCGAAGGATCCGAGCGGCTCGACGATCTGCGCCTCGACCGGCAAGAACCCTTCCGTCGCTTCGCGGCGAACGATGACGCCTTCCGGCCGGATGCCGAGCGCGAGTTTGTCACTGGCATGGCCGTTGAGCTTCGACAGCAGCGCGCGCGGGAACTCGAAGCCGGTGGCCGCTCCGCCGACCGTCACCGAGGCAGACGAGGCTTTTTCCGCCACAGCCACGTCGGCGACGTTCATCACCGGGCTGCCGACGAACTGCGCAACGAACAGATTGGCCGGCCGCGAGTAGACCTCGTCCGGTGAGCCGACCTGCTGCAGCACGCCTTCATGCATGATGACGATGCGGTCGGCGAGGCTCATCGCCTCGATCTGGTCATGGGTGACATAGATGGTCGTCGAGCCCTGCTTGATGTGGAGGCGCTTGATCTCGGCCCGCATCTCCTCGCGAAGCTTGGCGTCGAGCGCTCCGATCGGCTCGTCCATCAGCATCGCCTTCGGCCGCCGCACCAGCGCCCGGCCGATGGCCACGCGCTGCATGTCGCCGCCCGACAGCGCCGAGGGCTTCCTGGCGAGGAGATCGCTGATCTGCAGCGTCTTGGCGACCGAGCGCACCTCGCTGTCGATCTCGGCCTTGCTCTTGCGCGTCGCCCTGAGCGGGAAGGCGATGTTCTCGTAGACGCTCATATGCGGATAGAGCGAGAACGACTGGAAGACCATGGCGATGTCACGATCGGCCGCCTTGAGATGCTGGACCGGCTTGCCGTCGATGAGGACATCGCCGCCGTCGATCGTCTCCAGCCCGGCGATGGCGCGAAGCGTCGTCGTCTTGCCGCAGCCCGACTGGCCGAGCAGCACGATGAACTCGTTGTCGTCGATCTTGAGATTGAGGTCCTTGATGACCTGAACGGCGCCGAAATACTTCTGGACGCCGCGAAGCTCGATTTGGGTCACGTGCGGCCCTCATTGTGGTCGGAGACGTCGAAGACCCCATCTGTTTTCTCGGTTTCATCGTCCGGCTTGCCGAACCAGTTGGTGCACAGGAAGGTAACGAGCCCGATCAGGATGATTGTCACCCCATAGCGGTGCAGGAAGAGATTCCACGGCTGGCAGAGCGCGATGATGCCGCACACCATCACGATCTCGGCCGTGCGCTGGATTGTAGCATGGCGGATCATTTGCGGATCGCTCCGAAGGACATGCCGCGCAAGAGGTGGTTGCGAAGCAGGAAGGTGAAGATCGCGACCGGCAACAGGAACAGGAAGGTTCCGGCTGCAATCACTGTCCAGTCCGGAAGGCCGGAGCCGACCTGGCTGGGGATGAAGGGCGGTGCCGTCTGGGCGCGGCGGTTGGTCATGATCAGCGCGAAGGCATATTCGTTCCACGCCGTGATGAAGCAGAACACCGCGGTGGCGGCGATGCCGGTGGCGGCCTCCGGCAAAACGATCTTGAAGAAGGCCTCCATGCGCGTATAGCCGTCGACGAGGGCCGCCTCCTCATACTCCTTCGGAATCTCGTCCATGAACCCCTTCATCAGCCAGACCGAGAAGGACAGGTTGAAGGCGGTATAGAGGATGATCAGGCCCCAATGCGTGTCGTTGAGGCCGACGGCCCGGTACATCAGGAACATCGGGATCGCCACCACCACTGGCGGCAGCATGCGCGTCGACAGGATGAAGAAGAGCAGGTCCTGTTCGCCCTTTATCCTGAAGCGCGAGAACCCGTAAGCCGTGAAGGTGCCCATGCCGACGGCGAGGACGGTGGAGGTGATGGCGACGATCAGCGAATTCATGAAGCGGTTCGGATAGCCGGACCACTGCACCTCGCCCCTGCCCGAGCGCACCACCTTCTCGCCGCCGTCAAACACCAGCCGCTCCCACCACGGGGCGGCGGCGTATTGTTCCGGCGTCGGCGCGGTGCGCAACTGCGACCGCTTGGTGAAGAGCTTTACGAAGGGCGATATCTCCGGCTGGAAAACCACCGTCGGCGGGATGGTGGTGGCAAGGTTGCGCGGCTTGAACGCCGTCGAGGCTATCCAGTAGATCGGCGCCAGGAAGATGATCGTGACGATCAGCACACCGACGATGGCCAGCTTGTTGAGCGAACGCTCGGTAGAGGTGGTGACAGCGGCCATTCTAGCGCTCCTTCACCTTGTTCAGGTATTTGACGTAGATGTTGGTGATCGCCAGGATCATGATCAGCACGATGTAGGCGAGCGCGCAGGAGCGCCCGGTCTGCCATTCCTGGAATGCCATCTTGTAGAGCCGGATCGAGATCACCTCGGTGGTTGGCTGGCTGGTCAGGATGTAGGCGAGATCGAAGGTCTTGAACGCCTCCATGGTGCGGAAGATGATCGCAATCATCAGAATCGGCGCGACCAAGGGCAGCGTGATGCGAAAGAAGGTGTAGAACGAGCCGGCGCGGTCGATCGCCGCTGCCTCGTAGAGGTGCTTCGGCACTGCCGACAAGCCGGCAAGCGACAGCAGCATCACGAAG
Source organism: Mesorhizobium sp. (assembly GCF_004962245.1). GTDB lineage: Bacteria > Pseudomonadota > Alphaproteobacteria > Rhizobiales > Rhizobiaceae > Mesorhizobium. The sequence continues at coordinate 92,407 of NZ_SUHQ01000029.1, read as the reverse complement.
GGCGACCACATCCAGATGTCGGTGATGGCAACCGCGTAGAGCGCCATGTCGGGGTTGGACAGCCACTCGAAGGAGCCGAGGCCGAGCGTATAGTTGATGATGCCGAAGGACGGATCGTAGAGCAGTTTCCAGAACAGTCCGACGACGGCCATCGACAGCATCATTGGCAACAGCAGCAGTGTCGTCAGCAGGCCCTTCAACGGGATATCGCGGTTGAGCAGCAACGCCACGCCGAAGCCGACGATGACCTGGCCGACGACGGAGACGATGACATATTTGGCGGTGATGGCGAAATTCGACCAGATGAACGGGTCGTTGAGCAGCTCGCGGTAATTCTGCAGTCCGACGAAACTGGCCGGCGCGGGGCTCGACGCGCGAAAGTCGGTGAACGAATAGCCGAGCGAATAGAGCAGCGGAAAGATGTTGAAGACGATCAGGAAAATGATCGTCGGAATGATGAAGAGATTGCGGATCGTGAGGTCGCTCATGCCTCGGGCGGCGGAGCGCGAGTTGGGATCCAGCGTGGTCATGACTGCAGTGGCCAAGGCCCGTTCCTTCCTTGTCCGGAAACGAAAACGGAAGGGGCGGGCTCCCGCCCCCTCCGAGCGTTAGTGCCGGTTACTTCACGCGGTTGTATTTCTTGAACGTCGCGTTCCAGTCCGCGGCGAGGGAATCGAGCACTTCCTTGGCCGTGCCCTGATTGCCGGTGATGTACGGATAGACGCGTTGGTTCATCTGGATGAGCAGCTCGGCATATTCCGGCGTCGCCCAGAAGTCCTTCACCTTGAACATGGTTTCGTAGAAGGCCTTGTTGTAAGGCGTGGCGTTCTGGAATTCAGGCGACTCGAGCACCTTGGCGCTTGCCGTGTAGCCGCCGAGTTCCGCCCATTTCTTCTGCGTCTCGTCCTTGATGAACCATTCCAGGAACTTCATCGCCTCTTCCTGATTCTGGGAATAGGAGATGACGGAGATGCCCTGGCCGCCAAGCGCGGCGAACTGGTCGCCGTTCGGTCCTGGAGGATTGGCGAAGAAGCCGGTGACCTTGGCATTCGGGTTCGACGCCTCGTTGATGAGCGCCGGGAAGAAGGCGAAGTAGTTCATGCTCATCGCCGCCAGGTTCTCGGTGATCGCCTGGTTGTCCTCAATGAAGAAGCTCTTGGCCCAACCAGGAGGGGTGAAGGAATAGAGCTCCTTGTAGGCCTCGAGCGCCTTGACGTTCTGCTCGGAGTTGATGATCCCGTCGACCTTGTAAGTGGCATAGTCGCCAAGTTCGCCGCCGAAGGAGAAGATGGCGTTCTCGACACCCATCACCAGGGCGTCATACGAGTTATCGGTGTAAATGGCGACGCCGTAGCGTTTCTCGTCGGGACGGTGGAAGAATTCGGCGATGTCGCGCAGCGCCTTGAAATCCTTCGGCACGTCGAGATCGTAGCCATACTTGGCCTTGAAGGCTTCCTTTTCCTTGGGGTCCTCGAACCAGTCCTTGCGGTAGGACCAGCCGACTGCGTCACCCTCGGCCGGGATCGACCAGTACTTGCCGGAGTTCGACGGATATTCGGCGTAGTACTTGACTGTCGCTGGCGCCATCACCTCCTTCAGATTGTGCTTGTTGAAGAAGTCGGTGAGGTCGACATAGTGGCCCGCCTCCGATGCGGCGCCGATCCACTGGGAATCGCCGACCACCATGTCGTAGGCGCTGCCCTTGGCGTTGAACTCGGTGAAGGCCTTGGTCTGGAAGTCGGACCAAGGCGTGGTTTCGACCGTGACCTTCACGCCGGTCTCGGCCTCGTAAAGGTTGACGAGTTCCTGCAGGTAATTGGCCGGATCCCATTCCGCCCAGAAAATCGTGAGCTCCTGCGAATACGCCGCCGTTCCGCTGGCAAGCGTCATCGCGATACCAGCAAGCACGCTGGTCATTGTCTTGCGCATAATGATTTCCTCCCTTGTGCGCATTCTACCCGTGTCATGCGAGCCGGCGGCGAGGCCGGCCCTGGTAGTTCCTCCCGTGATGGCACCGTCCCGGTTTTTGAGCCTCCTCGCCCAGCCGGAAATGGATCGCAGCCCTCACTTTTAATCCGCGTCATTGTCCTGATCTGGTATTACCAATTTCGGACGAACGTCAAGCTCTTTCTTGGATGATGGAAGGCCCTCAGACAAGGGGATTCCAGCAACATCTGCCTGTTTTTCTTAAATTTTCCTACTCCTTGATACGCAAGGGCCTTGTTCGGACTACAGCATCGCGACTATTGTCGGTAATCGGCATCTCCATCTGGTCGAACCAGATCAAAGATTATTCCGTGGCTGTCGCCGGCGCGCTCCTGCCTCCTTCGGTCATCGATTCCATCACTGCAGCCCGTACCAGGGCGCCGGCTGCCCACTGCGCCACCGACATCATCTTGCGGCTGTCCAGCCCCCATATGTCTTTCAGCACGATGAGCACTTCGACGCCGAAGATCAATGACAGGGCCTGCGCCAGGCGCTTGAATTCGCGTGGCGGCAGCCGGTCCTTGAGCGGTGCGATCGCGTCCTTGAGCAGATCGACGCGATGGCCGCGCGTGAGGGCCGGCTCGCCGCCCAGCGTGCCGGCCTGCCGCCGCGCCCATTGGTCGAGCGACAGCTTTAGCGCCGCCTTGAAGGTCGCCTCGAAAGCTTCGATACGCGGCATGGCCGTGTCGAACAGTTCGGCAACCCGGCGTTCGGCATCGGCCGAGGTCGATTGCCAGGTGAGGATCGGCCCGAGACCTTCGTCGACCACTGCCTGTACCAGCGCCGCCTGGCTCGGAAAATAGCGATAGGCGGTAGCACGGGAAACCTGGGCCGCTTCCGCGACCTCACTGACCGAGGGCGTGGCGCCCGACTGCATCAGCCTTGTCGCCGTCTCCAGCATCAACCGCTTTGTGCGCACGCGGGCCCCATGCTTCGCTGCTTGGCCGGTGTCATCGTTCACCACTTGTTGACGTGAGACATCCATATCAATACGATACGCGCGTCTCAAAAAATTGCAATGGCATTCGCGTCGCCGAACGGCCGGCAAGAGCGGCAGGCGGCAACGCCGAGCGCGCCGAAAACCGGGGAAACGCAATGAAGCGCATCTACGTGGTGGGCACCGCCGACACCAAAGGCGAGGAACTCGCCTTTCTTGCCGACGCGATCACCGCCACCGGTGCCGTTGTTGCCCGCGTCGATGTTGGAACACGTGGCGCGACCGTGCCGGTCGATGTCTCGGCCGAGGAGGTCGCCGGTCACCATCCGGATGGCGGCAGTGCCGTGCTGGGCATCGATGACCGCGGCACCGCGGTGGCGGCAATGGCCATAGCCTTCACCCGGTTTGTCCAATCCCGCACCGACATATCAGGCATGGTCGGTATCGGTGGTGGTGGCGGCACTTCGATCATCACTGCCGCCATGCGCACGCTGCCGCTCGGCCTGCCTAAGATCATGGTCTCGACGCTCGCTTCGGGCGACACCGCGCCTTATGTCGATGTGTCCGACATCGTCATGATGCCGTCGGTGACCGACATGGCCAGCCTGAACCGGCTGTCCCGTGTCGTGCTGCACAATGCCGCCCAGGCGATATCCGGCATGGCGGCGAAGCCGGCGCCGCCGCCCGACGGCAAGCCGTCGATCGGCCTCACCATGTTCGGCGTGACCACGCCATGCGTGACGTCCATCGCCGATGAGCTTCGCTCTACCTATGACTGTATGGTCTTCCACGCCACCGGCACCGGCGGCCGCACCATGGAGAAGCTTGCCGACAGCGGCCTGCTGGCCGGCGTCATCGACATCACGACGACCGAGGTCTGCGATCTCTTGCTCGGTGGCGTGCTGCCGGCGACCGAAGACCGCTTCGGCGCGATCGCCCGCACCAGGCTGCCCTATGTCGGCTCGGTCGGCGCACTCGACATGGTGAATTTCTGGGCGCGGCCAACCGTTCCGGAACGCTATCGCGAACGCTTGTTATATGAGCACAATCCCAACGTGACGCTGATGCGCACGACCCCTGACGAAAGCCGCAAGATCGGCGAATGGATCGGCGCAAGACTGAGCCTCTGCGAGGGACCGGTCCGGTTCCTCATTCCCGAAAAAGGCATTTCGGCGCTCGATATCGAAGGCGGCGCCTTCTTCGACCCCGAAGCCGATGCAGCACTCTTCGAGGCCATCGAGCGCACGATCATGCCTGATAACACGCGACGCGTGACGCGCTTGCCGCTGCACATCAACGATCCCGAATTCGCCAAGGCTGCAACAGCGGCCTTTCTCGACATCGCCAGACAGTGAGAGACGAACCATGCCCGCCATACCGCGCAAGAAGATCCTGGAAAAATTCCGCAAGATGATTGCTGGTGGCGTGCCGATCGTCGGCGGCGGCGCCGGCACTGGCCTGTCGGCCAAGGCCGAGGAGGCCGGCGGCATCGACCTGATCATCATCTACAATTCCGGCCGCTACCGCATGGCCGGCCGCGGCTCGGCCGCCGGCTTGCTCGCCTATGGCAACGCCAACGAGATCGTCAAGGAAATGGCCTACGAGGTGCTGCCGGTGGTCAAGAAGACGCCGGTGTTGGCCGGCGTCAACGGCACCGATCCCTTCGTCATTATGCCGCTGCTGCTGACCGAACTGAAGACGATGGGCTTTTCCGGCGTGCAGAACTTTCCAACCATCGGCCTGTTCGACGGCCAGATGCGGCAGAGCTTCGAGGAAACCGGCATGGGCTTCGGGCTTGAGGTCGACATGATCGCGGAGGCGCACAAGCTCGACCTCCTGACGACGCCCTATGTGTTCAACCCCGACGAGGCGCGCGCCATGACCAAGGCCGGCGCTGACATCATCGTCGCCCATATGGGGGTGACCACCGGCGGCTCGATCGGCGCGACGTCGGCCAAGTCGCTGGACGACTGCGTCATAGAAATCGACGCCATCGCCGCGGCAGCGCGCTCGGTGCGCAAGGACGTCATCCTGCTTTGCCATGGCGGGCCGATCTCGATGCCGGACGACGCCCGCTACATCCTCGAACGCTGCAAGGGCCTGCACGGTTTTTACGGCGCCAGTTCGATGGAGCGGCTGCCGGCGGAAGCGGCAATCGCCAGGCAGACGGCGGATTTCAAGGCCATCACCCATGGCGGCGCAATCGCCAAGAAAAAGAAGGGATGAGACGATGACCGACAAGAGCAAGGTATTCGTGTATCCGAAGGATGTCAGCGCCTTCGGCTTCGACTGGGGTAGACTGTCGCTGACAGTCGCGCCCGAGGTGAACGGCGCGACGCACTTTTCCGGTGGCGTCGTCGACCTGCCATCCGGCAAGGGCCACACGCGCCACAATCATCCGGGCGCGGAGGAGATCATCTTCGTCATATCAGGCCATGGCGAGCAGATGGTCGAGGACGAGAGCGGCAATCCGGTCGTTGAGAAGGTCGGACCCGGCTGCACCATTTACGTGCCGGAAAGCCGCTTCCACTCAACACTGAACACCGGCGATGGCCCGATGCAGCTTTTCGTCGTTTATTCGCCGGCCGGGCCTGAGCTGGTGCTGCGCGACCTACCGGATTTCCGGCTGCTGCCGCCGGGCGGGAAATAGGCTCGGCTGCTTCCTTCTTCGGCAGCGCCGCCCCTCATCTGGCTGCCGCCATCTTCTCCTCGCAAACGGGGAGAAGGACGCTGCCACCAATGATTTCGCCAACCGCCAGCGTTGGCAGGAAGAGTGCCGGGGTCGCGCTCAGTTCCCTTCTCCCCCCGTCACTATACGGGGAGAAGGTGCCGGCAGGCGGATGAGGGGCAGCACCGTCATTCGCCTTATGAAGCGCTACCCCTGTTCCAACCCCTGCCCCGGTCGCCGAACATGACGTAGCCGGTATCGGTAACCGCCACCGTGTCCTCGAGCTTGATGAAGCCGCGCGTCGGGTGAAGCATCGTCGTCTCGACCGAGAGCACCATGTTTTTCTCCAGCGGCTTTTCGGCATAGGTGCCTTCATAGGTCACCGGATGGTTGGTCATCAGGAACGGCGCTTCATGCGTGATCAGCCCCATGCCGTGGGCAAAGAAATCGGTATAGGAGGCAACCTTCGATGCTTTCAGCACACCTTGCGCGTGGGAGATCATGTCGCCGCCGAGCGTGCCCGCCCTGACCTTGGAGAAGGCCGCCTGCTGCACCGTCTCGACCTCGGCCAGCAGATCTTCCAGCTCGGCGTCCGGCTCGCCCAGCACGCCCATGCGGCAGAGGTCGCCGATATAGCCGTGATAGTTGCCGCCGGAATCGATCGACAACACCTCGCCCTTCTGCCAGGCCTGCGGCGAGGCGGCTCGGTTGTGGCTGGAGCCCAGCGTCAAAAGGCAATATTCGAAATGCGCGCCGCGATTGGTCTCCTCGCGCCGCAACTGCTCGATGATCTCGCTCTTGGTCGTGCCTTCGCGCGCCCAGGCTATGGTTGCCAGCATGGAATCGGTGATCAGCTCGGAGGCAATGCGCAGCTTCTCCAGCTCTGCTTCCGTCTTGATCGCCCGCATCCGCTCCAGCATATCAGTCGCATCGATCAGCTTGGCGTCCGGCAGCGCCTTGCGGATCAGCGTGTAGGCATCGGACGGCAGAAAGGCCGGCTCGATGCCAATGCGGGCATCGCCCTTGCCGATTTTCGTCAGGTGTTCGACGGCAAGGTTTGCGGCGTCGAGCGTGCCCCAGCAGGCGGTGTGCAATGTCGGCGTCCAGAACGGGTTGTTCTGATGCTCACCGCCTTCCATGCGGTTGCCGATATAGGCGGCATGCTCCGGCCCACCCTTCTCGTAGACGACAACCGGCAGATAGCGACTGTGGCCGATCGCATCCATGGCCGCGAAGAAGATGAACTTATAGCCGCCAAGCAGATACTGCGTGTTGTGCTTGGAGGTGGCGAGCAGCACGTCGATGCCGGCCTCCTCCATCAGCCGATCGACCCTGGCGTGATCGAACGGGATGGTGCTGACGGCATTCTTGCCCGGGGCGACGTTCATCTTTCTTCTCCCTGAATCCCTGGCCGGCTGGTCGGATTGCCTGACTGTCGGTCAAATCTGCACTATTCTATCCAGTCTGGTCCAGCCAGAAATAGGTGCAACGGTCGCGGCGGCGCGCTCTGCCATCGTATACAGCAGCGTCGAACCTGATCTGGTCCTACCAGAATAGATCGACTTGAACCGCTTCCCTGCAACTGGTCCAGCGGACGGAATTTTCAAAGCCACAAGAGGATGCGCCAAATCCATCTCTGGCGAAACCCTCGGCGAGGCTCATAATCACACTTGCAAGGATACCATCTGGCATCCGAGGGTATTGGCCCACCCGGCCTGGGTGGCTGAGAGGGACGGAGTTCGATCATGTCAGAGTTCACGATTTCCAGGCGCACGGTGCTTGCCGGTTCGGCATTCCTTCTGGCTTCGACGGCGCTGCCGACCATCGGTCTGGCGCAGACTCCGAAGAAAGGTGGGCGGTTGGTCGTCGCCGCCGATTCCGAGCCGCGCAACCTCAATCCGGCGATCGTCGCCTCCAACGGCGTGTTCTTCATTTCGAGCAAGGTCGTGGAAACGCTGGCCGAGGCCTCCTTCGACGGCAAGGACGGGCTCGACCCGCGCCTCGCGCTCAGTTGGGAAGGCGCTGCCGACGGCCTGTCGGTGACATTCAAATTGCGCCAAGGCGTCAACTGGCATGACGGCAAACCCTTCACCTCCGCCGACGTCGCCTTCTCGGCGCTGCAAATCTGGAAGCCGCTGCAGAATCTCGGCCGCACCGTGTTCAAGGATCTGGAGGCGGTCGACACGCCGGACGAACTGACCGCGGTGTTCAAATTCGCCAAGCCGACACCGTTCCAGTTGATCCGCAACGCCCTGCCGGCGCTGAGCAGCGTGGTGCCGAAGCACGTCTACGAGAGCGGAAAGATCGAGGAGAACCCGGCCAACAACGCGCCGATCGGCACCGGCCCGTTCAAATTCGCCGAACACAAACCCGGCGAATATTACCGGCTGGAGAAGAATGCCGACTATTGGGGCAAGGACCAACCCTACCTCGACGAGATCATCTATCAGGTGCTGCCCGACCGCACCTCGGCAGCAAGCGCGCTTGAGGCGGAAGAGATCCAGCTCGCGGCCTTCTCCGCCGTGCCGCTGGCCGACCTCGACCGCATCTCCAAGGTGCCTGGTCTCAAGGTGATCACCAAGGGCTATGAAGGGCTGACCTATCAGCTCGTCGTCGAGCTCAACCATCGCCGCAAGGAGCTGGCCGACCTGAAAGTGCGCAAGGCGATCGCTCACGCCATCGACAAGGATTTCGTCGTCAAGACGGTGTTCCTCGGCTACGCCGCCACTGCCACCGGCCCGGTGCCGAAAAACGATCCGCAGTTCTATACGGCCGATGTGCCGACCTATGCCTTCGACGTGGCCAAGGCCAACGCCTTGCTCGACGAAGCCGGCTACAGACGAAGCGACGACGGCAAGCGCTTTTCGCTGAAGCTGCTGCCGGCACCCTATTTCAACGAGACCAAGCAGTTCGGCGACTATCTGCGCCAGGCGCTCGCCGCCATCGGCATCGACGCCCAGTTGGTCAACAACGACTCGGCCGCGCATATCAAGGCCGTCTACACCGACCACGCCTTCGACCTTGCGGTCGGGCCGCCGGTGTTCCGCGGCGATCCGGCGATCTCGACCACCATTCTGGTGCAGAGCGGCATTCCGGACGGCGTGCCTTTCTCCAACCAGGGCGGCTACAAGAACGACGAACTCGACGCCCTCATCGCCAAGGCATCCGAGACGCTCGACACAGCGGCCCGCACCGAACTCTACAAGGCATTCCAGAAGAAGGTGGCCGAAGACCTGCCGCTGATCAACGTCGCCGAATGGAGCTTCATCAGCGTGGTCAGAGACACGGTCGGGAATATCGCCAACAACCCGCGCTGGGCGGTGTCGAACTGGGCGGATACCTGGATGGAGGCTTGAACGAGCCATCCAGGCTTGCACCCGGACTATTCGGGTGCTCAGTTTCGATAATGAGCGTTCCTTCGCGCCCCCCTCTGTCCTGCCGGACATCTCCCCCACTTGGGGGGAGATCGGCTGTCATCTGGCCTTTCGCCAATCGCCAACGTTGCAGGAGTGAGCTGAGCGCCGAAGCTGCCAATCTCCCCCCTTGTGGGGGAGATGTCCGGCAGGACAGAGGGGGGCGCCGTAGAGCGCAGCACCGAAGACTTGGCTCTCCTATCAGCGTTGCACCATGAACCGCGCCCTCACCCTCATCCGTCGGCGCCTCATTGGCGGCATCTTCGTGCTGTTGATCGTCGTCATCGGCACTTTCCTTTTGCTGGAAACGGCCCCCGGTGATGCGGTCGACGCCTATATCGCCTCGACCGGCGGCGACGCCGGCATGATCGAATTGCTGCGCCATCGCTGGGGTCTCGATCAGTCGGTGCTGACGCGCCTAGCCAACTATCTCTGGGCGCTGCTGCATCTTGACCTCGGCCAGTCCGTCACCTTCTCGCGGCCGATCCGCGACGTGATCCTCGAACGCCTGCCCAACACGTTGCTGTTGATGGGCAGCGCCACCGCGCTCTCCTTCGGCCTCGGCTCGGCGCTTGGCATCTATGCCGGCGCCAGACCCGGCAGTGTTCGTGACCGCTTCTTGTCGATCGGATCCCTGGCCCTCTACGCCGTACCGGGCTTCTGGCTCGGGCTGGTGCTGATCATTGTCTTCGCCGTCGACCTGCGCTGGTTTCCGATCGGCGGCATCGAGAGCATCGCCTCGGGCAAGACCGGCCTCGACCGGGCTGTCGATATCGCCCGCCATCTCGTCCTGCCGGTGTCGGCACTCGGCTTCATCTATCTCGCGCTCTATCTGCGCATGATGCGTGCCGGCATGGCCGAGGTCTGGCGACAGGATTTTGTCCTTGCGGCTCGCGCCAAAGGGCTTTCCCGCCGCCGCATCGTGCTCGCCCACGTCGCCCGCAACGCACTGTTGCCGCTGGTCACCATGCTCGGCCTGCAATCGGCGCAGATGCTCGGCGGCAGCGTCGTCATCGAAAGCGTCTTTTCCGTGCCCGGCCTCGGACGGCTGGCGCAGGAAGCGGTGGCCGCGCGTGACATACCATTGTTGCTCGGTATCATCCTCGTCAGCGCCGTTATGGTCATCGTCATCAACCTTCTCGTTGACATCGCCTACGCTGTCCTTGATCCGCGCGTCGGCGCCAGCGAGGCGAGCGCGTGAACCCGCTCCGCCGCTTTCTCGGCACGCCGGAAGCGGTTGCCGGCGCGATCATCCTGATAGCGCTGTTCGCCATGGCGCTGACAGCGCCGCTGATCTTTCCCGGCGATCCGCAAGCCATTGCCGGGCCGGCGCTGCTGCCGCCTTTCCAGGACTGGTTGCTGCCGCTCGGCACCGACCGGCTCGGCCGCGACGTAACGGCCGAGCTTTTCCACGGCGCCCGCACCTCGCTGGCGGTCGGGCTGGCGGCGGCAGCCGCGGCTCTTGTCATAGGGGCAGTGGTCGGCACGCTGGCCGGCTTTGCCGGCGGCCTCGTCGACGAAGTGCTGATGCGTGTCACCGACGCCTTCCAGACCGTGCCAAGCTTCCTGCTGGCGCTCGCCTTCGTCAGCATCGTCGGGCCGTCGCTCGGCGTCGTCGTTGCGGCGATCGCGCTCGGCGCCTGGACCGGGCCAGCGCGTGTCGCCCGCGCCGAAGTGCTGTCGATCCGCGAGCGCGATTTTGTCGCGAGCGCCCGCGTCATCGGCATGCATCCGCTGGAGATCGCCTTTCGCGAAGTGCTGCCCAACGCATTGCCGCCGGTGCTGGCACTGTCGTCGGTGATCGTCGCCGCCGCGATCCTCACCGAAGCGGCGCTGTCGTTTCTCGGCCTCGGCGATCCCAACCGCGTGACCTGGGGCGGCATGATCGCCGAAGGCCGCGCCGTGCTGCGCACCGCGCCCTTCCTGTCGATCGTTCCGGGCATCGCACTCGTGCTGACCGTGCTCGGCGTCTATCTCGCCGGCGAAGGCGTCGTCGAGACGACAGCGGTGAGAAGGAGCCTGTCGTGACGGTGCTGCTTTCGGTCCGCGATCTGACGGTTACCTATCGCCGCGACGGAAGCGAGGTGGCGGCATTGAAACATATCAGCATCGACGTTGCCGCCGGCGAACGCGTCGCCATCATCGGCGAGAGCGGTTCAGGCAAGAGCACGCTGGCGCTTGCCATTGCCGGGCTGCTGCCGCAATCCTCGAGGATTGAAGGCCGCATCGATTGGCCGGGACGCAACCATGCTCCTATCGGTGGCCGCGACATCGGCTTCGTCTTCCAGGACCCCTCGGCCAGCCTCGATCCGGTGATGGCGGTCGGCAAGCAGATCGCGGAAGTCGCGCACACGCATCTCGGCCTTGGTTGGTCGGCCGCCTATGCCAAGGCAAAAACCCTGCTTGAACGCGTCCGCCTGCCCGACCCGGACGTCGCCTTGCGCGCCTATCCGCATCAGCTGTCCGGTGGCCAGAAACAGCGCGTGGCGATCGCCGCCGCGATCGCAGCCGGTCCGAAATTGCTCATCGCCGACGAGGCGACCAGCGCGCTCGACACCATCGTGCAGGCCGAGATCGCAGCACTCATCCGGCAATTGGTGGCCGAGGACGGCATGACGCTGCTGTTCGTCAGCCACGACATCGCGCTGGCCGCAGAGCTTGCCGAACGCATCGCCGTGTTCCGGCACGGCGACCTGGTGGAAATCGGCACGACCGCGCAGGTCGTCAATACCCCGCGCAACGCCTATACAAGAGCGCTGCTCGATGCCCACCTCGGCCTCGATGCCGGGCCAATGCCGTGGCGGACCGGAACGCCTGCATGAGCAGTCCGTTGCTGGCCGTTTCCGAACTGACCAAGCGATATCGTCGCGGCGGCCAGACCATTGCCGCCGTCGACGGCATTTCCTTTCACATCGAACCCGCCGAGACGTTGGCGCTGGCCGGGCCTTCCGGCAGCGGCAAGTCGACGATCGCACGGTTGCTGCTGCGCCTCATCGAACCCGACGCCGGCCATATCGAATTCGAAGGCGGCGATTTCCTGTCCTTGAACGGCGCCGCCTTGCGCGCCCGGCGTGCGCGTCTGCAAATGGTGTTCCAGGACCCGCTCGCCGCCTTCAACCCACGCGCCACCGTTGCGCGCGTGCTTGGCGATCCGCTGCGCGTCCATGGCATCGCCTCCCGGCGAGAGCGCCCGCGCCGCATCGCCGCTCTGCTCGAGCGCGTCGGCTTGAGCGCTGACCTGGCCACTCGCGCCATCCACGAGATCTCCGGCGGCCAGCGCCAGCGCATCGCGATTGCTCGCGCCATCGCCACAAAGCCGTCGCTGGTGGTGCTCGACGAGGCAGTGTCCGCGCTCGACGTGTCGGTGCGCGGACAGATCCTGCAATTGCTGCTCGATCTGCAGCGCGAGGAACGGATCGCCTATCTGTTCATTTCGCACGATCTCGGCGTTATCAGCGCCATCGCCCATCGTATCGCCATCCTCGACGCCGGGCGGATCGCCGAGAGCGGCGACGCCCGTGCCGTCATCGATGCGCCGCAGTCGGCGATCGGCAAGGCGCTGGTGGCGGCAACGCCAAAGCTGACCAGAACCAGCATGCATGACGCCTCGTGACAGACCCTGAGACCCGCTGAAAACCGTCGCGCAAGCTCGGCAAACCCGTCCGCGCCCTGCCTTCTGGCTCAGGCGCGACCGATCGTCAGTAACCCAGCGCGCAACCGTCCTTGCGCGGATCGGATGCGCCGGTAAGCGTGCCTTTGTCCCAGTCGATCAGCACCAGTTGGCCGCCGCCATGCGGCTCGGTCGCGATGGACAGCTGGTGGCCTCGCTCGCGCAGGCCGGCGATCGCATCGGCCGGAATTCCACGCTCGGCCTCCACCATGTCCTGTCTGTAAAACACCCTCGGCGCATCCAGCGCCTCCTGCGGGTCCATGCCGAAATCGATCATGTTGGTGAGCAAGTGGACGTGGCCGAAGGGCTGGTAGCCGCCGCCCATCACCCCGAACGGCATGACTGCCCGGCCTTTGGAAGTCATCATGCCCGGCATGATGGTGTGCATCGGGCGTTTTCCCGGTGCGATGCGGTTTGGATGGTCCGCCGCCAGGCGGAAGCTGCTGCCGCGGTTCTGCAGGACGACCCCGGTCCCGGGGCCGACGACGCCGCTGCCAAACGAACCAAAGGTCGAGTTGATGAAGCTGACCGCATTACGGTCGCGGTCGACCACCGAGATGTAGACAGTGTCGCTCGGCTGAAGCTCGAGGCGAGGCAGATGCGTCATCGCGCGCGCCGGATCGATCTCGGCGCGAAGCCGGTCCGCATGAAACCTGGACAGCAACTGCTCCACGGGAACATGGACGACATCCTGGTCGCCGATGAAATTGTCGCGATCCTGATAGGCAAGCCGGCCCGCTTCGATTTCGAGGTGAAGCCGCTCGGCGCCGTTCCGTTCCAGCGAGCCGAGCGCAAAGCCCGACAGCACATTCAGCATGATCAGTGCCGTCAGCCCCTGGTTGTTCGGCGGCATCTGATGGATGTCGTAACCTCGGTAGGACGTACCGACGGGCCTGACATAGTCGCCCCTGGTGGCCGCGAAATCCTCGAGCGCATGCAGCCCGCCAAGCGCACGCAGACGCGATACGATGTCGTCGGCGACCTCGCCCTCATAGAAGCCGGCGCGACCGCGGCGCGAGACGATGCGCAATGTGTCGGCCAGTTGCGGCTGCCGATGCAGCTCGCCGGCCTGCGGTGCCCTTCCATCCGGCAGGAAGATCCGCGCGGCATGCTCGTCGGCGGCAAGCAAGGGAACACTTTCGGCCCAGTCGAAGGCCACGCGGTCCTGGACGACATAGCCCTGCTCGGCGTAGCGAATGGCGGGCGCGAGCGCGGCGTCGATGCCCTTTCTGCCGTGATCCTCGAGCAGTCGGCACCAGGCGTCGATGGCACCCGGTACGGTGACCGCGTGTGGCCCGGATTCGGGCAGCGCGTCATGCCCCCTGTCCAGATACCATTCAGGGGTCGCCGCGGCGGGTGCGCGGCCCGAGCCATTGAAAGCGATGACCTCGCCTTGGCCGTTGGGACAGTAGAGGACGAAGCAGTCGCCGCCGATACCGGTCGATTGCGGTTCGACGACCGCCTGCACCGCAGCCGCGCACACGGCCGCGTCCATTGCGTTGCCGCCGGACCGCAGCATCTCGACCGCCGCCAGCGTCGCCAGCGGGTGCGACGTCGCGGCCATCGCTTCCGTCGCACGAACCGGCGACCGTCCGGGGAATTGAAAATCACGCATGCAGGATCAATAGCCTCTGACGGATCAGATGTGAACTGGCGACGGCGGCCAAAGAGCTGTGCCACCAAGCAGCATGACCGACAGCACGATCACCGTGGCGGCGCTAAACCCCTGGAAATTTCCGGCCTCAATCAGCGAATTTGAAACGATCCGTGGTGTAGTCGGGGTAGGCGTCCAGACTGTCGAAAAGGCCGCCCAGGTCAGGGGTGTCCGCCAATATTCCGGACAAGACCAGCGCAGTCGCCACGCCGGCACCAGTTCCACCGACGATATCGTGTTCGACGCTGTCGCCGACACAGACCACGCTGCTGCGGTCCGGGTTGCCCGCCAGCGCCAGTGCGGCGTCGAAGATCGGCGCGTAGGGCTTGCCGATGCGGGTGACGCTGCCACCGAGGCTCTCGTACAGATCCGCAAGCTGGCCAGCGCCAAAGCGAGGCCCCACTGCCGTCAGCATGATCTTGTCCGGGTTGGTGCAGAAGCACGGCACCTGCCGCATCGCTGCCGGTGCAAAAAGTCTGCGATAGTGGTCTATGTCATAGCGATCGCCCTCACTGGCGGCGATCAGCACCAACTCGGCGTCGCCGCCGTCGCCGGTCAATGCGAAAGGCAGGCCTTCAATCGCCGAGCGGTCGCCTTCACGGCTGATCAGCAGGCACTTTGTGTTTGGGCGCAGCTTTCCGGATGTCGCCATTTCGTGAAAGGACCGCCACGCGATCTCGCCGGAAGAGACGAATTGATCCCAGCTTCCCTGTTCGAAGCCGAGCTTCAGCAAGCGGATCTCGTTGGGCCGCGCCCTCCTGCCGGAGTTCGAGACCAGCACGATCGTCTTGCCTGCGCGCTTCAGCGCCGACAACGCCTCCACAGCACCCGGATAAGGGTTTGTGCCGTCGTGCAACACGCCGAACTGATCGAGCAGGAACACCTGATAGCGCTGAACCAGCGCTCCGATGCCGTCGAGATGTTCAATTGTTTTCGTGCTCACGAAAGCCCCGCTTCGATTGCGCCCATCAGCGCCAGCCGAGCCGTGCCGGCGGCCGCCTCATCCGAAAGCGCAGGCAGAAAGCTGACGCCCAGCTTGCGCTGCCGGATCGCCGTCCAGGCGGGATTTGCCGCACCGCCGCCGACACTTCTGACCGAGATCAGCCGAGGCGCGCCGAGCTCGGCAAGCCGGCGATAGCCGAGCGCCTCGATCCCGGCAATGCCCTCCAGCATCGCTTTCAGATAGTCGGCGTCGTCCGCCGGCCGCGGCGTCAGGCGTGGCGGCAGAGCAGGATCGGCTACGGGGAAGCGTTCGCCGACCGCGGGAAGCGGATAATAGTCGAGGCCCGTCTCTGTCATGGGGTCGATCGCCGCACTGAGCTCGATGATGCGCGCGAGAGGGAAATGCTGCGCCAGCACCTTGCCCCCGGAGTTTGACGCACCGCCCGCTAGATAGGCATCTCCCAACCGGTGACTGTAGATGCCGAACTGCGGTGCCGAGATCGGCCGGTCGGACAGGATCTTGATGGTCAGCGACGACCCCAGCGCGGTCACGCCGTCGCCAACTGCCGAAGCACCCGTTGCCAGGAACGACGCGCAACCATCCGTCGTGCCGGCGACCACGGCCACGTCGCGCGCCAGGCCGAACAGGTGGGCGGCGCTCGCGGTGAGCGTGCCGGAGACATCGCCCGGCCTGACGACACCCGGCAGCAATTCCATGCGCATGCCGGTCGCTGCGATCCAGTCCGGCCAGCGGCGGGCCTCGACGTCGTAGCCGGTTTTCAAGGCATTGTTCTCGTCGCTGATGTCGAAGCGGCCAGAGAACTGTCCCGATATCCAGTCGGCCTGGTGCAGCACCGCGGCGACGCCGGGCAAGCGTTGGAACAACAGTGCCTTGGCCAGACCGGACGTCGCCCCAAGCGCTGCGCTCGCTGCCGGCGCCTCGCGCGCGATCACGGCCAGAACGGCGTCGTCGTCGACCTTGTCGTTGTACATCAGCGGCTCGGCCAGCGGCCGCCCGGCGCCGTCGACCGGCAGCAGCGTGCCGGAAGTGCCGTCGACGGCGATCGACCGGACCGCCGCGCGATCGATGCCTGAAAGCAGTTCCGTCAGCGCCGCGCCGACCGCCGACCACCAGACTGAGGGGTCGCGGGCGTTCTGGCCAAATCTGTCGAGTGGAACGGCGGAACGCGCGGCAATCGAAAAGTTCGGACGCATGGCGACGGCGCGCGCACCTGATGTGCCGATGTCGATGCCGATCGAAAGCGGGCCGATCGAAAGCGGGTCGGTTGGAAGCGCCATGTCAGCTGCCAGCTGCATTGAGTTTCTGGCGATACTGCTCGGCGTCCCAGTTGATCAGTTCGTCGTTCTCGGCGGCGGTGAGATAGTTCAGCTTGGCCGCGACGTCGACCCGCGCCGTCACGTCGGCAAGGCAGCGTTGCAGAGCGTCGGCGCCGACACTGGCGTCGCCGCGCATCAGCACGCCAAGCCCGGGAAACAGGATTGCCGCAGGTGCCGTGCCGCATCGTTCGGTGACATGCTGCACGTCCTCATCGGGTCTCGCCACGACCGAACCCTGGCCGAGAAAGATGACGTGATCCGGATAGAGGCTGCCACCCGATGCCATTCGGCAGCTTTCGGGATCGATCGCGGCTGCATGCGCCTCGACATCCGCCGGCAACCTGTAACCGGTGCGTCCGATGAGCGCCGTCAATGCACCAACGTCGGCCGCCGAAACCTTGCGCGGCGGCCGCGCCAGAAGTCGTGTGACGCGACGCAGCAGCGCCTCGGCTCCGGCGACGGTTTCGGCTGCGACGACCAGGCCGTGATTGGCGAGGATCAGGACATCGACCCCGGGTCGCAGACGCTCGGCAATGCCCTGGGCAAGCGGCAGGCCCGGTCGGCGATAAGGAACATACGCCCATTCGAGGCCATCCAGGCGCTTGGCGACCTGAGCCTCGCAGTCGGCCTGTACCGCGAGCGAAATGGTGTCGACGCAATGGACATGCAGAACGACGCGCTGCGGCATCAGGGCGTGAACCGTGGTCTCGATCGAGGGCCGCAACCTGCTTGTGTTAAGCGCCTCGATGGCGAAGCCCTGTGGCTGGTCGGCGGCCGGGTCGCGCTGTTCGACAGCCCTGAGCAGCGGAGGGATCGCCACGGGAACCATGATGTCTTGCGCAAGCGCATCCTTCAACCAGGTACCGGAAGCCTTGATCCAGAGCGTGTCGCCGGCTTTCAGCGATGTGTTGCCGCCCGCGGCCTGGGTCAAATGCGGGTCGCGCCCGATGCTGGCCGAAAGCGACCGCAAAGCAGCCAAATCCTGCGCATCCGCATAGGTTGCCATCGAAATTCCTCCACAAACCGGCCGCGTGGCCACGGCTTTGGATGTCCCGGTGCCGGGATAACGAGTGACGCTGGTATCGCAGATGCGAGTAAGTTACGTCAATAGTGATCTTATCCCGTCAAATCGAGCTTGCAATCCGATGCGCGTTGAGTAAGTTGCACCAATTGCCGTGACAAAATGGCATTTCGGGAGGGTATCCGTTGAGCGACTCCGGCCGCCAGCGCCAGATCGTCGAGTTGTTGCGGGATCGCCCCTTCGCCTCGGTGCGCGAGCTGCAGGAGCGGCTCGGCGTATCGGCTGCGACGGTGCGGCGCGACATCGACAAGATCGACGAGGCCGGCGAAGCACGGAAAGTCTATGGCGGCATCTCGGCGCTGGATGGCGCTTCACAGGCCGGTATCGCCTATGCCAGGCCCTACGACGAGAACCGCGATCTCGCGGTCGAGGCCAAGCGGCAGATCGCCGCTCTTGCGGCGACCATGGTGCGCGACGGCGACGCGGTCATCGTGCATGGCGGTTCAACCTGCTTCCATCTCGGCGTCAAGCTCGCCGACCGCAACATCCGGCTCTACACCAACTCGATGCCGCTCGCGGCCTACCTTAACGACCACGGCCATTGCAGCCTGACCGTTGCCGGCGGCGAACTGCACCGTGAGCCTGGCATCATCCATTCGCTCACCCAGGCCGTGCCCTTCTACGCGTCGAAGTTCTTTCTTGGCGCGCAAGGCATCGGCCAGGAAGGCGTGCTGGAATCGCATCCGCTGCTGGTCCGCTCCATCGTCGAACTTAGCCTATGCGCCGACCAGATCGTGGTGCTGGCCGACAGCCGCAAACTGTCGATACACGCGCGCAACGTCGCGCTGCCGCTGTCCCGCATCGGCACGCTGGTGACCGACGACGGCCTCTCCGATGCCGACGCACGCATGCTGGAAGACGCCGGCGTCGTGGTGCGGATCGCCTCTTCCTCGGGAGGCATCCCGTGAAGGTGGCCGTCCTCGACTTCGGCAAGACCAACTCGAAGCTGTTCGTCTTCGGTCAGGGCGGGCAGATTCTCGACGAGCGCCGGACCCGCCCGAACTGGACGCGCAAAGGCGGCTTCAGCGTGCTTGACGAGACAGCGCTTCACGACTGGGCGGCTCGCGCCGTCGGCGAAGCGGTCGACATCCATGGCATAGCGGGGCTGATGGTCTCGGGCCATGGCTGCACCTTCGCCTTGGTCGACGATGCGGCGCTGACGCATCCAATCCTCGACTACGAGCAGGAACCGCCGGCTGAGATTGCCGCGCAGATTGATCGCCGCGTTCCGGATTTTGCCGAGACCTTCTCGCCGCGTCTGCCGCTCGGCTTCAACTATGGTCGCCACATGCTGTGGCTGAAGGCGGTGCACCCCAGCGCTTTCGCTGCCGCGAAATCGATCCTCGGCTATCCGCAATATTGGAGCTGGCGCTTTGGCGGCCGGGCGGTATCGGAAGTGTCCTATCTCGGCTGCCACTCGCATCTGTGGGCGCCGCGCAGGCGTGATTTCAGCTCATTGGTCGACGCGGAGGGCTGGCGCGGCCAGATGCCTTCCTTCGAGCGTGCCGGCGCCGTCATCGGTGAGCAGCGTTTTGGCGACGGGGTGCAGCCGATCGCCATCCACAACGGCGTCCATGACAGCAATGCGGCGCTCCATGCCTATCGCAGGCAGGAGCTTGGGCCGGTAACCGTCGTCTCGACCGGCACCTGGGTGGTCGTGCTCAATCCGGACTGTCCGCTCGATGCCCTCGATCGCGACCGCGACATGCTGGTCAACGTCGATATCGATGGTGGCCCGGTGCCGACCATCCGCTTCATGGGCGGGCGCGAATTCGCGACGATCAGCTCCGGCTGGCAGGGCGCGATCGCCCGCTCCACGGCACAGCAGGTGATCGGCGCCGGCATCATGGCGCTGCCCAGCTTCGCGCCGGGCGGGCCAATGCCTGGCCATCCCGGCGAATTGATCGGGCGCACGCCCAACGCGGAGGAACGCGCGGCCGTGGCGCTGCTCTATGTCGCGCTGATGGTCGATCTGTGTCTCGACCTGATCCATTCGAACAACACCGTGATCGTCGATGGCGGGCTGAACAGTGGCGGCCTGCTCGCCAGCCTGCTGGCGCAGCTGCGTCCCGGCCAGGCCTTCATGCAGGGCGCCACGCTGGAGGGCAGCGCCACCGGAGCAGCGGCTCTGGCCTTCGAGAACGTCGGACGCGAATTTGCCGCGGAGGCGCCGGAGCCTGTTCATGCTTCGAGCTTCACCGGGCTTGCCGGCTACCGCGACAGCTGGCGCGGCCTCGCCGCCGACCGGGGCGTCGCCGGCGCAGCAGCCGGAGGCGTGCAATGACCGCCGCTGCCCGAATCGAGACGGCGCGCCAGCCGGTGCTGGAAATGCGGCACATCTCCAAGACATTCGGCCCGATCCGCGCCTTGCAGGATGTGTCGCTGACCGTCCACGCCGGCGAACTGCACGCGCTGATGGGCGAAAACGGCGCCGGCAAGTCGACACTGATGAAGGTGCTGTCCGGCGCCTATCGGCCCGATACCGGCGGCGAGATCCTGATCGACGGCATACCGGCCGCCACCGGCGACCCGATCAAGGCACGCGCCAACGGCATTGCCGTCATTTATCAGGAGTTGTCGCTGGCGCCCAACCTGACGGTTGCGCAGAACATCTTCCTCGGCAACGAGCCGAGACGGTTCGGCATCGTCGACCGTGACCAGTGCAACCGGCGCGCCAAGGAAATCATCGCGCGGCTCGGCGTCTCCTTCTCGGCGCGTGCCTCCGTCTCCAGCCTCTCGCTCGGCGAACGCCAGCTGGTCGAGATCGCTCGCGCGCTGTCGACCAGCGCGCGCATCATCGTCATGGACGAGCCGACCACCTCGCTGACCTCGCGCGAGACCGACCGGCTGTTCGAGGTCATTGCGACGCTGAAGTCGCAAGGCATCGCCATCATCTACATCAGCCACCGCATGGAAGAGGTCTATCAGCTTGCCGATCGCGTCAGCGTGCTGCGCGACAGCGGCTATGTCGGCACGCTCGACCGCGCCGACCTGAATGCCTCACGCCTCGTCTCGATGATGGTCGGCCGTGACCTGTCCGCCTTCTACAAGAAGGATCACCGCCCACCGGACGAAAAGCGCGCAATCGCGCTATCGGTGCGCAGCATGTCGGACGGCAATCTGTTGAAGGACTGCTCCTTCGACCTGCACAAGGGCGAAGTGCTGGCACTGGCGGGCCTGGTCGGCTCGGGCCGCACCGAGCTCGCGCGGCTGATCTTCGGCGCCGACAGGCACACATCAGGCACGCTGGAGCTCAACGGCAAGTCTGTATCCATCGGCTCGCCGCGCGAGGCGCTTGATGCCGGCATCGCCTACCTCACCGAGGACCGCAAGGAACTCGGCCTGTTCCTCGACATGTCGATTTCCGACAATATCAGCATGGGTGTGCTCGCAAAGGATGCGCGGGGCGGCGGTTTCCGCGACTTCGCGGCGGCCGAAAAGCGTGCCGCCAAGTCCGTTTCCGACCTCTCCATCCGCACTAGGTCGGTGCAGGCCAATGCCGGCTCGCTGTCGGGCGGCAACCAGCAGAAGGTGCTGCTCGCCCGTCTGCTCGAAACCGAGCCGCAGGTTCTCATCCTCGATGAGCCGACCCGTGGCGTCGATGTCGGGGCAAAGTCGGAAATCTACCGGCTGATCGACGATCTCGCCAAGAAGGGCATCGCCATCCTGATGATCTCCAGCGAACTGCCGGAGGTGATCGGCGTCGCCGACCGCGTGCTGGTGATGCGCGACGGCACAATATCAGGCGAAGTGACGGCATCCGAAGGCCAGCCGCTCAGTCAGGAAGCAATCATGGAACTTGCAACGGGAGCAGCCAAGGGATGACCGACAAGGCAACCGAGATGAGCGACCAGGCTGTCGGCAGGAGCCGGCGGCTGCACACCGCCTTCGCCGCGCTTGGCATGCTGCCGGTCCTGATTCTTTTGGCGGCCGGCTTCCAGTTCATGAATCCGCGCTTCCTCACCGAGACCAATCTTCTGATCGTCACGCAGCAGTCGTCGATCAACATCGTGCTTGCGGCCGGCATGACCTTCGTCATCCTCACCGGCGGCATCGACCTGTCCGTCGGCTCCATCCTTGCCGCCTCGGCGATGGTGGCGGTGATGGTGTCGCTGGTGCCCGAGTGGGGCATGCTCGGCGTGCCGGCGGCTATTCTGGTCGGCCTCGGCTTCGGCGTCATCAACGGGCTGCTCGTCGCCTATATCAGGCTGCCGCCCTTTATCGTCACGCTGGGTTCACTGACAGCCGTGCGCGGTGTTGCCCGCCTGCTCGGCCAGGACACGACGGTGTTCAACTCGGACCTGCCGTTCGACTTCATCGGCAACGGTTCGCTGTTCGGCATCCCCTGGCTGGTCATCATCGCTTTGTCGGTCGTGGTGCTGTCCTGGCTGGTGCTGAAGCGCACGGTGCTCGGCACCTGGATCTATGCTGTCGGCGGCAATGCCGAGGCCGCGCGCCTCACCGGCATCAAGGTGCCGCTGGTACTGCTCTTCGTCTACGGCGTTTCCGGCCTTCTGGCCGGCCTTGGCGGCGCCATGTCGGCGGCCCGGCTGTACGCGGCCAACGGGCTGCAGCTTGGGCAGTCCTACGAACTCGACGCCATTGCTGCTGTCATTCTCGGCGGCACTAGCTTCGTCGGCGGCGTCGGCTCGATCTGGGGCACGCTGATCGGCGGGCTGATCATAGCGGTGCTCTCCAACGGACTCATCTTGGCCGGTGTTTCGGACATCTGGCAGTACATCATCAAGGGATTGGTCATCATCGTGGCGGTCGCCCTCGACCGCTACAGGCTCCAGGCAGGAGCAAGAACGTGATTGACCTTAGTCGCCGGCGTCAACGACCCGGTTTCATGTGTAACGCACCGTGAGAGGCGCGGGGCATCAGGAGGAAAACAATGAAGACCATCGCTAAACTGCTCTGCGGCGTTGCCCTCGCGGCCGTCGCCATCGCACCGGCTGCGGCCAAGGATCTGAACAAGGTCGGCATCTCGGTCGGCCTTCTCGGCAACCCCTTCTTCGTCGCCACCATCAAGGGCATCGAGGACGCGGCCAAGAAGATCAATCCCAATGTCGAAGTGACGTCGGTGTCGGCCGACTACGACCTCAACAAGCAGGTCTCGCAGGTCGACTCCTTCATCGCGGCCGGCGTCGACGTGATCATGCTCAACGCCGTCGATGCCAAGGCGATCGCGCCGGCGGTGAAGAAGGCGCAGGCGGCGGGCATCGTGGTTGCCGCGTTCGACGTTTCGGCGCCGGGCGCCGACGTCACCGTGATGACCAACAACGTCAAGGCCGGCGAAGCGGCCTGTCAGTATCTGGTCGACCAGACCGGCGGCACGGGTGACTATGTCATCCTGAACGGCCCGGCATCGTCGTCGATCCTGGAGCGGGTCAAGGGCTGCAAAGACGTCCTGGCAAAACACCCCGACATAAAGATCCTCTCCGACGACCAGAATGCCGAAGGCTCGCGC
The DNA here is from genome assembly GCF_004962245.1 of Mesorhizobium sp. Classification (GTDB taxonomy): domain Bacteria; phylum Pseudomonadota; class Alphaproteobacteria; order Rhizobiales; family Rhizobiaceae; genus Mesorhizobium. The sequence goes on along the minus strand of NZ_SUHQ01000029.1, from coordinate 69,248 downwards.
GACGGCGGCCTGAAGGTGTTCCAGTCGCTGCTGACCCGCTTCGACAAGATCGATGCCGTGTTCGCCATCAACGATCCGACGGCGATCGGTGCCCAGCTTGCGGCCAAGCAGCTCAACCGCTCGGAGTTCATCTTCACCGCGGTCGACGGCGCGCCGGACATCGAGAAGGAACTTGCGTCCGGTACGTCGATGATCAAGGCTTCGGCCTCGCAGGACCCCTATGTGATGGCTGGTCAGTCGCTGCAGATGGCAGCCGAAGTGCTCGCCGGCAAGAAGCCGGCCGAAGCGACGGTGCTGCTCGATCCGCAGCTGATCACGGCCGAGAATCTGAAGGACTACAAGGGTTGGACCGCGGCCCGCTAAGCCTCCAAGGCTGGTGCGGCCGGGATGACCGGCCGCACCGCTTTTTGTCTAAGCAACGGATTCTCCCGAGACTGGTTTCCATTTTTGGGTCCGATGCTCCCGCGTAACCGGAGACGATCATGTCGCGTATTGGAATTCATTCTTTCGTCTGGTCGGCGAGCTCGGCGCAAGGCGACCTCGAACGGACGCTGGCCAACACTAGGGAGGCCGGCTTCGACCTGATCGAATTCTCCTATCTCGACCCTGCCAATGTCGATGTTGGCGGGCTGGCCAAGCGCATCGCCGACCTCGATCTCGGCGTGGCGATCAGCATCGGGCTGCCGGCCGACGGCGACATTTCAAGCGCCGACAAGACGATTGCCGCGCACGGCGTCGAAATCCTCAACAACACGATCGCACTCACCCGTGATCTCGGCGGCCGGAAGGTCGCCGGCATCCTCAGCACCAGCCATGGATTGCAGACCGAGGCGCCGACGCGCGATCAATGGAACCGCAGTGCAGGCACGCTTGCCAAAGTCGCGGAGGCGGCCAAGGCCGCCGGCGTCACGCTCAACCTCGAGATCGTCAACCGCTTCGAAAGCAATCTGCTCAACACCGCCGCGCAAGGCCTGGCCTTCATCAAGGACACCGGCTCCGACAACATCTTCCTGCATCTCGACACCTTCCATATGAACATCGAGGAGGCCGATGTCGGACTGGCCATCCGCCATGCCGCTGACAAGATCGGCTATGTCCATATCGGCGAGAGCCATCGCGGCTTCCTCGGCACCGGCAACATCGACTTCGCTGCGATCTTCGATGCGCTGACCGCAATCGGCTATAGCGACGACCTCAGCTTCGAATCCTTCTCGTCTGAGATCGTCGACGAGAAGCTGTCGAAGAAAACCGCCATCTGGCGCAATCTGTGGACCGACAACATGGAGCTGGCCCGGCATGCGCGCCGTTTCATCGCCATCGGGCTGGAGACAGCGCAGCGCAAGGCCGAGCTTGTTTCATCAAGCCATCAGCCTTAGCACCACCCGACACTGACCGGGCGTGGCGCTAGATTGGAACCGCGGCCAGATCGATCTCGGTAATATGCCAGCGACCAAGGTTGGCGGTATAGAGTTTGTTACCCTTGAACGCGATATTGGTGGGATGCGCGAGCGTCGTCGCCGCCCGATCCTCGATCAGCACTTCGAGGCCTCTGTCTCGGCGCCAGCGATAAATCCGGCTTGGCTCGTAGCATGAGATGAAAAGCGAACCGTCGGGGGCAAAAGCCAATCCGTCCGGGACGTTGTCCACGCCCTCGACGACGACCTGCCGAGCCTCCGCCGCGCCGTCAGCGCCGATCGGCACATAGCTGATGCACGCCGCGTTGCTTTCCACCACATAGAGCCCGCTGCCGTCCGGTGCCATCGCCATGCCGTTGGCGAAGGCCATGGTTTCAACGCACCACAGGCCGCCGTCGCCCGTCTTGAGATCGTAGCGGAAGATGCCGGAGCGGTTGTCTTCGCCAACGCTGTCGGAAACGTAGAGCCAGCCTCTTGCCTCGTCGACGACCGGATAGTTCGGCACGCGGATGCCAGCCGAGGCGAAGCACTCCATAAGACCCGTCCCCGCATTCCAGCGAAAGATCGCCGAATGCTTCAAATCGCAGGCAAAGCAGTTCCCGGCGCTGTCGAATGCGATGCCGAGCAGAAAGCCTTCCGTGCCACCCATGCGTTCGACCGAGCCGCCATCGGCGGCCAGCCGCAAGAGATCGCCGGTTTCGGTGCCGCACCAGATGGACCCGTCGCGGTGGATCGCCACACCCTCCGGATGCGCGACACGCGGAGTGGTGAAGATGCCGTCGAAGAAGATCCTCGCGGCGGAGATTTCGAGCAGCGGCTTTGCCATGCAACCTCCCTTCAACTTCTCGCCATACGCAACCCCTGCTGGGCGGCGATGCAGCGCTCGACCATGACGCGGTCGGCGGCGAGAATCTCGGCGATGAGCGCGCCACGCTCCTTGGCGCTGACGAATTCCAGTCGGCGCAGACCGAGGGGATCGATCCGGTTTCGCAGGACATCCATCATATCGTTCGAGGGGAGCGAAATTTTCCGGCAATCGGCATCGAATGACACAGAAAAGCCGGTGGCATCGCGGATCTGCTGGTGCGTGATATCAGGCATGGTTTCGATGACAATCAGTTCCCGGCTCGATCGGTCGAGCCGAAAGACGCAAAGATCGGTGAACACAAGCGCCTCACCGATCCGATAGCCCATCGGCTCGCGTTCGGCCTGCGTCAGCAGTCCACGCGCCGAACTGGCGATCTCGACCGTCTCGACCAGCGACTGCGCCGAATGGCGGGGAACGTAGAGCAGATAGTCGCGATGCATGTTGGCGACATCGGCCATGCCGCCCTGCCCCGGTAGCCGGATCAGGCCGCCGTCGCGCTTGCGCAGCGCGATGGTGTTGACGCGGCCGCGTCGATCGACCTGCGCGGCGCCGACGATCTCGTGGGTCACCGCGCCGGCCTGATAGTAAGTCGAATAGGTGTCGTCGCCCCCGGCATGCGCCACCGCCGTCTCACAATCGAGACTTTCAATCAGCGACAGGATCATTGGGCTCGGCGCGATGTCGAGGTGGCCGCAACTCATCGTCGCGATGATCATGTCCGGCGCGTGCGTCGCCTTTGCCAGCCGGTAGGCGACGTTGGCCAGCGGCGACACCGCGCCGGCGCTGGCAAAGCTCTCATTGTCGAGTTCGGCGGCGATGCGGGCGGCAATGATCTCGTCGACGGACGCTTTCTCTTCGCCCTGCGCGAGCCCGGGCATTGCGATCACCGTTTCGGTGCGGACCTGCGCGGCTTTTTGAACCGGCTCCGGCACGCCTTCGGAAGGCAGGCTCAGAGTATCTACCAAAGAGGTTTCCCTAGCCGCGAAGACCCCCGACAACGCTTGATAGTCGGTCACATAGAATGGCAGGCAGGAGGCCGGATACGCGCCACCCGGCGCCAGCGCTATGGCCGAAACCTGATTGCGTGTGAGGAGGCTCTGGCGGCCGTCATGCCGCAGCGTCCCGACCGGGACGATTTCCTCGACCGTGACCAGCACTTGGCGCGCCGCGCCGGCCATGGCGAAGTCCAGCGCCCTTGGCCCGAGGATCTGGACATTGCCGCTCTCGTCGGCGCGCTGGGCGTGAACGACAAAAGTGTCGAGCCGCAAGGCCGGGATCATGCCGGTCGTGGTTCCCTCGATCGGATCTGGCGCGGAGATCGCGCCCGGCACGCGCGCCAGCATGTCCGATCCCTGCGGAAGCTGGAACGGCATTGACGGCAGGTTCTGTTGCGCCGCCCGCAACGCCTGGATCATCGCCAGCGCCGTCCAATCGCGGACTGGAACGGCATTCGTCTCGGCAGCCGCGCGGAACCGCGGCGGAAGGCCGAAAATATCCAGGCTGGAAAAGCAGAGGTCGATTTCCGCCACCGCATCCGCTTCGAGCAGCAGTTCGAGCGGCAACCCGCCGGCCCAGCAGACGTAGCGCAAATCCTTGACGTCCGAGCGGGCGATGGCGCGCAGCAAGGCGATCGGCAGCCGGGCGAAATGGTGGCCGCCGACGCCGAAGACGTCGCCGCTTCCGACCATCGCGGCCAGCCCGTCGACATCGGTGAAGCGCGGCCGGTTCGATTTGACCAGGGAGGTTGTCACACGATCTTTCACAGGGCGGATGCCTCGATACGATAGCGGGTCACGAACGGCCGGTCAGGTGAGAACTCCAGCGCCGTTGCAATACCCGACCGCGCGATGGGATTGTCCGCCAGCGCGGTCACAGGCCCGAGCCCGAAAGGTGAGCAGATCGGTTCGATGCCGATGGCGACATGGCGGCCGTTCCATGGTTCTGCCTTGCGGCCGCGATTGGAGTACCAGAGCAGCAGGCTCGGGAAATGCTCCTTCTGCCAGGATAGTTTCACCCGGTAGCCTTCCGAATGGTTGGCCAGCGATGCTGTGCCATCGAGCCCGTCTATCTGAAGAAGTTCCTCCGTCTCGGCCGCCAAAGGCAGGCGCGACGCGTCGACCAGGCCACCAGCGCGTGCTGGCACGCTGGTCAGATCGGCAAAGGTCGTATTCCCCGTAAACAGCGCCGCGCCCGGCTCCACGTCGTTCGGATAGGTGCGGCCATGGTCGAACGCGCCAAGCTCCAGCGCGGCAGCGCCGGTCTGCGTCGGCAGGCGGAACACGGGGTGCAAGCCGATCGGCAGGCGGCAGGCACGGCGAACGATGACCCTGAATTCGATGTCGATGGCAGGCGCCGACGGGTCGGGCGTCACCGTCCGCTCGACATGCGCGACCGGGCTCGAAGTCGGGTAGTCGAGCGTCAGAGATAGCGACCGACCGTCACTGTCTCGCCAATCCCACGCATGGTTGGAACTATGGCCATGGATTTCCTCGTCGGGCTCCGGCGGCCCCATGATCCGCGACCAATTCTCGGGCCATCCCTCCGTCGGCACCGAATAACCGAAAGGCACGCAAGGCCATTCGCCACGCAGCTTGCGCAGAATGCCCGGCAACGCTTCCGACCCCGGCTCGCCGGCCCAGGGCGCGACATGCATCGGCGAAACCTGCCGGCCGTCGGCAAGCACGAAAGTCACTGGCGCGAGCATCGCGCCGAGCCGCTGGACGGTCAACGCGCCATGCGCCCAGCCCAGTCCGCGATAGTCGTCGCCAGTCTTCATGACACGGGCTTCTTCATGACCCGGCCTTCTTCGCCCGCGCTCCGCTCTTCTCGGCGAACGCCTTCACCCGTTGCTGGCCGGTCTCGCTGCGATAGAGCCCGCCCAGAATGTCGCGTTCCATGGCAAGGCCGTCGGCCAGGCGGCCTGACACAGCATGTGCTGTCAGCGCTTTCAGTCCCTCGATCGCTGCGGCCGGTTCGGCAGCGATCATCCCGGCGAGCTCCAGCGCCCGCGGCATCAGCCTTTCGACATCGACGACCTCGTTGACCAGGCCGGCGTCGATGAATTCGGAAGCCGGCACAATGGCGCCGGTCATCAGCAGGAGATTGGCGCGGTTGCGGCCGAGTTTTTGGACGCTGCGCTGTGTGCCGCCGCCGCCGGGGATCAGCCCGAGCTTGATCTCCGGCAGGCCAAGTTTCGCATATTGGTTGGCGATCACGATGTCGCAGCACAGCACCAGCTCCATGCCGCCACCTAGCGCAAAGCCGTTGACCGCCGCGATCACCGGCTTGCGGTTGTTCTCGATCGCCGCATACATGCGCGTGCCGGCGGCCTGGAAGGCGTCGAACTCGGCAGCAGTCTGGGCGGCATATTCCTTGATGTCGGCGCCAGCCATGAAACCGCGCCCCTCGCCGGTCACCACGATCGCACCGACGCCCGCGGCCCCGGACAGCGCCTCGAAGGCTCCGGTGATCTCGCCTTGCATCAGCCGGTTCATGGCGTTGAGCTGGTCGGCGCGCCGGAAGGTGACGACGGCGACGCGGCCCGAGGTCTCGACCGTAAGTGTCTGGTAGGCTGGCATCTCAGGCAGCGTCCACGGTCATGTCGCCGGACGCTTCGAGCGCGGCGATCTCGTCTTTGGAGAGGCCGAACTCGGCCAGGATCTCGCGACCATGCTGGCCGACCAGCGGCGCGGGCCTTTCGATGCTTGCGGGCGTCTCGCTCATTTTGACTGCCGGCGCGACCACCCTGACCTTGCCGCCACGCGGATGATCGTAGCTGGTGATCATGCCCATGTGTTCGACCTGCGGGTCCTCGGCCGCGCGGCGAATATCCTTCACCTCGGCGCACCAGATGTCGACTGCGAGCAGCCGTTCCAGCAGATCCTGCGTGGCAAATTTCCTGGTCTCGGCGTTGACCTTTTCGAACACCTCGTCACGCTTGTCGAACAAGGTCTTCAGATCGTCGTAGACGGCAAGCTGCGGCGCCTCCAACGTCTCATACAGCGTCTTGAACGGGCTCATGGCGATCGACACGTAGCCGCCGTCCTTCGTTTCGTAGATGCCGAACGGCGCCTGCATGCCGGGATGGCCGATGCCGGAATTCGGGCGCACGAAATCCTCGCCGAGATTGAGCACGGCGACATATTCCTGGTTGAGATGCGCGAGCAGGCCGGCCAGCAGGTTGACCTCGATCTTCTGGCCCTTGCCTGTTTTCTCGCGATAGTAAAGCGCCGACAATATGCCGTAGACCATGTTCATCGCGCCGATCTGGTCGGCGAGACCGGCACCCGCCGGAACAGGTGCCTGATCGCCGCGGCCGGTGTTGGAAATCAGCCCGGACAGCCCCTGGATCAGCATGTCCTGGCCGGGACGCTCGACATAGGGACCTTCCTCGCCATAGCCGGAGCCCGAGCAATAGATGATGCCGGGATTGACTGCCTTGAAGTCCTCGTAGCCATAGCCGAGCTTGGCCAGAACGCCGGGGCGAAAATTCTGCACCACGACGTCGGCTTTCCTGGCCATGTCCATGACGATCGCATGCACCTTGCGGCTCTTCAAATTGAGCGCGATGGAGCGCTTGTTGCGGTTCCAGGCGAGGAAGTTCGGGCTCTCGGAACCGCCGATCCATTTGGCGAAGAAGGTCATGCTGCGGAACATGTCACCGGCGCCGGCGCGCTCGATCTTGATGACGTCGGCGCCCATGTCGCCGAGCAGCTGCGTGGCGAACGGCCCCTGCAGCAGATGGCTGAAATCAAGAATGCGGACGCCTTCGAGGGCCTTGTTCATTTTATGTCTCGTTTCGTGTTGTCAAAGCAGATCGGGAACATAGCGTGGCGCGGCGGTGAGCCCACCGTCGACGCGCAGGTCGGTGCCGGTGGTGAAGCCGGCGGCATCCGAAGCCAGGTAGACTGCGGCTTCGGCCACTTCGGAAGGCTCGCCGATGCGGCCGAGTGGATGCATCTTCACCCAGGCTTTGGCGAGATTACCGCCGATCTCCCTGACCAATTTGTCGTTCATCGGCGTGTTGATGGCGCCCGGCGAGATCGAGTTGACGCGGATGTTGAGCGGGCCGAACTCGACCGCCATCTGGCGTGTCATCGCCATCACCGCGCCCTTGGCGCCGGCATAGGCGGTCCAGCCGTCGAGCCCGATATGCCCCTGCGCCGAGGCCATATTGATGATCGAGCCCGATTTCTGCGCGATCATGTGCGGCAACGCGTATTTGCAGCCACGGAAGACGCTGGTCAGGTTGACCGCGATCAGGCGATGCCATTGCTCTTCGGTCATCTCGTGGACCGGCATGCCACCGATGGCGATGGCGGCGTTGTTGACCATCACGTCGAGATGGCCGGTCTTGCTGACGGCGGTAGCAATGACGTTGGCAATGTCGGCCTCTTTCGACACGTCGCAATGCACATAGTCGGCTTTGTGGCCGGCAGCGCGCAGTTCCGCTGCGAAGTGTTCACCCCTGTCGTCGGCGATGTCGCTTAGGAAGACATGCGCGCCTTCCCTTGCCATCGCCGCCGCGATCGCATGGCCGATGCCATCGGCAGCGCCTGTGATGATTGCGGTTTCGCCCTTGAGACGATCCATATCAGCCTCCAATGATGCGCCGGCGCTTCGCTTCGTCGAAAGCGACCGCGGCTATGATGATCATGCCGGTGATGACCAGCTGCCACTCGGTCGGCAGGCCGAGCCCGCGCAGCCCGTTGGACAGGAACTGCAGGATCAGCACACCAAGCGCCATGCCGGTCAGGCTGCCGATGCCGCCGGCAAGGCTCACCCCGCCGAGCACGGTGGCGGCAACGACCTGGAACTCGAAATTCAGTCCCGCCGTATGCTGCGCCGAGCCGACGCGGGCCGCCAGGATGATGCCGGCAACCGTCGCCAGCAGCGCGCTGATGATGAAGCAGATGAACTTGACGCGTCGCACGTCATAGCCGGCGAGCCGTGCCACCTCCGGATTTCCGCCGACGGCATAGATCTGCCGCCCGAATGGCCGGTGCTGCATCATGTAGGCGAAGGCGGCGAGCAGGACGATCGCAATCACCGCCGAATAGGGAACGACATTGAACAGGCGGCCATCCGACAGCGCGATGAAGCTGTCGAGGGCGGCATCGTCTGGGATCGCGCGCTGGCCGGTATAAAGATACACCCCGCCGCGCATGACGAACATCGTGCCCAGGGTCACGATCAGCGAGTTGATGCCGGCATAGGCTGTGAGATAGCCATTCACCACACCGATGGTCAGCCCGAACAGCAGCGCGCCACCGACGCCGAGCGCAAGCGAGTTCGTGTCGTTCATGATGATGATCAGCGGCAGGGCGATGGTCGCCAGCAGCGACCCGATCGAAATGTCGACCTCGCCGGACATGAAGACGATGGCGCAACCGATGCCGGCCGTCAGTGCGAGGGACGCCTGCCCGAGCACGTTGGTCATGTTGCGCACGGAGAAGAAATTCTCCGCGGTGAAGGAAAAGAATGTGATCACGAGAATGAGACAGAGGAGCAGCGCCAGTTCCTGCCGCGCGAAGAGCCGCGCCAGCATGGACGGCCCTTCTTTCATGGTATCGGTGCTTGCAAGACTCATCGCTTGCTCCCTTGGAAGGCGCCGGCCGAACGACGGCGAATGCTGCCGTGGAGCATCATCGTCTCATCCGATCGCTGCATTGAGGATTTTCTCCTGCGTGGCCTCGTCGCGGGACATGATCGCGGTGAGGCGACCTTCGCACATCACCGCGACACGATCGGCAAGGCCCAGCAGCTCGGGCATTTCCGACGTCATCATGACCACCGCCAGGCCTTCGCCGGCCAACCGGTCGATGAGCGCGAAGATCTCCGACTTGGCACCGACATCGATACCGCGGGTCGGCTCGTCGACCACGATCACTTTCAGGCCCCGCATCAGCCAGCGCGAAATCAGCACCTTCTGCTGATTGCCGCCGGACAGATTCTTGATCTGCTGGAACAGGCTGGGTGTCTTGATACGAAAGCGGTCGACATAATCCTGCACCGCCTTGCGTTCCCTGGCCTTGTCGATGAAGCCCATTCTGGCGAAGGCGCCGAGCGAGGCGAGGCTGGCATTCTGGTACACCGGCAATTCGCCCATCAGCCCTTCACTCTTGCGATCCTCGGTGAGCAGGCCGATGCCGAGCCGGACGCCGGTGTGCGTGTCGTGCGGCATCAGGTGACGACCGTCGACGGAAATCGTGCCGGAGATGATCGGATCGAAGCCGACAACCGCCTTGGCAAGCTCGGTTCGGCCCGCCCCCATCAAGCCGAAGAAGCCGAGGACTTCGCCGGCGTTCGCCTCGAAGGACACGTCCTTCAGCTTCTTCGCCGTGCTGAGCCCCTGCACGGAAAGGGCGACCTTGCTGCCCGGCGCGCCGCGCTTGCGGGGAAACAGGCTTTCGATGCGCCGGCCAATCATGTCCTGGATTAGCGTGTCGTTGGTGTGCTCGCCGATCGGTCTGGTCGAGACATGCCGGCCGTCGCGCAGAACAGTGACCGTGTCGGCAATCTCGAAAACCTCGTCGAGCTTGTGGCTGACATAAAGCACTGCGATGCCGAGCGCGGCCAGCCGGCGGATGACGGTGAACGGCAGCGAAATCTCATTCGGCGTCAGCGACGACGTCGGCTCGTCCATCACCACGACGCGGGCTTCATGGGCGAGCGCGCGAGCGATCTCGACCATCTGCTGCTGGCTGACCGGCAGCGATCCCGTCCGCGCTGCCGGATCGACGTTGAAGCCGATGCGGTTGAACAGCGCGGCGGAATCCGCGCGGATCTTTTTCCAGTCGATCGAACCGCCCTTGCCGGTCGGATAGCCTTCGAGGAAGATGTTCTCGGCGACCGTGAATTCGGAGATCAGCGCGATCTCCTGGAACACCACTTTGATGCCCTCTTTCAGGCTGTCGCGCGGCGACCTGATGTCGAGCTCGCGTCCGCGCATGCGGATGGTGCCGGCATCCTTGCCGTAGACCCCGGCCATGATCTTGATGAGCGTCGACTTGCCGGCGCCGTTCTCGCCCATCAAGGCGTGGATCTTGCCGGGCTCCAGGGTGAGATCGACATTGTCCAGTGCCACCACGCCCGGAAAGCGCTTGTCGATGCCGCGCATCTCAATCGCCGGCACGCCTGTGTCGACGGCCGCGCCTTCGCCGGGATAAAGGAAATCAACGGACATTGGCTCTGTTCCGGATGATGTCGAGATAGGTGGCCAGAATGATGACGACGCCGGGCACCACCATCTGCAGATCCTGGTTCCAGCCGAGAATGATGATGCCGTTGTCGATGACCTTCAACACCAGCACGCCGAGCAGCGTGCCGAACAGCGAACCGCGCCCGCCGAGCAGGCTGGTGCCGCCGAGGATGACGGCGGCGATCACCGTCAGCTCGAAGCCGCGCCCGGCGGTCGGCTGGCCTGCATTCATCAGCGACGACAGGATCATGCCGGCGACCCCGACGCACAGACCGGTGACGACGAAGGCAAACAGCTTCAGGCGTTCCGAGCGCACGCCGGAAAGACGAACCGCACGCTCATTGGCGCCGACCGCATAGAGATAGCGGCCAAGCGTGGTGAAGCGCAGCGTCACGGCTGCGATGGCGAAGATGACCACAGCGATGACCACGGGCAGCGGGATCGCGCCGATATAGCCGGCACCCAGATCGGTGAAGCTGATGAGGCGGTGGTGGTTCTGCACGGCCTCGCGGGTGAACAGGTAGACGCCGCCCTGCAGCATCATCATCGTGCCGATGGTGGCGATCAGCGAGTTCACCTTGAGCCTGGTGACGACCAGCCCGTTGAACAGGCCGACCCCGCCGGCAAAGGCAAACGCCGCCAGCATGCCAAGTGCGAGGCTGTGCGTCGAATTGAGGACGGCCATGCCGATACAGCCGACAAAGGCGAGCGACGCCCCGACAGAGAGATCGACTTCAGCGGTGATGATCAGCATGGTCATGCCCGAGGCGACGATCAGCACCAGCGCGCACTGGCGCAGGATGGCGATGATATTGGCCTCGGAATAGAACTGTGGCGCCGCCAACGAGATGGCGATGCAGAGCACGGCCAGGATGATCCCCAGCACGAGTTGGCTGCTGCCCAACAGCTGACCGCCGACAGAACGTCTGGGCGCGGAGGATTGCGTAAGCTCGCTCATTTCCGTCCATTTCCGATCCGCATCGACTGCCATCGCCATTCGAAACCAGCCGGCTCGAAACCCGGCCGGTTGCCTGTTTCGCCGTCGACACGACCTGATCCGGCGCCCTGCCCGCACGGCGGACAGGGCGATTTGGGATTCTACTTCTTCAGGTCGGCGGAGGTTTTCATGCACTTTTCCGGCGGCTGGAGCGCATTGACGGCGTCCCATTTGATCGTGCGGACAGTGCCGTCGTAATCGTAGTACTTCTTCCAGTCGTCGCCGTTCATCGGCGCGGTCGGGCTGACGATGTGCTCGGGCACCTCTTCGCCGTTGAACAGCTTCACTGCGGCATCGATAGCGGTGTGGCCTTCCTTTTCCGGGAACATCGCGGCTTCGATGCGGTAGGAGGGTTCGTTCTGTATCGCATTGATGAAGGCAAGGCCTTCGCCGCCCGTGCCGACCGTCAACAAATTATCCTGCGACTTGCCGGCCGCCTTCCAGGCCTGCAGGCCGCCAAGCGAAGAGGAATCGTTGATGCCATAGATGATGTTGATGTCGGCGTTCTTGGCAAGCGCCGCCGAAGACACTTCGAGCGCGCGGTCGGGATTGCCGCCGCCGTCGAGATCGTGGACCATGACCGCGTCGGGGATGATGGTCTTCAGGCCGTCCATGAAGCCTTGCGAACGCAGGACGGTGGCAGACAGGAGCGGCAGGCCGACATTCATCACCTGGGCTTTGCCGCCGAGCTTTTCCTTGGCGTATTTGCCTGCTTCGACGCCAGCCGTATAGCCGGTATCATAGTCGCAGATCGCGACCATGGTCGTCATGCCCTTGACCGGGTTGCCTTCCAGAACGACCGGGACGTCGTTGGATTTCGCCTGGCGCAGCAGCGGAACGACGCCCTCTTCGTTGACAGGCGTGACGATCAGCACGTCAACGCCTTTGGCCATAAAGTCTTCCGCGGCAGAAACCTGCTTGGCGATGTCGAGATTGGCGTCCTGCACCTCGAGCTCGATGCCGAGTTCCTTGGCGCGGGCCTGCATGCCCTTGATGACGTTCTGATACCACTCATGGGTGGCGTAGTTGGTGACATAGCCGATGCGCTTTGGCATATTTTCGGCCTGCGCGGCAGCAGTGCTCAGAGCCAGCGCGGCCGCTGAGGAAAGCAGGATTGACTTGGACCAGTTCATCTTCTTCTCCCTATTTATCATCTTGTTAGTTGCTGAACGGATAGTCCCGCCGTTCCGGGTCGGCACGTGACGAGGCGGTGGCTTCACCCGCCCCCAGCGCCGCCGATATTGTCTCGGCGGCCGCCTTCGCCCGCTCGAAGACGGTTTCGCGGTCGAAACGCGCGGCTTTCTGCGGCAGGAACGGGACGGTCAGCGCCGCAATGACCGCACCGGTGTGATCGCGCACCGGCAGTGAGACGTTGGTGCAGGCCTCGACGGCCAGGGAGGCGCGCATCTCGTAGCCGAGCCTTGCAGCTTCGTTCAGCCGCGCTTCGATTTCGGCCCGCGTGCCCTGTCCTTCGCCTGCAGCCACGATCCGCTCGACGATGCGCTCACGCTCGGCCTGGTTCGAATGCGCGAGCAGCACCGCGCCGGAGCTCGTTTCGAGGATCGGAAAATGCGAGCCGAGCGCGACCGAGTAGCGCATCGGCAAAGGCGAATCGATCTGCAACACCACCAGTGCGCTTTCGCCTTCGCGAACGACCAGATGACAGCTTTGATCGGTATTGGCGGAGAGCTCGCGCATCACCGGCAGCGCGCATTCGACCAGCCGGTTCACCGGCGGATGCAAATGCGCCAGCTCGAACAGCTTCAGCGAGAGGCGGAAGCGGTCGGATTGCGTCCGGAAGATGTAGCCGCGCTTTTCCAGCAGAAGCAGGATACGGTATATCTCATGGATGGAGCGCCCCAGGCCGGTGGCGATCTCGGTCTGGGTCAGCGGCTCGGCGCTGGACGCCATGAACTCGAGGACATCGAGCGCCTTTTCCACCGCCGGCACCCGATAGCCGTTGCGGCCGCTTTCGCCTTCATCACCGATCTGGGCTACGTCGGCGGCCATTATGCGACGCTCCGTTCCGGTTGGCCTTGCCTGGTCTCGCGATACAGCCGGTTAAGCCGGTCTGCCAGTTCCGTTGCCGGCATGTCGCCGGCGATGGCGGCCGCCGCATGCGGGGCGCATTCGCGAAAAAAGGTGATGAAGCCCGGATGCGTCGGGCGCAGGTAGGACGCCTCGATCGTCGCGAGTGTCGAGCTGAAGAAATTGCCGGAAAAATCGTTAACCTCGGCGTCCTTCCATGCTGCCAGCGATCCCGGCTGTCCGCCTGACTTCACGTAGTCGCCGCGCTGATAGCCGGGCGAGCATAGAAAAAGCGCGTAATCGATGGCGACCTGTTTGTGTTTCGACTGGGCGCTGACGCCGATGCCGGCACCACCGAGCAAGGCGCCGGCGAATCGCGGGGTCGGCACGTCGGCGAAGCGAAGATACGGCCTGTCGGCCTTCGAGGCGTAGTTCACATAGCCGAAGGCGAACGGCACATAGACCACATCGTCATGCGCGATCATGTGGTCGTAACAGCGGATCGGATTCCATTTCGACGAGTTCGGATGCGACAGCTCGGCAAGCTGGCGCAGCTGCGCGACAGCCTGCTGGACCTTCTCCCTTGCAATAAACTCCTCGCCGTTCTCCTGCGGATCGCCGAGTGTCAGGAGCAGGCACATGGCGTCCGTCGGCACGAACGGCAGGCCAAGCCACTTGCCGTCCCTGCGCACGCGCCGGCCAAGCTCCAGCACCTCTTCATGCGTACTGGGCACCGCTGCGTAGCGCTCCAGGAGATCCGGGCGATATGAAGCGATCTGGCAGGCGGCATCGATCGGCAGTGCCCACTGGCGCCCGTTCCTTGCGTAGGATCGCCAGGATGCGCCGACCGAATCGTGCTCGAACAAGCGGCGCTGCTCCAGCGACAGATGGCCGTCGAACGGCACCATCAGCTCACCATCGGCGATGTCGCCGATAAAGGGATGATCGAACACGATCAGATCGTAGGTTCCGAGCACGGGACCAAGCGCGCCCTCACCGAACTCGTAGAGGCTGCGGCGGTCCCATTCGATTTCCAGACCGGGATTGCCGGCACAGTACGTCTCGCTGCTGGCGTCGAGCGGACCCCAGCAGCGTCGATGATCCCATGCCAGACCGCGCAGTCTTGTCATTCGTAAAAATACCTCCCGAACCTACCATGCGCCGGGTCGGCCGATTAGTAGCAGGTATTTTTACCTGGACAAGTAGTTTTTACATACGAAAATCCTAACTTCTTGTTCCCGCTCGGCGATCCTCAGGCCAGCCCAAAACGCTCCACGGCGCGCATAATGCCGCGTAACTCGGCGAGGCCTTTCAGGCGGCCGATCAACGAGTAGCCAGGATTGATCCTGGTCTTGCCGATATCGTCGGCGAGCAGATGGCCATGATCGGGACGCATGGGAATCCGCCAGTCGGCACGACCTTCCTTGCGGCGACGCGTCTCTTCCTGCATCAAAGCGAGGATGACATGCGCCATGTCGGTGCCGCCCTCCAGATGCTCGGCTTCATAGAAGGAGCCGTCATCCTCGATGGTTACATTGCGCAGATGGACGAAATGGATCTGGTCGGCGAATTCCTTGACCATGCCGACAATGTCGTTGTCTGCGCGCGTACCATACGAGCCGGTGCAGAATGTCAGGCCGTTCGCCGGACTGTCGACGGCGTTGAGGATGAAACGCGCGTCCTCGGCGGTCGAAACGATCCGTGGCAAGCCATAGAGCGAGAATGGCGGGTCGTCGGGATGGATGCACATGCGCGCGCCGACTTCTTCGGCGACCGGAATGATCTCCTTCAGGAACCAGGCAAGGTTTTCTCGCAGTTCCGCCGGCCTGATCGCATCGTAATCGGCCAGCGCCTCCTTCATCGTCTCGCGATTGTAGCTGCGCTCGGTCGCCGGCAGGCCCGCGATGAGATTGCGTTCGATCCTGTCGATCTGCTCGTCGTTCAGCGCCTTGAAACGCAATTCCGCTTCCGCGATACGTGCCGCGCTGTAGCTGGCCTCGGCATTCCTGCGCTTCAGGACGAACAGGTCGTATGCGGCAAAATCGATCGCATCGAAACGCAGGGCGTAGCCTGTCGTTGGAAGTCGATAGGCAAGATCGGTGCGGGTCCAGTCGACCACAGGCATGAAGTTGTAGCAGATGGTCTTTATGCCGGCCTTCGCCAGCGCGCGGATGGTATCCTTGTACCAGCCCGAATAACGTTGCCTTTCCGCCGAGCCGATCTTGATCGAATTGTGAACGGGAATGCTCTCCACAACAGACCACGTCAGCCCTTCGGCCTCGATGATCCGCTTGCGCTCCAGTATGCTGTCGAGCGGCCAGGCGCGCCCGTCATAGATGTCGTGCAGGGCCGTCACCACGCCCGTCGCGCCTGCCTGTTTGACATGATCGAGCGTTACCGGATCGTCCGGTCCATACCATCGCCAACATTGTTCCATCGAGGCTTTCCCTTGCAATAAGACAGAACCGTATTGTTGGGCCACAACGGAAGTCAAACTAAAACTGGGAGCGCGCCGCCCATGAAACCACCAGGGTTTTAGGCCAGATCGGTTGCCTTTGCTGGGCTCAACGCTATGCTGGTCCAACAATTAGATGAAGGATCCGCCATTTTGGAGAGCTCTCAAGCTGCGCGCGAGAATGCCGCCGGACGGCGCATCGGCGGCAGGTCCGCAGTCGACATGACGGCCGGGCAGATCCTCGATCTGATCCGCGTACGGCAACTCAGCGTCGGCGACGTGCTGCCGACCGAACGTGAGCTCAGCGAGCTTGTCGGCGCCAGCCGCAATACCGTGCGCGAGGCGTTGCGCACGATCCGCACCTACGGCCTTATCGAGCCGAAGCCCCGCGTCGGTGCCGTCCTGGCCGATGGGCAGAGCACGGCCATCCGGAATTTCTTCGCGGCGCATATGGATATCTCGCGCTCGTCCTTCGCCGACATACAGGGGTTCAGGCGCATCATCGAGGTCGGCATCGGCGATCATATCGTCCTGCATGCCTCGAATGAACAGATCGAGGCACTCGATGAGATCAACGGCCAGATCGTTGCGAGCCGCTCGATCGAGGAGGCGGCCGAGAACGATTTCAATTTTCACAAGGCATTGATCGAGCTGTCGGGCAATCGCATGCTGGCAGACATGTACTCCTTCCTTTCCCCCGTGATCCTGCGGATCATGACCATCGGAAAGGAAATGCGCCCGGTGCTTGACGATACAAGGCGCGCTCACGGCGAGATCGTCGCGGCGTTGCGCTCGCGCGACAGGGTGGCCTATGCCTACCTGGTGAGCCGCCATCTCGATTTCGCCCTGCGGTTCCTGCCGGAAGAGCCGGCGTCCGACAGCCAGTGAGGGAGTTTCCGCAATGCAGGATTTCGACGGCAAGATCGCTCTGGTGACAGGGACGACCGGGATCGGCCTGGCAACCGCCAGACGTCTCGCGGCAGACGGCGCGGCGATCATCGCCTGCGGCATCGACCGCGCGGCCAATGCGGCGATGAAAGCGGAACTGGAAAGCTCCGGCGCCGAGGCGCTGGTCATGGCCGTCGACGTCTCCGTGCAGGATCAGGTTCGAGACGCGGTCGCGGCCGGTGTCGAGCGCTTCGGCGGCCTCGATATCATCGTCAATTCCGCGGCAATCCATCCGTATGGAACCGCGACCAGCACCGATTTCGACACCTGGAACCAGACGATGTCCGTCAATGTCGGCTCGATCTACCTGACCGCGCATTTCGGCATCCCGGAAATGATAAGGCGGGGCGGCGGGGCCATCGTCAACGTGGCTTCGGTGCAGGGCTTTGCCTGTCAGCAGAACGTCGCCGCCTATGCCACGACGAAGGGCGCCATCCACACGCTGACGCGCTCTCTGGCGCTCGACTATGCGCGCTCAGGCATCCGCGTCAATTCCGTCAGCCCGGGCTCGATCCGCTCCCCGATCCTGGAAAAGGCGGCCCGCGGAGAGAATGGCACCGATGCCGATGTCGAGGCCGCCTACAGGCGCTTCGGCGAAGCCCACCCCATCGGGCGCATCGGCGAGCCGGAGGAAGTGGCGGAGCTCATCGCCTTCCTCTGTTCGTCGAAAGCCGGGTTCTGCACCGGTGCGGACTACAAGATCGATGGCGGCCTGACTGCCGGTATCGGCGTGAAGTAGCGCCTGCGCCACGTTTGAGCGGTCTCGTGTCTATTTCAGGAATTGACGGAAGCGGCGAAGCGAAAGACCAAACAGCGCCGTTCCGATAATCAGCAGCGCCGCAAGCTGCGGCCAGACAACGTCAAGGCCCGCGCCACGGAACAGGACGGCCTGGGCCAACATGACGAAGTGCGTGTTTGGCGCGACGAACATGATGGCCTGGATGATCTCGGGCATGCTCTCACGCGGCGTGACGCCGCCGGACAGCAACTGAAGCGGAAGAAGCACCATCATCAGCAGCAGCCCGAATTGCGGCATCGAGCCCGCGATGGTCGCGAGGAATATCCCCAGACAGGTCATGGCGAATATGTCCAGCGCCGCTCCTGTCATGAACAGCAGTGCGGATCCGTTCGTGGGCACGGCGAGCAGGCCTTGCACGACAAAGCCCAGCGAGAGGCCGGAAGCCACCAGCACGACGAGACCCATCGACCAGACCTTGCTCAGCATGATTTCGAACGGCGTTACGGGCATGACCAGCAGGTGCTCGATCGTTCCATGCTCACGCTCGCGGATGAGTGCGGCGCCGGTCAGGATGATCGACAGCATTGTGATCGAATCGATCATGTCGGAGATTGCGCCAAACCAGCCTTTGTTGAGTCCGGGATTGAACCGCGCACGCAAGTCGAGAGCGACCGTTAGGGACGTCTCGGCGCGGTAGCGATTGAGAAATTCGCTCACTTCTCCCGATACGATCGACTGGACATATCCCCCGCCGGCGAAAGCCTGCGACATGCGCGTTGCATCGACATTGAGCTGGATCGTTGGCGACCTGCCGGCCAGAAGATCGCGCTGAAAGTTCGGAGGGATGTCGAGTGCGAATGTATCCGCGCCGGAATCCATGCGGCTGTCCATTTCGGGCTGCGAGATAAGCCGCGGCGCTGTGAAATAGGGAGGGTAGAACGCGGTTACGATGCGCGAGGATACCGGCGACTGGTCTTCGTCGACAATCGCGATCGGAGCACGGTTGAGGGTTTCGGGCATCGCCTTGGATGCTGTGTATATCGCCAAGGTGAAGGCATAGGCGATCAGCACGATCAGCATCGGATTCCTTGCGAGACCGCGCAGTTCCTTGAGACCAAGCTGGAGAACATTGACGAAACGCATTTCAGCGAGCCTGCTTCCTGAGAAGGACAATTCCGAGGCCCAGCAATACGGGAATGGCGATGAGGAGCGGCAAGAAGGCGCTCGACAGATCGCCAAAGCCGAGTGCCTTCGAGAAGGTACCGCGCGAGACGATGACGAAATAGGTCATCGGGTAGATCTGGCCGATGAAGGCGCCCACGCCCTCGAGCGACGAGACCGGATTGATCATGCCCGAATACTGAGATGCCGGAATCATGGTGATCAGTGCGGTTCCGAAGATCGCGGCGATCTGACTGCTCATGAAGGTCGAGAGCAGCAGCCCCATCCCCGTCGTGACAATGACATAGAGAAAGGCGGCAGCGGCGAAGGTTGCAAAACTGCCGGTGAACGGCACGCCGAAAACGAAGATGGCGAAGGCTGTCAGCAGCAGGAAGTTCAGCATCGCAAGCACGACATAGGGAATCTGCTTGCCGAGCAGGAATTCGAATCTGGTAACCGGCGTGACGTAGAAATTGATGATCGAGCCGAGTTCCTTTTCACGCACGACGCTCAGCACGGCGAGCATCGACGGTATCAACAGGAGAAGCATCGGGATCACCGCCGGCACGATGGCATCGAGGCTCCGGACATCGGGGTTGTAGCGATAGCGGATCGCCAGCTGGAAATCGGGAGCTGCTGCGGCATCGCCGTAGATTTCGCGTGCCTTCTGCGTCAGCCAGCCTGCATGCATGCCTTCGACGTAACCGAGCACGGTCTCGGCCCGCGTCGGCATGGCACCGTCGATCCATGCGCCGATCGTAACGTCGCGGCCACGCGCCAGGTTGCGTCCGAAACCGGGCGGGATTTCCATCGCCAGGCTGAGTTCGCCGTTCTCCATGCGCCGGTCGAGATCGGCGTGGTCCAAGATGGGCGCCTTCTCTATAAAATATCGCGAACCGGCGATTTGCAGCACGTAGTCACGGCTGATTGCCGTGTCGTCGTGATCGAGGACGGCGAAGGAGAGATCCTCCACATCCATGTTGATGCCGTAACCCACGACGAACATCAGGATGAGAGTGCCGACCGTGGCGAGCGTGGCACGGATCGGGTCGTGCAGAAGTTCGAGCGCCTCCCGCCGCGTATAGGCGAACATGCGCCGGGGATCGAAGAACCGCTTCAACTTGCCCGGTTTCCCTCGGGCATACGCGGCGGTGGTTGGGCTCTCCTTGTCGGCTTTCGGGAGCTCGGTCTGCCGCGTGCCGATGGCATCCTCCAGATAGCCTATGAAAGCCTCTTCCAGCGTTGCTACGGAGCGATTCTGGACGATCGCGGCCGGCGTATCGGTGACAAGAACCTTGCCCGCATGCATGAGCGAGACGCGGTCGCAACGTTCCGCCTCATTCATGAAGTGCGTCGAGACGAAGATCGTCACGTTCTGCTTGCGGGAGAGTTCGCAGAGTATTTGCCAGAACCCGTCGCGGGCGACCGGGTCCACACCGGATGTCGGCTCGTCGAGGATCAGGATATCGGGGGAATGGATCATCGCCACCGCGAGCGACAGGCGCTGCCGGATGCCGAGCGGCAGGGCATCGGGAAGCGTGTCCATATCGCCGACGAGACCGAAGCGCTTCGCCACGTCCTCGACCCTTTGCGGGATGGCGGCTGCATCCATGCCGAAAAGCCGGGCGTGGAGTTCGAGGTTCTGACGTACTGTCAGCTCGGAATAAAGGGAAAATCCCTGGGACATGTAGCCGACGCGCCGCCGAACCTCGATGTCATTCGGGTCTATCTCGCGCCCGAAGAGGCGGGCCTTGCCTTCGCTTGCCTGAAGCAGCCCGGTCAGCATTTTCATGGTGGTCGTCTTGCCGCAGCCGTTCGAGCCCAGGAAGCCGAAGATCTCGCCACGCCCGATACGGAAGCTCACATCGTCGACGGCGACGAAATCACCGAAGCGCTTGGTGAGATGTTCCGCTTCGATGGCAACTTCGCCGTTGACGCCCGCGGACCGGGGCGGGATCACCACCTGTTCGTGGCCGGCCTGCTTTTCTTGCGGAAGCAGTGCGATAAAGGCAGCGTCGATGTCGGGCGCGCCAGTCCGCTCAAGCAACTCTGCCGGCGTTCCCGAGGCCAGCACGCGCCCGCCATCCATTGCGATCAGCCAGTCGAAGCGGGCTGCTTCCTCCATGTAGGCTGTAGCAACGATGACGCTCATGCCGCCACGATTGCCGCGGATTTGATCGATCAACTCCCAGAACTGACGGCGCGACAGAGGATCAACGCCGGTCGTTGGCTCGTCCAGGATGAGGAGGTCGGGATCGTGGATGAGGGCGCAGCACAGACCGAGCTTCTGCTTCATGCCGCCGGAGAGGTTGCCAGCCTGCCGATCCTCGAAGGGTGCGAGTCCCGTGCTTTGCAGAAGTTCGCCGATGCGGCGCTCCCGCTCATCCCGGTCATGCCCGAACAGACGGCCGAAGAAGTCGATATTGTCGAAGACGGACAGCGTCGGATAGAGATTCTTTCCCAAGCCTTGCGGCATGTACGCAATCCTGGGGTACGCGGTCTGCCGATGGCGGGCGTCGGCCATGTCGCCGCCAAGCACTTCGATGTGTCCTTCCTGCAGCGCCCGCGCTCCGGCGATCAAGGATAGCATGCTGGACTTTCCGACGCCGTCCGGCCCGATCAGGCCAACCATGCAGCCGGAAGGTATTTCGAGGATAACGGCGTCCAGCGACCGTGTTTTTCCATAGCTATGGCCGACCTTCTCCAGACGTGCGACGGGCTGCGGCGACAGATTTGCAACGCCCGCGGACCAAGCATTCATTGCACCAGCTTTCCCTGGAGGCTGGCCGGCCACGCGGCCTGCGGATCAAGCCGGACATAGGCAACGCCCGGCAGGCCGGTCTTGACCTGTTGGATGTATTTGCGGAGCAATTCCGGCGAGATCTGCGCCTTGATCCGGAACATCAGCTTGAGGCGTTCTTCCTCGGTCTCGACTGTCTTGGGCGTGAACTGGGCGACGGCGGCGACGTAGCTGGCCTTGGCAGGGATCAGATACTGCGGCGCTGCGTCGAGCACGATCCGGATCTCCGTGCCGATGGCCACGCGGCCTGCCTGGGCCGTCGGCAGGAAGAAGGTCATGTAGACGTCGCCGAGATCGACGAGGTTGAGCACGCGCCCGCCGGCGGACAATACCTCTCCAGGTTCTGCCACCCGGTACTGCACACGTCCATCGCGTGGAGACTTGAGCGTGGCGTCGTCAATGTCGGCGTCGATGCTCTCGATCGCGGCGTGGGCTGCGGCGACTGCCGCCTTGGCGTCGATAACCTGTGCCTTGGCAGCGCTGATGGCGGCATCGCTTGCCGCTTGCTGGGCTTGTGCCGCAGCCACCGTAGCCTTTGCGGCCTGCTCGGCTGCCCGGTCGTTGTCGAGAATCTGTTGGGAAGTGGTGTTGTTCGCGGCAAGCTGCTTGGTGCGCACCAGTGTGCGCTCCGCGGCATCCAGTTCGGCTTCACGCTGCGCGACGACGGCGGCCGCGGACGTTCTTTCGGCTTCGCGCTGCGTGACCAGGCTGTTGGCTGTCTCAACGCCAATTATAGCGCGTTGCAACTGCGCTTCGGCCTGCCGGCGCTCTGCCTCGAGCTGCGCGGTGTCCATGCGGGCAAGCACGTCGCCGGCCTTGACGAAATCGCCTTCACCGACAAGGATTTCCTTGATCCGCCCCGGCGCTTTCGTCGACACGTCGATCTCGACCGCCTCTATGCGGCCGTTCCCCCTGGCTATGCCTTCCGGCAGATCGCCATCCTTGGATTGCTGCCATGCATAGTAACCGCCCGCGCCAAGAGCGATTAGAAGGCCAACGATCGGCCACGTCCTCTGTGAGATTTTCATCATTGGCCCTTGGTACCGGTGAGCACCGTTTCGTCATGTTGATCCGCCCGGACCCAAACAGAGACCGGCTGCGACGACCTTGATCCGCGTCAATCGCGGAAAGACCCATGCCGACAGCCTGGGCCGGTTTGTCGCGCGACTTCCTGTCATGGGGCGTCGACATTCGTCTTGCCGGCACGCATCGGCCTCGTCGACTACGCTTGGCGTTTTTCATGTGCACGGCGAGCCCAATGCCTGCGTAACACGCTGTAAGTGCGCATAGTGCACTTGCAGCCGAGTCAACCGTCTGATTCCCTTGGCTACGCTGGGCTGTCCTGATTCGCTCACTGTCTAAAGTCTTGCAGTGTGCGGGGAACAAGCCTTCCACCGACCGCTGCGCTGGCGCATTCAAGGGGAGAAACGGCAAATGAACACCGCAACGAGGCCGGTAATCTCGGAGATGAGGCCCAAGATTTCCGTCATCGGCGTTGGCGGCGGTGGCGGCAACGCCGTCAACAACATGATTGCCGAAGGCCTGCAGGGCACGGAATTCATCGTCGCCAACACCGATGCCCAGGCGCTCGCCATGTCGAAGGCAACGCGGCTGATCCAATTGGGAGCGCACATCACGGAAGGCCTGGGGGCAGGATCCCTGCCCGAGGTCGGCCATGCCGCGGCCGTGGAATCGATCGACGAAATCATGGACCATCTCGCGGGAACGCATATGTGTTTCGTGACCGCGGGCATGGGAGGCGGAACGGGAACTGGTGCCGCGCCGATCATAGCGCAGGCCGCCCGGAACGCGGGAATACTGACCGTGGCCGTCGTCACCAAGCCGTTTGTCTTCGAGGGGAACCGTCGAATGCATGCGGCCGATGAGGGCATCGAGCGGCTCCGCGAAAGTGCCGATACCGTCATCGTCATTCCGAACCAGAACCTCTTCAGGATCGCCGACGCCAAGACGACGTTCGCGGACGCGTTCGCGATGGCGGATCGCGTCCTCTACGCCGGCGTCGGCTGCATTACCGATCTCATCGTCAAGGAGGGGCTGATCAATCTCGACTTTGCCGACGTGAAGTCGGTGATGCGCGACATGGGTCGCGCGATGATGGGAACTGGCGAAGCCACCGGGGAGGACCGTGCCAGGAAGGCGGCCGAAGCGGCAATCGCAAACCCGCTTCTCGACGAAGCGTCCATGATGGGCGCCAAGGGCGTCCTTGTCTCGATATCGGGCGGCACGGACATGACGCTGTTCGAGGTCGACGAAGCCGCCACCCGCATCCGAGAGGAGGTCGACGCCGATGCCGATATCATCGTCGGCGCTATCTTCGACAAGGCGCTGGCAGGAAAATTCAGGGTGTCGGTCGTTGCGACGGGATTGCGGCGGGGGCTGGAGATACCGCTGACGGCAGGGGCGGAAAACCGCATGAATTGAACGACGCCCCTCATGGCAGCGCCGACGGTAGGATTCGACTTGGAACGCCGCCGCTAGAGACTACTATCAGATAGCGGTCGCTTACCAAACCGCAATTGTTGCGACCTGCGGCTTAAGTTATCGATTTTGTCTGTGCGCCCCTTGCCGGGAATTGGAACGTCAGCCCAGCGCTCATGGCACCGGCCGCGTGAACAGGGTGCGAAACAGCTCCTCCGCACATCGCAGGCCTTCATCTGTCAGAACCACCGACTTCGCCTTGTTTGCTGGATTCGCGATCATCCCCTTCTGGTGCAAGCGATCCAGGGCATCCCAATCCAACCCCTTCCAGGCGCGCCTCTCTTCATGCAGCGTTAGCCAAAGCAGGCCCAGAACGGCATCGTCGATCTTGTCGGTGTCCATCTCCATGCAAGCAGTCTAACACGGGAAAACGGCACCTGTCCCGCTGCGTCGGCTTCGCGCCCTTGCGGCCTCTGACCTCTGATGAGGACTAAAATCAACCGGCCGGCACAGCCGAACGCAAAAACGGCCCGCACAAGGCGGGCCGTTTTTGATATTTGGTTGCGGGGACACGCAACCATACCGACAATCACTGATCGTTTCGATTTGAGAATGCTAGGCCGCACCATGTTGGGGAATTTTTGGGCCCGGAGGACGCATTAAAATTGTTGATTTCATCGAGTTTTTCGTCGGCCTAAATCAAAAATCTTCCCGTATCGTTCCGCACACTGGCGATGGTACGGAACTGGATTGGCCGGCACCAACTCCGGCGATATCTCCGTGTCGAGTATGGCGTGGAGCACCCGGGTCGTCTCCGCGCTCAACCTCGCCCGAGGCGGCGACGAAGCGAATGAGATGCTGCATCAGGGTCTTGGGAACCGACGCGATGACTTTGTAGCGGGACATGTAACTGTCGACGCGTAGGTGCACCAACCCAGCTCGGCCAAGACGCCGGTGCCGACGACGAGCCCGCCATTCTGGTTGGCGAGGCGGAACAGGTAGTCCGTACACAGCCCAGCCTGCACTTCCTTGCACCGAATTGACCATGATCAATGCCGCGCATGTGAAGCCGTCGATGATTTAATTTGGAGGCGCTTGAGATCAGGGACGGAGAAATCGGTTATGAGCAGGCCCGCGCACCCGATCGAACCTTCGAGTGATCAGATCACGAAGCTATCTTCTTCCTTTTCGAAGGTGCCAAACCTTACGGACTATGCGGGCGAGTATATGCGCTTCACCTGGCGGGATGCCTGGAGGTTGCTCGACGGCCTGCCCGGCGAAAAAGGCTATAATATTGCTCACGAGGCCGTCGATCGGCATGCTGCCGGCCCAAAGGCCGACAAGGTGGCGATCCGCTGGCTCGGCAAGTCGGGTGATCGGCGCGAATTCACCTACCGCGATCTAAGCGAAGCAACCAGCCGTTTCGCGAACGCACTAATTAACCTTGGAGTTCTACCCGGCGAGCGTGTGTTCGTCCTGATGGGCCGTCTGCCTGAGCTCTATGTAGCGGTTCTGGGAGCACTCAAGGCGCGCTGCGTAGTCTCACCGCTCTTCTCCGCATTCGGCCCCGAGCCGATTGCAACACGTGTCGAGATTGGTGACGGGCGGGTCTTGGTCACGACACTCGGACTCTACCGCCGAAAGGTGGAAAGCGTGAGGGCGAAGCTTGCTGGGCTTGCCCACGTCATTTTGGTAG
This sequence comes from Mesorhizobium sp., assembly GCF_004962245.1. Lineage (GTDB taxonomy): Bacteria > Pseudomonadota > Alphaproteobacteria > Rhizobiales > Rhizobiaceae > Mesorhizobium. Next base: position 43,502 of record NZ_SUHQ01000029.1, on the reverse strand, counting down.
GCGACGAAACATTCGAGGATGCCGGACTACATGCTTGGTCCGCGCTGATGGAGACGGCATCAGCCAGTTTTGCGATTGCCCCGACCGACCCCGAAGACATGGCGCTTCTGCATTTCACCAGCGGCACCACGGGCCGGCCAAAGGGAGCGATCCATGTGCACGGTGCGATAGCCGCGCATCATATGACTGGCATCTACGCGCTCGATCTTCACGACGATGATGTCTTCTGGTGTACCGCCGATCCCGGCTGGGTCACCGGAACCAGTTACGGCATTCTGGCGCCGCTGACGAACGGCGTGACCAGCGTCGTCGTCGAAGCTGAATTCGATGCGCAGACTTGGTATTCGGTGCTTCAGCGCGAACGTGTGAACGTTTGGTATACTGCACCGACCGCCATCCGTATGATGATGCGGCTAGGTTCAGACGTGGTGAAGAGCTACGATCTGTCGGCACTGCGCTTCATGGCAAGTGTTGGTGAACCACTAAACCCGGAGGCGGTGGTGTGGGGCCAGGAAGCGTTTGGAATACCGTTTCATGATAACTGGTGGCAGACCGAAACCGGTGGCATCATGATTGCCAATTTCGCGGCACTTCCCATCAAACCGGGCTCGATGGGTCTGCCGCTGCCTGGCATCGCAGCGGCAATCGTGCGGCGCCTGAAGAATGGCGGAGTCGACGGCATCGACACGCCCATGGTCGAAGGCGAACTCGCACTCAGGAAGGGCTGGCCGTCGATGATGCGAGGCTATCTCAATGAGGAAGAGCGCTACCGCAAATGCTTCGTCGGTGACTGGTATCTGACCGGCGATCTCGCCAAGCGTGATTCCGACGGTTATTTCTGGTTCGTAGGACGAGCCGACGATGTCATCAAGTCGGCCGGCCATCTGATCGGTCCGTTCGAGGTGGAAAGCGCTCTCATGGAGCATCCGGCAGTGGCGGAGGCCGCTGTCATCGGCATACCAGATCCGACCGTCGGCGAAGTGGTCAAGGCTTTCGTCGCTCTGAAACCAGGCCACGAGCCGAACGAAAATCTGCGCAAGGAACTGCTCGGGCATGCCCGCAAGCGGCTAGGTCCCGCCGTTTCGCCCAAACAGATCGATTTCCGCGCAAACCTGCCCAAGACGCGCTCGGGCAAGATTATGCGCCGACTGCTCCGGGCCCGCGAACTTGGGTTACCGGAAGGGGATTTGTCGACGCTCGAAAGCGATGAGAAATGAGCGAAAGGCTACACATCGACCGTCAGCACGGGCAGCAGCTTTTCAGGGATATGCTGCGCATACGCCGCTTCGAGGCCAAATGCGCCGAACTTTATCAGGCGCAGAAGATCCGTGGCTTCTTGCATCTCTATGATGGGGAGGAGGCGGTCGCAGTTGGTGTCATGCAGGCGCTCGAAGCGCACGATGCCGTCGTCGCCACCTACCGTGACCACGGCCACGCGATTGCTAGAGGCCTTGCCATGGGCTCGCTCATGGCCGAAATGTACGGAAAGGTGGAGGGTTGCAGCCGCGGTCGTGGCGGCTCGATGCACTTTTTCGATCGGGCCAGGCGCTTCTATGGCGGCAACGCCATCGTTGGCGGCGGCTTGCCGCTTTCCATCGGCATCGCGCTCGCTGACAAGGAACTTCGTCCCGGTGCAGTCACAGCCTGCTTCTTCGGTGAAGGTGCGGCCGGCGAAGGCGAATTTCACGAGAGCATGAACCTCGCCGAGTTATGGGAACTGCCCGTCATATTCGTATGCGAGAACAATCTTTACGCCATGGGCATGCCACTCGAGCTTGCGGAAGCCGAGACTGACATCTTCCGCAAGGCGCAAGCATACCGCATGCCGAGCGAGAAGGTGGACGGTATGAACCCGGTCGCGGTCGAGGCCGCATCGCTGCGGGCGGTGGAGCGGGCGCGAAGCGGAAAGGGCCCCTCCTTCCTCGAGTGTCGCACCTATCGATTCCGCGCCCATTCCATGTTCGACGCCCAGCTCTACCGCACCAAAGAGGAGATAGCCCTTTGGAAGGAGCGCGACCCGGTCCCGCGAATGCAGGCGTGGCTTGAAGAGAACCACATGCTTTCCGCGGAGGAACTCAAGCGCATCGAGGATCAAGTCGATGTCGAGATCGATGCAGCCGTCGCCTTCGCCGAGGCAGGCCAGTGGGAGAAGGTGGAGGATCTCGAACGTTTCGTGCTGATGGACGAGGTGCCCGAATGAATTCCCCTGTGGCGAAACCTGTTCGAATGTCCTACCGAGAGGCGTGCCGGCAGGCGATCCGAGACGCGTTGACCAACGATCCGCGCACCTTCCTAATGGGCGAGGATGTCGGCCTCTATGGTGGCTGCTACGCCGTTACCAAGGGGCTTCTCGACGAGTTCGGTCCGAGTCGTATCCGCGATACGCCGCTCGCGGAGAGTGCTTTTGTCGGCGCCGGGATCGGAGCGGCGGTCGCGGGGATGCGCCCGATCGTCGAAATCATGACATGCAATTTCAGCTTGCTCGCGCTCGACCAGATTCTCAACAACGCCACTTCGATCGCGCATATGTCGGGCGGGCAGTTTGCCGTGCCGCTGGTCATCCGCATGGCAACGGGCGCCGGGCGCCAACTCGCAGCCCAGCATTCCCACAGCCTGGAGGGCTGGTATGCCCATATTCCCGGCCTCAAGGTGTTGGCGCCGGGCACCGTCGAGGATGCGCGACATATGCTGGGATCTGCGTTGGCAGATCCCAATCCGGTGCTGATCTTCGAGCACATCGTGCTTTACAACGCCGAGGATGAACTCGATCCGGCGGTCGCGTCGGTGGACATTGGTTCCGCAAAAATCCGGCGGCCGGGACGCGATGTAAGCGTGCTGACCTACGGCAATAGCCTGCCCAAGGCCTTGGCTGCCGCCGAGACGCTTGCCAAGGAAGGCATCGAGGCCGAGGTCGTCGACCTTCGCGTTCTGCGCCCGCTCGACAATGCGACAATCTTCGAGTCCGTCACTCGCACGCGGCGCTGCATCATTGTCGATGAGGGCTGGAAGAGCGGTTCAATTTCCGCCGAGATTGCCGCGCGCCTGTCGGAGGACCTCTTCTTCGAGCTTGACGGTCCGATCCGCCGGATCTGCAGCCGCGAAGTTCCCATTCCCTATTCCCGACACATGGAAGAAGCTGCCTTGCCGCAGACGTCTGCCATCATTGAAACCGCTCGAATCCTTGTTGGAAGCCGATGAGCGATTTCCTTATGCCATCGCTCGGAGCCGACATGGAGCGCGGCAAGCTCGTTGAGTGGCTTGTCAAGCCTGGCAGCGAGGTGAAAAAAGGCGACGTGATTGCCATCGTGGAAACTCACAAGGGGGCCTTTGAAGTCGACATATTCGAAGAAGGGGTGATTTCGGAGTTGTGTGCCGGCGAAGGCCAAGAGGTTCCGGTTGGCGGAGTGCTGGCACGGCTCATGCCGTCAAACAGCGTACCCGCAATCGTGCCACCACCCGGTCCAATGGCTCCCACTGCTGTGGTGAAAGCCCCCGAAGTTGCCTTGGCAGCACCGCCCTCACCCGGAGCTCCTTCCGCCTCTGCAAAGTCGCCCACGGTGGCACAGAAGGTATCCTCAATCAGTCCTGCATCAAGGGCGCGTGCCAAGGTGACGCCAGCCGCTGGGCGCCGGGCGGCTGAACTTGAAATCGATCCCTACACACTTAAGGGCACCGGAATCTATGGCTCGGTGACAATCGCCGATGTCGAGCGGGCATCAGCTTCGCAGGTCAGCCGGGAGGCATCGGCAAGACCGACAAGGCCGGGGCGTGGTTTCGATCCCCTGCAGATGCGCCAAGCAATTGCGGCGGCGATGTCACGTTCGAAGCGCGAGATCCCACACTACTACCTCACCACTACCATCGATATGGGCCCCTCATTGTCCTGGCTTGAGACGTTCAACACAGAGCGGCCACCAGATCAGCGTCTGCTGCCCGCCACCCTGTTCCTAAAGGCCACTGCCCTGGCGCTGCGCGAGGTACCGCAGTTCAACGGCTTTTGGGAGAATGGTCGGTTTAGGCCGGGAAGCGGAATACACATCGGCTGGGCAGTGTCGTTGAGAGGTGGCGGGCTGATCGCGCCGGCCGTTCACGATGTCGACACCATGACTCTATCGGAGCTCATGAGCGCGCTGCGCGACCTTGTGGCACGTGCACGTGGTGGTGGTCTGCGCAGCTCCGAGATGACCAATCCGTCATTTACTGTAACCAGCCTCGGCGAACGCGGCGCCGATTCCGTGATCGGTGTGATTTATCCCCCTCAGGTGGCGACGTTGGGTTTTGGGCGCATTGCCGTGCGTCCCTGGGTCATTGATGACAAGGTGACCGCGCGCCCGATAGTGGTGTCCTCGCTCGCAGCCGACCACCGCGCCAGCGACGGACATGCCGGCGGGCTGTTCCTCGCTGCCGTCGACCGCCTGCTTCAGGAGCCCGTCAAACTATGACCAAGGCCGAGATTCGACAGCTTGCTCTGGACATCCTCTCCGGCATCGCGCCCGAGACGGATCCTTCCGCAATTGCAGGCCACGAGGATATCCGTGAAGCACTCGACATCGATTCAATGGATTTTCTCAATTTTGTCATAGCCCTGCACCAGCGCACGGAAATTGAAATCCCGGAGGCCGACTATCCCAAACTGTTCACTCTCGACGGAGTGGTTGCGTATCTAAGTCAGTGACGCCGAGGTGAGATGCGAGTGGTGTCGATAACAGGCAATGCGGACTATGGCCGGAAACGACAAATAAGATCGCGACATGCAACCTGAAGCGCTGTGGTCGGCAAGGGCATCCGCGGTGCGCCCCGCGACGCTGATTGCAGATATCGCCCCGGCTCACGCGCGCGGCGCCAGTTTCGGGCTTCGCCAGTCGCTTGACACGGTTGGCGCGTTTGTCGGGCCGCTCCTGGCAATCGGCCTCATGTGAGACTCACTGCCAATCAATTCGTGACCGTGTTCTGGGCCGCTGTTATTCCCGGCTTTCTGGCGGTTGCTGTGCTAGTCATTGCCGTCCGCGAGCCGGTTCGACCTGCGGACCTGCGCAAGGTGCGCGCGCCGTTGAGTTTGCCCGAGCTGCGGCCTGGGCTTACCCTTCTGGTTCGTTGGCGCGGGCTTCACGGCGCTGGCGCTCCTTGGTCTGGGCCTGACCCGCTGGCGTGTCCCAGCCCTTGGGCACAATCAGAAGACCGAGACCGAAGAAGGAACAACGTCCAGTCAATCCGAAACTCGTCCCTGATGCACCTATTCGGTGGAAACCAATTGGCAGCGATGCAAGGCGGCATTGACCCGAATCAAAACCAAACTTCTTGCCTACTGTATGATTCAAAGTAAATCATCTGAACGAGGCTACCATGAAACCGCAGAGAACTTGGGTCCTGATCGCAGATGGAGCACGCGCACGAATTCTGCGAGATGCCCTGTCGACTGGGAAGACGCCTGACAAACAAGAAGATCTGGTGTTCCATACGGAACCGTGGCAATTGCGCGAGATCATGGCCGACAAGCCGGGTCGCAGCTTCGCTTCGACTGGGGCCCGACGATCGGCGATGGAATATCATTCCGATCCGGTGCGCGAGGAGGACCGAGCCTTTGCTGCAAAGCTGGCCCACACGCTGCATGGTCATCATGTTGCTGGAGATTTCGACCAGCTCGTGGTCGCTGCGCCCCCCCAGATGCTAGGCGACCTTCGTCTGGCCTTTCCGGAAAGCCTTCGCAAGGTCACGGCCGCAGAAATAGCCAGGGATCTCACCAAGCTGCCAGAACATGAGCTTCGGGACGTGATCCGGAAGCTCGAAATCAAGCCCCTGTCCGGGGATTGATGACCAGAGGGTAGCAGTCTTGTCGTCGTTCACCGAGTTCGTTCGCTCTCTCCGGGGTCGCATCGACCTAGCAACTGGCTGTGGCTGCGCGAATTCCTAATTTCTTGACCCTACCCGGGGAGATAGACGATGTGGATACGCACCCTGAGCATGAACGAATGCACAGAAGTGCTGGCCGGGCATCATTTGGCCCGCCTGGCGTGCGCCAAGGACGGGCACCCATATGTGGTCCCGATCTACTACGCCTACGCGGACAACGCACTCTATTGCTTCTCCATCCCAGGCAAGAAGATCGACTGGATGCGTGCCAATCCGCTTGTGTCGGTGCTCGTTGAAAGTCCGCTCCGAAGACGTCAGTGGAAGAGCGTGATCGCGGACGGACGCTATGAAGAGCTGCCCGAGAGGATCGGGCACAAGCGCCAGCGGGATCATGCATGGTCGTTGCTGAGCACGCATACGGATTGGTGGGAGCCGGGCGCCCTGAAGCCGGTGACGCCTCCCTTGGCCGACGATGCCCGGCACATATTCTTCCGTATAGTCATTGAGGAGGTTTCGGGACGCGAAGCGAAGGAGTAAAGGGGGCGCGGATCAACTCTGGTCACGAGCACCCTTGATGAATTCCGTTGTGACGCCCCGAGGGACGCTCACGTGTAGCCGGCAGACAAAGTGACAACGCGGAGATTGTCCACGACGCGGACAGCGCCCGGCGTGTTTTCCGCCGCGATGCGTATTGCTGCGCGCACCTTTTCATCCGCGACCGTTCCGTTCAGATTGACGACACCGTCGCGAACGACGATGTCGATCGTGGCGCCCTGCGTCCAGGGCTTGCTTTCGACTTCGTCCAAAATGCTCTTGCGGATTGTCAGGTCGCTGAAGACCGATGAAGGGATTTCACCCGTATGTCGCGATAGCGCCAACAATAGGTTGGAGCGGCTTACGATGCCGATCACTTTGCCGTCGCTGACGACCGGCAACCGCTTGATGCCACGTTCTTCCATCAGGTCGACGATCTCGCTGAGGGGGGTGTCCGGTCCGACGCTTGCGACATCGCGGCTCATGACGTGCTCGACCTTCCGCCCGTGCTCCTGCGCGTATTCCTGCGCCAGCTGTCTCGCACTCAGCCAGATTTCGAGCCATCGTGGGCGATGACGCTCGGTTCCGATCTCCTCCCGGCGCAACAGGTCACGTTCGGTAACAATGCCCAGCAGCTTTCCTTGTGCGTTGACGACCGGCAGGCCGCTGACGCGATGCTCAAGCATGACACGCGCCGCATGCTCGATGGTAGTGTCAGGGCGTACCGTCGTCGCCCCCAATGTCATGATGTCACTGGCTTTCATTGTCTTGCCTCACTGTTTTTTGGTCGCCGCTTCCGCCATAGCGACCTTGCGCTTCACCGCGATGAAGCTGTCGGGACTGACCGAGATCGAGTCGATGCCGCAGTCGACGAGGAATGTCGCGAATTCGGGATGATCGCTCGGCGCTTGCCCGCAGAGGCCAATCTTGGCGCCAGACTTGCGGGCTGCACTGATGACGTTCGAGATCATCCATTTGACTGCGGCATCCTGTTCATCGAACAAGCTCGCGAGCTCGGCGGAGTCCCGATCGACGCCAAGAGTGAGCTGTGTAAGGTCGTTCGATCCGATCGAGAAGCCGTCGAAGCGTTTTGCGAATTCCGCCGCTAGAATGACGTTGGACGGAATTTCGCACATGACGAAGACCTCCAGATCATCTTCGCCGCGCCTGAGCCCGTTCGCTGCCATGGCCTCGAGCACCTGGTCGGCCTCATGCGTCGACCGGCAAAACGGGATCATCACGATGACGTTCCGAAATCCCATTTCGTTCCGCAGCCGACGGATGGCTCGGCACTCAAGCGCGAAGCCCTCTCGGTAAAGCGGAGAATAGTAGCGGGATGCGCCTCGGAACCCGATCATCGGGTTTTCCTCTTTTGGCTCGAACTGGGCGCCACCGATCAGCCCGGCATATTCATTGGTCTTGAAATCGCTCATGCGCACAATGACGGGCTTCGGGTAAAGCGCCGCGGCGATGCGCGACAGTCCGCGCGCCAGCCGGTCGACAAAATACTCCGTCTTGTCTGCATAGCCGACCGTCAATTCCGCGATCTCGCGTTTGGCGGCCTCGACTTTGAGCTGATCATAGTGCACCAGCGCCATCGGATGGACTCGGATGTGGTTACTCACCACGAACTCCATGCGGGCAAGACCGACACCGTCGGCAGGAAGACGCCACCAGCGCAGCGCGGCGGCCGGATTTGCCAGATTGAGCATAATCTGGGTGTGCGTTTCTGGAAGGTTGGTCATGTCGACCATTTCTGTTTCGAAGTCGGCCGTTCCTTCGTAGACAAACCCCTGGTCGCCTTCGGCGCAGGACACCGTTACCACTTGCTCGCCATGCAGCAATTCAGTCGCGTTGCCGGTGCCAACGATTGCTGGCAACCCGAGTTCGCGACTGACGATGGCAGCATGCGATGTACGCCCGCCGTGATCGGTGACGATCGCAGCTGCCCGCTTCATGATTGGTACCCAATCCGGATCGGTGGTTCCTGTGACGAGGATAGCACCGTCGACGAAGGTGGCGATATCGCGGGCATTTTCGATCAGGCAGACTCGACCTGCGACGACCGCATCGCCGATGGCAAGGCCAGTGGTAAGCTTTCTGCCCTTTCGTGTGATTGTGTAGGACCTGAACGCCGCCGCTTCACGACGCGACTGGACCGTCTCCGGCCGGGCCTGGACGATGAAAGTCTCGCCCGTCTCGCCATCCTTTGCCCATTCCATGTCCATCGGGCAGCCGTAGTGGGTCTCGATCACAGTGGCCCACCTGGCCAGCGCCAGGATCTCGCGATCCTCAAGTACGAAAGCTGCGCGCTCCATCTTCGAGGTTGGCACGTTGCGAGTTGGCTTGTCGCCGGCGGCGTAGATCATCTTTTGCGCCTTGTCGCCGCACTTCTTGCCGATGATGGGTGCGAGAGCGGGATCGGAGAGCAGCGGCTTGAAAACCTGATATTCGTCGGGATCGACCGCGCCCTGCACAACGTTTTCACCCAGTCCCCAGGCGGCGTCGATCACGACGACATCCTTGAAGCCGGTTTCCGTGTCGATTGAGAACATGACACCCGATCCGCCAAGATCCGAACGGACCATCTGCTGAACGCCGATTGAAAGGGCGACGCTCATGTGGTCGAAGCCTTTTGCCTGGCGATAGCTAATGGCTCGATCGGTAAAGAGCGAGGCGTAGCAACGGCGGCATGCCACCAACAGCGCCTTGTCACCACGAATGTTCAAAAAGGTCTCCTGCTGGCCGGCAAAGCTCGCGTCGGGCAAATCCTCGGCGGTCGCGCTCGAACGCACGGCGACATCGACCTCTGCTTTTCCAATGCGCTGGCAAAGCTCGCGATACGCAGCCGTGATCGCGGCCGCGGTTTCCGCGGGCCAATCACCATGTAGAAACAATTCCCGAATCGCCTGGCCCGTCTCGGCAAGAGCAGCCTTGCCGGCAACCAATGCGCCAAGCAGCTCTTGGATGCGCTCTTTTAGCCGGTTCGCTTGTATGAAATCCCAGTAGGCCTCAGCCGTCGTCGCAAACCCAGGCGGGACACGAATGCCTTTTGGTGCCAGGGCCTGAACCATCTCGCCCAGGGAAGCATTCTTGCCACCGACACGGCCCACATCACCGCGTCCGATCTCTTCAAATCGGACCGCGAGTTTGTCGGCTCGTGAAGGCCGCCCACTCATTCGACTCTCCCTGACATTTTCTCAGTCTGCCAACTTCGCGTGCAGAAGCTTTGATCCCAGTCAAGAAATCGAAGGGCGCTGTTGTTGGCGGGTCATTAATGCAGCCTATGTCCTGCTTGGTGATCGAGCAGGCAGGACTCAGAGGATCGCGCCGGCACAGTCCTGTTTCCGATCCCTAAAGGGCTGGAAGCGGCAGCGAGACCCATCTGGGCGTCGAGCTCGTGCTCGGCCCTCAGGCCAGAGGTGATCGTTCGTGAGGGCGCACACCGGCCCAGGGCGGACACGTTTTTATTCGAACGCGCGATCGACGTGGTCGAGCCGACTGGTCCCGACACGTTGCTGGTGTTTACGCTGGGCGGGATCGAGGCGATCGGGCGCGTTGACCCGCAGGACAAAGTGCCCGTAGGAACGATGTTCCGGTTCGAGGTCAACATGAACCGCGCAAAGATATTCGATCCCGCAACCGGCCTTCACCTGTGACGTCAGGAACCTCGATGAGGCGCATCCGGAACCCGATTTTTTGCGGGCCTTGGGACAACGCGGACTTTAACCAGCTGGCACCGAACGCCTTGGCGGCAATGGATGTTGTCGAGGTCGAGGCGCATTATTACATTTTGATATTTGCGCCAGGTCAAGGCGGCGACAAGCCGGGTCCCAGCAAGCTGTTCGTCTGATAGTCAGTCGCGATTGGCGTACGCGATACAAGCGCCAATGGCTCACGGGTTGGTGTGGAAGATTGCCGAGCAGCTCGTGACACGGATCCTGACCATAACGCTCAACCCAGCGCTCGACGTTTCAAGCGAAACGGAAACCGTGCGCCCGACTCGCAAGGTGCGAACCACCGACACAAGGTTTGATCCCGGTGGTGGCGGGATCAATGTCGCTCGCGTGATCACGGCGTTAGGAGGAGAAGCCGAAGCCTACTTCCTTGCAGGAGGAGAGACAGGCTCCTTACTGGCTCGCCTGCTGCAAAAGGAAGGAGTGCTCGGTCACCTTGTGCCGATCAGGGGCGATACCAGGATCAGCTTCATGGTTCGCGAACGCAGCACGGGCCTCGAATATCGCTTTGTTCCCGAGGGGCCTTCAGTGCGGCCTGGAGAATTGAAGCCGTGTTTAGATATAATTGCATCCCACGCAGGGCAGTACGTTGTTGCGAGCGGGAGTCTCCCCAAGAACACAGCTTCCGACATTTACGGCCGAATGGCCAAGTTAGCTGCAGCGCGCGGTGCGAAATTTGTTCTCGACAGTTCCGGCACCGGTCTCGGTACGACGCTTAAGCATTCGCGTGTCTTCCTGGTGAAGCCGAGCCTTGGGGAGCTGGAGCAGTTTGTCGGCCACAAACTTGATGAAAGGGGTGTCCGCCAAGCTGCGTCCGACATCGTGGCCGGCGGCGCGGCAGAGTTGGTCGCGGTTACCATGGGGGCGGACGGCGCACTCCTTGCTAGCGCTCAAGGTGTACTGCGCGTACCTGCAATCCAGGTGCGAGCGCGCTCTACCGTAGGCGCGGGAGACAGCTTCCTCGGAGCAATGATCTGGGCACTTTCCGAAGGTAAGGCCCTTGAAGACGCTCTCAGATTGGGCGTTGCCGCTGGTGCAGCTGCAATTATGAGGCCCGGCTTTCAGCTTTGCCGTCGAAAGGACGTGTTCGACCTCAGCGCAGCTGCATTGTCATAGCGGCTGGCGCCATTGTGCTGAGCTACCTATCCGGCGAAATGCTGTCGAATATGTTAACATAAGACTTCCGCCTGGGACAGCGCCACTGCCGCACCACGCAATCCCGCGTCCAGCGCCTTGATCACAAAGATCGGGATCGGCTCGAGAAAGGACGACAGGCGCCCCTTATATTGAAACTCCCTGTGGAAGAACGCCAAACGGAAAGCGGTGGCTTCTGAAGGGTCGAAAACCCTCGCGGGGATGCCGCCGCCGAGATAGACGCCGCCCCGAGCGCCGTACACAAGGGCCATGTCTCCGGCGAAACGGCCGAGCCATTTCTCAAGATATCCGAGAGCTTCGAGGGCGAGGCGATTCTCGCCGTGCAGCGCCTGTTCCACGATCTCGGGTGCCGACGCCAGTCCCACCGCGCCCCCCTGCGTCTGGGCCAGCGCTTGGTAGATCTGCACGAGCCCTGGACCTGAAATCAAACGCTCCGCCGACACGTGCTTTTCGTTTTTTGCGATGAGCTTGATGAGCGAGAGTTCATCGGCATCTTCGGCCGCGAAGGAAATGTGGCCGCCTTCGCTGGGGATTGCGATCCAACCTGACGGAGAAGAGACAAGACCGGCAACACCTAGACCCGTGCCTGGTCCAAGCACGACCTTCGGCGCGCGGTCCACCGCGTCTCCTCCGCCGATCTTGTGGAGGTCGTGTGGGCCCAAGAAGGGCAGAGACATGGCGAGCGCCTCGAAATCATTGACCAAATGAACGTACTTTGCACCGCTTGCTAAACACAGATCCTTACGCGAGAAGGACCATGGAAGATTTGTCATTCGGACAGTCTCTTCCGTAACCGGACCGGCAATAGCAAAACCCGCGATCGAAGGCCGGTGCGGGATGCAATCCATGTAGGCTTTGATCGCGGTTTGGAGCGATGGAAACATGTCGCACCGAAAACTGGCGAAATGTTTGATTGTGAGCTCATCGATGTCCGCAATCGCAAACCGCGCATTGGTCCCGCCTATGTCAGCCACAAGAGCGATGCGAGATTTATCGGTTAGGGTCATGTTTCCAACACTCACTTCAAATGGATAGGTTCAACACAAGAGGATGTTCCGTTGATGCCAACTGATCATCCGCAAGGCAGGCGCGTAGCAGGCATTGCCGCCATACACCCAGAAATTTGAATGCTAGCACAAACGCCCAAAGCCATTTTGATTCACGTCAACGGACAATCCGTGTCTCTGCTCGAGGTTCAACAGTGAGCGTTTCACAAAAAATCCTGAATGGCGCTCACTTGTTTATCGCAACAACCACGGGTCTGCCTTGGTGCAACCTTTCAAAATGCAATACTATGATGACGCTTGCCGCAGCCGCGAAGAAGCACGGACGGAGACAAAAGCCTCCCAGTAGAGCGTGTAGGCGACGACCAAACCCACGAGAACGAGGCTCTTGCGGAGACGTGATGACCGGTCGCGGCATCGATCAGAATCCTGCCGCGCCCTCCGATCCAACGCTCTATGAGCCTCTCCTCCGTTCCGCAACCGATTACGCCGCCCGGCGGAACACAGGTCCGGCGAGATCGGTTATGACGACGCTTGCCCGCGGACTTTTCTGGTCGGGCAGGAAAAACATAAGCAAGCCGGGATGGGCACGCAGCTGTGGTTTCATGCTGACACCGCATTCCGGGCAAAAACGCGAGGTGGAACCAACATGGACATGATGTTCACCAGCCCAGCCTTCGACAATGACGCCATCGTCCCGCGTCGCCATACCTGCGGCGGGGAAGATGTCTCGCCGCCTTTCAAATGGCAGGACGCACCTGAGGGCACCAAAAGCTTCGCACTCACCTGTCACGATCCGGACGCACCCAGCGGCACGTTCTTCCACTGGGCCATATTTGATATCCCCTCACGCCAATTGCAGCTTGCCGAACGTCTGCCGCGAACGGAGACTTTTGCTGACGGCACGAAGCAAGCGGTGAACGATTTCGGCAGGATTGGTTATGCCGGGCCCTGCCCACCCAAGGGGCATGGCATCCACCATTATCATTTTCGGCTATTCGCACTTGATGTGGATCATCTCGACCTCGGCAAGGCAGACTGCCGACAGGTCGTGGCAGCGCTACAGCCCCATGTTCTGGCTTTCACCGAAATCGTCGGCCGCTTTCAGCGCTGATCTCAATCATGGGCGCGGTCCACGCAACGGTCAGGAATATCTGAGCCACTATTCGTTGACTGTGGAGGGCCTTCCTGCGGCCACCCTGGCCTGTGCGGCGTCCATCAAGGCAATCACGTCCTGATCCCTCAATTGACGGAAATCGCGATAATAAAGACCGATCGCCTGAAAGAATTCGGGCTCTTCAAGACAGATGACATCGTCGGCCTCTTTCCTCAGCGCCTCGATCGTCTCAGGCGGGGCCACCGGAACCGCCAGCACGATGCTGCCAGGCTTGCGTCGCCTCAGGCCGCGGATCGCGGCCCGGACGGTCGCGCCTGTTGCGATCCCGTCATCGACAATGATCGCAATCCGGCCTTCGACGTCGACACGGTGGCGATCGCCAACGTAGAGACGACGCCGGCGTTCGATTTCGGCGAGTTCCCTCTCGCATGACTTGTCAAACTCTGCCGCCGACACCCAGGCAAGGCGAATGACATCTTCGTTGCGCACAACGATGGGATCTTCGCCGTCGATGATCGCGCCCATGGCGAGCTCAGGCTGGGCAGGCACCCCAATCTTACGCACCAGCAGCAGGTCGAGCGGAGCCTTCAGATAGGAGGCCACCTCTGCCGCCACCGGTACGCCGCCGCGGGGCAAGGCCAGCACGATGACATTCTTCCCTCGATAGCGATCAAGGGCCTTGCCCAGCCGTTTTCCTGCCTCGGAGCGATCTGCGAACGGCATGGGATCAACCCTCTCTCGCATGGCGGGCTGCCGGCGAGAGGTGGCGCGTGAACCACGCGCTCGCCTCGGCGACAACAGCGTCAAGCGCACCAGATTCTAAAAAAAGATGGCTCGCACCCGGAATGACTTTCAGCTCCTTGGGACAGATGAGACGAGCCAGCGCCGATCTGTTCAGCGCAAGAACATCCTGGTCGTTCCCGCCAACAATCAGCAATGTTGGCGCACGGACCTTTTCGAGCGCGGCCGCCGCCATATCCGGTCGCCCGCCGCGCGACACCACGGCACCTATCCTGTCTCCGAGCGCCGCCGTCGCGACGAGGGCAGCTGCAGCACCGGTGCTTGCGCCAAACAATCCCACTGGCAGTTTATCCGTCCGCGGGTCCGCGAAGGTCCAATTCAAGGCTGTAGTCAGGCGTTCTGCGAGGAGCGGAACATCGAAGACATTGGATCTATCCGCCTCTTCTTCCTTCGTCAGCAAATCGAACAGCAAAGTGGCAAATCCAGCATGATTGAGGGCTTCCGCCACATAGGTGTTGCGCGGACTGAGCCGGCTTGAACCGCTGCCGTGAGCGAAGGCTATGATGGCACGCGACTGTTGCGGAAGGCACAGCGATCCGGCCAATCCAATCGGAGGGATCAAAACCTCGACGACTTCCCCGCGATCACCGCGATACAATTTGGGACTCCTGCTCACCGCTTCGCTCCAGACCGGTCTGAGTGCGGGACCGTGACAGAGCTTTGCGATCGGCCATGCTGCTTCGAGGGCGCACAATGTTCGACATCAATCGGGCCGGTGAGTGTTCCAAGTGCGACCAGGACTTGACGCAGCACGTCAGTCTCTTCGCCAGGCATGCTTTCCTCGAGAGCGACGGCCTCTTCTTCCGCATTGTAGAGCCAGCGACCGAGGATCTCGATCTTCTGCTCCTTCGATAGCATTGTTCGCGCCAAGACATCTTCCGGCCGACCAAAGACCGATGCCGGGTCGTTCAAGGCCTCTTCGAGATCAATCGCTGCCATCGAATTCAATCCTTAGCCTCGCTAGCCTATCGGTCCGATGCGAGGCACATGAGTAATCCATGAGACGCTCAGCGCGGCATTGATTCCGATCAACGAATGTGAAAATCGATGCCAGCAAGACTTGGCGGGCACGGGGGGAAAGCTGACGATAGACCTCGCTACGATCGCATGTCCGGCCCTTTCCGTAGGTTACTTGACATTCGTCCCCCAGCGCCGGTGAACAAATCGCTCCCAGGGCGAAAACAGAATTCTGTCAGCCAGCGAACCGATGATCACGATCATCGCCATGGCGCCGATTACCTGATCCATCGCCTGCAGCTCCCGCCCATAGTGCAGCAGTTGACCAAGGCCAAATCCCGTCAGGATGGTCACGTAGATCTCTGCCGCCATCAGGGAACGCCACGCGAAAGCCCAACCTTGCTTCATGCCGCTCACCAGGAACGGCAAGGATGCAGGCAGCATCACCCTGATCCAGAGATGCAGCCCCTGCGATCCCATGGTTCGCGCCGCGCGGGCATAGATCGGCGGAATGGTGCGTGCGCCATGATCGGTGGCGATGATAACGGACCAAACAGTTCCCATGACGACCACGAACAGCATCGCGCCTTCGGTCTGGCCGAACCACAGAAGTGCGAGGGGTACCCAACATACACTCGGCAACGTCTGCAGCCCGAGCGCTAGCGCTCCGACCGTATCCTCCAACATTTGTGAAGAACTGACGAGCAACCCGAGCGGCAGTCCGATCAGCAAACCGATTGCATAACCAACCAGAAGCCGCTTCATCGTCACATAGATCGCCTCAACAAGAGTCCCATCCAGCAAAGCTCCCCGAAGATACTCAGCAACGCTCCATGGTGAGGGGAACAGAACGGGCGACCACCGCCCACTGCTGGCAGCGATGCCCCAAATTGCCAGCAAGGCAATGAAGAAGAGTAAGGAAACAACAATGCGCTTCATTCCGGGACGCCGCCTCCAACTGTGCCCCGGAGGGCATCGGCGATGCGCGCGGCGTGCCCAACCAGGTCGACGTCATAGATGCTTCGCGGCCGTGGCAACGGAATGTCAAACGCCTGGATAATCTTTCCCGGCGCCTGCGACATCAGCAGTACCCGATCACCCAGACAGACCGCCTCGCGCATGTTGTGAGTGACAAAAACAATCGTCTTGCCGCTGTCGCGCCAGATGCGTTGTACGTCGTCGTAGAGGTGCTCCCGGGTCATCGCATCGAGCGCGCCAAACGGCTCATCCATAAGAAGCACTTGTGGATCGGCGGCAAGGGCGCGCGCCAATGCTACGCGCTGTTTCATGCCACCCGACAATTCGTGAACATGCACCCGCTCGAATTTCTCCAGCCCGACCAAGACAAGGAACCGATGTGCAATTTCGCGACGCTCGCCATTGGTGAGCTCGGGGCAGAGTTTCAGGCCGAACATGACGTTGCCGAACACGT
This sequence comes from Mesorhizobium sp., assembly GCF_004962245.1. Taxonomy (GTDB): domain Bacteria; phylum Pseudomonadota; class Alphaproteobacteria; order Rhizobiales; family Rhizobiaceae; genus Mesorhizobium. The sequence continues at coordinate 26,915 of NZ_SUHQ01000029.1, read as the reverse complement.
CCAGCCACGGAAACAGCGACGGCTCCTGGAACACGACCAGCCGCTGCCGCCCGGGACCAGTGACCAGTTGACCGTCGGCAAGCACGTGCCCAGAGTCTGGCTTGGTCAGCCCGGCAATGATATCGAGGAGCGTTGACTTGCCACAACCGCTCGGCCCGACAAGGCAAACGACTTCGCCCGCCGCGACCTCGATCGAAATGCCGTCGAGTGCGTGTACGGTTGCCCGTGGAGTTCGGAACCACTTCGACACGCTTTCCACGATGAGCTTGCTTGAGGCTCCGGAGCCATGCTCGGACGTCACGCCCTGCCTTTGCGCTTCACCCATGTTCATGGAACATCAAGAAAGCGCGACAAATCGGGAACGGCGTGCAGGAAGCCGACTTGCTGAGCGCTGCTGACAAATCTCTGTAACGCTTCAAGCGAGATGTCGCTGGTCACCGTCAAGCGCGACCACGCACGCGCTATAAGCTCTGGCGCCATGTCGGTTCTGAACTGGAGCCTGAGTTCTTCCCTGATCATGCGCTGAGCTTCGGCAGGATTCTGGTTGATCCAGTCGGTCAGAGCCCGGTGGGCGGCTGCGAAGCGAGCTACAATCTCCCGATGCGACGATAGAAACTCAGCACGCGACACGAGGATGGTCGTAACAGCATTTTTCTCCTCGACCAACACCTTGCCTCCGGCTTCTTGCTCAAGGCGCGTTACCCATGGCTCAACGGTCCAGACAGCGTCGAGTTGTCTGGTCTTGAATAGCGCCAGCTGATCAGGATTGGCCGTCGGCAGGACCAGCGCGTCGCCGCCAGTTTGCGTGATCCGCAGTCCACCTGCCATGAGCCAAGCCCGCGCAGCGACATCCTGAGTATTTCCAAACTGAGGGGTGCCGATTCGTTTGCCGCGAAAGTCTGATGGGGTGGCGAGGTTTGCACCGGGCTGCACAACGAGCGCCGATCCTCCGTTTACCGCTCCGGCGATCACGCGAATCTCCTGCCCGTCAGAGCGTGCGTAAGCATTGATGGCCGGATTCGGTCCAACGTAGGCAAGGTCGAGGCTTCCAGCAAAGATCGCTTCCATGGCGCTCGGACCGGCGTTGTAAGCGTACCATTCGACCTCGACATCCTGGCCGATGCGCGCCGCAAACCAGTTCCGGCCCTGCCGTTCGAAATTCCTGGCGACCAGCGCCTGGACATGGGTGATGTTCGGAAAATGACCAACTCGCAGCGTGATGCCCTCTCCGCAAGCCGTCGATGGTACAAACGCCGACACGCCCAAGACTAACAACGCCAACAACCGTCGAGGCTTCAGATGCGAGTGGGACAACGAAGTGCGCCGGCCCGTATGGATTTCTCTCCGGCCAATCAATAGGCGCGGCGTCGAGCGGAGGATCCCAAGGAGAGCCCAAAGCACGCTCTCAGCGCACCGGCACAGCTCGCCGACCACGATTTCCCTCCAATACTTGAGCACTATATCGTGTAAGCGCCAATCCATAGGGACCGACCCTGTCGACGCATTGATACCGATCAACTCTTTGCCAGTGCACAGGCGGTTCATCAGAAACCTGGATCGCGTTCCCACGTAAGCAAGGGATTGCCACGAGCGTGCTTCTCATGCCATCTCGGTCCTGGCCCGCGCATATAGTGAAGCTCGGGCCGGTACGGGTCGAACAGATCTGTCACAAGCCCTTGCAATGCCCTTGCAATGGCTGGCCCTCTCCGAAAAGAGGCTGCGATAGCGATAGCTTTGGATGTCAGGTGTGCGCAGAGCATCAAACCACTCCCATGTCGGCCTACCGTTGAGTTGACGTCCGACAACCATCAGGCACTTCAACTGAATATCGGGACGCCGTTTGTACTTTGGATTTCAGTGCAAAAGCGCCTGTCCAACAATTCGGTTATGCCCTTAGGGGATTCTACGAAGTGCCGGCCGCCGTTCGGGTCCGATGGTCTTCCTTCGATCCGTGCCGATTTGTTTCTGACCCTCTCGCGACGGACCGCCAAAGTGCGGGGTCGGTCGTCAAAGACCTGTCCATCTGCAGACGCATCCTGTGGGAATAGCGAAAAGCCAGCGGGGCCGCTCAGGGCCCGCAGACCAGCGCTTGCGAAGCGCCGCTAGTCGATCCCGCTACGTGCTGCAACCGTCATCAACGATGAGTCTTGACCCGGATCAACGACACATTCGACTTCAGCCGGAACCGTCATTCAACAAAATCGAGAGGGCCAATGTTTTCAGGGAAGCGATTGGCTTTCCCTCAGGCAGTCCAAAATGAACCTGAAATGGCACCTGTCGAATGAGCCACCGCCACTCCGCACTTCGGATGAGGGACTGGTCTGGCATCTGAAACATGCCGTACATTGTGGTTGCCGGCCATTGCTGAATGATGTCAAGGACGAGGTGGAGAACCGTGGGATTTTTGTTGTTGTGCAATCCCGCACCTAGCTTGAGAAATATTCCGAGCGAATCCCAGTCTCCAATGCATTGAAGCTCAACGGGGCTCACCGCACAAGGAACCCGGTTGGTCCGTCTATCGCACGTCAAGAGGACAACCAATTGCTGTTCCTTTGCATACTGCATACTGCACGACATATGCGGTCAATTCATCGTCGCTTTCGTTGCAATCGGGCCGAGCCCATCGCACTGCTTCAATCGTGGATTTGGTTGAAATCGTTTCGCCGGCGTGATGCGCCGAGAGCGCCGCGGCGACCAGCTTCGATTTTTGAGGGACCGGCCGTAGTTTCAGTCCGACCCGCCCATCCTGGCCGCTCGCTTGGGTTGGTCAAGCCAGGATGATTTGATCCGGCTCAATGCGAAGATCGCTCCGAACGCTAGAATGACAAAATAAATTGAAGGAGCGATCGCATGACTCACACCTCTTTTACGGGGTTTGCACACGCGGCCGAGCAGGCCCAGCAATGGGTGAACGAATTGGCCCAGGATTTGGGCTTGAGCGAACAAAACGCCCACAGGCTTCTAAAATCCGTCCTGCACGCGTTGCGAGACTGGCTGTCGCCAGAGGAGATGGCCGACCTTTCAGCTCAGCTGCCCACACTCATCAGGGGCATATATTTCGAAGGCTGGAAACCGGACGCACCCACTTGGGAAAGGAAAAAGAGCGACTTCGTGATCTGCGTCAGGAACCACTTCGGATATGAACTCGACGTCGATATCAATCAGGCAATCAAAGCGGTTTTCAGGGTTCTCGACCGTCATATATCGCATGGCGAGATCGTCCAGGTCCGGAACTCGATGAAGAAGTCTCTTCGTCAGCTGTGGCCGATGGATTGACCCATGTTCCGTGATCGACAGGAGGCCGGACAAAAGCTTGGCGTTGAGTTGGAGAAACTCGGTTTACATCAGCCGGTCGTTCTCGCAATGCCGCGAGGTGGTGTCCCTGTCGCCGTGGAAGTGGCCAAAGTCCTGAAGGCTCCACTCGATCTCGTTGTCGTGCGCAAAATTGGCGCGCCGGGAAATCCTGAACTGGCAGTCGCGGCGATCGTGGATGGCAACCCCCCCGACATCGTGCTGAACCGCGAGATCGTCGAGGCCTACATGCTCGACGATGATGAGCTTCGCGTCTTGATTGCAAAGGAGCGCCCAGAACTGGAACGGCGCCGGCTCGCCTATCGCGGCAAGCGTCCACCCTTGTCGATCGCCGGCAAGACGGCAATCATCGTCGATGACGGTATCGCGACCGGGACTACCATGAAGGTTGCGATCCGGGCGCTGAAGCGGCGGTCGCCCGGCGAGATCGTCGTGGCAGTCCCTGTCGCGCCGCCCGACACATTGGCCGAGCTCGCCCGGGAAGCGGATCGGGTCGTGTGTCTCAGCCAGCCGGCAGGTTTCCATGCCCTTGGTTACCACTACCGCAGCTTCCCCCAGCTTACCGATGACGAAGTAACGGGAGCTCTCGCCGAGATCAGACAAGAACGCCGCGCGGGTCAGCGAACAGTTCGGCGCCGGACGACCACGCCCCGGGTGGCTTGAGTTACTCCAAGTTCTGTTCTCCGTCCGCCAGGCTATCGGCGGCAGGGTTTGATGAACCTCAAGGTGGCAAGCCGCGAATGCCGCGACAGTCGGCGGAACACAGGGCTCGCAAAGCATGCATCCGATTTTTTCTGCCCATGGCGTGACCAAGGTCTACTGCGCAGGCGATGTCGAGGTGTTCGCCCTGCGCGGATGTCGCTCTCGACCTCTATGAGGGAGAGATCGCTGTCCTGCTGGGACCATCAGGCGGCGGAAAGTCCACGCTACTCAACATCATGGGCGGGCTCGACCGGGTGACGACGGGTACCGTGCGCTTTCGTGGGGAGGAACTGACCACCTTTTCCGAGAGGCAGCTCACCCGCTTCCGGCGCGACCATGTCGGCTTTGTGTTCCAGTTCTACAATCTGATCCCGAGCCTCACCGCCTGGGAAAACGTCGCATTGGTCACCGAGATCTCGTCCAATCCGATGAAGCCCGATGAGGCGCTGAAGATGGTCGGCCTCAAGGATCGCATGGTGCATTTCCCCGCTCAGCTCTCCGGCGGTGAGCAGCAAAGAGTGGCGATTGCCCGTGCAATCGCCAAACGGCCCGAGGTTGTCGCGGATCAACGAGGAAATGAAGACGACCATGGCGATCATCACGCACAATGCCGGCATCCGCCAGATCGCGCATCGCGTCTTCACCTTCAAGGACGGTCGCATTGCCGATGTCGCCGTCAACGACCAGCGGGCAAGGCGCAACTGAGTTCGCGACGAATTGGCACTTCGATTGATGCGTATCAACGCAAGAACCTGAGCTGACATCATAACAGCCGACATTGATCATCCAATCCATGTCCACACTTGAGCGCACGAAGCTGCTGGCCGCGAGCCGGCTTGGGTATCTGGGGTGCACGCAAGGAGGGCAGCCTTACGTTGTACCGATCCACTTTGCCTACGCCGATCACCATCTCTATGCCTTCTCGATGCCTGGCAAGAAGGTCGAATGGATGCGGGCAAACCCCTTGGTATCCATCCTGGTCGATACGCGCGGCGAAGGGCGAGAATGGAAAAGCGTAGTAGCTGATGGTCGATACGAGGAACTGGTGGACCGGATCGACCGCATGTCGGAACGGGAGCATGCCTGGTCAATCTTGAGCAAGCATGTCGACTGGTGGGAACCTGGAGCCCTTAAGCCGGCGACACCTCCGCTTGCGGACCATTCGACACATGTATTCTTTCGGATTTCGATCGAGCACGTGTCAGGTCGCGAAGCGAAAGAGGGTACTATCTAAAACAGCTGTTGCGCACACTGGCCGTGCTTCATCGCGCCAATAAGACAGGCAGCAATTGATCCTCAAGCATCGACTTGGTGACGCCGCCGAAAATCCGCTCGCGCAATCGGGAATGACCATAGGCGCCCATCACCATCAGCTCCGCGCTGCTGTCGACCGCGTGCTGGCGAAGAACATCAGCGACGGAATGGTTCGCACTCGGCAGGCGGTCGACTGTTACTTTCACGCCATGCCGGGCGAGGTAGGCTGCGGCATCAGCTCCGGGTTCCTGACCGTGTGGTATTCGTCCTCCACCGGATCGACCATGACGAGGTGTACCGCATCGGCACCTACCAGCATGTCGAGTGACTCGCGGACGGCACGCGATGCCTCAAGACGGGCGTCCCACGCGACCATTACCCGCTTCGGCTTCAGTGTCGGCCGCGTCCCCGGGGGAACGATCAGCAGCGGCTTCCCGGACGAAAACAAGACGCCTTCGATCACCTTGCTCTTCAGCGTCTCGCCAGCGAGCAACTCCGGCCCGATCACCGTAATGTCGGCGTAGCGTGCGCGGCGACCAATTCTTTCGTCAGCCCAGCCAACCTCCGGATATTCGCTGGAGACATCGGCCGAAAGCGCCCTGTTCGCAAGAAAAGCCGATACGGCAGTGGCTCGCTTCTTCAAGAGCTTCTCATCGGCCTGCCGCTCCTTCAGCCAATCTTCCAAAACGATTGCCGCATACTCTCCGACCGGCGGTGCGGCGATGGCAACAGCAAGAACAGCAAGATGGGCGCCGATTTCGTTGCACAGATCAGCGGCGAGTTTGAGATCATCGTAACCCATATGCGGTCCCGTAACCGCAAGTATCGTCCTGAAAGCCATGGCGGCGGCTCCCGATCCTGTGTCAAATTTTGTGGCAATAATACCAAGACGGTTCGGCATGTTCATTGCGCTCAATCAAAGGCCATGCCGCCCAATTGATCCGGATCAACACGTGTACCCGTTGACGCAGTATGCTCAGCCGATCAATCCGTGGATACGCACATGAGATTCCTGATCGCAGCAGCTCTCGCAACGATGACCTGCGAAACGTCTAGTGCGCAGGAAATGAGTTATGGCGAGGCGGAATATCTGAATTCCTGCGCGGTCTGTCATGGCCTTGAGGGCAAGGGCGATGGTCCCCTTGGCGACGTGCTGTTGAAGCGCCCAGCCGACCTGACGCGCCTCTCCAAACTGAACGGCGGGATGTTTCCATATTCGAGGGTCTTTGGGACCATCGACGGCCGCTATGCCGTACCGGGTCATGGCGACCGTGAGATGCCGATCTGGGGTCGTCAGTTCCTCGAGCAAGACGAAAAACTCTACGGCCCCAGCGGCGGTGAGGTCGTCACGACCGAACGCATCCACAACCTGGCCGGTTACATTGAGACGCTCCAGCAATAGTTTCGGCGGCTGCGAAGGTCACCAAATGGCTTGCTGTGCCTGCATGGATTGGCGCACGTTCTCTCCGCGCCACCAACTTGGTTCTGGACCGCGATGAATGATATCAGCCTGAGGTTGGACGAGCGCCTTGGCCGGATTCATGCCAGGCAGCGTCTGGGGATCGAAGAGGATCACGAAGCACAAATCTTCGGCCAGGGCCTGAACTTCTTTCACCTGGAGAATTGGTATTCGATCCATGCGGTGATCCGCAACGGGCTGCGATTCACGGGGCTCTATCGGCGCGGGTCCCGCAATGCCGCCAACGTCCAACTCCGCGTCAACACGATCGTGTCGGCGACCCTGCCACGTGGCTTCCAAGGATTCCGGATACTGCACCTAAGCGATCTGCATACGGACATGAGCGGCCCAGCGATGGATCGCGTCATCGAACTTGTCGCCAGTCTTGACTATGACATTTGCGTGCTGACCGGTGATTTCCGTGCAAAGACCTTTGGCCCCTTTGAAGCTGCCCTGGACGGTGTTGCCCGCGTGCGCGCCTCTCTTAAGGGTCCACTATACGGAGTGCTTGGTAACCACGACACAGTTCGAATGGTTCCAGCCTTGGAGGACATGGGCATTCGCATGCTGATGAATGAACTCGAAGCGATCGAGCGGGGCGGAGAGCGTATCTATCTCGCAGGAATAGACGACGCGCATTTCTTCCGGGTCGACAATTTGGAGAAGGCGGCTGCCGATATGCCGGCCGAAGCTTTTTCGATCCTACTTTCGCACACGCCCGAGATTTTTCGCCAAGCAGCTCACGCTGGATTCGACGTGCTGCTCGCAGGTCACACCCATGGCGGCCAGATCTGTCTGCCGGGGGGAATTCCGATCACCCTGGATTCGAGACTCCCGCGGACGATGGGAGCCGGCGCGTGGATGTACCATGGCATGATGGGTTACACCTCCGTTGGCGCCGGCTCGAGCGTCGTCGCAGTACGGCTAAACTGTCTTCCCGAGATCACACTCCACCATCTGGCCAGCAAGGATTAGTAGGGTCTGTCTCTGATGCGCAGCATGTAGAGAAGCCGGGAGAACACGAGTTCGCCTATCCAGAACGCGCCGACACCGATCAAAATGTCCCAGCCCGAAAATCCCACAAGGTTCTTGACCGCCAGGAAAGGCAACAGAGATTCTGGCACCTGATCGAGGCCTGGCGCCTCGGCGCTCGGAGCCAAGCGCAAGCGACGTTTGATGAAGCTCGACAGCATGTCGCCAATCATGGCGTTCAACCCGACGAGCGCTCCGGTTTCAATGTCCAGCCCCACAAGAGGACCGCCCATCGCAGCTGCCATGATGGCTAGAACGAGACCGCGAAGAGTCTTCGACCGACCCAGGAGCGGCCGTCCGTCCCAGAAAAGCCAACCACCGTCGATCGGCCATACGAGCCAATCGCCAAGCATTTTCTTGGCGAGAACAGGCACACCGTTCGCGAGGGTCAGCAAAATGAGGCACTGAACGATCGACCAAAAATGAAACTCAGTCATAGGATTCCCAAAACGCATGAGGCCAGCGTCCTGCGGAAATCGCGAGCCTATCTTTATGCAAGCCGGAACAAATGCTGCATCTCGCGCATGACTTCGATAGCAATGCGCAACGGCATCCGAGGGTTGACCTTGGCAACTCGTTGAACCCTTCGGTGACAAGTCTAGCCTGTGCTTCGACCCAGCTGAGGCCGATCAAGGCAATGGTCGATGAGGGGGCTCGAGACATTTAGCCTTTCTTCTATCCGCAGCGCATTGTTCGGGTGCGCCGCCAAGTCACTTGCTCAGGTGCTACTGCCGCCGGCCTCAAGCGCCCTGCGCATGCGCCTGATGACCGCTGCGCGACTCCGTTCGTCGGCCGCGGCGCTGACCGCCTCGTTGACGTCCAGGAGAAGCTTTGAAAGGTCGTTGTGCCAGTCGAGGTGGGCAATCTTTTCCGGCCTCAAACGGCGGGGCTCGTTGACCTCGACCGGCAAATTGTGACCCGGGGTCAATTGGAAAGCATCGTCTAGCCTCGGGATGATGATCTTGTCGTCGGGTACCAATCCTGCGAGCCTTCCGCGCAGGCCGCCGAGTCCAGCTTCCTCTCCATGCGTCAAGAACACCAACTGCTTCACCGGAGTTCGGGCCGTGAACCAAGCGACCAATTCGCCGGCGTCGGCGTGGCCGGAATAGAGGTCCAACAGGCTGATACGTGCCTTGACCTCGACTTCCTCACCCTGGATGCGAACGCGCCGCGCGCCGTCGAGAAGTATCCTCCCGAGCGACCCTTGGGCCTGGTATCCGGCCATCATCACCGTGGCGTTTCGGCGCCAGAGATTGGCTTTGAGATGATGGCGGATACGCCCCGCGTCGCACATCCCGCTGGCGGCGATCACCACGAAGAAGCCGCTCAGGCGATTGATCGCCTTGCTCTGCTCTACCGTCTCCGTGAAGCGCAGTTCCCGTGAGTTGAGGGCCTGGCGCAGCACCTCTCCCTGTTCGATCTCGTTGGCATGCCGCTCGAAAATCGCGCTGGCGCGTGTCGCCAGCGGCGAGTCAACGAAGACCGGAGCTGTCGGCACCTCCCCCGCTTGCATGAGCAAATACAGGTCGACCAGCAGTTCTTGCGTCCGCTCGACAGCGAATGATGGGATAATGAGGGGGCCGTTCGCCTCGGCGGCGCCACGAACGACATCGCCGAGCTGGGATCGCCGCTGCTCTGGCGTGACGTCCGGCCGGTCGCGGTCGCCATAGGTCGATTCGCAGATCAGATAGTCGACGTCAGCCGGCCCCTCGGGATCGGTCTGTAGCAGCTTGTGGCCTGGGCCGATGTCGCCCGAAAACATGATGCGCAGCGGCGCATCATGTCGGTCGATCTCTAGCTCTACCGATGCCGAACCAAGCAGATGGCCGGCGTTCCAGAAGCGTGCGCGAAGGCCTTCAGCAACCTCGGTCCATTCGCCGTATGCAACAGCCCGGAACAAAGTCATGCACGCGGCGGCATCCTGCAGGCTGTAGATCGGTTCGACCGGCGGCCGGCCGCGCTGCGCGTTGCGGCGGTTCAGGTGTTCGACTTCCATTTCCTGGATATGCGCCGCGTCCGGCAGCATGACCGAGCAAAGATCGATGGTGGCACGGGTCGTATGGATCGGACCAGAAAAGCCCTGTTTGACCAGTTTCGGCAAAAGGCCGCTGTGGTCGATATGCGCGTGCGTCAGGATGACGGCGTCAATCGCGTCCGGTGGAAACGGGAGCGCACCATAGTTCAATTCCCGCTCGGACTTCGACCCCTGGAACAGGCCGCAGTCGATGAGAATGCGCGAATGCGGCGTCTCGATCTCATAACATGAGCCGGTGACGCCATGGGCTGCGCCGTGGAACCGCAGGATAGGATCCGTGTCGCCTCTCATCTCGCCACGACCTAGTGCGACAGGAGGACAGGCAGGCGCAGATCCGCGAGAACGCCTTCGGTCGCACCGCCTAGCACGAAGTCCCTGACGCGGGAATGACCATATCCACCCATGATAAGCAGGTCGCCGCCGATCTTGAGAGCCTCCTCCTGAACAGCAATTCCGATTGAACGATCCCCCGCCTGGATAGAGGCGGCCTCGGCCACCAGACCACGCGTCCTCAAGCCCTGTGCAAGGCGTTCGCCAATGTCGTGTCCGGGAAGCGGTTTTTCGTCGGTCACGGTCAGAACGGTAATCGAGGCGGCACGTTCGAGAAACGCCTGTGCGTCGGCAACAGCCCTTGCCGCCACACGGCTGCCGTCCCAGGCGACAACGACATGCCGAAGGACCTCGACGTCTGTGGAGTCGGGGAGGAGCAGGGTCGGTCGACCCGAACCGAACAGTATCGCCTCGGCTATCATCCGAGCCGTCTGGTTGGCCGGCGCCCAGCCGATCAGACCGACATCGAAATAGCGGCACTGCTTTGCGGCAACATCGCCCATCAAGGCCGGCGGCGCGGTCAGCTCCTGCGTAGTGAGGGTTACACCGCCATGCGCCGCCTGTTTCGCAATTGCCTCGAGCAGAGTACGCCCGCCCTTGCGACTCGCTGCTTCGACATCTCGTATCTTGGTGGGAAGATCGAGCAAATAGGTCGAGAGTGCGTTCGAAACGTCGGGAATGTCGACGTTAATGGCAACGGCATGCAGCGCTGCGTCGATCTGCTTTACAAGAGCGACCGAGTTCGCTGCGATTTTCGAGGAGTTCGCGTCTGGATAGGTAGCCAAGGTCAAGGAGGCAATCACTTTCATTAGATTCACCGCCATTGCCGCAACTGCCGATCGGCCGTCGTTTGCAACATTTTTGTAGTCGCAATGGACAAGACCAGCTTTGATCCAACGCAAATGCGGCAGCGCTCGAGCTGCACCGATAGTCCCGGCACAGCTGTTGCTCCGATTGCCGGCGTGACCGTCCGTTGCGAATTGAGGACCGCACAAACGTAGGCCGGATACGCTCACCGCGGAGCTGGGTTGCGGGCCGAGCAGGGCGAATCGAGTCGCTTCACAGGTCGGCGGTCTCTTCTCCGAGCCCGAGACGCTGCCGCCAGGCGAGCCGATGGCCGGCGGTCTTGCCGCGCACCAGGCTACATGCCTACCAGTCGTTACGCATGGCCCGGGTGGCGGGTCATGCGTAAGCCCAGAGCTTAGATCCAGCCTATTTCTACTCTGGCTGCGGCAAGACGCCGACAAAGGGCTCGTCGCCGCACGATTGACCACAAACGTACAAGAAGATTTTGCGGCAGTTGGCCACCCAGCCCAAAAACCTAACAATGGTGCAACGTAATAACCTAATCAACGCGCAGCATAAAAACCTAATACTAGGGCAGCACAAAACCCTAACGAGCGCTCAACACGAAAGCCTCAGAGGCCGTTTGGAAAATCGAGGGTTGGGGTTTTGCGGTGAGGCGATTTGTGATTCAAGCTGTGGATGTGGACCAAACAGAGTCGTGGGCGGATGGCCCAGATCGCCAAGAAGACCGAGCGTTACCCGTCTGATTTGACGGACGAGGAAGGACCAGATCGCCCCGCTGATACCCAAGCCCGGGCGTCGAGGCCGTCCGCGCGAGATTGATTTTCCGGGAGGTGATCAACGCCGTGCGCAATCTGGTCCGCTCCGGTTGCGGGTGGCGGATGCTGCCGATCCACTTCGGGCCTTCGCAGACGGTCTATGGCTGGTTCCGTGAACTGGCGCGGCGCTTTCTGTTCCTCCTTCGCGCCAATTCCAGACATTTTGATTATTCTAGAGATGCGCCTAGGCTAGCAAAGAGCCTTGGTTCCAAAATTGCACGCTTGTTCAAAGATCAGCGAATGCGCGCGCCTTGTGCGTCGAAGACGCAGGTGCGGCCTGGCACGAAGCGAAGCGTTATGGTCTCGCCAAACCGTGGCTGATCCTCGCGCCGTTCGGCAACCACCGTCTCGCCGCTCGGCAGCACACCGTGAACATAGGCGGTCGATCCGAGGCGCTCGGTGACGTCAACGGCAAGCGCAAGCTCAACACCTTGCTTTTCGTCGAGATGCTCCGGCCTGATGCCCAACATGACGTCCTGGCCGTTCTCGAGCCTTGTGGCCAGATGCGAAATGTCGACCCTGGCATCCCCGACAGTCACGGCCTTGCCGCTGTCGACCACGCTCGCCCTAAGGAAGTTCATGCGCGGCGAACCGATGAAGCCGGCGACGAAAGCATTGTCGGGGTCGTCATAGAGCGACAGCGGCGTGCCGATCTGCTCGATCTTGCCGGCCTTGAGCACGACGATCTTGTCGGCGAGCGTCAGCGCCTCGGTCTGGTCGTGCGTGACATAGACCATGGTCTTGCGGATCGACTGGTGCAGCCGCTTGATCTCGGCCCGCAACTCCGTGCGCAGCGCCGCGTCCAGATTGGACAGTGGCTCGTCAAACAGGAAGAGCCTGGGATCGCGCACCAGCGCCCGGCCGATGGCGACGCGCTGGCGCTGGCCGCCCGACAGCTCGCGCGGCCGGCGACCAAGCAGCGGCTCGATCTGCAGCAGGCGAGCCACCGCCTCGACCTTGTCGGTGGAAGTTTTGCGGTCGAACCCGCGCATCTTCAGCGGGAAGGCGATGTTCTCGGCGACCGACATGGTCGGATAGAGCGCATAGGACTGGAACACCATCGCCACGTCGCGCTCACGCGCGGGGAGATTGGTGACGTTGCGCTCGCCAATCACGATCGCGCCGGAATCGATCGGGTTCAGCCCGGCAATCGCATGCAGCAATGTCGACTTGCCGCAGCCGGACGGCCCGAGCAGCACGACGAAGGAGCCCTCCTCGACCTCGACCGAGACATCGTTCAGCACGCGCACCGCGCCGTAGGATTTCGACACCGACCTTATCGACAGTTTCGCCATCGGATTGTCCTCAGCCCTTTACGCTGCCCAGCGTCATGCCGCGCACGATCTGTCCCTGCACCAGAACGCCAAGCACGATCATCGGCAGCATGATGAGGGTGGCGGCCGCGGTGAGCGCGCCCCACTGGATGCCCTGGAATGTCAGGAACGATGTGATCGAGACCGGAAGGGTCTGCGTGTTGCGCCCGGTCAGCACCAGCGCGACAAAGAACTCGTTCCAGGTGAACAGCACACATAGGATAAGCGTGGCGACAATGCCGCCACGCGCAGCCGGCAGATAGACATGCCAGAACACGCTGAACTCTCGCGCCCCATCGACACGGGCTGCGTCGCGCAATTCCTTGGGGATGTCGTCGAAGAAAGTGATGAGCAGCGAGATGGCGAAGGGCACGTTGACGAAGGCGTAGGCGGCAATCAGCAGCCAATGCTGGTTCAAGGCGCCGATGCGGGTCGCCAGATAGTACATCGGAATGACGAACAGCAGCGCCGGCGCGATACGCAGGCTCAGGATGAATTTCTCCTTCGAGCGGCGCAGGGCGGCGGGCTGCTGCGCCAGCCCGTAGGCGGCGATCGAGCCGATGGCCACGGCAAGCGCGCTGGACAGGATCGAGATGATGAAGGAGTTGGCGAAGGCGCTGAGGAAACCCCGATTGGCGAAGACAGTCCGGTAGTTTTCCAGTGTCGGGCTGAACAACCAGACCGGCGGAATGGCGAAGGCATCGCGCGTCGTCTTGAACGAGGTGACAACCACCCAATAGAGCGGGAATAGCACCGCCAGCAGCAGGAGCAGCAGCCCGACATAGAAAAGCGCGCGTCTTGCCATCAGCGCTCTCCCGCCTTCGGAAACAGAACGCTGTACATAGTCAGCAGCGCGACATTGGTGAAGATGGTCAGGATGATGGCGATGGCCAGCGCGTAGGAAATGTCGAAATTGGTGAAGGCGACGATGTAGCCGTAATAGTTCAGCGTCTCGGTCGAGAGCGCCGGGCCGCCGCGCGTCATGATGTAGAAGAGATCGAAGGCCTTGATGCTGTCTATCGCTCTGATCAGCGCAACGATGGCCAGCGCCCGGCGCAGCATCGGCAACAGCACATACCAGGTGACCTGCCATTCGCGCGCGCCATCGACGCGGGCGGCATCGAGGGGATCGGTCGGCGCCGATTCAAGTGCGGCCATCACCAGAAGGATGACGAAGGGCGTCCATTGCCAGATATCCGCAATGAGCACCGAAAACAGTGCAACCTGCGGACTGCCCAGCCAGTCGACCTGGGATATGCCGGCCAGAGACAGGAGATAGTTCGCCATGCCGGAGGCGGGGTCGAAGAGGAAGCGCCAGGTCAGGCCGACAACCACCGGCGTCATGATGATGGGAACCAGAAGCAGCGTTCTGACCAGCCGCTTCATGGCGAAGTCACGATCGAGGAACAGCACGACGGCAAGCCCAAGCGCGATCTCGATCACTGTCGCCAGCGTCGTGAACAGCACCGTGCGCCAGAGCGCGGCCATGGCGCGCGGATCACCGAAGAAGCGGACATAATTATCCAGGCCAACGAATTTCTCGCGCCCGGCGCGCATCAGCGACAGGTCGTGCAGCGATATCCAGATCACGAACAGCGTCAGCGCCACCGATGCAACGGTCAGGCAGACGATGATCGGCTGGAAGAAATGCCTGGTCGGATCCGACGCTGTGGCCACGGTACTCAATCGATCAACCTCGCCGTTGATATCGCCCTGCCGCGCACAGGGAGCGCACGCGGCAGGGCACGCCTGCCCGCCTATCGGGCGAGCGCGGCGTTGTTGGCGTCATCGGCCTCTTTCAAGGCATCCGCGGCGCTGGCCGTCCCAGCGAGCGCCTTGGAGACGGCGATGCCGGTGTTGTTGATGATCTCGTTGGCCTGCTCGACCGTCGGCAGATATTGCGGATTGCCGGCATTGATGGCGGCGATCATGCCTTCCTTGAAGGCGCCATAACGCTTGCCGAAGGCCTCGCCGTTCAGAACCGAAAGCGAGGTCACGCCGGAGTTGGGATCGGTCTCGATCGCCTTCAGCTGCTGTTCCTTGGCGGTCGCCCAGGCGGCGAAGAGTGCTGCCGCCTCCTGGTTCTTGGATTCGGCCGAGACATACATCGAGTGGACGGCGAGCGAGGACGACCCGCCCTTGGGCGAGGCCGATTTCATCGGCACCGGCACATAGCCGACCTTGCCGGCCACCGACGAGACGGCCGGGTCTTCATTGTAGGCGCCGTTGACCGTGGCATCGAGCGTGATCGCCGCCTTGCCCTGCTGGAACAGAATCCGGTTTTCCTCCCAACCGAAGTTGGCGACACCGACCGGGCCGTAGTCCTTCAGCATCTTGGTGAAGGCATCGAGCGCGGCGACGCCCTCCGGCGTTGCCAGCGCCGACTTTCCATTGGCATCGAGGAAGGAACCGCCGAAGCCCCAGAGATAGGCGGCCCAGACATAGACGCCCTGGATGCCTTGCTGACCGCGCATTGTGATGCCGGCGATCTCCTTGTTGGTCTTTTCCGAGATCGTCTTGGCCGCGGTCTCGATGTCCTCGAAGCTCTTGGGTGCGGCGAGGCCGTATTGTTCGAACAGGTCCTTGCGGTACATCACGAACGTGCTCTCGCCATAGACCGGAAGCCCGTACACCTTGCCGTCGAGAACATTGGTGTTGAAATAGCCGGGCACGAAGTCAGCCTTGTCGTAATAGGCGGCGTGCTTGGCCAGGAAGTCGTCGAGCGGCACGATGAAGCCCGACTTCACGAAGCCCGGCAGGTAGATGATGTTGTTCTGGACGACGTCATAGCGGCCGGATTTGGAGGAGAATTCCAGGAGCTCCTTTGCCGTGATGTCGCTCTCGGGAACGACTTCGAGCGCCACGTCGATACCGGTCAGTTCCTTGAAGGCCGGCAGCAGTTTCTGGATGGCATCGGTGGTTGGATGACCTTCAAGCAGCACCGACAGTTGCACCCCGTCGAACGGCTTGTCCTGAGCCCAGGACGGCGAGGCCAGTGCGAGTGCGGCGGTGGCCGCGGTAAGCATCAACACATTGCGTCTGGTAAGCATTTTTTCGTCTCCCATTGTTGGGCCACTTGGCCTCGTTCATTTCGCGCCTAGTCAAAGCGCACGATTTCGCCGCTCTCTGCCGATTGCATCATTGCGAGGGTGAGTTCGAGCGAACGAAGGGCATCGCGACCGGTGGCGATCGGCATGTCAGCGCCGTCCAGCCAGGCCAGCAGGCCGTTGAGCTGGCGTGAGAGGTCGCCATCAATGCGGCCGTTGATAACAGGCCAATGCTGGGTGTCGATCTCGCGCGAGCTGTCGTTTCCGGCGTAATAGAGGCCGCTGTCGCCGCACTGGACCTCGAACGAGCCCTCGGTCCCGATCAGCTCCATACGGGCATCGATCATGTGGCGGGCGCCCGAAGGCAGCGACCAGGCGCTCTCGAAATTCACCACCGTGCCGCCGGAAAAGCGCACGATCGCCGCTATGCTGTCCTGCGTGCCGGAGGCGCCGAGCAGCCGGTCGGTCTGCTGGGCGTAGACGGAGACCGGCCACTGCCCGTCGAGCATCCACAGCACCATGTCGACGTCATGGACGGTGACGTGCAGCGCCAGCGGCAGCTTGCCGCCATAGCGCTTGGGACCTTCGGTGCGGGCGCTGTTGCGCCGGGCGTAGATGTGGATCGGCTCGCCGATCTTGCCTGATGTCATCAAGTCCTTCGCCGCGGCATAGCGCGGATCGAAGCGCAGGAGATAGCCGACGCCGAGCCTGACCTTGGCCGCCTCGCACGCCGCGATGATCGCCTGCGCGTCCTCGACCTTGGAGGAGATCGGCTTTTCGACGAAGACGTTGATGCCGGCCTTGGCCACCGCAACCGCCGGCGCCAGATGCAGATTGTCGGGCGTGCAGATCGAGACGAGGTCGAGATCGCGCTCGGCTGCCAGCAGCGCCTCATGGCTGTCATAGACCTTGCAGCCCGGCGCCTTGGCCGCCACTGCCCCGGCCAGCGCCAGATTGGGATCGACGATGGCCGCCAGCTCGCAGCCGACCATGTTGGCGAAGATGCCGGCATGCATGGAACCCATGAAGCCTGCACCGATAACGGCGACGCGGCGGCGCTTGATCATGTCGGGTTCCTTTTCAACTGCGGGCGGGCGTTCCAGGCAGCGACCTCACCAGCGAAACGGCGGGTGATGGCATCGGGCCTGGTGATGGCGCCGCCAACGACGATGAAGCGGGCGCCGAGTTCGAAGCAGCGGACAGCCTCCTGCGGGCTCCAGATCCGGCCTTCGGCGACGAAGGGCAGACCGGCGTGGGCGAATTCTTCCATCAGGTCGAAGGCGGGGCCGCGCTGCTCGGTGGAGTAATCCGTGTAGCCAGCCATGGTGGTGCTGATGACGCTGGCGCCGGCGTCGATGGCGCGCTTGCCTTCGTCCAGCGTGCTGACATCGCCCATCGACAGCCGCCCCCTCGCCGCAATAGTGTCGAACATCGCCTTGAGGTCGGCCGGGCGCGGCCGGTTGGTGGCATCCAGCGCCACGATGTCGGCGCCGGCATCGATGATCTTAGCCACATCGGCAAGCGTCGGGGTGATGTAGATCTCGGTGTCGTCGCGCCGGATCTTGATCAAGCCGATGACCGGGAGGTCGATGCGCCGGCGGACGGCGGCGATGTTGGCCGCGCCCTCGATGCGGACGCCGGATGCGCCGCCGATCACCACGGAGTGGGCCATCGCGGCGATATGCTCGGGAGCATCGAGCGGCATGCCGGGCTCCGCCTGGCACGACACAACCAGCGATCCTTCAAGCTGGGCGAGCACATTGCCCTGCACCTGGGGGGCCTGCACCTGGAGCATCTCCTTCGAACGGAAGCGTGACCCCTGCAAGCAACAGCAGATGAAACTTTCTGTCAAGAAATTATTTTTGATGAAAATTTCCGTCAACGAGCATTGCGGCTCCCAGCAGACCGGCGTCCGCCCCGGCCCGGGCGGCAACGATGGGACGCTGGAAAATGCGCGGCAGCAGCAGCGAGCGCGCCTGGAGCGCCTCGATGAAACCGCCGGCCAGGCCAACGCCGCCGCCAACCGCGAAGCAATCGACATCGACGGCCGCCGTCAGGTCGGCAAAGGCGTTGACCAGCGCCTCGACGGCGACGGCGATCACCTCCTTGGCACTTCCCTCACCTTGCGCGGCGGTCTCGAACAGTTCAGGGGCGGCAACCGGGCGGCCGAAGCGTTCGCCGCCACGACGGGCGAGAGCCGTGCCAGAGGCAATCGTTTCCAGGCAGCCGCGCCGGCCGCAGCCGCAAACGACGCCATCGGGCTCGGCCATGGTATGTCCGAGATGGCCGGCCAGCCCGGTGGCGCCGGTCAGTAAGCGGCCATCGACAACCAGGCCGCAGCCGATGCCGGTCGACACCGTGACGAACGCGAAGTTGCGGTAGAACCGGCCCGCGCCAACGCTGAACTCGGCCCAGGCTGCCGCCTGGGCATCGTTGATGACAAGCGGCGGCACGCCGAGCACGCTTTCGATCGCCTGCGCCAGCGGATAGCCGTCCTCGATGGGCAAGGTTTGCGGATTGAGCGCCGTCAGCGCGCCATCGCGAACGATGCCGGTGGTGGCGACGGCAACGGCGCCGACCCAATGCTTCGGGGCAAGACCGGCGATCGCCGCGACGAGGTCGTCGCCCTTGCCGGTCCTCGGCGTCGCCGTCTGCCACCGGCCAATCAACTGCCGGCCCCGGATTTCGGCGGCGGCAATTTTGGTGCCGCCGATGTCGATCGCCAGGACCGGCGCCGGGCGATCAGAAGCTGCGGTCACTCACGACCTCCGCCGTGCGGCTGAGCAGCACGAGCCGCCCGGGATCCTGCCGCGTCATCTCGGCCACCAGCGCGTCAACGATCAGAAGCTGGCTGATCTTCGACGGAAAGGCGCCACCGGTCAGCGGCGTTTCCGGCCACGACGCGATCAAGGCAAGATCGCAGGCGGCGATCAGCGGGCTTTTCGAACGGTTGGAGATGCCGATCACAAAGGCGCCCTTGGACCGGGCGAGCTCGGCGATGCGCACGGCATCAATGGTCGAGCCCGAGCTCGAAATGACCACCTGCACCGTACCCGGCTGCGCGGTTCCCGCCGCCATGACCGCCAGATGCGCGTCGCCCAGCGCACGGCTGAGCTTGCCGATGCGGGTCATCTTGTAGGCGAGGTACTGCGCCGTGACGGCGGAAGCTGCGATGCCGAAGCAGTCGATCGCGGTTGCGGCCAGAAGCTGGCCCGAGGCCTTCGCAATATCTGCCCTGACAATCAGCTGCTCGGTCTCGCGCAGCGAGATGATCGCGGTTTCCACCAACCGCTGGATATCGTCGGTCGGCAAGCCAATGTCCCTGGCCCGCTCGTCGGTCGCCAGTTCCTTGGCGAGCGCGAGCTTGAAGTCCTGAAACCCGGCAAAGCCCTGATCCCGGCAGAAGCGCATGACGCTGGCCTCGGACGCTCCGGACGCCTCGGCAAGTTCGGTTATGCTCTGGCGCAAAGTGGCGTCGGGCTGCGCCAGCACCGTGTCGGCGACGCGCGCCAGCGCCGGCGTCATGTCTCCGGCCGCCGCCCTCAGCGAGGCAATAAGCGCGTGTGTCATGGAATTTCCTTGCTGCTGCGATTTCCCTTTCGGGATCATGTCTTTCTATTTGAGTGCCACTTTTGGGATCATGCTCTAAAAGTGCTCCGCCACCCAGGGCGGCGGGCCGGCAAAGAGCTGGTCACACAGAATTATGTCTGCCGCATCGCCGGCGACCTGGCCATATTGCGCCAGTTTCGAGGCACTGCGAAAGCCCGTGAATAGCTGCACGAATGCCGGCGCCTGCAGGGCGACGGTCGGACCCGATGGGACTGTTGCCTCGCGCACCTCGACCGTGCCGGCCCTGATCTCGATTTCCAGCGCCGCCTGTCCGATCCGCAGCGCCAGCCTGGCATCGCGGACGTGGTAGCCGCGCTGCTTCAAGGCCGTGGCGGGATCGAGCACGCTGGCAAGCCATTCCTCCTGATGGGCAAGACGCCAGCCCTTGTCTGGCATCGCCGCCACCAGATCGTCCTGCGGGCCGCCATGCCAGCGCACGACCGGGTAGACCGAGCGGAACCTGGCCAGGAAGGAGAGAAGGCCTTGCGCGGCCTCCGGCGAACCGGCGTACCAGTCTCTGATATCAAGACGCGCCTCATCACCCATGTCGAGGATCAGGTAGGCCCCTTCGGCCAGATAGGCGGCCAGCGCGTCCGTCGGTTTGCGCCGCAGCTCGTTCCAATGCGCCGGGCATCGGGCGAGTAGCCCGGCTTCCCGGGTTGTCTTTTCGGCATAGGCTCTGGCAATGCGCGGATCATCAAGCTCGACGCGTTCGAAAGCGAGCTTGGATGCTGCTGGCAGGTTGGCTGTCTCCGCCTCGTAGACGATTTCATGGCCGGCGAGTTCGAAGCCGCTCCGACGATAGACCGGTCGCGTCGAGGCAAAGAGCGATGCGATGGCAGCACCTTTGCGTCGCGCTTCCTCGCAAAGGCCATCGACGAAGGGGATGGCCAGCCCCTGGCCGCGACGCTCCGGCGCGATCGCCACATGGGCAATGTTGGCCGCACACACAGGCCGGCCATGAAAGAGCTGCGCCGTCTCGAGCAGCGCCGCGCAGGCTGTTGCCTCACCCCTTTCGCCGCGCAGCAGCCTGAGCGAGCCGAGGCCGACATTGGCAATGTATTCGTCGGATCGCGCCTTGCTGAAGCCAAAAGCCCAGCTTAGCAGGGACGCGATCTCTGGAGCGTCCTTCGCCGTTGCCTGTCCAATGGTGGCGTTGAAGTTTTTTTTCACTAGTTTTCCATAGGTGATGATTTTCATCATACCTTGAAAACGGCAATGCGCAACCCGACCCCAAATTCATTCACACTCCTGCGGAAAACGGCAGGGTCGGCTTGGCGCTGGCCACCGCGGACTTGCCCAAGCCCATCCACCTGAAGCGATCTGCGGGCCAACCTGCGCGGTAGCTGACTTCTAATAAGTCCGTATCGATCTTGGCGGTCGCCTGCCGTCGGACCGACGAGCAATCACGTCCACGGTACGGAGACGATGACGCCACAAGGCTGAAGGACCCGGAACGGTTCTCCCTGGCCGGTCCCTCTTCGGGATGATTCGGCCACAACCTGACCTTCGCGTACGCGCTCAGGCAGCAGGTGTCAGACAACTTTGAAGCCCGCTCGCGGCTGGCGTGGCTGTGTCAGCTGACTACTGGATTTCTCTCTTGACTGAATTCGCAGTGAGGCACTGCTCGAAATCCGCCAAGCTGTTCCGCGTCTTCACTCATGCTCCCACCGGACCGGTCAGCCCGCGACAACTGGAGAAATCAAGTCTGGGCCGACCAGCTGAAAACCGGGCACCCCGCAAAGTTTCAGGCCGGTTGCGATTTCCTCGAGCAAGAGGTCCAGGACCCGTTCGACACCGGCCTGTCCCTCCACGGCGCCCAACAGAGCGGCCCGGCCGATTGCCGAGGCCGTCGCTCCGCGTGCTTTTGCCTTGATGACGTCCATGCCCGTACGGATGCCGGAATCGATCATCACCGAAGCCTGGCCGCCAACGGCATCATGCACGGCCCCGACGGCATCTATGCTCGAGACCGCGCCGTCGAGCTGGCGGCCGCCATGATTGGACACCCAGATCCCGTCAGCGCCCTCCCCAATCAATCTCGCCGCATCGCCCGGGTTGAGAACGCCCTTGACGATCAGCAGGCCCTTCCACCAGTCGCGGATCGTGCGAAAGTCATCCCAGTCGAAACCCGCATGGAGATTGCGGCCGACACGGGCGGCGATCGTCAAACCCGCGCTGGTGTCGCCGAGATAACCGCGAACATTCTCGAACTGCGGGAAGCCGCCGCGAAGCAAGCGAAACGACCACGCCGGATGCGCGATCCCTTCGAGCACGTGCCGCAGGGAAGGCCGCAGCGGGATCGATATCCCGTTCCTCAAATCCTTCTCGCGCTTGCCGCCCGTTTGGAGGTCGACGGTGACGACCAGCGCCGAATAGCCGAACTCTTCCGCCTGACGCACCAGCTTGCGATTGAAATCGAAATCCTTCAGCACATAAAGCTGGAACCAAAGCGGTCCCTGGACGGCCCTTGCCATCCGCTCGATGCCGGTCGTCGCATGGTCGACAGCGTGTAAGGTATGCCGCGCGCCGCTGCCGCCGTCGCAATGGCAATGTCGGCGCTGGGGCGCACGAGCGCGCACGATCCCATCGGACTGATCACCATCGGCGTCGGATAGGTCCTGGACCACAGCGTTGTGCTCAAGTCCGGCTGGGATACATCGGTCAGAACACGCGGCAGCAGCCGGATACGCTCGAAGCCGGCGCGGTTGTCGCGCAAGGTCAGTTCCTGCCCCGCCCCGCCATCGACGAACTCGAAGACGGATTTCGGCAACCGGCGGCGTGCCAGCTTGCGGAAATCCTCCACCGAGACGATGCGATCGAGCCGCCGCATCGCCTCAAGCCGCGAGCCGATCACAAACGGTTCCGGTGATCTCGGAGGTCGATGACCTTCCCTTCAGATCGGCGCTGAGCAGCCCCCTTGCCAGGCACGCTTCCGTCACGCGGCGGATCTGTTCGGCGGCCCGGCGCAGCCTTTCGTCGTCATGTCCGCGGCCGAGCCAGTCGAGCATTGCCGCCGCCGACAGGATCGTCCCGTAGGGATTTGCTATGCCCTTGCCGGCAATGTCCGGCGCGGACCCGTGCGCCGCCTGAAAAAAGCCCTTTGCGTCGCCGACCTCCGCCGACGGCGCCATGCCCATTCCACCGACCGTCGCCGCCGCCAGGTCCGAGAGAATGTCGCCGAACATGTTCTCGCTGACGATGACATTGAAATGGCCGGGCTTCAGCACGAGGTGCATGGCCATGGCGTCGACCAGCGCATGTTCGGTGGCAATGTCGGGGTAGTCCGTCGCCACCTCGTCGAAGACGGAGCGAAAGAAAGCGTAGCTGCGCAGCACGTTGGCCTTGTCGCAGCATGTCACCCGCCGCACGCCGTCGCGGGGCGCGCCGTTCGACTGACGCGCCAGCTCGAAGGCCTTGCGCACGATCCGCTCGATCCCGGCGCGCGTCTGCACGAGCGTATCGACCGCCACATCGCCTCGCAGCAGCGCCCCTGCCCCGCGCGCCGCGTAAAGCCCCTCGCTGTTCTCGCGCAGGATGATGTAGTCGATGTCGCCGGCCTTCACCCCGCTGAGCGGGCTGGGCACCCCTTCGAAGAGCCTGATGGGGCGGATGTAGGCGTAGAGGTCTAGCTCAAAGCGCAGCCTGAGCGTGAAATCCAGGCCTGCTTCCGTGCCGTCCGGATAGACCACGCCGGGCAGGCCGCCGGCGCCGTGCAGGATCGCATCCGCCGCCCGGCAGGCCTGGAAGGTCGGCTCGGGAAAGCTCTGCCCGGTCTTCAGGAAATGTTCCGCCCCGGCTGGGTATTCGGTGAACCGCAAAGGGCAGTCTGGCCCAAGCGCCGCCTTCACCACCTCGACCGCCGCGGCACACACCTCGGGGCCGATGCCGTCGCCATGCACGACCGCGATCTGGTAGACATCCTTCATCGCCAAATCCCCCGGGAACACCAGATGTTCAGATGCATTTGCCGCCGTCGACATTGAGGTCGACGCCCGTGATCATGCTGGCTTCGTCCGAACACAAGTAGGCTGCGGCGCTGCCCATGTCCTGCGGCGTCGACAGCCGGCCGATCGGAATGGTGGCGACGACGCGGGCGCGGTTTTCCTCGCCTGAGCCGATGAAGGTAGACAGAAGCGGCGTGTCGCCGGCAACCGGGTTGATCGCGTTGACGCGGATGCCGAACGGGGCGAGTTCCACCGCCATGGCGCGGGTGGCGGCGATCGCCCAGCCCTTGGAGGCATTATACCAGGTGAGGTTCGGACGCGGAGAGACGCCGCCGGTGGAAGCGACATTGAGGATGGCGCCGGATTTGATGGATTTGAAATGCGGAACAACGGCGCAGGCGCCGTTGTAGATCGAGCGCATATTGACGTTGGCGATGCGGTCGAACAGGCCTTCATCCATCGCCTCAAGGGGTAAGGGCGGCTGCGCGACACCGGCATTGTTGACCAGTATGTCGAGCCCGCCGAAGGCCGAGCGGGCCAGATCGGCGGCCGTCGCAAAGCTCTCCAACGTGGAGACGTCGCCTGTGATCGGCCGCACCTTGTCGCCGGCTCCGCGGCCGACGCGAGCCGCGGCGGCCTCGTCACGGTCCATCAGCACGACCGACGCGCCTTCGCTCACGAATTTCTTGACGATGCCTTCGCCAAATCCCGACCCGCCACCCGTGACGATGGCGACTTTGCCAGCAAGTCTCATATCTGTTCCTCCGTTGCCGGAACCATCGGGGAAGTCGCGCGCGTTGCACAGTCCGATTATCTGAACGCCCTTTTAGCTTTCCTTGTTTGAGGTCGCGCACGCCGGGAGTAATAGTCGCGTCGGAATTGCGAGGAGGAGAAGATGACGCTGAACTTCGACCCGAGGGTGAAGGCCGCGACGCTCTACCATGGCGAATTCCGGCCGATGCTCATCGGCGGCAAGTGGGTCGCGGCGCAGTCCGGGCGGGAGATGCAGGCACTCAACCCGGCGACGGGCGAAGTGCTGGCGACGGTGCCGCGCGGTTCGGCTGCCGATATTGACGCAGCCGTGGCCGCCGCGCGCACCGCTTTCGAAGGCCCGTGGTCCAAATTCTCGCCCTACGAGCGACAATGCGTGCTGCTCAGGATCGCCGATCTCTTCGAGAAGAACTGGGAAGAGCTCTGCGTCTCCGACACGCTCGACATGGGGCTGCCGATCACGCGCACGCTCGCCAACCGGCGCCGCGTCATCGGCATGCTGCGCTTCTATGCCGGGATGGCGACCGCGCTGCATGGCGAAGCGATCGACAATTCCATTCCTGGCGAGATCGTCACCTTCACCCGGCGTGAGCCGGTTGGCGTCGTCGGCGCGATCATCCCATGGAATGCCCCGACCGCCGCCTCGATCTGGAAGATCGCGCCGGCGTTAGCCACCGGCTGCACGATCGTGCTGAAGCCGTCGGAGGATGCTTCGCTGACACCGCTGCTGATCGCGCGGCTGATGCAGAAGGCCGGAGTGCCCGACGGCGTCGTCAACATCGTAACCGGAACCGGCGCCGAGGCCGGCGCAAGGCTTGCCGAGCATCCCGACGTCAACAAGATCGTCTTCACCGGCTCGACACTGACCGGCCAGGCGATCGCCCGCGCCGGTGTCACCAATCTCAAGCGCGTTTCGCT
This sequence comes from Mesorhizobium sp., assembly GCF_004962245.1. Taxonomy (GTDB): domain Bacteria; phylum Pseudomonadota; class Alphaproteobacteria; order Rhizobiales; family Rhizobiaceae; genus Mesorhizobium. Next base: position 1,561 of record NZ_SUHQ01000029.1, on the reverse strand, counting down.
GGAGCTCGGCGGCAAGTCGCCGATCATCGTCTGCCGGGACGCCGATATCGACAAGGCTGTTCCGGTCGCAGCGATGGCGGTGTTCGTGCATTCGGGCCAGATCTGCATCGCCGGTTCGCGCCTGTTCGTGGCGCGCGAGGTCCATGACGAGTTCGTACGCCGGGTCGCCGAGTTCGCCGGCAAGCTGCGCATCGGCCACGGCATCGAGGCGGAGACCGAAATCGGGCCGCTGATCAACGCAAGACAGGCCGGAAGGGTCGAAGGCTACATCAAGGCCGGCAGCGACGAGGGCGCCAAGCTGGTCGCCGGCGGCTCGCGGCTGACGGGCGAGCTCTATGACGGCGGCAACTTCATCGCGCCGACCGTCTTCGGCGCGGTGTCGGACAAGATGACCATCGCGCGGGAAGAGATTTTCGGGCCGGTCATCTCGGCGATGCCTTTCGACACGCTGGATGAGGCCGTCGCGCGGGCGAACGCAACGCCTTACGGTCTGGCGGCCGGTATCTTCACCAGCAATCTCGGCACCGCGCACAAGCTCGCCCGCCGCGTCAAGGCCGGCTCGGTCTGGGTCAACATGTACCACGCCATCGATCCGGCCGTGCCGTTCGGCGGCATGAAGATGTCCGGTTACGGCCGTGAGGGCGGCGTCGAGCATCTGCACGAATATCTGGAGACGAAGGCGGTCTGGATCCAAACCGACTGAGGGTATGCTGATATTCAGATGAGGCCGGCCTGCGAACGGCGGCGTTCTGCGCTTCCGATGCTCACGTACTTTAAGTACGCTCCGCTCCGATTCTCGAACGCCACCATTCTCGACTCGGCCTGGCCTGAATCTCAACACACCCTGGCACGGGTGTAAGGTACCTGTCCGAAAGCATGGCGGGTCAGTGAGCCAGTTCGCGCAGATTGGTGCGGATCAGGTAGCCAAGCTGATCATCGTGGACGCCATGGACGTCGTGGCGGCGGCGGACAGGAGGACATCTCCGCCGTGCAGGACCGCTACTTCACCTGGGTAGAGGAGGATACCGACCCGAACGTCCTGGCCAACGTGCTGCACGCCTACATGCCGATGCTGAGGACTGCCGAGTTCGTCACGAAGAAATACGGCTTCAGCCGCGAGGCTCAGGACGAATATGCGCTTCAGTCACAGCTGCATACCGCTGTCACTCAGCAAGGAGGGCGGTTCGCCGACGAAATCGCCGTTCAGCATCACGATGCTGGTGAAGGACAGGGGCACCGGCGCGGTATCACATCATCTGATCACGCTCGACCGCGACGAGGCAACCGCCCGCAGACCGCGCTCGAAGGCCTGGCCGGGTTCAAACCCGTGATCGGCGGCGGCACGATTACCGCAGGCAATGTGAGCCAACTGTCCGAGGGGCCTCGGCCTGCATCGAAGCTCGCGGCGAGGCAGAACTGAAAAGGACAGAGCGGGAACTGGAGAAAGCGGTAGACGCGATTCTCGCTGGCATACCCCCGCTCAAACTGAAGGACCGTATCGGGACACTAGAGCGTTTCAGGTTTTGACGGAAGCATATCCTGCGTTGTTGAAATAGTTGGC
>NZ_SUHQ01000028.1 GCF_004962245.1 Mesorhizobium sp. | reverse complement strand
AAACCACCCATCAGCCGCCTCGGCTTCGATCGGGACAACCTGCTGAGGCACCACATCTAGCTAGGGCTTCCTTCACTCATCGGGCTGCGCCATGATTTTGCGCAGCGTGTCGGCAATGAGACTGGCCGGCGTGTCGAAGTCCAGGCCTCGGACGAATTTGCCCTGAGGATCCATAATGTAGATGTAAGTACTATGGTCGACGACGTAGTCTTCGGCGCCCGCTTCAGTTTTGTGGCGCGCGCTATAGGCGCCATATCCCTGGGCAACCGCGGCGATCTGTTGCGGACTGCCGGTGAGTCCGACGATCCTTGGATCGATCGCTCCGGTGTATTTCCCCATCACTTCAGGCGTGTCGCGTTCAGGATCGACGGTGATGAAGATCGGTTGCAGTTTGGCGGCGTCGGGGCCGAGTTCCTCAATCGCCACGGCGATTTCGGACAGTGTCGCCGGACAGACGTCGGGACAAGAAGTATAGCCGAAGAAAACCAGCAGCCATTTGCCGCGATAAGTCTCATCGGTGACCGTCGTTCCGTCCGGCGCCGTGAGCGTGAATGAGCCGCCGACCGTCACAGGCGTGTCAGCCCGCGCCAGCAGGGGGCAGATCGACAGGGCCGCTGCGAATATGATGGAGAAGAGGGTATGCGGACCGTAGGCCCAGGGGCGGAGGAGTCCATGCCGTCGCTTCATCAAGTACCTCCGGCACCTCAAGAATGACGTTCCAGGTTCCCGAGTACGACGTTTCGATCGTAGCAACTTCGGCTGGCACTGATCTTATCTTATTTTGTTGCTGACTGACTAGGCTGGACGTGGTAACTTCCTCCGCTAAATATTTCCTCATAGGTGGCCCCTCACGAAGGAGGCGGCTTCGATGAAGATTGTTGAGCTGATCAGCGGGCTAGCGGCGATCACTTTCGTTGCGACGCTGTCAGCGCCTGCGCAAGCCTACGAAGCGGGTCCGGTCACGGGAGGCGGAACGATCGAGGGTACGATCGTCTACCGCGGCGACGTGCCGACAACAAAGATCATCCCCACCAAGGATGTCGAGGTGTGCGGGGGTACCCGCGAGGAGCCGCTGATCGAGGTCGGAAGCGATCAGGCCGTGCTGAACGCGGCAGTCTACCTGGTCGACGTGGCCAAGGGAAAGGCCTGGCCGGAGCCCGGCAAGCCGCCGGAGATCGACAACATCAAATGCCGTTTTGAGCCCGCGGTTCAGGTGATCCCGGCCGGTTCGCTGGAGGTCGTCAACGGCGACCCAGTGCTCCACAACACCCATGGCTACTATGGCAAGCGCACCGCCTTCAACCTGGCGCTGCCCAACAAGGGACAGCGCATACCCGTCGAACTGAAGCGCGCCGGCACTGTCCGCATCGACTGCGACGCGCACGGCTGGATGGAAGGCTGGGTCTACGTGGTGGACAATCCCTACTACGCGATCACCGGCGCCGATGGCAAGTTCAGCATCCCCGATGTGCCACCTGGCAACTACACGCTCGTGGCGATCCACCCCTTCACCGGCCCCATCGAACAGCCCGTAACAGTAGCGGAGAATCAGCCTACCAGCCTGACGATTGAACTGAAAAAATAAGAAAATGGGCGACCCACTGACCCAACAGGGTCGCGTTCCTATGAAAAGACCGACGCTTTAAGAAACGGTCTGCACTGAGGAGGAACCCTGATGTCTGACGAGCTTGACCGCATTCGGCGCGAAATGCATGCGGTGCTGCAGCAGCCTGGTGTACGCCCCGACGACTCGCTCCAAATCACCCGTCGCACCTTCATTCACAGATCGCTGCTGTTCGGCGCCGCTTCCGTCGGCCAGACCTTCGCGTGGTGGCCGTTGCTCAACACGATCGACGTCGCTCACGCCGCCGAAGCGCCCTTCAAATTTGCCTGGATTTCGGACACCCATCTCTACGAGAAATCCCTCAACACGCGCTTCGTCGACAAGGTAGTGCGCGCCGTGCAAGAGGTCCAGGCCATGGATCCGCCGGCCGACTTCCTGATCTTCGGCGGCGACCTGGCCCAGCTCGGAAAGATCGAGGAACTCGAGCTTGGCGTCGATCTCCTCAAGGATCTGACGATCAAGAAATACTACATCCCGGGCGAGCACGACTGGTATCTGGATATGGGCAAGAAGTGGGGCGAGCTGTTCGGCCAGCCCAACTGGACCTTCGACCACAAGGGCGTGCGCTTCATCGGGCTCGATACGGTCAGCCGGGGACCGGACTACTGGACAGTGAAGAAGATGACGCCAGAGGAGCGCATGGGCCATATGGCGACCCTCGACGGCACGGTCGCCGGCGCGTGGGCCGGCGTCGGCCGCGACCAGCTCGACTGGATGCAGAAGATACTCGCCGACTGGGATAAGTCCAAACCGATCGTCATCTTCAGCCATAATCCGCTCTACGAGTATTACCCGCCCTGGAACTTCTGGGTGCGCGACTGGCGCGAAGTGAATGAGGTGCTGAAACCTTATACCAAGGTCACCAACATCCACGGTCACGTCCACCAGGTGCTCTACAACGAGATCGGCAGCATGCGCTCGATCGGCATGCTGGCGACCTCCTGGCCGTGGCCCTATGCCCCGGAAGGCGTGCCCAAGCTGACCAAGCCGATGATCCGGGCCGACCCCGGCGATCACTTCGATGGGGTCGGTTGGGAAACCGTGAACGTCAACGCCGAAGACAAGGTCGACGTCGAGTACATCATGTGGGGCCGCAAGGAGGTGTTCGTTCAGTCAGACCCGGATTCCTCGTTGAGTCAGCCCGAGAAGTTGCGACCGCGAATGGCCGACAATATGTGGCCATACTAAGGGAGGAATGGCTATGACAATCAGAGCGACATTTCTCGGCACGTTGTGCCGTCCGTCCTTCGTCGTAGCGATTGCGGCGGTCGCCATCTTCGTCGGCCCCACCAGTGCCCACAAGGCACCGCACACACCGGAGCAGTTGAAACAATACGAAGACGTGCTCATGGAGGAGGTCAGGAAGGGCGACCTCTTGTTCCACGGCGATGCGGCGACCGCCAAACAGATGGGCGTCGTCCTCTCCACCACGGGAATGGCCTGCGCAATGTGCCATCCCATGGCCTCGGACACCCACCCGCAGTCCTACCCGAAGTTCCAGGTGGAAACGAGCAAATTCGCGACGCTGCGCGACATGATCAACTGGTGCATCGAGAAGCCTAACCAGGGCGAAAAGATCGAGATCGATTCGGAAGCGATGAAGGCCTTGGAAGCATACATCGCCTGGTCGAACTCCGGCTCGGTGTTGGTCCCCGGCAAGCATTAGTTCTTTTCGGCTTGGAGCGGGCTGCATAGCGAAGATTGCGCGGGAAGATATCTGAAACCGGCCGCCGGCATCGGGGGTTCTTGATGCCGGTAACGTTTGGAGTTGAGTCCTGAAGATGCGCGCGGTTCAAGTGCGCGTGATGGGAGAGGCGCGCCGTGGCAGAGACATTGCGTGGCAGATTCGCCGGCATCGACCTTGATGAGCTGGTCGACTGGCCGGTGGTGCGAACTTGGCTTTATTGGGGCATGTTCTGGCTCCTGGTCACACCGTCGATCGGCGTGGCGCTGTCGGGCCTCTTCAATTATCCCGATTATCTCGGCACCACCCTGGGACTGACCTTCGGCAGGTTGCGGCCGGTCCACGTCAACGGCGTCATCTTTGGCGCCTTTTCCTCCCTCTTCATCGGCGAATGCTATTACCTGGTGCCGCGCCTTTGTGGTGTGCGGGTGCCCTGGCCGCGATGGGGCGTACCGCTGGCCTGGCTGTGGAATGTCTCCGTGGCGGCGGCGCTCATCTCGTTGCCGTTCGGCACAAACCACGGCCTCGAAGCGGGCGAGTTCCCGCTCTTCGCGAAAATCCCGATCTTCCTCGTTGTCGCCGCGGCGACCGCACAGTTCCTGATCACCATCGCCCGACGTCTCGAACCACCACTCTATGTCGCACTCTGGTATCTGATCGGGGCTTTCGTCTGGACGACGATGAATCTCGTACTGGGCATCATCCTGCCCTACACGATTTCTGGCATAAACAGCGCGGCCTTCCACGGCCTCTACCTCCACTACATCGTTGGATTGTGGATCACGCCGGCGGGTTACGTGCTGATCTACAATTTTTTGCCGATCAGCGTGGGCAATCCGATCTATGGCCACAAGCTCTCGCTTGTCGGCTTCTGGTCCCTCGCCCTGTTCTATCCCTTTGTCGGCATCCATCATTATCTTTACAGCCCGATCGCCGATTGGGCCGAGACGATCGCGATCGTCACTTCCATGCTGCTGATCATTCCGGTTTGGACGGTGCTGGTGAACTTCTTCGGCACGGTGATGGGCCGCTGGGACGCCTTCGGCAAGAATCTCCCGGCGAAATTCCTCATCATGGGCTCGCTGATGTATCTGGTCGGGTGCTTTCAGGGCTCGACGGAAGCCTTGCGTTCGATCCAGCAGCCGACCCATTTCACCGATTTCGTCATCTCGCACTCGCACCTCACTGTGTTCGGGACGTTCGTGGTCTGGGCAATGGGCGGCCTGGTCTATGTCTGGCCACGGGCCTGTGGGCGCGAGCTTTGGTCGTTTACGATGGGCAATTGGGCATTCTGGCTGATTACCGTCGGTATCTCCACCATGGGCCTGGTGCTGACCGCCGCTGGGCTGCAGCAAGGCTTCCAGTGGATGGCCGGCACCGAGTGGCTCGACACGGTGATCTCGATGCGGCCCTATTGGCTGGTGCGGACTGTTGCCGGCGTCAGCATGGATATCGGGATGACGCTTCTCGTCATCAATATGATGATGACGGCGCTGACCCGGCCCGCCGAAGCGGCGGAAGGTGCGGCATTCGGCGCGGCCCCGGTTCCGGCTGGCGGGGCGGGGCGATGAGTGCGCGGTTTGTTATCCTGGTGGCCGGCATTTTTTGCTTCTTCGCCGCCCTCATCACCCAGGGTTTCCTGCCATTTTTCGAACCCTCGGCGCGAACCAACCGGGTTACTGCCGTGGTCCGCACCGATTTCGGCCAGCTCAAATGGATGATGACCGAGGCCACTGATTACACGCCGCTGCAACAGCTCGGTCGCGACGTGTATCTGCGCGAAGGTTGCTGGTATTGCCATTCCCAGTACGTGCGCCCGGTGACCGGCGAGACACGCCGCTGGGGTCCTGTGACGGAGTCAGGCGAATTCGCCTACGACGTGCCGCATCTGTTCGGCACGCGGCGCATCGGACCCGATCTGATGCGGGTCGGACTTAAGTTCAGCGACGAGTGGCATCTTGCCCATTTCTGGAATCCGCGCATGCTCTCCCCGGATTCGATCATGGCGCCGTATCGGGGACTGTTCGACGAGCCCGAGCAGCCGGTCAAGATCGTCGACGACGGAGCCGGCAATCGTACGCTGGAGAGGACGCCGGTTTCCGAGGGGCTGTTCGACTTCGCGAGCAAGGAGCAGATCAAGCTCACGCCCAATGCCGACGGGCTGCTGTTCGTGCCGATGCAGGCGCGCGGCAAGGCCCCAGTCATTGTGATACCGAACGAGGAGTACAAAGGCGACGCGGTCAAGATCGCCGCAGAGACGAAAGACCTGGAAGCCCTGATCGCTTATATCCAGAAGCTCGGCATGGATCGCGGCAAATGGCGCGATCTTTTTGAACCACAGCAGCTTGAAGTCACCGAAGTGACATTCCCGCGTTCGAGCGAATGGATCGCCCATGGCCGGGAGGTCTATGAGCGGCGATGCCTCGGTTGCCACGGCGTGAATGGCGACGGCAATGGACCTGCCGCCACCTTCCTTCACAAGCAGCGCCCGCGAAGCTTCGCGGCGGCTGTGTTCAAGTTCCGACTGACCAAGGAGCCGCTGCCGACTGACGGTGACCTCTTGCGCACGATCACCCGCGGGGTACGCGGCACGGCGATGCCGGCCTGGTATGAACTGCCTCTCACGGATCGGCTCGCCGTCATCCAGTACATTAAATACGAGTTGGCGGTGGACCGTTCCGATCCGGCCCAGCCTTATGCATTTTTCATCGAAGAGCCACCCGGCCCTCCTCTCTACATCGCAAAGCCGCCCACCGTTTCCCAAGCAATCCTCGAGCGCGGCAAGGAAGTGTGGCAGATCGCGAAATGCTGGGAGTGCCATGGTCAAGGCGGAAAGGGCGATGGCCAGAAGGCTGCCGGGCTGAAGGACGATCTCGGCTTCTCCATCGTGCCTGCGGACCTCACCAGCGGCCAGTTCAAGTCAGGCTCGGCGGTCGAGGATATCTTCCGGACCATGACGACCGGCTTGAGCGGCACGCCCATGCCCTCCTATCGGGACTCGTTGCCCGAGGAGGACCGCTGGGCGCTCTCGTACTACGTCCTCGCACTTTCCGCCTATAAAGACCCGCTCACATTGCAGCCGCTGACGATCAGCGACACGGATCGCGCGGCGCTTAATGATCTGACGCTGGAGGCGGCTTCTCCGGACAAGGCCTATGTTCCGGGCAGGGTGCCGGCGCAGAACACTTCTGAACTCGGCGAAGGTAACGGCGGATCGGTGACCGAGAAACAAAATGCTGCCGAAGGAGGCTGAGTTATGCTCGGATTTGAGGTCACCGGACCCTACGTGAGCGCGTTGCTTATGAGCCTCGGTGCGCTCTGTGTCTTTATTTGGGGCGTGCTTTCAGGCGCCTTCCACGGCGCCGATGAAGCGGCCACCAGATTCTACGAAAGGGAAGCGGAGAATGACAACGCCAAGCACACCGCAAAGTGACGGTCCGTCTCACGGTTCGGACCCCGACCACGAGATGGAGGAGTACGCCGGTGGCACCGTCCAGTCGCGACACGGGTATATCCCGATATGGCTGCTGGTCGTCTACGCGGTTCTTTTCGTCTGGGGTCTCTACTACGCCTACCTTTATTGGGGCGGGGTCGGGCCGGGAAGGATTGGTTAGACAGCACGGTCGCGCACGCCGACGAGTTGAGAGAAGGAGCAGGAGATGCTCATAGCTAAGATCGTAATGGGTTTGGCGATTCTGAATCTTTTCCTGCTGCTCTCCGCGCTCGCCATGAACGTTGCCCTTGTTTATTTCGGCTGACCAGGAGGAGGCGTATGCTTGCAGATACCGTTTTCTCGTTCGCAAATGCAAGTCCGTACCAAACGATCGCCTTGGTCGGCGGCGCGATAGCGCACATCGCCTTCTTCGTGTGGGTGGCTTACCTCGTGCGCCATTAGCGGCGCAGAGCAACACTTCTCGTTGAACGTGCGGCGCGTCGACAGGAGGTCTGCCAATGACCTATTTCCTCGTGATCTTCGCCGCTGGGTTCGCGGGCAGCTTTCACTGCATCGGCATGTGCGGCGGCTTTGCTTGCGCGCTGGGCCGTGATCAGCGCGGGGGAGGCGCAACCGTTGCGCGCCACCTGCTCTACAATACCGGCCGATTGACAACCTACTGCTTCCTCGGCGGGCTCGCGGGCGGGCTCGGTCAAGTCATCTGCACCACGCAAGGTTCGATGGCGCCGCCGCTCTTGAACGGCTCCCTCGACATCGCCCAGCGAATTCTCGCGATTGTCGCTGGCCTGCTCATGATTGCCATGGCATTGCAGTTCTTCGGCTTGCTGCAGGTCTTTCACCGGCTTGCGATCGGATTCGGCGGCAGTACGTTTGCCATGTCTCTACGCAGCCTGCTGACGGCCCGGAGCAGCGCTGCGCCGCTCGCCTTTGGCGTGTTCAACGGCTTCCTGCCATGCCCCCTGGTCTATGCCTTCGCCGCCCAGGCGGCGAGCACCGCCGGAGCGGTTCCCGGCTTTCTCGTCATGGCGTCGTTCGGACTGGGAACCTTTCCGGCGATGTTGATGATGGGCGGCGTCGGCCGGATACTCGGGCCAGCCTGGCGGCGGCGCGGCGTGCGGCTGGCCGGCGGCTTTATTCTTTTGCTCGGCCTCATCACGCTTGGCCGTGGTCTCCTGCCCTCGGACGCGCATATCGGCCATGCCTGGCTGGGAGGACTTCCCGCATGACAGCGCATGGCGATATCCTCTGCAGCCATTGCTCGCTGCCCGTCGGCCCGCGCCCGATGGAGCGCAGGCTCAACGGTGAGGCTTGCGCGTTCTGCTGCTACGGCTGTTGCATCGCCTTTCAGGTGAAGAGCGGCAGACACGAAGAGTGGGAGGCCGCCTGGCTTCTGATCCAGCTCGGCGTGGGCGGCTTTCTCTCCATGAATATCATGATGTTCAGCCTCCTCCTCTATTCGGATGCATTCGCCGGCGTCGATGCGGGCGTGCTGCCGTGGATTCACCTTTTGCTCTGGATCTTCGCGACGCCGGCGGTGGTGATTCTCGGCGGACCCTATCTGCGCGACATGTGGCTCAATGGCATACAGGGACGCGTGACGTCGTCGGCGCTCATCGTGCTTGGCGTCGCTGCCGCCTATCTTTATTCGGCATTTGCCGTGTTCGAGGGCAGCACGCATGTCTATTTCGACACCGCCGTGATGGTGCTGATGCTGTTCACCGTTGGCCGCTATCTCGAGGCCGTTGGCCGCGCCAGGGCGGCGCGCGACCTCGAACCTCTCTTGGCCGCCGAAAGCGAGAACGCAACCGTGGTCGATGGCGCGGCAGAGATCCGCCGTCCGGTGCGGGAGGTGACGGCCGGCACGCTGGTGCGGGTCCGGCCAGGCGAGCGCATTCCGGTCGACGGCGTGGTTGTCGAGGGGGAATCGAACGCCGATGAAGCCGTGATCACCGGGGAAAGCCGGCAAGTGACAAAGGGCGCCGGCTGTACGGTGATTGCCGGCAGTATCAATATCGACGGCCCGCTCCTGATCCAGAGCAGCGGTGACGGAACCGCAACGCGCTGGGCACAGATTTGCCGGTCGGTGCGCGAGGCGCTCAGCCGTCGCAGTCCAACCCAGCGCCTTGCCGATCGCGTCGTTGGCGTGTCCGTGCCGCTTGTCCTCACCCTCGGCGCGCTGACGTTCGTTTACTGGGCGCAGTCGTTGCCGTTCGATCGGGCGTTGCTGATTGGCCTCTCGGTACTGGTGGTTGCCTGTCCGTGCGCCGTCGGCCTCGCCGCTCCAATGGCAACCTCGCTCGGCATCGGCCGGCTGGCGCGACACGGCTGCCTCGTCCGCACCCCCGGCGTGCTCGAGACTCTCGCACATGTGCGGTTACTCGCCTTCGACAAGACCGGCACTTTGACGACGGGCAAAGCGCGTCTCGTCGGCATCGACCGTGACGAGGTCGACAGCGAGAACGTGCTGGCACGCGCCGCCGGTCTGGAGCGCCAGTCCGAGCATGGTTTGGCGCGAGCCATCGCGGCGGCAGCCGCTGCGCGCGGCATCACGCCGCTCGCGACCCGTGATGTCCGGACGGTTCCCGGCCGTGGCATCCGCGGCAGCGCCGAAGGCCGGCCCGTGGCGGCCGGGAGCAGCAGTTTGATGAATGATTTGGGCTGGTCGCTCCCGCCAACGCTGGCCGAGCCTGCGCGGTCGAGGGAGGCGAGCGGTCATTCGGTGGTTTATGTCGGTTGGGGAGAGCGGGTTCATGCTGTGCTGTCGCTTGACGATTCGCCGCTTCCCGAGGCGCAGGCGACGATCACAGCGCTGCGTGAGCGTGGGCTCAACGTGACGCTGTTGACCGGCGACCTGGCGCCGGTTGCTGAGCGGATCGCGGCCATGGTCGGGATCAAGGCGGTGCAAGCGGGTCTTTCGCCGGAAGCCAAACGGGCGGCCCTCGATCGGCTCCGCCACGACTATGATGTGGTGGCGATGGTCGGCGATGGCCTCAACGACGGCCCGGTCCTGGCGGCGGCGGATGTCGGTATCGCCGTCGGTTCCGCCACCGATCTTGCCCGCGAGACCGCGGCGCTCGTGCTGCCTGCGGACGGATTGTGGATGCTGCCCTGGGTCGTCGACGTGGCCCGCGCGGTTCGCAGGACCATCTTGACCAACCTTATGTGGGCTTTCGGTTACAATCTCGTCGCCCTGACTTTCGCAGCATTCGGACTTCTGCAGCCAATCCTTGCAGCGGCGGTCATGGCCGGCTCGAGCATCCTCGTGGTGGTGAATTCGCTGCGGCTGGAGCGGCTTCCCGATCCTGTTCCATCGCTGATCCCCGAGCAACGATCCGGCGCTGAGGCAGAGAGCGCCCGGCGTGACGTGGGCGTTTCAATGCTGGTCGGCCCGGGGATCGAGCGGAGCTGAGCCTCGCCTTCAGCCAAACACATCCTGCGTGAAGGCGTCGTACCAGCCTTCCGCCGCGCGCGCCGCTTTGCGGCGGATATCAGCGCCTTCCTCGACCTTGCTGACGAAGTTGAGGACCCTCTTGAGCTTGCCGTCGACTGGTTGGAAGCTTATGGCGTTGCTGAACGCATCGTCGGGGGCGAGATAGGTGTAGCAGGTGTTGAACAAATGCGCCGGGAAACGCTCTGATCCGGCGAGATCGGCCGCAATGGCGAAGGCGCAGGCTTTGGCCTGGCTGTTGGCGCAGAAGGCGGATTTCGGCATATCCCCACCGATGATCGCGTCGCCGACCAGGTGGATGCCGGGCTGCAGTGCCGATTCGAAGGTGACTGGATCGACCGGACACCAGCCCGACTGGTCGGTGAGCCCGGCCTGCTGCGCCAGGCGCCCGGCCATTTGCGCCGGGACGACATTGGCGACCGCGGCCTTGAATGTTGCGCCCGCGGTGATCACAGATCGGGTCTTCGGATCGACAGCCGTGACCCCGCCGGTAAACTGGGCGGGCAGCCATTCGATCATTCCCGGATAGTGGCGGTTCCAGGCGTCCTGGAACACGTCCTGCGCGTTGAACTTGTCCTTCGCATCGAGGATCAGAATTTTGGCCTTGGGTTTGCTGTTCTGGAAATAGGATGCGACGAGCGAAGCGCGCTCATAGGGGGCGGGTGGACAGCGAAACGGATCCGGCGGAACGACGATGAGGAACAGGCCGCCGTCCTCCATGCTTTCCAGTTGCCGGCGCAGCAGCTTGCTTTGCGGTCCTGCATTCCAGGCGTGCGGCATGATCTCCATCGCCGCATCGTCATAGCCCTCAAGCGCCCGGTCCCTGAATGCGATGCCCGGCGCAACAACGAGACGGTCATAGCTGAGCTTCGAGCCGTTGTTCAGCGCAACGGTATTCGCCGCCGGGTCAATCGCCGCGGCGGACTCATGAATGACGGTGATGCCGTATTGCCTTGCCAGCGCTTCATAACCATGGCCGAGCGATTCGAACGGGCGTAGCCCGGCGAGATAGAGATTGCTGAAAAAGCAGGTCGTGTAGCTCTGCCGCGGTTCGACCAGGGTCACGTCGACGGCCGTGGCGCTGGAGGCGAGATATTTGGCGACCGTTGCGCCGCCGATGCCGCCGCCGATCACGACGACGCGCGCCTTGGCTTGGCCCCGCGCCTTCCGCGGGCTGAGCGCCGTCAACAACCCTGCTCCGGTCAGGCAGCCGAACTCGCGACGCGTCCAGGATTTCATGACGGGTTACTTTCCCTGCGCCGCGACATAGCGCGCGACGCTCGCGATCTCCTCGTCGCTGAGCGAAAGTGCGATAGCGTGCATAATGTGATTTGGACGCTCGCTCGCCCGGTAGGCAAGCAGGGCGCTCTTGAGCCTTTCCTCACCAAGGCCAATGATGCTGGGAATGCCTGTGCCGCCGCCATCGAGGCGATGGCAAGACGCACAGGTCGCGGCGAGTTGAGCGCCCTGATCGGGCTCCGCCGCCGCGCCGGATTGGCTAACGAGCAGCACGAGGCCTGCGGCGATCGCAGGGCGCATGCTGAACACCCGTGAGGTTCGGAGTTTTCCGGTCACGCTCCTGCCCAATTCTTCACATCACAATTCGCGCAGCTCAATTGCGCCGCCGCCTCAACCGACCGTAAGCTGGTGCGACAACGCATAGACGGCACCGCCATCTTCTTCCCAGATGAAATCGAGCCGGCCGCTCTCCGTCGCCAACAGGGAAAATTCAAAGAACGGGTTTGCTGAGATCGCTTCGTGAAGATCAACACTGAACACCACGGAGTTGTTGTAGCGGCAGACAAACTTATTGATGATCCTGCGCGGGATCACATTGCCTTGATCATCATGGCGCAGGCCAGTTTCCATCCCATGGCTGATGATGGTCTTGACCTGAAAAACCTCTCCCTTCGCGGCAGCGCTCGGCACGATCACGCGTGGTGTCGGGGTGGTCACTGTCTTTCTCCGATCTCAGGCACAGCCATCTGTGGCGACACGGACCCAAGTCGTGGTCATCAGCAAATTGCCGTCATTCATTTCGGCGACAGCGACGACATGTTGCGGTTTGGCAAGGCGGATGCGTGTCGACACGCGGGGCAGACTGCGTTGCGGGACGAATCGGAAACTGACCACTTCGACGATCGGGTTTTGCGGCGCGAACACGCGGATTTGCCTCACATGGTCGGCCTCGGTCATCGGGCTTTCGATATCGAGACTCATCGGCACGGTGTAACCGGTCGGGAACTCCGCCGGCATCATCAGGCGAAGGCGATCTGATCTCGTGGCCGTCCGTCCGGTGAGCTGTTTGACGAGATCCAACGCCTCATCGTTCGCACGCGCGCTCCCTGGCGAGAAGAGCGCGGCCCCGGCAAACCCCGCACTTGCGGCGAGCAACACATCGCGGCGCGTCAAGCTCATCGTCCTGGTCTCCAAACCCTGCCACCTCTTTAGGCCACTCCAAGAACACATCGGCGGCGGCAGGCGGCGCACTCGGACACATCAGTGCGGCAGCTTCTACAAAATTTAGCACCAACAACCGCTGGGAGCAATCTCGCGGAAGTGCCCATGGACGCCCTTGAAACCAATGCATTCTGTTCAACAACGATATTCAACGTGCACGATGGAGTTTGCGGCGGGCCGAAGACCAATAGAAGCATTGGAAGTTTCTGCTCGACCGCTTCCGGCGAGAGATATTCTCGCTGCCATCGGCCTGCTCGGCACAAGTGGCGATCAGCGGAACGACCAGTTGTTGCTAACTTCGTCCTGATAGCGGACGGGCCGCTTTCGGCCCAGGGGTGCCAGTCAGCAATGCGCCCGATCTCGGTCGTTTAGGCCGTGGCTGCGTCCGCCAAAAGCGGACATCACCAGTGACCACGCGGGCAACGCCTTCGCACCAAGAGCCGCCGTTCCTGCGCAGCCCGCTTCGAGGATTGGAAGTCACGCAAGCCGTTGAACGGCCATCGGACGTTGGCCAGCCCTCACTCCGTCGCTTGCCGGATCCCGGCGGGCGCCAGTATCCGCTTGATGGTGTCAATCATGATCTCAGGAAGATCAATCTTGCCGACAACGTCGACGATCGGAAGGGCCCTCCCGCCCATAAACTTGGCGAGCCGTGCGTCGCGCAGGAGATAGAACTGCGCGTTGGCCTTGCGATCGAAGTCCGCTTGAGCGACGGCGAACTGCCCTCCTACCCACACAATCTCCCCGCGATAAACGCGCGATCGCCCCCAGGAACGCAGAAGGGTCGACCAAGCTATCCATCAGCGCCTTCACTGCGGCACCGCCCTGTACTCAACTCACCCAGAAGTCGGGCAATGCTTCGGCGAGGCTCGCGACATGTACTGACAGTCGCTCGAGGCTTTCGAGCCTGTCTTCCTTGCCCTGGGTCAGCCACGGATGCAGCGCAGCAAGTCGGGTAGCCGCGAACTCAAACCACGGCTCCGCTTCCGGCTTGTTGAGGAGATCGGCAATCCAGAGCGTAATCGCCGCTGTGAGGTCCGACGACTGCATGAGGTCCGAGGCCTCCGGATGGCCGTCAACGTAGAGGTCGAGTAGTGGACGACTCCCGTTGCTCCCGGCAAAGAGTGTGTGGAACAGCTTGGCGCTCGCCGCGTCGACCTTGGCCTTGTCCATACCTTCGCGACGCCGTGCGATGGCCAGGAGCAGGGCAGCAGTTCGAATATCGGCCGCAAGCCGCGCCGGCGGTCGGCTCTCAAGGAACGCCATCGAGGACATGGACGTCACCGCCTTGTCGATCAACCGGCCGAGCTTCTGGACCTGAGTGGGCTCGAGCGGCTTTGAGGGAGCCGGCGGCTCCTTTGGCTCGGGCGGATCCCCATCCGGGTCCTCGGGCGGATCGTTCGGGTCCTTGGCGTGACGCGTGCTCCCGCCTACCCTGAAGTAGTCGTTCATCAAGGTCCATTCGTCGGTCGTGAAGTAGCCGCCGCCCGACACCGGCGCGCAGCTCCGCCGACCAAACCCGTCCGAGAAGACGTCGTCTAGGTTGTATTCAACCGCCGGACCGGCCGTCTTTCTGCTTCCCTTACCGGTCCAGGGAACCGGGCTGTTGTAGTGCTCGACAACGAGCGTGAAGATGTCGATGAGGCCGTCCGAGCTGATCGGCCCTTCCTTGCCACCAAGCTTCGCCTGAACGTTGAGTTCCGGCCGTCCGATCCGGAGCTCTGCCTCGTGGTCAATCCACATTGGTGCACTGCGAGCCGAGCCCGCAGCGGTGTCGATCTCCACCCATAGACGGGATCCAGGATCAGAGACGTCTACCAAGTATGCGCCCCCTTCGCCAGCGACCGCCACCAACGTGTCCGTGTTCAACACCACCCTGGTCTGGGACGGTACAACGGCTCCGGCGAAGGCGCAGAGAACAGTCATCACGCCACCTTCTCCGTGCCGGCCTTCGTCGTGACGCTCGGCATGCTGTCGATGGCGCGTGGTGCGACGCTGCTCTATTCGAATGGCCGGCCGATCCCAAATTTGAGTCCCGCCTTTCGTTGGCTCGGCCAGGGTTTTGTCGCGGGGATTCCGGTGTCCGTCATCGTCTTCGCGATCGTCTTTATAGCCGCCTGGGTGACGCTGCGCTTCACGGTCTATGGGCGTTGGGTCTATGCGGTCGGCGGCAATGTGAAGAGTGCCAAGACGAGTGGCATCCCGACCCGCACCGTCACCTTCTCGGTCTATCTGCTGATGGGCGCGCTCGCTGGTCTCGCCGGCCTGATCCTGACCGCGCGCACCACCTCGGCGCTACCGCAGGCAGGCCTTGGCTATGAGCTCGACGCGATCGCGGCGGTCGTGATCGGTGGCACGAGCCTCACCGGCGGCATCGGCTCCGTCGTCTACACGCTGATCGGCGCGCTGATCATCGGCGTGATCTCGAACGGCCTCGATCTGATGGGTGTGTCGTCCTACTACCAGCAGATCATCAAGGGCGCGATCATCGTGGTCGCCGTCCTGATCGACCGTTCCAGAAACATGAATCCATGAGGATCCGCACGTAAGCGCGTGCGGCAATGAAGAGCCATGATTAAGGGAGGAACCCAAATGGCACTGAAGACGATTACCCGCCGAACCGGCCTGGCCATGCTGGCCGGTGTCGGTCTCGCATTCATGAACCTCGGTCCGGCCTTCGCGGCGGACCCAGTTCGCATCGCGGCGGTGGTGCAGAGCTTGGACACCGAGTTCAACGTGCTCTGGGCGAACGCCGCCAACAACCATCCGCTCGTCAAGGATGGCAGCGTCAAGCTCACCGTCCTCGACGGCCGCATGGACGCGCTGACGCAGTCGAACCAGTTCGATACGGCGATCAGCGAGAAATATGACGCGATCATCTTCGTGCCAGTCGATATCGATGCCGGTAACGACCCGGTCCAGCGCGCCAAGGATGCCGGTGTGACGGTGATCGGCTCGAATACGCTGATCTCGAATACGTCACTCTACAATGCCTATATCTCGTCAAACGATGTCGAGGCCGGCAAGCTGCTCGCCAAGTCCGTGTTCGACAAGATGGGCGGCAAGGGCAATGTCGTGATCGTCGAGGGCATGATCGGCCAGTCCGCTCAGGTCCAGCGTCTCGAAGGCATCCAGGCGACCTTGAAGGATTATCCCGACATCAAGGTCCTTGAGCAGAAGACCGCCAACTGGTCGCGTGCGGAAGCTTTGACGCTGGTCGAGAACTGGCTCACGGCGCATCCGGGCGAGATCCACGGCGTCATCGGCGAAAATGATGAGGAAGCGATCGGCGCTCTCGAAGCGATCAAGGCTCACGGCCTCGATCCGAAGAAGATCCCGGTTGCCGGCGTCGACGGCGTGACGGATGCGCTTCTCGCGGTCCAGCGCGGCGAGATGATGTCGACACTGCAGGATGCCGACGCGCAGGCGCAAGGCGCGATCGACCTTGCGATTGCCTCGAAGCAGCCCGACTACAAGCCGCAGGCCAAGGTTTGGGACGTCAATGGCGGCGAGCTCGCCTGGGAGGGGCGGCAAGTCGCAGCATTATTCCGTGCCGTGGGTTCCAGTTACTGGCGAGAACGTTGAAGCGCTTCTTTCGATGCGCAAGTCCCAGTAATCCAAAACGCAGTAATTAAAGACAATGCAATCAAAGAGTACGATACAGTTCGTATGTGTAAACTGGAATGGGGAGACGGCCGTGCCGTCTCCCTGTTCATCGGCTGTGAAGCTGATAGTCCTGCTTCAGATTTAATCGAGTCCCAGACTATGGCAACGCCCCAATCCGTCCGCTACCTGAACGAGATCCGAGCGCTCAACGCGCTCTTTCGAAGCGGCGGGATGAGCCGGGCGGATCTTGCGCGCGTGTTCGGGCTCAACCGTTCGACGACCGGCAATATCATCAGCAATCTTATGACCGATAGGCTCGTCATGGAACGGCCCGACGTGCCGCGTGGCGACAACGCGGCGAAGACCGGCCGGCCCGGCATCCATATCGAGATCGATCCCGCCGGTGCGACCTTCCTGGGCGCTGAGATCGGCGTCGATCGTCTCACGGTCGTGGCGATCGACATGGCCGCGCATGAGATCCGGCGCTTATCGACCCCGTTCCCGATTTTCGAGCAGTCGCCCGAGGCGGGCATCGACCGGATCGCCAGCATGATCGGCGAAGTGATCGAATCCTTACCCGAAGCGACGCGCACTCGCGGGCTCTGCGTCACCCTGCCGGCTCTCCTTGATGCCGACGGCAACGTCATTAACGCACTCATCATTGGCTGGCGCGACGTCAAGCTGAAAGCAATGATCGCCGAAAGGCTGAAGCAGCGCTTTTCGAAGCCCGACCTACCGATCTCGATCGAGAACGACGCCAATGCCTTCGCCATTGCCGAGACCTACCGAGACACGACCCATCGCTCCGAGACGGTCGCATTCATGCTGATCGAAAATGGCGCCGGTGGCGGTATCGTCATCGGCGGGCGCCTCTTCCGTGGCTCGACCGGGCTCGCCGCCGAGTTCGGCCAGATTGTCGTCGGCGGTAAGGGCTTCTTCGCCGGGCGTCATAAGCCTGGGCATCTCGAAAGTTATATTGGCAAGGACGCCGTCCTCGCGCGCTATCACGCGAACGGCGCCGACGCTTCAGCCGATCTCGACCATCTGCTTGCGGCGCTCGATCGTGGCGATCCGATCGCCGAGAAAACGGCCGAGGAATGGGGAAGCGCCCTTGCGAGTGGCCTGATCCAGCTCGCGAGCATCCTCAATCCCGGCATGGTCATTCTCGGCGGCACCGTGGCGCCGCTCTATCGCCATGTCGCGTCCGAGGTCGAGGCGGCGATGCGACGCGAATTCCTGGATGGATTTCCTTTGCCGAAGATCGAAATTTCGACGCTCGGTCTCGAAGGGCCGGCGCTCGGCGGCGCGCTCATCATGCATCAGCGCATGTTTTCCATCGACGAGAGCGCGATCTACGCGAGCGAGCAGCCGATCACATTGTTTCAGACCTAGCGGAGCGGCTCGTCGATGGTCGGACAGCCGAAGCGCTGTCTGGATCTCGCGCCAGAAAGGATTATCGGATGATTGAAGGAAAGATCTTGACCATCGGTGAGATCCTGGTCGAGATCATGGCGACCACGCTTGGGCGCGGTTTCCTGGAGCTGCAGCCGCTGATCGGCCCGTTTCCGAGCGGCGCGCCGGCGATCTTCATCGATCAGGTCGGCAAGCTCGGCCATCCAGCCGCGATCGTCTCGGCGGTTGGCGACGATGACTTCGGCGTCTTGAACCTCGAAAGGCTGAAGCGCGACGGCGTCGATATTTCGGCCGTCGCTATCCACCCGGGCGCCGCGACGGGAAGCGCCTTCGTCCGTTACCGGCCTGATGGCGGCCGAGATTTCGTCTTCAACATGCGCGACAGCGCCGCCGGCCGGATCGTCGCTACCCCGGAGGCGCGCGCCGTCCTGGCCGAGGCCGGGCATCTCCATGTCATGGGATCGGGCCTGCCCGTGCCGGCTGTTTTTGCCATGATCCGGGACGCGATCCCGGCGATCAAGGCGCGCGGTGGCACCGTCTCGTTCGATCCCAACATCCGGGTGGAAATGCTCCGCGACCCGGCGGGCAAGGCTGCATTCCAGACAGTGCTTGCGGCCACGGATATCTTCCTCCCGTCCGGCGAGGAATTGTCGCTTTTCTCAGGTGCATCGGACGAGGAAAGCGCGATCGCTGCACTTCTTGAGACCGGTGTGAACGAGATCGTCCTGAAGCGCGGGGCGGCAGGCGCCAGCCATTTCGACCGCAACGGCGCGACTCACATGCCCGGCTTCGTCGTCGAGGAAATCGATCCGACCGGGGCAGGAGACTCGTTTGGCGCGACCTTCCTGGTGGCGAGGCGGCTCGGCAAATCCATCCCCGATGCGCTCCGCTACGCGAATGCCGCCGGAGCGCGCACGGTGACGGTCAAGGGGCCGATGGAGGGCACGTCGAGCTTCGCCGATCTCGACAGCTTCATCGCCGGCGCCATTATCAAAGGAACCGCATGATGACAACTTTTCTGACGGAACTCGCGCCGGCGCGGCGCATCGGGGAGAAGCGCGCAATCACGTCCGTCTGCTCCGCCCACCGCACGGTGATCCGCGCCGCGCTTCGGCAGGGCAAGCGCCTTGGCCAGCCGGTCCTGATCGAGGCCACGTGCAATCAGGTCAATCAGGACGGCGGTTATACCGGTATGACGCCGGCCGATTTCCGTGCCTTCGTCGAAAAGATCGCGGCGGCGGAGGGCTTTCCCGCTGACCGTCTGATCCTCGGCGGCGATCATCTCGGGCCTAATCCCTGGCGGAAACTGCCGGCCGAGGAAGCGCTCGCGAAGGCCGAGGCTATGATGGCGGGATATGTCGCTGCTGGCTTCTCAAAAATCCATCTCGACGCGAGCATGGGCTGCGCCGGCGAACCCGAGGCGCTCGATGACGAGACCACGGCCCATCGGGCAGCACGGCTCGCTGCCGTCGCGGAGCGCGTGGCCAGGGACGCGGGGGTGCCGCCGCCGCTCTACATCATCGGCACGGAGGTGCCGACGCCGGGTGGTGCGGTGCACGCGCTCGACCATCTGACACCGACTTGCGCCGCCGCGGCGCGCGAGACGATCGCGACGCATCGGCGGATCTTTGCTCAGGAGGGCTTGCAGGCGGCTTTCGACCGGGCGATCGGGATCGTCGTGCAGCCGGGCGTCGAGTTCGGCCATGAGAATGTCGTGTGGTACGCGCCGGAGCGCGCTCGCGATCTGGTGGCGGTACTCGATCAGGAGTCGCAATTCATCTTCGAGGCGCATTCGACCGACTACCAGCCGCCGGATCGGCTGGCGAAGCTCGTCTCGGACGGGTTCGCGATCCTGAAAGTCGGGCCTGGGCTCACCTTCGCCCTCAGGCAGGCGCTCTACGGCCTCGATTGCATCGCGGCGGAGCTCGATCCATCCTATGGCGGCCGCGCGCTGGCGATGGCGATGGATTCCCTGATGCTGACCGAACCGGAGTTCTGGCAGAGCTATTATCCCGGATCCGCCGCTGAGCAGCACGTCCTTCTCCATTACAGCTACAGCGACCGCATCCGCTACTACTGGCCGCATGACAAGGCGGAGCGCGCGGTTGGCAAGCTGATGGAGACCCTGGCGAGCAGACCCATTCCCGAGACCCTGATCGCCCAATTCCTGCCGCTTGCCGAAGACGTGGTGCGCAGCGGTGCGCTTCCGCCGACCGCCTCCGCCCTCATCGACTACGGCATCGAACGGGTGCTCAACGATTACGCCCAAGCCTGCCGCTAGAGCTAGGAGCCGAATTCGCGTCTTTCCTTTGCGTATTTGACGAGGGCGAGGAAGCGGTAGAGGCCGTGCATGAACTTGCCGTAGGGCATTGTGATGAAAAGGCTGAAGACGACGCCGAGATGGATGGCGAGAAGTAGGCCCATGGCGGGCGTGGCGCGCAGGACGAGGAGCAGCAGGCCGGTGAGGCTGGTGAGCAGCAGCATGACCAGCAAGGCGATGTCCATGCCGAGCCTTGGTCTGTCCGTGGTACCGATTCAGCAGATACAGGCCCAGTCCCAGCGGGAAGGTGATGTAGCCGTAACGCTGACGCCTGGCGGCCCTCGCTTCGAGTCGGAAGTGCTCGCCGAGTATGGCCTCGGCCTGGTACTGCCTGGCGAGGTGGAACTGCGCCGCACTTATTGGCTCAATATTTCTCTCGAAATGGTCCGCGTGCCCCGCGTCCGCGCCGTGTCCAGCTTTTTGCGCAAGCTGGCCGAAGAGTTCGATTTCTGTTGAACGCGCCTCCGCTAGGCCTTTTTGTCCTGCTTTTTTGCACCCGCTTCGGAGCGCACCCTTCCATTAAGCCTCGCGCAATCTTTGCAGTCTATTCTGCTTGTCGACGGTCGGGGGAAACATGAAGCGCAAGCCGATTCTGCTTTTTGGCTTTCCGGCTCTCATCCTTCTGATTCTCGCAGGGGAGCGAGCAGCGACGTTCCTGCTGGGAACCTATCCGGCCAGCCCCGCCATGTGGTGGATCTGGCTTGAACTGCGCCCTTTGTCGACCATGTTCTGGGAGCAGGTCGACTTCTATCTGGGCGGTTCAATGGTCCTTGATGCCGTCATCGTGACCGCCGCATCGATCGTCTGCTGGATGGCTTGCCGGGCGAGAAAGTCGGCCGCGTTCTTCCTTGCCAACCACGTCGCCCTGCTTTTCGCCGCGCTGATGATCGCGTCCAGCAGTCATTCTGAGACAGCGAGCACGATTGCGGCGTTCACCACGCCCAGCGGCCTTCCGTTTTCGCTGATGCTCGATTTCACATGGCGGAACAGCCTGGTGCTGCTTCTGGGCACCGCAGCCTGCGCCTACTGTCATGTTGCGTTTCTCGGCGAAGCACGACAGCGTTACGAAGCGCTCACCGTACAGCTTATTGCCCTGCAACGGGATCTCTAGGATCCGGGGGGCACGCCGTGGTTTCCACGAAATAGGCCTTCACGTATCCGTCCAGGCTGACTGACGGCAACGGATAGTAGGTGACCGGACACCATTGCCGCTTTCGATCGGCCCCGGTCGGCCGGCATGAGCCCGTGGCCACGATGATGCCGTTGTGATCGGGAGCGATTGCGCCCGCCGCCCTGGAGAGGTGGCTTGGCCGCGATCGGATATAGAGCACGTCCCAAAAATCGACATTGACGACATGGTAGCAGGTCGCAGCCGTCGCGCTCCCGATCGGTGTCAACAAGATGACGGCAGCTCCGAATGCAGCTGAACGCAAAACCGTTCTCTCGATGCCTGTCGCTTCTAGTTGATCTTCTTGTAATGAACCTTGCCGTCAGGCTGCACTATGCGCTGGTAGGAGGAGTTTGGGGCAGGGGGCAGCGCTGCCGCGACCCTCCTTTTGGGTTGACGTGGCACATCGACGACACCGGGTTCGGTCGCTGCTTCGAGATCGGTGGATGCTTCCGCCATGGTGGTCGTGACCACGGAAGGCTCCATCACGTTCGCCATGTCGTCGTCGCTGTCCAGGGGCAGGTTCTGTTCAAGCCGGGCAATGCTGCCTTTGACTTCGTTGAAGCTGCCCTGCAGTTGACTGTCCAGTTTTTCAAACCGGCTTTGAAAGCCGTTGTTGACCGTATCGAGCCGGGCTGCGATCCGTTGCTCGAACGATCCGAGCCGTTCCAGCCGCCCTTCGACAAAGCGCAGATCGCTGATGCCGCGGTAGAGATAGACCGCGGCCGTTATGTTCACCGCCGTGATCAGCAAGGCGCCGGCGGTGATAACGCCGATCAGCCTTGCATTGCTCGGTTTGCCTGCGACAGCTTGCTCTCCAGTGTGGGTCGCCGGCCCAACGTCGATTGCGGGCATGTCCGGATCGCTGATCATCGTCATTGGACCACCACCTTTGCGCCGACAGAGACGCGCTTGAAGAGATCGATCACATCGGTGTTGGTAAGACGGAAACATCCCGATGTTCCGTCGAAGCCGATGCCCTTGGGATCGTTGGTGCCGTGGATGCGGTAGAGCGTGTCGCGCCCGTCCCGCAGCAGATAGAGTGCCCTGGCGCCGAGTGGATTGTAGGGACCGGCGGGCACCATTTCCGGCAGTTCCGGCTGGCGGGCGCGCATTTCCCTGGGTGGGCGCCATTCCGGCCATTCCGTTTTCGCCCCCACCTTGACGATGCCAGTCCAGCCAAAGCCGTCGCGTCCGACGCTGATCTGGTAGCGCAGCGCCTCGCCCTGCCGGGTCACCAGATAGAGCGCCTTCTCGTCCTTGCGGATGATGATCGTGCCGGGCTGTTCCGTGGTTTGGAGAGCAACCGTCTTGCGCAGGCTGGGGCCCATCGCCGGCAGCGGCGGCCGGTCCGACAGCGCGGATCTGGCATGGGCGAAATCCCAGGCCGACATCCCCAACGCCAAGCTCATGATGCAGGCGCCTGCAAGCCTCGGAACGAACCGATATCTACCGGACTGAATCATCGAGCCGCTCTTTGAACATCCGCTTCAGGTCCTTGTTGAAGCGCGCCCGCCCATCCACTTCGGAAGGCAGGATGGCCCGGTTCAGCGCGTCGGTCAGCAGTGCATTGTCCAGGCTGACCGACTTGATGTGCGGCGCCTTGAAGATCTTCTCGAGCTCGCTGCGCGAGAAGTGGTTGCCGAACCATTTGCGCTTGTGCTTGTTGGCGACCAGCGTGATGCTCACCGAATTGCCGCGCAGCTCGCGGATCTTCTTGTAGAGCCGCTTGCCCTGCCGCAGCGAGGCGACGTTGAGCTCGAAGACGATGAAGATCTCGTCGCTCGTCGAAAGCACGGAATCCTGCCAGGGGGTTTCGATATTCGGCAGGTCGATGACGATGTCGTCGAACCGGTAGGCGACGAGGTCCAGCAGCCGGAACACGAAATCGGCGCCCTGCGGCTCGAACGGCAGTTGCGGCCTCTCGAATGAATAGAGCGTCAGGCCGGACGGACGCGAAAGCTTGATGACGTCCATCAGTTCGACGTCGAGCCTTTCCGGCTGGCCGATAATGCCGGCCAGGTCGAACTGGTTGAACAGGTTGAGATAGGCACCGCAATTGGCGCTCTGGAAATCGAGGTCGACGAGGCAGGTCGAAGCCGCACGTTCGGTGGATTTCGACGCCAGGAACTCCGCCGCCGACAGAGCGAGCGTCGTGGCGCCGGCGCCGCCGCTGGCGCTGATGAAAGTGAGGATGCGGCTCTTGGTGCCGTGGTTGCCGGTGTCGTGGAAGGTGACCGCGTTCAGCAGTTCCTTGGCGTCGAGCGGCTTGTGCAGCCAGTCCGAAGCGTTCATGCGAACCAGGATGCGCGTCTGTTCCGAGGTCAATTCGCCGGAGACAGCGATCAGCGGCACGGTCGCCCACAAGGCGCGCGCCTCGACAATGCCGGGCTTACCGAGCAGCTCGCCATTGGCCAGGTCGAGGATGACGATGCCCGGACGCGTGTCGGCGGGCGGGCCTTTGAGAAAGTCGTCTGTCTCCGAAATCCTGACATCGTAGATGGCCAGCGCGTCGAGCCGCGTCGCCACCTCGCGCTTGAACTGCGGATCCGAGGAGAAGAGGGCGACCTGCTTTCGTTTGGTCGGCAGAACCTTGGTGTTGATGGCGTTCATGGGGATGTACTCTTCAGGTCTTCGCCCGTAACCGTGCTCAGCATGGAGGGCATGGCGAGGTTTCCGAATCCGAGCAGGCCACCGAGGAAGAAGAACTGGAAGGTCCGGTTCTGAAGACTGACGGTGATTGTCGGCACCGGTCCGCCCAGCCGGGTCTGGTAGCCCAGGCCGGTGGCGGAATAGGTGATGACGACGTTGTCGCGCCTGAGGCCAGGAAAGAAATGACACATTCCAGGCCGCGTGGTGAGTCGCTGGGCTGGGGTGATTATCGGACAGGCGTCGTCATTGGTGTTTGTCGTATCGCCGCGGAAGACGCGGCTGAAATTGACTGCATTGAATGAGCCGCCATTGGTGCAGGCCCCTGTGCCAGCAGTATAAGTGCAGGCGAATGGTCCGTAGGCCGCAGCAATGACCGGAGCGCCCGGTGTCGTCGTCGGCGCGGCTGTAGCTAGCGCGGTGGCAACCGGATCGGAAATCGAGGCCAGACGTGCACCTAACTGGACGGCCTTGGTGGCGGCGTTCCACTGATAGAGGGCATAGCCGAAATCGACGAAACCGAGGACAAGGGTAAACAGCAGTGTAGATACGATGGCCATCTCCACAATCGTTGCGCCGTCTTCCGATTTTGCGAAACGCCTGATCATGATCAGAACCGGATCAACCGCTCCTCGTGAAAGCCATTTAGTGTCATGGGCCCGATGCCGACCAGCGACAGCATTCCGATGCCACTATAGGCCAACGTCCCTGCTGCCCTGACGATGCAGACCTGTGCGGTGGTAGAGCGATATTGGGTGACACCTGCGACCACGGCGTCATGGCACGAACCTGAGGCGGCAATGGTCACCGTCACATTCGCCTTCTGCCAGCCGGCGATGCGCGCACTCCCTGTCCCCGCGGCGTTGCCGAACACCGCGATGTTGCTGGCGATATCGGCGCAGTCGATCGTCAGCCCGGCCTTGGTGTACATTTGGCTGTTGCAGCGCGCGGCAAAGCGCGCCGCGTCCGACAGGCCGGCCTCCATCAGCAGCTTTTTGTGGATCAGATTGCCGAACTCGAACACGCCCGCCGACAAGACCAGCATCAGTGGCGCGATCAGCGCCATTTCGACGAGAGCCGTGCCGCGCTGTTCGCGTCGAAATCTGTGGAGGTGATGGTACAGCGCTCCGATCATCACCATCACCGGTAAAGCTGAGCTTCGTCGCGGAGGAAATTGTCGAGCGTGCCCTGGCCGGCTCCGCCGGTTACGTCGACCAGTTCGACCATCACCGACGCATCTTCCGACGCCGAGGGAACAGGCTCAGTGAGGAAGAAGCTGCCGAAGGCTTCGACCGGCAGATTGGTGCTATGGCCGGACAGGCCGTTGCCCGCAGCTTCGAGTGCATTGCAGTTCAGGATAGCGCCATAAAGCAACCGGCGATCGACTGTCGTGACAGGCGGCTGGCAAGCTGCGGGCGGCGTTCCGATCTCTCCACCGGTCGACGCGGTGCCCACCAACCCGGCCGATATCTCGTAACGGTAGACCTCATAGCGCGTCGGTTTGGTCGTGTCCCATGACGCTGGATAGGCAGCCGAACCGAAGTTGGTGCTCCAATAGCCGGAGAAGTTCCAATCTCCGTCGCCCATCCTGCCGCCCAGATACGGGGTTGTCGCATCGCGCGGAAGGCCCATCGTTCCGGCTTCGGTGAATGAAAGTTTGTTCATGGAAGGGCATTGATTGGCGCTGCCTGTGGTCTGTATCGCCCCTTTTCGGACATTGGCGGCGGGACCGTACTCTGGGCTGTTGAAGTGGTTGCCGCTGGCTCCAATCCCGAAACGAACGTTGAAGGCGTCTTGCACCGGGCCGGCATTCTGCCCGGTCTTCGTCGTTACGTTCGCGGAATTGTAGCAGCCTATTGGTGTCGACGTTGCGATCGTCTGGGCCAGTGCTTGAGCACCATTTCCCACATTTGGCGGAGGCTCGAGGAAGCCGAAGTTGCCCGGACCGGCCGCGGCCCCGTTTCCGACCTTCCTCAGTTCGATCAGCCGGCGACGCACGGCCGGATCGGAAACGGCCTGCTCAAGCGTATAACCCCCGGCATTGTTTGTCCCGTTCACCATCTCATAGGGGTTGCACATGAAGACCGGTGTAAAATCGCACACACCGGAGGTGAACCCCGCGACGGCGACCGCCCCGACATTGAAGCTGTCGCTGGTGCCGGACGTCACAAATGAGGCAGGAAAGATCGCGGCAAACCCTTGGGGGACGACTGTCACCTGGATGAACCGCGTTTCCGCCTCTCCGACAGCTTGGTTGGCATCTGCAAGATAATTGGCCTGATTGGCGGTTGTAATCTTGGTTCCGTCGTTGGTAGGGATCGCTTTGAGGAAGCACCAGGAAATGTTGCCAGCACTGTTGCAGGGCTGCGTGCCTCCCGGCTGACCGGAGGCCAGAGTGAACCTGCCTGCCGTGGAGAAATTGCTTTCATTGTCTACGAGCGTCGCCATGGCGCGTTCGGCTCGCGCCCAGGAACCGCTCGTCCCGTCCAGTTCGGCGGCCGCCGCAAGCGCAAACGCATCCGCGCCTTTCTGCAAATCATTATGCAGATTGTTGACCCGGCTCATATCGATCGCCAGCAGGGAAAAGCCGATGATTGCCGGCAGCGTGACGCTGACCAGTATCAGCGCTATTCCCCTTTGATCGTGCCAGAACGCGCGAATGATCCGCAGCATGGCCTTACTGTTAGCTCCCCTGACGCCAGGATCCCTCATTTTCCCTGACGCTGACCCGCATTCCTCTGCTCAATCCCCGGTGTTGCCGACATTGACCGTGATGGACGGCGGTGGCGGCGGTGGCGGTGGAAATTTGTAACTCTGGGCAACAGCGGCAGCGCGCGCGCCGTCGCCTTCGATCGCAGTGTTCCTCGACGCGGGATTGAGCGGATCGACCGTCTGCAGAAGCGAGTTGTATTTCTGCGTATCGCCCGCGGCCAGTGTCATCGTGTCGTAGCGGTTGAGATAGTCGGCGCAGCCAGTCAGCGGGCCGGCGCACAAGAGCAGGAGCAAGGTTCTATTTCTTGACATAGAGCATCTTGTCCTTTGATTTCAGGTCCAGCATGTGGCCATAGGGGCCGACGACGCCTTCGCCCAGTTCATATTTGCGAACCATGTCCTTGGTCACTTCCAACTGACCCAGTACGAAGAATTCCGGGTCGTTGGCTGGCCGTGTCTTGTCGAACGGCGTCGCCAGCTGTTCGCCTGGTTTCACCGGCCGCACGATACGCGGCGTCACGATCACAACCAGTTCGGTTTCTTCCTTCTGGTTGCTCGAATTTCGGAACAGCGTCCCGACGATCGGCACCTGGCCGAGCCATGGCACCTGCCTCTGGATCTTGGTGTTCTTGCTGGACAGAAGCCCGCCGACCGCGAAGCTCTGGCCGTCGCGCAGTTCGACGACGGTCGCCAGCTTGCGGTTGGTGAAGATCGGGTCGCCGGCGCTGGTGAAACCGGTCAGGTCGCTCACTTCCGGCGCCAGCCTGATGTTGATCTTGTCGTCGTCGAGCACGACCGGCGTGAACAGCAGATTGACGCCGAACTGCTTGTATTCGATCACGACCTCGTCATCGACAAGGCGGCGGATAGGCACTTCGCCGCCGGCATTGAAGCTGGCAACCTCACCGGAAAGAGTGGTGAGGTTGGGTTCGGCAAGGGTGCGCACCACGCCCTTGGCCTCAAGAGCCTCGATGATCACGTCGACCTTGACGTTGCTGTCGATGACGCGGGCGATCAGCGCCGCGAACGGGTTGGTGTTCGACAGGATGCCGCTCACCAGGTTGCCCGGCCCCAGCACCAGATCGTCTTCGTCGACAGCGGCTATGCCCGTTCCGGTGCGGGTTGTGCCGCTGCCGTTGGTGCTCCTGATTGAGACGCCAAGATCACGGCCGGCATTGCGCTTGGCTTCGAGCACCCGCACTTCCAGGTTTACCTGCTGGCTGTCGTCGACGGTCACGGCGTTTATGATCGCGTCGGGCCCGTATTGCTGGGCAACCTGCATGATCGCCGCCAGTGTGGCGCCGTCCTTGACATGGCCGCCAAGCCTGACCTTGCCGTTGATCGAGCCGATATCGATGCGCGACCTGGGCGCCACCTGCCGGATCGCTTGCGCCATGTCGCTCACGTCGACGCCAACCTCGATCTGGATCACGCCAAGGGAGCGCTTGTCTTCTGAAAAGAGGTTGACGGTGGTGGTGCCGGCGGTCTTGCCGATGACATAGAGCGTCCGGTCCGTCATTGGCTGGGCGTCGGCGATCTTCTCGTCGCCGACGACGATGTCACCCAGAGTGGCGTTCACCTGGACCGTCACCGACTGCGACATGGGCAGGAAAATACGGTGAACGCTGGGGTTCGATACGTCGATCCGGCGGTCGGCTGCATGAGCCGCGGAGCTTAGAGGCAGTAATGCAAAACAGGCCAGTGCGGCTGCCGCCATCAGTCCCCAGAACATACGCATCTACGCTACCCCCCTTATGCCGGCTGATTCGGACGCCCTTATTCTTAAGCTTATCTTAATCGCCGGTATTATTTTTGTCGCGGCACGTCGTATGTTTCGAACTTCACACCCCGATAGACGCTGACTGTCGCTCGAGCCGGCGGCTCCGGCTGCACATATTTGACCACTTCCTTGACGACTTCCCGCATTTCAGGCGCCGGCGCCACGGCCGGCTTTACCTTGCCCAGTTCGTCAAGGCGGCTTCCCACCTTCTCCACTGCCTGGGTCAGCCCGGCGATCTTGTCCTCGGCGCGCTTGCGCTCGGCCGCGGCCTCAGCCTCGGCGGCAGCCTGCCTGGCGAGTTCGGCCTGCTTGGCGGCGACGTCGGCCGGCGTGTCGCCGGTCAGGTCCGAAAGCGTCACACGTTCGGTCGTCTCGCCCTCGCTGGCGGCTGCCTGGCGAAGCGCCAGCGACAACTGGCCGGCGCCGGCGGCCAGTGTAAGCTTCTGCGCGTCCCTGGTGCTGGCCTCGAGCGTCACCGACTTCACCACCGTCGGGCTCTCCTTGCTCTCGTCGGCGACCTGGTCGACGGCGAGCACCTTCATGCTCTGCAGCAGCACGTCGACAAAACTCTTGTCCAGGCCGCCATCGCCGCGCACTGTGCGCGTCAGCAGCACGTCGACACGATCGCCCGGAAAGACAAATCCGGCGACGCCAAGCACGTCATTGACGCGGATGGATACTGCCTTCATGCCTTCGCCGAGCACCGCCGAAAGCGTGGCGCGCTGGCCGGGGCCTGTGATCCTGGTTGCGAGAACCGGCTCGTTGATCCCGATCGTCTGCAGTGCCTGCTTCGTGCCGTCGCCGGCCAAAGCCTCTTTTGTTGTCCTGAAGGCACCGGCCGGAACCGCGCCCGCCGGCCACGCAATTTCGCGCAGCTTGTCTGATGTCAGCGTGTCGCCGAACTTCAGTGCGACGGCAGCCACAACGACCGTATCGCGCTGGACATTATCCCCCTTCGCCATGGCGCTGCGCTGGCTGGCCAGCCAGATATTGGCGAGCACCACCGCCACAACGCCGAACACGCCGGCGAGCACGATCATGATGACAGTATTTACGCGCATTGCCCCAAGCCCCAAGCCTACATTGCGGAAATTCGTCCACTGCGATCGGATTCAGGCCCGGATCTAATGGTCCGGGCCTGAGCATTATCAGTCGATTAGGAACCGACGCCAGTCGCGGCATTGCAGGTGCCAACACTCGTGCCGTCGAGCGCGGTGCACAGACCGGTGAATCGACCCGTGACCCAGCCGCCGATCGCAATGACCGTCAGGACAACGGCGACCGCGATGATGCCGAGAAGGATGGAATATTCGACCATGGCAGCGCCGTTTTCGTCGTCGCGGAACTGCCGGGTCATCGTCATGAGCTTCTTCATGCCAATTTCTCCCTTTGGAGGTTTGAACCCGACGAGACGAGCCAAGGATGAAATCCATACCCAAGCATCCCCCGTCATCTCGATCTAAATCCCGAAGAAAACCAGAGTCAAATGGGTTTAACGGTTCTTTAACTTTCCTATACCTGATTCAGCAAGAATATTCCCGCTCCTTCGCCAATCCAAGACATTGATTCGGCTGATTTTTGTGCCCCTCTTAACCATTCGTTCACAATTTGGCCGTGATATGGCGAAAGTGGGGCCGCATTAGCAATAAGGCATATTGCTTTATATCTAAGGGATTAGATGCGTTCCATGACGCCTTTGTGGCAAAAAAGGCGCTTTCATCGAAAAGCGAGTCACCGTTTTCCGTTAGGACAGTGCCGCTGACCAAATAAACGTCACGTTTTCCGACACTTGATCTTAACTATGTCTGAAGTATTAATCGCATGGGTGCGCGGTCGGCGCTTGTGCCTTCCGTGGTTAACGATTAGTTTCAGCGTGGGGATTAAACGGGGGGCGAAGCGTCATGTTGGGCCGATTCACCAAGGGGCCAGGCGAACCGCGGATCGAGCCAAAGCTTGAGCCGATTGCGGCATTGCCTGTAGCGCCGGCGCTTTCCCCCGCTGCCGACATCGAAGCGCATGGCGACGATTTCCTGACGCTCAAGGTAGAGCTCCACCGCCACCTGATCGACCGGTTCAATCTTGCCGCGCTTGAAACCGCGTCCAAGGATGAAATCCTGAACGAAATCCGGCCGATCGTGCGCGAGTTCGTGCGCGGCCGCAACGTGCCGCTGAACGCCCGCGAGCTTGACCGGCTGACCAGCGAGACAGCCGACGAGATGCTGGGGCTAGGGCCGATCGAGCCGCTGCTCAAGGATGACTCCATCACCGACATATTGATCAATACTCACAAGCGCGTCTTCATCGAGCGGCGCGGCGTGATCGAGGAGACGGCGATCCGCTTCCGCGACGAGCCGCATCTGCTCCGTGTCATCAACAAGATCGTTTCGGCCATCGGCAGGCGCGTCGACGAATCGGCGCCGATGGTGGATGCGCGCCTGGAGGACGGTTCGCGCGTCAACATCGCGGTGCGGCCGATCTCGGTGGACGGCCCGCTGGTGTCGATCCGCAAATTCTCCAAGAATCCCTATTCGCTCGAGCGCTTGATGGCGTTCAATTCCATCCGCCAGCCGATGATCGATCTGCTGCGGATCGCGGTGCAGGCGCGCAAGTCGATCCTAGTTTCAGGCGGCACCGGCAGCGGCAAGACGACCTTGCTCAACGCGCTGTCGAGCTACATCCCGGCCAGGGAGCGCCTGATCACCATAGAAGACGCGGCGGAACTGCAATTGCAGCAGCCGCATGTCGGCCGGCTGGAGACGCGGCCGCCCAATGTCGAGGGCAAAGGCGAGGTCCGTCAGCGCGAACTGCTGAAGAATGCGCTGCGCATGCGGCCCGATCGCATCATCGTTGGCGAGGTGCGCGGCGAGGAGGCCTTCGACATGCTGCAGGCGATGAATACCGGCCATGAAGGCTCGATGACCACCATCCATGCCAACACGCCCCGCGATGCAATATCGCGGCTTGAGCAGATGGTTGGAATGGCCGGCATGCCGATGACCCACGAGTCCATTCGGGCGCAGATTGCATCGGCCATTGATATCATCGTGCAGACTCAACGTCTTTCGGACGGCGGAAGGCGGGTCGTCTCCATATCGGAACTGACTGGGATGGAAGGCAACGTCGTCCAGCTCCAGGAAATCTATAATTTCGTTCGTCGCGAGGTGACACCGGAAGGCAAGATCATCGGCGAGTTTCGGGCCACCGGCGTCCGCCCGCGCTTTGCCCCGGAGGCGGCGACGCTTGGCCATCAATTTGCCAAGGATGCATTCAATCCGCAGGTCGCGCTCTGATGCTAACCGGTCAAACCCTGCTTTATTTCGTCTATGTGCTTGGAGCCGCTTCGGTAATCCTAGCTGGCGAAGCTTTCTATCTCTCCTTCGCTAATCGTCGGTCGCGGCTTGGCGCGATCAACCGTCGGCTGAGGCGGCTGACTGATGACGCTCCGGCCGAACAGACCTTGCAAGGGTTGCTGCGCGAACGCGGGCTGACGGACTCGGGCGACTTTCTCTTTGGCCTGATCGGGCTGAACAGGCTCTATACCCAGTCCGGCATTACGGGAAACCCGCTGACTTTCGCCGCGAAGTTCCTCCTGGCGGGTTTGGCGCTGGCGTCGCTGCTGTGGTTCTT
Source organism: Mesorhizobium sp. (assembly GCF_004962245.1). Lineage (GTDB taxonomy): Bacteria > Pseudomonadota > Alphaproteobacteria > Rhizobiales > Rhizobiaceae > Mesorhizobium. The sequence continues at coordinate 74,525 of NZ_SUHQ01000028.1, read as the reverse complement.
TTTGGGCTTTTCGACCCTGGTGTCGCTCGTTGTTCTTCTGGTGATTGGATTTGTGCTGCCGCTTCTCATTCTCCGGCGTGCACGGAGCAGGCGAATCCAGAAATTCGCAAAGCAACTCCCGGATGCGCTGGATATGATCGTCCGTTCCTTGCGCGCCGGACATCCAGCGTCGGTGGCCGTGGGACTCGTCGCGCGCGAAATGCCCGATCCGCTCGGCACCGAATTCGGCATTGTTTCCGACGAAATTACCTTTGGTCTCAGCATGGAACAAGCCGTGCGAAAGCTGTCGCAACGTGTAGGCTTCGAGGGCCTTCATCTGTTGTCGGTGTCGCTGTCGATCCAGGCCAAGACCGGCGGCAATCTGACCGGAATCCTGTCAAATCTTTCATCGGTGCTGCGCGAAAGGCAAAAACTCAGGATGAAGATCAGGGCGCTTTCGGCCGAGGGCCGTGTATCGGCATGGATCATCTCGCTGTTCCCGATCGTGATGTTCCTGATACTCCAGCTTGTTGCCCCGGCTTACTACGGCACCGTCTGGGGCGATCCGATCATCCTTCCTGTGTTCCTGATTTTCGGAACATGGGCGCTGTTAGGTGATTTCATCATGTATCGAATGGTCAATTTCGACTTCTGACAGGGCGAGACATAATCTTGTTTTCGACTATTCAGGATCTTAGCGTTCTGGTCTCCATTGCGGTCTTTGTGGCGGCGGTGGCCCTGTTCCTGTTCGGCTCCCTCGTCTTTTTGCCAGCGCTGCAGACGCGAAAGCTGGTCGCTCAAAGCCTGATGGCCGAAGGTATCGCCAATCGCCGTTCGCTCGTTGGACAGGAACAGCTTGCCAGGATCTCAGCGCAGCGGCCAGTGGACGCATATTTTCGATCGATCGAAAAGGAGCGGGACCAGCCCAGCGCCTTGGACGCGAAGCTCTTCCGCGCAGGCTTTTATCAATCGAGCGCTCCGCTCATTTACACCTTGTCGCGGCTAGCTGCGGTCTGTGTCGGCTTTCTGGCCGCCTATGCGCTCCTGATCCGTGTGCTCCCGCCTTCCTTGCCCGGCTTCATAGGCTTTGCCGGAGCTGGCTTGTTCGGGCTCGCCTGCCTCGTGGTTCCAAGCGTCATGCTCGATCGCTTCGAGAAAGGACAAAAGCAGGTCTACCGTCGCGGTTTTCCCGATTTCATGGACATGATGATAACCTGTGCCGACGCCGGTATGAGTCTGGAGGCTGCGGTCGAGCGCGTGAGCCAGGAACTGGCCGGCACCCACAAATGGCTAGGCATTCAACTGTCGATCATGACGCTGCAATTGCGGGCTGGCAAGCCGTTGCGCGAAGCACTGCGCGAACTCGCCGACCGCGTCGGCCTTGACGAGGCGCGGGCTTTGGCAGTGCTGTTTCGGCAATCGGAAGAACTCGGCACTAGTCTGACCGATGCTTTGCGCGTCTATAGTGACGAGATGCGCAGCCAGAGAATTCTGAGTGCCGAGGAGCGTGCCAATTCGCTGCCGGTCAAAATGATGATTCCGTTGGGGCTGTGCATCTTCCCAGTGGTGATGATGATCCTCATGTTGCCGGTGATTATTCGAATGAGGGGCGTTTTCTTCTAGGCAGGTATATGCTTTGGTCGAAATACAGAGTCGGAGGGCTCTTGGGGGACAAAATGATGCGGCCAATGCGCCTTGCAGCCATAGCCAGTCTGCTGGTTGTCATGCTTTCCGGCTGCCAGACGGCTGATAGCAACGGCGTCGTCCGTACCAACGAGCCATCGAAAGGCGACGTTACAGCCTTTGGCGATGCCTTCGACGGGCTGAAGACGGTCAGCGACGTCGAATACTATGCCTCGGACCAGGCTGTTGCCGAAGCCAAGAACCAGTTCCGAGCGGAAAACTACGGCAATGCCGGCGCTCTGTTCTACAAGGCGACGCAACTGGCGCCCAATGATGGTGTGGCCTGGTTGGGTCTGGCCGCCTGCAGCGATCGCATCCGCCGCTTCGACCTCGCGGACCGAGCCTACGCCCGAGCCTTCCGGCTGATCGGCGGGACGCCCGAATATTACAACAATGTCGGCTATTCCTATCTGCTGCGCGGCAAGCTGCAGGACGCACGGAGCAACTTCCTCAAGGCCTATGAGCTGGCGCCCAACGATCCGACCGTGGCCAACAATCTGAAGCTCCTGTCGTCCAGCGTGAAGAATCTCGAGCGGTAGAGCGCCAGCATGTTGTATGCGTCGCTGTTGCTGAAGGCGCTTGCAATCCCTCTGCTTGCGAGGATCGCTTGGCTCGACTTCACCACCCAGAAAATATCCAATCAGAACGTGCTGCTGCTGCTTTGCCTGGGTTTGGGCTCGCTGCAACTCCTGTCGGTTCAATCCGGGTCGTGGTGGGACATGGGCCTGAGCGCGCTTGCCGGCCTTTTGTTGTTTGTTGCGCTCTTCCCGTTCTGGGCCCTGCGCAAGGTCGGGGCCGGCGATGTCAAGTTGATGGCGGCGGTGCCGTTTCTGATCGGCGGCAGCGGCCTTCTGGTGTTTTCCATGCTGCTGCTGGTCTTCGCGCTGGCCACGGCGTTGATCGTGAAAAATCCGTTCATGCTGCCAGCGGGCGCCTTCCGCCTCTATGTCCAGCACCTGGACCGCAAAGGCGTTGTGCCGTTTGGCGTGCCGATCTCGCTCGCGGCGATCTGCACGATTGCGTTTCAGATTTACGTCGCCTTGATGTCCCAGCCCGGCCCTGCAATCTGACCAGACCGAAATTGCCGCAACGGCTTTGGCTGTGGGTCTCGCAGGTCGCAGATACCGTTTTACGTTAGCAGTTCGAAAACGATGATCGTGTAGAGAGACGGGGTCGGTGGTTAAACGAACCTTCCCAGGAGGGCATAGATTTGGCACTTCATCTTTCAGCGGATGCTCCGGCCGCCGTAGCGGCGGCGCCACAAAAGTATCTTTTTGGCCCGATCACCGACTTTTTCCTGCTTGGCGGGAGCGCGTTTCTGATCTTGCCGATCCTGTTTCTTGTGCCTCTCAAGTACGAAGGTGTTGTGGCGGCAGCAACGCTCTTGCTGGCCCATCTGATAAACCATCCGCACTTTGCCCACTCGTATCAAATTTTCTATCGTAATTTTGGGCGGAAGGTGCGCGGCGACGGATATGACAAGAACCTCCAGGTCCGTTACATCTTTGCGGGCATTGTCGTCCCGCTGATCATGGGCGGTTTTTTTGCTTACGGTTCAATAGCGGGGGATGCCCGCCTGCTGGGATACGCAGGCAATGCGATGGCGTTTTTTGTGGGCTGGCACTATGTCAAGCAAGGCTACGGCATGCTGATGGTGGATGCCGTGTTGAAGCGCAAGTTCTTCAATGAGCAAGACAAGAAAGTGCTGCTGTTCAACGGCTATGCCGTATGGCTGTTCGCATGGCTTCAGACAAACGCGGTGATCACCGAAAGGCGTTTCTGGGGCTTGGATTACTACACATTTGCCGCCCCTTCATGGGTCACCAACATTGCTGCATTGGCCGCCGCTGCTTCCACGGCGGCCACGGCTGTGATGTTGATCAATCGCTGGCGCAAGCATGGTGGTACGCTACCGTACAACGGAGTCGTCGCGTATGCCGTGAGCCTGTACGCCTGGATTCTATTTGTGAAAATAAACCCGCTCTGGCTGCTTGTGGTGCCGGCGCTCCATTCGTTGCAGTACCTGGCGGTGGTCTGGCGTTATCAGACCAATGTCGAGCGCGACCGTTCAGATGCTGTTGCGGCCCCCGAATTCAAGATCCTCTCCATTGTTGGCCCGATGTATAGGCTGCGGGTGCTGGGATTTATCATCATTGGCGGACTTCTTGGAATTCTCGGTTTCTGGCTCGTCCCGATCGCGTTGTCTGCTTTGGTTCCCTACAACAAAGAAGTGCTCGGCTCGTCGCTGTTCCTCTTCATAGCGTGGATATTCATCAACGTGCACCACTACTTTCTGGATAACGTCATGTGGCGGCGAGGTAATCCAGAGGTGTCAAAATATCTGTTCCGCTAATGCATGTCGCGGCAATCTAGTGGTGGCCACCCCGCAAGGCTCGGGCAAGTCTCGGCCCAAAACGTCTTGGCCCCGCTATGGGTGACCTGTGTGCATCCCGGATAGACCTGCGCTTCTAAAAATCGACGCGGGGCGTGTCTGGTATCTGGTGCTCGAACAAGAGCCAGAACGGCGATCCCCGGGTTTCGGCATACCAGCGTTCGAAACCCGCCAGGGCCTCGGGGATGGCGTTGGCGGATTCCTCCTCGTCCGGAGCCCGGAATATGGCCAGCACAACCTGACCGAAACGCGCGATCACCTCCGAACGCGCCTCGCTGTCGGAATTCCAGCCGAGTCGCGTGCGCAGCGTGGCGAAGGCGCTGGCGACGGCTATCTCCTCGCTTTCGGCCGATGCCATGGCCTCGGCGATCGCCTGCATGAGATTGAGCCGCCTGAAGGCGAAGGCGCGCTCTTGCTCGAGCGCCGCGGTCCGGACCGCAGCGTCCCGCCGGAAGTGGCTTTCGGCGACCTTGGCGGCCTCGGCCGCTGTCCTGAGCTCAACGAGAAAGCGGGTTGTCACCGTCATCGCGCCTTTGCGAGAGTGGCGGAAGAGAGTGGGAGTCGAACCCACCAAGGACCGGCTCGCGGCCCCTCCCGGATTTGAAGTCCGGACGCCCCACCGGGGACGATGCTCCTCCAGAAGCTTCCGCTATTGCCGGCTCATTATCGGCCGGTGAGCGAAACAGATCCCGTCGATGCCTGTTGACGAGCCGCAGGTCGCCGCGTCGCAGCGTGACGCCATGCCTATCGAGAAATTCAAGGATCTGGATGGCAACCTTGCGTCCGCTGCCTGCACGATCGCGAAACTGGGCGGCATTAAACCGCCCGCTCGGCTCGGCCGCTGTCAGATCGTCGACGATTTCGACAATCTCGGCCAGTGCCGCGTGCAGAAAGAAACGATCATGGGCGACTTCGTACACTTTCCCGATGCGGCCGGTCAGTTTCAGGATCCGGCGGATTTCCGTTTCCGGCTTCGCCAACGTGCCGGCGATATCGCGGACTCGCGGCGGATGATATCGCGTCGAGCCGCCGATGAGCCGCTCGATTTGCAGCCACATCGCCTCGTCCTGCGATGTCAGACGGACTTCATGGCCAGGCAGCCGCACCCAGGCGCCGTCAAGGGCAAGCTTGCCGTCGCGCGCCAGGATTCGCAGAGCCGCCGCAAACATCGGCGCCGGAAATCTGGGATCGAGCTGAAGGCGCAATCTCTCCATGCCGATGCCCGGCAAATCCGGATTGTCTGCATGAAAAGTCTTCAAATTCGCGGCCAGGCCGAGTCTGAATTGCATCCAGCGCGCCGGCGAAAGCACGAACAGCGTTTTCCTGACGGGAATGCAGATCAGTCCAAGGTCGTCGACCAGCCTCTGCGTCTCGTTGCTGCCGAACGCCCGGTCGCGGGCGAAAGAGCCAAGGTCAAGGTAATGGGGCGGCGCGTCGAGCAGTGCGGTGACAGCCGCCTCGGGGTCCGGGACAGCATATGCTTCGAGTTGGACAAGCCGTTGCGGCGTGCGGCGCTTCCGGCTCGGCGCCCTCAGATCGATCAGGCGTCCGCCGCCGATGGTCCGCTGCGCCGACGTGTCGCGCACCACATAGGCGTCGCCTGCGGCAGCGGCGATGGGATTGTCCAGCACCAATTGAACCTTGGCGACGCCGCCGGGCCTGACCGGCTCGTCACCGAGAAGCACGATCCTTGCGCCAACCTCGGCCGCAGCGTGGTGGAGGCGTACGGGAAACCACTGGCCGATCGGCTTGGGCTCTCCTGGCAAGACGCGCAGCCCTGCGTCGATCCGGTCCGCCGGCGCGTGAAGTTCCGGGTCGAGTATGACGTCGCCGCGCCGGATCGCCTCCTTGCCGATGCCTTCACCGGCCAGGTTGAGCGCGCAGCGGTCTCCCGCCCATCCACGCTCAGCCGGCCGGTTCTGGGCGTGGATCGAGCGGACACGCGCCGCCAGGCCCGACGGGCTGACGACAACGTGGTCGCCGATACCGACCGAACCTGAAAGGACCGTGCCGGTCACGACAGTGCCGGTGCCGTGCAGCGTGAAGCATCGGTCGACCGCCAATCTGAAGCGGCCAGAGGATACGCGGCCGACAAAGCGCGACGCCTCCTCGAACAAGTGGTTGCGAAGATCATCGATGCCTCGGCCAGTGATAGCCGAGGCCGGGATTATTTCGGCCTCGGCAAGGGCGGTATGCGCCAGCGCGGCGCGGATATCCGCCTGAACGGCGGCGGATCGTGCGGGCGCGATCAGATCAGATTTTGCCAGGACGACCGCGCCACGCCTGACACCGAGCAGATCGATGATTGCCAGATGTTCGCGCGTCTGCGGCATGACGCCGTCGTCTGCGGCAATGACCAACAGCACGAAATCGATGCCGCTGGCGCCGGCAAGCATCGTGTGCACGAACCGTTCGTGCCCCGGGACATCGATGAAGCCGATGACGTCGTCGCTCGGCGCCGGCAGGTAGGCAAAGCCGAGGTCGATGGTCATGCCGCGCGTCTTTTCCTCCTGCAGGCGGTCGGTGTCGACGCCGGTCAGCGCGCGCACCAGCGCGGTCTTGCCGTGGTCGACATGACCCGCCGTGCCGACGATCATGATCCGCCTCCCGTCAATGATGCCGCGGCACGACGCTCGGCCTCGGCGGTCTCGTCAGGGCTGAGGGCGGCACGCGCGGCCGGCAGATACCGTTCGGCGAGCGCGCTGCCTGCTGCGCTCGCACGCAGGAGCCAGGCATACCCCTCGACCCCGTCGGCCGCCGCACCCGCTCCAAGATGGCAGGCGGCGCCGAGCATGGCCTGTCCGTCAGCGTCCCCGCGCAAGGCGGCACTGCGCCACCAGCGGACGGCCTCGGCGGGATCGCGCGGTACGCCGAGCGCATTGTGATGGATCATGCCGAGCCGCGTCATGGCCGACGCTATTCCCTGCTCGGCGGCGGCAGCCGCCCAGCGCCGCGCCGCTGCGGGATCAGGCTCTACCACCTCGCCTTCGAGCAGCATCCAGCTCAGCATGTCCTGCGCCGGTCCGTCGCCCTGTTCCGCGGCTGCTCGGTAGAGCTCGGCTGCGCGGCCGTAGTCCGGCGCAACGCCCTCGCCACGGAAATAGAGCGACGCCAGGTTCCGCTGCCCAACGGCGTCGCCGGCCTCGGCGGAGAGCGCCAGCCAGCGGAAGGCGAGATCGCGGTTGGGCTCGACGCCAAATCCTTCCGCGAAGCAGGCGCCGATATTGTTCTGCGCACGCGCGACCCCGGCATGAGCCAGCGGCTCCCATATGCCCAAGGCCGCCGCATAGTCACCGCGACTGGCCGCCTCCAAGGCCTCTGCCAGGCGTTCGGCTACCGGCACGTCGGCCGGCCGGGGCACGTCGGCCGGCCGGTGCATTTCGGCCGACCGGCGCGCGAGGCTCTCAAACCAGCGCATCGGCCCCTCCCGGATCGAAGCCGGCGAGGTTTGCACGGAAGCCCGCTTCGTCGTCGAGGCAGCGCAGATCGAGCACAAGCGCCCGGTTCTCGATGCGCCCGATCACAGGAACGCGCAGCCGGCGCAATGCCGCCGCGAGCGCTTCCAGCGCCTTCCCGCCGCCGGACTTCACCCGCAGAGCAAGACCGGCGCTGGATATCGTCTCAAGCGGCAGGGCTCCCGACCCGACCTGGCTGCGGCATTCCACTGTCTCCACGACGAAAGCCTCACCCAGAGCATCGGCAACCATGGGCGCAAGGCGCTCTGCCTGGGCCGCAATCTCGGCCGAGGGGCGCGCCAGCAGCCTCAGCGTCGGCAGCCGCTCAGCCAGGCGATCGGGGTCACGGTAGAGCTTCAACGTCGCCTCGAGCGCGGCGAGCCGAAGCTTGTCGACCCGGAGCGCCCGCTTCATCGGATTAAGGCTGATCGCGGCGAGCAGAGCTTTGCTGCCGACGATGAAGCCCGCCTGGGGGCCGCCGAGCAGCTTGTCGCCGGAAAAGGTGACCAGATCCGCGCCGTCGGCAATCGCCTCGCGAACGGTTGGCTCATGCTTGAGGCCATAGGCGGCAAGATCGAAAAGTGTGCCGGAGCCGAGGTCGTGGACAAGGGGCACGCCCCGCGCCTTGGCGATGGAAGCCAGTTCGCGCGCGCCCACCTCGGCCGTGAACCCCTCGACGCGGTAGTTCGAGGTGTGCACCTTGAGGACCAGCCCGGTCTCCTGGCCGATCGCCGCGACATAGTCCTTCGGATGCGTGCGGTTGGTGGTTCCGACCTCGACCACCTTGGCGCCGGCGCGGGCCATGATCTCGGGCATCCTGAACGAGCCGCCGATCTCGATCAACTCGCCGCGCGAGACGATCGCCTCGCGATCGAGCGCCAGCGTGTTGAGGACAAGAAGGACAGCCGCCGCATTGTTGTTGACCACGGTTGCGTCTTCCGCTCCCGTCAGTTCGCAAACGAGCGAACGCAGATGATCGTCCCGCTCGCCGCGCTTTCCGGTGTCGAGATCGAATTCGAGAGCGACCGCTTCGCGCATTGCAGCGCGCACCGCCTCGATCGCCTCCTCGGCGAGCGGCGCGCGGCCGAGATTGGTGTGCAGCACCGTGCCGGTCAGGTTGAAGACCGGACGCAGGGAAGGGCGCTCGGCCGCCTTGAGCTGCCCCACGGCGTCGGCGGCGACATCGCTGGGCTGCGGCACTGCGGCTCCGCCACGGCAGGCTTCCCGCGCCGCGGCAAGTGCCGCGCGGACAGCCGCCGTCGCGAGTTGCCGGCCAAAGCGCTGGATCGCCGTGGATCCAAGCGGCGTCTGCAGTACCTGATCGACCGATGGAAGATCACGCAAGCGACGTGCGGGCAAAGCGGTCATCGCGTCCTCAATAGCCGATAAGGAATGGGTTGAACGATCCGCGGCGGTAGCCGCTCTCACGGACGAGCAGGTCCAGGCCGAGCGTCGCCACGTCGTCGGCAACCGGATCGAGGGCGGGATCCTTGTGCTGATGCAGGATTTTCACATAGCAGCCGCATGAATCGCAGGTCTCGGCCTTCACAGTGCCGGATCCCCCTTCGACTTCCAGATAGCCAATCCCCTTGGTCGAGCCGCACAGGGTGCATTTGATGCGCACATAGTTCCAGAGCGTCCCGCAGAGCGAGCATGCACAGAACCTTGCCCCGTGGGAGCCATGCCAACCGACGATCATCGAGGACACCGGCGGCCCGCCGCAGACAGGACATGCGCCGTCACCTACCGGGACCAGCGTGGCGGCGTCGAGGCAAGCGGCAAGACGCGCGAAATGAAGCTGCAGCGCCGCTGCGACATAAACATGCTCGGCCAATGCGTCAGCCGCGATTGCATCGGCGAGCACGTTGCGCACCATGGCATCGCGCTCCGGAGGCGCGGCCAGCTTCAGTCGGTCGAGCGCATCCGCCGCGGCCTGAGGCTTCTCGATGGCCGAAGCCGCCAGCATCAGGCGGTCGAGCGTCTCGAAGAGCGTCCCAGGGGCGAACCTGTCACGATCGAGCGGAGGCATCCCGAAAGCGTGCGCCCGTTCACGCACCTCCGTTTCCGGCAGATCCGGAGCGGACAGGCCGTCCTGTATGCCGTGCTGGACATCGGCGAGAGCAGCGAGGAAGCGGAGATAAGGACCGAGTTCATGGGTTTCGGCCAGTGCATTCAGCCTCTGGGCGCGGCGAGCGAACAGACGCGTCGGATCAGGCAGGCGGACGAAAGGCGGCGCCGAGACTTCACCGATGGCGGTGGGATCGATATCCGACGGAACGATCTGCCTTGGCATATTCACCTCACGAACCACACGGGCCACGTGGTTGGCTGATTAACCCCGCTCATTCGGCGGGCTTCGATCCCGATCTTCCGCCCGGTTTCGTAACAAGTTCCCGCAACCATTTGCGATGATGCCGCCAGGCCCAGCCACCCGTCACCGAACCGCGCGTCATGGCGGGAATCGTGCCTCGCACCCAGAACGCCGAATAGAAATGGATGATCCAGACGCCGATTATCGCAACGGCCGCGATGGCATGAATGAGGAGCGCTACCCGCTGTTGACCGATCGTCGTGTAGGCGGAGAAATACTGATCCCAGACGACCAGGCCACTCGATATCAGGATGACGATCAGGACTGACATTGCCCAGAACACGAATTTCTGGCCGGCATTATACTTGCCGACTTCCGGCGCATTCTCCTCGTGATTGGCCAGCACGTCGCGAAAGCGCGTGAGCCAGGCCCGGTCTTCGCGCTTCCATAGGTTCGCCTTCCAGAACCGGATGAAAAGCCCGAAGAAGCTGAAGAAGAGAAGGACGCCGATCCATGGATGTATGAAGCGGGTGAACTGGCCGCCACCGAACAGCCCGGACAGAAAGAACAGGCTCGGGTGAAACAGCGCGAGGCCGGACAGGGCAAGCAGGATCAGGCTCGCCGCCGTGATCCAGTGGTTGATCCGCGCGCCCACCGTGTACCGGTCCACCGTGACGGGCTTGCCCGGATGTACTTTACCAGGTTCGACATCATGCGCTGTCATGGCCGTCATTCCGCACTAGCCGTTCGGCATTCTCCTCATCCGTGTCCGAAACCCTGTTCGGCCCCATGACCAGATGGTGGAGCAGGCCGACACCGGCCGCGACCCCAAGCACGGTCAGGCCGGCATATTTGGTGATGCCCTTCCACGCTTCCACGAGAGGACTGATCCTCGGCTCCTTCGGCAGGCCGGAATAGAGCTCGGGCTGATCCGCATGGTGCAGCACGTACATCACGTGCGTTCCGCCGACACCTGGCGGATCGTAGAGGCCGGCATTCGCATAGCCGCGCGCCTTCAGGTCGGTAATGCGGCCCTCGGCATGCTGCTTCATCTCTTCCTTTGTGCCGAAGACGATCGCCTGGGTCGGGCAGGCCTTGGCGCAGGCAGGGCCTTGGCCGACGGCGACGCGGTCCGAGCAGAGCGTGCATTTGTAGGCCGTATGGTCGACGCGGGAAATGCGCGGGATGTTGAATGGACACCCCTTGATACAGTAGCCGCAGCCGATGCAGTTCTCATGGACGAAGTCGACAATGCCATTGGAATATTGAACGATAGCACCAGGCGCCGGACAGGCTTTGAGGCAGCCCGGATCTTCGCAGTGCATGCAGCCGTCCTTGCGGATCAGCCATTCGAGGTTGTTCGTCTCCGGGTTCTCCCATTCGCTGAAGCGCATGAGCGTGAACATGTCCGGCGTCAGGTCGGGCGGATTCTCATAGACGCCGGCATTGACGCCGACCGCCGGATGCGTGTCGTTCCACTCGATGCAGGCTGTCTGGCAGGCCTTGCAGCCGATGCATTTCGAGACGTCGATGAGCTTGGCCACCTCCGCCAGCCGCTCGGCCGGCGCAGATACCGTTGAGGCGGAACGGCGGACGAGGTCTTTGTCCGAGAAGCGGGGCGTCACGTCCGTTACCGAAGGATTGGCAATTGGAGGAAACATCTGCCGCCTCCCTATGCCACCGGCCCGGAAACGGGCTCGATATTGACCAGAAACGCCTTGTATTCGGGCGTCTCGATGTTGGCGTCGCCGACATAGGGCGTCAGCATGTTCGGGCCGAAGCCCTTCTTTGCCGCTCCGGTGAAGCCCCAGTGCAGCGGAATGCCGACGATGTGGACGGTCTTGCCGTCACAGGTCAGCGGCTTGATCCGCTTGGTGACCACCGCCTTCGCCGTGACCGAGCCGCGCTTGGACCAAACGCGTACCCAACCGCCTCTGGCGATACCCTTTTCGGCCGCCAGCTGTTCCGATATCTCCACGAAGAACTCCGGCTGCATCACGGCGTTGACGATGACGTGCTTGGTCCAGAAGTGGAAATGCTCGGTCAGTCGGTAGGAGGTCGCCGCATAGGGGAACTCCGCCGAGGCCGCCTCGGCGAACTGCTTGAAATCCCCTTCGAATACCCGCGCTGCCGGGTTGCCCCGGACGTTGGGCGCGACCGGATTGACGATGGGCGATTCGAACGGCTCGTAATGCGCCGGGAACGGTCCGTCCCGCATCATGCCCCGGGTGAAGAGGCGCGACACGCCTTCCGGATTCATGATGAAGGGGCCGACCTCGCCGGGCTTCGCTGTCGGCGCGATGTCGGGGACGTCATAACCCGACCATTTCGCACCGTCCCATTCGATCACCTTGCGGTCGGGGTCCCAGGCCTTCCCGTTCAGGTCGGCCGAAGCCCTATTGTAGAGGATGCGGCGATTGGCCGGCCACGAGAACGCCCATTTCAGGTAGGCGCCTGTCTCGTCGGGATCGTCAGTGTCCCGGCGGGCCATGTTGTTGCCTTTCTCGTTGAAGCAGCCGGAATAGATCCAGCAGCCGCAGGATGTGGAGCCGTCGTCGCGCAGCGCGGCGAAGCCCGGCAACAGTTTCCCGGCCTCGGCAAGCACCTTGGTCGGGTCGGTCGTGTCCGTCACCGTCGCGAGCGCCCGGCCATTGATCTCCTGGGCGATTTCCTCGGCCATCGGATCGCCCGGATCGGCATAGGGCCAATGGAGATTGACGATCGGATCGGGGAAGGCGCCGCCTTCCTTGCGATAGAGTTCCTTCAGGCGCAGATGTATCTGCGCCATGATCCAGGTGTCGCGCTTGGCCTCGCCCGGCGGTGTGCCGCCGGCCCAGTGCCACTGCAGCCAGCGCCCCGAATTGGTGAGCGAGCCGTCGTCTTCGGCAAAGCACGTCGACGGCAGTTCGATCACTTCTGTCTGGATCGCCGACGGATCGACGTCGTTGTGCGCGCCGTGGTTCTCCCAGAACCGCGCCGTCTCGGTAGCCAATGGATCCATGACGACCAGGAGCTTGAGCTTGGAGAGCGAGGCCGTGATCTTCTGCTTGTTGGGGAATGATTGCAGCGGGTTGAAGCCTTGGCAGAGATACAGGTTCATCTTGCCCTGGTGCATCATCTCGAAGGCGCGCAGCACGTCGTAACCGGGCACGTCGAGCTTCGGCAGGTAGTCATAGGCGAAGTCGTTTTCCGGCGTTGCCGCCGAGCCGTACATGGCCTTCTGGAAACTGACGAAGAACTTCCTATAGTTCTGCCAGTAGCTCATCTGGTTCGGCCTGAGCGGCTTGAAACCGCGCGTCGACATATAGGCGGTGAGGTCCGGTTCCTTCTCGTTGGGCAGCGTCAGATAGCCGGGGAGGAGGTTGGACATCAGTCCGACATCGGTCAGCCCCTGAATGTTGGAGTGGCCGCGCAGCGCGTTCATGCCGCCACCGCGAATGCCGATATTGCCCAAAATGAGCTGCAGCATCGCCATGGCGCGGATGTTCTGCGAGCCCTTCGAGTGCTGCGTCCAGCCGAGCGCGTACATCGAGGTCATCGCCTTGGTCGGCGACGAGCACTCCGCCACCATCTCGGCCACCTTCAGGAACGTGTCCTTCGGCGTGCCGCAGATGCGCTCGACCATTTCCGGCGTATAGACCGCGACATGGTTCTTCAGCAGGTTCCAGACGCAGCGAGGATTTGCCAGCGTATCATCGACGACGGCAAAACCGTCGTCACCGATCTCGTAGTCCCAGCTCGACTTGTCATAGTCGCGCTTCGCCTCGTCGTAGCCGGAAAACAGGCCATCCTGGTAAGTGAAACCCTCCTTGACGACATAGCCGGCGTTGGTGAACGCCTTCACATACTCCCACTGCACCTTGTCGTTTTCGATGCAATAGTTGATCAGCCCGAGCAGGAACGCGATGTCCGTGCCTTGACGGATTGGTGCATAGAGATCGGACACCGAGGCCGAGCGCGTAAAGCGCGGATCGACGACGATGAGCTTGGCGCCACGGTTGGCCTTCGCCTCGGTGACCCATTTGAAGCCGCAAGGGTGGGCCTCGGCGGCATTGCCGCCCATGATCACGACGAGATCGGTGTTCCTGATATCGGTCCAGGAATTCGTCATTGCTCCGCGGCCGAATGTTGGGGCGAGACTCGCCACCGTCGGGCCGTGTCAGACACGCGCCTGATTGTCGAACACCAGCATGCCCGTGCTGCGGACCACCTTGTAGGTCTCGAACGCGGTTTCATTGGTCGTCGCCGAGGCGGCGAGGAAGCCGGTGGTAATCCATCGGTTGACCGTCACGCCGTCATTGTTCGTCGCGACGAAGTTCTGGTCGCGATCGTCCTTCATCAGGCGGGCGATGCGGTCGAGCGCGTCTTCCCACGTTGTCGGCTCGAACTTGTCCGCTCCGGGCTTGCGGATCATCGGCTGTTGCAAGCGGGTCGGGGCCTTGACGAAGCCGAGCAGGGCCGAGCCCTTGGGGCACAAAGTGCCGCGATTGGTCGGATGGTCGGTATCGCCCTCGATATGGGTGATCTCGGCCTGTTCGCCCTTCCTGAGATCACCCTTTGAATAGAGGATAACACCGCACGCCACTGAGCAATATGGACAGGTGTTGCGTGTTTCGGTGGTGTTGGCGAGCTTGAAGGATCGTATCGCCGCAGCATGTGCCGCTTCTATATCGCCGAAGCCGAGAGCTCCAAGCGTAGTACCGGCGAGACCCGCGCCTGCCGTCTGCAGGAACGCGCGCCGTGACAGTTCGATGTTCATTTGAACGTCCTCCCGAAGCGGATGCTCCGAAGGGCATCCCGAACCAAGGGTACGAATGCATTTTGATCCAAAACAGGACAATGTCAAACAAAGCGAAGTGTGCGTTGCACCGGGGACGTCCGACTGCTCTGCATTTCATACCGAATTATAGTTGATGTATTTACTCATGTTTAGCATGAGGGCGTGCGATTGACGCTTGCCCGAAACTAATCTTACAGTGCTGCGTGGTGTTGGAAACGGCTCCCGCGTGCCGGGGCGCTTTTCGGACGACGGCCGACGGTGGCGCAAGCGCGCGCTCCGGTGCTGCGCATGTGTCCCGCTTTTCTCCTCTCGCCAACCGTCTTCGGACCGCTCTCACCGTTTCCGCGTCTGATCTCTCCGTTCCGTCCAATCGATGCTCGAACGATCGCCAGCGTGCGGCCAGAGCCAATTCCGCTCGGTATCTCGCTCGGTGCCAATCCAAGGAGGCTTGCCATGGCAATCGCCCTCTCGCCTGAAGTCGCCGACGCTCCTGTGCTTCGCCTGACCAGCCTTGCGCATGGCGGCGGCTGTGGCTGCAAGCTGGCGCCGTCCGTCCTTCAGCAGCTTCTCGCGGACCAGGTTGAGGCCAACCCCTTTCGCCAGCTTCTTGTCGGCACCGAGACCGGAGACGATGCCGCCGTCTGGCAGCTCGACGACGACACCTGTGTCATCGCCACCACCGATTTCTTCATGCCCATGGTGGACGATCCGTATGATTTCGGCCGGATCGCCGCGACCAACGCGATCTCCGATGTCTATGCGATGGGCGGCCGGCCGATCATGGCGCTGGCCATTCTCGGTATGCCGCTCGACAAGATGCCGACGCATATGGTCCGAGACATTCTGAAGGGCGGCCGGGCAGTTTGCGCCACGGCCGGAATCCCGGTCGCCGGCGGCCACTCGATCGACTCGCCGGAGCCGATCTACGGCCTTGCCGTGATCGGCACATGCCGGCCCGAAGACATCAGGCGCAATTCGGGTGCGAGGCCGGGAGACGCCTTGATCCTGACGAAGGCGCTCGGCGTCGGCATCTATTCCGCAGCCATCAAGAAGCAGGCGCTCTCGCCCGGCGGCTATGCCGAGATGATCGCCTCGACCACCCTGCTCAACCGGATCGGATCGGAGCTCGCGCAGGATGAGAGCGTCCATGCGATTACCGACGTGACCGGTTTCGGCCTGCTCGGACATGCTCTCGAGATGGCGCGCGGCTCAGGCTGCGCTCTCGTCATCCGTGATCGCGACGTTCCGCTCTTTTCCGAAGCCGCGCTGCTGGCGGAGCAAGGCTTCGTCACCGGCGCGTCCCGGCGCAATTGGGCAAGCTATGGCGATGCGGTGCTCCTGCCCGCCGATATGCCGGAATGGCGGCGCCATCTTCTCACCGATCCACAGACTTCGGGCGGACTGCTTGTCGCCTGCGCGCGCGACAAAGCGGCGGCCCTGGTCGAAAAGATTGTCGCGGACGGTTACGCATCGGCCCGCGTAATCGGCGGTGTCGGGCCCGGCGCGCCTACAATAACAGTCCAGGCATGAAGCCGTTAAAGCGCGTCGCATCTGAAGCGATCGATGCGACGCGTGGCGCGCCTTTCGATGGAATCCAATTTGACGCCGAAACGTGTAATGTGGCGTCCGCAAGGAGGAAGGCGTCGTGACGGATATGTCGGGCAGGAAGACACCGATCGCCACGGCACTGGCTGCGGTATCGCGCGGCACGGAGGTCACGGTCCGCTGCGAGAACACACCCAGTGGAATATGGCCGAGCGATCGCCAGAAGGGCATGGCGTCGACGTTGAAGATCGCCGCATTCGCTCAATGATGCGCTGGCACCTTGCTCATGGACGGCACCTCGATCTTGGCGCGAAATCGCTGCTGATGGGGATTTTGAACGTTACGCCGGACAGTTTTTCCGACGGGGGAGAATTCGACCGGCCGGAGCGGGCGCTCCAGCAGGCCCGGCGCATGATCGGCGAGGGCGCGGCGATCATCGATGTCGGCGGCGAGTCCACCCGGCCCGGCGCCGTCGCCGTTTCGGCGCGGGAGGAGCAATCGCGCATCCTCCCGGTCATCGAGGCGCTGTCGTCCGATGGCGGCAGCCTCGTTTCGGTCGACACCTACCGGGCCGAGACGGCGCGGCTGGCGGTCGCCGCGGGTGCGCATATCGTCAACGACGTGCATGGCCTGCAGCGTGAACCCGACATCGCGCATGTCGCGGCGGAAACCGGCGCCGGCCTCGTCATCATGCACACCGGGCGCGGCCGCGAAAAACTGGCGGATGTGATCGCCGACCAGTTCCTGTTCCTGAACAGATCGCTGGAGATCGCGCGCGACGCCGGCATCCCGGACGACCGGATCGTGCTGGACCCGGGCTTCGCTTTCGCCAAGGACGGAGAGGAAAACCTCGAGCTCATGGCTCGCTTCGATGAGCTGCGCGCTCTCGGTTTTCCATTGCTCGTCGGCACCTCACGCAAGCGTCTTGCCCGTCACCTGGTCGGCGAAGGTGACGAGGGGCGGGACGTCGGCACGGCGGCAACCAGCGTCATCCTGCGGTTGAAGGGCGCTTCGATCTTTCGCGTGCACAATGTCGCGGTCAATCGCGATGCACTGGCTTTCGCCGACGCGGTGCGCGAGCGCGAGACCATGGAATAGAAGAGCGCGTCAGGCGGGCTCGGTCACGACGCCGATCCGCCGGTAGACGAATTGTTCGTCCTTCGAGGGATCTGCTGCAGCACGCTGGGCTTCGTCGATCAGCATCGCCATGCGCGCATGGATCGGCGATTTCTCGCAAGCCGGGTCCGTCGCGGCGGCATCGCCGGCGATCGCCATCGCCTGGCAGCGGCAGCCGCCCCAGTCGATTTCACGCCGTTCGCAGCTGCGGCAGGGCTGCTGCATCCAGTCCGTGCCGCGAAAGGCATTGAATGCCGGTGAATCTATCCAGATCTCGGCCAGGCTGCGTGGTCCAAAACGCTCGAAGCTGAGCGACGGGATGGTCTGTGCGGCATGGCATGGCAGCACGGTGCCGTCCGGCGTCACCATGAAGGCGTCGCGCGCCCAGCCGCCCATGCACGGCTTGGGATAGATGGCGAAATAATCCGGCGGGACGAAATCGATGTTCATGATGCCGGTCAGCCGTTCGCGCGCCGCCGCGACGATCTCCGCCTGCCGGTCGACCGCGGCACGCTCGGGCATCAGTTGATCGCGATTGGTCAGCGCCCAGCCGGCATACTGCACGTTGGCAATCTCGAGCCGCTCCGCGCCCAGCGAAAGGGCGAGATCGATGAATTCCGGCACTTCCTCGATGTTGTGGCGATGAATCGGCGCGTTGATGGTCAGCGGCAGGCCGGCCGCGCGCGCGCGGCGTGCCGTCTCCAGCTTCTTTTCGTGGCCGCCTTTGTGGTTGCCGATGCGGTCGGTGGTCGCCGGCCGTGCGCCTTGAAAGCTCAGTTGCAGATGGTCGAGCCCGGCTTCGGCAAACGCCTCGATGCGACCTTCGGCAATGCCGACGCCGGCGGTGATCAAATTGGTGTAGACGCCGCGCGCCGAAAGCCCGGCGATCAATTGCTCGAGGTCGCGGCGCAGCGTCGGCTCACCGCCGGACAGATGCACCTGGAGAATGCCGAGATCGGCGGCCTGCGAGAACAGGTCGAGCCAGGTCTGCGTATCGAGTTCGCGATTGGCTTTCAGCAATTCGAGCGGATTGGAGCAATAAGGGCATTGCAGCGGGCAGCGATGCGTCAGTTCCGCCAGCATGCCGATCGGAGGGAGAAGGGGCTCGCTCATAGCTTGACCAAAAGCTTGTCCGACCATTCCTGCAGAAAGGCAATGACGTCGGCCGCCACGGCCTCCTGTTCAGCGTCATACTCCACGGCAAGGCCGGCAATGATGTGGCCGACCGTGGATCGTCCATCGCAGCGGCGCAATATGTCGAGACTGATGTCGTTCGGCCAGAACACCTTTTCCGGCGAAAGCACGGCGAATGCCTGCCGCACGGGGTCGTACTGCAGGCGCACGTGCTTCGGCAGGGACGGCACCGACCGCGGCGACACCAGGGATCTTTCGCGCAGCGCCATCATCGGGCTGCCTCTGGATGAAAGGCGCCCGGCGGGATGTTTCCCGGCTCACCATAGGCGTGTTGGAGCGCATCGAGCATGGCCCACAGTATATCGCATTTGAACACCAATGCATCGATTGCCTGCTGCTGGCGTTCCGCCGTGTCGGCATGGCTAAGCACGTAGGCGAGGGCGAAGTCGGCGTCGCGCGAGGCCTGCTCGGGTCGTCGCTTGAAATAAGCCAGCGTATCCTCGGTGATGTAATCATATTTGGCCAGCATCGCCGGCACCCGCTCGCCGATGATGACCGGCGAGAACATCTCGGTCAGCGACGACGCGACCGCCTCGAACAGCGTCCGGTTCGTGCAGAAGGAGAGATAAGCGCCGACCGCGAAACGCGTCGCCGGCAGCGCCAGCCTTTCGCTCTTCACCGCATCGGCATCGAGACCGAGCGAGGTCGCCAGATGCAGCCAGCGCGCGATACCGCCGCTCCAGCCGTCCTCGCCGTCATGGTCCTCGATGCGTTTGCGCCAGGCGGCGCGAAACGCCGGGTCCTCGGCACGTGCGAGGATCATGGCGTCCTTGCGCGGGATGACAGCCTGGTAGCAATAACGGTTCAGCGCCCAAGCCTGCATCTCGACCCTCGACAGCGCACCGCTGGTCATCCTGTGATGGAAAGGATGACGGTTGTGATAGCGCTCGGCTCCGACCTGCCGCAGCACGGCTTCGAGCTCGCTGGAGGACAGGCCGTTTCTGGCCGCGTCGTGAAAATCGCTCAAAATTCCATCTCCATTCCATCGCGGGCGACTTCCCAGCCAGCCGCTTTGACCGCTGCGTGTTCGGCAGAATTCTCGTCGAGAACAGGATTGGTGTTGTTGATGTGGACGAAGACACGGCGGCCGATCTTCACATCGGCCAGGCCGGCGATCGAACCCGCGTCTCCCGACATCGCCAGATGGCCCATGCGCGCACCGGTTTTCTGGCCAACACCGGCAGTAACCATCTCGTCGTCGGTGTAGACCGTGCCGTCGAACAGGAGGCAGGCGGCATCGGCCAGACGTGTGCGCAGGGCTGCATCGATGCGCGCGCAGCCCGGGATATAGAAGACGGAGCCGCGACTGCCGGCGCCGGCGATGCGGACGCCGATCGTGTCGCCGGAATCGGAGCTGAAATTGGCATCCGGATGGCCTCTTTCCTCGAGATAGAGCGCTATCTTCCCGGGCACGGGAAAGCTCTCGACAGCCACGCCGGTGTCATGGCCGTCCGCATCGCAGATCGCCAGCTCCTTGGTTGGCGGCAAGGTGCGTCGCGGCACGAGCGCCGGATCGAGAACATTGAAAATCGAATTCGCCTCCAGCGTCGCCAGAACCTGTGTCGTTGCATAGATGGCGAAAGGCTGCCGCTCACGCAGGCTGAGCAGGCCGGCGACATGATCGACATCGGCATTGGTCAGCACCACCGCGCGGATAGGCGTCGAACGCAGCGGCGCATCGTGTGCGGGCTGCAATTCAGGCGTTTGCGCAATCTGCTGGCGCATATCGGGCGAGGCGTTGAAGAGAACCCAGCCGACCCCATCCGCCGATGCGGCAATGCTTGACTGGGTTCGCGAATGCACGCCAGCCATTCCGGTGCGAGCCGCGCGGCTCAGGCGATAATTGCAGTTCCATTGCGGAAAGCCGCCGCCTGCCGCCGAGCCGATGATCTTCAAGCGCATTGCAACACCCGCCCTGCGGCTTGTTCAACCGGCAGGAAATTTTCGACCGTGAATGGCTTCGCGCCCGTATCGGACGCGTCAAAGCCTTTCACCAAGAAGACCTCGCGCGGCAAGGGAGTGCGTGCCCCCGTTGCCAGGGACACGCACCTCTGCGGGCTACTTCTTGGGAGGAATTTCAGCAGGCAGATACCGCGAAATTTCGAAGCCCGCAGCAACCTGGCACATGGTCGGTTTTGTCCAGCTCTTCTTCATGGCATTTCTCCTCTTCTACCAGCCCGAAGGGGCCGATCTTTTTTCAGTCAACCATTGCTGGGCACCATTGCAATGGCTCGTCCATCAAGTCTCAAATGGACAAATGAAACGATAGGTTCTGAAAAGTCCAAAAATAAGACGACCGAAATAACAATGCTCATGCTCAATTGCTGATCACGTAAGGCTTCTTCTCCTCCAGCGGAAGGTTTGCACGTTCCCATCCATCGGCGCCGGGCGGATACCAGATCACCGAACTGTAGCCCCATTCGACGGCCCGTTTCGCGGCATTCCAGGACATCCAGCAATTCGTCATGCAGTAGAACACGATCGCGCGCGACTTGTCGGCACCGGCTTCGGCCGCGAGGCCCTGGCGAAAATAGCTGGCGGTCTCCTCGGAGATAGCGCCGTAACCGACATTGGCCAGCCAGATGCTGCCTGGAATGTCCTTTCTGGTCGTCTCTCTCCAGATCGTTCCTGCCGGCAGATTGGCCGGCTTCGGCGTGTTCGGCATGACGTCGAAGAACACGGCCTTCTTCTCCCGCCACAGCGCCTCCGCTTCCGCCGTCGTCACCACCCTGGCGCCTTGCAGCGTCTGCGGCACCGGCGCCCGGTATTCGTCCATCCGGTAGCCGCCGGGTTCGGCAATATCGCCAGCCCACATCGGTTCGGTCAGACCCAGAAGGCTCGCCGCGACCAGCAAAATCGTCTCCTTTCCCTTCATACCGGTTTCGTCATTGCGTGATCGGATTGTCGTGTTCGTCGATCAGCGGCACATTGTAGTCGAGCAGGATCCTGTTGATCTCCGCCTGGTTTTCCCTGATCACCCGATTGAGCGTCCGCTTCCATTCCTGGTCGGATGGACGCACGCCCATCGTGATGCGGTAGGACATGCGCGAACCGGTCTTCTCCTTCACCAGCGGAACGATCGTGAGATCGGCGCCGAGTTCCTTGGCATAATAGCCCGCCATCGGCCCCCACATGATCGCCGCGTCGATCTTGCCGGCGAGCATGTCCTTGATCATGACCTCCCCCATGGAAGGGGTGAAGCGCGTATCCACCGCCAGCGGATAGATTTTTGCCGTTCGCAAGAGCTTGTTGGCGGCCATGTTGGCCGTCGGCGGCGTGCTTTCGACGACACCGATCCTCTTGCCGATGAGTTTCGGATCCTCGATCGTCTCGACGCCTTCCATGCCCTTGCCCTTCGGGTGCACCAGCACGTAGGAGGAGCGGTAGTAGGCGTTGGTGTTCTGCACCAGTTCATCGCCCTGGGCATAGCCCATGACGATGTCGCATCGGTTGGCCGCCAGCGTGTTGCGCACGAAGCCGGCGACAATGGGAAACCATGTGTAGGCGACGGACTTCCGACCGGTTTTCGCGGCAACCAGTTCGGCCAGCTTGTTTTCGAAGCCTTCGCCGCTCTTGTCGGTGAAGGGCATGTTCGAAGGATCGGCGCAGACGCGCAGAATGTCGGGGTCGACCAACTCTCCCGCGGCGCCAAGGCCGGCGCCTTGCGCCTGGGCGTTCGACGGCAACAAGGCGAGCGCGCCGAGGATCGGCAGGACAACGCGCAGCTTCGATGCATCGCGGCTGATCATGTCATCCACCCATACAGGATGCCTCGGCATCCTTCGCTGCCTGTGGCTTGTCTGCTTTCTTTGGCGGCCTGCCGCGGGGCGCCGTACCGTCGGCGCGGGCACGCAGATAGACGTAGAGATCGTCCATGTAGCAATAGACGTTCTTGTTGTCGCCAAAGGCGGGCATGACGTTCTCCTTGCCGCCACCGACATTCTTGCGGCCTTCGGCGACGATCGAAAGGAACGTGGGGTAATCCATGGTTTTCAGGCTGTTGACCAGGCCCGGCGCATAGGTCGAACCTGTGCCGTCCTGTCCGTGACAGACGTGGCAATCGGAGTGATAGCGGCGGTAACCGCTGAACGTATACCAATCCACGGTGCCGTTTTCGATCTTGTAGGTCGGATTTCCGTCCGCGTCGAAATACTTGCCGTTTTCTTCAGTCACCGCCTTGGCTTTTTCCGCGCTGTCCTCGGCTTGCGCGAGACTTGAGCTTGCCAGAGGCAGCAGGGCCAGGACGAGAGCGGAGATTACGATGCGAACAGACATTCAAACTCTTTCTTCATTTGCCACGAACACGGGTTTTGCTGTCATGAAGCGGCATGGATCGATGTTTTGGGTGCGTGGCGAAATCGAGAGCCCGGTCCTGGCTTCCCGGTGATCCGGGCTCTCGTTTTTCAAGCCTTGGTCTTTTACAAGACCCGCGGCGTGCCTAAGGTTCCCGTATCAGTCCGGAAGACCGAAGACGGTGAGCTGGCCGCCCAGCGTCGTGTAGTCGGCAAGTGCGGCGTAGCCACCGACCGCACCCAGACCAGCAGTCCCGACGACCGCGGCCTCGTCGCCTTGCGCACGGCCCTGATCGACGGCGCCATGCCAGGCAGCGGCGTTATCGGGCGAAAGCAGTCCGCCTGCCAGACCGATACCGGCCCAGCCGCCGACGCCGGACAGAACGGCGATATACTGCTTGCCGCCATGCTCGTAGGCCGTGATGTTGCCGATGATGCCGGACGGAGTCTTGAACTTGTAGAGTTCGTTGCCGTCATGATCGACCGCCTTGATGTAGCCTTCGAGCGTGCCATAGAAGACGACGTCGCCGTCGGTTGCCAGAGCGCCCGACCACACCGAGAACTGCTCGGGCTTGGACCAGACGATCTCGCCCTTGGCAGCATCCCAGGCAATGAAGTTGCCCATGTTGCCGTCGCCTCCGGGGGGAGGATACATCGACACGGTTGCGCCCACGTAGGGCTGGCCGGCGGTGTAGCTCACCTTGTAGGGCTCATAGTCCATGCAGACATGGTTTGTCGGCACATAGAACAGGCCGGTCTTCGGCGAATAGGCCGCCGGCTGCTGGTCCTTGGTTCCAAGCGCCGCCGGGCAGATGCCCGTCGTGTTGGTGTCTTCGCCATTCTGCTGGGTCGAATATTTGGCCACGACCTGCGGGCGACCATACTGGTCGCTGTTGGGGTCCATGTTGACTTCCGTCGCCCAGTTCACTGCCGGATCGTATTTCTTGGCGACGAGAAGTTCGCCAGTGGCGCGATCCATGGTGTAGGCAAAGCCATTGCGGTCGAAATGCACCAGCACGTCGTGCTTGGCACCGTTGACCTCCATGCCGTCGACGAGAATCATCTCGTTGATGCCGTCAAAATCCCACTCGTCATGCGGGGTCATCTGGTAGAGCCATTTGGCAACACCAGTATCCGCATCGCGAGCCATGATCGTCATCGACCAGCGATTGTCGCCGGGGCGCTGGACCGGGTTCCATGTCGAGGGGTTGCCGGTGCCATAGTAAACCAGGTTCAGCTTGGGATCATAGGAATACCATCCCCACGTCGTGCCGCCGCCTGTCTTCCACTGTTCGCCTTCCCAGGTGTTCGTGCCGGAATCCTTTCCGACAGGCTTGCCGAGATGGGTGGTCTTTTCGGGATCGATCAGGGTGTCTGCGTCCGGACCTTCCGAATAGGCTTTCCAGGCGAGCTTGCCGTCTGACAGATTGTAGGCGGCCAACCAGCCGCGAACGCCGAATTCAGCGCCGGAGACGCCGACGAGCACCTTGTCCTTGACGACTACGGGCGCCGACGTGCCGGATTCGCCCTTTCCGCCGTCGGTCTGATCGCCGTTCTTGACCGACCAGACGACCTTGCCGGTCTTGGCGTCAAGCGCGACGACGGTGGTGTCGGCCTGGTTGAGAATGATCTTGCCGTCACCATAGGCGACGCCACGGTTGACCGTGTCGCAGCACATGATCGCAATGACATTCGGGTCTTGCTTGGGTTCGTATTTCCAGAGGATCTTTCCATCATTGTTGAGATCGAGAGCGTAGACTGTGTTCGGGAACGGCGCGTGGACATACATCACATCGCCGATGATCAGCGGCCCGCCTTCATGGCCGCGCAGCACGCCGGTGGAGAAGGTCCACTTGACCTGCAGGTTCTTCACGTTGTCCTTGGTGATCTGGTTAAGCTTGGAAAAGCGGGTGTTGGCGTAGTCACCCGTCTGCATCACCCAGTCCTTGGGGTTTTCGGCCATTTTCATCAGCTCTTCATTGGCCGATGCCATGTGGACCGCGCCGAACGACATGAGCGCCGCGGTCGTTAGTAGGTAGGCAGTTTTCGCAAATACACGCATCAAAGTCCTCCCAGGGTTCACAATGACGAATCGTCCGTTGAGCCCACGAGGGCTTGCCCAAGCGATTCATGTGGGGGAAGTATTTCCGGCAGCGTGTCACGACCTAAGCCAGATGAGCAGAGGGCACCGTTACTGCCCACCCCACTTGGCCTACGAAAGACAGTCGCCGCTCCCTAATGACGGTGACGCCCTTGAAGCCGGAAACAGGATGAAGCTATGTCATCCCCAGGCGGAAGGCAAGAAAAATCACTTCCGACTATGTTGCACTGCAATATAGAGAAATAGATATGAAAAAACTCATACGGAAAGCTATTGATTGACTGTGGTCTATGATGGATTTATATAAATTGTCCAATTTTGCGTATTTTTTGGGCAGAATGTATTGGTTTATATTTGGGAATATTCATTGGGTCGTATGACATCAAGTATGCGCGCGTCGCTCCGGGTGCCGATAGTGAGAGAGGCATGAAATGAAGGTCAAACACCAGGATTCGGAGCGGATGATCGTGCTGTTGGGGAGGCCTTTTGCCGGCCGGTACGGCCCTGCTCCTTTGGTACTATATGGCCAGCGTGAGAACTTGACGGGCGTGGTGGCACGAGGCCAACTGGTGCGGTGATCCTGTCTCGATCCATCGGGTTCGATCTATCGCGTCCAGGCCAATCGGAGGGTTCCCCATGATTAGATATGTCGGCTTTTCGACCTTGCCGCTGTTGCTCACATCGGCCCTGGCCTTCGCAAATCCGGCGGGCGCCGCCGGAGACTACCCGACAGCCACGGTCGTCGACTATGTGCTCGGCTGCATGCAGACGAACGGCCACACACGCCAGGCGCTGGAGAGCTGTTCCTGCTCGATCGACGTCATCGCCTCGATCCTTCCCTTCGACCATTATGAAAAGGCCGAAACCTTCAAGAGCATGTCCCTGACGACAGGGGAGCGCTCGGGACTGTTTCGTGAAAGCGCGCCGGCGAGAGCCGCCAGCACGGAACTGAAGCGCGCGCAGGCGGAAGCCGACGTGCGCTGCTTTTAGGGTCCTGGTAAGGCGGGCGACGGGACAACCGCTGCATGCGGTTTTGAGGCTTCAGAGCCCGGTAGCCTCCAGTGGCCATTGATCGCGAAATACCTTGCCATCCGTATCGATCGCTTCGACCTGGATTTCGCCATTGCCGTGCGCCTTGAAGTCGAACCGGAAATTGGGGTCTTCCGAAATCGATATTCCGCCTTCCATCGAGAGGATCGGCCGGTCTGCCTGCGAGATCGACAGTTTCTGAACAAAATGCGCGGGGATGAAATACTGGGTCAGCGGATTCCGCTGCAGGCCCGAATTGTTCGGGTGCCGGATCATCAACTGCAATTCCTGTGCCTTTGTCATCGTCTCTTGAGGCGGGAATTGGCGCAGCTTCATCTGCCCCATCGTCGCCATCGCCTCGTCCTGGTTCTTGACCGCCGGGGCGGAGCATCCGCCTGACGCCTTGACGAAGGTCTGGGCCATGTGAAGCTCGCCGCCCTGCGTCTCTGCAATGGCACGCAAATAGGAATAGTCGTTGACGCGCACGCGCGTCGACAGATGCGTCACGCCGGCGTCCTTGCCGATCTGGAACGCCGCCGCCACCGGTGCCGGATTGACGTCGATGATCAAGGTGACGGATTTGACGCCGTCGGGCGCCTTGTCGAGGTCGATATAGATGTCGACGGGGACGATGGCGGCATCCTGCGCCCGCTTCGGCGCCTCGATCCTGACGACGCCGGTATCGACCAGAATTGCCCGGTCGCCGAACACGTCGCCTTTCAAATCCTGCCAGATACTGTCCGAAGATGCGGTTGCTTGCTGCGCGTCGGCGGCCCCGGAGGAGCCAAGGAACGTGCCGACGGCCAGGATGATCGCGGCGAAGATGGCTGCGAGCGGCAAGGTGGGCTGCCGGCTCCGGTAAGCGTGGTCTTGCATTTCGATGCCTCCACCAATGTCAGAGAGGTGGTGCCCAGGCTGTTGTCAAGGATATGCCTTTGACGATGCGTTGGCAAATAACGCCTGCCGGTGCGATCTATTCCCATTCGAGTTCGGCAAAAGCGGCCGTTGCATTGCGCTCATTGTAGTCGTCG
This sequence comes from Mesorhizobium sp., assembly GCF_004962245.1. Classification (GTDB taxonomy): domain Bacteria; phylum Pseudomonadota; class Alphaproteobacteria; order Rhizobiales; family Rhizobiaceae; genus Mesorhizobium. The sequence continues at coordinate 47,617 of NZ_SUHQ01000028.1, read as the reverse complement.
AACAGACGCCAATTGCCCCGTTCGCTGCGGCCAGCGGTCTTGACCGCCTCGCTGAGCGGCCTCCCGTCGGCGATCGCCTTGCGAATATCATGCGCCAGAACCTCGAAATAGCGCCGCTCCGCCGTCAGCGCCTGCGGCCAGTCGGCCGGCACGGGACCATGACCCGGCACGACGCGCGCGGCGCCGATCGCGGCGAGCGCATCCATCTGGCGGAGCCAGCCGAGCAGCGATCCGTCGAGCGTCGGCAAGGACCCCACGAAAACAAGATCGCCGGCAAACAGCGTGCCGGTCGCGCCGTCGAAGACGGTCAGGTCGTTGTCGGTGTGAGCCGCCTTCCACGCCCGCAATTCGAGCACGCGCCCGCCGAGGTCGAGTTGCAGGCGATCATCGACCAGCCTGGTCGGCGGTATGATCTCGATCCCTTTCATGAGCGCTTCGCCGATCTGTTCGCGAAAGCTCTGCAGGTAGAACGCGCCGCGCGCCTCGAGCGCGCGCGGCAGATTGTGATGGCCGACGATGGTCGCGCCGATCTCCCGGAATGCCGCGTTGCCGAAGATGTGGTCGGGGTGCATGTGGGTGTTGATCAGGTAGCGAACCGGCTTGGCGCTTACTTTGCCGATCGCGGCGATGAAGGCGTTCGCCTCGATCAGGCTGCCGCCGCTGTCGATGACGGCAACGGCGTCGGTCCCGACGACGACGCCCAGGTTCGAGATCGCGCCCTGGTTGGCGGCGCTCATCAATTCATCCACGCCCCGGAAAGCGAAGACGCCGTCGGCGACTTTCTCGACCTTGAATTCAAGGCTGCCGGCAGCGGCGAGAGCGGCCCGCCCGAGACAGCAAGGCAGCACCGCGGCGCTGACCGCGGTGCAGGCGAAGCCGTTCACAAGCTTGCGTCGTACCCTGTCGATCGGCATGGCTAATCCCTCGATATGCACTGCTGGGGGCGATCAGGCGACGCCCGGAAATTTCTGGTGGAACGACCGCAAAAGGTCGCTCATCACCTGTGGATTGCGATAGTGCCGTGGCAGCCTTACGTCGAACATGCCGAGCACATGGGCTGGCCGCTGCGACAGCACGATGATGCGATCCGACAGCATCAGTGCCTCACGCAGATTGTGCGTCACCATCAGGGCGGTCGTGGGCCGCGCCGACCACACGGTCAAAAGCAGGTGCCGAAGCCGCTCGGCGGTCCGTTCGTCGAGTGAGGCAAACGGCTCGTCCAGCAAAAGCACCGCCGGTTCGGTGGCGAAGGCCCTGGCAAGTGCCGCCCTGCGCGCAAGGCCGAGCGAAAGCTCCGCCGGATAGAGCGAGCGCATGCCGGCGAGGCCGAGCGTGTCGAACAGTCCGTCGAGGTTCTTCGTTCTCAGACCTTTCGGCAGCGCCAGCCTGACATTCTGCTCGACCGTTCGCCACGGCAGCAAGGTCGGTTCCTGGAACACGGCGGCGATCCGGTTGGAGCCGCCTTCAGGCAGTTGGAAGGAGCCGGAAAAGTCCTTGTCCAGTCCAAGCAGGATGCGCAGCGTCGTGGTCTTGCCGCAGCCCGATGGCCCGAGCAGGCAGGCGAATTCGCCTTGCCGGACCTCGAATGAAAGGTCCTGGAGCGCCGTGACCGAGACGCCTTGCGCGGACCTGAATATCTTTTCGGCGATGTCGACCCTAAGCGGGACGGCGGCGCCAACGGGTTGCATGTCGTTCAACGGGCTGCACCAGAAGGAGTTCGATGACAAGCATCACCGCCACGAAAGCCAGCGTGTAGGCAAGAATGGCGGCGACGTCGAAGAGCTGGAAATAGAGATAGATCTGGAAGCCGACACCATTGGAGCGGCCGAGCAGTTCGACCACCAGCACGATCTTCCAGATGAGGGCGATGCCGGACCGCGAGGCGGCGGCAAGATAGGGCTGCAGTTGCGGCAGCAGGACATGGCGGATGCGGTCGAGGGGACCGAAGCGGTAGACGGCGGCCATTTCGGCGTAACCCGGGTCAAGCGCTCTGGCGCCTTCGCGCATGGTCACCACGACATTCGGGATCTTGTTCACGGCAACCGCGCCGATCGCCGCCGCCTCGTTGAGGCCGAACCAGATGTAGGCGAGCACGATGACCACCAGCGCGGGGATGTTGAGGAACAGGATCACCCAGGGGCTGAAGAAACGGTCCGCGCGGCGGTAGCTGCCGAGGAGAACGCCGATGACCGAGCCGAAGACCATCGCGATGACGTATGCCGCGGCAACCCGGCCGAGTGTCGCGCCGAGATGGCAGAAAAGGTCGCCGTTCGCCGCCTCCGCGAGCAGCACCTGCCAGACCTGCCCCGGCCCGGGAAAGGCACGGCTCGGCCAGGCATTTGCCGCAAGGCCCCACAGCAGGCAAAGCCCGAGCAGAGAGACCGCGATCGTCAGCACGGGTGCCGCCGCCGTCGCAAGGCCGGATTGGCTGGATATGCCGGCGGCAACGCCAGGCGTGCGATCACCGGTGTCAGGTGCGGTCATTTCGGAAGTTCCTGCCAGAACGTGCCGGGCGCCATCTCGGGTGCGCTGCCGACCAGCTTTTCGCCGCCGATCTCGGCCAGCACGCGGTAGAGCCTGCCCGCGTCGGCCGCATCCTCGGCGATGGGCCGCCTGGGAATGCCCTCGCGATAGCGGTCACGCAGTTTGGCTAATTCCTTGCCTTGCGCGCGGACGATCGGCGCAAGGCGCAGCCACTCATCGTCGGATCTGGCCAGCAAGTCCTTGGCCTGCGCGGAAGCCTTGATGAAGCCCCGGACGGCGTCCGGATTCTCGTTCGCCCATTCGTCATGGAAGACGTAGCCGAGCGCCGACACGGCGCCCGATGCCCCGAGCGCTTTCGCCGCATCGTCCGCGCCGATCAGCCGACGAAAGCCGTTGGCCTCGAGCCGCGCGCAAAAATGCCAGAAATTGAGCACCGCATCGAGTTCGCCTTGCTTCGCCTTTTCCGAAATCAGCGGCGGCGCGCCAAAGACGATATCGCCGGTTGCCGGGAGGTCGAGGCCGTGATCGCGCCGGGCCAGCGCCTGGATCAGCAGCCAGCTCTTGTCGAGTGGCCCGCCGGCGACGCCGATCTTTTTCCCCTTGAGATCGGCGATGCTCCGGATCGGCGATTCCTCCTTGACCATGATCGCCCCGACGGCGGTCGAATAGGGGACCAGTGTAAGGTCGACGCCTTCCGAGCGCTGGCGCGAAACCCACAGCCAGTCGGTCACGATCATGTCGATCGCCCCGGCCAGCATCGCGACGTTGGTTGCGTCCTCGCCGGCGAAATCGACGACCTCCAGATCGATGCCGTTGGCCGCGTCGAACTTGTGTTGTTTCATGGTGTCAAGCACCCAGCTCACGGTGCCGAACTTCAGCACGCCAATGCGAACCCTAGCGGTGGCGGAGGAGGGGGCCGTGGCGAAGGCGGGCCTTGAGACGAGAGCCGCGGCTGTTCCGAGAGCTGCCAGACGGAGCGTTCCTCGACGCGAAATCATCATGATGTCTCCTCCCGGGGCCGTACTGAGCCAGGGGCGCCGATCAGATCGCACGGTCCTTGTTCGGGAAAGCGCATTTCCAGCGCTTGACCTTGAGGCCCGGGTGTTCCTGCGACCATTTCGCGATTTCGCTGGGCGCCAGCATCATACATTGGAACAGAGAGCCACGGCTCTCGAAATAGAGATGTTGGTCTCGGCAGTTGCCCGGATTGGCAATCAGGCAAACCGTCAATATGAGGTCGACCATATCCATTCAGCACCTCTTGCGCGTTTAAAGACGCCGCTTCGGCGAGATCCGGCCCGATCCGCGAGCCTGGACAAAATCACCACTTGCCGGAGTCCCGAGGTGCCCATGGAAAACCGGAATGGTTTGAGGCTACGCGTTCACCCGATGGCCGTCAACAAAAGGCGAATGGATCAGCTGGTACTGCCGGAACCGTTGATTCGCAGCCCTGTGAGGGACGGCGCCGAAACCTGAAAACAAAAAACCCGCCTCGGCGGGCGGGTATTGGCGCAAGTCAGCACCGTGCTTGAATTACTAGCATAACTGAGAGCACAAAGCAAGAACAAACTGGCACGGATCGCGGGCTGGCAACCAAGGCAATCGCCTCAGGTTTGCGCTGCCCCTTGTCCGCCTGCGTGCCAGCGTTGGTGGTTGGCGAAAGCCGACGCGGCATCCGGCCTCCCCCCTTGCGGGGGAGATCGGCAACTTCGCCTACGGCGCCACGATCGGCAATTGGTCTGAAGCGATTGCCTTGAACTTGGGTAGCGGTTGACATCCCTCATCTGCCGGGTAGCCTCCAGGATGCAGGTGCCGCAACTTCACAAGGGAGAAGCGGATTTCGCTCTGCCGTAAACGACGTATGCCGATGATCAAAACAACGGCATGCGCAAATCGTCCAGGGCACCCTGACGATCAATGAGGAAATGCCATGCGTGCAATCGCGTTTTTCGCCGTCGTGTCCGTTGCGACGTTCATCACGAACCAATCCCAGGCACAGGATGCCGCCGCGGGTGAGAAGGTCTTCACCAAATGCAAGGTCTGTCACGTCGTGGACAAGGACCAGAACAAGGTCGGCCCGTCGTTGAGCGGCGTCATCGGCCGGACGGCCGGCACGCATCCGGGGTTCAAATATTCCAAAGCCATGACCGAGGCGGGTGAATCCGGCGTCAAATGGGACGACGCTACGCTGACGACCTACCTTAAAGATCCCAAGGCCATGATCAAAGGGACGAAGATGGCGTTTGCCGGCCTCAAGAAAGACGAGGATCTCGCCAACGTCATCGCCTACCTGAAGCAATTCTCCAAATAATGGGGTTACTTTCTGCGGAAGAACCGGGTTCTTCGGTGGAAGTAACCCGACTTCGCCGGCCGCTCGAAACGTTCGGCTGGCGCCCGCCTCATGCATGTCGCCCAAAAGTGTGCAGCGGTTTTGGGACAACGACATGCATGAAACAAAGGTTCAAGACGCCGCCGGTCAGGCGGCGTCCTGCAGCCTCCGCATCGCGGAAGGCAGATCGAGGAGGCTGCCGCAAACGAGGTCGGCGCCAAGCTCTTCAACGGGAATTTGGGTGTAACCGCCCCGCAGCAGGATGACGGGCATGCCGGCGGCGCGCGCGGCGGCCACGTCGGCGCTGCTGTCACCGACCATCAGCGTGTCACGCGGTTCGACCCAAAGCTGATCGAGCGCCAGCAGCAGAGCGTCGGGCGCCGGTTTCATGTATGTCACCGCGTCTCCGCCGACGATCGCGCCGAGATATTCCGTCAGCCCAAAATGCAGCAGGATTTCGCGAGCCGCCAACTGCGGCTTGTTGGTCACAACACCCATGGCTATGCCGCTCAGGTGGAAGTGCGTGAGAACCTCCCTGACGCCAGGCATCAGCCTCGTCAGGCCGTTCAGATGTCTGCGATAGATCGGCGCCATGACGCGGTTGGCCTCATCGAGCGCATTGCCGAGAAGCGGCGATCCGGAAGCCGCGAAGGCCCGTTCGACCAGCTTCCTGATGCCGCCGCCGATCATCGCCTTGACCTGATCCAGGCGCAGCGGCGGCAAATCGTGGCCGGCCAGCAATTCGTTGACCGCGGCCGTTATATCAGGCGCCGAATCGACCAGCGTGCCGTCGAGATCGAACAGGATCGCCTTTGGCGATCGAAACGGCCTGCCCGCGCCCACGTTCATGCGGCATCCTTCCATTTGATCGAACAGCCGATCGAGGCGATCTGGTCGAGCGGTCCGTCGCCGGTTCGGGCAATTTGCTTCATCGCCTCGAACAGGTCGCGCCTCAGCCCAGGCGGTCCGGCGTCTCGTCGCGACGCGTCCAGCCGGCCACGATATTGCAGCGTCAACTCGCTGTTGAGCCCGAAGAAATCCGGCGTGCAAACGGCTCCATAGGCACGCGCCACCGTCTGGTGCTCGTCGTGGAGGTAGGGGAAAGTGAAGTCGTTCGCCCTGGCGAAGAGCTTCATGTTGTCGAAGGAATCATCCGGATAGGCGTCGGCATCGTTGGCGTTGATCGCGACAAAGCCGATGCCTTGCGCCTTGAGGTCGTTGGCATCGCGCACGATGCGTGAAATCACCGCCTTCACATAGGGGCAGTGGTTGCAGATAAAGGCCACCACCAGCCCGTTCGGGCCGGCGTGGCTGAAGATCGAATGGGATTTGCCGTCGACGCCGGGCAAGACGGCATCGACGGCTTGCCAGCCGAAATCGCAGACAGGTGGGATTGCCGCCATATTTGCCCTCCGATGAAAGGTTTACGCGGCTTTCCGGATCGCTCCGTCGGCCGCCTGCCTGATGGCGCCTATATTGGCGCGATAGGCGGCCTCGGTGTCACCCTTGAAGATGGCCGAGCCGGCGACCAGCACATTGGCGCCGGCCGCGGTGACCAGCGGCGCGGTCTCGGGCGTGACGCCGCCGTCGATCTCGATATCGATCGGACGGTTGCCGATCATTGCCTTGACCCGCCTGACCTTGTCGATGACTGCTGAAATGAAAGCCTGGCCGCCGAAGCCTGGATTGACCGTCATCAGAAGCACCAGATCGAGCCGGTCGAGCACATATTCGATGACGCTTTCCGGCGTCGACGGGTTCAGCGACACGCCGGCCTTCTTGCCGAGATTCCTGATCGCCTGCAGCGAACGGTCGAGATGCGGCCCGGCTTCGGCATGCACCGTGATGATGTCGCAGCCGGCATCGGCGAAAGCGGCGAGATAGGGGTCGGCCGGCGCGATCATCAGGTGGCAGTCGAAGACCTTGTCCGTTCGATCGCGGATCGCCTTGATCACCGGCGGGCCGAAGGTGATGTTGGGCACGAAATGGCCATCCATCACGTCGAGATGGATCCAGTCGGCGCCCGCGCGGACGACAGTTTCGACCTCATCGCCGAGCCGCGAGAAATCCGCAGAAAGCACCGAGGGCGCGATGATTGTCTTAGTACCCATGGTCGTCGGCTCCCATTCTGTCTTCTGTCTCCGGTCGCTGCACACCAACCGGCGTCATCTTGTCAGCGCGCCTTTGTCTCCGGTTCGCCTTCGAGCTTACCTTCCGCGAACACACGGCTGCCGCGAATATCGGATTCCTCAATGGTGATAAGGTCGGTTTTCGTCAACGCCCTGCCGCGCGACGCGAAAAGCCGGTTGGCCTGGCGAAGCCGCGCCCGGTCGAGCCCATTGCGGACCGAGCGAGCGTTGGAGAAATGCGGCAGCCGCATGCGAATCGGGAGATACTCTTCGAGCGCCTTGGCCGCCGCCTCGCTGAGACGGTAATTCTGTTCTGCCAGCATGATCTCGGCGATCGATTTGAGCTCGCTGACGCCGTAGTCGGGAAAATCGAGATGGTGGGCGATGCGCGAGCGCATGCCCGGATTGCTGTCGAAGAAGCGGTCCATCTTGTTCTTGTAGCCGGCAAGAATCACAACCAGATCGTCACGGTTGTTTTCCATGCATTGCAGCAGGATTTCGATCGATTCCTGGCCGTAGTCGCGTTCGTTCTCGGGCTTGTAGAGATAGTAGGCCTCGTCGATGAAAAGCACCCCGCCCATGGCGCGCTTGATCACTTCGCGGGTTTTGGGCGCGGTGTGACCCACATACTGGCCGACGAGATCGTCTCGCGTCACCGCGACCATGTGGCCTTCGCGGACATAGCCGAGACGATGCAGGATTTCGGCCATCCTCAGCGCCACGGTGGTCTTTCCGGTACCGGGATTTCCCGTAAAGTTCATGTGCAGCGTCGGCGCGCCCGAGGTTAGCCCGAACTTGCGGCGAAGCCGGTCGACCAGAAGGAGTGCCGCGATCTCGCGGATGCGGGTCTTGATGGGCTTCAGGCCAACGAGTTCGCGGTCGAGCTTGTCCATCACCTCGTCAATGTTAGACGCCTCGAACTCGGCCTGCAGATCAACCGATTCGTCCTGCGCGGCAGCGCCCTTTGCTATCGCGTCCAGCATGGTTTCGGCTAGCTCCGCTCGCCTTCGGGCCTGTCGGTCGCATAAGGCACGATCGAATAGCCCTGGCTGCGGCCGTCGCGCTCCTGGCGCAGTAGCCGGAACCCGGGTTCGTTGGGCGGCCGATTGACGATGAACGACATGCGCGGCGCTTCCCAGCCCTTGGTCGAATCGAAGGCGGTGACCCGGACATACATGTTGGGCATGGCTTTCCGGCAATTGTTGACTTCAAGCAAGATGCCCGCCGGGTCCTTCAGGTCGAACATCGGGTTGCCGTACATTTCCCAATAGGTGTTTCGCGGATGTGGATCGTCTGTGTACTCAACGCTGACCGCCCAGTGGTTTTTCAGGGCGTATTTGATCTGCGCCGAAATCTGCTCATCGGTCAGGTCGGGCAGGAACGAGAACTGTCCCTGCGTGACCTTGTTTCCCGGATTGGTCATCATGGCGACGGTTCCTTTCGTTAGAAGCTGGGCGTTGCGGTTGGCACGAAGTCGGCCGTGTCGGTCGATTCGTAGTTGAAGGTGACGTCCTTCCAGGTCTCCAGGGCCGCCTTCAGCGGCGTGCACCATCTGGCCGCCTGTTCGAGGATCTTGGTCCCTTCGCGCAGATAGTCGCGTCCCTCGTTGCGCGCGAGGATCATCGCTTCCAACGCGACGCGATTGGCCGTCGCGCCGGCCTGGATGCCGTCCGGATGGCCGATCGTGCCGCCGCCGAACTGCAGGATGACGTCCTCGCCGAGATAATGGATCAGCTGGTGCATCTGGCCGGCATGGATGCCGCCCGAGGCGACGGGCATCACCTTGTTGAGCGAGGCCCACTCCTGATCGAAGAATAGCCCGGTTTCGAGATTCTGCGGCGTGCGCTCCTCGCGCAGCGTGTCATAAAACCCCTTGATCATCAGCGGGTCGCCTTCCAGCTTGCCGACCACCGTGCCGGCATGGATGTGATCGACGCCGGCCATCCGCATCCATTTGCAGATGACCCGAAAATTCATGCCGTGGTTCTTCTGGCGCGAATAGGTCGAGTTGCCGGCGCGGTGCAGGTGCAGGATCATGTCGTTGCGGCGTGCCCATTTTGCCATCGACTGGATCGCCGTATAGCCAATGACCAGGTCGATCATGACGATGCAGGAGCCAAGCTGTTTTGCGAATTCGGCGCGCTCGTACATCTCCTCCATCGTGCCGGCGGTGACGTTGAGATAATGGCCCTTGACTTCGCCGGTGGCGGCCGACGCCTTGTTCACAGCCTCCATGCAGTAGAGGAAGCGGTCGCGCCAGTGCATGAAGGGCTGCGAGTTGATGTTCTCGTCGTCCTTGACGAAGTCGAGGCCACCCTTCAGCGCCTCGTAGACGACGCGGCCGTAGTTGCGGCCTGACAGGCCAAGCTTCGGCTTCGTCGTCGCGCCGAGCAGCGGCCGGCCGAACTTGTCGAGCCGTTCGCGTTCCACCACGATGCCGGTCGCCGGGCCCTGGAAGGTTTTGAGGTATGCCACCGGGATGCGCATGTCCTCAAGCCGCAAGGCCTTGACCGCCTTGAAGCCGAACACGTTGCCGATGATCGATGCAGTCAGGTTGGCGATTGAGCCCGGCTCGAACAGGTCGAGATCGTAGGCGATGTAGGCGAAGTACTGCTGCTCGGTCTTGGTGCCGGGACCTGTGTTCGGCACCGGTTCGGATTTGAACGCCTTGGCGCGGTAGAGCTCGCAAGCGGTCAGCCTGTCGGTCCAGACCACGGTCCATGTCGCGGTAGAGGATTCACCGGCGACAGCGGCGGCCGCCTCCTCGTGATCGACGCCGGGCTGCGGCGTGATCCGAAACATGGCGATCAGGTCGGTCTCCTTGGGCCGGTAATCCGGCTCCCAGTAGCCCATCTTCTTGTAGGGGATGACGCCCGACTTGTAGCGTTCCTTGCCTTCCTTGAGCGTGCCTGCTGACGGCATGTCGATCTTGTTCATGACAGGTCTCCTGTTTGCCGCTCAGGCGGCTTTCGCGGTTGCGATATGCGGGTCGAGTTTTCCCGCGGCGTAACGTTTCGCCATCTCGTCCATGGCGATAACCCTGATCTTCGAAGCGTTGCCCGCGGTGCCGAAGCGCTCGAAGCGATCGCGGCACAGGTCGCGCAAGGCGTCCATGGCGGGTTTCAGGAATTTGCGCGGATCGAATTCGCGCGGATCCTCCGTCGCGACGCGGCGGAACTGCCCGGCCATGGCCATGCGGCAATCGGTGTCGATGTTGACCTTGCGCACGCCGTAGCGGATGCCGCGCTCGATCTCCTCGACCGGAACGCCAAAGGTCTGGGGCATCGCGCCGCCATACTTGTTGATGATGTCCTGCAGTTCCTGCGGCACCGAGGAAGAGCCATGCATGACCAGATGCGTGTCGGGCAGCTTTTCGTGGATCGCCTCGATCACCTGCATGGCCAGGATGCCGCCGTCGGGCTTGCGGCTGAACTTGTAGGCGCCGTGCGAGGTGCCGCAGGCGATCGCCAGCGCGTCGACCCGGGTGGCGGTGACGAAGTCGACCGCCTGATCGGGATCGGTCAAAAGCTGGTCGTGGGAAAGCGCGCCTTCGGCGCCGTGCCCGTCCTCGGCCTCGCCCTGGCCGGTTTCCAGCGAGCCGAGCACGCCGAGCTCGCCTTCGACGGAAGCGCCGACCCAATGCGCCATGCGTGCGACACGCTCGGTGATGGCGACGTTGTACTCGTAGCTCGCCGGCGTCTTGGCGTCCGCCATCAGTGACCCGTCCATCATCACCGAGGTGAAGCCGTGGCGGATCGCCGAAAGGCAGGTGGCTTCGTTGTTGCCGTGATCCTGGTGGATGCAAAGCGGAATGGCCGGATGCATTTCGGTCAACGCCTCCATCATCTTGGCCAGCATGATGTCGTTGGCATAGGAGCGGGCGCCGCGCGAGGCCTGGATGATGACCGGCGCGTCGCAAGCCTTGGCCGCCTCCATGATGGCGAGGCCCTGTTCCATGTTGTTGATGTTGAATGCCGGAACGCCGTAGCCGTGCTCGGCGGCGTGGTCGAGAAGCTGGCGAAGGGTGATGCGGGCCATTGTCGGGTTCTCCTAAATGATGAGCTTCAGCGCCGCTGCGGCGACAGCTTCGGGCGTGATGGCGAAATGCCGGTAGAGATCCGGGGCAGGGGCGCTGGCGCCGAAACCGGCCATGCCGACGAAAGCGCCGGTGTCGCCGATCCAGCGGTCCCAGCCGAGCCGCGCCGCGGCTTCGACGGCGATGCGCGGGGCCGAGCCGAGGACGGCCTTGCGGGTATCGGCGTCCTGTTCCTCGAAGAGTTCCCAGCACGGCATCGAGACGACCGCGGCGGCGATGCCGTGCTCGGTTTCCAGCCGTTCGGCCGCGGCAACGGCGATCTCGACCTCCGAGCCGGTGGCGATCAGCGTCACGGCGCGATGCCCGGCTGGCTCGCGCAGGATGTAGGCGCCCCGGCTCGACCGGTTCTCGCCGCTGTGTGCCTCGTCGCTGTGTGCTTGGCGCAGCATTGGCAGGTTCTGGCGCGACAGCACCAGCACGCTCGGCCGGTTCTCGCTCTTCAGCGCCAGTTCCCAGCACTCCGCCGTTTCGATGATATCGGCCGGACGGAAGACGTTGAGGTTCGGCGTGGCCCGTAGCATCGCCAGGTGCTCGACCGGCTGGTGGGTCGGGCCGTCCTCGCCAAGGCCGATGGAATCGTGCGTCATCACATAGACGACGCGCTGGCCCATCAGCGCCGAGAGCCGCATCGCGCCGCGCGCATAGTCGGCGAAGCACAGGAACGTGCCGCCATAAGGCACAAAGCCGCCATGCAGCGCGATGCCGTTCATGGCCGCGGCCATGCCGTGCTCGCGGATGCCGTAGTGGATGTAACGGCCGGCATAGTCGTCCGGCGTTATGCGATCCATGCCCTTGGTGATCGTCAGGTTCGAATGCGTCAGATCGGCGGAGCCGCCGACGGTCAGCTCGGTTGCGGCATTGATCGTGCCGAGCGCCATTTCGGAAGCTTTTCGCGTTGCAACCTTGCTTGCCTTCTCGACATGCTCCTTGCGGAAAGCGCCGAGCGCTTCGAAGACCGCATCGGGCAGCTTGCCGGCGACCGCGCTCTCAAAGGCCTGGCGCCGCGGCGAGGCGGCAAGCCGCTGCTCCCAGGCATGCCGTGCCGCTTGTCCACGCTCGGCGATTTCGCGCCAGGCGAAAAGGATGTCGTCCGGCACCTCGAACGGCGCGTGGGACCAGCCGATGTTTTGACGCGTCGCGGAGATCTCCGCATCGCCCAGCGGTGCGCCATGCGTCTTTTCCGAACCGCCCAGATTGGGCGCGCCCTTGCCGATCACCGTGCGGCAGGCGATCAGGGACGGCCGATCCGACTGCTGGGCCGCTTCGATTGCGGCAGCGACCGCTCCCGTGTCGTGGCCGTCCACCGATTGGACATGCCATCCAGCGGCCTTGAACCGTGCCGGTTGGTCCATCGATGTCGACAGCGACGTCGGCCCGTCGATCGAGATCGCATTGTCGTCCCAGAAGACGATCAGCCGGGAGAGCTTCAGGTGGCCGGCAAGGTCGATCGCCTCGTGGCTGATGCCTTCCTGCAGGCAGCCGTCGCCGGCAATCACATAGGTGAAATGGTCGACGAGATCGGCGCCGTGACGGGCCGCGAGCATGCGCTCCGCCAGCGCCATGCCGACAGCAGTCGAAATGCCCTGTCCGAGCGGACCGGTCGTCGTCTCGATGCCGAGCGCATGGCCATATTCCGGATGCCCGGCGGTGCGGCTGCCCAGCTGGCGAAACCGCTGCAATTCCTCGATCGGCATGTCCTCGTAGCCGAGCAGGTAATGCAACGCATATTGCAGCATCGAGCCGTGCCCGGCCGAAAGCACGAAGCGGTCGCGATCGGGCCAGTCCGGCGTGGACGGATCGATGGTGATGAAGCGGCTGAACAGCACCGTCGCGACATCGGCCATGCCCATCGGCATGCCCGGATGACCGGAATTGGCCTTCTGGACGCTGTCCATCGCCAATGCGCGAATGGCGTTCGCCATGTCGCGCTCCGAGACGGCGGCGGCGACGGATTTCAGGGCTACTTGGCTGGTCATGGCGTCCTCCTCACGACACGCGTTTCTTGCGTTCGATCAACTGCAGGATGAGCGGCGTCAGGATCAGCTGCATGGCAAGGTCGAGCTTGTTGCCTGGCACCACTATGGAATTCGGCCGCGACATGAACGAGTCGTGGATCATCGAAAGCAGGTAGGGGAAATCGATGCCGCGGGGATTGGCGAAGCGGATGACCAGCATCGATTCGTCGGGCGTCGGAATCCAGCGCGCGATGAACGGGTTGGACGTGTCGACGATCGGCACGCGCTGGAAATTGATGGCGGTCTGCGAGAATTGCGGGACGATGTAGCGGACATAGTCTGGCATGCGGCGCAGGATGACGTCCATCACCGCCTCGGTGGAATAGCCGCGCGTTGCGCGGTCGCGATGGATCTTCTGGATCCACTCGAGATTTATGACCGGCACCACACCGATCTTGAGGTCCGCGTGCCTGGCCAGGTCGATCTTGTCGGTGACGACGCAGCCATGCAGGCCCTCGTAGAAGAGCAAGTCGCTCGGAGGGAATTCGCGCCATTCGGTGAATTGTCCCGGCGGCGTGCCGTATTGCTTCTCCTCGTCCTCGTCATGGATGTAGGTGCGGGTCTTTCCGGTTCCCCGGCGGCCATATTCCTCAAACACCTCTTCGAGGATTCCGAGTTCGTTGGCCGCGGCATTGAAGTGGGTGAAGTTCGGATTGCCCGCCTTCTCCTCCTCGGCCACCTTTGCCTTCATCGCGGTGCGGTCGTAGCGGTGAAAGGCGTCGCCCTCGATGAAGGCGGCCTCGATGTTCTCGCGCCGGAAGATCAGCTCGAAGACGCGCTTGACCGAGGTGGTGCCTGCGCCCGAAGACCCGGTGATGGTTATGATGGGGTGCTTTGCCGACATGTGCTCAGGCCCTGAAAAGGCCGCGGCGGCTGAACAGCGGCGCGCGTTCGCCGATTGCGCTGGGGTCGATGTGGTAGCGGGTGATGCGCGCGACTTCCCGCGCCGATCCGAAGACCACGGGCACGCGCTGGTGCAGGCTCTCGGGTTCGATTTCGAGGATGCGGGTGATGGTATCGGTGGCGGCGCCGGCCGCCTGTTCGACGAGATAGGCGATCGGGTTGGCCTCATAGACGAGGCGCAGCCGCCCCTGGCGGTAACCCTTGCGCTGGTCGCCTGGATACAGGAACACACCGCCGCGCATCAATATCCGATAGCAGTCTGCAACCAGGGATGCGATCCAGCGCATGTTGAAATCCTTTCCGCGTGGGCCTTCGGTGCCTTCGAGGCAGTCGTCGATGTAGAGCCGCACCGCCTCGTCCCAATGCCGGTAGTTGGCGGCGTTGATGGCGAACTCCTGGGTGCGCGCAGGGATGATCCGGCTCTCGTAGGCCTGGACGAAGGTGCCGAGCCTGGTCGAGAGAACGAAGACATGCGTGCCGCTGCCGAGCGACAGAACGAGCGCCAGTTGCGGCCCATAGATGAAGAAACCGGCACCCAGCAGGTTCACGCCCGCCTGCAGAAAAGAGGCGGCCGGATTCCCATCCGGCGCGCCAGTTGCAGGGAGGAGCGAGAAGATCGTTCCGATCGACACGTTGGTATCGATGTTGGAAGAGCCGTCGAGCGGATCGATGGCGATGGCGAGAGGCGCCTGGCTGTCGAGCAGGACCGGCTGCTCCAGTTCCTCGGAGGCGTAGAGCGCGACCGGAGCGTGGCGCATGGCGTCGAGGAAGATGTCGTCGGCGAAGATGTCGAGGTCCTTCTGGATGTCGCCGTCTGCGTTGGCGCCGCGGGTCCCGGCAAAGGCGGTGCCGAGCACCCCTTGATTGATGGTGTTGCGGATCTTGGTAGCGGCCTGCGTCAGCTGACGGATGGTCGCGACGACCGCGGAGCGCAGTTCGTCGGGCGGGCCGAGATAGGAATTCAGAAAAGCGTCGAGCGTTGCCGCTGGCATCGTAACCTCCCGATCCAGCCGCATCTCCTCGGAGGCCGGATTGGGGAATGAAAACAAACGACGTCTGATAAGTAAAATTCAATAACTTTACTTCCTCAGTAAAAAAATTTTAGTATGGCGTATGAGAAACCTCACGCTCAAGCAATTCAAGACCGTTCAGGCGATCATCAGCCATGGAAAAATCGTCAGTGCGGCCAAGGTGTTAGGCCTGTCTCCTCCAGCGGTGACGATCCAATTGCGGCAGGTGGAGGAGGAGTTCCAATTGGCCCTGTTCGACCGGACGTCGGACGGCATGCGTCCCACTGCCGCAGGTCTGGCCTTCGTCGAGACGGCGCAAGCCATCGAGGAGCGGCTTCGTCTGCTCGAAGACAAGATGGATGCGATCAAGGGCGTGCGCACCGGCAGCTTGAGGCTCGGCGTCGTTTCCACCGCCAAATATTTCGCGCCGCGGCTGATGGCCGGCTTCATGAAGGAGCATCCGGACATCGACATGCGGCTCGCCATCGGCAACCGAGCCGAAACCATCGACAGTCTGAAGAACCACGACATCGACATCGCGCTGATGGGACGCCCGGCGAAGGAAGTCCCGGTGCGTGCCTCGGTCTTCGGCGATCATCCGCTGGTCATCGTCGCGCCGCCCGACCACCCGCTGGCGTCGGCACGCGACATTTCCAAGGAGCGGATCGCCGAAGAGCATTTCCTCATTCGTGAGCCCGGTTCGGGCACGCGCATCTCGCTGGAAATATTCCTGAGCGACGTGCCCGGCCGCATCGACGATCTCGGCGTCGAGATGGGCTCGAACGAGACGATCAAGCAGGCGGTGATGGCCGGGCTCGGCATCGCCTTCATCTCCGCCCACACCATCGCCGCGGAAACCGAAGCCGGCCGGCTGGTCATCCTCGACGTTGTCGGCATGCCGATCCGCCGGCAGTGGTTTTCGGTGATGCGCACCGATCACGCGGTCTCGCCGGCCATGGCGACGTTCCACGATTTCCTGATGCGCAAGGGCGCGATGTACCTGCCCCTGTTCGGCAAGCTCTATCGGCACGACGAGCCGAACATCAGGGATCGCGCGAGTTAAGGCGCGCGGCCGCCCTGCATACGGCATGCGTTAGTTCGACTTGCCGAGAGCTTTCAGGATAAAGCGAATCTGCTCGCGCAGGGCCGCTTCGGTGTCTTCGCCGTTTTGAACGCACTGCTCGATCAGAATCGGGTGGAAGAACGGCGTGAACGCGGTCCTGACCGCACGCGCCGCTCCCGAGGGATCTTCGACCTTGAGTTCGCCCGCTTCGATGCCCTCGCGGATGATCGCCTCGAAGATCGTCGCCATCCGCTCGACATGCGCCCTGACGATCGCCCAGTTTTCCTGCATGGCGGCGACAATCAAGGCGTGCATGCGCTTTTCCTTGGCCAGTTTCGTCTTGTTGTGGTGGTGAACGGCAGTCAGGAGCCGGTCGAGCTTCTCCGAGGCTGGCGCGTTCGCGCGTGCGATCGCAAAGGCGATGTCAACGACCTCGTTCATGACCCGCCCGCAGATGGCCTCGTTGATCGCACCCCTGGAGGGGAAGAAACGGTAGACGTTCGCCGGGCTCATGCCCAGTACAGTGGCGATGTCGGCCACCGACGTCTTGTGGTAGCCGATGCGACGATAGTGCTCCTCCGCTACGTCCAGGATGCGCGCACGCACCTCGTCGGGATCAGTTCGCGTTCGGACCGGGCGATTCACGGATGTCTCCAGAACTGATGAAGCGATCTGCCGGATTCGCCGTGGATCATCTGTAAGCGGTAAGACGTGCAGCTGGCCCTGCGTATGTTCAGGCAAAGCCGGGGGCGAGAACTTGACCCGTCTCCTCTGACAAAAGGGCCTCACTCGGCAGCCATTGCTATTCGCTGTTCCGGTTCCTCCGTCGATACCTCATGGTTCTCATCGGCAGTCGGCCTGATCCGGAACCACGCGGCATAGAGCGCGGGAAGGAAGAGCAAGATCAGCACCGTGCCGACCGCCGTGCCGCCGATCAGCGTATAGGCCATCGATCCCCAGAAGACGGAGCTCGTGAGGGGGATGAAGGCCAGCACGGCGGCGAGTGCCGTCAGGATCACGGGCCTCGTGCGTTGCACCGTGGCCTCGATGACGGCGTGATAGTCGTCAAGGCCGGCAGCACGGTTCTCCTTGATCTGTTCAGTCAGGATCAGCGTGTTGCGCATGAGGATGCCGGCCAGTCCTATCATGCCCAGAATGGCGTTGAAGCCGAAGGGCTGGTTGAAGGTGAGCAGCATCGGCACGACGCCGACCAGGCCAAGCGGCGCCGTCAGCATGACCATGGACATCGTCGAGAAGGACCGCACCTGCAGCATGATAACGATCAGCATGGCGGCTATCATGACCGGGAAGACTTTGGCTAGCGCGGTGTTGGCCTTTTCAGCCTCCTCGATCGATCCGCCCAATTCGATGCGATAGCCGGCCGGAAGGGATGCGATCAGCGGCTGAAGCGCCTTCATGATCTCCCTGGAAACCTCAGGAGGCTGGGTCGCCTCATTGATGTCCGAGCGGATCGTGATGACGGACGTGCGATCGCGGCGCTTGAGGATCGGCTCTTCTAGACGAATTTCCGAATGGCCGATCTGGTCGAGCGGTATCGAGCGGCCGTCCCGGCTCATCAGGGAGAAGTCCGCCAAACGCGCCGGATCCAGCCGCTCGCCGCCGGCGCTGCGTGCCACGACGGGGACATTGCGGATGTCTTCGCGAACCTGCGTAACGGGGATGCCGGTGAGCAGGAACTGTAGTTGCTGGGCCACTTCAGCCGGCGAGAGGCCAATGAGGCTCAGCCGATCCTGGTCGGGGACGAAGCGGAGCACAGGCGTGCGATTGCCCCAGTCGCGGCTGGCCTGCCGCACGTCCGGAACGCCCCGCATGATGTCGAGGGCCTTTTCGGAAATGCTGTACAGTTGCGCGGAATCGGGTCCCATGACCCGGAACTCGACCGGGAACGGCGTGTAGGGGCCGAACACGAGCTGCGTGACGCGCACATAGGCCTCGGGTGCAAGCCCCTGTGATACCGCCTCTCGGAGCCGGTGCTTCAAAGCCTCACGTGCCTCGGCGTCCGGGGTCAGCACGACAACCTTGGCGAAGGCAGGATCAGGCAGCTCCGGCGCCATCGCGAAGAAGAAGCGCGGAGCGCCCTGACCGACATAGCTCGTGACGATTTCGGCCTCGGGCTGTTCGTCCAGCCAGTCTTCGAGCTTCTTCACTGTGGCGGTTGTCGTCTCGATGCTGGTGCCTTCCGGCAGGCGAACCTCCACCAGCACTTCGGGGCGGTCGGATGTCGGGAAGAACTGCTGTTTGAGGGAACCCATGCCGACAACGGAAAGTGCGAAGGCGATAGCAACGATACCGGAGGTTGCGAACTTGTGGCGCACAGCAAAGGTGATGAGCCGCCGCAGGCGCCGATAGTTCGGTGTGTTGTAGATCGCGTGGTGGCCGCCTTCGACCGGTTTGATCTCGGGCAGCATCTTAACGCCAAGATAGGGCGTGAAGATCACCGCGACGATCCAGGAGACGATGAGGGCGAACCCCACGACCCAAAAGATGTTGCCGGCGTATTCGCCCGCCGTCGAGCGCGCGAAGCCCACCGGCAGGAAGCCGGCGATCGTGACGAGGGTTCCCGACAGCATCGGCGCCGCGGTGTGGCTCCACGCATAGGCCGCCGCCTTTATGCGATCCATTCCCTCTTCCATCTTCACCACCATCACCTCGATGGCGATGATGGCATCGTCCACGAGAAGGCCAAGCGCCAGGATGAGGGCGCCAAGCGTGATGCGGTCGAAGAACCGACCGGTTTCCAGCATGATGAGGAACACGACGGCAAGCGTCAGAGGGACGGCGGCCGCGACGACGATGCCGACGCGCCAACCCATGCTGATCAGGGCGATCAGCAGCACCACGCCGAGCGCCATCGCGAATTTCATCATGAATTCGTCAACCGCCGAGGTGATGTTGACGGCCTGGTCGCTCACCTTGTCGAGCGTCATCCCGAGCGGCAGTGTCTGTGCGATGGCCGCTGTCCTGTCCTCCAGCGCCTTGCCGAGCGCGAGGCCGTCCCAGCCCTCCTGCATGACCGCCGCGAGCATGATCGTGGGCTCGCCCTGGCGTCGGATGAGATAGGTGGGAGGGTCCTCGTAGCCTCGGCGGACCTCGGCGATGTCGGAGAGCTTCAACGTCCGCCCGGCAGCGACGATCGGCGTGTCGACGATCCCCTGGACACTGTCATAGGCGCCGTCGACCCGGATGAAGACTCGCGGCCCCTTTGTGTCGATCGAGCCCGCCGGCGTGACGGTGTTCTGCCGCTGCAAGGCGGCGACGATGTCCTGTGCCGACACGCCGAGGGTCGTCAGTTTGGCATAGGAAAACTCGACGAATATCTGTTCGGGACGTTCACCGAGAATATTGATCTTTTTGACGCCGGGCACATGCAGTAGGTCCTGGCGGATCACTTCGGCCTGCCTGGCCAGTTCACGCATCGGCATGCCCTTGGCCTTCAGCGCATAAAGGGCGAAGCTCACGTCCGAGTATTCGTCGTTGACGAAGGGGCCATAGACGCCCGGCGGCAGGTTGCGGGCTTCATCCCCGAGCTTCTTGCGGGCCTGGTAGAATTCCTCCTGGACGACAGATGGCGGTGTGTTGTCCTTCAGCGTGACAGTCATATACGCATAGCCTGGCCGTGTGGTCGTCTCCACCCGGTCGTACCAGGCCAGCTCCTGCAGCCGCTTCTCCAGCGGTTCGGCGACGAGATCCTGCATCTCATGTGCCGTCGCGCCCGGCCAGGCCGTCGTGACCGTCAGGGTCTTGATGGTGAAGTTGGGATCCTCCGCCCGTCCGAGCATGAGGAACGCATAGGCGCCGGCGGCCACAAGCAGGAGGATGAAGAACAGGGTGACGGCCCGTTCGCGAACGGCGATTGCGGAAAGATTGAGGTTCATCCCTTGTCTCCGCTTTCAGACGCAGTCCTGACGCGCGCGCCCTCCTGCAGGAGATGGGCGCCGAGCGAAACGATCGGGTCGTTTGAGTTCAGTCCGGTGACCACGGCGGTTTCGCTGGTCACCCGAACAAGCTGGACGGGCTGAAATTTCACCGTCGAGGTGGCGCTGTCCAAGACCCAGACGCCGGTCTTTTCACCGTCGTCGAGCACGGCTCCCAGCGGCACCTGGACTTCCGCCTGGCGTGCCGGGCTCGCAAGCCGAACGGTTACCGTCGCGCCAAGCGGCGCTGCCGCGGCCTCACCGTCGAGCACATAACGCGCCTCATAAGTACGGGTACGGACATCGGCAGAGTTCGACAATTGCCGGAGACGTGCCGTATAGCGACGCCCATCGCCACCATACACGCTGGCCTCGGCCGCCGACCCGATCGCCGGCCGGATTGTTTCGGGAAGCGCGACCACCGCTTCGCGGGGGCCAGCCTTGGCGACCCGCACCACCGCCTGGCCGGCGGAGACGACCTGCCCCGGCTCCCCAAGCGTCTCAACCACCGTTCCATCCGCGTCCGCCAAGAGGACCGCGTAGGCTGCCTCGTTCTCGGCGACCCTTGCCTCCGCGGCGGCGGCGGCGAGTTGCGCCTTGGCCGTATCCAGCGCGGCCGTCGCCTGCTCGTAGCGCTGTCGGGGGACAAATCCATCCTTAAGCAAACTGGCGTATCGCCGTTCGTCCGGTTCCGTCTGAACGACCATCGCACGCGCTGCGGCAACGGCGTTGCGCTTCGCCGTGAGCGCGAGGCGAAGGTCGGTATCGTCGATCCGCATCAGCGGCTGACCGGCCTTGACCTCCTGACCGACGTCCACGAGCCGTTCCACGATCTTGCCTGGTACGCGAAAGCCGAGATTGCTCTCAACCCTCGCTCCGATGATGCCGGTGAAGCTGCGCTCGGATCCGGTCACCGGCGCTGCCGTCACCAATCTGACGATCGGCGGTTCCTGCCTCGGGTCGCTCACGGCAGCGGCTTCCTGCGTGGGAAGTATGGCGAATGCCGCCGCCCCTGACATCGCGATCAGGACGCTCCCCAGCACAATAGCGGGTCTCTTTTTCACGTTCGTCGCCTCTCAAAATAGATTGCGTTTGACCCTCTACATCGGCCCCACGGACGCGAGTCCTCGGCCAGCAGCAGGCAGGCTGCCGCCTGCAAGTCGGGTCGGTGCATTGGCATCGGCTCGCAGGTGCATGTCAGCCTCGGTCGAGACCGTCACCTCCTCGCCGGACCGCGAGAACGCGTAGAGCGGGCCGCGGTGGCCCGGCATCGAAAAGGCTACGGAGTCGCCGTCGGCGAGGCCCATGACGACGCGCTGCTGATCGCCGCCGGTCTTCGGCGCGAAGGTGGCGGTGACCTCCAGGAGGTCGCCGTCGACCGGGAGGTAATAGACGACCATGTCGAGGTGTCCCTCGTGCAGGCTGCCGCCTTCGATCGGGCGTCCTATGGTGGCTTCCTCGGCAAATGCCGGGGCGGCAAGAAACAGCGCGGCCAAAACTGAGGCACTCAAGGTTTTGCGGATCATCTCGTATCTCCTCTTTTAAATTACGTTCGAACTCTATATATAAGTTAGATTACGAATGCAATCTAAAAAATGAAAATAATGATGCCGGTGAGGTGCTGCGGAAAACCGCGAAACGCCGATCAATGTGGCAGGCCGGCTTTTCGGGAGCGCGGCTTTGACGGCATCGGCCTTAAAGGAGATGATGGAGGGTGCCGGGCTGACCCAAGGCGCGTTTACAAGCAGTACGCATCCAAGGACGATCTGGGGCGCAGGCGTCCAGGCGGGCGATGGAGAGCGCCAGGCAGGGCGCCGACGTGAAGGCATCATTCGAAGCCGGGATCAGGGAATATCCTGGGATGCTCGGTAGGCGGGTTGGCGAGGGCCCAGGCAACGAGCCCAGCAGCAGGGAGCCTGTTTGGACTGGGGACATCGCGAACAGGTGTGCGAGGACATCGCGAACAGTTTTGCCATTCTGTCGACAACGGCCGGTACGGCGCTCCTCTCGCGAGCCGTCAACGACGAGCGGCTGTCGAGGCGGCTCCTCTGCAAGCGGCCGCAGAGAGCGCGCTGATGGGGTGTCCGCGGGCGATGCCAGCATGGCCACGGGCTTGCGTAGCCGCAGTCAGGTTACGCTGCGGGCCGCTGACTGCGCTTCTGCTAGCCTACAATTGGTTCGGCGACAGCTTCTTCGAGGCCAGTTGCCGCCTGGGCGGCAAGACCGCGGGCCGCTGCTTGTGAATCGTAGAATTCCTCAAGTGCATAGACCTTGCCCCACCGCAGTGTGAATACGTGGAGCCCACTGTTGACGTAGGACGCGTCGCCGTTGAGCAGCGTTGCGGTGCCGTCCCACTGGGCAAATACGGTGGTATGCCACGGCCAGCCCTTCACCCAGACGTGGTTGACCGTGAGATGGAGATTGGGCAGGACGCGGCCGAGGCGCTCAAACCAGCGGCGCACGGCTTCCTTGTCGTGGCGCTCACCGCCAAGCGCGTGGGCGCCGGAAACGCGGTGATGGACATGCGGCACGAGTGCTTTCACCGCCTCATCCCAGCGATGGTTGTTGACGTGGTCGAAGCTCTGCCGGATCGATTTCTCGACAACATAACTGTATAGCATCTGACCTCTCCTCCAAATTTGTTCGATGCGTGATCGAGGCACCGTGCGCAGCCGAATTGGATTGCGTTCGTACTCTATACCTGCTATAGATGTCGAACGCAAGCTAAATAACGGAGGTCGACATGCGTGTGAGTCGCATTCAGGCGGCGGAAAACCGCGAAACCGTGATCAATGTGGCAAGCCGGCTTTTTCGGGAGCGCGGCTTTGACGGCATCGGCCTTAAGGACCTGATGCAGGCTGCCGGGCTGACCCAGGGCGCGTTCTACAAGCAGTTCGCCTCCAAGGACGATCTGGCGGTGCAGGCGTCGAGGCGGGCGATGGAGAGCGCCACCCTGCGGTGGTCGGCCGCGACTGCGGCAAAATCCGAGGATCCGCTTGGCGCGGTGATCGCATTCTACCTCAGTATGGACCATCGCGGAGAAAAGATGGACGGCTGCCCGATTGTCGCGCTCGGTTCGGATGCCGCCAGACAGGGCAGCGACGTGAAAGCATCGTTCGAAGCCGGGATCAAGGAGCATCTCGAAATCCTCGGCCGTTTCATTGCCGAGGCCAATGGTGAGCAGCCCGATAGAAAGGCTATGGCCATTCTCTCGACGATGGTCGGTGCGCTGACGCTATCGCGCGTCGTCAACGACCCGGACCTCGCCCAGGCCTTTCTGGACGCGGCGACCGAACAGGTTCGCGAAGCAGCCGCCGCTTGAACGGCGTGCGCAGCGCTGGCGGCGCACCCGAATTGATAGGAAAATAGATGCGACGGATTGTTGTTACAGGCATGGGAGCGGTCACGCCCCTTGCTGCCGATGTCGACGCGTCGTGGTCGCGGCTCATGGCCGGTCGCTCGGGCATCCGCAGGCTTCCGGACGATATGGTGGGAGACCTCCCGGCCAAGATCGGAGGGGTGGTTCCCTCGCTGGAAGACGATCCGGACGCTGGTTTCGATCCGGATACCGTCCTGGCTGCGAAGGACCAGCGCAAGGTAGACCGGTTCATCATCTTCGGGCTCGCCGCTGCACAAGAGGCCCTCGCGCAAGCAGGATGGGCGCCCGTCTCGGAAGCGGATCGCCTGCGTACGGCCGCGATCATCGCGTCCGGCATCGGCGGGTTCCCCGCCATAACCGAGGCGGTGCGCACGGTCGACCAGCGCGGCGTCCGCCGCCTATCGCCGTTTACGGTACCGTCCTTCCTGGTAAACCTCGCGGCGGGCCACATCTCGATCCGCCATGGCTTCAAGGGGCCGCTCGGCGCACCGGTGACGGCGTGCGCGGCCGGCATCCAGGCGATCGGCGATGCGGCTCGCCTCATCCGCGCCAACGAAGCCGATATCGCCGTGTGCGGCGGAACCGAAGCCTGCATGAACATCGTCAGTCTCGGTGGTTTTGCTGCCGCACGCTCTCTTTCGACCGGCTTCAACTGGGCGCCGGCTCAAGCGTCACGGCCTTTCGACGTGTCGCGGGACGGCTTCGTCATGGGCGAAGGGGCCGGCATCCTGGTCATCGAGGAACTGAGCCACGCGATTGCGCGTGGTGCGAAACCGCTCGCCGAGCTCGTCGGCTACGGCACGACGGCGGATGCGCATCACGTCACCTCCGGTCCCGAGGACGGCGACGGGGCGCGGAGGGCCATGCAGATCGCAATCGCCCAAGCAGGAATTTCGCCGCGCGAGATATCTCATCTCAACGCGCATGCGACCTCCACGCCTGTCGGTGATCTCGGGGAAATCGCTGCGATCAAAACACTCTTCGGCGCAGATTCCACCATTGCTGTTAGTGCAACGAAATCGGCGACCGGACACCTGCTCGGCGCCGCCGGCGGGCTTGGAGCCATCTTCGCAATCCTGGCGCTCAGGGATCAGGTGGCGCCGCCAACTCTCAATCTGGGCGTGCCGGATCCAGCCGGCGACGGCATCGACTTCGTCGCAAACCAGGCCCGCCCGATGGCAATGGACTACGCGATCGCCAATGGCTTCGGCTTTGGCGGCGTCAACGCCAGTGCGCTATTCCGGCGCTGGACGGACGAGTTGGCCGGCGCGAACGCCAGAGGCGCTCATAACTGACTCCGACCTTTCGTGCTTCTTCCATGCCAATCCAAAATCAGTCCAACCCAAAGAAAGAAATGATTTCCATGAACAAGACCAATCCTGGCGTCGCCCTAGTGACGGGGGCGTCCTCCGGCATCGGGCGCGCGACGGCCATAGCTTTGCAAAGCGCCGGTTTCCGCGTGTTCGGCACCAGCCGTCGCGCAGCCAAAAACTCCGACGGCCTAACCATGCTGGCCTGTGACGTGACCGATGACGCGTCCGTGGCGAAACTGGTCGATGACGTGCTGGCCGAGACCGGGCGCATCGACCTGCTCGTCAACAATGCCGGTATGGGTCTGTTCGGTGGCGCGGAAGAGTCCTCAATGGCCCAGGCTCAGGCACTGTTCGATGTGAACGTCTTCGGCGTGCTCCGCGTGACCAACGCGGTCCTGCCGATAATGCGCCGTCAAGGCAAGGGTAGAATCGTCAATTTGAGTTCGGTGCAGGGGTTCATTCCAGCTCCCTATTTCGCGCTTTATGCGTCGACCAAACATGCCATCGAAGGCTATTCCGAATCGCTCGACCATGAACTGCGCCCGTTCGGGATTCGCGTTGCATTGGTTGAACCCGCCTATACTCGCACGTCCTTCGAAGACAATCTCGCCAAGCCGGACCAGTTGCTTGATATCTATGACGCTGCGCGCGCTGGCATGAACGCAGTCGTGCGGAAAGCAATGGAAAAAGGCGATTCGCCCGAAGTGGTAGCCAAGACGATTTTGGCGGCTGCGACCGCATCCGTTCCGAGAAGGCGCTATGCGGCGGGAAAAATGGCGCGCCAGGTCAGTTTCCTGCGCCGTTTCGTCCCCGCATCCGCATTCGACAAAAGCCTGCGAAAACAGAACGGGCTGCCGGCCTGAGGCGGGCGTCACATTGGCGCAGCAACCTGAAGCGATTGTTCTGGAGAACACTCGGCGACCGTTGGCGTTAGATAAGCGATATGTTATGTTGCACTGCGAAAAGAACGGGGGCCACGTCCTTTCACGCCTGTAAGCGATCTGTATGTGAGACCCCTGCAGACTGGTCGGTATCTCGGAAACCTCCCGGGCATGGGGTTCGGGAATTCGATGGGGACAAAGGGGTAATGCTTTACACACTCGTTATGATGGTCTGCCTGACGGATGTGCCGCAGACCTGTGAACAGCGCGAACAAATGGTGGACGGCCTGGCGATGAATCCCGGGACCGCCTTCATGCAGGCGCAGCCGCTGGTGGCTCGGTGGGTCGAGACACATCCCGGCTATTTCGTGCAGCGCTGGCGCGTGCTGCCCGGCCGGGGGACATGAGATCCGCCGCGAAGATCGGATAAGGGCTATTTCTTCGCGGCGAGTGCCTCCGAGACAGTCTTGGACAATTGATAGAGCCGCTGCTCGATTATCGTTGGCACGTCACAGACGTAAGTCAGCGACTGGACGCGCTCATTGAATATTCGCGTTGCGAATTTCAGTTGCTCGGTTCGCCGTTCGACCTCGTCGGGATCCGCATCGGGCTTTGCCTGCAACGCATCGACGCCGGACGCTTCCTTGCGCAATTCGGCGGCCATCTGGAGCTGCTTGTGGGCGTAACGGGAAATGCCCGACATCACGTGCGAACGCTCGGCGTCCATGTGGTCGAACATGCCTTGCACCAGCATCGCCATTTTCGGTGCAAGCTGCTCGGCCGGCATGGCGGCGGCGAAATCCCTGATCTTCTTCTGGGCTTCCGCAATCGGCATCCGCCGGGCTGCCACCTCCTCGACCAGGGCGGAGATGGCTGGGTCCTTCGACCAGTCCTTCGCCGCCGAGGGAAGCTCCGGCCCGTTCCAGATCTGGCCGAGCGAGAGTTGCGGCACCTTGCGCTGTATGCAGGGCCAGTCCGGATCGGCGTTCGCCGCATTGGCTTTCACGCCAGGCGCGAGCAGGGCAACCACAACCAGGCTGCGAACAAGGCTCATTCGGGCCATCAGGCATTTCCTCCCGTGTCCTGTTTGCGGGTCATCAGGCCGCGCGAAGGGTCGTAGGCGATGATGGCGGCGGCAAGGAACAGCAGCGTGCAGCCGGCGACGACGCCCAGCGACAGCCAGTCGACCTGGCCGTAGAAGGCGAAGCGGATCAGTTCGACGGCATAGGTGAACGGATTGGCGAGGCAGATCTTGTAGAGCAGCGGGCTCGCCTCCTGGATGCGCCACAAGGGATACAGCGCCGGAGAGGCGAAATAGCCGGGAAAGATGACGAAGTTCATGATGCCGGCGAAGTTTTCGAGCTGCTTGATCATCGAGGACAAAAGCATGCCGAGCGCGCAAAGCATCATGCCCGACAGGAACAACGCCGGCAGCACCATGAGATAGCCGAGCGGCGGCGCCTTGACGCCCCAGAACCAGGCAACGATCAGGAACGCGTAGACCTGCGCGATCGATACGGCGACGCCGGCGAGCATCTTCGACACTAACAGGAACCAACGCGGGAAGGGGCTGACCAGCAGGGTGCGCATGTTGCCCATCTCGCGGTCGTAGACCATCGACAGCGAAGACTGCATGCCCGAGAACAGCAGGATCATGCCGCACAGGCCCGGCGTGATGTAGACCTCGTAGAGCACGTAGGTCTTGTAGGGTGGGATGATCGATACACCGAGCACCTGCCGGAATCCGGCGGCAAAAATGAACAGCCAGATGAGCGGCCGAACCAGCGAGGATATGAAGCGCTCGCGCTGGTGCAGGAAGCGCAGGCACTCCCGCAGGACGACGCCCTTGAGGCAGATGAGATAGTGGCGCAGGCCGAATTTTTCGAACCTCGGCATGATGCCGGCGACTTTTTCGGGCATTGCGGGAGCGCTCATGGCGATATCTCCGCGCTGCCGGCCGGTTCGATGCGGCTGAGCTTCGAAAAGGCGTCGCGGATCGAACCGGCACCGCTCGCCCTGACGACATCGGCTACCTTGCCCTTGGCGACCAGATCGCCCTGCCGCAAGACGACGGCATGGTCGCCGTCTTCAACCTCGTCGATCAGATGCGTGGCCCACAGCACGCCGATGCCCTCGGTTTCGACAAGCTTGCGGATGGTGGCGAGAATGCCCGCGCGCGACTGGATGTCGAGGCCGACGGTCGCCTCGTCGAGCAGCAGCAGGGACGGGCGGTGGAGCAGTGCCCTGGCGATCTCGATGCGCCGCATCTGGCCGCCGGAAAGACTGCGTGCTTTGTCATGCTGACGGCCCTGCATGTCGACTGTGTCGAGCAGCGCGGCAATGCGCTGCCGGGCCTCGCGTCCCCCGATGCCATGCAGCGAGGCGTGGTAGGAGAGGTTCTGGTGGACGCTGAGATCGAGGTCGAGCGTGCGTGCCTGGAACACGATGCCGACACGCCTGAGCGCTTCGCCCGAGGCGCGGCTGACGTCATGGCCGAAGATGCGAATCGATCCGCGGCGCGTGTCGTAAAGATGGCTGATCAATGAGAACAGCGTTGTCTTGCCGGCGCCGTTGAGGCCGAGAAGAACAGTGAAAGTCGCCGGCGCGATCGAGAACGAGACGTCGTTGAGCGCCCGCTTCGGACCATAGGAATGGCTGACGCCGGCGACATCGAGCGCCGCCACCTCATCTCTTGGCCCGCTTGTCCTCACATGCTGCACGCCGGCTGGCTCCTTGTCGTCGACAATAGTAGCGCACCGGGAGTCTAGCGCACAGGGTCCGATCGCGCAGGTTGTACTTTCCGGTGACCCTACTTGATGGTGATCGTGCCTTTCATGCCCTTGTCGGCGAGGTCGGGCACCGACCATGTGTAGATGCCGGGCCTCACGGTGGTGAACTGGACCTGGATGGTGCCGTCGGCGTCGAATTCGAGCCATGCGGGTGCGCCGTTCATGTGCACCTCGAGGTCATTGATGACGATCTGGTTGTTCCACACATTGCGGAAGAGGTCGGTGTGGAATTTGTACTCCAGCCCGCCCGCCGCGGTGATCTTCCAGCGATAGCCCTGGCCGGCGATCAGCTGGAAGTCCTTCTGGTTGGCGGTGAACTGGTCTTCCTTGGTGCCGAGGATAAGTTCCGGCACGTCCTTGCTGGCCCGGGTTGCCTTCTCGGCTTCGGCACCGGTCTCCGTTTTGGTGGCCGCACCGGCGGTTGCGTCATCGTCATCGTCGTCGTCCTGCGCCCAAACCTGGCCCTGCGTGAGTGCCATGCCGACCAGCGCAGCAAAAGCGATTGCCCGAAATTTCCGCATGATTTCCTACCCTTCTGCTGTTTTTCTGTCTGTTTGATTCAATTGGGTTGATTCAATTGGGCGAGACGACGACGCCCCACGGCAGCGCGCCGACGGTCACCGACTGCACCGGCTCGTCGGTCGCCACGTCGATGAAGGTGATGTCGTTCGACACGCCGTTGGTCGAGATGATGGTCTTCTGGTCGGGGGTGAAGGCGAGCTGCCAGACGCGTTGGCCGACCAGGATGTATTTCTCGACCTCGTAAGTCTCGGTGTCGACCACCGCGACGCGGTTGGCCGGACCGAGCGCCACATAGGCTTTCTTGCCGTCGGCGGTGATGCGCACACCGACCGGCTGGATGGATTCGGCCCTCAGGCCTGATATCTCGAAGGTGATCTTGTGGACGACTTCGCGCGTTTCATTGTCGATCACCGAAACCGTGCCACCGATCTCGGCACTCACCCAGGCCTGCTTGCCGTCGGGCGTGAACTCGACGAAGCGCGGACGCGTGTCCACCAGCACGTTGTGGGTGATCTCGTGGGTCGACGTATCGATGAAATGCGCCATGTTCGTCGTTTCCGACGTGTTGACCATGGTCTTTCCGTCCGGGCTGACGCCCATGCCTTCCGGTTCCACGCCGACCGGGATCTCGGCCAGCACCTTCTTGCTCTCTATGTCGATGACGGTGACGAGATTGTCGTCTTCGTTGGCGACGTAGAGTGTCTTGCCGTCAGGCGAGAGCACGAACAGCTCCGGGTCAGGCCCGGAGGGCAAGGTATCGACGATCTCCAGGGTTGCCGTGTCGATCACCTCGATCGAATCATCGTCGCTGGCGCAGAGATAAACGTGCTTGCCGTCATGCGAGATGGTGATGCCGCGCGGACGCTGCCCGACATTGACGGTCTTCACCACCTGCATCGTCGCGGTGTCGACGACGCTCATCGTGTTGTCTTTCTCGTTGGAAACATAGGCCGTGTAGGCCGCCGCCGGGCCGGCCATAAAGCCGGTCACGAGAATGGCGAGTGCGCAAGCTCCTCCGTGCACTGAAATTCCTCCCAATTGGTCTACTTAAGCACGCATTTTGTTTCCGGTTCGTCGACCCCGAGCGTATCGAGCTCGGACACCTGATGCAGAAAGCCCTCCTGCGGCGACGTCGAGACGACCGACCGGTTGTCGCCGAGGAAGATCGGCTGCCTCAACTGCTGGTTCCACTTGCGGAAGGTCAGTTTCTGCCCCTTGAAGGCGGCGATCGAAAAATCGTCGGAGCGGATGAAGTCGGCCATCTTGCGCGGGTCGGCGCCCTGCGTGCGGGTCGCCGCCTCGCCAAGGATGCGCACCGCAGTCCACGCCGCCATATCCTTCGACAGCATGCGGCGGCCGTTTGCCTTGGCGAAGCGGTTCTGGATCTGGGTGCCGCCCCATTGCTCGCTGGCCGGATGCCAGGCCGAAGGGGTGAGGCCGGCGGTGCCGGCGACCGGCCGCGCAATCCAGGTGCGGAACGGAACGTAGGTGCCGAACACCTCGCTTTCGTCGGCGACCAGCAACACGTCGTGCTCCGGCAGGTCCTGGGTGAAGACAGGCATCTGCCGCTGGATCTGGACGACACCGGAATCGGTCCGTCGCGCGGTGCCGGTATCCTTGAACTCCTTTTCGGCGACGATCTCGCCGCCGAAGCGCGTCGCCGCCCGGCGCAGCGCCTCGGCAAACAGCTGGTCGCGCTCGTGCGAGCCGTAGATCAGCACCCAGCGCCGCCACTGCTTCCAGATGAGATATTGCGCCAGCCCGTCGGCCAGCATGCTGCGCGTTGGGATGGTGTGGAAAATGTTGGCGCGGCATTCCTCCTCGCGAAGACTATCGTCGGTGGCGCCGGCATTGAAGATCAAGACGCCATTGTCGCGGGCAAGATCGGCGATCGACAGCAATTGCCGGGCCGAGAGGTCCGCGACCACATAGCGTTCGCCTTTGGCGATCATTTCCTGGAAGGCGGGAACGACGTCCGCGTCCGGCTTTACCTCGGTCACGTCGAGGCTGAATTTCTGGCGGAGGAAGCTGCCGGTCGTGTTGTTGTCGGCGATCGCCACATTGCCGCCGGCGACACCTTCATCGCGTGGCGGGACGTCGAACACCGACAAAGCCAGTTGCGGCGCATAGGCGCGCAAATAGCCTATCTTGATTTCGGTTATCTTTTTCTCCGGCTTGGCCGTTGCAACCGGCGACGCTTCCTGGGCTGCCGCGCCGGGAACGTTGACGGTTGGGGAAAAAAAGCACAAAAAGGCCGCGAGAGTGCACGGCACCGCGCTCGTCATCGATAAAATTACCCGTTCTTGCGCTAAAGTCCGATTGTTGTCGGATCGGCGCGAAGTCAAGGTGCCCGAAATGAGCTTAGCTGACCCGCAAAATTTATCAAACCCTGAAAGTGGACTTCTTGCGTCTGCTTTAGTCCCATGCCTTCTCGCCGGAACGGCAGCCGGCCGGATTTCGGTATACGGGTCCAAGATCAGCACTGCCGTTGCCGATATGGAACCTGCCGCCGACGAGGCGGTGGACGAATCCCGGCACCGGAAGATCAATCGTCTCAAAAAGGGCGTCCCGTCCCTCATGCCGGAGAAAGTCCAATGACCAGAATGCTGGCCAGCGTCACCGGCGTCGACGAGGCGAAAATCGCGCTTTCGGGCGGCGCCGACATCATAGACCTGAAGGATCCGAAGGCGGGAGCGCTGGGCGCGGTATCCACGCAGACGCTCCGCCGGACGATTTCGGCGATTGCCGGCCGGGCGCCGGTCAGCGCGGTTTGCGGCGACCTGCCGATGGAACCCGAAACGATCCGCGCCAAGGCCGAAGAGATCGCCGCCACCGGCGTCGATTACGTCAAGATAGGCTTTTTTCCGTCTGCAAATGCCGTCGCTTGTGCGGAGGCGCTCGAACCGCTCGCCGCGCGAACGAAACTGATCGCCGTGCTGTTCGCCGATCTGGCGCCGGATTTCGAGCTCTTGCCGATGCTTGCCAAACATCGCTTCCATGGCGCCATGGTCGATACCGCGAACAAGGCAAACGGGCGGCTGCTCGACCATCTGCCGCCCGAGCAAATCCCGGGGTTCGTCGATCGAGCGAAATCGCTCGGTCTCATGGTTGGTCTGAGCGGATCGCTGGAGGCCCCCGACATTCCGCGCCTGTTGCCCTTCGCTCCCGATTTTCTCGGCTTTCGCGGGGCGCTGTGCGGCCACTCCGGCCGCACCGGTTCGATCAGCGCCGAGGCGGTTTCGCAGATCCGCGAGCTGGTTCCGGAAGAATCCCGGGCCGGCGGCTCGTCGAGCGTCGACTACCGCCTGCTGGCGGCGCGGGGCTATTCGCCGGGCACCGACCCGACACTGGGCACCGACAAGATCTTCGTGCGGGATTTTGTCCTGCCGGTCCAGATCGGCGCCTACAGCTTCGAGCACGGCCATACACAGAAGGTGCGTTTCGACGTGAGCGCCGACGTGCTGCAAGTCACCGACCATCCCGAAGACATGCGCCATGTGTTCTCCTACGACATCATCATGGACGGCATTCGCACCATCGTCGCGCGGGGCCACGTCCAGCTCAGCGAGGCCCTGGCCGAGCAGGTGGCGGCCTACATTCTGGAGAACCCGCGTGTCGTGCGCGTCACGGTAAGGGTGGAAAAGCTCGAACTCGGCCCAGGCGGTGTCGGCGTCGAGATCGAACGCAAGCGCCAATCGGCAGGCCGCGGCGTTGCTTCCGGCTCTGCCGGGCGAAAAGACCAAAGCGCTGTTTCCCAGCCGCGACAGGAAAAGCCTGAGGTCGTCAGGCGCGCTGTCGTCAAGCGCGCCGTCGTCAAGCTGGGCGGCAGCACGGTTCGTGCGGCGGAACTGGAGAGCTGGATCGCGGCGCTGGCGGGTTCCAAGCTGCCGATCGTCATCGTGCCCGGCGGCGGCCTCTTCGCCGACCAGGTGCGCGAGACGCAGATGCGCATGGATTTTTCCGACACCGCCGCCCACGCCATGGCGATCCTCGCCATGGAGCAGTTCGGCCAGGTCATCCTCGACCGCGACGAAAGGCTGGCGCCGGCACGGTCGCTGGAAGAAATGGTACGGGCGATGGACACTGGGAAGGTCCCGGTGTGGCTGCCGTCGGCATTGGCCCTGTCGGCGCCGGACATTCCAGCGTCCTGGGACATCACCTCCGATTCCCTTGCAGCCTGGCTTGCCGGCAAACTCGGCGCGAAGGCGCTGCTATTGATCAAGCAGACCGGCGCCTTCTTCGGCAGCGACACCATCGACAGCCTGGCGGCCAGAGGCATCGTCGACGCCGGCTTCGCCGCCATGTTGCCCGACGGCGTCGATTTCCATCTCGCCGGCCCGAAAGATGCCGCCGAGGCCGGGACGCTGCTTGCGGCTGGCAATCTGCCCGGCGTCGCGATCGCGGCCCCGGTCCGGCCGGCAAGAAAAGCAGGGTAGGCGATGGCGAAGCTGCATACGCCGCGCTGGGCATGGGTTTTGACCGGTTCCGGTCATTTTTTTACGGAGAGCTTCGCACTCATTCACCAGCTCGAGCATTGCGATGTCTTCGTGTCGAGAGCCGCCGACGAAGTGCTGCGCATGTACAAGCTCAAGCTCGATTTTCCGGAGACCACGCGCGTGCTGCATGACAAGACGGCGAGCGCGATCCCGGTCGGCGAATTCTATCACGGTGTCTATCACACGGTCGTGGTGGCGCCGGCCAGTTCCAACACGGTCGCCAAATGCGTGCTCGGCATTTCCGACACGCTGGCCACCAATGTCTTTGCCCAGGCGGGAAAGTGCCGCGTGCCAACCATCGTCTTTGCTTGCGACACCGCGCCGGAACTCGAAACCATGGCGCCGCATGGGCTGGTCAAGGTCTATCCGCGCAGGATCGACCTGGAGAATACCAACCGGCTGAAGAGCTTCGAGCGCACCCAGGTGGTCGAGTCGCTCGCCGATCTCGAAGCCTCGGTCAGGCGGCGCCACGCCGAGCTCGCAGGCCATGGCTGAGCGGCTGGTCTTCCTTACCGGCCATCTGGCCAAGGTCCGGTTGGAACGGCTGCTGGCGGGGCTTGGCGAAACCGAATTCGCGTGGGAGATCATCGACATCGGCGTCAAGGTCGCGGCGCTGATGAGCGAAGACATCATCAAGCGGCGGCTCAGCCTGACAGGCGCGGCCGACCGCGTCATCCTGCCCGGCCGCTATCGGGGGGACATCGAGCACCTGTCGAACCATTTCGGCGTGCCCTTCGTGCGCGGTCCCGACGAGATCGCCGATCTACCGGTCTTTCTCGGCCGGGCGGGCGAGCCGCCTGACCTTTCGCGTCACGACATGCGCATCTTCGCCGAAATCGTCGATGCGCCGATGCTGTCGATCGAGGCGCTTGTGGCGCGGGCGCAGGCGCTTGCCGCGGCCGGCGCTGATGTCATCGATCTCGGCTGCCTGCCGGAAACGCCGTTTCCATTGCTGGAAGAGGCCGTGCTCGAGTTGAAGGCACGGGGATTTCTGGTCAGTGTCGATTCCGCCAGCACGGACGAACTGTCGATCGGCGCGCGCGCCGGTGCGGACTATCTTCTCAGCCTCGATGAGAACACGCTGCCGCTGGCCTTCGACCACAAGGCGGTGCCGGTGTTGATCCCGTCCGCGCCCGGCGACCTGGATTCGCTCGGGCGGGCCATCGAAGCCGCGCAAAAGGCCGGTGTCGCCTTCATCGCCGATCCCGTGCTCGACCCGATCCATTTCGGCTTTGCCGCGTCACTCGGACGCTTCATCGAGGCGCGCCGCCGCTGGCCCGAGGTCGAACTGCTGATGGGCACCGGCAATCTCACCGAATTGACCGACGCCGACAGTTCCGGCGTCACCGCCGTTCTGGCCGGGCTCTGCTCGGAACTGCAGATCCGAAACGTGCTTGCCGTACATGTCAGTCCGCACACGGTGCGAACGATCGAGGAGCACGATATTGCCCGCCGCATCCTGTTTGCCGCGAAGAACGACGGAGCGTTGCCGCGGAGTTACCATCCGGGACTCCTGCAGGTTCACGACCGCAAGCCGTTCACGGCCTCGACCGGCGATATCGAGGCATTAGCGGCGGAGGTGCGCGACGCCAACTTCCGCATCATGACCGCCGAGGACGGCATCCATGTTTTCAACGGCAAGGGGCACGCGGTTGCCAGGGATGCGTTCGAACTCTTTGCCGGGCTTGGCGTCGAGGCCGATGGCGCGCACGCCTTCTATCTCGGCGCGGAACTGATGAAGGCCGAGATCGCGTGGCGCCTCGGCAAGCGCTATGTGCAGGACGAGCCGCTCGCATGGGGCGTCGCCGCGCCGGCTCCCGAAACCGACCGCACCCGTCTTGCCGAAGCGGGACACACACTTCGCGCGAAGAAAGAGCGCTAAACCATGCCCTACATTCGCGAATCGATCATCACCACCGTCAGCAAGGCCGGAACCGTCCACATCGCGCCGATCGGTATCATCGCCGAGAAGGACGGCTGGATCATCGCGCCGTTCCGGCCGTCGGTCACGCTCGACAATCTCGCCGACGTGCCGTTCGCCATCGCCAACTATACCGATGACGTGCGCATCTTTGCCGGCTGCCTGACCGGCCGCAAGCTTTGGCCAACCGTTCCGGTCGACGGGTTTCCAGTGCCGCGGCTCGCGGCGGCGCTCGCGCATTCGGTCCTCGAAGTCGAACGTGTCGACGACGATGGCATGCGGCCTCGCCATTTCTGCCGCGTCGTGCGGGAGGAAACTCATGCGCCGTTCACCGGCTTCAACCGCGCCAAGGCGGCGGTGCTGGAACTGGCCATCCTGGTCAGCCGGCTCGGCATGCTGCCGCGCGACAAGATCGAGGCGGAAATCGCCTACCTTTCGATCGCTATCGAAAAGACCGCGGGCGAGGGCGAAAAGGAAGCCTGGGGCTGGCTGATGCAGCGTGTCGGCGATCACCTTGCGGCCAAGGATGCCAGCGGCGAGGATGCGCGGGGATGAACCGGATATGCTGAACCAGAGTAAGCGTCCGGGCTGACGTGTTTTAGCACACGGTGGCGGTGGCGCTGATCTCAAACGGCGGTGTTCGATCCGTTTGCGGTCATTGAGCCCGGTATGCACGATGACTGGTCGCGCATCTTCCTCAGCCGACAGCACCCTGGTTTTCGCCTCCGGCATCCTCATGCTATTGTGCCTTCGGGTTTTGAGGGTGGGATTCATGGTGAGATTTGTTGCCGCCGCGATGTTCGCCATCGCTGTTTCATCGGGGCCGATCCCGTCCATGGCTGCCGGCCCCACACATGAAAAGTGCACCTGCGACCTCACGCGAGAGGACGCGCTCAACAATGGCGCGTCCGTCAGGAATGCGACCGCCTGCTGGTCTACCGAGGACCCTGATCTGCAATGGTGCGATATCACCGTTCAGGCGATCGAGGGCGATAACCGACACCAGACAATTATCAACGAACTTGTGCAGCTTCAGAACGACCCCGAGGGCATGACGGCATTTCTGCAGCGCCAGGCCGAGGAATCAGTTCTGAGCAGTGCCGTCCCGGCAAACATTGAATTTCTGAATCAGGCACGGGCCGAGCTCCCTGCCTTGATGAAGGCCTTCGATAAGCTAACCTCCGCATGCGTCCAAGGATTCATTCGATACCAGGAAAAGAAGGAATTCTTCACAGGTATCGACGAAGGGGCCTTTTCCTGCCGCGTCGGCAATGTCACAGGGTGGCTGCGTATGTCATTCCAGATCGGCAACGTCAGCTTCGTGTTCATGGTCGCGCCAAATGCGTAAGTGGTGGCGTCAACTGACTATTGCAGGCGTGATCTTGTTCATCCTTGCAGGTATTGCGGGTGGCCCCCTAGGGGACATCGGTAGCGCAATCACCTTTTGGTTCAGAAGCCATTTCTCAGCTCCTCAAAGGCTGACCATCGACTTCAATGATGTTCAAGGCTGTCTACAAGGGAAGCTCGCCGACATCGCCAAACGTCAAATGGATGGTGTCGGGCTGACGAATGGCGCAGATTCTTTGACGATCTGCGACAATCAACCTCTCAATGCCGTTCGCTCGGAACTGCCGAGGGCGTTGGCAAACAGGATACCCGGCTGTCTGAATTGGCGGAGTTGGGAGGCCGGCGGGCTCGTGCTTGTCCGAAAGAGCGACGCTGTTTGTGCGCTACCTGGTGGCAAGCGTTTTGTCTGCGACGGTCCAAATGGACGACACGCCCTCGGCAACAATGCCGTCGGTGATTCAATGGACCGTATCACCCCATGTTCAGATGACCTATTGCGCCGCTTCGGTTTCTCTTCCTGATCGGGATATTAGGCCATCAGACAAGATCGCCGATCGCCATCGGATAAAACTTGCCGGAAGCGATCACTCAGGCGGACCAAGCTGAGCGACCAGTCAGGGGCCGCAGGCGGACGGGCGGCTTGGTGGCAGCGAGGAGCGACAGCGGACATTTGGCGCATGCCAAGGGCGCCTACCCAATCCTTCCGAAGGCATTCGCTGCCGGTTCAACGAGGAATCTTCTTTCTAGCGTTCCATCTGGGCTCCCAAGCGGCATCCGGCGGCGATCAGGTGCCAAACCCTCCCGCACTTGCCTTTTAGTATTTACAACATTATTGTTGTAAAAATGATTCCTGCCCTCGTCATGTTGCCCGGCTCCCCGTGGACCGTTCTGCCCCCTGGGGCGCACGCGGCGAGTTTGGAAGATGTGGCGACTGCTTTCGCAACGAATGCTTGGCGGCGTGAGCTTTTCGAGGGCCTCGTTCTCGCCTCTGGCAAGCTGCGATTGGCTGGATGTCCGGCGATCTATCTCGACGGCAGCTATGTGACCGGCAAGCCGAGGCCTGGCGACTTCGATGCATGCTGGGACCCTACCGGGGTCGATCCGGCCAAGCTCGATCCAGTGTTCCTGGAGTTTGCGAACGGTCGGGCAGCGCAGAAAGCGGCATTCAAGGGCGAGTTCTTTCCGTCTTCGATGATGTGCGTGGATGTCGGGCAGGCATTCGTCGATTTTTTCCAACTGGATCGTTTCACAGGAAAACAGAAAGGGATCATCTCCATTCCGCTTTCGGCCGATCCACTTCTCTCCGGGAAGGTGCAGCCATGATTTACAGCGACAAACAGTATGGCGTATCGAGTGCGCAACTAGCGAAGTTGCAAGACGCGCTTGCTGCTGCGAAGGCGCGCACATCGGATCAGGTGTGGCTCAAGCAGGCGGAGATCGATGGGCTCAAAAGCCAAATCGCCGATATCGAGGCCGAGCTTGCCGAATACGATCTGTTGAAATCCGGCCAGGCCTCGTTCTCGAAAACCTATGCGCTAGAAGAATTGCCGCGCGTGCTGGTGCAGGCGCGAATTGCCTCCGGCATGAGTCAGACGGACCTCGCCGAAAAACTTGGCATGAAGCCTCAACAGGTGCAGCGCTACGAGGCGACCGACTACATGGGCGCAAGCCTTGGTCGGCTGATCGAGATTTCGAAGGCGCTCGGTGTGAAGGCGTCAGGAAGTTTTGAGGGACCGAAGCAGGCCGGCGGATCGGTGTTCGCGTGGGGCGATGCCGACGATATCGTCTGGGGTCAGCTCCCCTACAAAGAGATGATCAAGCGCAAGTGGTTTGATCTGCCGCGTGGCGCAAACCCGATTGAGCGCGTGAAGGAATATTTCCTGCACGCGGCCGGACCGCAATTTGCCACGGCGTTTCACCGCAAGAAGATGCGCAGCGGGAACGTGCCGAACGAATACGCCCTACTCGCGTGGCAGGCGCGCATTCTAGAGCGGGCGCGTAGCAAGATTGAAGCAGAAGAGATCGGAACCTTCGAACTCGATGACCGGTGGCTGCCAGAGTTGGTGCATCTCACGAAACGGAAGGACGGACCGAAGCGTGCCCGCGATCTGTTGGCTGACAAGGGCATCGTGCTTATCGTCGAACGGCACCTCTCGGGATCGTATCTCGACGGCGCAGCCATGTTTACTGACGGCGATACGCCGGTTGTGGGCCTTACGTTGCGATACGACCGGCTGGACAATTTTTGGTTCGTGCTGATGCACGAGCTCGGTCACGTCTTCCTGCATCTCTTCGACGGTTTGCGCTTCGACTTCTTCGACGAGGAAGGCGGCAATGACGGTGATGCTATCGAGGCGGAGGCTGACAAATTCGCGCTCGACGCTCTGATACCGGAAGCATTGTGGGATCAGTGCCTGTCCCGCTTCGCCCTCTCGGAAGAGGCGGTGAAGATCGACGCGGAGACGATCGGCATCGATCCGAGCATTATCGCGGGGCGCATCAGGAAGGAGCGCGGCAACTATACCATCCTGAACGATCTGGTAGGTCGGGATCAGGTGCGCTCGCAGCTAGAGGAGGCGAGCGATGATCTTGACTAAGGATATGTATGTTCCGGCGCTGCGGTGGCGTCAGGGCGAATATCAGGCGCTTGCCCGCCTTGCCGCCGCCGCCAAGGACCGCATCGTTCCCTATGTCACCATTCCGGAAGTCGAATTCGATTTCGAGTTGTGGCAGCCGAAGAAGACGGTTCAGGAGCACGTCCATCCGTTTGCCGCCCGCTTCAAGGCCAAGTGGGGGCAGCGGCCAGCGTGGGTCGGCGTGCATCCCAGTATTTCCGGCAACCCAATGGGGGACGGCCGCGACATCTTCACATACGTGTTCGAAGCCCTGCGAGCATTCCAGGCAAACGCGATGCCCGCTGTTCCTCTCGATGCCTCCCCACTCACGGTCGCATCGGTTGCAGGGATCGTTGCGACCGATGGCCTTGGAGCGGCCATCGCGGTTCGGCTGGAGGACCTAATGAAGCCGGATGCGCGCACGCGTATCGAGGCTTTGACCACGGCGCTCGGTATATCGCTCGACGAAGTTGATCTCGTTATCGATCTCGGCGCGCCGAATTTTGAGCCCTACAATGCTTTTGCAGGCGCGCTCATTGCGGCCATGCAAAAGCTTGGCGACCTGCATGCCTTCCGCAATTTCGTCGTCATCGGCACGGCGATTCCGGAGACATTCAAGGACGTTGCCAAGGGCGCGGACCAACTCCCGCGCCACGATTGGCTCTTTTATCAGGCGCTGCTCGGCAATATGCCAGCCGGCATGCGGCAGCTGAACTACGGGGATTACACGATCGTCCATCCAGAATTCAAAGCGTTGGATATGCGTATGATCAAGGCGGCCGGCAAGCTCGTCTACACGACGCCGGCGGCTTGGGAGGTGCGCAAGGGTGGGGCATTCAATGACAATCGTGCACAGATGCATGGTCACTGTGCGTCAATCGTAGCATCAGGAAAGTTCGATGGTGCCGGCTATTCAAGCGGCGATGAATACATCGCAAAATGCGCGGTTCATAAGGAAGGACCGAGCAATCAGACGCGGTGGAAGGAGGTGGCGATCAACCACCACATCACGCGTGTGCTGGACGATCTCGCCACGCTTGGCGCTGCACCATGAAGGCGCGGATGGACGCGGTGATCTCACGCAAGCTCATTGCTTCGCACAGCATCTCGTAAAGCTGCCTTCTCGGCCGCCGGAGGTCTTTCGGCGCATATCCGGCCTGGCTCAGGAGTTCGATGACTTCATTGCGCCAGAGAAGATGCGCCATCATGACCGGATCGATGTCGGGATTGGCGGTGACGTTTCGCAACACATGGAAGCTGATACCGCCTCTTGGTCCCTGCTCGGCCACGATCACGCCGCACCATTCGGGAGCGTGACTCATGATGCTTGCGACGTGCTTCGGCGCGGCGACAAGTGTGAGCTTTTGTAGTGTCTGGCGGTAGATTTCGATCTGCGTCGCGAACCGGTCCAGGTTGTCCTTGGCGCTCTTGATTTCGTAGCCGTGGATGCAGCCATTGATGACGGCGACGTCGATACGGCTTCGGGCGTGCGCGAGGCCAAGCTCGTCGATCACGAGCGTATTGGGATGAGATTTCGCGTGCCGCAATCGTTTGGCGTGTAGCGCAGAGCGAATGTCTGCGTCTGTCGTTTCCAACTTCGTCATGGCCGGCATCGTTACCCTCTTGCTTATGTTTGCCGGAGGTTCTGCTCGAAGCCAAGGTGGCATTCTGACTCACCTGACATTTTTCAAGCGTGTCGCCGGCGATGTCCGCTCCTAGTCGTTGAGAAGCCGGCCCAGAACGACCGAAATGGGCGCGAACCGGACATGCGCCGAGCGGGTGCCGAACCTTCCATCCTGTTGCGACCTTGCGCGCGGTCCGGTTTTGGATGCGCTGGTACGGGTTTCAAGTCGGGCCAATTCCAGGGACAGTATCTCATCTCCCCGATTGATCGGATGGCCATGAACCTACAAACGACACCCCGCCAACAGCGCCACCGCCGATGCAGGTGCCGCGCTGCTCGCTTCGTCGCGAACGGCGTCATCTGCGGGGATGATCTCGGCGAAGTCGACGAAGCGGCGTTCCATGCGTTCGGCCAGCCGCCT
The DNA here is from genome assembly GCF_004962245.1 of Mesorhizobium sp. Classification (GTDB taxonomy): domain Bacteria; phylum Pseudomonadota; class Alphaproteobacteria; order Rhizobiales; family Rhizobiaceae; genus Mesorhizobium. The sequence goes on along the minus strand of NZ_SUHQ01000028.1, from coordinate 6,345 downwards.
GATCTGCCAGCGGCCGGTTCCGGCGCCGACGATCGGGACATCCCGGGCGAGCGGCCCGGCGACCAGCGACGCCGCGTCGTGGATTTTGCGCAATTGCTGCTCGCTGAACCAGCGCGCGACCTCACGCCACTCCGGCGGTGTCAGGTCGGCGGCATCGCGCCCGATCATGCGCGCCAGCCGCGCGATCGAGCCATCGACAGTCTTTTCCTTGCCGTCGGCGGAAGAGTGCCTGTCGTCCCTTTCGTCGAGCACCCCCAGGATACGGTGCGCGTCGGCGATCGAGGCGAAATACTCGTTCATCAGCGGTGTCAGCCTGCCACGGACGGGGGCCGACGAGGCCACACCGAACAGGAACGTCCTGGTGAAGCCGGTATAGACCAGTTCGCCGCTCAGAAGCCGTTCGGCATCGGTGTAGCCATCATTGGCGACGGCGCCATTCCTGATGGCGATGATGTCGGTGGTGGTGGAGCCGATATCGACGAACAGCGCATCGCTGGCACGTTTCGCCACCAACGACGCCGTTGCGTGCCAGTTGGCGGAGGCCACATCGGTGCTCAGCCGCGCTGCCTGCTCGACCCCGACAAAGCCGGACCGCCCGGCATAGATCAACTTTTCGCCCGGGAAACGGGTCGAAATCTCGTCCAGCAGAGCCGCGACGCCGGCATCGCGGGACGGAAAGATGTCCGCCAGCTCGCCGGTCATGGTGAATGCGTTGAGATCGGCGCCAGCGTAAATCGGAGCCGCTTCGTCGAATGCCGAGGTCAGATTATCCAGTCCTAGCCAAAGCGGCGTGGCGATCGTTACCGCCTCGACGATGCGGCCGTCTTGCGCACGCGTCACCTTCAGATGCGCGCCGCCAATATCGAAGCCGGCAATGATGCTCTTTCTTTTTTCCACACTTCAAGCTTTCATGACAGGGACAGTTGGTTAGCGAGAAAAGCGTTGCGTATCATTCCGGTTCTCGACCTGAAAGGCGGCGAGGTGGTCCGCGCCTGCCAAGGAAAACGCGATCGCTACAGGCCGATCGTTACGCCGCTCAGCCAAAGTTCCGATGTCGTCGCGGTCGCCGAAGGCCTGCGCGGGCTTTACCCTTTCCCGACCTTCTACATCGCCGATCTGGATGCCATCGAAGGCGGAACGCCGAACAGTGGTGCGCTTGCCCGACTGCAGGCGATGGCGGAGCCGCCGGAGCTTTGGGTCGATGCCGGCATCGCCGACGAGAAGACACTTTCGGCGGCACTTGCCGAACCCTGGCTTTACCCGGTCCTGGGTTCCGAATCGCAGCAGGACGACGCGCTTTTCCGGCGTTTTTGCGATCATCCGGACCTTATCCTGTCGCTGGATTTCTTCGACGACGGGTTTCGCGGTCCACCATCATTTCTCGACGAGCCGGAGCTTTGGCCGCAAAAGGTGATCGTCATGACACTGGCCAAGGTCGGCTCCGCCTCCGGTCCCGATTTCACGCGGCTCGAGGCGATCAAGGCGAAGGCTGGAAGCCGCTCCGTGATCGCGGCCGGCGGGGTGCGCAACGAGGCTGACATTCGCGCCCTTTCGTCGCTCGGCATCGCCGCGGCGTTGGTCGCGACCTCGCTGCATGACGGCACGCTCACGCCACGGTACCTCGCATCGCTTGGCACCTGACATTCGACCCCCCGGAAACTGGACGTTGGTTTAGGGCGGCGACTCTCAAATTGAATCATGTCGCCGCTCTATCGCTTTGTTAAAGCATAGGATTCCCGAACCGGTTCCCACCCCCGGGTCGGAACCCGAGGGCAGGCTTTTGGGATCCGATGCTCTAAAGGCCCAGAAGCTTTTTCAGGCGGCGCAACAGACCCTCCGGCTCCGCCGAGGGTTTTGCCTGTGCGGGGCTGTCTCTTGTCTAAGCCGCGAACGGATGCTTCACCTGGTCCCGCTTAGCCGTGGCTTCGGCAGCCGTCGGCGTTCCCGAGACCGCGCGCTGAATGGCTTCCTTCGTCGCTTCGTAATTGTATTTCTGGATCTTGGCGTCGTCCGCCGCGTCCCAATGGATGAAAACGCCGACGCAGATGAACACATCGTCCGCCTCGTCGGCAGGAATGATCCCCTCGGCGACGCTTTCCTGCACGGCCAGTGCAACCGCATGCTGGGCCGGACCGAACATCTGCACGGCCTGCTTGGCGCCCTTGATCGTGACCTTGTTGAACAGAATGGTGTTGGGCTTGCACTGAAGATTGGGCGCGATCACCGCCAAAAGGGAGGTGAAGCCGTCCTTGTTGTTGGTAAGCGCGTTGCAGAATGCCGTTTCGACCGCGCTCCCCCGTGGGCCGATGAGCAGGTCGACATGCGCCACTTCGTTGCCGTCTCCTACCAGCGATTCACCGACCATTACTTTCGAGATTTTTGCCATGCCAATTTCCTCCAAGACACAATTATGGTGTCCAAAGACGCCGCAACCGAGCGAGCGCTCGATGGACAGCTATCCTTGTTGGCAGCGCCCGGACGTCCGGACCGGTTGGCTGGATAGCCGCGGAAGCACAGCTTCCACCTCTAGAAGTCAACCACCAACGCTGCGATTATGCAAGGCGAACGCCGAGGAGGTGGACTAAAAGAGTAGCCACGGTCAGGTCGGCCGAGGTGCCGGGATTGATGTTGTCCGCCTTCAGTCGGCGGTCGAACCCCATGAGCAGATGAATGCGTGCCGCCTCGTCGTCGTTGGCATGGAGCGCCGCCTGAACGGCAAGGGCATCCTGCCGCGCCTGATTTGCGGCTTCAGCTCCGTGGTTGCGCACCACATGACTGTCGGGGAAGCCCGCGAGAAACGCCATATAGGCGAATACCGTCGGCCACATGCCGCCTTCGCCGCGGGCCAACGCTGCTTCCAGAGCCGCAAGGCCGACGCCGAACACGTCGCCGAAACAGGTAACGTACTGGCGGGCGATCATGTCGCGGTCGGCCGCCTCCCGCATCGCTTCGAGCAGATGAACCTTCGGCTCCTGCCGCACATCGTTCGCGGCCTCTCCGAGGCCGCCTGGCGCGGCCGCGACGATCGCCTCGAACACCGCCCTGGTATCGTCCATGCTCATCGCGCGCAGCACCGCGTCGAGATTGTCGTGCAGTCGATTGTCGTGCAGTCGGGCGCCCATCATTTCGGCGGCGCATATCAAAGGCCCCGACAGGAGGATGATACCGAGATTGGTATTGGTCGCGACCGCCAGGCGTGTCGCGCGGACCGCTTCCAGAATGCGCTGTCCGACCGGCAGGCGAGGATCGGTCAGCGGTCCGGACGAAACCTGCGCACTCGTCATGAACTGGGCGGCGGACATGCCGTGCCCGTCGGCGAACAAATGGACGTTGCCCGGTTTCAGCGCCTCGATCTCCATCCGGCAAGCATCCTGGTAGGCTGCCCGGAGGCGTTCTCGCGAAAGCGCCATGCTAGCGGCTCGTCACGAATTCGCCGGCGCGGTGAGACGGTAGGGGCGCGCCGCCGCTGCCTCGGCGCGATCGGCCAGGAATTTCAGCAGGGCGTCGGCGATCGCATCGGCGATGTTCACCGCGACGACCGATTGGAGCCCGGACCAGGCGGGCATGCTGTTGACCTCCAGCACGAACAGCTTGCCGTCGGCCGCCGGCACGATATCGACGCCGGCGAAATCCGCGCCGAGAGCCGCGGCGGCGGCCCTTGCCAGCGCCGCCAACTGGGTTTCGCCATGCCCCGAAACCAGCTCAGGCACCGCCCCGCGATTGACGTTGGTGATCCAGTCGTCGCCACGGCGGCTCATCATCGCCAGGACCTCGCCGGCGCAGACGAAAACGCGAAAGTCGCGGAAGGGAGGGCCAGGACGCGGCACGTAATGCTGGAGATAATAGACGCCGTTCACCTCGTCCTCGACGGGGAGATCGGACAGTTTTTCGATCAGCCTGATGCCTCGGCCCTGCGCGCCGAAAAGCGGCTTCAGCACCAGCGGCGTGAACGGCAGTTCGCGTTCGGCGACCGCTTCGGCCATGGCACGTCCCTCGACCGCGAATGTCGGCGGCGTCGGCAGGCCGGCATTCTTCAGGAGGAACGTCGTCATCGACTTGTCGACGCAGCGTTCTATCGCCTGTGCGGAATTCCACACCGGAATGGAAAGCTTGCCGAATGCATGAAGCACGCCGAGGCGCCGGGTGACCGCTTCAAACGATCCGGCGGCGATCGAACGGACGAGCACGGCGTCGGGCAGCGTGCTGTCGAAGCCGGGAATCGAAAGTCCGCTCGGGCTGCCGGTGTCGAACGCGATCGCCGCCAGCGGCACGGTTGCGACCACGGCGCCCCGCCGCTCCAGCCTTACCGCCAGGCCTTTGGAGCGGGCGTCCGAATTGTCGCTGGCGATCAGGATGCGGGGGATCATGATCTAACCGAGGCTCCGTTCGAGCATCCGCAGATCACGCTCGCCGCTGCGAAACGTATCGCCGGTTTCGATCGCCGTCACGATCACTTCGGCCGGGCTGAACAGCAGCGGATCGATGGCGTAAAAATCACCCTTGAATCGCTTGAATATCTCGGCGAAGGGATGGCCGTGGTCCCGCGAGGCGCGGCTCGGCAGTCGCTCCGCGAGCTCCCCGGCCTCTTTCGACGAGCCTTTTACGAAGAGCTGGACGCTGCCGCCATAGATGATGGCGTCGTTGGTTCTGCCCATGGCGGTGAGAAAATCCGGATGAGGGGCGGGGATGGGTGCTGCGCCAATGCCGTCGACAATGTTCTCCAGCGGAAATTTGAGATCGTTGGCCTTGTGCAAGGCAACCTCGAGCGAGCGCGCAACGATCTGCACGCTGCCCGCAAGGCTTTGTGTCGGCGCATAGAGGAAGGTGAGCTGTTCGGTTGGCAGTCCGGTCGCCTTGCCGACTTTCTCGACGATCGCTCGGGGCGGCGGTTCGGCCGTCTCCAGGATAAGCACGGCAGATGATGCCGTGTCGCGATAGGAAAGTGCTTCGAACAGCGGTTCGACGCGGGCGAGCGCCCGTGCCGGTCCCGATCCCATGGCGAAATAACCCTGGCTCGACAGATTCCAGCCCGCATACTGGCTGCCCAGGCAGGCAAGCACCGGCTGCGAAGACCGCACTTCGACGGTGAACGGCCATTTCTGCGAGGCGCGGTCCATGAACACCGAAATACTGGCGAGACCGCCCATCGCGGCTTCCGCCATGCGCAGCCCCGCCTCGACGCCGCCGGCGGCCTTGGCGCCGGCATCGATCAGGCACTCGCCCAATGGCCCCCTGGAAACGGCGATACGCAGACGTTCGGCGTCGCCGATCATGCCGTCGACGATGCGCTGCGCATTGTCGTTGAGGAATGCCGAACCATCTTTCATGTCCGGTCTCCTTCCCATTGGTGCTGCAATCGGCTGGCCTGTCCCTTGATGAGCCGCCTCGTCAAATCGGCGCTCGGACCACGCGCGAAGACGGTGCAGACAGGGTCGCCAGCAATCAGACGGGTGCCGGGCGACTGATGGTCGGCAGTCCATTCAGGCCAGGCAATCGATGGAAAGTGGGCGATCGGGGTCGCGGCGTAGGTCACCATCGAAGCCATCGAGTCGACGAAGCGCGGCAAGCGGTAAGTCCTGCCTGTCGCAGCGCGCAGATGCGCTTCGATCAGTGGCGCGTCGCCATCGTCGAAAATGTCGAGCGTGGCGCCTGGCCGCGGATTGATCTCGATGAGCGTGTAGCCATCCGGTCCGCGAATGAGATCGGCGCTGCACAGTCCAACCAGGCCGGCGCGGTGCGCCAGACCTGAAAGCCAGCCGCCTATCATCGCCGCCTGCCTGCGGTCGAAGCGTCTCAACCGCACGGCGCCGCCGTAGCGATAGGGCGCTGCCGGAGCAGGGGACGTCCATTGCTGGCTGAAGCCGACGATATCAGCGGTCTGGCCGTCGCCGACGAACAGGGCCGAGATGCTGCGGCCGGCAATGAAACGCTGGAAATAGCGACCGGTGGCCGGGGTTTCTCCGGCGGCCCGTCTGATGTGCCCGCCGCCGGCGCCGCCCGCGGTCTTGACCACCCAGTTTTCCGGATCAGGCGGCCGGTCCCATTGGAATTCCGGATGCGGGATGCCGAGTTCGGCGCAATCGGCGGCCAGCAATTGCGGGTCCTTGATCCTGCGGATCGCAGCGCCGCTGTTGCCGGCGAGCGGAAAATGGCGCGCGATCTCGTCGACGGTTTCCGTCATCCGCTCGAAGCCCGAGCCCAGGATGATGGCGACCGGTTGGTCGTCTCCAGTCAATTGCCGAAGCGTCTCGATGATGCGCTCGCCGTCGACGCCGCTTTGCAGGTCGCCCGGCAGCATCGTCGCGCGTTCTGCGAGCGCATCATCGAGACGCTTCGGCAATTGAC
>NZ_SUHQ01000027.1 GCF_004962245.1 Mesorhizobium sp. | reverse complement strand
CGCCCTCCCTGATGATCCAGCGAAGTCCCTTGATATCGGGATGCCCGCGCGAGACTTCAGCGATCTCGGGATGCGAATGCGCCACGACCAGCATCAGGCGATCCACACCGACCTTGGCGCGCCGCAATATATCGGATTCAGTGCGCCCCTCGACCAGGCCGAAATCCGCCGTGCCGTCGAGGACATTGGTCTCGACCTGTCTGGTGTTGCCGATGGTCACGCTCAGCCTGACGGCGGGATAGGCCTCGTGGAAGGAGGCCAGCCGGCGCGGCAGCCAGTAGCTGGCGATGGTCTGGCTGGCGGCGATCGAAAGGCTGCCGGTGATCGTCTGCGAGACGTGCTCCAGCACATTGTGGGCGGCAGCCGCCCGTTCGAGCACGGCCTTGGCCTCGGGCAAGAACCGGCGCCCGGTCTGCGCAAGCTCGATGTTGCGGCCGACCCGGTTGAACAGCTGGACGCCATGCTGGTGTTCGAGCGAGCGGATGGCGGCCGACGCCGCCGACTGGGAAATACCCAGCAACTCGGCCGCCTTGGTCATATGCCCTCGTTCGGCGACAGCAACGAAGATCCGCAATTGGTCCAGGGTCATGTCTGATTAAGAAGCAAATTCGATCGGAATTACAAGAGCAACTTGTTAGACGGATCGATTGTTTTATTCTAAGTTCTTGCGCGAAATTGGAAAAATATCGCGACCAGGCCGCGAAGGGTAGAAAGTGATCGGGCGGTTCAAATCCCTGTTTGCCCATTGGACCCGCGGCCTCAGGCGGCGGTTTGCCGGCGACCGCTATCACCCGGAAGAGCACTACATGCGCGGCCCCGGGCCAAAAACGCGAGCCAAATACTCGGACCAAAAAAGCAGATCATGAGCCAAGTACCGCTGCGCGGCGCCAATTCCGCACCGTCCCAACGGCCGCTAGCCGACACGCGCGCGCCCGACGAGGGCGACGGCGTCGATACTTCGCCTGATGTCTCCGACAGCATCGCCAAGACCACCTGCTATATGTGCGCCTGCCGCTGCGGCATCGACGTCCACATCAAGGATGGCAAGGTCCGCTACATCAATGGCAACAAGGATCATCCGGTCAATCGCGGCGTGCTCTGCGGCAAGGGCAGCGCCGGCATCATGCAGCACTACAGTCCGGCCCGGCTGAAGAAGCCCTTGCTGCGCACAGGTCCGCGCGGCTCGGGAGAATTCCGTGAAATCGAGTGGGAGGAAGCCTTCTCGATCGCGACGGAGCGGCTTTTGAAAATTCGCCGGACCGATCCGAAGAAACTCGCCTTCTTCACCGGCCGCGACCAGTCGCAATCCTTGACCGGCTGGTGGGCGAGCCAGTTCGGCACGCCGAATTTCGCCGCCCATGGCGGCTTCTGCTCGGTCAATATGGCGGCCGGCGGCCTCTACACGATCGGCGGCTCGTTCTGGGAATTCGGTGAGCCCGACTGGGACAACACCAAATACTTCATGCTGTTCGGCGTTGCCGAGGACCATGATTCCAATCCGATCAAGATCGGCCTCGGCAAGCTCAAGGCGCGCGGCGCCAAGGTGGTTTCGATCAATCCGTGCCGCACCGGCTACAACGCCATTGCCGATGACTGGATCGGCATCCGGCCCGGCACCGACGGCCTGTTCGTGTTCGCCCTCATCCACGAATTGCTGAAGGCCGGCCGCGTCGACCTCGACTATCTCTTGCGCTACACCAACGCCCATGCGCTCGTCATCCAGGAGCCGGATGTTGCCGATGACGGCCTGTTCGTGCGCGACAGTGACGGCAATCCGCTGGCCTGGGACAGGGTGGCGAAAGTGCCCGTCAGCGCCACCGATACCGATGCAAAACCGGCGCTGACCGGTAGCTTCACGATCGATGGCTGCCGCTGCGTGCCGGTCTTCCAGCTCATCGCCGACCGCTATCTGCACGAGAGCTATTCTCCCGATGCGGTCGCCGAACGCTGCGGCATTTCAGCCGACACCATCCGCCGGATCGCTGCCGAACTGGCGCATGTCGCTTTCGAACAGGCGATCGAGCTGCCGGTGGCATGGACCGACTGGGCCGGCCGCCGCCACGAGACGATCAAGGGGCGGCCTGTTTCGATGCATGCGATGCGCGGCATCTCAGCCCATTCGAACGGTTTTCACACCTGCCGCGCCATCCACCTGCTCCAGGTGCTTCTCGGCACGGTGGACGTGCCGGGTGGGTTCCGCTTTAAGCCGCCCTATCCCCGTTCGGCGCCGCCGGGACCGAAGCCCGCGGGCAAGACCGTCAGGCCGATGATGCCGCTGGAGGGTATGCCGCTCGGCTTTGTCTGCGGCCCGGACGATCTGCTGGTCGATGACGCCGGCACACCGATCCGTATCGACAAGGCCTATTCCTGGGACGCGCCGCTCGCAGCACATGGCCTCATGCACACGGTCATCCGCAACGCCTGGGCCGGCGATCCCTACAGGATCGACACGCTGATGATGTACATGTCGAATGTGGCCTGGAATTCCTCGATGAACACCGTCGAGACGATGGCGATGCTGACCGACAGCGACGAGGCCGGCAAGTACAAGATCCCCTTCATCATCTATTCCGACGCCTATTATTCCGAGACCGTGCCGTTCGCCGATCTCGTGCTTCCCGACACCACCTATCTCGAGAGGCATGACTGCATCAGCCTGCTCGACCGGCCGATCAGTCATGCCGACGGGCCGGGAGACGCCATCCGCCATCCCGTCGTCGAGCCGGACCGCGACGTCAGGCCATTCCAGACGGTGCTGATAGAGCTCGGCGCACGGCTCGGCCTGCCCGGCTTCGTCGACGACGATGGCTCGGCCAAATACCACGGCTATGCCGACTACATCGTCAACCACGAGCGCACGCCGGGCATCGGCCCACTCGCCGGTTGGCGCGGCAAGGACGGAAACGCGATCGGCAAAGGCGAAGCCAATCCCGATCAGCTTCAGCGCTACATCGACAATGGCGGCTTCTGGCACCACGACTTCGCTGATGACCAGCGCTACTACAAGATGGCCAACCGCTCCTATCTCGCCTTTGCCGAGAACATGGGCTTCATCCCGAAAGCAGAGCCGATCGTCTTCCAGCTTTATTCCGAGCCGATTCAGCGGTTTCGCCTTGCCGCGCGCGGCCATGGACGGATGCTGCCGCCAGAGGCGGAGCGTGGCCGCATCGAGACCTATATGGACCCGCTGCCGTTCTGGTACGCGCCGTTCGAGGAAGCCACTGTCGACACCCAGACCTATCCGCTGCATGCGCTAACGCAGCGACCGATGCACATGTATCATTCCTGGGGCTCGCAGAACGCCTGGCTTCGGCAGATCACCAGCCAGAACCGGCTGTTCGTACACAATCGAACGGCAGCAAGCCTCGGGCTTGTCGATGACGACTGGGTTTGGATCGAGAGCATCAACGGCAAGGTCAAGGGACAGATCAAGCTGATCGACGGCGTCAACGCAGACACGGTGTGGACGTGGAATGCCATCGGTAAGCGGCGCGGCAGTTGGGGGCTGAAGGACGACGCGGCCGAATCCAATCGCGGCTTCCTGCTCAACCATATCATCGGCGACCAGACTTCCGCTGACGCCAATGGCAAGCGCTATTCGAATTCGGACCCGGTTACCGGCCAGGCGGCATGGTTCGACCTGCGCGTGCGCATCGTCAAATGCGCGGCTGAGGAAGCCGGCTTCACGGAGCCACGGTTCGAACGGTTCCAGCAGCCGCCGCGTTTCGAGCCTTCGCCGGACAAGCTCAGTTTTGGCGCCGAGTTCCGCATGAAAAGAGAAGCTGCCGAATGACCTGCCTTCCCGCCCATACCGACAAGAAGCTCGGCCTGGTCATCGACCTCGACACCTGTGTCGGCTGCCAGGCCTGCGTCACCGCCTGCAAGGAATGGAATACCGGCGGCCACATGGCGCCGCTGACCGACATCGATCCCTATGGCGGCAATGCCGACGGGGTCTGGTTCAATCGCGTGCACAGCTATGAGCACACCACCGAGATGGGCGGGCGCACCGTGAACTTCCCACGTTCCTGCCTGCATTGCGAACAGCCGGCCTGCGTCACCGTCTGCCCGACCGGCGCCTCCTACAAGCGCGCCTCGGACGGCATCGTGCTGGTCGACGAGGACAAGTGCATCGGCTGCAAATTGTGCAGTTGGGCCTGTCCCTACGGCGCGCGCGAATTCGACACCGATATCGGCGTGATGAAGAAATGCACGCTGTGCGTCGACCGCATCTATAACGACAACCTCGCCGAAGAAGATCGCGTGCCGGCCTGCGTCGCCGCCTGTCCAACCAGCGCGCGGCATTTCGGCGATCTCGGCGATCCGGAATCTGCGGTCTCGCGACTGGTGGTCGAGCGTAGCGGCGTCGACCTGATGCCCGAACTCGGCTATCGTCCGACCAACAAATACCTGCCACCGCGCGCCCACACGCAGCGCGCCGCATCGGTGCCGGCTCCGGCGCTCGAGCCGGTGCGGGCCGAAGGCGGTTTCCTCGGCTGGGTCGACCGCATGCTTTCGAACTGACCAGCAACCCGCCTCATGCATCCAGCCTTCTCCGTCGTCTTTTTCACCACCGCCACGGGCGCCGGTTACGGCCTGCTCGCGCTGCTCGGCGTGCTGGCAGGACAGGGATTTGTCCCGCCCGATTTCTGGTTCGGCCTCGTCGGCATGGGGCTGGCGCTCGGCCTGATCTTGGCCGGCCTGCTGTCGTCGGCCGGCCATCTCGGCCGGCCAGAACGCGCCTGGCGCGCCTTCTCGCAATGGCGCAGCTCATGGTTGTCACGCGAAGGCGTTGCGTCGGTCGCCACTTTCGTGCCGGCTGGGCTGTTCGCCGTCGGCTGGGTGTTTCTCGGTCGCACGGACGGCTGGATGGCCATCGCCGGGCTGCTGGCTGCCATCGGCGCGGTCGTCACCGTCTGTACCACCGGTATGATCTACGCCTCGCTGAAGCCGATCGCCCAGTGGCACAGCCGCTTCACTCTGCCCGGCTATCTGATCTTTTCGGCGATGACCGGCAGCGTGCTTTTGAATGCGCTGCTGCAGGGTTTTGCCATCGGCTCGAACACCCTTCTGGCGGTCTCCGTGCTGCTGACCTTGCTCGGCTGGGGCTGGAAACTGGCAACCTGGCGATACAATGACAGGCTGGAGATCCCGACAACCGCCAACACCGCGACGGGCTTGGCCCATGGTACGGTGCGATCGCTGGAATGGCCGCACACCGAGGAAAACTACCTGCTCAAGGAAATGGGCTTTCGCATCGCGCGCAAGCACAAGGCGCGGCTGCGCCAGATCACGCAAGTGCTGGCCTTCGCTCTGCCCACCTTGCTGCTGATTGCCGCGTTCGCCTTGCCATGGCCTTATGCGGCGGTGCTGTCGGCACTCGCAGCAATCGTCCAGTTCGCCGGCATGCTGGTCGAACGTTGGCTGTTCTTCGCCGAAGCGAAGCACACTGTCACCCTCTATTACGGCAGGTAGAGCCGCTCAGCCGGGCCTGAGCATCGCATGGGAGATCGCAAAAATGCGCTCAGTGCCGAGCATGTAGGCCATCAGCGTTTCGCGGCGAAACAGCCCGGCATAGGCGCGGTCGAGCACATTGAGCGAGCCGGTATAGGCGCCGAAGGCCGGCATGATCATGCGGCCGCCATCGCCGGCAAAGCAGCGTCGCCGCACCGAGCGGCCGCGCTGCACGATGCGGGCGCAAGGGTGCAGATGGCCAGCGACCTCGCCCTCCACCCTCACCGCCGAAGGCTCATGCCGGAAGACCAGGGAACCGACGGCCAGTTCGCGCACCGTCTCGCCGGGCAAATCGGCCGGCGCGTCAGGGTCGTGATTGCCGGCGACCCAGAACCAGTCGCGGCCGGCGATCAGCCCTTCCAGTCGTTCGCGGAAGCTCGAATGCATGCGCTCGGCGCCGCCGCCATCGTGAAAGCTGTCGCCAAGGCTGATGACGATCGCCGGCTGATAATCGGCAATCACCGCCTGCAGACGCAGCAATGTCGCGCCGGTGTCGTAAGGCGGAATCAGCGCGCCGCGCCGTGCCAGGGACGAGCCCTTTTCCAGATGCAGGTCCGACACCGCCAGCAATCTCAACTCGGGGAAGTAGAGCACGCCACGCGGATCGCAGACCGCGCGCTCATCGGCGATGCCGACCCGATCGGCTTCCGCGAATGTCGATGCCCTCGCCGCGAAATTCATATCAAACCAAGCTCATTCCCGGACCCATGGCCTCCTCGACCAGATCAGCCGCCTCCATCAGCAGCGTCTCGTTGGCGCCGCCGTTCACCGATTCCTTGCCGATCTCCAGCATGATCGGCACGGCGAGCGGCGAAATCTGCTCAAGGTGCTTATGCACGATTCGACCGCGGACACGCGAGAGCATCTCGGCAAGTCTGCTGACATCGAGCAGTCCGGCCGCGGCATCCGTCCGCGTCGCCTGCAGCAGGATATGGTCAGGCTCGTGACTGCGCAGTACGTCATAGATCAGGTCGGCCGAGACCGTCACTTGCCGCCCGCTCTTCTCCTGCCCTGGGAAGCGCTTCTCGATCAGTCCGGCGATCACCGCGCAGGTGCGGAAGGTACGCTTCAGCATCCAGCTGTCGTTCAGCCATGCTTCGAGATCGTCGCCTAGCATGTCCTCGTCGAACAAGGCAGCCAGCGAAGGCTTCCCGGCCTTGAACAGCGATGCCATGTCGTCCAGCGCCCAGACGGCCAGCGAATAATCGGTGGCGACAAAGCCGAGCGGCCGCGCACCGGCCCGCTCCAGCCGCCGCGTCAAAAGCATGCCGAGTGTCTGGTGCGCCAGCCGCCCTTCGAATGGATAGGCGACCATGTAGTGCCGGTTGCCACGTGGGAAGGTCTCGACCAGCAGGTCGCCGCGCTTGGGCAGCACCGATTTTTCCTTCTGTAATCTCAACCAGTCGGCCACCTGTTCGGGCAGCGCCCGCCAGCGATTCGAATCGGCCAGCATTCCGCGCACCTGATCGGCGAGATAGGTCGACAGCGGGAATTTGCCACCGGCGTAGGACGGCACGATGATGTTGGCGCCGGCACCATTGGAGACGACGCACTCGTTCTCCCGGATGCCCTCGAAACGAAGAACTTTGCCGGCAAATAAGAAACTGTCGCCGATGCGCAGCGTCTCGGCAAAATATTCCTCGATCTTGCCGAGCACCGGACCGCCCCGCCCGGCAAGGCCACGCCCTTGCCTGACATAGCGCACGTTCAGCTCCGGCATTTCCACGATGGTGCCGACATTCAGCCGATACTGCTGGGCGATGCGCGGGTGCGAGACGCGCCACATCCCGTCATTCGTCTTTCGAATACGAGCGTAGCGCTCATAACTCTTGAGCGCATAGCCGCCGGTGGCGACGAAGTCGACGACACGGTCGAAGGTGCTGCGTTCCAGCCTGGCATAGGGCGCGGCACTCCGCACCTCCTGAAACAGAAGGTCGGCGTCGAACGGTGCCGCGCAGGCGCTGCCCAGCACGTGCTGCGAGAGCACGTCGAGCGCGCCATCAATCAGAGGCGGCGTATCCTGCGCGCCGAGATAGTTGGCGTCGAGTGCTGCCCGGCATTCCAGCACCTCGAAGCGGTTAGCGGGAATCAGGATCGCCTTGGACGGTTCGTCCATGCGGTGATTGGCGCGACCGATACGTTGAGCCAGCCGGCTCGCACCCTTCGGCGCACCGACATGCACGACCAGGTCAACGTCGCCCCAGTCGATGCCGAGATCGAGCGTCGAGGTGGCGACGATGGCGCGCAGCGCATTCTCGCCCATCGCCTTTTCAACCCGCCGGCGCTGGCCGACATCGAGCGAGCCGTGATGCAAGGCGATCGGCAGAGAGTCCTCGTTTGCCCGCCACAGTTCCTGGAACAGCAGCTCGGCCTGGCTGCGGGTGTTGACGAACAAGAGCGTCGTGCGATGGCGCTTGATCGCCTCGTAGATTTCGGGAATGGCGTAGCGAGCCAAGTGTCCGGACCACGGCACGTGCTGTTCCGAGTCGAGGATGGAAATGTCGGGCTTGGCACCGCCGGCAACGGTGATCAGACTGGCCATCGCGGGCTTTGTTGAGATTTCGGGTGGATTCTGGCCGACCAGCCAGCGGCGCAATTCGTCGGGCTCAGCCACGGTAGCGGAAAGCCCGATCGTCTGCAGGCCGGGCACGAAGCTGCGCAGCCGCGCCAGGCCGAGTGCCAGAAGATGTCCGCGCTTCGACGTCACCAGCGAATGCAATTCATCGAGCACGACATAGCGCAGATCCTCAAAGAAACGCCTGGCGTCGGATGCCGCGATCAGCAGCGCCAGTTGCTCGGGCGTGGTCAGGAGGATGTCGGGCGGCACCAGCTTTTGCCGCTGGCGTTTATGCGCGGGCGTGTCGCCGGTGCGCGTCTCGATGGTGACAGGCAGGCCGATCTCTTCCACCGGTTTGCCGAGATTGCGCTCGATGTCGACGGCCAGCGCCTTCAGCGGCGAGATGTAGAGCGTGTGGATGCCGCGACGCGCCTGCCCCGGCTTTCTCCTTGGCCGGCCAGCCAGCTCGGTCAACGAGGGCAAGAACCCGGCCAGCGTCTTGCCGGCACCAGTCGGCGCGATCAGCAAGACCGACTGCCCCGCTTGGACGGTCGCCAGCAATTCGACCTGATGGGCGCGCGGCGACCAGCCCTTTTCCGCGAACCATTTGAGGAACGGCTCGGGCAAGTGCACGGCTGCATTCTGTTCGGCAAGGCGCGGCTGTTCTGTCACGCGCCAGAGGTAGCGCGACGGCGCGCAATCGCCAAGAAGAATCGGAACAAAAGGTGATCGAGCGTCTTCTTCCTTCTCCCCTTATGAGGGCTTGCGAGGGGAGAAGGGAAGGTTTGCGTCCTAAGGCCGTCGAAACCCAGTCGGCCCGCCATAGAGAAATCCGATGCGAGCTACGGCTTCCTTGAGCCCCTCTCGCGACACCAGCATGGTGTGGCCGTTGGCGTGGATCATGGTCTTTGCGTCGGTCATGATCGCGACATGGCCCTTCCAGAACACCAGGTCGCCGCGCCGCAGTCCGACAAAATCTGGCCCAGGTTCGAGCGGCTCACCGATGGTCGCCGCCTGCATATCGGAATCGCGCAACACGTTCTTGCCGGCCATGCGCATCGACAATTGCACAAGGCCGGAACAGTCGATGCCGAAACCGGAAGTGCCGCCCCATAGATAGGGTGTCCCGAGGAACGTCTCCGCGACCGTGACATAGTCAGCGGCAGCCTCGGCGACAGACCGCAAATGGCCCGATATGATCGCCTCGCCGGACGGCAGCAACGCATAATGCGTGCCGCGTGTTTCAGCAGCGCCCGTCACCGTCACCGCGGATCCCATCGACAGTTGCCCACTCACCGGAAACCGCAGATCCGGTCCCGGATAGAGGAAGGTGCGCGGCACCGAGACGATGTGGGTCGGCGCATGATACCGCCCGTCCAGCACCGTGTCAGCGACATAGCCGACATAGCCGTCGTGCTCAGCCTGGACCCAGGCCCAGCCCTCAACGTTCTCGAAGACGAGGACGTCGTCGCCGAACAGGGCTTGCGTGTTGACGCCAGCATCCGGGCGCGGCGCTTTGCGCATATCGGCCACGGACGCTGAAATCCGCGCTGGCCGGCCGGCGACAAAGCGGTCGGCGGCGACCTCGCCTTTCAGCCTGGCATCGGCGAGATCGGAACGAAAGGCGTGAAGGCGAGCATCCCTGGCGGTCAAATCGGCAACTCTTCAGAAGGGCGGTTCGGTCAGATGGGCAGTTCCTGGGCTTTGGCGATGATAACATCGCCGAAGCGCTCGACAAAGAGTGCGCCCTCGACGGTGCGCTTGACCAGCACATTGCGCTTGTCGAGTTCGTCGCGATGGCGCGACACCAGCTTCAGCGCACCCATTGTGTCGAGCGCGCGGGTGATCACCGGCTTGGTGACATTGAGCCGGGCGGCGAGCCCGCGCACGGTATGCGGTGGCGGGTCGAGATAGATGGTGAACAGGATCGCCGTCTGGCGCATGGTGAGGTCCGGCGCGTCGTCGCGCACCTGCGACAGCATCACCTGCTGCCACAGTCGCAAAGCCTGGCTCGGACGCATCGAAATCGACATCCGGCCAGCATGACGGCAAATTGTTTCGGTTCCGTTTCAGTCCTGAGGCCTGTTGTGGTGCCTTGGAACGTCAGGCGTAACGGTTCGAGATGACCCGCTCCAATGTCCGGATGCCTTGCGCCTCGCCACCAGCCAGCCCATGCGGGCGATCGGACGGGTTCCAGGCGAAGATGTCGAAATGCGCCCAGGCGGCGGTCTTCTCGACGAAGCGCTTCAGGAACAGCGCCGCTGTAATCGAGCCGGCGAACCCGTCCGACGTGACGTTGTTGATGTCGGCAACCTTCGAGGACAGTTTTGCGTCGTAGGGCCGCCATAGCGGCATGCGCCACAGCGGGTCCTCGACCGCGACGGAAGCCGCAATCAGATCGGACGCCAACGCTTCATCGCCAGTGTAAAAGGGCGGCAGGTCGGGACCGAGCGCAACGCGAGCAGCCCCCGTCAAGGTCGCCATATCGATCAGCAACTGCGGCTCGTCGTCGTCGGCCAGCGACAGGGCATCCGCCAGCACCAGCCGACCCTCGGCATCGGTGTTGCCGATCTCGACAGTGATGCCCTTGCGGCTCACCAGCACGTCGCCGGGCCGGAAGGCGTTGCCGGCAATCGAATTCTCGACCGCCGGGATCAGCACGCGCAGCCGGACCCTCAGCCCGGCGGCCATGATCATCGAAGCGAGGCCCAGGACGTTGGCGGCGCCGCCCATGTCCTTCTTCATCAAAAGCATACCCGAGGACGGCTTGATGTCGAGACCGCCCGTGTCGAAGCAGACGCCCTTGCCGACCAGCGTCACCTTCGGTGCATTCTTCGGCCCCCAAATCATGTCGATCAGACGCGGCGCACCGACCGATGCGCGGCCGACCGCATGGATCATCGGGAAATTCTTCCTGAGCAGGTCGTCGCCCTTGGTCACCGACATTTCGGCCTTGTAAGTCCTGGCCAGGGTCCGGACCGCCTTCTCCAGCTCGTCCGGTCCCATGTCGTTGGTCGGCGTGTTGACCAGATCGCGCGTCAGGAAGACGCCGTCGGCGATGCTGCGAACACGCGCCGCGTCGGCGCCGGACGGCAGCGAAAAACGCAGCGCCTTGCCGGGCTTCTTGCCGTAGCGGGTGAAAACATAGCCGCCGAGCGCCAGTGCGATGGCCCCGAGCTCCGGTTCGGCGGGCGCCGAGGCGAAATGCCAGTCGCCTTCCGGCAAGGCTCTCGCCAGCGTGCCGATAACAAGTGCGCCTTCGCTGTCGCCTATGCCGAACAGCGCCCCGGCAACCGCACCGTTTTCGCCAGGCACGACCAGCGTCCTGCCCGCCTCGCCGGAAAAGCCGTTGGCCCTGGCCCAGGCTAGCGTGGAGGGCGCCAGGCCTGCTGCCTCCAGTCTGTCCTTCGCAACCAAATGGACCGGTAGCGCGGCCTTCAGTTTTTTCTCAACGAGTTCGACAGGCATTCAGTGGTCTCCGGCTTCCGAGTCGGCGTTTCTTAACTATCCGTTAGGGTTAACAGAATATTTCTGCGGGAGGGAAGATGGCCGTTCAATGGCTACGCCTACGACTGGAGGGTCCGGTGCCGATGTCGATCAAACGCATGATGAACGCCACGGGAAAGCGGCTGATCACCACAGCGTTCACAATGGCGCTCGCGGCCAGCGTTGCCGGCTGCGGGACCAGCAAGTTGACGACCGGCTCTATCTCTCGCACCAGCGGCAAGCCGCTGGAAACCATGTCGGCCGGCGAGTTGCACAACGCGACGATCGCGCTCGGTCAGTCCTACGCCAAGAATCCGAACGACAAGCGGATCGCGACAAACTATGCAGCGGCGCTGCAGATGGATGGGGACGCCGACCAGTCGCTCGCCGTAATGCGCAAGCTGGCGATCGCCCTGCCGAAGGACCGCGACGTGCTCGCCGCCTATGGTAAGGCGCTCGCTGCCAACGGCCAGTTCGAGCCGGCGCTCGACGCGGTGCGCCGCGCGCAGACTCCGGAATATCCCGATTGGAAGCTGGTGTCGGCGGAAGCCGCGATTCTCGACCAGCTCGGCCAGAGAGACGAAGCGCGCCAGAATTACCGCAAGGCGCTGGACCTCAAGCCGAACGAACCTTCGATCCTTTCCAATCTCGGCATGTCCTACCTGTTGGAAGGCGATCTGCGCACGGCAGAGACCTATATGCGCTCGGCCGCCCAGCAGCCGAACGCCGACAGCCGCGTCCGCCAGAACCTGGCGCTGGTGGTCGGCCTGCAGGGCCGCTTCGACGAGGCCGAGAAGATCGCCTCGCAGGAGCTCTCGACCGAACAGGCGCAGGCGAACGTGGCTTACCTTCGCCAGATGCTCGCCCAGCAGAATGCCTGGAGCCAGCTCAAGGACCAGGACAAGGCGAAGCCTGCCACCAACTGACCGCCCCCCAACACTCATTCGATATGCCGAAAATGCCAAAGCCGCGTTGCATCAGCACCGCGGCTTTCGCGTGTATTGGCGCCTAGGCGAGGCTACTCGCTGCTGGATCTCGACTGATCGCCGAAGACGCCGCGCTGACTCACCTGGATGCCTGCAGGGCCTAGAATGATGGCGAACAGCACCGGCAGGAAGAACAGGATCATCGGCACGGTGAGCTTCGGTGGCAAGGCCGCTGCTTTCTTCTCGGCGACGTTCATGCGCATGTCGCGGCTTTCGCCGGCAAGCACGCGCAGCGCGTGCGCCACCGGCGTGCCGTAGCGCTCGGCCTGGACCAGCGCCTGCGACACCGACTTGACCGACTCCAGGCCGGTGCGACTTGCAAGGTTCTCGTAAGCCTGTTTGCGTTCCTGCAAGTAGGAAAGTTCAGCATTGGTGAGGATGAACTCTTCCGCAAGTGCCACCGATTGCGAGCCGATCTCGTCGGCGACCTTACGAAACGCCGCCTCCACCGACATGCCGGATTCGACGCAGATCAACATCAGATCGAGCGCGTCCGGCCACGCCATCTGGATCGACTGCTTGCGCTTGGTGGCGCGGTTGTTGACATAGAGCACCGGCGCGTAAAAACCCGCATAGGCGACGACGACGCAGACGAACAATTTGATGAGAGGCGGCTGCTCGGACAATCCTCCGAGCACGAACACATACATCGCGGCCAGCGCGAAGCCGACAAAGGGCAGGACCAGACGGAAGAAAAGGAACCGCGTCAGCGGATTCTGCCCGCGAAAGCCCGCCACTTTGAGTTTCTGCAACGTGCCTTCATCGGCCAGGGCGCGCCTCAGGTCCAGCCGGTCGACAATATTGCGCATGCCGATCGACTGTTCCTCGCGCAGGCCCTTGCGGCGGCGATCGGCCTCGACGGCAAGCCGCGCACGCTGCTTGGCGCGCAGTTCGTCACGCTCCAGCGCCACGGATTTCATGCGCGCCTTGAGCTGGTTTCCGCCAAAGGCCGGCAGCAGCGTGAAGACGGTCGCAAACACCGCGATGCCGACCAGCAAGGCAATCAGGAATGCCGGATCCGTAAGGGTTTTGACGACTTGGTCGGTCATGCCATCTCAATCCTAAACTTCGAAGTTCATCATCTTGCGCATCACCAGGATGCCGATCGACATCCAGACCGCTGAACAACCGAGGATCAGATTGCCGACGCTGGTGGTGAACAATGGCATGATGTAGTTCGGGCTTGTCAGGTAGACGAGAAAGGCGACGACGAAAGGCAAGGCGCCGATGATCACGGCGGACGCCTTCGCCTCCATGGACAGCGCCTGGACCTTGGCTTTCATTTTCTTGCGGTCGCGAAGCACGCGCGAAAGATTGCCCAGCGCCTCGGAAAGGTTGCCGCCGGCCTGTGACTGGATTTGGATGACGATGCCGAAGAAGCTCGCCTCCGTGCATGGCATCGTTTCGGCCATGCGGAGGCTGGCGTCGGGAATCGACAGGCCCATCTGCTGCGAATCGACGATGCGGCGAAACTCGGTCTTGACCGGTTCGGGAGATTCGTTGGCGATCAGGCGGATGGCGTCATTCAGCGGCAGGCCGGATTTGACAGCACGCACGATGATGTCGAGCGCGTTCGGAAATTCGTTCAGGAACGCCTTGACCCGGCGTGCACGGCAAAACGAGACGAACCAGCGTGGCAGGCCGAGGGCGCCGACCAGCAGAACACCCGGCAAGATAAGCAGCGGTGCGCCGATGAAATAGACAAGAAACGTCAGGACGACACCGCAAACGGCCGAGTAGAGATAGAAGCGCTCGAGCGAGACCTTCATGCCCGCCTGACGGATCTGGGCCTTCAATGGCGGCTTCTTGACGACGCGCTGGTTGGTTTTCTGCTTCTGCTCAAGATCCTTCAGCGAATCCTGGACCGACTTGCGCCGCTTGGCCGCTTCCGCCACGCGATCACGCGAGGCCTTGACGACGGCACCATCCGTCTCTGCGGTCTTGATCGTCTCAAGCCGCCTGCCGACTTGCTTCTCGGTGCTAATCCGGTTGAACAAAAGAGCATAGGCGACTGCGCCGGCGCTGAAGCCGGCGAGCACGATGAATGCCAATACGGTGCCGTCAATTCCGAACATCGACCCTGGCCCCTACGCCTCCAAACGCATCAGTCAGCGCGCTTCTCCATCGCCTCGAGCGCATTGGCGAGGCGCTGTTCCTCACCATAGTAGCGGGCGCGCTCCCAGAAATGCGGGCGACCAATGCCTGTCGACACGTGCTCACCCAGCAGCCTGCCGTTCGCGTCCTCGCCTTTTATATTGTAGAGGACGATGTCCTGCGTGATGATGACGTCGCCCTCCATTCCGATCACCTCGGTGATGTGAGTGATACGCCGCGATCCGTCACGCAGGCGTGCAGCCTGGATGATCACGTCCACGGAACCGACCACGATTTCACGCACGGTTCTCTGCGGCAGCGTGTAGCCGCCCATGGCGATCATCGATTCGATACGGTTCAGGCATTCACGCGGGCTGTTCGAGTGGATCGTGCCCATCGAGCCGTCATGGCCGGTGTTCATCGCCTGCAGAAGATCGAACACTTCAGGTCCGCGCACTTCACCGACGATGATACGCTCGGGCCGCATGCGCAGGCAGTTCTTGACCAGATCGCGCATGGTCACCTCGCCTTCGCCCTCGAGGTTGGGCGGGCGGGTTTCCAGACGCACGACATGCGGCTGCTGCAATTGCAGCTCGGCCGAATCCTCGCAGGTGATGACGCGTTCCTCGCGGTCGATATAGTTGGTCAGGCAATTGAGCAGCGTCGTCTTGCCCGAGCCGGTACCGCCTGAAATGACGATGTTGCAGCGGACGCGGCCGATGATCTTGAGAATCTCGGCGCCGTGCGGCGAAATGGCGCCGAACTTGACCAGCTGATCGAGCGTCAGCTTGTCCTTTTTGAACTTGCGGATGGTGAGCGCGGTGCCGTCGATGGCGAGCGGCGGCGCGATGACGTTGACGCGGGAACCATCGGGAAGGCGTGCGTCGCAAATCGGGCTCGATTCATCGACGCGGCGGCCAACCTGGCTGACGATGCGCTGACAGATGTTGAGGAGCTGCTGGTTGTCGCGGAAACGAATGCCGGTCTGCTCGACCTTGCCGTTGACCTCGATGTAGACATTCTTGGAACCGTTGACCATGATGTCGGCGATGTCGTCGCGGGCTAGCAGCGGCTCCAGCGGCCCGTAACCCAGCACGTCATTGCAGATATCCTCGAGCAGTTCTTCCTGCTCGGCGATCGACATCGCGAAATTCTTGATCGCGATGATGTCGTTGACGATATCGCGGATTTCCTCGCGTGCGCTTTCGGGATCGAGCTTGGCAAGCTGCGACAGGTCGATCGTGTCGATGAGCGCGGAGAAGACCTGGCTCTTGGTGTCGTAGTAGGTTTCGCTCTTCTCGCGCTGGAGCCTTTTTGGCTCCGGCGCCAATGGCGGCGCCTCGACCGCACGGCGCACGGGCGGCGGCGCAGCAGACGCGCCAATCGTGCCGGATGGTGGCGGCGCGGGCTTGACAAGAGCCGCCGTTTCCACAGGGTTTGCGGCAGGCGCGGGTGCCGGCTGACGGAATTCCGGCGTGAACCGGCTGCCGTCGTCGCTGCCTCTTTTACCAAACATGATCGAGTACCAACTCCGCTACGGAAGCATCACTTCTTGCTGCGCGAAAGCTTGCCAAGGAAATTGCCGAGGCTCGCCTTCTTTTTTACCTTGATTTCGCTGCGTCCGGTCAGCACATGCGCAATCTCGTTGATTGTGCCGACGATCGGGTTCTTGGCATCCATTTCGCCGAGCATGCGCCCGTTGTTGGCGGCGTTTCCAAACAGCAGCGGCTCGAAGGGAATGACCGACATCGGTGACAGGCCGAGCGAGTCGGCGAAGTCGGATGACGCGATCTCCGGACGCTTTGGCACGCCGGCCTGATTGATGATCAGCTTCGGCGGCGGATCGTTCGGGCGAAGCCGTTTGAACATGTCGACCAGATTCTTGGTGTTGCGCAGATTGGCCAGTTCCGGCGTCGCCGTGATCACGATGTCGTCGGCCTTGACCAGCGTATTCTTGGTCCAGCCTGCCCAGATGTGCGGGACATCGAGCACCAGAAGCGGCACACTGCGCTGGGCCATATCGATAAGCTGCGTGAAGGCATCGGGATCGAAATCGTAGACGCGGTCGAGCGTTGAAGGCGCCGCAAGCAGCGACAGGTGCTCCGCGCACTGGGCAAGCAGCCGATCGAGATAGACCTCGTCGACGCGTTCCGGTGAGAAGACGGCCTCGGCAATGCCTTGTGCCGGATCCTGATCGAAATTGATGTTGGCCGTTCCGAAAGCCAGGTCAAGATCGGCGACAACCACTTCGGACTTGAACAGGGACGACATCGCCCAGGCCACATTGTGGGCAATGGTCGAGGAGCCGACGCCACCCTTGGCGCCGATGAAGGCGATCGAGCGGCCGATCGGCTCGGCTTCCGGATCAACGAAAATCGACGATATCACGCTGACGATGTCGGCCATCGACACCGGCGCGATGACATATTCGGAAATGCCGGACCGGATGAGCTCGCGGTAAAGGCCGACATCATTATAGTGGCCGATGACCACGACCTTCGAGGTCGGATCGCAATATTCGGAGAGCTGCATGAGCTGCTCCAGCAATTGCGTCGGCTCGCTGCGCGATTCCAGCAGGATCAGGTTCGGTGTCGGTGCCGATTGATAGAATTCGATGGCGGTGGCGATGCCGCCCATATGGACCTTCAGATGGGCCTTTGCCATGCGGCGATCCTCGCCGGCGCGCTCGACCGGACCGGCAACGCCCTCGGTCTCGCAAAATGCCTGGATCGAAATGCGCGGAACCGGCCGCAACGCCTGCATGGCGGCGATATCCTGCTGCGAGATTTCGCCGCCATCCACCCCTGTGTCGTAGGCAAGATTGCTCATCGTCATTTCTTTCCGTGACTTGCGCGGCCCAAGCTCAATAATCCACTTCCGAATTGCCCAGGAACTCGTCCGAAATGCCTCTCTGGCGGTAGATGTCGATCACCTCGCCGCGATTTTCCGCATCGATATCGGATTGCTTGCGCGGCCCGATCAGATCGGCCGGATTGGCCATCTGGGCGGCAAGATTGTTCTGATAAGAGCAGCCGAAATCGGCATAGTGCTTGTTTTCCGACGTCTGCAGCAGATCTTCGGGCCAGCGCCCGCATCTATCGGTCTGGGCCTTCACCGAGACATAGGCGACGCGGATCGGCGCGGACGCTTCGGCCGAAGCCGACTGGTAGGTGGTCATGACGATCCGGTTCCGGCTGATGCCGCTGGCAATCGCCAGCCTGGCAAAATCGCGACCCGCCGCGGTCGCGGCGATCTCGTTGGCCGAACCGCTCGGGATCGAGATCGTCAGGGTCGGAGCGGCGCTCTTGTCGTACCCGTCCAGGAAACCCAGAAGCGTGTCGCGCTGAGACTTGGTCATGCCGCGATCGCCGGCGCCCACCGGAAGGTCGATCTTCTCGTTTTTCTCCGCAATCACGATCGGGTGGTTGGTGCGATAGTCGTCCGGAACAGCGCCGACCGTGATGCTGTCCCGTTTGAGGTTGGCGCAGCCCGCCAGCAATGCCGCGACCGCAACCGCCAGGACCGTAATGGCCGGCCGGGAGATCCGCGAACGGCCGGACCGCATCGCTGCGGTGATCGTGCTTGCCTTCAACGCTGACTGGGACATGTCGCTTCCCCGTTTACTTGTAGATGAAGCCGACAACGCCGTGATAGCGGCCGTTGGGCTTATCGGTCTGCATGGTGCCGTAGACGCGATTGACGCGACCAAGGAACATGCCGGCGCCATCGCTGGCGGCGTTGAAATTGTCGTCCGGCTTGGCAAGCGCATTGCGCGCCACCGGCTTCACGAGGTAGGGCGTGATGATGATGACGAGTTCGGTCTCGTTGCGGACGAAGTCCCTGCTGCGGAACAGCGTGCCGAGCACCGGTATCTTGGTCAGGCCAGGCAAGCCGTTGACGGCTTGCCTGAGATCGTCGCGGACAAGGCCGGCGATCATCATTGAGCCGCCGGAAGGCAGTTCCACTGTCGTATCGGCCAAGCGTTTACGGAGCGACAAGGCATTCATACCGCTGCTTTGTCCGCCGTTGGAAAAAGACACAGACCCCTCGGTCGTCGGCTCGGAAACCGATGTCCTGACCTTCAAGCTGATACGGCCGGGGGACAACACCACCGGCTGGAATTCCAGGCCGATGCCGTATTCGATCGTCTCGACCGAATAGGTCCTCTGGCCGGTCTGGTTGTCGTCGGATACATTCGACGTCACGCCGCTTACCAGGTTGTATTCACCGCCGACCCTGAAGGTTGCCTTCTCGCCGGACACGGCAGTCAACGTCGGCTCGGCCAGCGTTTTCATGACACCGGACTGTTCCATGGCGTTGATGTACGCCTGCAGCGTCGATGTGCCGATACTGAAGCCCGAGTTCGACAGCGGCTTGCCCAAGCCTGTGAAGTTGTCACTGATCGCGCTCCAGCTGATGCCGTTGCTGCTGCCGTCGCCGATCATGTTGACGCCGAGCTGCTTCATCACCGAGCGGCTGACTTCCGCGACCGTCACCTTCAGCGTCACCTGGTCGTCGCCGATGATCTGCAAAAGGTTGACGATCTTGCTGACGCGACGCTCGGAATCCGGATTGTCGATGTCGACACCGGCTTCGGCCGAACCGCCGGAGGCGGTCTGCGAATATTGTCCCGTGGTCGCTTCACCGCCGGACACGAAGATGGTCGCCAGATCGACTGCGCGCTTGGCATCCAGGGGCGTGTCCACGGTTCCGGTCAGGACGACGTTGTCGTTCAGCAATTCGACCTTGATGGTCGATGACGGGATGAAGCGCCTGATATAGTCTTCCAGTCCGGCGACGTCGCGTTCAACCGCCAGATCCAGGCTGACGATCTGCTCGCCATTGGGGCCGAAGACGAAGATGTTGGTGTCGCCCACCGCCTTTCCGAACAGATAGATGCGCCTGGCGGTGCGGGTCACCGCATCGGCGACCGCCGGGTTGGCGACGAGAATATCATAGGCATCGCTCGGCAGCTCGATGACAACCGATTTGTTGAGACCGAGCTTGACGCGCTGGGTGGCGGTCGAGGCCGACACCTCGGCATTCTTGCCTGCCGCATTCGCCTCGACGAGGCCATGCGCATTCGTTCCAAGAAGAAACAGGCCGATTGCCGCAGCCAGGGTAACCGGCAGTCTAGCGTTTAGCCTCATTGCCTTGCCCCCACTTCGGAAACTTCGCCAGACTTGATCAATCGTACTGTTCCGCGCCGCCCATTGCCGGAAACGAGATAATCGGCTTCGCCCAGATTCTTCTCCTGGGTGTCGTTGATCGACCGCAGCGCCAATGTCAGGCGATCGGCCATCTGCTGGGCGACGGTGATGATTTCCGCCTGCTGCGGTGTCAATTCCAGTGTGGCGGTCTGGCCGACCCTAGTCCTCTTGCCTTCCTCGTCCTCCTGGATGGTCTGGTCGATCGCCAGGACGCGAATGTTCTTGAGGATGGTTTCAGTCGTAAAACCGCTGCCGCCGTTCCCGGCATCAGACCTGCGGGTCATGATGACGTCGACGAAATCGTTGGGAAGAATGAAGCCGCCGGCCGAAGTGTCGGCCGATACGGCTGTGGCGACGGCCCGCATGCCGGAGGGCAGGATCGACGACATGAAGCTCTGTCCCTCGCCGATCAGCTTGGAGCGCCGCAACGGCTCACCGGCATACATCGCCACACGGGCGACGCCGCCCTTCAGCTTCTCCAGCGCTTCGGGCTCCGCGGCGCGGGTGATGAAATTCGCGTTGATGCCGTCGGCCGGCCAGGACTGCCATCTGATGTTGTTTTCGAGTGGACTGCCCATCGGAACGTCGCCGGACAAGACAAGGACGTCCTGCAGCGCGATTGCCGGCGCCTCGGGGCCGGAATCGACGATTTGAGGCGGCGGAGCCGCCACCATATTTTTCGCAACATATCCTGCGCCACCCGCCGCGGCCACCGCCACGCTCAGAATGATCAGTCGGGATGCTGGCATTCGTCCGAACCTCGCCTTGGCAAACCACCTAGCCAAGCCGGACCTTGCAGCGGCAATCGTCAAAACAAGGTTAATTTAATACTTACGATCGTGATTAATTTAAGGTTTACATAAATTGGAACGATCCGGCCGGCGTATAAAAAAGGCGGCTAGGCCGCCTGTTTTGCAACGCCAAATCCGAGTGTGGAAGGCTGGTCTGACGAGGGAAGGTTGGCGGCGGGAATTAGGCCGCCAGCCTTGCGAGTGCCCACGCCATCAACGGCGAATTCGGAAAGGTGAGCAGCCCGCCAATGCCGAGCGCGATGCCATAGGGGACGCCGGTCGCCTCGTCGGCGAAGTGGCGTAAGAATGGGTTGTGGCTTGTAATGGCTGCAAGCGGCGATTTCCGATAGACGAGAATGGCGAGCGTCAGCAGCCCACCGATGAATGTCGAGACCACGAGATATTGAATGAGATGGACATTGAGTCCCATCCAGATGGCGGTGGCGGCCAGCAGTTTGGCGTCGCCGCCTCCCATGCCGCCGAGCGCGAACAGACCGAAGGTCACGGCGAGAACCAGGCCGCCGGCCGCGAAATGCCAGCCATAGGTTGCCCAGTCCATGCCAGTCAACGGCGCGACCAGGGCGAAGACAGCCACAAGCAGCACCGGCACGCGATTGGCGATCGTCATCGACAGCATGTCGGAGATCGCGGCAAAAAGCATGCAGAACGGAAAGACGACGAAGATCAGGGCTTCAAGCATGGGCGTGGCGCCTGTGGTCAAACTGTGCCTGGTCCCAGCCTAGGCATGTTCGATTAACGATCGATGAGGCCGAAATTTCAAAATCGCGCGGTACGATTGGAAAAGGGCCGCCAGCGCGGCGGCCCTGTACCTGGAAAACAACTGAACGTCGTTGTCTATTACGGGGTGGGGGCGGGGGCAGGCGTAGTTGTGCCGGCGTTATTGAGGGTGTCGGCAATA
Organism: Mesorhizobium sp.; assembly: GCF_004962245.1. Classification (GTDB taxonomy): domain Bacteria; phylum Pseudomonadota; class Alphaproteobacteria; order Rhizobiales; family Rhizobiaceae; genus Mesorhizobium. The sequence goes on along the minus strand of NZ_SUHQ01000027.1, from coordinate 88,119 downwards.
TTCTCGAACTTGTCGTTGATGCTATTGCCCAGCGCGCCGGCGCCGACCATGATGGCGAGTGCGATGAGGGCGGCGATCAGACCATATTCGATGGCGGTCGCGCCGGATTCGTCTTTCACAAAACGTGCAATGAGATTAGACATTTGAGAGCTCCTACTCCACGTGTTACAGCAATTCCGTCAACTTCTCTTGGCGGCTGATCGGATGCTGCCAATCTATGGAGAAGCTCTTTCGATCGGCTTAATAAACAGCCTTACCGATTCCTTTCCCGCTTCGAATGCATTGCGTGGTTAACCGTAAACTAAATGACGTCCAGGAGCCCGACAGGCTCGTCAAAGGCCGCGAAAAGCGCAATTTGCCGATTCGAAAAACGGGGTGGCCCGCTCCAGGCGATCACGATGCCGATCCTGGCATCATCCATCGATCCCATCCGCTTAACCGTTGGTTCACCAATCTCGTTCATGTTCCGTTGAGCAGTTTGCCGCCGTGGAGCGCTTCGATGACCGGGCCGAGATCGTCATTTCCGATTGCCGCGCTTCTTGCCGCCGCAGCCTTCGTCGCGCCGGCCAATGCTGGCGCCGGCATCGAGGTCACGATGAACCAGGCGAAGATCGTCAAATTGTCGCGCGCCGCCGACACGATCGTCATCGGCAATCCGGCGATCGCCGACGCCTCCGTGCAGGATGCTTCGACGATCGTGCTGACGGGCAAGGGCTTTGGCGTCACCAACCTCGTCGTCCTCGATCAGGAGGGCCAGCCGATCGTCGACGAGCAGGTCACCGTGGTGCGACAGGACGCGTCGTCGGTGCGCATCTATCGACGTGCCGAAATACAGACCATGTCCTGCACGCCGTATTGCGAGAGCTCGTATAAAAGCGATGCGGAGAAGGTCTCCGAAGCCGAGATGAGCGCCGGCCGGTAGGCGGCTGGGCCGTGTCGCTCGCCAAAATGCCGCCTCGGTTATCGGCCGGTTAAAACCTTCCCGTCGAACTTAACGATCATCCAAACCGCACTTCAATGGGTTTCCGCTAATGTTCCCTCCGACACCCCTTCAGGATCGGTAGAGACGGGACATGAGCAAAGCAGGACGAGCGAGCTTTTCCGCGCGGTTCCTTGGCGACCGGCGCGGCAGCACCGCTTTGGAATTCGCGATGCTTGCGGTGCCGTTTGCGCTCCTCGTCTTTGCCATCCTGGAGAGCTGCATTTCATTTGCCGGTCAGGAGGTGATGGCCAACATCACTGACGACGTCGCGCGCCAACTGCGGACGGGCCAGATAAGAAGGGCCGACATGACCGAGGCCACGCTGAAGGACATGATCTGCAGCCGGCTGGAGATCATGGTCGCCAAGGACTGCCCCGGATTGGAGGTGGATCTGCGCGAATATCCGACCTTTGCCGATGCGGCCAAGGCGGGCTTCAAGATACAGGACCGCGAAATCGTGCTGACGGGCACGAACCCCGCGACTTTTACGGTATCCCCAGGATTGGCTGAATCAATAAACATGCTGCGGGTTTTTTACAAATGGCCGGTCATGACCGATTTCATGGCCAAGTCGATGGCCAATCTGAAAGACGGCAACACGCTGCATTTTACATCGGTAACCTGGCAGAACGAGCCATTCGACAACTGAAAACGCACCGTTGCGTGGGTGGGAAAGGACGAGGGCATGGGGCGTGCGGGGGCACATAGGAGGATCGCCGGGATTTGCACGAAAGCAATCCGGTTCTGCCGCGATCGCCGCGGTGTCGCAGCCGTTGAGTTTGCCTTCATCGTGCCTGTACTGCTGATCATGTACTTCATGACCATGGAAGCCTCGCAAGCCATCGAGACCAGCAAGAAAGTCAGCCGCGTCGGCAGCATGGTGGCGGATCTCGTCACCCAGCGGCAGACCATCGAGGCAGCCGAACTCGATGCGATCATGCAGATCGGCAACTCCAGCCTTCAGCCCTACAATCGATCGACCCCGGAAATCACCATCACCGCGATAGAGGTCACCAACGAAACGACGCCGAAGGTGCTGGTCGTGTGGTCACGCAAGATGGTCGGCGGTGTTTTTAGCGCCGGCGCCGCCAAGAACTCCGTCACCACGGTTCCACCGGCGCTCGAAATCAAAGGCACCTTTCTCATTCGCGTCGAAGGCAATCTCGCATACAAGCCGATCATCACCTGGTCGGCGGACAGTGAGAAGCGGCTTGGATTGAGTTCGGCCTTCGACACGATATCGATGGGCGAAACCTATTATCTCAGGCCCCGCAGAAGCCCGACGATTCCCTGCGGCTCCTGCTGAAACGACCGCTTCCGACCCGATCGCCATTGCTATCGACCGTTGCCTGACACAAAACGCACCATGGCCGCCGCCATCGCGTAATCCTTTGGGCTGGCAACGGCGAAGCCGCCGGAATGTTTCGATTCCAGAAGATCGTAGACATCCGGCGTCATCGATCTGAGATTGGTGAGGAACACGGTGAGCCGACGCTTGGCCTCGGGGTCGAGGTCGCTGCGGACAGCATGGGGACCGTATCGCAGCAGGCCGGACGTCCACACGACCTGAAGCGCTGCTTTCGAAAGCCCTGCCACTTCCAGCCTTGCCGCCGTGCCGCCCGGAACTTCAGGCTGGCCGTCGGCCACCGCCGGCATCCAGCCGAACATGGCATCGGCCTCACCTTCGACCAGCATCGTTTCAGCTGCCGCAGCCGAACTGGCGTGCGTCAGAAATGGCGCGTTCTCAGGGACCTTAACGCCTTCGGCGGCCAGCCCGGCAAGCGGCAAGAGAGAACCGCCGACGCTGTCGGGAGGCGCCATGGCGACCCGATATGCTTCCATCGCGGCCAGATCGGGGACCTTGCCATCCCGCCTCAGCAGGACGGAACGGATGCCGATCGCGCCGTCGGAATCGACAGGCGCCACAAGAGGCTCTACGCAGTCGCAGCGTTCGGAGGCAGTGGCGTAGGCCATCGCCGAATAGATCGCATAGTCGACGCGGGCGTCGGCCTGCGCGTCGATCAGCGCCGCGTAATCGCGGGCAACGACAAACTCCACCTTCATGCCGAGCGCCTTGGTGTAGGCATCCGTCAGCAGCGCCAGACCCGGAACCGTGCCACCGGTGCCGGGCTCGGCGACGATGCCGACACGAAACGTGCCGATGTCGTCCCGCCAATCGGCGCGTACCGGGTTTGACCAGGACACGCCCAGTATCGTCATGACGGCTGCAGAGGCCTTCAAGGCGCGCGCCATGTGAATCCCATCCGTTTTTTCGTCGATCCGTGCATAAGCAGGCATTTCGCCACATCTCAACTATCGCGCCAAGCCGCCTGGTTCCGAATTGCCAATGGCGGCGCAGATCCCTATGTCTGGGCGGACAGACAATAATAACGAATCCCTGCAATGGCGCGCGCCTTCCTTTTCGTTCTCGATTCCTTCGGCATCGGCGGCGCGGCCGACGCCGAGCGCTATGGCGACGCCGGTTCCAACACGTTCGGACACATCGCTAAAGCCTGTGCGGAAGGGCGCGCGGATCGCGTGGGGCTGCGCAAAGGGCCGCTCTTCGTACCCAACATGCTCTCGCTCGGTCTGGGCCACGCGGCGAAAACCGCGACGGGATTTAGCTTCGGCGACAGCGCCAAGGCCCAGCTCGCCTCCGCCTTCCATGGGGCGGCGCAGGAGATTTCGAGCGGCAAGGACACACCATCGGGCCATTGGGAAATCGCCGCCCTGCCAGTCCGCTTCGACTGGGGCTATTTCCCGGACACGGTTCCCGCCTTTCCGGCCGAACTGACCGAAGCGATCATCCGTGAAGGAGGGGTGCCGGGCATTCTCGGCAATTGCCATGCCCCGGGTACCGAGATCATCGAGCGGTTCGGCGAGGAGCATATCCGCACCGGCAAGCCGATCTGTTACACTTCGGTCGACTCCGTCCTGCAGATCGCCGCCCATGAAACTCACTTCGGCCTGGAGCGGCTCTACGAGTTCTGCAAGGTGGTGCGCAGGCTGGTCGATCCGCTGAATATCGGCCGCGTCATCGCACGGCCCTTCATCGGGGAAACCGCGGGCAGCTTCGAACGGACGCACAACCGCCGCGACTACGCCGTGCCGCCGCCGGAACCGACCTTGCTCGACCGGCTGACGGCGCGCGGCAGCCGGGTCATCGCGGTCGGCAAGATCGGCGATATCTTCGCCCACCGCGGCATTTCGGAGGTGCGCAAGGCCGCCGGCAACATGGCGATGTTCGACAAGGCGCTGGGCGCGATGAACGACGCGGGCGACGGCGATCTCGTCTTCGCCAATTTCGTCGATTTCGACACCGAGTTCGGCCACCGCCGCGACGTTGCCGGCTACGCCGCCGCGCTGGAGGCTTTCGACCGGCGGCTGCCGGAGGCGCTTGCGCAGTTGAGGCAGGGCGATCTTCTCATCCTCACGGCCGACCATGGCAACGATCCGACCTGGCACGGCACCGATCATACGCGCGAACGCATTCCGGTGATCGGCACGGGACCGGGTTTTGGCGGCGATATTGGGCTCCGTGTGACGTTCGCCGACATCGGTGAAACCGTCGCCGAACATCTTGGGCTGACACGCGGCCGCCACGGCACTTCCTTCTATGCAGCGATAGGCGGCCATGCCTGAGTTGCCTGAGGTCGAAACGGTCCGGCGCGGCCTGCAGCCGGTCCTTGAAGGCGCCCTCATCGCCCGCGTCGAGGCGCGCCGGCCCGATCTGCGCTTTCCTTTTCCCGAAAAATTCTTGGAGAGGCTGACCGGCAAGACGATTACGGCGCTCGGTCGCCGGGCAAAATACCTGACGATGCACCTGGAAGGCGGTCCAGTGCTGATCTGCCATCTCGGCATGTCGGGATCGTTCCGCATCGAGACGTTCGATGGCAGCGAAATGCCCGATAGCAGCGAAATGTTGGGCGCGTTTTATCACGAGCGCTCGAAAAATGCGGTGCACGATCATGTCGTCTTCCATGTCGTCTCTCCCGAAGGCGCCCGATCCCGCGTGATCTTCAACGACCCGCGCCGTTTCGGCTTCATGCTGTTTTCGGAAGGGGCGCCCGACACGCATCCGATGCTGGCAGGACTGGGCGTCGAGCCGACAGGCAACACATTGGACGGCGGGCTGCTCGCCTCGCTGTTAAAAGGCCGGAAGTCACCGCTGAAGGCAGCACTTCTCGACCAGCGGCTGATCGCCGGGCTCGGTAATATCTATGTGTCGGAGGCCCTATGGCGGGCCGGCTTGTCGCCGTTGCGCGAGGCGGGCACTGTCGCAAAGCCTGGAAAGAAGGCCAGGCAGCAGAGCGATGCCCTGGCCGAAGCAATCCGCTCGGTGATCGCCGATGCGGTCGCCGCCGGCGGATCGTCGCTGCGCGACTATATGCAGACCGACGGGTCCCTGGGTTACTTCCAGCATTCCTTCGCGGTCTATGATCGCGAGGGCGAACCCTGCTCCAAACCCGGCTGCGGCGGCCAGATAGAGCGCATCGTGCAAAGCGGACGTTCCACCTTCTATTGCCGGACCTGTCAGTTGTGAGTTAGGTGCCAGGTATGAGCCAGGTGCCGGGTGTGAGCTAGATGACCGAGCGAGGAGACACAGTCATGGCCTTTGAAACGATCATCGTGGAGACACGCGGCAAGGTCGGTCTGATCACGCTGAACCGGCCGAAGGCGCTCAATGCGCTGAACTCCCAGGTCCTGGCGGAAGTGGTGGCGGCCGTGAAGGGCTTCTGCGCGGATGCCGACATCGGCGCGATGGTCATCACCGGCTCCGAGAAAGCCTTCGCGGCAGGTGCGGACATCAAGGAAATGCAGGCGATCTCCTTTGTCGATGCCTATGTCCAGGATTTCTTTGTCGGCTGGGAAGAGTTCACCCGGACGCGCAAGCCTGTCATCGCGGCGGTGGCCGGCTATGCGCTCGGTGGCGGCTGCGAACTGGCAATGATGTGCGATTTCATCATCGCCGCCGACAACGCCAAGTTCGGCCAGCCCGAGATCACGCTCGGCGTCATGCCGGGCATGGGCGGATCGCAGCGCCTGACCCGCTTCGTCGGCAAGTCGAAGGCGATGGACATGTGCCTGACCGGGCGGATGATGGATGCCGCAGAGGCCGAGCGTTCCGGCCTGGTGTCTCGCGTCGTGCCTGCCGGCGAGTTGATCGAGGAAGCGCTGCAGGCGGCGGCCAAGATAGCCGATTTTTCGCTGCCGTCGGTGATGATGGCGAAAGAGGCCGTTAACCGCGCTTATGAAACGACATTGGCCGAAGGGCTGCGGTTCGAGCGCCGGCTGTTTCACTCGCTGTTTGCGCTCGACGACCAGAAGGAAGGCATGGCGGCCTTTGCCGAGAAGCGGAAGCCGAATTTCACGAATCGGTAGATCGTGTTGGCGGCGGCCGGAAGCGAGCGACAGCAGCAGCCAAAAAGAAGCCGAAGCAGCGTTGACGCGCCGGAAAAGCTGAACTATAAGCCGCACCAACCGAGGCGGCCCTGTGGCTGCCCGTTTGTTTTTTGCGCCCTGCGGCATCCCGCAAGCGCCCACCAGATCAGAAGAGAGGCATCATGGCCAATACCTCCTCGGCCAAAAAGGCAACGCGCAAGATCGCCCGCCGCACGGCGATCAACAAGAATCGCCGCTCGCGCGTACGGACTTATGTCCGCCAAGTTGAAGAGGCGCTCGCCTCAGGCGACAAGGCTGCCGCGCAGGCTGCTTTCAAGGTGGCGGAGCCGGAGTTGATGCGCGCCGCGACCAAGGGCGTGATACATAAGAATACGGCATCCCGGAAGGTGTCGCGCCTGGCCCAGCGACTCAAGGTGCTGTCGGCCTGATATCCCTTTCCTGAATTGGTCTTCTTCAAGCCCGGCCGCTAACGCCGGGTTTTTTCGTTTGCCGGCAAGTACTTAAAAAGAAAGCCCGCGAACGACACTCTGCATGGATTTCAAACTCCGAAATGCTTTGCCGGCATATACATGCCCACTGATATTCGCCGTCGCTGAAAGCGCCCATGGCCAAAATATCGACTGTCAAAAATTTCCGTTATTTTTCAATAATTTATAGGTGGTCATCCACAACTTATTCACATCGTGCGCGAGGGATGGGGGACAAGTGGCTGTCAAGAAAATTATTTCAGAAAATTTCGTGCGGTGCGGCCTTTTTCATATTCGCCGGAAAAGGGTTTGAATCACAATGGCTTTGTCAAAATATGCCCGTGCGACACCCGGTCCGAAGCCGTCTGCGGTAACCACATTCCTTAAAAATCCGTTAGTCGTGGCCTTGCCCTATCCACAACGATTTCGTTAATGTCGGTCTATCGAGAGGGACGGGCCGTTGGCCCTTAACCCAGCCTGAATCGGCCAGCTCAAAATGGCAGAATTCACGACGTGGATCATTTCCGCGCCGGGTTTGGTTTGCCTTTCGATACGGTAGGGGATTGGCGTAACTGTAAATGGCAGATCAATGACGCGCCGGCGTTTCGCCGGACGGAATTGTATTGCCCTGACATGACCCAAACGGGCTGGCTCTGAGGAGCCGGCGCCGGTTCCTGACAACGAGGCGACATCATCTGCCGGCGGCGGCGATGGTGTCGCAGCGAAGACACGGTCGCCGGAAACATGGATGCAGGAGGCGCATTCCCGGCGGAAAACAGGTACAAAAGGACAAGGAACTCGATCATGCAGAGCGGCATCGAAAGGGAGCTTACGGGCGACCTCCCATTTCCTGGAACCTTAACCGGAGGGGACGCTATATTGGCTTCCAGCGACGCGGAACAGAAGTTCGACCGGGTCAAGGCCCAGTTGAAGGCGCGTCTGGGAACCGAGGTCTATTCGAGCTGGTTCGGACGCATGAAGGTCGCCGAGGCGTCCCGTGGCATTGTCCGCATCTCGGTGCCCACCGCCTTCCTGCGCTCGTGGATCAACGGTCACTATCTCGACCTCATCGCCGAGCTGTGGAAACACGAGGATCCCGAAATCCTCAAGGTCGAGATCGTCGTGCGCACCGCTACCCGCCCGGGGCGCAACAGCGTCGAGCCCGAAGTGGCGCCGGCGCGCAAGATGACCAGGCAAGCGCAGACGGCGCTGGCCGCGGGCACAGCGGGTCCCGGCAGGGTGGAGCGGGTACCGGCACCTCGCCCGGGAATGCCGGCAGAGACCGAGTTCAGGCACAATGTGCTCGGTTCGCCGCTTGACCCGCGCTACACGTTCGGCTCCTTCATCGAGGGACCGTCGAACCGGGTCGCCTTCGCCGCCGCCAAGGCGGTTGCGGAATCGCAGTCGAGCGCGGTGCGCTTCAACCCGCTCTTTCTTCACGCGACGGTGGGGCTGGGCAAGACGCACCTGTTGCAGGCGATCGCGGCGGAATCGCTGAAGCAGAATCCGAAGTCGCGCGTCGTCTATCTCACGGCCGAATATTTCATGTGGCGGTTCGCCACCGCGATCCGCGACAACAACGCCCTGACGCTGAAGGAACAGCTGCGCGACATCGACCTGCTCATCATCGACGACATGCAGTTCCTGCAAGGCAAGTCGATCCAGCATGAATTCTGCCATCTGATCAACATGCTGCTCGACAGCGCCAAACAGGTGGTGGTCGCCGCCGACCGGCCGCCGTCGGAACTGGAATCGCTGGAGCCCCGTGTCCGCTCCCGCCTCAACGGCGGCGTCGCGCTCGAAATGTCGGCGCCGGATTTCGCCATGCGCATCGGCATGCTCAAGCTGCGCCTTGCCACCGCCAAGGCCGACGATGCGTCGCTCGACATCTCGGAGGAGATCCTCAACCACGTCGCCCGCACGGTGACCGGCAGCGGGCGCGAGCTTGAAGGCGCGTTCAACCAGCTTCTGTTCCGCCAGTCATTCGAACCGCAGATCACCATTGACCGCATCGACGAGATCCTCGGCCACATCTATCGTTCGGGCGAACCGAAGCGGGTGCGCATCGAGGACATCCAGCGCATCGTCGCGCGCCACTACAATGTGTCGAAGACAGAACTTCTGTCCAACCGGCGCACGCGCACCATCGTCAAGCCGCGGCAGGTCGCCATGTACCTGTCGAAGGTGATGACACCGCGCTCCCTGCCGGAGATCGGGCGGCGTTTCGGTGGCCGCGACCACACGACGGTGCTGCATGCCGTGCGCAAGATCGAGGATCTTTCGGGCGTCGACAACACGCTGGCGCAGGAACTCGAATTGCTGAGAAGGCTGATCAACGATCAGGCCTGACCGGCCCGAAAAATGCCTGCTTGCGGACTTCGCCAGCTTTATCCCCAGAAAGCCCGCGTAACCGGCCCGAACCGGTCGCGCGGGCTTGCGCTTGCAGGGTTTTTCCTATCAGTTTATGCAGATTCTGAGCCTGTTCAGACCTTTCGCGGGGCACCGCTTGCCGGAGACCCGCTCATTCATTCAAGCGAGCCTGTTTCGTCATGCGTGTTATCCTGGAACGGTCAAATCTCCTGAAGTCGCTGAACCACGTTCATCGCGTGGTCGAGCGGCGCAACACCATACCGATCCTATCGAACGTGCTGCTGAGCGCCGAGGGCGCCACTCTTGAGATGAAGGCGACCGACCTCGATCTGGAGGTGACCGAAGCCACGCCGGCCAAGGTCGAGCGTGGCGGGGCGACGACGGTTCCCGCGCATCTGCTCTACGATATCGTGCGCAAGCTCGCCGACGGCGCGGAGGTCATGCTGAAGACCGACGAGGACGGCAATGCCATGACGGTGACCTCGGGCCGCTCGAGTTTCCGTCTCCAATGCCTGCCGCAATCCGATTTCCCGGAACTTTCGGCCGGATCATTCTCGCATATCTTCCGGGTCGATTCGGTTGCTCTGAAGGGCCTGATCGAGAAGACCCAATTCGCCATCTCCACCGAAGAAACGCGCTACTACCTGAACGGCATCTATCTGCACACGCATGACGCCGACGGCAAGCTGAAGCTGCGCTCGGTGGCGACCGACGGCCATCGGCTGGCGCGCGCCGAGATCGACGCGCCGGCAGGATCCGAGGGCATGCCGGGCATCATTATTCCGCGCAAGACGGTCAGCGAGTTGCAGAAGCTTGTCGACGACCCGGACGTCGCCGTGACCACCGAATTGTCCGACACCAAGATCCGCTTCACCATCGGCAGCGTCGTCTTGACCTCGAAGCTGATCGACGGCACCTTCCCGGACTATCAGCGGGTCATCCCCACCGGCAACGACAAGAAGCTGATCATCGACCGCCAGAGTTTCGCCGCCGCCGTAGACCGCGTCTCGACCATTTCCTCCGAACGCGGCCGCGCGGTGAAGCTTTCGATTGGAGAAGGCCAGGTCACGCTTGCGGTCAACAATCCGGATTCGGGCAGCGCCACCGAGGAACTGGCCGCGGACTATTCGTCCGACCCGATCGAAATCGGCTTCAACGCCAAATATCTGCTCGACGTCGCCGCCCAGTTGACCGGCACGGAGGCAAGATTCATGCTGGCGGATGCCGGTTCGCCAACGCTGATCCACGACATGACCGACGAAACCACACTCTATGTGCTGATGCCGATGCGGGTATAGCCCGAACGAGGCCATCTTGCTGTCATGACCGGAGTTGCGAAGCAGTCTGAGCACGACCAGCAGACTCATATAAGTAAGCTGTCACTTACAAATTTTCGCAATTACGCAAAGCTGTCGATCGACCTCGACCCCGGCGCGGTGGTTTTTTCCGGCGACAATGGCGCCGGCAAAACCAATTTGCTGGAAGCGATTTCCTTGCTGACACCGGGGCGCGGCCTGCGCCGCGCACCTTATGCCGACGTGGCGCGTGAAGGCGGCGACGGCGGCTTTGCCCTCCATGCCAGGCTCGATGGGCCGGACGGCCCGGTCGAGATCGGTACCGGGATTACAGGCGGCGACACCGCCGGCGAGGGCGGCCGGCGGGTGCGGATCAATGGCGCGGCGGCGCGCTCGGCGGAGGACATGCTGGAATGGCTGCGCGTCGTCTGGCTGACACCGGCGATGGATGCATTGTTCACCGGGCCGGCCGCGGACCGCCGGCGCTTTCTCGACCGGCTGGTGCTGGCGATCGATCCCGGCCACGGCCAGCGCGCGCTCGATTACGAAAAAGCGATGCGCGGCCGCAATCGGCTGCTCGCCGAGGGCTCCCGTGACGGCGCCTGGTTCGACGCGATCGAGACGCAAATGGCAGAAACCGGCGTGGCGATTGCCGCGGCGCGTGCCGAACTGGTGCGCCTGCTCGCCGCCATGATCGACAGGCTGCCAAGCGCCGGCCCGTTTCCGCAGGCCGACATCGGCCTGTCGGGTGCATTGGAAAGCGAAGTCGGCACCACCGCGGCTGTCGATGTCGAGGAGCGGTTCCGCCGCGCCCTTACCGAAGGCCGCGATCGCGACCGCGCCGCCGGGCGCACGCTCGACGGCCCGCACCGTTCGGATCTCCTGGTGCGGCACCGGCCCAAGGCGATGCCGGCCGAACTCTGTTCGACCGGCGAGCAGAAGGCGCTGCTGGTCGGCATGGTCCTGTCGCATGCCCGGCTGACCGGCGAGATGTCGGGCATGACACCGATCCTGCTGCTCGACGAGATTGCCGCCCATCTCGACAGTGGTCGGCGTGCCGCATTGTTCTCGATCCTGGAAGAGCTGAACTGCCAGGCTTTCATGACCGGGACCGACGCGGCGCTGTTTTCCAGTCTCAAGGGGCGCGCGCAGTTCCTAACCGTCGATCACGGCACGGTTGGGCCAACCAAAGACCCCTGACAAGGTTTTTGCGCCGCTATAAGGTTTGGCCATGACCGCCTTCACCGACGAAGAACTCGAACGCTACGCCCGCCACATCGTGCTGCCCGAAATCGGCGGCGCCGGCCAGCAGCGACTGAAGCGTGCGCGGGTCCTGGTCATCGGCGCCGGCGGGCTGGGGGCGCCGGTGCTCGAATATCTTGCCGCCGCCGGCGTCGGCACACTTGGGATCGTTGACGACGACAGCGTCTCGCTGTCGAACCTGCAAAGACAGGTGATCCACGGCACCGAAACCGTCGGCATGGCGAAAACCGACAGTGCCAAAGCGGCGATCGCCCGCATCAATCCCCATGTCGCCGTGCAACTGCACAATCTCAGGCTGACGGCGGACAACGCCCCTGCCCTCGTCGCCCGCTATGACATCGTCGTCGACGGCTCCGACAATTTCGAAACACGCTATGCCGTGGCCGACGCCTGCGCCGCGGAAAAGCGACCATTGGTGCATGCCGCTGTCGGCCGCTTCGATGGCTCGGTGACAGTGCTGAAACCATTTGAGACCGGCACGGACGGCAGGCCGAATCCAAGCTACCGCGATCTTTTTCCGGAACCGCCGCCACCCGGCCTGGTGCCATCCTGCGCTGTGGCCGGCGTGCTCGGCGCGCTGACCGGCGTCGTCGGCACGCTGCAGGCGATGGAGGCGATCAAGCTGATTACCGGCATTGGCGAGCCGCTGGTCGGCCGGCTACTGCTTTACGACGCGTTGACCGCGCGCTTCGACACGATCCGCTACAAGAGAAACTAGATCTTGGTCAGCTTGGTTTCCGTTGCGCAGCTTCCGGCCGATTTCGACCGTTGGGACGAGGTGCTGGCGCTGATCATGCGCGCCTTCGCCTCCATGGACAGCGTCATCGATCCGCCATCCTCGACGCATCGGCTCACCGTCGAAAATCTCCGGGACAAGGCCCGGCAAGAGACAGGCTTTGCTGCGATGAAGGACGGCAGGACCGTCGGCTGCGTTTTTGTTCTGGAGCGGGCCAACGATTTCTATGTCGGAAAGCTTGCAGTCGAACCGGGCTTTCAGGGACAGGGCATTGGCAGACAGCTGATGCAAGCTGTCGAGGATCTCGCCCGCAACCGCGGCAAGCCCACGGTCGAGCTTCAGACGCGAATCGAGCTGACCGGGAATCATGCGGCCTTCGCCCGCCTCGGCTTTCGCGAAACGGAACGGACGGCGCACAAGGGCTACGATCGGCCGACTTCGATCACCATGCGTAAGGTTCTTCCGTAAGCCTTTCTGACCTAAGATGGGCGGCCGGTCACGTCCGCAGCGGCAGTACGCGATCCGGCGGGCGGTGACCGTCGAAGAAGGCGCGGATGTTGATGATCACCTTCTCGCCCATGTCGATGCGGCCTTCGAGCGTCGCCGATCCCATATGCGGCAACAGCACGACCTTGCCCTTGGCGGCGAGCTTCAGCAATTTGCTGTTCAGCGCCGGCTCATGCTCGTAGACGTCGAGGCCGGCGCCGGCGATCTTGCCGTCCTGGATCAGCTTGACCAGAGAGTCCTCGTCAATGATGTCGCCGCGCGCCGTGTTGACGATGTAAGCGGTCGGTTGCAGAAGCGCCAGCCGACGCGCCGAAAGCAGATGGAAGGTTGCCGGCGTCGATGGACAGTTGACCGAGATGATGTCCATACGGGCAAGCATCTGGTCGAGGCTTTCCCAGTAGGTCGCCTCCAGCTCGTCCTCGACCGTCGGCAGCACGCGATGGCGGTTGTGGTAGTGGATCGACAGGCCAAAAGCCTTGGCCCGCCGGGCGACGGCGGTGCCGATGCGGCCCATGCCGACAATGCCGAGGCGTTTGCCCCAGATACGCCGGCCGAGCATCCACGTCGGTGACCAGCCGGCCCATTTCTTGTCGCCGGTCAGCACATTGGCACCTTCCGCCAACCGCCGTGGCACCGCCAGCATCAGCGCCATGGTCATGTCGGCCGTATCTTCGGTCAGCACGTTCGGCGTGTTGGTGACGGTGATTCCGCGCTTTGCCGCTGCCGCCACGTCGATCTTGTCGACGCCGTTGCCGAAATTGGCGATCAGCTTGAGGTTGTCGCCGGCCTGGGCGATCAGCGCCGCGTCGATATGATCGGTTATGGTCGGCACCAGAACATCGGCTTCCTTGACCGCTGCGCCCAGTTCCGGCTGCGTCATCGGCCTGTCCTCGACATTCAGCCGGGCATCGAACAGCTCGCGCATACGGGTCTCGACCGGGTCGGGCAGCTTGCGCGTGATGACGACGAGGGGCCTTTTTCTGCCTACCATTGTTTCCTCAAACCCGATCTCGTTGAGACCTCTTTAACCAAGACGGGCGAAACTGGAAGCCGGTCGCGGTGCCAGTTATCCATGTAACAAGAGGTTCCGCCGAAGACAAAGAAAAAGGGGCGCCAAAGGCCGATAGGCCGGTGCCGAAAGGAATGAAAGTGTCCGGTTTCGCGTCGCTCCGCCTGATCCTCAGCGCAGCATTTCTCGGCGCTCTCCTCTACTCCCCGCTTGTGGCGGCACAGGGTGCGGCAGCACCGGCCCAGAGCGTCACGCTCGGACCGAGCGGCCTGCCGCTGCCGCGTTTCGTCAGCCTGAAAGCGGCCCGCGTCAACTCCCGCGTCGGACCAGGCGTCAACTATTCCGTCGACTGGATGTACATGAAACCCGGCCTGCCTATGGAAATCATCCAGGAATTCGACACCTGGCGTCGTGTGCGCGATGCCGACGGCTCGGAAGGCTGGATCAACCAGTCGCTGCTTTCAGGTCGCCGCACGGCGATCGTGGCGCCCTGGCAGCGCGGCAAGGATGCCCGAATCAACCTTCTCGACGACCCGCAAAAGGATGCCAGCATCATTGCGCTCATCGAGCCAGGCGCCATGGGCACGATCAAGTCCTGTGATGGCCAGTGGTGCGAAATGACTTTCGACGGCCATACCGGCTGGCTCGCCCAGTCGCTCGTCTGGGGTGCCTATCCAGGGGAGCGGGTCAAAAACTGACCCCTTCTTGCCGGTTCGGGATCATGGCCTAGCGGCCGAGACGGTATCTCGCGGCCTCACGAAGCGCCGGTCAACCGCAGCGTTTGGGGCGCAATCTCACCACGATGTCGACATTGGCGATCTCCATGCCTTCCGGCGGCTCCGGCAGGTTGGAAACCGTGACAGGACCGCTGGCGATGTCGAAGATCCTGTTTTCGCCTTCTATGTAGAAGTGATGGTGATCGGAGGTGTTGGTGTCGAAATAGGTCTTCGATCCCTCGACGGCCAGAATGCGCAGAAGGCCTGCCTGGGTGAATTGGTGAAGGGCGTTGTAGACGGTGGCGAGCGACACCGGCACGCCGGCGGCGATCGCCTCCTCGTGCAGTTCCTCGGCCGACAGATGGCGGTCGCCCTTGGCGAAAAGCAGATCGGCCAGCGCAATGCGCTGACGCGTCGGCCTCAGGCCAGCTTCGCGAACCCGCTTGTCCACAGCGACATTTTCCTTCCGGCGGCCCAGATCCATCTATCCGTCCAAGCTCACAGTTTCGCCCCAACATATGCCCAGAATGGCAAAAAACGAACATCCACCGAAACTAGACACTCCCCGACATATATTCTGTCGGCCGAATACGATCAATAGCGCGCATTGACCCAGGCAGACGGGCAGGTTAAGCGCAAACGCCGGTTTCCGGCCCGAAATAGATTGTGTTAGGAAACCAACGACAAGGGCGCCCTACCGCCCGGGACGATTACGGGGACGAGATTTATGGCGGTTTCGAAATCCAGCTACGATTACGAGGAACTGCTTGCCTGCGCCCGCGGCGAGCTGTTCGGACCTGGAAACGCCCAGCTCCCCTATCCGCCGATGCTAATGTTCGACCGTATCACCGAGATCAGCGAGACGGGCGGAGCCTTCGACAAGGGCTTCATCCGTGCGGAATTCGACATCAAGCCGGACCTGTGGTTTTTCGCCTGCCATTTCATCGGGAATCCGATCATGCCGGGGTGCCTAGGCCTCGACGCCATGTGGCAGTTGACGGGATTCTACCTCGGCTGGCTGGGTGAGCCGGGCAAGGGAATGGCGCTCTCGACCGGCGAGGTCAAGTTCAAGGGCATGGTGACCCCGTCGGTCAAGAAGGTGGAGTATGGTGTGGACTTCAAGCGCGTGATGCGCGGGCGGCTGGTGCTTGGTATCGCCGATGGCTGGCTGAAGGCGGATGGCGAACCCATATACGCAGCATCGGACCTCAAGGTGGGTCTGTCCAAGCAATCGGCCGCCGCCTGACCGGCGCCTGCACAGCGCCGCGAGCCCCCGGGACGCGCAAAGGTAGAATTTTAATGTGCGCATGATCCTTGTCCGACAGGTTCGGACTCATGCGCCGGAAGGAGTTGCGAATGAGACGGGTCGTAGTGACAGGCCTCGGCATCGTGTCGTCGATCGGCAACAATGCCAACGAGGTGCAGGCCTCGCTCCACGATGCCAAATCCGGCATCAGCTTCTCCGATTCCTTCGCCGAACACGGTTTCCGCTGCCAGGTCTGGGGGGCACCGACGCTCGACCCCTCAGCCATGATCGATCGTCGCGCCATGCGCTTCCTGTCGCAGGGTGCGGCCTGGAACCATGTCGCCATGGATCAGGCGATCGCGGACGCCGGACTTGGCGAGAGCGACATCACCAATGAGCGCACCGGCATCGTCATGGGATCGGGCGGACCATCGACCCGAACCATCGTCGAGGCAGCCGAAACCACCCTCAAGAACGGTAGCCCCAAACGCATCGGTCCGTTCGCGGTGCCGAAGGCGATGTCGTCGACCGCTTCGGCGACGCTCGCCACATGGTTCAAGATCCACGGCGTCAATTACTCGATCTCTTCAGCCTGCTCGACCTCGGCGCATTGCATCGGCAATGGCTATGAACTGATCCAGTGGGGCAAGCAGGACATGGTCTTCGCCGGCGGTCATGAGGATCTCGACTGGACGATGTCGGACCTGTTCGACGCGATGGGCGCCATGTCCTCCAAGTTCAACGACAGGGCATCGGCCGCCTCGCGCGCCTATGACGTCGATCGCGACGGTTTCGTCATTGCCGGCGGCGCCGGCGTGCTGGTCCTGGAAGAGCTCGAGCACGCCAAGGCGCGCGGCGCCAAGATCTACGCCGAGATCGTCGGCTATGGCGCCACCTCCGACGGCTACGACATGGTGGCGCCTTCGGGCGAAGGCGCAGTGCGCTGCATGCGACAAGCGCTGGCGACGGTCTCTTCGCCGGTCGACTACATCAACACGCACGGCACCTCGACGCCGGTCGGCGACTCCAAGGAAATGGGTGCGATCCGCGAGGTGTTCGGCGAAAAGATGCCTTTCATCACCTCGACGAAATCGCTGACCGGCCATTCGCTGGGTGCGGCCGGCGTGCAGGAATCGATCTACTCGATCCTGATGATGCAAGGCGGCTTCATCGGCGAGAGCGCCCATATCGAGCATCTCGATCCGGAATTCGAAGGCATGCCGATCGTGCGAGAACGCATCGATAACGCCAGGATCGACACTGTTTTGTCCAATTCGTTCGGTTTCGGTGGCACCAACGCTACGCTGATTTTCCAGCGCTATTCCGCATAAGGATCTGCCGATCATGGACGGATTGATGAAGGGCAAGCGCGGGCTTGTCATGGGTGTCGCCAACGACCATTCGATCGCCTGGGGCATCGCCCGGAAACTGTCCGAACATGGAGCGGAACTCGCCTTCACCTATCAGGGCGAAGCCTTCGGGCGCCGGGTCAAGCCGCTCGCCGACAAACTCGGCGCCTCGCTGGTCGTCCCTTGCGACGTCGAGGACAGCGCATCGGTTGCCGCCACCTTCGAGACCTTGGGCGAGGCTTGGGGCGGGTTGGACTTCGTCGTCCATGCCATCGGCTTTTCCGACAAGAACGAGTTGAAGGGCCTTTACGCCGACACCAGCCGCGACAATTTCGTCCGCACCATGGTCATCTCCTGCTACTCCTTCACCGAGATCGCCCGTCATGCCGCCACGCTGATGAAGGACAGCGGTTCGATGATCACGCTGACCTACGCGGGTTCCGTCCGCGTCATGCCGAACTACAACGTCATGGGCGTCGCCAAGGCCGGACTGGAAGCCAGCGTCCGCTATCTCGCCAACGACTACGGCCCGCGCGGCATCAGAGTGAATGGCATATCGGCGGGACCGGTGCGGACATTGGCCGGCGCCGGGATTTCCGATGCACGCCACATGTTTTCCTACCAGCAGCGCAACTCGCCGCTCCGCCGTACAGTGACCATCGACGAAGTCGGTGGTTCCGCACTCTACCTCCTGTCCGACCTGTCGTCCGGCGTCACCGGCGAAATCCACTATGTCGATTCCGGCTACCACATCGTTTCGATGCCGACGCTCGACGAGTTGAAGCAGACCGACACCAGCCGGGACTAATTCTGCCGGCAGGATGCATTGGTGGAAAAGTCCCATGATTTGGGACTCCGCAACGCTGCGTCGCATCAATCCTTTCAGATCGCCGCACTTTAAGATCGCGAACGACGCCTGTTAAGATCGCGAACGACGCCTGGCCAATCTGCACCGGCTCAGCGGCGTGCCGCGAAAATCTTGAACATACCGTCGCGGGCGATCTCGGCGTGGCTGGAGAATGCGGCCGCCAGCACCGGTTCGTAGGGAAGCTGGCGATTCGCCACCATAAACAGCCGGCCGCCCGGTTTCAGGGCCTTCGCCGCAGCCCGGATCATGCCGGCGCCGATCTCCGGCTCGGCTGCCCGGCTGCGATGGAAGGGCGGGTTCATGACGATTGCGTCATAGCGGCGCTCGACCGGCTCGCTCAAAAGATCGATCCAGAAGAAATTGGGTTCCGCCATCGTGCTGCCGATGTTGCCTTTCGCCGCCTCCAGCGCATCGAAATCGGCCTCGTAGAGATCGAGCGCCGATAGGCCGGGCGAGCCTGCGGCGACCTCGGCCGCCACATAGCCCCAGCCGGCGCAGAAATCGGCAACGCTGCCACGCAGGTCGTTAGGCAGGTTTTCCACCAGCAATTTCGAACCTGCGTCGATCTTGTCAAAAGAGAACATGCCTGGCGCTGTGCGGAAACGGCCCTCGACCAGAAGCCCCGGATTGCCTGCGCGAAGCGCCACCGCGGCCGCAGCATCTGCCGGCCGACGGAACCAGAAGGCGATGCCGTGATGTTTCGGCAAATGGCCATCGAGCGGCACAAGCTCGTCGATGCGCTTGCGCAAGCTGGCAATGCCATCGTCCTTGGCGCCGGCGATGACGATCAACCCGCCCGGCGCCACACGCTCCACCGCCTCAGCGATACGCAATTCGTTTTGCCCGCGATGACGGCCGGCAAGCACCAGTGCCGCATCGAAACCTTCGCCCTCCAGGCGCGGCGTGACCGTGAAGCCCGCCCCCTGCAGCGCGCGGAAATGCGGCCGGAAGCCTTGCACCAGATGCAGTGCGGCATCGAAGCCTTCGGGCAAGCGCAAACCCGGCACGGCGCCAAGAAAGAGGACACGCTCGCTCTTGCGCGGCAAGGAGACAGCCTCTGCCTCGAAAGGGTGGAACAGTGTTTTCAGCGGCTCGGCGGACATTCATTAATCTCGAAATGCAGCTGGCTTGTCTTGAAAATGAAAACGGGCGCGACCTTCCGGCGCGCCCGCTTCGATGGTGTGGTCAGACCCGCTCAGGCGGCGTCTTCTTCGCCTTCCGCCTTCTTGTCGCGGGCGATTTCCTTGCCCGTGGCCTGGTCGACGACCTTCATCGACAGACGGACCTTGCCGCGCTCGTCGAAGCCCATCAGCTTGACCCAGACCTTGTCGCCTTCCTTGACGACGTCGGAGGTCTTGGCGACGCGATCATTGGCGAGCTGCGAAATGTGGACGAGGCCGTCACGCGGGCCGAAGAAGTTGACGAAAGCGCCGAAGTCAGCGGTCTTGACGACCGTTCCCTCGTAGATCTCGCCGACTTCCGGCTCGGCGACGATGGTGTGGATCCACTTCTTCGCCGCCTCGATCTCCTTGGCGTTGGACGAAGCGATCTTGACCGTGCCGTCGTCCTCGATGTTGATCTTGGCGCCGGTCTTTTCGACGATCTCGCGGATGACCTTGCCGCCCGAGCCGATCACGTCGCGGATCTTGTCGGTCGGGATGTGCATGACCTCGATGCGCGGCGCGAATTCGCCGAGTTCGGCACGCGCGCCGGAGAGCGCATGACCCATTTCGCCGAGGATGTGCTGGCGACCATCCTTGGCCTGGTCCAGCGCGATCTTCATGATCTCCTCGGTGATGCCCTCGATCTTGATGTCCATCTGCAGCGAGGTGATGCCGTTGGCGGTACCGGCAACCTTGAAGTCCATGTCGCCGAGATGATCCTCGTCGCCGAGGATGTCGGAGAGCACCGCGAAGCGCTCGCCCTCCTTGATGAGACCCATGGCGATGCCGGCGACGGGCTTCGCCAGCGGCACGCCGGCATCCATCAGCGCCAGCGAGGTGCCGCAGACGGTGGCCATCGACGACGAGCCGTTGGACTCGGTGATCTCCGAGACGACGCGCAGCGTGTAGGGGAACTGGTCGGCGGTTGGCAGCATCGGGCGGATCGCGCGCCAGGCGAGCTTGCCGTGGCCGATTTCGCGGCGGCCGGGCGAACCCATGCGGCCGGTTTCACCGACCGAATAGGGGGGGAAGTTGTAGTGCAGGAGGAACTTCTCCTTGTACATGCCGGTCAGCGAATCGACATACTGCTCGTCTTCGCCGGTGCCGAGCGTGGCGACGACCAGCGCCTGGGTCTCGCCGCGGGTGAACAGCGCCGAGCCATGGGTGCGCGGCAGGACGCCGACTTCGGAGACGATCTTGCGAACCGTCTTCAGGTCGCGGCCGTCGATGCGCGAACCGGTGTCGAGAATGTTCCAGCGCACGACCTTGGCCTGGAGCTCCTTGAACACGGTGCCGATCTGCTCGGACGTGTACTTGGCTTCCTCACCTTCGGTCGGCGCGAACGCTGCCTTGACCTTCGCCTTGACGGCGTCGACGGCGGCATAGCGCTTCTGCTTGTCGGTGATCTTGTAGGCATCGCGAAGCTCGCCTTCGACGATCTTCAGCATCTCGGCTTCAAGCGCCGAATAGTCGGGCGCAGTGAAATCGCGCGGGTCCTTGGCGGCGACCTCGGCCAGCTTGATGATCGCGTCGATCACCGGCTGGAAGCCACGATGGCCGAACATGACGGCGCCGAGCATCAGATCCTCGCCGAGTTCCTTGGCTTCGGACTCGACCATCAGCACGGCGTCGGCGGTGCCGGCGACGATCAGGTCAAGCTTGGATTCCTGCATCTCGTCGACATGCGGATTGAGCACATACTCGCCGTTGATGTAACCGACGCGGGCGCCGCCGATCGGGCCCATGAAGGGCACGCCGGACAGCGTCAAGGCCGCCGAGGTGGCGACGATCGACAGGATGTCCGGATCGTTTTCGAGATCATGCTGGACGACGGTGACGACGATCTGCGTGTCGTTCTTGTAGCCTTCGGCAAAGAGCGGGCGGATCGGACGGTCGATGAGGCGGGAGACCAGGGTTTCCTTTTCGCTCGGACGGCCTTCGCGCTTGAAATAGCCGCCCGGGATCTTGCCGGCGGCATAGGTCTTTTCCTGGTAGTTGACGGTCAGCGGGAAGAAATCGAGGCCGGGCTTCGGTTCCTTCATCGAAACGACGGTGGCGAGAACCTTGGTTTCGCCGTAGGTGGCGAGCACCGCGCCGTCAGCCTGACGCGCGATCTTGCCGGTTTCGAGGATGAGCGGACGGCCGCCCCATTCGATTTCCACTTTGTGGTGATTGAACATGTCTTGTCCTTCATATGCGGAAAGGGCCGCGCCGTTTCACCGTGCGCGAATGCCCCTTTCCCTTGGCTTCGTTTCTCGGGCAGCCACGGGCAAGACAACGGGAAGCTCGGGTGAATCGGCGCGGTGGCCGCGCGAGCGTCCTGCAATCCTGCCCCATGACCGTCCATGGGCGGTTTCGAATGGCCCTGTGCTATCTCGAAACCGGGTCTAGCCAATCGATTCGATTGGCCTTGCGCATGACCCCGAAAACCGCGGCTCTCGGAAAGTGCCTTGCGCAAATTCAAACTTTTAGAGCGTCCCTTTGCGCATCCAAATCGATGCGCGGCGCTCTATTTCCTTCATTGGAGCAATGGCTTGCTCCAATGCGCGACCGGCGGGCTCTCGAAAGAACCCGCCGGTCAATTCGTCAACGGCGCAGACCGAGCTTCTCGATCAGCGTCTGATAGCGCGCGTCATCCTTGCGCTTGAGATAATCAAGCAGGCTGCGGCGCTGGGAGACGAGAGCGAGCAGACCACGGCGGGAATGGTTATCCTTCTTGTGGTCCTTGAAATGGTCGGTCAGGTTCTTGATGCGCTCGGAAAGGATGGCCACCTGGACTTCCGGAGACCCGGTATCGCCCTTGGCGGTTGCGAATTCACCCATCAATTCCTTCTTGCGCTCGGCAGTAATCGACATCGTGTTTTTCCTTATCTGTTTGAGGAAACGGGACGCCCTCAGCCGGGATGTCGTCCAGCAGGGGCCGGTACAAGCAACGTGTCATTACACGATGCTGCGGCGCATATAGTGCAATTCAGGAAAAAACACCAGCCCAATTCACAAGCCGGCTTTTTGCTGCACAAACGAAGATTTCCCTTCGGCTAAAGCCACTTCTTCCATCTGAAGAAAGCGATAAGCCCGAGCGCGACAAGGGCCATGAACGCGAGCGCTGCCGGATAGCCGTAATGGGCCTTCAGCTCCGGCATGTTCCATGGCGACGTTTCGGGATCGAAATTCATGCCCCACACGCCGACGAGAAAGGTGAGCGGGATGAAAATCACCGAGACGATCGTCAGATAGCTGATGACGTCGCTGGTGCGCGCTTGGCTCAGCGACAGATGCATCTCGATCAGACCGGTCAGCATGTCGCGCTGGGTTTCAACCAGTTCGATGAGCCGAAGCGCGTGATCGAGCGTGTCGTTCAGAAAAACCTTGGTCTCGGGCTTCACATAGGGCACGTCGTTGCGGATCAGCGTCGCCAGCGCATCGCGCATCGGCCAAAGCACCCCCTTCAGCACATTGGCGTCGCGCCGCAACTCGTGAAGCCGCCGCATCTGGTGCTTGTCCGCCGCGCGCAGCATCTGATCCTCGATGCTGTCGACCAATTCGCCGGCAGCCTCGATCGGCGGAAAATAGCTGTCGACGATGGCGTCGATCAGCGCATAGGCGAGATAGTCTGGGCCGCGTGTGCGCAACCGGTTGGGCATCGAGCTTTCGATGCGCTTGCGCACGGGATCGAACGGATCGCCTTCGCGCTCCTGGAAGGTGACGACGAAGTTCTTGCCGAAGAAGACGGCGATCTGCTCGTAACGATGCGCGGTGACGTCATCGATCATCCTGACGACGACGAAGGCATGATCCTCGAAGAAGTCCACCTTTGGCCGCTGGCCGGTGTTGACGACATCTTCCAGCGCCAGCGGGTGCAGGCTGAAAATCCGGCCGATCTCCTCGATCAGAGGGATGCTGGCGAGACCCGTGCAGTCGAGCCAGATGACCGGCCATGTGTCGCAATTGGCGTTGACGTCATCGATGCTGGCGTTGTCGATCGTCTTGAACTTGTCGGGCGAGATCAGCGTCAGCCGCAGTTCGGTCCGGCGCGCCGCTGGATCGGCGATCAGCGTGCCAGGTGATGCGCCGATTGGCGGCCGCCGTGTTGTCGTCGACGCCCGCCTCTTGATCGTCTCGGCCTTTGCCATGTGCCCCTCGGATGTTGCGTCTGATCGAGATTAGACGACAGGACTCACCCGGCAAAGACCCGCTTCGGCTTGAACATGCCTTGTTCGATGGCGCCGATGGCGACCAGTTTACCGCGCGCCGTGGCGCAGGCTTCCTCGGCTTCCACCGGCGCGTCGCGGCCGCGGATGATGACCGGATTGCCGAGGCGGATTTTTGTCGCGGCATCGTCGCTGATCGCCACCTGCGGCAGACAGTCGAGCGCGGCGGCCGTGTCGACTAGAAGCGCGTCGATGGCGTCGAAGTCGACTGGCACATCCGCCGTGTCCGCTGATTCCGAACCTTCATCGCCCTGCTCGCCGAAACGGGCGGCTTCCAGTTCGGCGATGGTGACGAAGTCTTCCTGCGTGAACGGTTCGACCTCGATCCGGCGCAGTTCGGCGATGTGGCCGAAACAGCCGAGGTCGCGGCCCATGTCACGGGCCAGCGAGCGCACATAGGTGCCCTTGCCGCATTCGACCTCGAAAATGGTGCGATCCGCATTGTGCTCGATCAGGTCGAGACGGCCAATCTCGACTTCCCGCGCCGGGATGTCGACCGTCGCGCCGTCGCGAGCAAGGTCGTAGGCGCGCTCGCCTGATATCTTGATGGCCGAAAACTGCGGCGGCGTCTGCATGATGACGCCAGTGTATTTCGGCATCAGCAAGAGCACGTCGGCTTCGGCCGGACGCCGGTCGGAATTTTTCGTCACCGGCCCTTCGAGGTCATCGGTCGAACGCTCTTCACCCCAGGCAACCGTGAAGCGGTAGACCTTTGCGCCGTCCTGGACATAAGGCACGGTCTTGGTCGCTTCGCCGAGCGCGATCGGCAGCATGCCGGAAGCGAGCGGGTCGAGCGTGCCGGCATGGCCGGCCTTTTCCGCCTGGAACAGCCATTTGATCTTGGAGACCGCTTCGGTCGAACCCATGCCGACGGGCTTGTCCAACACCAGCCAGCCGGAGATCGGCCGGCCTTTCTTCTTGCCGCGACGCGCCACTATTTTTCGTCCTTGTCTTTGTTCTGGTCGTCCGGGGCGAGGTCGCGCGCCACTTCGGGCGATTTCAGCAATTCGTTGATCTTGGCGAAATTGTCGAAGGAGGTGTCGAGCCGGAAGCGGAATTCCGGCATGTACTTCATCTGCCGGAGCGCGCCTGAGACGCGGCCGCGCACGAATTTCGCATGCTTGTTGAGCGCCTCGACCACCGCACCGGCATCGCCAGCGCCGAGCGGCGAGACGAAGGCGGTGGCGATCTTCAGATCAGGCGACATGCGCACTTCCGAAACCGAAACCACCGCGTTCTCGATCAGCGGATCGATGATCTCGCCGCGCTGCAAGGTTTCGGACAACGCATGGCGCACCTGCTCGCCGACGCGAAGCATGCGCTGAGATGGGCCTGATGTGGATGAACGGGGCATTTTCCCTAATCCTGAAATCATGAGACACGGGATGGGACCGTGCCGCATGTCTCATATACTTTGGGCGGCGGTCTTTCGACCACCGCCCGGCTTGGCCTGAGATACTCGAACTCAGAGCGTCCTGGTCACCATCTCGACGCGGAAGCACTCGATGATGTCGCCGACGCGCATGTCTTCGTAGTTCTGGAAGGCCATGCCGCATTCCTGGCCACCCGGGACTTCCGCTACTTCGTCCTTGAAGCGCTTCAGGGTCTTCAGCGTACCTTCGTGGATGACGACGTTGTCGCGGATCAGGCGAA
The DNA here is from genome assembly GCF_004962245.1 of Mesorhizobium sp. Lineage (GTDB taxonomy): Bacteria > Pseudomonadota > Alphaproteobacteria > Rhizobiales > Rhizobiaceae > Mesorhizobium. The sequence continues at coordinate 62,881 of NZ_SUHQ01000027.1, read as the reverse complement.
CGCCCGCACCGCGCTCGACCTTGCCTTCGGTGACACGGCAGCCGGCGATCTTGCCGACCTTGGTGATGTCGAATATCTCGAGGATCTCCGCATTGCCGATGAAGGTCTCGCGACGCTCCGGCGAAAGCAGGCCGGAGAGCGCCGCCTTCACGTCATCCACGAGATTGTAGATGATGGAGTAGTAGCGGATCTCGATGCCCGCCGCGGCGGCGGCGGCGCGCGCCTGCACATTGGCGCGGACGTTGAAGCCGATGATCGCGGCACCCGATGTTTCCGCCAGCGACACGTCGCTTTCGGTGATGCCGCCAGCGCCCGCATGGACGATGCGCGCACGCACCTCATCGGTGCCAAGCTTGTCCAACGCCGCACTGATCGCCTCGATCGAGCCCTGCACGTCGCCCTTGATGACCAGCGGGAATTCCTTCAGCCCGCTCGTCTGCAGTTGCGACATCATCTGTTCGAGCGAACCACGCTGGCCGGCATGCTTGGCCACCGCCTTCTCGCGCGCCAGGCGCTGACGGTATTCGGTGATCTCGCGAGCGCGAGCCTCGTTGTTGACCACGGCGAAGCGGTCGCCGGCCTGCGGGGTTCCCTGCAGACCGAGCACTTCCACCGGCATCGCCGGCGGCGCTTCCTTGATCTGCTCGCCGCGGTCGTTGACCAGCGCGCGCACCCGGCCCCATTCGTTGCCGGCAACAAGGATATCGCCGGGCATCAGCGTGCCGGTCTGCACCAGCACCGTGGCGACGGGACCGCGACCCTTGTCGAGCTGGGCCTCGATGACGACGCCCTCGGCGGTGCGGTCCGGATTGGCCTTCAGGTCAAGGATTTCGGCCTGCAGCAGGATCGCTTCGAGCAGCTTGTCGAGATTGGTGCCCTTGGTCGCCGACACTTCGACGTCCAGCACCTCGCCGCCCATCGATTCGACGAAGACTTCGTGGCGCAACAGTTCCGAGCGCACCTTCTGCGGGTCGGCGTCATGCTTGTCGATCTTGTTGATCGCCACGATGATCGGAACGCCGGCCGCCTTGGCATGGCTGATCGACTCGATCGTCTGCGGCATCACGCTGTCGTCGGCCGCCACCACGAGAATGGCGATATCGGTCGCCTGAGCGCCGCGGGCGCGCATCGCAGTGAAGGCGGCGTGGCCGGGCGTGTCGATGAAGGTGATCTTGTGACCATTCTTCTCGACCTGATAGGCGCCGATATGCTGGGTGATGCCGCCGGCCTCGCCGGACACGACATTGGCGCTGCGGATTGCATCGAGCAGCGACGTCTTGCCGTGGTCGACATGGCCCATGATCGTCACCACCGGCGGACGCGGCTCGAGATCTTCGGGACGATCGGCGATGTTGAACAGGCCTTCTTCGATGTCGGACTCGGCAACGCGGCGAACCGTGTGGCCGAATTCGGTGGCGACCAGCTCGGCGGTGTCGGCGTCGATGACGTCGCCCGGCTTCAGGATCTGGCCCTGTTTCATGAAGAACTTGACCACATCGACAGCGCGCTCGGACATGCGCTGCGCCAGTTCCTGGATGGTGATGGTTTCGGGCAGAATCACTTCGCGCATGACTTTCTCGCGCGGTTCGTTATGCAGCGCGCGCTTGAATTTCTCCTGACGCCGACGCATCGACGACAGCGAACGAGCCCGCGCATCCTCATCGGAAAGTGCGGCATTCAATGTCAGCTTGCCGCGGCGGCGATCTTCCTCGCCCTTGGTCGGCTTGGCCGGACGCGCCACTTCGGGCGTGACCGGACGGCGCACCGGGGCACCGGCGCCGGTCCGCTTCGGCTTGATATCCTCGTCGTCGACTGTCGCCAATTCGGCGGCCAGCGGCGCGCGCCGGCGCGCCTCTTCCTCGGCACGCCGGCGGGACTCGGCCTCGGCCTGCAACCGGGCTTCTTCCTCGGCCTGGCGGCGCGCGGATTCCTCGCGCTCGCGACGGCGGCGCTCTTCCTCCTCGGCGCGGCGCTTGGCCTCCTCGATGGCGCGCTGGCGATCCTCGACGTCGCGCACCTTCGAACCTTCCAGGGCCCGGCGGCGCGCCTCCATCTCGTTACGCGACAATTCGTTCAGCACCATGCCACCGCGTTCGACGGGCGAAGGCGGCGGCGCCTTGGGCGCCTCCTGCACAGCGGGCGCTGCCGCGACCGGCGGCTTCGGCGTGAAGACGGACGCAGGGGTAACGGCCGGCTCCGGCTTGTCACCGGGCAGCGAGAACTTGCGCTTCTTGGTCTCGACCACAACCGCTTTGGTGCGGCCATGCGAGAAGCTCTGGCGCACTGTGCCCTGTTCCGTACCGGGGCGCTTCAGCGTCAAGGTCTTCTTCGGCGTAACACTCAACGTCTTGTCGTCGCCCGATTTCGTATCGCTCATTCCATATCCTCTGCGGCATCATCTTCGTCAGCAACGGCCGCAAGCATTGCCAGATCGTCCGGGGAACCGCCCCGATATCGGTCGAGCGCAACCATGCGCTTCTGGACCGCCCTGCCCGCGTCTCCCGCGAGAACGGCAGCATGTATCACATTTGTACCCCCCAATGCCAAGCTCAACTCGGCCTCGGAGAAAAGTTTGTAGGCAAGGATGGCGGGACCGCCGAGGTGGACGGTTGCCCGCCGCGCCTGGCTGATCTTGCGCACGCCGTCTTCGGACGCCTCGGCTGCATGGAGCACGAAAAGCGCCAGCCCGCCACGCACCGCGCTCTCGACCTTGGTAGCGCCGAGCGCAATCGCGCCTGCCTTGCGGGCAAGACCGAGCATTCCCAGAGCGGATCTGGAAAGCAGCCCGTCGACCATGCCGCCGAGATCGGTCGGCACGGCCACCTGCGCCTTAAAGGCGCGAGCGAACAGGTTCTTCGCTGCCGCCTTGTCGATATGTAGGCGGTCGGCCGTCACCCAGCAACCGCGGCCGGGCAGGTTTTTCTTGATATCCGGAACGACGGCCGAATCCGGGCCGACGACGAAGCGGATCAGTTCATCCGGTTCGGCCTGTCTGCGTGTGACGATGCAAGTGCGATCGTTCATCTCGTCCAAGGGCGGGTTGTGTGCGATGCGGTTTCACCTCACACACCAACGGCTTCGTCAGCCGGCACCTCTTCGGCCGCAAGCTCGTCTTCGGTGATCCAGCCGGCCTTGAGGCGGGCGGCCAGCACCATCTGCTCGGCATCGGCACGCGACACGCCGTGATTGGCAAGCACACCGGGGAACACCTTCGTCTCGCCGTCCTTGCGTTCCTTCCAGCCGGTCAGGTCATCGGCTGCATAGCCGGCGAAATCCTCGATCGTCTTCACGCCGTCCTCGCCGAGCGTCACCATCATGGCGGTGGTCACGCCGGGAATCTCGCGCAACTCGTCCTTAACGCCCAATGCCTTGCGCTTGTCGTCGTGCTCGGCTTCGATCTTCTCCAGATATTCGCGGGCGCGAGCCTGGATTTCCGAGGCGGTGTCCTCGTCGAAGCCGTCGATCGACGCGATTTCGCCGGCATCGACATAGGCGACTTCCTCGACGCTGGTGAAGCCTTCGGAGGCGAGTACCTGGCCGACCATCTCGTCGACGTTGAGCGCGTCCATGAACAGTGCCGAGCGCTCGACGAACTCCTTCTGGCGGCGTTCGCTCTCTTCCTGCTCGGTCAGGATGTCGATATCCCAGCCGGTGAGCTGCGAGGCGAGCCGGACGTTCTGGCCGCGGCGGCCGATGGCCAGCGACAGCTGGTCGTCCGGCACCACGACTTCGATGCGCTCGGCGTCCTCGTCGAGCACGACCTTGGCGACTTCCGCCGGCTGCAGCGCATTGACGATGAAGGAAGCGGCCGAAGGCGACCACGGAATGATGTCGATCTTCTCGCCCTGCAATTCGCCGACCACTGCCTGAACGCGGCTGCCGCGCATACCGACGCAGGCGCCGACCGGATCGATGGAACTGTCACGCGAGATGACGGCAATCTTGGCGCGCGAACCCGGATCGCGGGCGACCGACTTGATCTCGATGATGCCGTCGTAGATTTCGGGCACTTCCATGGTGAACAGCTTCGCCATGAACTGCGGATGGGTGCGCGACAGGAATATCTGGGGACCGCGCTGCTCGCGGCGTACGTCATAGACATAGGCGCGGACGCGATCGCCATATTTGTAGTTCTCGCGCGGGATCAGCTCGTCGCGGCGGATGATCGCCTCGCCACGGCCGAGATCGACGATGACGTTGCCGTATTCGACGCGCTTGACGGTGCCGTTGACGATCTCGCCGATGCGGTCCTTGTATTCGTCATACTGGCGGTCACGCTCGGCTTCGCGCACCTTCTGCACGATGACCTGCTTGGCCGACTGGGCGGCGATGCGGCCGAAATCCATCGGCGGCAGCTGTTCGGCAATGAAGTCGCCGAGCTGGGCGTCGGGATTGCGCTCACGCGCCGAGGAAATGGCGATCTGCGTCGCATAGTCGTCGACCTTCTCGACCACTTCCATCAGCCGCTGCAGCTTCATCTCGCCGGTATTCGGATTGATGTCGGCACGGATGTTGGTTTCCTGGCCATAGCGCGAGCGCGCCGCCTTCTGGATCGCATCGGCCATGGCGGCGATGACGATCGACTTGTCGATCGACTTTTCACGCGCGACCGCGTCGGCGATCTGCAGCAGTTCAAGCCTGTTGGCGCTTACAACCATCTTTTTTCTCCCGAGCTTGTTGCCGAGCCTTTGCGCCCGGCAGCCCAATCACATTTCCTGTTCGGTTTCGTCTTCCGCGCCCTGTCCCAGCCCCTCTGGCACGCCCTCTGGCGCGTCTTCGGGTTCGCCGCGGCGTTTCTTGGCTTCCTTGCGCGCCCTGTTGTCCTTCGACAGTGCATCGCGGATGAGGTCGTCGGTCAGGATCAGCCGCGCTTCTGCGATCGCATCGTAGGGCACGCGCACCGCCGGCTCCTCGCCATAGGCCGCCTTGTCGCGCTCGATCAGCACGCCGTCCGCATCGCTCTCGCCGATCTTGCCCTTGAAACGCTTGCGGTCGGCGACAAGGATCGATGTTTCCATCTTCACCAGATGGCCCGTCCAGGTCGCGAAATCCGACTTGCGGACCAGCGGCCGGTCGATACCGGGCGACGACACTTCGAGATGATACGCCTTTTCGATCGGATCATCTACATCGAGCGCAGGCGACACCGCCCGGCTGACTTCTTCGCAATCCTCGACGGTCATCGTGCCGTCTTCGCGCTCGGCCATGATCTGCAGCGTCAGCCCGTTCTGGCCCGACAGATGCACCCTGACAAGGCGGAAGCCGATGGCACGCAATACCGGCTGTACGATCAGCGCGATGCGCGCATCGATGCCGCTTTCGCGGATGATGCGGTCGTCGCTATCGCTTGCCGTTGTTGTCATTCGATCTCTGTCGCTCGCTTCGTGCGGCTCGGCAGGTAACAAAAAAGAGCGGGACCGGGTGGACCCACTCTTCGCCATACCGACCAAGAATTTGAGCCTGATATAGACGATCGCGGCCGTCGTTTCAAGTCCGCATGCAGAGCCGGGCGAAAGTGCCGGAGGCGGCAGCGTTGCACAGGACGCATGGCGGCCATGCGGCAACGTCCCTGGGATATCAGCGAACACGCGCCTATCTATGTTGCGCTGCACAAATTCAATCACGCATGCAGCAGAAAAAAAGGCATAAATCATGAGCAACCGAAAGGTTTTCTCGGCTATCGGCGATTTCTTCACAGTGTTCGGCAGCGCCGTCGCCGCTTCGCGGGCCGTCGAAGCCGGACGCAAGCCGCGCGCGCACGACCTGCGCAATCTCGGTGTGGATCCGGGCGCCTTCGACAAGATCGGCCGCTTCTAGGCCTGACGAAAGACGAGGGGTATCTCCAGCCTCGGCAAAGCGCGCGATGCGTGCTGTCGAAACTATGCCTATCTTCGGACGAAGGTAAGATAGGCTGGCCGCCGGCCTTCGCGAACAGCTTTCGCCTCGTAGCGCGTACCCGGCCACCCCTCATAGGGACGATGCCAGTCGGCCGCCTCTTCAGCCTGCCACGCAAACGCATCATGCGCCCGGCAGTGCAGCAGCGTCCAGTTCACATAGCTATCGATATCGGAGGCAAAGCGGAATTTTCCGCCTGACTTCAGGACACGCGCGAAACGGTCGAGATTGACCGGGCTGACAAAGCGACGCTTCCAGTGCTTCTTCTTTGGCCAGGGATCGGGATAGAGAAGGTCGATGCCATCGAGCGAGGCTTGCGGGAGCCAGTCGAGCAGGCGGGTGGCGTCGTCGTCATAGACCCGAAGATTGGCAAGCGGCCGTTTCCTGACCGCCATCATCAGCTTGGCCATGCCGTTGACGAAAGGCTCGACGCCGATAAAACCGGTCTCAGGAGCCGCCGTCGCCCGATGCAGCAGGTGCTCGCCGCCGCCGAAACCAATTTCGAGATGAATAGCGCAGACATTCGCTTCGAACAGGCTGCGCATTTCGGCCGGCGGTCCAGCCGTCAGATCGAGCCGGTAGGTGCTGAAGCCGCTTTCCAGTGCCGCCGCCTGCTGCGGACGGATGGTCTTGCCGCGCCGGCGACCGAAAAAAGCTTCGGTCGCGCGGCTTGGCCGATCTTTCGGATCCATTTCTTTCGGATCCATGACTTTCGGGCCCATGGGCGCCGCGATTAGGCGGCGACGGCTTCGGCGGTCGCTTCGGCGAGTGCTTCCTTGAGCGCCTTGGCCAAGTCGGTCCTTTCCCAGGAGAAGGACCCATCGCGGCCGGCCTTGCGGCCGAAATGGCCATAAGACGACGTCTTGGCATAAATCGGCTTGTTGAGATCGAGGTGACGACGAATACCGGACGGCGACAGGTCCATCACGGTGCGCAGCGCTTGCTCGAGTTTTGCCTCGTCGACCTTGCCGGTGCCATGCAGGTCGACATAGACCGACAGCGGCTGAGCAACACCGATGGCATAGGAAAGCTGGATGGTGCAGCGATCGGCGAGCTTGGCCGCCACCACGTTCTTGGCGAGGTAGCGTGCCGCATAGGCTGCGGAACGGTCGACCTTGGTGGTGTCCTTGCCGGAAAAAGCGCCGCCGCCGTGGGGCGCAGCACCGCCGTAAGTATCGACGATGATCTTGCGGCCGGTCAGGCCGGCGTCGCCATCAGGCCCGCCGATGACGAACTTGCCCGTGGGGTTAATGTACCAGTTGCAGCTGTCAGCGATCTTCAGCTCGCCCAGTGCCTCGCGGATATAGGGTTCGACGACCTTGCGGACCTTCTTCGAATCCCAGTCCGCATCAAGGTGCTGAGTGGACAGCACGATCTGCGTCACTTCCGCCGCCTTGCCGTCGATATAGCGGACGGTGACCTGGCTCTTGGCATCCGGGCCGAGCCGGCCGGCATCGCCGCTGCCTTCGTGGCGCGCGGCGGCCAGCAGTTCGAGGATCTTGTGGCTGTAATAGATCGGCGCCGGCATCAGATCCGGTGTCTCGCGGCAGGCATAACCGAACATGATGCCCTGGTCGCCGGCCCCTTCCTCGCCTTGCCGATCGGAGGCATTGTCGACGCCCTGGCCGATATCCGGCGACTGGCCGTGCAGCAGAACCTCGATCTTTGCCGTCTTCCAGTGGAAACCGGGCTGTTCGTAGCCAATTTCGCGGATCGCCTTGCGGGCGGCCGACTTGAACTTCGCCGGATTGACGAGCGGATGACCGGCGGCATCCATCAGGATGTTGCCGGCCTTGTCCTTCTTCAGCAGGGTCTCAGGGACGCGCACCTCGCCGGCAATGACGACGCGATTCGTGGTCGCCAGCGTTTCGCAGGCGACGCGGACCTTCCAGGGGTCCATGCCGGCCTTTCTGGCCTCGCGATAGACCAGATCGACGATCTCATCGGAGATACGGTCGCAGACCTTGTCAGGATGACCCTCGGCAACGGATTCCGAGGTGAATAGGTAATTTTGCCGCGTCACGGGTGTCCCCTCTTGAAAAAATATCGGCAAGCTGCCGATTGGCGCGCCACGTGTTAGCGGTGCCGGGCGCCGCTCGTCAAGCGATGCGGCCGTTCTGCCACGAAAATCACGCTATTATCTTGTACCACTGTGATCGGCTACCCCTGTGACCAGCGGCAGGATGCCGCCAGCGTGCCTAGCCCTAATCCCCAAATAAAAAGGACTTGAGGACGGGCGTCGAGCAAAATCGATCCCCTCTTGGGCACGCCTACGGAATGCAAATTCCACGATGCACGAGATCACGAGAATTTTGCGTGCCGCTACGACGGCCTCCGCCATTTTCGACTTTTCAGCGACCTCTCAAAATCGGCCCAGTCAATCGACTTCGTCGGCGGCAAGCGCCTTCACAAGCTCGATGATCTTGCGACGTATCTTCACGTCGGCGATCTTGACGAAGGCCCGGTTGAGTTGAAGACCTTCAGGACTGCCGCAGAATTCGACGGCAAAAGCCATCGATGAATCCTCGGCAAATCCGCGGTTGCCCACGGGCTCCTGACCCGGCGCGTCCTCGAAAAAGAAAGCGACAGGCGCGCCGAGTATCGAGGCGATTGCCTGCAAACGGCTGGCGCCGACGCGATTTGTCCCCTTTTCGTATTTCTGTATCTGCTGAAACGTTATGCCGAGGTTCTCGCCCAGCTTCTCCTGACTCATTCCCAACATATTGCGGCGAAGCCTGATGCGACTTCCGACATGGATGTCGATAGGATTCGGTTTCTTCTTGTTCTCTTCTGTCATTTTTTCCTCGCCGAATTTTTCCGGCTTTTTGTGTTTTTTTCTGCCCAAACAACGCCGGCGGCCAGTGCCCCAACAGAACGACATACCGACTTCGAGAAATTTTAGGCGGTTACAGTATGAGTTTCTAATGTGTCGACTGTCAATTCACCCGTAGCCTTTGCCTTACATTCAATGTGAACGAGGCCAGGACAAGCACCAACATGATCAGCAGTCCGTTAACGCGTCTTTGACCGGAGGAGACGACGGCTTCATTGGAGATCGGCACATGGGCATCGATGGCTCCGCGTGCGTCGATCGCCAGTGCATCGAGGATGCGTCCGCGCGGATCGACGACGGCGGAAATGCCGTTATTGGCTGCGCGCAACAAGGGCACCCCGTTCTCCACCGCACGAATCTGCGCCTGCCTGAAATGCTGGTACGGACCCGGCGTGTCACCGAACCACGCGTCGTTCGTGACATTGACAATAAGATCGGCTGACGCAACGTCAACTGCCACCAGATCGGGGAAGATGACTTCATAGCAAATGAACGGAAGCGCGCGGATGCCACCGGGCAGCACGATCGGATGCCGCTCATTACCCGCCGCGAAAGTCATCGGCCCGGCGACGAGCTGTTCGAGCCCGAAGCGGCCAAGCAGGTCGGTGAAGGGCAGATATTCGCCAAAGGGCACCAGATGAACCTTGTCGACGGCGTCGATGATTTCACCCCTGTCGTCGATCGCCACCACGGAATTGTAGTACCGCGTGTCGGCGTTTGCCGCCGAGCCGCCCTCCTCCCGGACGACGCCGGCGATCAGCATCTGGCCGCCGCCAAGCATCTCTCCCAGCGCGGTCAGCGCGTCGGGACGTTCGGTGAAAAGAAACGGCACGGAAGTTTCCGGCCACAGGATCAATTGCGGCTTGCCATGGCCAGGTTCGGGCGTCTTGGCCGAGAGCCCCATCATGGTGGCGAAGATGCGGTCGCGCACCGAAGCATCCCACTTCTCGCTGAGGTCGACGGCCGGCTGCACGATGCGGACATCGAGGCTGCGCTCCGCCGGCTTCTCCGGAGCAGCAAGCCTGAGATAGCCGAAGCCGACATGGGTCGCGACGAGAACCGCAAGCAGTGCCGCGCCCAGGCGGACATGCCGGCGCGCCGCAAGCAGGGCCGGCAATGCAAAGACGAAGACTGCCAGCGCGTTCATGCCGACCATGCCGGTCACCGACACGCTCTGCATCAGCAAGGGCACCGGCATCGCCGCGTAGCCAACGGCATTCCAGGGAAAGCCGGTGAACAGGAAGTCGCGCAGCCATTCCGTCAGGCCAAAGCCGAAGGCCAAGGCAGCGATGCGGCCGATGTCGTTGCTCCACAGCAGCCGGGCAACCGCTGTCGCGAAGCCGTAGAAAAAGGCGAGCACCAGCGGAATTCCGACCACTGCGAAGGGAAGCGCCCAGGCGAAACTGTCGGCCTCGACGAGAAGTGCCGAGCCGACCCACCACAGGCCGGCGAGAAAATAGCCGAAGCCGAACCACCAGCCGATGGCGAAGGCCGGCCGCAGCCGCCGGAGCCAGCCATCGGAGGCTTCGCCGGTCGCGCCGTCGAGGAGCCAGACCAGCAACGGAAACGAAACGAAACAGACGGCGAAGAAATCGTAAGGCGCCTGGGCAAGAACCGCCAGCGCCCCGGCAAGAAACGCCACGAGCGCGCGTCGCCAACCCCACAGCAGAATTATCCGGCCGGCCAGGCGCTGCATCAATGCTTCCGAGTCGCGCGAATCACGGAGCAAGATTTATCAGGCTGCGGTCCACGCTCCAAACCCGGATGAGCGCGATCCGATTATAGCGGCTATCGGTGCCAGCCCTCGATCCGCAAACCGCTCAACTGCTCCGCTTCCTCGCGTGGAATGGAGCGTACGGTCTGGGAAAAGGTCCAGACGTGACCTTCAGGATCGCGCGCCCTGTATTGCCGTTCACCGTAGAACTGGTCGGCTGGCTCCTGGACGATCCCGGCGCCCGCGGCCCTTGCGCGATCGCAGTGGGCATCTATGCCGTCCTTCAGGCGCACATAGACCGACTGCGTGTTCTTGCCTCCAAGCGAAGCGGGGCTGGCGACATGGTCGGCCCATTCGGAATCGACGATGATATAGCCGTCACCGAACCGCATCTCGGAATGGACGAGCCTGCCATCGGCGTCGCTGACCACCATGCTCGGCTCGAAGCCGAAGGCCTTTTCAAGCCAGATCAATGCGGCGCGCGGATCCTTGTAGAATATGCTGGAGCCCAAGGTCGAGTGCTTGAACGGATCGTCGACCGTCATCGGGCGGCGATGCTTCCTCAGGCCTGCTCGGCGCGGACGGCGCGCCGGCGGCGCTCGCCCTTTGGGGTCTCGACGATGCGCACGCGCTTGACGCGGCGCGGATCGGCGTCGAGCACATGGAATTCGAAGCCAGGTATGGCCTGCACCACTTCGCCGCGGGCCGGGACACGTCCAAGCGTGTTGAAGATCATGCCGCCGATCGTGTCGACATATTCGCCATGCTCGCCGGCGGCGAAATCCTCGCCGATCATCTTGGCGACATCGTCGATCTCGGCCTTGCCGTCGACGACGAACACGCCCTCGCCGGTCTGGGTGATCATCGGCTCGTCGTCGTCATGCTCGTCCTCGATGTCGCCGACCACCATCTCGACGATATCCTCGAGCGAAGCCAGACCATCGGTCCCGCCATATTCGTCGATGACCAGCGCCATCTGGGTGCGCATCGCCTGCATCCGCCCCATGAGATCGGAGGCGAGCATCGACGGCGGCACGAAAAGCACCGGGCGGATCAGGTTCAGGTCGCCGATGGTGCGCGCGAGATCGACCTTGGCAAGATCGAGAAGCGTGGTGGCGGCGGCTTTCCTGGTCGTCCTGCCCTTCCTGACACGGGCGACCTTGGTGATGTGGGCGAGCACGTCGCGGATGTGGACCATGCCGCGCGGGTCGTCGAGCGTCTCCGAATAGACCGGCATGCGGGAATGGCCGGACTGCTCGAACAGTCCCAGAAGATCGCCCAGGTTCGTCGTGATCTCGACCGCCTCGATGTCGGCGCGCGGCACCATGACGTCCTCGACGCGCACCTCGCGCAGGCGCAGGATGTTGTTGAGCATGGCCCGTTCGCCAGGCGAGAAGGATCCGGCATCGCTCGCCGTTTCGGCAAGCGCGTCGGCGATCTCCTCGCGCAGGCTGGTGCCGTTGCGTTGCCTGAACAGGCCGAGCACGCGATCGAACAGGGAAGGACCGGCAGACGATGGCTCGCTGGCGAAGCTGCCGGTCGTGGTACTCGGACTCGAGCCCTCTTCCGTCTGTTCAGATGGCTTAATCGCACTGCCGGGGTCTGGGCGGGCGGCAGTCTCTGGTTTGTCGTTCATCGTCGTCCGGTCATTTGATCTTTTTAGTTACGCGTAGGGATCGGGAATGGCAAGTCTCGCAAGCGCCGCGCGTTCGACTGCTTCCATTTCCTCGGCCTCGGCATCGGTCTCGTGATCGTAGCCCAGCAAATGCAGCAGGCCGTGGATGACGAGATGGGTGATATGGTTGTCGACAGGCTTGTCTTCCAGTGCGGCTTCGCGCGCGACCGTCTCGGCGGCCAGCACGATGTCACCCAGCATGGGCGGCAACGGGCCACCCTTTGCGAGCGGAAAAGCCGGGAAGGACAGAACGTTGGTTGGTTTGTCCTTACCGCGCCAGCCGGCATTGAGGCTGCGGATATGGGCATCGTCGGAAAAGACCATGCTGAGCTCGGAACTCCCGTTCACACCGGTTTCGGCAAACGCAGCGGCAACGGCGCGATCGACCAGCCGCATCAGCGCGGCCTCATCGGGCCAGTCGCCTGCTTCGACCGCCATATCGATGTCGACGGGAACCGGAAGATCCCCGCCGCCAGACTTTCTGTCCTCAGCCATGGGGCCGCATCGTGATACTGGAGCGGCGGGCTTTCGCTTCGCATCGTGCCCCCGCTCTATTTTCTTGTTCGAGCATCGGATTTCCCACCGGTTCCCGCTTTGGGCCCGATGCTTCTAGCCTTCGGCGTCCAGGCCCCGGGCCAACTTGCCGTCGCGGTCGTAGGCCTTGACGATCTCGGCGACCAGCGGATGCCTGACGACGTCGCCTTCGTTGAAGCGGACAGTCACCATGCCGGTGACGCCGTCGAGGATCCTGAGCGCCTCGACCAGACCGGATTTGGTGTTTTGCGGCAGGTCGATCTGGGTCGGATCGCCGGTGACGATCATGCGCGAGTTCTCACCAAGGCGGGTCAGGAACATCTTCATCTGCATCGGCGTGGTGTTCTGCGCCTCGTCGAGGATGACGGCGGCATGCGCCAGCGTGCGACCGCGCATGAAGGCCAGCGGCGCGATCTCGATCACCTCGGCGGCAATCGCCCGCTCGACCTTGTCGGCCGGCATCATCTCGTAAAGCGCGTCGTAAAGCGGCCGCAAATAGGGATCGACCTTCTCCTTCATGTCGCCGGGCAGGAAGCCAAGCCGCTCGCCGGCCTCGACGGCCGGCCGCGACAGCACGATGCGCTCGACCATGCCGCGTTCGAGCAGCATCGCCGCATGCGCCACCGCCAGGAAGGTTTTTCCCGTGCCGGCCGGGCCGATGCCGAACACGAGTTCGGACCGCTCCAGCGCGCGCATATAGGCGTCCTGATTGAGCGAACGGGCATAGATCGTCTTCTTGCGCGTTGATATCTGAGCGGCGGACACCTTGCCCTTGCGCTCCAGCGTCGGCAGCGTCAACTGGTCGTCGGCGGCGATCGCCATGCGCACGGCGCCGTCGACGTCCGACTGGCCGATGTCGGCGCCTTTCTGGAGAATGCCGTAGAGATTGTCCAGGGCGCGGCGCGCCTGCTCGGCGGCCGAGGCGGAGCCCTTGATGGTCAACTGGTTGCCGCGCGAGCGGATATCGACGCCAAGCTTCTGTTCGAGCCTGGCCAGATTCTCGTCGAACTGACCATAAAGGGCGCTGGCAAGCTTGTTGTTGTCGAAAGTCAGAACGATGTGCGCCATATCCGAAGCCCCCGATGGTAGGTTCTGGGGCAGGTTCTTCACTTCCGCAGCGCTCAACCGTCTCTCCTCATCTGCCGAGACCTTCAGGCCAATTCGGCGAACAGGCTGTTGTAACCCGTCTTCGTGATTCGTACCTGGATAATCTCACCGATTTCGCCGGCCTTTTCATCAACAATAACCGGCTGCAGCCATGGCGAGCGGCCAACCTTCTGGCCGGCCTGACGGCCGGGCTTCTCGATCAGCGTGTCGATGGTGCTGCCGACCAGGCTCGCGCCGAAAACCTGCTGCTGCTTCAGCAGCAGCGCCTGCAGCCGCTGCAGGCGCTCGTCCTTGATGGCTTCCGGCACATGATCGGTCATCTCGGCGCCCGGCGTGCCGGGGCGCGGCGAATATTTGAACGAGAAGGCCGAGGCGTAGTTCACCTGGCGGACCAGTTCCATCGTCGCCTCGAAATCGGCATCCGTCTCGCCGGGAAAGCCGACGATGAAATCGCCCGAAAGCGCGATGTCGCTCCGCGCAGCGCGGATCCGGTCGAGCAGTGTCAGATAGTCCTTTGCCGTATGTCTGCGGTTCATCGCCTTGAGGATGCGGTCCGAACCCGATTGCACCGGCAAATGCAGATAGGGCATCAGCGCCGGCAGGTCGCGGTGGGCGGCGATCAATTCGTCGTCCATGTCGCGCGGATGGCTGGTGGTGTAGCGCAGCCGCGAAAGCCCTGGGATCTCGGCCAGCCTAAACAGCAGGCGGCCAAGGCCCCATTCGGCGCCGTTCTCTCCCTGGCCGTGCCAGGCATTGACGTTCTGGCCAAGCAGCGTCACCTCGCGCACGCCGGCTTGCGCCAGCCGCTCGGCCTCGGCGACGATCTGCGCCACCGGCCGCGACACTTCCGAGCCTCTGGTGTAGGGCACGACGCAGAAGGTGCAGAACTTGTCGCAGCCTTCCTGCACGGTCAGGAACGCGGTGACGCCGCGCTTGATGATCTCGGCGCGTTTGGGCCGCGGCAGGTGATCGAACTTGTCCTCGACGGCATAGTCGGTCTCGACGATCTTTTCGCCGCCGCGCACCCGTGCCAGCACATGCGGAAGCCGGTGATAGGTCTGCGGGCCGATGACCAGATCGACGGCTGGCGAGCGGCGGATGATCTCGGCCCCCTCCGCCTGCGCCACGCAGCCGGCGACGCCGACCAGCATCTCGCGGCCGGCCTGAGCCCGTTCGGCCTTCATCTCACGAATGCGGCCGAGTTCGGAATAGACCTTCTCCGCCGCCTTCTCACGAATATGGCAGGTGTTGAGCAGCACCAGATCGGCTTCGCCGATGGCGTCCGTCGCCACATAGCCGTCGGCGGCCAGCGCATCGGTCATTCGCTGCGAATCGTAGACGTTCATCTGGCAGCCATAGGTCTTGACGAAGACCTTCCTGGTCGCGGCAGACGGCACGACCGCAGTCTCGGCCGCACGTTCGATGTCGTCCCGTTCTATCGTGTTCAGCTCCATTCGGCGGCTTCTAACGCCTTTCCGTGACAAAAAACAGACGATTCTGCTCTACAGCGCCGCGTATCGTCCTGGACGCGAGCACTTGATTTTGTGCGTGAGCCCTTCGGGCTTACCGGCTCGGACGCGGATCGGCGAGCGCCGCCCGCACCATATCACGCACCTGGCTTTCCATCAGCCTTGCCGTCTCCTTGCGGCTGGAGCCCTTGGAAAAGGCGACCGGCTCGCCGAAATGCACTTCGACATCGAGCCCGCCTTCCGCCATCAGGACCTTGAGATGCGGCACCAGATCTTCATCACCGATCCAGGCGGCAATCGGCCGGTGCCTGCGGCCGAGCGGCACGCCATGCAGGCGCGTGTAGACGATCGCCACCGGCTGGATGAAGACTGTTTCGGCCGTCCCTTCCGAAATCGCCATCGAGGCGGCGCCGAACAGCGTGCTCTTGAACGGCAGGATCATGTTGCCGTCGCTGGTCGAGCCTTCGGCGAACAGCACCATGGCGTCGCCCTTGGCCATGCGGTTGGCGATCTCGCTCGCCTGGTCGCCCGACGAACGCTTGCGCTCGCGCTCGATGAAGACGGTGCGCTGCAGCTTCGACAACATGCCGATCAACGGCCAGCCGGCCATATCAGCCCTGGCGATAAACTTCACGTCGACCATGGACCCCAGCACCATGATGTCGGTCCAGGAGATGTGGTTCGACGCGACCAGTAGAGGACGCTGGCTGGACAGGGTCCCCTTGACATGGATGCGCATGCCCAATGCCCTGACGATCAGCCGGTGCCAGATCTTCAGGATGAACGTCTCGCGCCAGAGCCCGGTCTTCATCGACAGGATCTGCAACGGCACGAGGATCAACGAGCCGCCGACAACGAGGCCCAGCGCCAGGAAAATCCTGATTTTTCCGATCATTCGCTCTTGGCCCTGCCCGCGCTCTGGCTAGCGAAGATCGCGGCGCATGACAAGCGCCCCGGTCGGGCCGTGCTCGGGCGACCTGTAATAGTTGGGGCGCTTGCCGACCTCGCGGAATCCCAGCCGCCGGTAGAGCGCGATCGCAGCTATGTTGGTCTCGTCGACCTCGAGGAAAAGCGCCTCGGCGCGTTGCGCGTGCAGTTCACGCAGCACGGCGTCCATCAATTGCCAGCCAAGCCCCTGGCGGCGATGGGAGCGCGCCACCGCGACAGTCAGGATCTCGCCTTCGCCGGCAGCCAGGCGCGCCAGCACGAAGCCAACCGGCGGCTTGGCGCCCTGTCCGGTCTCGCGCGCCGCATAGCCGAACACTGTGTCCTGCTCGAGCAACGCGGCGAACTCGCCGTCTGTCCACGGCCGCACGAAATCCTCGCGATGCAGCACCGACATGGCCGCGCTGTCGGCAATCGTCAGCGGCTCGAGCGCATAGTCCCTGCGGCGCGGCTGGAGGAAAGGAATGCGCATCAGTTTTTTTGCCTTGATAAAATAAACCCGGCCTGCGGTTTGGCGTCCGCCCCGCGCAGATAAAGCGGTTTCGGCTTCTCGCCTTCGCGCTTCTTACCGGCACTTTGGGTGGCGGCCAGCCGGGCATAGATAGCGACGTCCGCAGTGGCCGCTGTCGGACCGATATCAAAGGCGCGCCCGGCCGACGCGGCGATTTGCGTTGCCGCCGTGCCGGCAAGAACCGGAGAACTAGCCGCCGCCATGGCGGCGGCTTGCGAAAGCGTGGTCACGGCCGGACCATAGCGCAGAACCGACACTTCGTCGTAAAATGCTGCGTGGATTTCCTCACGGCCGGCGTCGAGCGCGGCCAGCACGGCGCGGCCGGGAAATGTCTCTCTCGCTTGCGCCGCCAGAGCTTCCAGCGTCGTCACCCCGATTGCCGGGATTTTCAGCGCCAACGCCAGGCCCCGCGCCGCCGAGACGCCGACGCGCAGGCCGGTGAACGAGCCCGGGCCGGTGGAGACAGCGATGGCGCCAAGGCCGGCATAGTCGGTCCCGCCGGTCTTCAACGCCTCTTCGATCACGCCCATCAAATGCTCGGCATGGCCCTTGCCGAGGTCGAGCACCGAGCGGCCGAGCTCTTTCCCGGCCGCCGCGTCGTAGACGCAGGCGGCGCAGAGATTGGCGGCACAGTCGATGGCAAGCAACTTCATGAGGCGACCGGTTGGAGCACCCGCTTGGGCACAGGGGTTCGAAAAACAATTTCCCTGTGCCCGCCATGGCTCATCGCCGCAAGGGGATAATGCATAAATCGTTTGGCGGCTTCGCTTCGATCTCGCCTGAAGATGGTAAGTTCTAGCGAACGTAGCCGTTGGGGAACCATGCCGGGTTCATCTATCCGGCCGGCTCGATGCGCAGCATGTGATTGTCCCAGACATAGTCGGGTTCGGACCGTGTCGCGCCGCCCGCTTCGACGATTTCGCCGGTGCCCGTCGTCGCCATAAAGCTTGCCCCCTCGGGCGCCACGCCGCAAACCTCGGCCAGTGCGCTGGTGGCGACGATCCGGCCGCTGGCCGCATCGATCACCGCAAGCGAGTTGCCTTGCGGCGAGGACACGGCGACGGTGCCGGCGGCGGGGTTGGCGGCGACCGAGCCAATGTAGTTCCTGAGGCCAGAAAGCACGTCCTGCGGCATGTCGAGCAGTTGCAGATCCTTGCCGCGCGCGGCGCGGCCTACCAGGGGCGGACGATCGGCGCCCGACCCCCTGTACTGGCAGCCGAACCAGACCGTGCCGGATGGGTCGGCATCCATGTGACGGATCGAAAGCTGGTGCAGCGCCGGCGGCAGTTCGTGCTTTTCGACGAGGTCGCCGGTGAGGCTGTCGACCAGCACATAGGAAGGCTTCATCGTCGCGATGTTGAGTTCGGCACGGCCGTAGTCCGGATGCGTCTCGATGCCGCCATTGGCGACGGCAATCGTCCTGCCATCACCCAGCAGCAGAAGCTCGTGCGAACCCATGCCGTAGGTCGGGAACTCGCTGACGCGCTTGAATTTCGCATGCGCGTCATAGACGCCGACCACGCCGGCGGCGTTATCGAAGTCGTTCTCGGTGGCGTAGAGCAGGGCACCGTCGGTCGAGAACACGCCGTGACCGAAGAAATGCCGTCCGCTGACGCTGGCAATGGTCAGCGGCTCGTCGCGGCCGGTGTGGTCGAAGACCACCGCGAAAGTGCCGGGCTGCCTGGCAAAGACCACGGAGCGCTTCGACACCGGATCGAAGGTGACGTCGTGACCGCGGGCGGGCAGGTCGATGGCAAGCAGGACCTTGCCGGCCTCGGACAGGATGGCCGCGCCATAGCTGCCGTCGCGCTTGACGAAAGCGGTGGCAAAGACGGCGTCGGCGGCAAGCGTCTTCGCCCATGCGGACGGCGTCATGGCCGCCACAAAGCCTGCTCCGGCGGCCCTGAGGAAATCGCGACGATCGGTCAGCGGGGTTTTCAAGAGACCGTCCTCTCGGGCACGGTCTCATTCCTCGACACGGTGATTTTGACAGACCGGAGGGCTTCTTGGTGCCCAGCACCCACCGATCGTTTGAATGGATCATCGCAGACGTTCGGGATTGGCCGAAGCCTCCCCAACTTCGTCATCCCTGGGCGAAGCAGGAGCGAAGCTCCGTCGCGGAGACCCTGGGATCCATGCCGTAATCTCAGCCGAAGAGTACGGCGGAGCAGAATTCTGCACCGAAGCAACGCTCTGAAGTTCCGGCATGGATCCTGGGGTCTGCGCCGCGTCGCTGCGCTCCTTGCTCCGCCCCAGGATGACGAAGCGATGGGCGTTTCGGCCAATCTCCAAAGTGTGCGATCCGTCAACGCAAGCGCGTCCGGCCTGTTAAAAACTTCCTCGCCAAGTAACTCGCCCCAAAAGTCGACGCCGTTTCGAGATCATGCTCAGTCCCCGTCGAGCGAGGAGAAACCAGCGGTCAGGCCGAATTCCGCGGTCAGCCTGGTGCCGATCAGGGTCGACAGGCTGGATGTCACCAGCGACAAATGCTCGAGCTTCTGGCGCAGCGCCGGGTCGACGAGCGCCTTGTCGATCGGACCTCTGATGGCCGTGGCGTCGGCGGTCCCGTTGACGAGCTGGATATGGATCGATTCCGCCATCCAGCGTGCGTCGGGTGACAGCGCATCGCCAAGCTGCGAGGCCTGGAACAGCGCGTCCATGCCCGCCAGATTTCCGGTCAGCGAACGCGCGGTGTTTTGCGAACGCCAGTAGATCGCCTGCTTTGGCTTGTCGGCTTCCGGATTGCTGCCCAGGAACCCTTTCAGGCGCACGTCACGGACCATTTCCAACTCGTTGATGAAGACGCTGACCAGTTCGGTCACCGCTTCCGTACCGTCGCGGTAGAGCGCGTTCTGCGGCCCCGGATTGGCCCAAAGTGCTGCAAAACCGTCGGGCTTGTTCCAGGCGTCGCTGACATCGGCGGCAATCGTCTCGATGTTACCGGCGACAGCCGCGCCGTAAGCGCAGCGATAGGGATCGTCCCTGCCGGCGAGCCGCTCGGCGCCATCGCCATAAAGCACGAATTCGAGCGCGCCGAGGCCTTGCATGGCCACGCTCTTTGTCGCCAGCTGGGTCGGATCGGCGGCGGTCTGATCCTTATTGGCCAGCGCCGCCTGCACTTGCCTCAGGCCGATGCTCTTGCGGTCCGGCCAGAACAGCATGCGCTCCAGCCGGTTGTCCTGCGTGATCGGTCCGATGCGAATTATCTCCACGACCGACCAGGCATCCACGGTGCCGGAGAATTCGGCGCGCGCCGCATCGAGATGCTCTTGCGAGGGCGCGTCGCAAAGCGTGCGCATGGCCTTGGTCAGGCTGTCCGCATGCTCATGCAGGCGGGCATAGGCCGGGCGGACAAAGCCGTCGATCGCCCGCTGGATCACATCGGAGGCCTTGACAGCGGCGGACGCCGGAAAAGCGCTGACGAGGACCAGCGGGAGAACCAGAGCAAGCGCAAGACGCTTCGACATCAGAACGACTCCAGGAACTTGACCAGGGCGTCGCGATCGGCCGCATCGGCGGCGGCAAAGCGGTCGCGCGCGGCCTGCCCCTCGCCGCCATGCCAAAGGATCGCCTCGGTCAAGGTGCGCGCGCGCCCGTCATGCAGGAAGAAGCTGTTGCCGTTGACGGTCTGCGTAAGGCCGATGCCCCACAGCGGCGGCGTGCGCCATTCACTGCCGGTCGCCTCGCCCACCGCCTGCCCGTCGGCGAGGCCCGGTCCCATGTCATGCAGCAGGAAGTCGGAATAGGGCCAGATCAACTGGAAGGCCTGCGCCTTGTTGGGCGTACCGCGGCGGGTGACGAATTTCGGCGTATGGCAGGAAATGCAGCCCATGTCGTAGAACAGCTTCTTGCCGGCCAGCACATCGGGCTTGTCGAGGTCGCGCCGCGACGGGACGGCGAGGTTTTGCGAATAGAAGGTGACGAGATCCATGACCGGCGGCGGCGCCTCGACCGGGCCGAGGCGCTCCTGCACGCCGTTCGGCATGGCAAGACAGGCCTTTTCGGCTGCGGTGCAATCGCCCCAGTGGTTCGGCACTTCCGGCGACGAAATGCCGATATCGCCAGCGAGTGCGTCCGCCGCTTGCTGGCGGATCGACGGCGTCTGCGCCTTCCAGCCGAAGCGGCCGAGCGTCAGTTCGCCGCTCTTGCCGTCGCGCACGATATTGGGCTTGCCGGAAATGCCGTCGCCATCACGGTCGTCCGGATCGGCACGGGCGAGAATATCCGCCGGCGCGATCTGCTCGACCAGGCCGAGGCCGATCATCGGCGGCGTGATGCGCGGCGAAAGCGTGGTGCGCGGATCGAGCGACCCATTGGCGAGATCGTCGACCGAATAGCTCGGCTTGCGCAGTGAAACCACGATACCGTCCGGCAGCGTGACTTTCTGCTCCTGGTAGTCGACACGCATCCTGCCTTCGCCCCGAAGGCCCGGAACGGCAAGGTCCTGCAATTGCGAGCCGTAGATCGGGTCGGGGAAGTTGAGCACCTTGCGTTCGGCAAGCACGGCTTTCTCCTCCTCGGTGCTCGCCTGCCGCGCCAGCCGCAGGAACATGGAGGTGGTACCACTATCGCCTTTCGGCGGATGACCGCGGCCGTCCTTCAGATGACAATTCTGGCACGCCCGTTCGTTGAACAGCGGCCCAAGCCCGTCCGATGCCTGCGTCGAGGAGGGCGACGACACCCAGTTCTTGCGGAAAATGGCATTGCCGAGCTTGAAGGTGCCTTCTTCCTCGAATGTGATGTTGGTCGAGGAGTGCGAGAAGGCGTCCTTGTTGACACCTTTCCGCGACGTGCCGGCGCCGCCCTGCATCGGCTCGAACTGCTCGGGCTTGGAAAAATCCTTGGTCGGCCTGGTGATGGCGATGACACGCGCCAGATCCTTCGGCGTCAGATCGGTACGGCTGGTGGCGAGGCCCGCCGACTCGGTTGCGCCGGCCACCGCCGAGGCTGTCAGCGCGACCCCAACGGCAAGCGATAGCCCGCGAAGCCATCGCAGGTTTTGCTGGGACGGCAGGCCGTAGTCCTCGGCCCGCCGCAAGCGGCGCAAGAAATCTAAGGGGCGCCGCATTCCCGCATGTCCTTATTCCGCCTCGTCGGCCGATGCCGCGTTGAGCTGGCCGTATTTTTCCTCGCCGATCGAGGCGAGCAGGTCGAGTTGCGTCTCGAGGAAGTCGATGTGACCTTCCTCGTCGGACAGCAGATCCTCGAACAGCTTCATCGTCACGTAGTCGCCTGCTTCTTCGCAAATCTCGCGCGACCGCTTGTAGGCGGTGCGCGCGTCGTACTCGCCGGCAAGATCGGATTCGAGCACTTCCTTGACATTCTGTCCTATGCGCAGCGGCGCTACCGACTGCAGGTTCGGATGGCCTTCAAGGAAGATGATGCGGGCCACCAGCCGGTCGGCATGGTGCATCTCCTCGATCGATTCCGCGCGTTCCTTCTTTGCCAGCTTGGCGTATCCCCAGTCCTCCAGCAGCCGGAAATGCACCCAGTACTGATTGACCGCTCCGAGCTCCAGAAAGAGAGCCTCATTAAGCCGCTCGATGATCTGTTGTTCGCCTTTCATGGGTACTGCTCCCGTATTGGACGCGCAGGCCTCTGACGCGATCCAGGTGTGAAACGATGTCCACGCCGCTCGCCTCCGAGCGGGCATGGTAATTTTCGGTGACCCGAATGATCGTTTCGACCACATTTGGGAAGCAGCCGCAACAGCGACCACGCTTCTGCATGGCATGATATATCTTCGCCGGCACGATAAGCTGCCAGGGATCCTGATCCAGCAGCCCGACGATCGTCTGCTCAATCTCCTTCTCGGTGATGATATTGCAATGGCAGATCAGCATAGTTTGCTCTGATTGGCTGACGGCGCTTTCTCGGCGCCGTGTGGCTGATACTCGGCTTTGACGCCCTACTGGAACACCTTGTCGGGCGCATCGAGGCTGTCGGACCCCTCGAAGGCAATGGCATTGAGTTTCAGGGTGCCGACGGCGCGTTCGATCGACTTGGTCTGATCGACCAGCGCGTCGATCGCCGCCTGCACGGTGGCGTTGCCTTCCGTGTTGCCTTCTCCGATCTGCTGGTCATAAGCCTCGCCGGCAAGCGCCCGCGCCTTGATGGCTTCCATCTTGGCGACGGTGGCATTCAGCTTGTCCGACAGTTCCTTGTCGACCGCCGAATCGGCCTCCTTGACCATGTCCGATACCGAGGGCCCCTCGACGACCGTGCCGTCGAGGCGCGTGTAGCTGCCATCATACGCAGTACGGATGCCGACGGCGTCGTAGAGATGCGAATCGTAGGTGTTGTCGGAGAAGCAGTCGTGCTCCTCTTCCGGATCGTGCAGCAGCAGGCCGAGCTTCATACGCTCGCCGGCGAGTTCGCCATAGGACAGTGAACCCATGCCGGTGAGGATGGTCGAGATGCCGGCTTTCGGCTCGCCGTCGACAAGGCTCTTGCGGGCGGCGCCGCCTTCCTTCCAGTCGTTGACCATGTCCTGCAGGTCGGCAACCAGAAGGTCGCTCGCCGACTTCAGATACTGCGCCCGGCGATCGCAATTGCCGCCGGTGCAGTTGGCGAGGTCATAGTCCGTATAGGGCCGTTCGCCAGTGCCTGCGCCGGTGCCGTGCAGATCCTGGCCCCACAGGAGGAATTCGATGGCGTGGTAACCGGTCGCCACATTGGATTCGATGCCACCAGCCTCCTGCAGCGTGCCGGAGAGGAACTCGGGCGTCAGCTCAGCGGCGTCGATCTTCTGGCCGTTGATCTCGATCGACTTGTTGGCGATCACATTGGCGGTGTAGAGCGCATTCGCGTCCGACTCGGTGCCGTAGCTCTCGGCGACATAGTCGATCAGGCCTTCGTCCAGCGGCCAGGCATTCACCTTGCCTTCCCAGTCGTCGACGATGGCGTTGCCGAAGCGGTAGACTTCGGTCTGCTGATAGGGAACGCGCGCCGCTTTCCAGGCCTCGCGGGCGGCGGTCAGCGTTTCCTCCGAAGGCTTGGCGAGCAGCGCCTCGACGGCCTTGTCGAGCGCCTGTGCCGTGGTCAGAGAATCCTCATATTTGGCGAGCGCGATGTCGGAATAGGTCTTGATGACCGCCTTCGCATCGGTTTCCGCCTTGGCCGGCAACACGAATATCGCCGCCGTCAATGCCGCCGTGGCGCCGATCGCGGCGAGCCTGCCATATCGTGCCGTGATCATCGCTCTCATGACTGTCATCTCCTCGGAATTCAGTGAAATGCCGGCGCCAAAGGCGCTTCGGCAGGCAATCGGCGCCAGGGCAGGTCCATGCCATCGGGCAAAAAACAGACCGCGGCATGGCGCGGTTCGCAGAAGAAAGACATCGAAATGCCTCCAATCGAAAGGGTTCAAGGCCCAGACATCAAAGGGTGCGCTTGACGCGCAAGCTCTCATAAAGCGATGCAGGGGGCGGAAGTCAACCAATTTCGGAGAGAAAAACCAATTGAAACAACAGTTTAGAATTATTCTAAACTGCAAGTGTCAACTTTATCCCTATTTACCATGTCGCCGTCGAACGAGACAATTGACAGACCGCCATTCCGGGTGCGACCCGCAAAAGCGGTCTTGCGGCGGCGTCAGACAATCGCCACTTGGCGAGACGTCCTAGACTTGGATTAAGGAATTCGGGGATTAAGAAATTGGGGGATTAAGGAATTGGGGCTGCGATGAAAAACGGTGTGGTCATTGTCGGTGCGGGTCACGCGGGCGTGCAAGCGGCCGCCAGCCTGCGCGAGGACGGTTACAACGGATCCGTGATCCTCGTCGGGGACGAGAGCGAACTGCCCTATCACAAGCCGCCGCTGTCGAAGACCTTCATCAAGGACGAAGAGGCCAAACCACAGCCGCTGCGCGGTGAGGCTTTCTACACCGGCAGCGCGATCGACTACCGGCCGGGCATCAGGGTCGACCGCATCGATACCGGAGGCCGCAGGCTGGAGCTATCAGGTGGCGGCGTGCTGGCATTCGACCGGCTGATCCTGGCGACCGGTTCGCGGCCGCGCATCCTGCCGCTGCCGGGTTCGGATCTTTCAGGCGTGGTGTCGCTGCGCTCGCTGGCCGACGCGCGCCTGATCCGCGAATTGAGTGCGCAGAGCGAAGATGTCGTCATCCTCGGCGGCGGCTTTATCGGACTGGAAATCGCCGCGACGCTGAAAGCGGCCGGCCGCAGGGTCACGGTGGTCGAGGCGGTCGACCGGCTGCTCGGCCGGGCGGTGGCGCCGGTCATCGCCAGCCATGTGCGGCAGCGGCTGGAAGCAACTGGCGTCCGCATCCTCACCGGCACGACGATTGCCCGGCTCGAAGGCGAAAACGGCTATGTCTCGGCCGCGGTCACCTCAAGCGGCGAGCACCTGCCGGCGCAAATGGTCGTCATTGGCATCGGCGTCGTGCCCAATGTCGCACTGGCGCAAGCCGCGGGCATCACTATCGCCAACGGCATCCGCGTCGACCAGCAGATGCGTACGTCTGTGGCCGAAATCCTTGCCATCGGCGATGCCGCCGCCTACCGGCACTGGCTCACCGGCAGCGACGTGCGACTGGAATCGGTGCAGAACGCGACCGACCAGGCGCGCCTTGCCGCGCGCACCATCCTCGGCCATGCGGACGCCTTTGCGGCGGTGCCATGGTTCTGGTCCGATATCGGCGACATGAAGCTGCAAATGGTCGGTCTGATTTCGGGCGGCGACAGCCATGTCGTGCTGGGCGACGTCAACGAGAACAGATTCTCCATCTACCATTATGCGGCAAACCGGCTGCTCGGCATCGAATCGGTCAATCGCCCCGGCGACCACATGCTTGGCCGCAAGATGCTCGGCGCCGGCTTCTCGCCGACGCCGCAGACGGTTGCGACGGGACCGGACGGACTGAAGGCGGCGCTCGCCGCCTTCCAGCAGGAAGAGCCTGTCCGCGCCGCTGAATAGGATATGTTGGTATTCAGGTGATGCCGGCCTGACCTGAATCTCAACACATCCCGGAGCAGACGAGGGTCAGGCGGCACGGACCTCGCGGATCGAGCTTTCCAGAATGTCGAGCGCTTCGTTCATGACGCCGTCCTGGATGGTGATCGGCGCCAGGAAGCGGATGACATTGCCGTAGACGCCGCAGGTGAGCAGGATCAGGCCCTTGTCGAGCGCCTTCAGACGGACCGCATTGGCGATTTCCGCCGACGGCAGGCCCTTCTTCACATCGTTGAACTCGACCGCGTTCATGAAACCGGGGCCTCTGATGTCGACGATCTCCGGCGTGTCGTCGCGGATTGATTGCAGCCGCTGCTTCAGCCGCGCGCCCAGCGTATTGGCGCGGTCGCAGAGCTTTTCCTCCTCGATCACGTCGAGCACGGCATGCGCCGCGGCGACGCCGATCGGGCTGCCGCCATAGGTGCCGCCGAGCCCGCCGGGGTTGGGCGCATCCATGATCTCGGCACGGCCGGTGACCGCCGACAACGGAAAGCCGCCGGCCAGGCTCTTGGCCATGGTGGTGATGTCGGGCGCCACCTCGTGATGATCCATGGCGAACATCTTGCCGGTGCGGGCAAAGCCGGTCTGCACCTCGTCGGCGATCAACAGCATGCCATGCTGGTCGCAGATCTTGCGCAGCGCCACCATGAAGTCGCGCGACGCCTCGTAGAAACCGCCCTCGCCCTGCACCGGCTCGACGATGATGGCGGCGACGCGGGCCGGGTCGACATCGGCCTTGAACAGGCGGTCGAGGGCGGCCAGCGAATCGGCGACGGAGACCCCGTGCAGCGCCACCGGGAACGGCGCGTGGAAAACATCGGCCGGCATGGCGCCGAAACCGACCTTGTAGGGCACGACCTTGCCGGTCAGCGCCATGCCCATGAAGGTGCGGCCGTGGAAGCCGCCGGCAAAAGCGATGACCGCCGGCCGGCCGGTGGCGTTGCGGGCGACCTTGATGGCGTTCTCCACCGCCTCGGCGCCGGTGGTGACGAAGATCGTCTTCTTGTCGAACTTGCCGGGCAGCATGCCGTTCAGCCGTTCGGCCAGCCTGACATAGCTCTCATAGGGCACCACCTGGTGGCAGGTGTGGGTGAAGCGGTCGAGCTGCGCCTTGACCGCCTCGATCACTTTGGGATGGCGGTGGCCGGTGTTGACGACGGCGATGCCCGACGAGAAATCGATATAGCGGCGGCCTTCGACGTCCCATATCTCCGAATTCTCGGCGCGGTCGGCATAGATCTGCGTGGTCATGCCGACGCCGCGCGAGATCGCCTGGTTCTTGCGTTCGGAAATGGCTGAATTCTTCATTTTCGTCCCTCGCCGGGCTGGTGCCCGTTCTCGTTGATGGTTGGTGAAATCTGTTCTGGCCCTATTTCATGTTTTCCTCAAGTTGGCACCGCCGCCAGGCGATTGGGCCTGCCGTTACGCGCCGGGCCGTTTCGCCAGCTCTGCTAGACCAATCGGCCGATACGTGTACGAAAAGGTTCCCTTTTACGAGGGATCGATTATTCTCGCATTCGCCTGCGACGTGTTGCCGCGAGAGCATCCTCGCAGACAGGGGAACCCATGAGCAGGAATGCGACACCGTCCGCCCCGCAACCATCGGTCAACGCCTCCAGCCTTTTGCCGTCTCCAACCGTTCCCGCCATTTTTGCCTGCGCGATGATGCCGTTGCTTCTGGCCGGCTGCCAGAAGCAGGAGGCGGCCAAGAGACTGCCGGTTATGGTGCGCGCCGAGACGGTGGCGATCGCCGACTATGCGCCCAGGACCTCGCTCACCGGCGTGATCGCGGCGCGCACACTGAACAACCTGTCATTCCGCGTCGGCGGCCGCGTCGCCGAGCGCCTTGTCGATGTCGGCCAGCATGTCGACAAGGATGCCGTTCTTGCCCGTATCGATCCGCAGGAACAGGAATCGGACCTGCGCTCGGCACAGGCCGACCTCGATGCGGCGCAAGCGCAGTTGACCCAGGCTTCCGCCGCCTTCGAACGACAGAAGACCTTGCTTGCCCAGGGCTACACCACAAGGCGCGACTACGATGCGGCCGATCAGGCGCTGAAGGTGGCACAAGGCAGCGTCGAACAGGCGCAAAGCGCGCTGGCCAACGCCAGGGAGAACCTGTCCTTCACCGAGCTCAAGGCTGGAGCGGCCGGCGTGGTCACCGCTCGCCAGGTCGAAGCCGGGCAGGTGGTTCAAGCGGCACAGACCGTCTTTGCCATCGCCGAGGACGGCGACCGCGACGCGGTTTTCAATGTGCAGGAAACGCTGGTCGCCAAGACGCCGGCGGCACCCGCGGTGACGATCACGCTGTTGTCCGACCCGCAGGTCAAGGCGACGGGCAAGGTGCGCGAGATCTCGCCGGCGGTCGATCCGGCTTCGGGTTCGATCCGCGTCAAGGTCGCCATTGCCGACACACCCGCCGGCATGCCGCTGGGCGCCGCCGTCATCGGCTCGGCCAGCGCCAAGCCGTCGAAAGCCGTCATCCTGCCCTGGCAGGCGCTGACCTCGAGCGACGGCAAGCCGGCCGTCTGGGTTGTCGATGCGTCGACAAAGGCTGTGGCCACGACCCCCGTGAATGTGCTGGCCTTCGATTCCGGCACCGTCGTCATCGACAAGGGACTGGAGGCCGGACAAAGCGTGGTCACCGCCGGCGGTCAGCTGCTCAGCCCGGGGCAGACGGTCGAGATAGCGGGAGCAGGGCAATGAGCCGGCTGCCGCGCATTCCCGCTTTGCTCACCTTGGCATTGCTTGCCGCCTGCTCGCAAGCGGACGAGAAGCCGCCAGAGATCGTCCGGCCGGTGCTGTCGATTGTGGTCGAACCGCGCACCAGCCAGGTATTCGGGTTTGCCGGCTCGGTCGAACCGCAATTCAGCGCCGACCTCGCCTTCCGCCTGCTGGGCCGGGTTGTCGCTCGCGACGTCAATGTCGGCGACATCGTCAGCAAGGGAACGACGATCGCCGCGCTCGACCCGACTGGCCTGGACCTTGCCGCCCAGGCGGCAAAGGCGGAACTCTCCAATGCCGAGGCGCAGTTCGCCAATGCCGCCGCGAGTGAGGAGCGCCAGCGCCAGCTGCTTGCCGCCGCCAACACCTCGCAGGCCGTCTTCGATGCCGCCCGGCAAGCCAGGCAGGCCGCAGAGGCCGGTGTCGAACGGGCCAAGGCCGCGCTTGCCAAATCACAGGAGCAGCTCGGCTATACCAGACTGTTTTCGGATTTTGACGGCGTCGTCACCGCCGTCGGCGCCGAGGTCGGCCAGACGGTTTCGCCCGGCCAAACGGTTGTCACCGTGGCGCGTTCGGACCTGCGCGAGGCAGTTGTCGATATCCCCGACCAGCTGACCGGCGACCTCGCGGTCGACACCCCTTTCGAGATTACCTTGCAATCGCTGCCGACGATCCGCACCGAAGCCAGACTGCGCGAGGTCGCGCCGCAAGCCGAAAGTGCGACCCGCACCCGCCGCGTCCGGCTGACGCTTACCGACCCGCCGGTGGCGTTCCGGCTCGGTTCGACGGTGACGGCGACACGCGTGGCAAAAGTAGCGCCGACGATCGAGCTGCCGCTGTCGGCACTGCTCAAGAAGAACGGCGCCGACAAGGTCTGGGTCGTCGACGCGCAAACGTCGAGCGTCAGCACACGCGACGTCAAGATCGCCGCCAAAGGCGCCGCCACATTCATTGTCGCCGAAGGCCTCGAGCCCGGCATGCGCGTGGTCACCGCCGGCGTTCACAGCCTGGTGGAAGGCCAGAAGGTCAGGATTGCCGAAGGAGGGGCCATATGAAGGGCTTCAACCTGTCCGACTGGGCGCTCGGCCATCGCTCGCTGGTCTGGTACTTCATGCTGGTCTTCGTCGTGGCCGGCGTCGCGGCCTATCTCAATCTCGGCCGCGAGGAAGACCCGGCCTTCACCATCAAGACCATGCTGGTCCAGGCCAACTGGCCGGGCGCTTCGGTAGACGAGACGCTGCGGCAAGTGACCGACCGCATCGAGAAGAAGCTCGAGGAGCTCGACAGCCTCGATTTCACCCGCTCGGTCACCACCGCCGGCAAGACCGTCATCTTCGTCAACCTGAAGCCGACAACCAGGGCACGCGATGTCGTGCCGACCTGGCTTCAGGTGCGCAACATGATCAACGACATCTCGGCCCAGTTCCCGCAAGGTGTGCAAGGGCCGTTCTTCAACGACCGTTTCGGCGATGTCTATGGCAATATCTACGCCTTCACCGCCGACGGGCTAACGCCTCGGCAACTGCGCGACTATGTCGAGGATGTCAGGACAAAGATCCTGACCGTGCCGAATGCCGGCAAGGTCGACCTCGTCGGCGCCCAGGACGAAGCGATCTATCTCGAATTCTCGACCCGCCAGATCGCCGCGCTCGGCCTCAACCAGCAGGCAATCGTGGCCAGCCTGCAAGCCCAGAACGCCATCACCCCGTCCGGCGTCATCCAATCCGGACCCGAACGCATCAGCGTGCGTGTCGGCGGCCAGTTCACCTCCGAGGAGAGCCTTCGCGCCATCAATCTGCGCGTCAACGACCGCTTCTTCCGCCTGAGCGACGTGGCGACAATCACCCGCGGCTACGCCGACCCGCCGACGGCGCTGTTCCGCTTCAACGGGCAGGATGCGATCGGGCTTGCCATCGGCATGAAGCCCAACGCCAACCTGCTCGAATTCGGCGAGGCACTGCAGGAGGAAATGACCAAGGTGCTGGCCGAGCTGCCGATCGGCGTCGGCGTGCACCTGGTCGCCGATCAGCCGGTGATCGTCGAGGAAGCGGTTTCGGGCTTCACTCGTGCGCTGTTCGAAGCGGTGGCGATCGTGCTCGCGGTGTCCTTCATCAGCCTCGGCATGCGCGCCGGCTTCGTCGTGGCGCTTTCCATCCCGCTGGTGCTGGCCATCACCTTCACGGTCATGGCCTATCTCGGCATCTCGCTGCAGCGCATTTCATTGGGCGCACTGATCATCGCGCTCGGCCTGCTGGTCGACGATGCGATGATCGCGGTCGAGATGATGGTGGCGCGGCTGGAGGTGGGCGACAATCTGCGCAAGGCGGCGACCTATGTCTATACCTCGACCGCCTTTCCCATGCTGACCGGCACGCTGGTGACGGTCGCCGGCTTCATCCCCATCGGCCTCAACAACAGCGCCGCCGGCGAATACACCTTCACGCTGTTCGTCGTCATCGCCGTCTCGCTCCTGGTGTCATGGATCGTGGCGGTGCTGTTTGCACCGCTGCTCGGCGTCACCATCCTGCCGGCGACGATGAAACAGCAGCATCACGACCAGCCCGGCCGCTTCACCCGCCTGTTCCGGCGCATCCTTGTCGGCTCCGTGCGCCATCACTGGTTGACCATCATCGCCACGGTGCTTCTGTTTGCCGGGTCACTGGCCGGCTTTGGCCTCGTTCAACAGCAGTTCTTTCCGCCCTCGGATCGTCCGGAACTGATCGTCGACTGGAACCTGCCGCAGAATTCTTCGATCGCCGAGACGCGCGACCAGATGGAGCGTTTCGAGCAGCGGGCGCTGGCCGGCAACCCCGATATCGATCACTTCAGCTCCTATATCGGCCAGGGCGCGGTGCGTTTCGTGCTCGCCTTCGACGTGCAGCCGGCCAATCCCTATTTCGGCCAGACCGTCATCGTCACCAAGAGCATCGAGGCGCGCAACCGGGTCAAGCCGGCGCTGGAAAAGCTGCTGCGCGAAGAGTTCGTCGGCACCGACGCCTTCGTCAAGCTGCTCGAGCTCGGGCCGCCGGTCGGGCGACCGGTGCAGTACCGCGTCGGCGGTCCCGATATCCAGACGGTACGGACGCTGGCGACGGAATTCGCCGGGGTCATTTCCGCCAACGCGAAGGTCGCCGCGCCGACCTTCGACTGGAACGAGCCGGAGCGCGTGCTGAGGGTCGATGTCTTGCAGGACAAGGCGCGCCAGCTCGGCATCACCTCGTCCGACATAGCAAGCGCGCTGAACAGCACCGTCGGCGGCTCCACCATCACCCAGGTGCGCGACGCCACCTATCTGATCAACGTCGTTGCCCGCTCGCGCGAGGCCGAACGCGGCTCGATCGGGACGCTGCAAAACATGCAGCTGCCAACCGGAACCGGCGAGGCGATCCCGCTCGCCGCCGTGGCGAACTTCCGCTACGACCTCGAACAGCCGACGGTGTGGCGTCGCGACCGCATCCCAACGATCACCGTGCGCGCCGGACTGGTCGGCGACGTGCTGCCCGCCACCGTCGTCAATGAATTGAAGCCCTCGGTCGACGCCTTCATCGCCAAGCTGCCGCCAGGCTATTCGATAGCCACTGCCGGCTCGGTCGAGGAAAGCGCCAACAGCCAGGGGCCGATCGCCGCCGTGGTGCCGTTGATGCTGTTCATCATGGCGACGATCCTGATGATCCAGCTGCAGAGCTTCCAGCGCCTGTTCCTGGTCGTCGCCGTTGCGCCGCTCGGCCTGATCGGCGTGGTCGCCGCGCTCGTGCCCAGCGGGGCGCCGCTCGGCTTTGTCGCCATCCTCGGCGTGCTGGCGCTGATCGGCATCCTGATCCGCAACTCGGTCATCCTCATCGTGCAGATCGAGGATCTGATCGCCGAGGGCAAGGATCGCTGGGCGGCCGTCATCGAGGCGACCGAGCACCGCATGCGGCCGATCGCGCTGACGGCCGCCGCCGCCAGCCTGGCGCTGGTTCCGATCGCGCGCGAAGTGTTCTGGGGGCCGATGGCCTACGCCATGATGGGCGGCATCATCGCCGGCACGGCGATCACGCTGCTGTTCCTGCCGGCGCTGTATGTCGCGTGGTTCAGGATCAGGGAACCGACGCCGGAAGACGAGGTGAGCGCAAACGGCGAGGCCGACGAGGTTCCGACAGGCAGCGTGGCCTGATGCGAAGGTTGCGAATTGGGTCGCATTCCTTCGCGCTCCCTCTGGCCTGCCGGCCATCTCCCCCACGGGTGGGGAGATTGGCTGTCACCACTGATTTCGCCAATCGCGAACGTTGTAGAATGAATGCTGCCGACGAAGCTGCTTATCTTCCTCCTTGTGGAGATATGGCTGGCAGGCCAGAGGGAGGCGCGAAGGAGCACGACGCGGGAATTGAAAGTAAGCCTGCTCACGCCGTCCGCACAAACCCGTCGCTCGCCCTGAGCAGATTGCGCGTGTAGTCCTTGGTCACGCGGTGCCCGACAAGTTGGGCTGCCGTGAGATTTTCCACCGCCTCGCCGTCCTGCATCACCATCAGCCGCTCGCACATATGGGTGATGATGGCGAGGTCATGGCTGACCATCAGGAAGGTCAGCTTGCGCCGCCGCCGGATCTCTTCCAGCAGATTGAGCACTTCCGCCTGCACGGAGGCATCGAGCGCCGAGGTCGGCTCGTCGAGCAGCAGGATCGACGGTTCGAGGATCAGGGCACGTGCGATCGCCACGCGCTGGCGCTGGCCGCCCGACAATTGATGCGAATAGCGGAAGCGGAAGCCGGTCCCCAGGCCGACCTCGTCCAGCGCCCGCTGGATGCGCTTCTCGCTATCGGCAAAGCCGTGGATAGCGAGCGGCTCCTGCAGCAGGCGGTCGACGGTCTGGCGCGGGTGCAGCGAGCCGTACGGATCCTGGAAGACCATCTGCACCTCGCGATAGAACGCCTTGTCGCGACGTGTGCCGAGCCTCTTGCCGTTGACCGCGATGGTGCCCGAAACGGCCGGCGCGAGGCCGGCGATTGCCCTGAGCAACGTCGACTTGCCGGAGCCGGACTCACCGACCAGGCCGAAGGATTCGCCAGACTTCACCTCGAGGCTGACGCCCTTCAGCGCGCGAAAGCGGTCGAAGACCACCTCCAGCCCGTCGATGGAAAGGGCCGCATTCATGCTGCCCACTCCGGCTTGCGGTCGAGCACCGGCAGCGGATGACGTTCGAAGCCGATCCTGGGCATGCAGTTGAGCAGGCCGCGCGTGTAGGGGTGCTGGGCGTCGCGGAGCTCCGACGCCTTGATCTGCTCGACCACCTTGCCGGCATACATGACGATCACGCGGTCGCAGAAGGAGCATACCAGGCGCAGATCGTGCGAGATGAAGATCAGCCCCATGCCGCGCTCGCTGACCAGTTTGTCGAGGATGTTCAGCACATCGAGCTGCACGGTGACGTCGAGCGCCGAAGTCGGCTCGTCGGCGATCATCATTTCCGGCCCGGCGATCAGCATCATGGCGATCATGGCGCGCTGGCCCATGCCGCCCGAAACCTCGTGCGGATGCAGGTCGAAGACGCGGGCCGGATCGCGGATTTGCACCGCCTCCAGCATGGCGAGCGCCCGGTCGCGGGCTTCGGCCTTGCCGACCTTCTCATGCGTGCGCAGCGTCTCGACGATCTGACGGCCGATGCTCATCACCGGGTCGAGCGAATATTTCGGATCCTGCAGGATCATGGCGATGCGCTTGCCGCGCAGCGCCCTGCGGTCACGGGGCGAGGCCGCGAGCAGGTCGATGCCGTCGAAGGCGAGTTTCCTGGCGGTGACCTCGGCCTGCGGCGGGGTCAGGCCCATGATGGCGCGGCCGGTCTGCGATTTGCCGGAACCGCTCTCACCGACGATGCCGAGCCGTTCGCGGCCAAGCGAGAAGGAGACGCCGCGCACCGCCTCGATCAGGCCGGTGCGGGTCGGGAAGGTGACGCGCAGGTCGTCGACGTCGAGAAGCGTGCTCATTGGTCACCGCTCCGGGGGTCGAGCGCGTCGCGCAGGCCGTCACCAAGCAGGTTGAAGCCGAGGCTGACGATGAGGATGGCAAAGCCCGGTGCGCCGGCCACCCACCATTGGTCGAGCACGAAGCGGCGGCCCGAGGCGATCATCGCGCCCCATTCCGGCAGTGGCGGCTGCGCGCCGAGGCCGAGGAAGCCGAGACCGGCGGCGGTCAGGATGATGCCGGCCATGTCGAGCGTCACCCTGATGATCAGCGAAGAGATGCAGAGCGGCATGATGTGGCGCAGCACGATGCGGAACGGCGAGGCGCCCATCAACTGCACCGCCTTGATGTAATCCGAATTGCGCACGGTCAGTGTTTCGGCACGGGCAATGCGTGCGTAAGGCGGCCATGAGGTGATGGCGATGGCGAGCACTGCATTCTCGATGCCGGGGCCAAGTGCCGCGACGAAGGCCAGCGCCAGGATCAGCTTCGGAAAGGCCAGAAAGATGTCGGTGATGCGCATCAGGATCGCATCGATCCAGCCGCCGGCATAACCGGCGACCGTGCCGACCAGCAGGCCGATGGGGGCGGCGATGATGGCGACGAGAATGACGACGTAGAGCGTCCACCGCGAGCCGAAGATGACGCGCGAAAGGATGTCGCGGCCGAGGTCGTCGGTACCGAACCAGTGCGCGGCGCTCGGCGCCAGCAGCCGCGACCCCTTGAGGTCGCCGAATGTCGGCGAATAGGGAGCCAGCACATCGGCAAGGGCCGCGACCACAAGCAAGGCGATGATGATCAGCAGGCCGAGAAACGCCAGCCGGTTGGCGGAAAAGCGCCGCCACGCCACATAGGCGCGGCCGAGCCTTGCCTGCATGCGCGAGGCCGGCCGCTCGCTGAGCAGCCAGTCGCGACGGCTCTGGATTGCCTCAACGCTCATCGTGCCTTGGTCCTGGGATCGAGCACACGGTAGAGCAGGTCGGACAGGAGATTGATGCCGATGAAGACCGAGCCGATGATGATGGTGCCGCCGAGCACGGCGTTCATGTCGGCGTTCTGCAGGGAATTGGTGATGTAAAGGCCGATGCCCGGCCACGAGAACACCGTTTCGGTCAGCACCGAGCCTTCGAGCAGGCCGGCATAGGAGAGCGCGATTACGGTGACCATCGGCACCGCCGCGTTGCGCAACGCATGGCCCCAGATGATACGCGTTTCCGACAGGCCCTTGGCGCGCGCCGCGACGATATATTCCTGGGCAAGCTCGTTCAGCATGAACGATCGCGTCATCCGGCTGATATAGGCGAGGGAAAAATAGCCGAGCAGCGAGGCCGGCAGGATGATGTGGCGGAATGCATCGCGAAACACATCCCACTGCCGCTGCCACAGCGCATCCAGAAGATAAAAACCGGTGATCGGCGTGAAGGTGTATTCGTAGACGATATCGAGGCGGCCGGGAAAAGCCACCCATTGCAGCCTGGCATAGAACAGCACGAGCGCCAGCAGTCCCAGCCAGAAGATCGGCACGGAGTAGCCGACCAGACCGATGATGCGCACGATCTGGTCGATGATGCTGCCGCGCCGGACCGCGGCCAGCACGCCGAGCGGCACGCCGATCACCGAACCGATCAGCGTCCCCAGCGTCGCCAGCTCGATCGTCGCCGGAAAGGCGCGGCGGATGTCGGTCATGACAGGGTTGGTGGTCAGCACCGACGTGCCGAAATCGCCGTTCAGCGCATTCTTCACATAGATGTAGAACTGCTCGATCAATGGCAGGTCGAGCCCCATCTCGCGGCGGGTGCGCTCGACGACATTGGCCGGCGCCCGGTCGCCGAGCACCGCCAGCACCGGGTCGATGGGGATGACCCGGCCGATGAAGAAGGTCACCGCGAGAAGACCGAGATAGGTGGTTATCGCGATGACCAGGAAACGGGCGACCGACGACGCGACAGCGATAGCACGGGCGCTGCCGCGCCCTGCCGTCGCTTCGCTTTCAACCGTGCTCATGCGGCGCGTCCGCCGGCATCATTCCTTGGAGATCTGGCCGACGAAGTTGGTGTCGAAGCTCGGGCCGAGCGCGAAGCCCTTGAGGTTCTTGCGCAGGCCGGCCACTTCCAGCTGCTGGTGAACGATGATGAAAGGACTGGTTTCGAGGACCTTCTTCTGCAGATCCTGGTACATTGCGGCGCGCTTGGCCGAATCCTTCTCGAGCAGGGCCGCTTCCGTTTCCTTGGTCAGGTCCGGAATGTCCCAGGCGTTGCGCCAGGCCAAGGTCTTGGTCTTGCCTTCATCCGAATTGTCCGGGTTGCTGGCAAAGGTCTGGGCGTTGGAGTTCGGATCGAAATAGTCCTGGCCCCACTGGCCGATATAGATGTCATGGTTGCGGGCGCGGTATTTGGTCAGCGTCTGCTTGCCATCGCCGGGGATGATCTCCAGCTTGACGCCGGCCTGTCCCAGCGTCTGCTGGAACGATTCCGCCATGCCGGTCACCGGCTGGGTGTTGCGCACGTCCATGGTGACGCTGAAGCCGTCGGCGAGGCCGGCCTTGGCGAGCAGTTCCTTGGCCTTGGCGACGTCGAGCGTGAACGGGTTTTCGTCGACAGCGCCCAGATCGCCCTCGGGCAGGAAGGTCTGGTGGATCTCGCCGATGCCCTTGAGAATGGTCGAGCTTAAGGCGTCGTAATCGACCAGATATTTGAAGGCCTGGCGCACCTCGGGCTTGGCGAGGTTCGGGTTCTTCTGATTGAGGCTGATGTAATAGACCGTGCCCTTCGGCGCGCTGGTGGTGGTGAGATCGGCGTTCTTGGCGATGGCATCGAGGTCGTTGGGCTCGAGATTGCGGGCAACGTCGATGTCGCCGGCCTCCAGCGCCAGGCGCTGGCCCGAGCTCTCCTTCATGTTGCGATAGATGACGCGGGCAAGCTTGGCCTTCTCGCCGTGATAATTGTCGTTGCGCTCCAGGACGACGACCTCGTTGGCGCGCCATTCGCGCAGCTTGAAGGCGCCGGAGCCGGCATAGCCGGTCTTCAGCCAGGCGTTGCCGAAGTCGTTGTCGTATTTGTAGTCGTCGCTGGGCGTAACCGCGGCGACATGTTCCTTGACCAGCTTGGCGTCGACGACCGAGGCGACGGTTGCCGACAGGCAGTTCAGGACGAAGCTCGGTGCATAGGCCTTGTCGACGGTGAACTGGAACGTCGTGTCATCGACGGCCTTGGCCTTCTCGGTGACGTTGCCGCCATCGATGCCGAACTGCCCGATGATGAAGGCCGGGCTCTTGTCGAGCTTGATGGCGCGCTCGAACGAATAGGCGACGTCCGCCGCCGTGATCGGATTGCCCGAGGCAAATTTCAGGCCGGGCTTGAGCTTGAAGGTATAGGTCAGGCCGTCGTCGGAGACGCTCCAGCTTTCGGCGAGATCGCCCTTGACCTTGGAGGTATCGTCGAGGTCGAGGCGGACGAGAAGATCATAGGTGTTGCCGGTGACCTCGGCGGTCGACAGCTCGAACGCCTCGCCCGGATCCATGGAGATGATGTCGTCGATCGCGAAACCCTCGACCAGCGTGTCGGCGGGCGTGACAGCAAGGGCAGGTGCACCGGCCAGAAGCAGCGCAGACATGGCCGCGCCCGCAAGCAAGAAGCGGGAGCGTAGAGCAAACTTTTCCATCATCATTTTTGACTGTTCCCTGTTTTGTTGACCTGAGTTCCCGGCTCAGGGTTGCGGCATTTCTTGCCGGATCGAATGAAGCCCCTGAACCGGTTGTCTTGGCAATTTTTGTCCAGTTCCGCCTCACCTTATCCGGCGGTTTCAAGCGCGGCAACGGGCATTTGCGAGGCGCTTGGTTGGACCAGATCGGGCTGCCACCACCAGCCGGGAGCAACAACCGGATTGCGGCTATTTCAGTGCCGTGACCAGCTCAGCATCGGGAAAACAGGTGGCGGCGCGACCATTGCTGGCCTGCCATTTGCCGATCGACCGGCGTGTCTTGAAACCGGGCAGACCGTCGGCGCTGCCGACATCGTAGCCCTTGGCCTCCAGCGCCCGCTGCAGGGCGGCGATGTCCGACCTGTGGAGCCCGCCGACCGCGCCCCAACTCCTCGAAAAATTGCTGTCGCCATGGGCGATGCGATCGGCGCCATGGCCGATGAACAGGGCGTAGAGGTCGCTGGTGTTGTATTGCTTCAGCACGTAGAAATTGGGCGTGACGATGAAGGCCGGACCGCTGCGCCCGGCCGGCATCAAGAGAAAGCCTTCGGCCTTCAACTCGCGCGCCGGAAACGGTCTTGCCGCGACACGCTTGATGCCCATATCAGCCCACTCGGAAATCCTCTTGCCCTGGTCCGGACCTTCGAGCGAACAGGAGACCGCCTCGGGCACCGTCACCTCGAAGCCCCAGTCACGGCCCTTCACCCAGCCATAGTGGACGAGGTAGTTGGCGATCGAGGCCAGCGTGTCCGGCACCGAGTTCCAGATGTCGGCCCGGCCGTCGCCGTCGAAATCGACGGCATGCTTCAGGAAGGACGTCGGCATGAACTGCGGCTGGCCGAGCGCGCCTGCCCAGGACGATTTCATCGCGCCGACCGGGGCCAGCCCACGCTCGACGAGTTCGAGCGCCGCCATCAGCTCGGTGCGAAAGAAATCCTTCCTGGTCGCCATGAACGCCTTGGTGCCCAGCACCTCGAAGGCGTCGTAGGGCATCTTCGCCGCGCCGAAGCCGCTCTCGCGGCCCCAGATCGCCAGCAGCACGTCGCCCGGCACGCCGTAACGCTTCTCGATCGCCGCAATCGTCCTGGCATTGGTCGTCTTGCGCGCCCGCCCGCCGGCGGCGACGGCGCGAACCGTCTTTTCGGCGAAATAGGCGCCGGGCGAACCAAACTCCGCCTGACGCTGCTTCTGCGGCGTCGTCGTCTTTTTGCCCGGCATCACCAGGTCGGGCAGTTTGAGGTTCGGTTTGACGCCGTCGAAGGCGGCATCGAAGGTTTTTCTGGAGATGCCTTTGGCCTTGGCATCGGGCCAGAGGTCGTTCTGCAGCCAGGCGTGGAATTGATCGTCGATTTTTGCGGCGGAAGCGGGGGCGGCGAGGAGGATGAGAGTGAGTCCGACGAGAAGAAATGCAAAGCTGAATTTGCGAAGGTCGCGCTCTGTCGCGCCCCCCTCTGTCCTGCCGGACATCTCCCCCACGAGGGGGGAGATTGGCAGCTGCACTGACCGCGCCTTCTCTTCAACGTTGGAGATAAGCGAAGCCTTCGATGACAACCGATCTCCCCCCGTGTGGGGGAGATGTCCGGCAGGACAGAGGGGGGCGTGACAGAATGCCGACATCTCAGAAAACCACTCGCTAAAACGCCGTCCGCGAGCGCAGCGCCGCGGCCAGCGTGCCTTCGTCGAGATAGTCAAGCTCGCCGCCGACCGGCACGCCATGCGCCAGCCGTGTCACCTTGATATCGAAATCGGACAATTGGTCGGTGAGATAATGCGCGGTGGTCTGGCCTTCGACCGTGGCGTTGACGGCGAGGATCACCTCCTTGACCTCGCCGCCGGCGACACGGTCGACCAGCGAGCGGATGTTGAGCTGCTCGGGACCGATGCCGTCGAGCGGCGACAGCGTGCCGCCCAGCACATGGTAGCGGACATTCATGGCGGTCGCCCGTTCCAGCGCCCACAGGTCGGCTACATCCTCGACGACGATGAGCGTGCCGGCGTCACGGCGCGGATCGGTGCAGATCATGCAGGGGTCGGACGTATCGACGTTACCGCAGGTCGAGCAGATGCGCACCTTCTCGACCGCCTCGCTCATGGCGGCGGCGAGCGGCGACAAGAGTTGTTCCTTCTTCTTGATGAGATGGAGCGCGGCACGTCTGGCCGAACGGGGACCGAGCCCCGGCACCTTGGCCAGAAGCTGGATCAGGCGTTCGATCTCGGGACCGGCGATTCGCTTGGACATCGCATCGGTTTAGGATTTTTCCGCGCGCTTTGGAACAGGCCAGCCGCGC
The DNA here is from genome assembly GCF_004962245.1 of Mesorhizobium sp. Taxonomy (GTDB): domain Bacteria; phylum Pseudomonadota; class Alphaproteobacteria; order Rhizobiales; family Rhizobiaceae; genus Mesorhizobium. The sequence continues at coordinate 22,575 of NZ_SUHQ01000027.1, read as the reverse complement.
GGCCTGCTCAACGCGTACAGACGCTGCTGCCGTCAGTATGCTTCCAGCGGCCGGGCTTCGCCGGCGATCATCGCGCCGATGGCGTCGGTGTTCTCGGGCGTCGATTCAAACGACATCGTCGGCTCGGCCGACGCGGCCGGGAATGACGTGACAGGTTGCGCATCGACCGTGCCGCCGAAACGGGCCGCGTCCGGCTCCTGCATCGCCACGAGCGTCGCCTTATCGGAGGTAGCCTCCGCGGGGATTGCCTTCACGAAGGTCGCCTTCATCGGCTTTGCCGCCTGCGCTGCGGTCACGTAGGTTGCCTCGATCGGCCTTGTCTCGGCAGGTGCTGGCTCAGCGGATGTCGCCCGGGCGGATGTTGCCTTATCTGCCCGTACCGGCGTCGCGGAGGCCACGAGCGTGGCGCGCGCCGTGGGCGTAGCCTGTGCCATCGCGACCGTGGGCTCGTCCGGCAATGGTTTCCAGTTCCGGCCGCGCTTTTCATAGAAGGCATTGCCGCCGGCAACCATGGTGTAGTGCATGTTCTTGTAGGGGAAGCGCAAGCCGGCGGTGTGAAAGAACATCGTGTCCTTCAGCTTGGCCTTGCGCTCGCCCTTGAGCACCGCCTCGGCGGCCTCCTCGACATCAGGCAGCGCCTTCGAATTCATCCGCCGCGTCATCACGCCCGGCGCGAACTGCCCGCGCTCGCCGACCACCTGGCAGATGGTGTTGCCGTGCTTGCCGGACCGCAGCCGGTTCATGACCACCGTGCCGACGGCAATCATGCCGTCTCGGCTCGACCGGTTGGATTCGAAGAACATAGCGCGCTGGAGGCACTCCTTGTCCTTCGCTGTGTGACTGTAGGGCCGGGATCTGACGGCATCGGTCAGGCTGGCCACGGACAAGCCGTGCGAGGTGGTCTGACTGCAGGCGGCCAAAAACAGCGGAGAGGCGATGACGCCGAGCAACAATGGCGCCTTCCATCGGGTCGCGATCAAAAGTATCCCCTCATTCTGTCGCCGGCCCGCCCCAGCTTGTGGCAAGAATGATACTGTTTCAGGCAAAAAGATGGCTAAAGGGTTATTAAACGACGAGAGTGGCCAAATCGGCACATTCCGGTGGGGCACATCTGGGGGACCAGCGATGGGACGGGCCGCTCTACCTGCCTGCCGGCACGACGATCGGTTGCCCGGGCTCGGACTCGTCGAATTCCTCCGAAAACAGACCGCGTCTCAGGAACAGCGTCCGCGCATCCCGTGCCTTGGGCGCAATCTGCTGCGGCCAGCCGCTCTCGATGAACTCGGCCCTGGTGAAGTCAGGGGTCGCCGCGCAGGCGGCTTCCAGGAAATCGGCGATTTCCAGCACGATCGCGCGTTCGTCCTTCGACAGAACCGACATGCCGGATTCGATGGACGGATGATGGAGGAAATCGTCGAAGAGATGAAAATAGCCATTGATTCCAACGAGGTCCACGCCGGCATCGCAATCAGCCAAGGATTCCAGGATGTCATAGATCCTGTTTCGGACGCGCTGCTCTATCAGCCTGGCTGATGGCTCTTCGGTCATGGCGCCGCTGAAACGCTATAGTTCAGAGTGGTGAAACCTAACGAATGGTGCCCGAAACTCAACTACCGCTCAGGGTGGTTTGCAGTAGTCTGCCTTGCCAAGTCGCCAATTGGATAAGGAGTTCCACCGGAGCTTTGGTGGGGGCCCGGGCTTCATGCTATTTTGAACCAGCCATTCGTGGAGGGGTAGTGTCGTGTCGCAATTGGCAACTTTGCTGCTGGGATCATGGAGGATGAATTCCTGGACTTATGAGGTCCTTGAATCCGGCGAAGTCAGAGACGCTTTGGGAAAGAATCCCAGAGGCGTTATCACCTATACTGCGGACGGCCGAGTGATGGTCCTCGTTCTTAATGAAGATCGCATTACACCCAACGACCTTGTTCCTACTCCTGAAGAAAAGGTCCGACTCTACGATTCGATGTTTGCCTATGCAGGGACATACACGGTCGAAGATGATCGGGTTATTCACTATATTGACATGAGCTGGAATGCGACGTGGGAGGGCACCCAGCAAGTTCGTTTCATCGATACGGACGGTCGAATGCTGACTTATAAATCAGCTCCAGCGAAAAACCCCCTTGATGGTCGCGACTGCATTCACACCGTCAGGTTCGAGAAGATCGTTTCGCCTCATCACTAACGGTGCAACGCGCATCAGTCCGCGCGCGGACGACGATAATCGCCCATCCGCATGACGGCTTTGGTCCACAGACTTGTGCCGTTTTGTTCTCAAACCCCAACGACCGGAACGGGTCGAACCCTGCCATCCCTCGCGGGAACCAAGCGTCAGGTTTTCACCACTAGAACGGCAGCTTCATTCCCGGCGGTATCGGCAGTCCCGCGGTTAGTGCCTGGGTCTTTTCCTGCATGATCTGCTCGACCTTGACCCTGGCGTCATTGTGGGCAGCGAGAAGCAGATCCTCCAGAATCTCGACCTCGTCCTCCTTGAACAGGGACGGGTCGATCTTCAGCGACTTCATCTCGAATTTGCCGGTCAGCGTCACGTTGACCAGACCGCCGCCGGCCTGCCCGGTGGCTTCCAGCGTGGCGATCTCGTCCTGCATGGCCTGGAACTTGGCCTGCATTTCCTTCGCCTTGCCCATCAGGCCGAGAAGATCTTTCATCGCGTGGTCCTCTACAAATTGATGCTGTATCAGGTTTCGTCGTCGTCCGCCGCCGGCTCGACCGGAACTTCGGCCTCGACCGCATCGGCTTCCGGTGTGTCGGGAATGCGCACGTCGATGATCCTGGCGCCGGGAAACCGTGCCAGGATGGCGGCGACGGTCGGGTCGCTCTTGGCGTCGAGAAGGGCGTTTTCGCGCTTGGTCGATTCCATCTCGGCCAGCGTCTGGCCGCCCTCTTCCTTCGACAGCGACACCAGCCAGCTGCGGCCGGTCCAGGCGCGCAATTTGGCGGTCAGATCGTTGAGCAGCATCTTCGGCGCGTCATCGGTCAGGCTGACGTCGATGCGGCCGGGCTCGATGCGCACGAGGCGCACGCAGCGCTTCACCAGCACCTTGAAGGCCATGTCGCGCTGGGCATCGGCAAGGGCGGCGATGTCGGCCAGCGACTTTACCGGCACCGGCGGCGCATCCGCGACCGGCTCCGGCGCTGCCACGAAGGCTGCCGGCATCGGCTCGGCTTCGACCAGCCGCATGGTCTGCGCGCCGCCATTGGCCGTCGGCATCCGCGTCTGCGCCACGGCACTGGCGCCGCCGCCATTACCAGGACTTACGGGACCAGGACTTGCGGGGCCTGGACTTGCAGGGCTGGGGCTTGCGGGCGCACCATTCGAGAGCGGCACGCCATTGCGCGCCGATGCTCCGCCCTCGAGCGATTTCAACGCCTCGTCCAGCGTCGGCAGGTCGGCGGCGTGCGCCAGCCGGATCAGCACCATTTCGGCGGCACTGACCGGGCGGTTCGAGGACTGCACCTCGGGAATGCCCTTCAACAGCATCTGCCAGGTCCGCGACAGCACCCTGACCGACAGCGCCTTGGCGAAATCGGCGCCGCGCCGGCGTTCGTCCTCGGACAGCGAGGCGTCGTCGAGGGCTGTCGGCACGAAGCGCAGCCTGGTGACGAGGTGGTTGAACTCGGCAAGGTCGGTCAGCACCGCGGCCGGATCGGCGCCGGTGTCGTACTGGTTGCGGAATTCGGCGAGAGCGGCCGCGACATCGCCCTTCATCACATGTTCGAACAGGTCGACGATGCGGGCGCGGTCGGCCAGGCCGAGCATGGCGCGTACCGCTTCGGCGCTGACCGCGCCGCTGCCATGGGCGATCGCCTGGTCGAGAATGGACAGCGAGTCGCGCGCCGAGCCTTCGGCCGCACGGGCGATCATCGCCAGCGCGTCGTCGTCGACCGCGATGTCTTCCTTGCCGGCGATCGAGGAAAGATGCGCGACCAGCGCGCCGGCATCGATACGCCTGAGGTCGAAGCGCTGGCAACGCGACAGGACGGTGATCGGAACTTTTCTGATTTCGGTGGTGGCGAAGATGAATTTGACGTGCGGCGGCGGCTCTTCCAGCGTCTTCAGCAGGCCGTTGAACGCCTGGGTCGAGAGCATGTGCACTTCGTCGATGATGTAGACCTTGTAGCGCGCCGACACCGGCGCGTAGCGCACGCGCTCGATGATGTCCCTGATGTCGTCGATGCCGGTGTGCGAGGCGGCGTCCATCTCGATGACGTCGACATGGCGGCCTTCCATGATCGCCTGGCAGTGTTCGCCCAGCACGGCAAGATCGACCGAAGGCTGATCGACGGTGGCGGTCTTGTAGTTGAGCGCTCTTGCCAGGATGCGCGCCGTCGTCGTCTTGCCGACACCGCGTACGCCGGTCAGCATCCATGCCTGGGCGATGCGGCCGGTGGCGAAGGCATTGGTGAGGGTGCGGACCATCGGCTCCTGGCCGATCAGTTCCGAAAAATTAGCAGGACGATATTTCCGCGCCAGAACGCGATAGGCAGCGGCCTTTTCCGTTCCCGAATTTCCGGCTTCGCTCATTCGCCAGTAAAGCTCCAAGGCCACGTCTGGGGTGGCCGATTCCTGCGCATAGTTTCGCCCGCAGGGCTTGGCGCCGTCAATGTCGCGGGAGAAAGGCGAAGAGGCGGGAGGCTGGAACAATGACCCGTTCCGGGCTCGTTAGGGCTGCTTCCTTCCGGACCTGACCCGGTTGGCGAGTGGACCGTCCACCACCAACCTCCCGTTTTCCATATCGGCAATTCGGCGATGAAATGCAAGGGCGCAGGATCAATCAGCCGAGGATGGCGCCGAAAGCTGAAACAAAAAACCCGCCTCGAGGGCGGGTCCTCGGCGCAAATCAGCACCATATTAAAATTGTTAGCATAACTGCCGGCACAAAGCAAGAACAAAATTGGCATCCTCGACGAAGCTGCCTATCTCCCCCTTGCAGCCCCTCGGCAGCCGCTTTAGCGTCCATGAAGTTTAAAAACACTATAAAAGCGAGGAAAACGCCAATGTTGCCGGGCCTTGAGGCCGGATTCACGCTGGATGCCCGGTTGGAGGCGGACAGCGAGCAGTTGATGTGGCTTGGGCTGTGCGAGTTGCGGGTGATGAACGACCGCCGCTGGCCGTGGCTGCTTCTGGTGCCGCAGCGGCCGGGCGCGGAGGAAATCCACGATTTGACGCCGCTCGACCAGGCGATGCTGACCTTCGAGACCAACATGGTGGCGCAGGCGCTGAAGAAGGTGACCGGCTGCACCAAGATCAACACGGGCGCCCTCGGCAACATCGTGCGTCAGTTGCATGTCCATGTCATCGCGCGCTCGGAGGGCGATCCTGGCTGGCCGGGTCCGGTGTGGGGCCACGGCATGCGCGAGCCCTACCAGCACCCGGACCTTCGCCGGTTTGCCGAAACGATCAAGGCGGCGCTATAAGCCTCTCCCGTGTCCATCCTGAAGTCCGAGTCTCCCATGAGCTTCCGCCTGTTTGACGCGCCCTTGCGCGAGCCAAGCCAGTTCGTCGGCTTCGCCGGCAACATGATCGACCGGCAATCCGAAAACCGCGCCGACGATTGCGTCGAAAAGGCGCTCGCCGATCCCTCGACCAGGCTCTTGCTGATGCATGGCGGCCGGCTCTTCCTGAAGCTCGGCGATGGCGGCTTCGATCCCTGGTTCGGCGCGGCCGAAAGCCAGCCGCTCCAGGCGTCGCTCGACCATGGCGTCCTGCTCGGTTTTTCCGACAGCGGCCCTGTGCTCGCCGTGCCGGCCGGCGTCGACCCCGAGCAGCTTCCCGAAACCATCAAGGCCATCGACTACCGCTCGGTCTATATGCAGGGGCTGATCGACGAGGCGGCGGCCGGCGCGATGGCGCAAGGAGCAGCGCTGCTGGCCTGGCACGCGAGCCACCGCTTCTGCGGCAAATGCGGCACCGAGTCCGAGATGCGGGCCGGCGGCTACAAGCGGCTTTGCCCGGCCTGCGGCACCGAGCATTTTCCGCGCACCGATCCAGTGGCGATCATGCTGACGGCGACGCGCGAAAAATGCCTGCTCGGCCGCGGCCGGCATTTCGCGCCGGGTATGTATTCGGCACTTGCCGGCTTCATCGAACCGGGCGAGACGATCGAGGCGGCAGTGCGCCGCGAAACGCTGGAGGAAGCCGGCATCAGGCTCGGCCGCGTCGTCTACCATGCCAGCCAGCCCTGGCCGTTTCCGTATTCGCTGATGATCGGCTGCTTCGGCGAACCGCTCAACGACGACATCCAGGCCGACCTAAACGAGTTGGAGGACTGCCGTTGGTTCCTTCGCGACGAGGTGCTCTCGATGCTGGCCCGCGAGCATCCGGGCGGCCTGATGACGCCGCCAAAGGGGGCTATCGCCTATAACCTCATTCGCGCCTGGGCCGACAGCGCATAAGACTTGCAGGGGACCAAAATGATCCGTCACACAGTGGTGTTCAGGCTGAGGCACAAGGACAATTCGGCCGAGGAGGCAAGATTCCTCGTCGACGCCAAAATACTCGCGGCGATACCGGGCGTCGAGAAATTCGAGCAGTTGCGGCAGGTCAGCCCGAAGAATGACTATCGCTTCGGCTTCTCGATGGAGTTCGCCGACCAGGCCGCCTATTCCCGCTATAACGACCATCCCGACCACGTCGCCTTCGTCCGCGACCGCTGGGTCCCGGAGGTCGCGGTATTTCTCGAGATCGATTACGAGCCGCTGACTTAGGGACGGAGTCCAATCGCTCTGAACGAACAAGTTCGCCCCCAGTAGGCATCGAGGCACATCGCTCGCAAGTCCGAGATGCGCACGGAAAGCGGATGCCCAGGGTGAACGGACCATCGACACGGCTAAAGGGCTCGCTTCGAGATGCCTGCCTTCGCCAGGAAGCTCTCGACCTCCTTCGGGATCACGGCGTGCAGTGCGCCATGGTCACGGTGATTTCCCGATCCGGGATCGCATGCAAGCCAGGGATGTGGAGGGGTTCAATCGCGATCTGGGCTGCGCCTGACCTAGTGTCGTCCGCGTTCGCGACATTTTGCGAAGTCCGAAAAATGGGATTCGATATTCGATGGGGTTTTCTTTCGAAGACAACACGTATAACGTGCATGAAGAGGTGGAGGGTGCCCGATCGGCCAAGCGGCGGTGCTGGTCTGCAGGGTTCTTTGTTGGAATCCAGCAATCCGGTCAATCTACCTTGCTTGGCGTGACCATCACAGGATGGACGCCGTGGTGACCCCCATACCATTAGAGCCAGCGCTTTCTTCTCCACGTAGGCGGATGCCGCCGAGAATGAACGTGAAGCGGGAGCCAAAGTCGGCAATCGCAAAAAATGCGGCCGTACTCGAGGCCGGTCTCGTCCTCTCGCGGCACGCCGATGAATGGCGCATCTACGACATCCGCTACGGGGATCGCGATGACGGCTGGCGGCTGAGATCCGTGCTGGCCGACGCGATCGAGGAAGAAATTCCATAAATTCCGGGCGCAGTCAGTGCCCGGAGATAGCGCAGTCAAGTGAGGTGAAAGAGGAAGGAGAGAGAGATGCTGAAGGTCACAGTTCCGGTGCTTGCCGCCGTAAGCGTCATGGCGACGTCGGTGTCGACGCCGACGCCAGCCCATGCCCACCATAATCATGATGGAGCGCTGATAGCCGGCCTCATCGCCGGTGCGGTATTGGGAGCCGCGGTCAGCGCGCGGCAGCGCCCGCGCCCGCGCTACTATTACGGGCAGCCTTTCCCCCCAGCTTATTATCGTCCGCCGCCTCCGTCCGTCTACTATTATCCTCCACCCCGGCGGCCTGCCTACTATCGGCCCTATGAACCGTACTGACGTCCGGCGAAACTGCGTCGAGATCCGTCGGTCGTCGCCTTCAACGTTGCACCCAGGATAGGAGGCTCCAGATGCACATCCTTTCACCAATCATCGCTGTCCTGATCGCCGGCGGCCTCATCAGCTTCGCCAACGCACAGCAGCCCGCGCCGGAAGATCAACAGCCTGCTGAACAGGAACCCGCGCCCCGGGATCAACAGGCCACCGGGACCGAACCATTGCCGCATCCGATTGATTGTACCTTTACCGAGGCCCGCCTCTGCAAGACAGGTTCCGGTTGCAGTGCGGCCGAGGCGCTTGGCGAGGTGCCACTGCCGGCGCGTTTTCTCATCCATTTCGAGCAGCAAATCATCGCGTCGGTCAATGCGGACGGCCTGCCGCATGTGTCCACGATCGGTGTCCTGGCTCGGTCGGGCGACAGCCTCATCCTTCAAGGTGTCGACGGGGCGACCGGCTGGACGATCCAGGGCTCGACAAGTGACGAGATGGCCTCCTTCACCGTGGCCTCGCACCATAGCGTGTTGAACGCGTTCGGAACTTGCAAAGCGATCGAGTGACATACGGATCAACGCAGCATGAGGCGCGACGGCGCGTCTGTTCGGGACGCACCCAAAGGCTTGAGCGATAGCCTTCCTCACGGCGGCGTTCGCGCCTCAAAAGCGGCCCTTCGCCGCAACCAGCAGCCGTGTCGCCGGGCCGGCCTGGATCGTCACCTTGCGTGCTCCCTGAACTGCTCGTCAATCGTGCGTGACCGCCGCAACGGAGGCGCGTAGCGCGCCGGCGAAGTCGGGATGGCTGTAGAGATCGTTGTGGCCAGCCGCTATGGCGATGTGGCTGCGCAGATCACGGGCGGCTTCGCGCAGGGGTGCCGAACGTGCCGCGGGAACGATGGTGTCGTGCTCGGCGATGATGACGGCCGTTGGGACATCGAGGCGGCGCAAAGACCCTGCCGCTTCCATGCGGTGCCGCAACAAGAGGCGCACCGGCAGCCAGGGATAGTGGTGAGCGGCGAGTTCCCTCAGCGAATCGAAGGGCGTCACCATGACGATGCCGCGCAGCGGCCGGGCCGCCGCCAGATCGACCGCAACCGAAGCGCCGAGGCTGAGGCCGATGGCGACGATGCCGGCCTTGGCATCTTTGGCCAGGTGGTCATGGGCACGCCGGGCGTCCTCGAACAGGGCGGAGGCCGACGGCCTGCCGCCGCTCGGCGCATAGCCGCGGTAGTGCAGCGCAGCGACCTCATGTTCGGGGAAGAGCTGGTGCAGCATGAGGGCAAGTGCGTCGGCATTCCAGGCGTTGCCTGCGAATCCCAGCAGGAGCGGGCGTGGCTCCGCCACCGCCTGTCCTGCCGGCAGGCGTACCAGAACGACGCGCTCGCCATCCTGCGTCGCCAGTTCGACATGGCGGGCTCCGGCCGGCAGGTCGGGTCCGAAGGCCGCAAGGCCGGACGGGAAGATCAGCCAGGACTGAAGCACATACGCGACGGCGACAACGACCGCATACAATCCAGCGACCGCGAAGGTCAGTTTCAGGAGCCACATCACAGGACTGTCGCCCGGCGCTCGTCAGCTGGCAAGGCGCTACGTCAGGACGCTGCGGAGCTCTCGATGAATGCTAGCTAATCCGCCACCTTCCATTGCTCGCGCGATTCGCTGGCCGGGTAGACGCCCAGGATCCGCATTTCGCGCGAGAAGAAGGCAAGCTCGTCGAGCGCCAGCTTGACCAACGGGTCGTCGGGATGGCCCTCGATATCGGCATAGAACAGGGTCGCCGTGAACGCACCGAGCTGGTAGCTCTCCAGCTTGGTCATGTTGATGCCGTTGGTGGCGAAGCCGCCCATCGCCTTGTAGAGCGCGGCCGGCACGTTGCGGACGCGGAAGATGAACGTCGTCATCATCTTGGCGTCGGCGGAGGGACGGTCGGCCCATCGCCTGTTCTTGGTCAGCACGACGAAGCGGGTGACGTTGCTGTCGGTGTCCTCGACATTCTCCTCGATGATGTCGAGCCCGTAGAGCGTCGCGGCCAGGGCCGGCGCCAACGCGGCCATGGTGCGGTCCTTCAGCTCGGCGACCAGCTTGGCGGCGCCCGCCGTGTCGCCGGCGACCACCGGCTTCCAGCCGTTCCTGCGGATATATTTGCGGCATTGGCCGAGCGCATGGATGTGGCTGTGCACGGTCTTGATCTCGTCGCGCCTGACGCCCGGCAAGACCATCAGCTGGAAATGGATCGGCAGGAAATATTCGCCGACGATGTGCAGCTTCGATTCCGGCAGGAGATGGTGGATGTCGGCGACGCGCCCGGCGATCGTGTTCTCGATCGGGATCATGGCGAGGTCGGCCTTGCCGGTCTCGACGGCATTGAAGGCATCCTCGAAGGTCGGGCACGGCAACGGCTCCATATCAGGGAACATGTTGCGGCAGGCGGTGTCGGAATTGGCGCCCGGCTCGCCCTGGAAGGCTATTTTGTTGGTTTTTTCAGGCATGCCAAATGTCTCGGATTGACCAAATGTCTCAGGTTGAAAGGATGGTTCTGGCGCGTTCGAGGTCGTCCGGCGTGTCGACGCCGAACGGCGCGGACTGCACGATCTCGGCGTCGATGCGCATGCCGGCCTCCAGCGCCCGCAACTGCTCGAGCTTCTCGCGCCGTTCCAGAGGCGACGGCTTCAGCGCGACGAAGCGTTCGAGCGCGGCGCGGCGGTAGGCATAGAGGCCGATGTGGTGATAGAGCGGCCCCTCGCCCCAGGGTGCCGTGGCGCGGGTGAAATAGAGCGCCCGCAGCCGTGTCTGCGACTGCGGCGAGCCGACGATCTTGACGACATTCGGATTGGTCTTTTCCTCGTCGCGGACGATCTCGATGCCGAGCGTGGCGATGTCGACGGCCGCATTCTCGAAAGGCCTCAGCGCGGCATTGATGATGTCGGGATCGATGGTCGGCAGGTCGCCTTGCACATTGACGATTGTTTCGACCTTGCGCCCGGGATCGAGCGTGGTCAGTGCCTCGAAGATGCGGTCGGAGCCCGATTCGTGATCCGCCCGCGTCATCACCGCCTCGAAACCGTGCGCGCGCACCGCTTCGGCCACGCTTTCGGTATCGGTGGCGACCACCACCCGGCCAAGTGCGGCATCGGCGGCGCGGCGGGCGACATGGACGATCATCGGAGCGCCGGCGATGTCGGCCAGCGGCTTGCCCGGCAGGCGGGTCGAGGCCATGCGGGCCGGGATGAGGATGAGCGTGGACATCGGGATGGCGAAGCGTTCGAAAAGAGGACGGGAAAAGTGGCAAAAGGTCTCACTGGAAGCGCCCTTATAGGTGTTGCAACGCCAGAGCAAAAGACCTAGTTTCCGCCCGATTTGACCGCCTCGCGAGGTGGTTCACGATTACCGACGGACGGAGTGGACGGATCGGTCCGCCGGAAAAGGGAGCCTGGGGCGTATGGACTCTTTCGAAATCAACAAGCTGATCGGCGGGCTGCTGGGAACCGTGTTCGTCATCTTCTCGGTCGGCATCGTGTCCGACGCGCTGTTCGCCTCCCCCACCCCGGAAAAGCCCGGCTTCGCCATCGAGGCGGCCGAGGAGCCCGCCGAGGGCGGCCCGGCAGCCCCGGCCGCAGAAGCCAAGCCGATCGCCGACCTGCTGGCCAACGCCAATGCCGAAGCGGGTGCCGCCGTGTTCAAGAAGTGCCAGGCCTGCCACTCCGGCGAGAAGGGTGGACCGAACAAGGTCGGCCCCGATCTGTGGGACATCGTCGACCGACCTGTCGCCGAGCATGCGGGCTTCGCCTATTCGGGCGGCATGAAGGAGTTTTCCAAAGACGGCGCCGAGAAGTGGACCTACGACAATCTCAACCACTTCCTCACTTCGCCGAAGAAGCTCGTGAAGGGCACGGCGATGAGCTTCGCCGGCCTGCCGAAGGACGAGGATCGCGCCAACGTCATCGCCTATCTGCGCACGCTGTCGGATAGTCCCAAGCCGCTGCCGACGCCTGGCGCTTCAGCCGACAACGCAGCCGCGCCCGCCGAAGGTGAGGCGCCGGCCAAGCCGGCAGAGGGTGCAGCGCCGGCAGAGGGCGAGGCGCCAGCGGCGCCGGCCGCGGGTGAAGCACCCGCAGCCCCTGCCCCGGCCCAATAACGCAATTGTCATGACAGCATCCCCTACAGCGCCGCGCGTCCTTTTGGGACGCGCAAAGGACGCTGTAGGACTTTGATTTTGCGCATGATCCTTTTCTGAAAATCGATTCCGATTTTCAGGGTCATGCGCTAAAAAGCCGGGTTGAACCCGGCTTTTTTTGTTAGGAAAAGCGCATGTGCGGCGACAAAGCCGGCCTGTCGCGGTTTTCATAGGCGTCAAATGATCTAGATTGTCCGCTGACAGCTATCGCTAAGAGGAGAAGGCATGACGGTTGGCCGAACGTTTCTCAGATCGATGCTGGTTGTGGCCGCTATCGCCGGCGGCCTGCAGGCAGCGTTCGCGGACGAATGGCGCACCACCTCGTCGCTGATCGGCGAATCCAAATATGGCGACAACTTCCAGCACTACGACTACGTCAATCCGGACGCGCCGAAGGGCGGCACGCTGAATTCGGTGGCACCCGGCACGTTCGACAGCTTCAATCCCTATATCGTCCAGGGTTCCTTCGCTGCCGGCTTCGTCCCGTTCGGCGGCGGGCTGCTCTACGACACCCTGATGGAGCAGGCGACCGACGAGGGCAGCGTCAGCCACCCGCTGATTGCCGATGCCTACAAACATCCTGACGACTATTCCTCGGTGACCTACCGTCTCGACCCGCGGGCGAAGTGGCATGACGGCAAGCCGATCACCACCGACGACGTGATCTGGTCGTTCCAGGTGCTGAAGGCCAACAGCCCGCAATACAGCCGCTATTTCGAGAACGTCACCGATGCCGTCGCGATCTCCGACCGCGAAGTCGAATTTCATTTCGACCAGAAGGGCAATAGGGAGCTGCCGAAGATCCTCGGCGACCTCGTCGTGCTGCCGAAGCACTGGTGGGAAGGCACCGACGCCAAAGGCAAGAAGCGCGACGTCACCAGGCCGACGCAAGAGCCGCCGCTGGGGTCCGCCGCCTACAAGATCGCCAGCTTCAAGCCGGGTTCGGAAATCGTCTGGCAGCGCGTGCCCGACTACTGGGCCGCCAAGCTGCCGGTGAAGATCGGCCGCGAGAATTTCGACACGCAGCGTTTCACCTATATTCTCGATGAGAACGCGGCCTGGCAGGCGTTCACCAAGGGTGGGCTTGAGGACATCAACGCGGAAAACAGCTCCAGACGCTGGTCGACCGCCTATAATTTCCCCGCGATCAAGCAAGGCGACGTCATCAAGAAGGAATTCAAGACCGAATCGCCCGAGCCGATGCAGGGTTTCGTGCTCAATCTGCGGCGCCCGCAGTTTCAGGATAGACGCATACGCGAGGCGCTGACCAACGTTCTCGATTTCGAAAGCATGAACCGTACGCTGTTCTTCGGTCTCAACACCCGAACGAGCAGCTATTTCCAAGGCACGGAACTGGCATCGAGCGGCCTGCCGCAAGGCAAGGAGCTGGAAATCCTCGAGCAGTATCGAGACAAGCTGCCGCCAGAGCTGTTCACAAAGGAGTTCAAGCTGCCGGTCTACGATTCCCCGCAGGCCGAGCGCAAATACCTGAAGGCTGCGGTCGATCTCTTCGCTCAGGCCGGCTGGGTCATCAAGGGCGGCAAGATGGTCAACGCCGAGACGGGCCAACAGTTCAAGCTGGAAGTCCTCGGACGAGACCCGAGCGACGAGGTGATCGCCAATCCCTATGTCGACAATTTGCGCAAGATCGGTATCGATGCGGCGCTCCGCATTGTCGACCCCAGCCAATATGTGAACCGCACCCGCAGCTTCGACTTCGACGTGGTGACGGGGATGTTCGGACAGTCGGATTCCCCCGGCAACGAGCAGCGCGATTTCTGGAGTTCGAAAGCCGCCGATGCGCCTGGTTCCCGCAATCTGATGGGCATCAAGGACCCGGTGGTCGACGCGCTGGTCGACCGCGTCATCTTCGCCACCGACCGCGACGATCTGGTTGCCGCCACCCATGCGCTCGACCGGGTGCTGCTGTGGAGCTACTATGTGGTGCCGCAATGGCACAGACCGGTGGTCTGGCTGGCCTACTGGAACAAGTTCGGCATTCCCGACAAGCAACCCGCCTATGTCGGCGCCGACATCAATTCCTGGTGGATCGACAAGGACAAGGAAAAGGCGCTGGCGGCAAAATACAAGAGTGGCAATTGATGGCGGCGCTGCCCCGCCGCGACTTTCTGGCCCTGGGCGGCGCGGCCGCGGCGGCGGCACTGCTGCCCGGCCGGGCCTTTGCCACCATTCCGACCGGCGTGAAGCTGCACGGCCTGTCGGCCTTCGGCGATCTCAAATATTCCCCAGGTTTCACGCATTTCGACTACGTCAATCCGGACGCCCCCAAAGGCGGCGGGATGAATTTCGCACCGCCGAACGCCACCTTCAATCAAAGCTTCCTGACCTTCAACACGTTGAATTCTCTGGTGTTGAAGGGGGATTCTCCGCCGCGCACCGAACTCTGTTTCGATTCGCTGATGGCAAGCGCGCTCGATGAGCCGGATGCGGTCTATGGCCTGCTTGCAGAGTCCGTTACCTTATCGCCGGATCGCAATGGCTTCCGCTTCAGCCTGCGTCCGCAAGCGCGCTTCCACGACGGCTCGCCATTGACGGCTGAGGATGTTGCCTTCGCGTTGAAGCTTTACAAGGACAAGGGCCATCCGAACCTTTCCCAAGCGTTGCGGCATATGACGGAAGCGGTCGCGGTCGATCCGGTTACCGTCGACCTCACCTTCGACGGCAAACAGTCCGCGCAGAATATCCTTGCAGTCGTCGTAATGCCGATCGTGTCCAAGGCCTTTTATACGGTCAACGAATTCGATGCCTCGACGATGAAACCGCCGCTCAGCTCCGGACCATACAGAGTGGGGCGCGTGGCGGCCGGACAGACTATCGAATATGAACGCGTCGCCGACTATTGGGGCCGCGATCTGGCCGTGAACCGCGGCCTCTACAATTTCGACCGCATCCGTATCGACTTTTATCTCGATCGCCAGGCAGCGTTCGAAGCCTTCAAGAAAGGCGACACGCATTTTCGCGAGGAATTTACAGCGCGGGTATGGGCGACCGGCTACGACTTTCCGGCGCTGAAGGACGGCAAGGTCGTCAAACGGGAGTTTCCCGGCGAGAAGTCGCCTGACATGCAGGCTGTCGCGCTGAACCAGCGCCGGCCGCAATTCCGCGATGTGCGCGTCAGACGGGCGATCGCCTATTGCTTCGATTTCGAATGGACCAAGCGGGTTCTGTTTTACGGTGCCTACGAGCGCTCGCAATCGAACTTCGAGCGGTCGGATTACAAGGCCGAGGGCCTGCCCTCGCCCGAGGAATTGGCCCTGCTGGAACCGTTCCGGGCCGAGTTGCCGCCGGAAACCTTCGGCGAACCGGTGATGCAGCCTGTATCCGACGGCTCCGGCCACGACCGCAAGCTGCTGCGCGAGGCTTCGAGACTGCTTGCCGAAGCCGGCTGGAAGCGAGCCGGCAATTTCGTCGTCAATGAAAAGGGCGAGCGACTGCGGGTGGAAATGCTGGCCGAGGACGATGGCATCGTTCGCCTTTTTGGCCCGTGGTCCGAGAATATGAAGGCGATCGGGATCGACGCCTCGATCCGGCAGGTCGATTCCACGCAATACGAAGCGCGGCAGAGCGATTTCGACTTCGATTTCAACATGCTCCATTGGTCGATCGGGGCGACGCCCAGTGCCAACAGCCTGGAAATCCTCTATGACTCCCGGATGGCGAAAACGCCGGGCCAGCGCAACTATCCCGGTACGGAAAGCAAAGCCATCGACGCGCTGATCGAGGCAGCCGGCAAGGCGCAGAGCCGGATCGAGCTGGTCACGGCGCTCAAGGCACTCGATCGGGTCTTGCGCGCGCGGCTAGACTGGATTCCAACATATCACCTCGCGAATCACCGAGCCGCCTATTGGGACATGTTCGGCTTTCCCGAGCAGAAGCCCGATTTCGGCTTTCCGGTCGAGACGCTGTGGTGGTTCGACAAGGACAAGGCGGCAAAAATTGGCAAAGCCTGAGATTTTCGCCCAAGCAAGGCAGAGGGCCTGATGGGCGCCTACATCCTGCGCCGCATCCTGCTGATGATCCCGACCCTGTTCGGCATCATGGCAATATCCTTCGCCGTCATCCAGTTCGCTCCGGGCGGACCGGTCGAGCAGGTCATCGCCAGGCTGACGAACCAGGGCGGCAGCGACCGCCTCGGCGGTGGCGGTGGCGATGCGGGCGGCAGCACTTTCGATGCGGCCGGCGACGTCAGTTCGAAATATCGCGGCGCGCAGGGGCTCGACCCCGAATTCATCGCCAAGCTGGAAAAGCAGTTCGGCTTCGACAAGCCACCGCTCGAGCGCTTCGGCATGATGCTGTGGAACTATATCCGGTTCGATTTCGGCGACAGTTATTTCCGTGACATTTCGGTGATCGATCTGATCCTGGAGAAGATGCCGGTGTCGATCTCGATCGGGCTGTGGATCACGCTCCTGTCCTACCTGATCTCGATCCCGCTAGGCATCCGCAAGGCCGTCAAGGACGGCTCGGCATTCGACGTCTGGACCAGCGGCGTCGTCATCGTCGGCTACGCCATCCCGGGCTTCCTGTTCGGCATCCTGCTGATGGTGCTGTTTGCCGGCGGATCGTTCTATGACTGGTTCCCGCTGCGCGGCATCACCTCCGACAATTGGGACCAATTGTCCTGGCCGGCGCGGATCGTCGACTATTTCTGGCACATGACCTTGCCGCTGACCGCGCTGGTGCTGTCGGCCTTCGCCACCACGACGCTTCTGACCAAGAATTCGTTCCTCGAGGAAATCCGCAAGCAGTATGTGGTGACCGCGCGCGCCAAGGGCCTGTCGGAACGGCAGGTTCTCTACGGGCACGTCTTCCGCAACGCCATGCTGATCGTCGTCGCCGGCTTTCCAGGCGCCTTCATCTCGGCCTTCTTTACCGGCTCGCTGCTGATCGAGAACATCTTTTCGCTCGACGGCCTCGGCCTGCTCGGCTTCAGGTCGGTGGTCGAGCGCGACTATCCGGTGGTGTTCGCCAATCTCTACATCTTCTCGCTTCTTGGCCTGTTTGTCGGGCTGCTGTCCGACTTGATCTATACCTGGGTCGACCCGCGCATCGACTTCGAGCGGAGAGACGTCTGATGACGGATACCGCAGTCGAAACGGCACCGGACCGGATTGCCCGACCCTGGCTGTCGCCGCTCAACAAGCGGCGCCTGCAGAACTTCAGGGCCAACCGGCGCGGCTATTGGTCGTTGTGGATATTCCTCGTACTTTTCGTGTTGTCGCTGTTTTCCGAATGGATCGCCAACGACAAACCGGTCCTCGTTTCCTACAAGGGCGAGATCCTGTTTCCGGTCGTGGTCGCTTATCCCGAGGAGAAGTTCGGCGGCTTTTACGCGGTCACCGACTATCGCGACCCGGTCATCCAGGACGAGATCAATGCCCATGGCTGGATGATCTGGCCGCCGATCCGCTACTCCTACCGGACCGTCAACAACGCCATCCCCGAAGCGGCGCCCACCAAGCCGTCCTGGCTCTATGACGCCAAGACACGGTGCAACCAGTATCCGCAAGGTGCCGCCGACCCCAATTGCGTCGTCGGCAACTGGAACTGGCTGGGCACCGACGACCAGGCACGCGACGTGCTGGCGCGCGTCATCTACGGGTTCAGGGTCTCGGTGCTGTTCGGCCTGATCCTCACCGCCGGCTCGGCGCTGATCGGCGTGACGGCCGGCGCTCTGCAGGGCTATTTCGGCGGCTGGACCGACCTTCTGTTCCAGCGCTTCATAGAAATCTGGTCGGCGATCCCGGTGCTCTATCTCTTGCTGATCGTCGCCGCCATTCTGCCGCCCGGCTTCTTCATCCTGCTCGGGCTGATGCTGCTGTTCTCCTGGGTGGCGCTGGTCGGCGTGGTGCGGGCCGAGTTCCTGCGCGCCCGCAACTTCGAATATGTCAACGCGGCCCGCGCGCTCGGCGTGTCCAACGGCACCATCATGTTCCGGCATCTGTTGCCCAATGCCATGGTGGCGACGCTGACTTTCCTGCCTTTCCTGCTCAGCGGCTCGATCTCGACGCTGACATCGCTCGATTATCTTGGCTTCGGTCTGCCGCCCGGCTCGGCCTCACTGGGCGAGCTCCTGAAGCAGGCCCAGCGCAATCTCAACGCGCCGTGGCTGGGCATTTCCGGCTTCGTCGTCATCTCGCTGATGCTGTCGCTGCTGGTTTTCGTCGGCGAGGCGACCCGCGACGCCTTCGATCCGCGCAAGACGTTCCGATGAGCGAAGCCCTCCTCTCCATCCGCGACCTCAGCGTCGCCTTCGCGCAGGAAGGCCGCCAGTCGATGGCTGTCGACCACGTCTCGTTCGACATCGCCAAGGGCGAGACGGTGGCGCTGGTCGGTGAATCCGGCTCCGGCAAGTCGGTCACGGCGCTGTCGGTGCTGAAGCTGCTGCCCTATCCGGCCGCCAGCCATCCGTCAGGGAAGATCCTGTTCCAGGGCGCCGACCTGCTCGCCACCGACGAGAAGGAATTGCGCCGCGTGCGCGGCAACAAGATCACCATGATCTTCCAGGAGCCGATGACCTCGCTCAATCCACTGCACACGATCGAGCAACAGATCGTCGAGGTGCTGGCGCTTCACCAGGGCCTGGGAGACCGCCAAGCCAAGGCGCGCACCCTGGAGCTGCTCAACGAGGTCGGCATCCGCGAGCCGGAGAAGCGGCTCGACGCCTATCCGCACCAGCTTTCCGGCGGCCAGCGCCAGCGCGTCATGATCGCCATGGCGCTGGCCAACGAACCGGAACTGCTGATCGCCGACGAGCCGACGACGGCGCTCGACGTCACCGTGCAGGCGCAGATCCTCGAACTGCTTGCGGAGCTGAAGAACCGCAAGGGCATGTCGATGCTGTTCATCACCCACGATCTCGGCATCGTCAGGAAGATCACCGACCGGGTCTGCGTGATGACGAAGGGCAAGATCGTCGAGACCGGACCGACGAAAGACATCTTCGCCAACCCGCAGCATACCTATACACGGCATCTGCTTGCCGCCGAACCGAAGGGCAAGCCGCCGGCGGCCAACCATGCCGCCAAGCCAGTGATGACGGGCCAGGACATCAAGGTCTGGTTTCCGATCAAAAAAGGCTTTTTCCGGCGCACCGTCGACAATGTGAAGGCGGTCGACGGCATCGACGTCACCGTGCGCGCTGGCCAGACGCTGGGCGTTGTCGGCGAATCCGGGTCGGGCAAGACGACGCTCGGCCTGGCGCTGGCCAGGATGATCTCGTCGACCGGGACCATTCGGTTCAACGGACGCGACATCAACGAGCTGACTTTCAACGCCATGCGGCCGCTGCGACGCGAGTTGCAGATCGTCTTCCAGGATCCGTTCGGGTCCTTGAGCCCGCGCATGTCGGTTTCCGAGATCATCGAGGAGGGGCTGAAGATCCACGAGCCGAAGCTGTCGCCCGATCAGCGCGACAGGCGCATCGTCGATGTGCTAGGGGAAGTCGGGCTCGATCCCGCCACGCGCAACCGCTATCCGCACGAATTTTCCGGCGGCCAGCGCCAGCGTATCGCGATCGCCCGCGCCATGGTGCTCAATCCGCGCTTCGTCATGCTGGACGAGCCGACCTCGGCGCTCGACATGAGCGTGCAGGCGCAGGTGGTCGATCTGCTGCGCAGCCTGCAAGCCAAGCACGACCTCGCCTATCTGTTCATCAGCCACGACCTGAAGGTCATCCGCGCGCTTGCCAACGACGTCATCGTCATGCGCAATGGCAAGATCGTCGAGGCCGGCCCATCCGAACAGATTTTCGAGCGGCCGCAGACCGACTATACCAAGGCGCTGATCTCGGCCGCGTTCAGGATCGAGACGGCGCCGGTCGGCATCGTCAGCGAGTAATGGCCTGCCCATGCCTCCCGAAAATCGGAATCGATTTTCGTTGAGGATTATGCGCAAAATCACAGTGCTACGGCATCCTTCGCGCGTCCGGGAGACGCGGGCGCCGTAGGTAAAAAGGAAAAAGAATTCGCAATGGAAAAAGGCCGTATCCTGCTTGCCGTCACCGGCTTTCATCCGCAGCGCTGGCGTGAATTGCTGTCGGCGGAACGCGAGGTGGCGCTCGAGCCGGACGGCGCCAGCGATCCCTCGATCACCTATGCGGTGGTCTGGAAGCAGCGGCCGAACCTGCTGTCGGCGCTGCCCAATCTGCGCGCCGTCTTTTCAATCGGCGCCGGCGTCGACCACATCTTCGCCGATCCCACATTGCCCGACGTGCCGATCGTCAAAATCGTGGCCGACAACCTTACCCAGTACATGACCGAATATGTCGTCTGGCGAGTGCTCGATCATCACCGCCAGGGCATGCTCTACCGGTCGCAGCAGAAGAAGAAGATCTGGCACGAGCCGCCGCAACGTCCGGCCAGCGACATCTCCGTCGGCATCATGGGGCTCGGCACGCTTGGCCGCGCAGCGGCGTCGGTGCTTTTGTCGCTCGGCTTTCCGGTCAATGGCTGGTCGCGCAGCGACCGGTCGATGAAGGGCGTTTCGACCTATTCGGGCGAGGCTGGGTTGATCCCGTTCCTCAACGCCACCGACATTCTGGTGGTGCTTTTGCCGCTGACGCCGCAGACGCAAGGCATCGTCAATTACGGCGTGCTGAAGGAGCTGAGGAAACGCAACGGCCTCGGCGGCTCGGTGCTGATCAATGCCGGGCGCGGCCGCCTGCAGAAGGATGCCGACATCGTGCGCGCGTTGGAGGACGGCACGCTGAAGGAAGCGAGCCTCGACGTGTTCGAGGTCGAGCCGCTGCCGAAGACCAGTCCGCTATGGAGCCACCCGAAAGTGTTCGTGACGCCGCATGCGGCGGCGACCTCCGACCCCGTGCATCTGGCGCCGATCATGCTGCGCCAGATGGCCGCCTTCGAGCGCGGCGAGAAGCTCGAGAACGTCGTGGATCGCGACGCGGGGTATTAACCCGTCAGGCCGAGCTTGTTTGGCTTGGCCGGCTTGCCACATTCGCGGCGGGCCATCGAACGGTTCATGGCATCGATCTCGCCGCGCGCCCGGTCGGAATCGCGCTTGCTTTTCGAGCGCATATCAGGCGTGAACGGGCCGAAGCCCATTGCCGGATTGGAGAAGGACGGCTTGGCGTCCACCGGCAGGCGGTATTGCTGCGCCAACCCGTCGCGCTGTGCCAGCAATTGGTCGCAGGGCACGCTGTCGTACTGCAGCGAGGATCGGACGTCCGCGTCCTGCCGTTCGGACATCGAGTTGCCGACGCAGCCGGCCGATGCCAGGCAAGATGCCAAGACCAGTATGTTCCAGCGCATGGGACGTGCTCCGTGTCGACGTTCTGCCTTCGATCGGGATGGTCGCATCAGTCGGGCATGCGAATCGGGCTTTTTCGCAGCCGCTACCACCAGCGGCGCGGATGCGATCGATATCTCCTGCCTATGCAGGTGTCAGCAGCCACTTGCAACAGGCTTCCCGCGCCGGAATTAATGCCTATCTTGGAGCCATGCGCGCCAGAGACCTGCTTCATCCCCGGCCCGAGGGCCTCTATTGCCCACCCGGCGACTTCTTCATCGACCCGGTGCGGCCGGTCAACCGGGCGCTGATCACGCACGGCCATTCCGACCATGCCCGTTCCGGCCATCGCTTCGTGCTGGCGACAAGGCAGACGCTTGATATCATGGAGCTGCGCCATGGCGAGGGTCATGCCGGGGCGACGCAAGCGGCAGCACTCGGCGAGACGATTGCCGTGAACGGCGTCAGCGTCACCTTCCATCCGGCCGGCCATGTGCTCGGCTCGGCGCAGATCGCGGTCGAGCATCAGGGCACGCGCATCGTCGCGTCGGGCGACTACAAGCGCCAGAGGGATGCGACGTGCGAGCCGTTCGAGCCGGTCAAATGCGACGTGTTCATCACCGAGGCGACCTTCGGCCTGCCGGTGTTTCGTCATCCGCCCGACACCGGGGAGATCGCCCGCCTGCTGAAATCGGCCGCGCAGTTTCCCGAACGCGCGCATCTGGTCGGCGCCTATGCGCTCGGCAAGGCGCAGCGCGTCATGCGCTTGCTGCGCGATGCCGGCCACGACAGGCCGATCTACATACATGGCGCGCTGGCCAAACTCAGCGACTACTATCAGAGCCAGGGCATCGACCTCGGGACGCTGGAACCGGCGACCGTTGAAAGCGGCGGCAAGGACGATTTCTCCGGCGCCATCGTCATTGGCCCGCCCTCGGCCTTCGCCGACCGCTGGGCGCGGCGCTTTCCCGATCCGATCTCGTGCTTCGCCTCCGGCTGGATGCGCATCCGCCAGCGCGCCAAGCAAGGCGGCGTCGAGCTGCCGCTGATCATTTCCGACCATGCCGACTGGGAGGAGCTGATCGCCACGATCAAGGAAACCGGTGCCGAGGAGATCTGGGTGACGCATGGCCGCGAGGAAGCCCTGGTGCGCTGGTGCGAACTCGAAGGCATCACCGCCAGGCCGCTGCATCTCGTCGGCTACGAGGACGAGGGCGATTGAGGATGGAGACGGCAATCGCCGGTATCGCGCCCTACGGCGCCCCCCTCTGTCCTGCCGGACATCTCCCCCACTTGGGGGGAGATTGG
>NZ_SUHQ01000026.1 GCF_004962245.1 Mesorhizobium sp. | reverse complement strand
CACAAGCAATGCGCCATCGTAGGTTGCCTCGGGCACCGCCCCCGCCACCGACAAACCCCGGCGGGGCCGGTGCCCGAGGCAACCTACGATGGCGCATTGCTTGTGAGTTCCTACCCGCCTAGGTGTGGCCTTAAGTCGCAAACTATTGGCTTCAGAAGCAGGGCCTCGGGCTTCATTGAAGCTGCGACCAACACCATATGCTGGTCTATAGCCCTCCAAAACGAGAGAAGCTTGCCCCGGCGGGGTCGCACTGCGGCCGTCGGCAGGCAAAGGCTATGAACTAGGAACCTGAAAACCATCATGCCTGAAAATATCAGATCAACTTCGAGAGACGTCCCCCTCATTCAGCTAGGGGTCTATCAGTGCCGCTTCCCGGTGAGCGAAGACCCGTCAGTACCCGGCGGTTACCGTTTTTGTGCTGGGCCAACTTCGCCGGATCGCGTCTACTGCGATCATCACCACAACATTGTGACCGCCGTGGACCCTCGTCGGGCCCGTTCGGGTCTCCATTTCCCTCAACGACGCGTCGCTTAGGTTACGTTTTGGTGGGATGAGCCGTCCGCGCCCTGGCGGCGGGCGTTGCTCCGTCGTCTATCATGTCGGCCCCAAATCTCTTTTGCAATTCGGCGACCCAATTTCAGTCAACGAAGCGCGACCTGTCAGACTTGAGCCTCAGCGAAGTCGGGCACTTCCAGACCTTGGCGCACCTGGGTATCAAGAGCCTGCTCGGCTCGTGGGGCACCATCTAGTAAAAGCGTTGCCATCCGTAAGAACTAGCGTCCGCCCTCTCCGTGCTTTATAAATGGACTATCGACGCCGACCTCGACGCTGTCCCAAGGCCGACCGCCATTTCAGCATGCCCAAGGACGTATGTGCCGCACATGGGCTCAAGCCACCCGCCCGCACATCCGTTGTGGATTGACCCGCGAGGAGGGATCAGCATGTCAGAACGTCTCGACATAGGCCCGCTGCAACTTGGCGAAACGGCGCCCAATTTCGTGCTCGACGCGATTACCCGCGAGGGCAAGATAGCAATCGATGATTTTCGCGGCGAAAAGCCGGTGCTGGTTGGCCTGTATCGAGGCCTGCACTGTCCCTTTTGCAGGCGTCATATCGCGACGATTTCGCAGCTCACGCCAGCCCTAAACGCGATGGGCATCGCAAACCTGACGGTAGTGGCCACGCCCATCGAACGGGCACGCCTCTACCTTCGGTTTCATCCGATCCCGGCGCTGCTCGCGGCATCCGATCCGGAGCGAGTTTCACAACGCGCCTTTGGACTGCCGAATATGCAGATCAGCGAGGACGAGACCGCGTGGCCACACAAGGCTACAATGAGCGATGTGAAGGCGATGCGGATCAACTTGCCGGGCGAAATGCCGGAGCCGATGGATCCGTTCGCCGCGCTCGAATATCTGAACAAAAAAGACGGTTACGAAATCACTGAAGCGGACCAGCAAGTCATCGCGACCGGCGTGGGCCAGCTGGTCGGCCAATTCCTGCTCGACCGAAATGGCGTCGTTCGCTGGACGTTCTCCGAGGTTCTCGATGGCGGCTTGGGCGCGACCCCCAACTCTGAGGAGATGATGTCGGCAGCGTCGCAAATCGGAAAGTAAGGCGCAGCTTCGGTAGCCGGGCTAGGCGCAGGATTACGCGAAGTTAGCGGCCGTCGCCTGATCGGGGCCCCACAATCGGCACCGCTCCCGCCTGCCGATGAACCCCGGAGGGCAGGGGGCGGTGCCCAGCCGCTTGCTACCAGCGCGAGCCGAGCGGCGTCCACGAGCGTGCTAGCGGCCTCTTGTTGCAGCTCTGCGGCGATGTGCGAGCTCACCGCCCCAGTAGATTTCTTTCGACGGTTCTCACATGCGCCAGCATCGCATTTTTCGCACCTTCTGGATCGCGGCGAACCAGACAATCCAGGATTGCCTGGTGCTCGTCGCAATACCCCAGGCGGCGTTCCTCCGAGAACGAGCGCTTCTTCATTTCGAACAGGGTGACTGGCTGCGAATGGCGCGCATGAGGTTGTGGATCTCTTTAAGGAAGTCGTTCCAGCAGCACGCGAATACTCGGTGATGGAATTCGGCGTCCCAATGCTCGAAATCTGGCATGTCCCTGGCGTCGCTTGCCGTCTGATGCGCTTCGCGAACCGCGTTCAGTTCGGTTGCGCTGGCATTGGTTGCGGCAAAGGCCGCGGCTGCCGGTTCGACCAACTGGCTGCCTCTTCGGCTGACATGAGGCGCAACTGCGACCTCCAGCGTGGTTGCCGCTAGTGTCTGCTTTCTGCGGTTGGCAGGACTGGGTTCTACAGCCGACATTGAGGCGCGAAGCCGCCATTCGCTGTGGGACAGACATAAGTCGCCTTTGGGTCACAACTTCTTGACCGGCGACCGTCGGCGAAGGTCCGAGAAAGATGGAAGACTGTCCTTTGAGTTGAAGCCTCGAGAGGCTTAGGGCTCCGCCCTCGGCGCGCTTCGGAGCGCCTTCCGCCCAGCTTCGGTCGCTTCCCTCCATGCAGCCGGTTCCCCGCGAAGGCGCCCACTCCGCTTGCACACCCGCTGCTCGCCGCGAGGCAGGGCTGCAGCGCAGTGCTGCGCCGCACCCCGACCTCAAGGCCGGCGTGGACGAGAGTGGTGGCTGGGTGAAAATCAGCCTTGCAAAAAGGTGGGGAGTCCTCCGCCAGCCCGCTCTTGTCCTCTGCTATCTTGGTCTCGGCGATGGCCAGAAGATCATTGCTCAGCTGCGATTTGTGCGGCAATCGGCGGTCTATAGAGGGCCGGGAGGGTTTCGAACTCCGCGTTAGGAAGAGCGTCCTTCTCGTCTTCACCGTGCAGGCTGGTTACTCTGGGCGGCAGAGTGCCCTTCCGCGCTTCGCAAACCTGCCGTGGGAAAAGCCTTGCCGTTTTTTCCGGCGGGGCTTTGATCAGATCGCGACTATAGTGATTTATGCTGGAACTGGTTGCGGAGGTTGGAGTCGGACCAATTTGCGCCGATTAAGAAACCCCGTCAGCAAACGAACTCGGTCACAGCACTGTATTGGCGGTATCCCTCTCCCGCTACCATCTTCCAACTCCTTTGACGCCGTTGGGAAGCCTTCTTGCCCAAAAGCGCGGATAGATGTCCCGATATCTCGACCTCGACGTCACCGAGCCTTAGCGAGTGCGGCTAGGCTCCTCGACAGTTCGCTCCGGACGACGACGGACCATCTGCCTTTTCTTAATCGTCACAACGGACGGGTAAGGAGCCCCCCTAAGACCGTTCTCGTGATCGTCTTCGCTGCCATATTGTAGTCAGCCGGCTTTAGTTGGCTGACATGTAGCGCGTCGCAGGCAAGAGCCTCGAACTCGACATAGAATTGCGTTGCGGACCATAACAGAATGAACAGATGGCGCGCGTCGACTTTCTCGATCTTTCCGGCCGCGGCCCAGGCATCGATCACCCGCGCCTTCTCGGACGTGACGGTTCGCATGTGATCGCGGGCCTCGGTCGAGAGATGTACGGCTCCCTGCAGTATCTCGTTTGCGAAAAGGCGCGTCTCTGCGGCATTCTCCCGGGCATGGTCCAACTTCGCTCGAATGTAAGCCTCGATTGCCTCGCCGGGCTCACGATCGGCTGATATATGCTGGAACGCATCATCCCAGCTATGGATGAGGCGATCGATGGCGGCGTTGTAGATCTCCTCTTTCGACGAGAAGTAATAGTAGACATTGCCCTTCGGCAGCCCTGACGCCTTCGCGATCTCAACGATGCGTGCACCGTCAAGGCCCTTCCGCGAGAATATCTCGACAGCAGCCGCCAGGATCTTGAGCACGTTCCGCGCTCTGATCCGCTCATCTGCCGCGGCTTGCAGCGGGAGCCCTTTTTCAGCGGAAGCATAGGGCGCGTTACGTTCTTCTGCCATTATCTATCTCGTTGTTATCATTTAATTTTTATTCCTAAATGACCACCCGGGTCAGCAGTCCGATTCTCGGGGCCTCATACAATCCGTCGAAAGACCTCCGAGCAAAACGACGCTTCAATAAAAAAGAAGTTGACAATCTGGTCAAGTTTTTTCATGAAAAGCTGACAAAACGGTCAGGTTCTTGGAAGGGCCGCCGCAGTCGACCACCTTGGAGAGGGGTGCGAATGGCAATGTTGCTAAAGGCCGCCATGGAGGAATTCCTGTCAGATTGGTCCACCGATCTGAACGAACCCTGGCGTTCACTGATCAGGCATCCGGGCCCGGACGTTGACGGGATCGCCGCCGAACTCGAGCTCGAAGTCTGGGAACCGATCTTTCCCGTTCGTCGCGGCAAGCACCTTCCGGGAATGCCTGCGGGCGCGCATTGCCTGAGAGCTTTCGACGGTATCGCCCCGGAAGAGGTTCGCTGCGTCGTTCTGGGCCAGGACCCCTACCCTGAACCCGGGTTTGCCACCGGACGGGCCTTCGAAGCTGGAAACCTCGCGGGATGGCACGAGCTCGACAAGATGTTTTCCAAGAGCATCCGAGCCTACATGCAGATGATCTTGGCAGCGCGCACCGGCGACCTGTCCTATGCCCGCAGCTTCGACGATTGGCCGAAGACACTTGCGGCCATGGAGGGCGGTGCGGCCGACATCGAGCAGCCGTCTGACATCGCGGACCGCTGGGTCTCAAATGGCGTTCTGCTGCTCAATGCGTCGCTGACACTGACCCGCTTCAAGGTGGATATGGATCCACATCAGTCCAAGGGCCATCTCCGGCTCTGGCGTCCGCTGATCGTGGAGACCTTGCGCGCGCTTGCCTTGCAGGGAAAGCCGCTGGTCTTACTGGGATTCGGCGACGCCGCCGCGGAAGCATTGGCAGAAGCGGGAATTGACGAGAACGCGAGCGGGCGCCTTCGCTGTGTTCTGCGCGATCATCCCGCCCACGCCGAAGCCGTCCTTTCCCGACCCAATCCATTCATTCTTTGCAACCGCTACCTGGAGGAGATGGGCTCTCGTCCCATCGCGTGGTGACCATGGCGGCAACGAAGACGTTCGACTTCATCATCGTCGGTGCCGGTTCGGCAGGCTGCGTCCTGGCAAACCGCCTGTCCGCAGATCCCGCCAACAAGGTGCTTTTGCTCGAGGCCGGCGGCAGAGACCTCAACCCACTGTTCCGGCTGCCCATGCTGATGGGCAAGCTGTTCCATTCGGGCATCTACAACTGGCACTACCACACGGAGCCCGAGCCGCATCTGAACGGACGCTCGCTCTACTGGCCTCGTGGCAAGGTGCTCGGCGGCACGTCCACCATCAACGGCATGATCTATGTTCGCGGAAGCCGGCACGACTACGATCGCTGGGCGCAGATGGGCGCTACAGGATGGTCCTACGATGAGGTGTTGCCAGCGTTCCTGCGCTCGGAAACCCATGTGCAGCGCAATGGCGCCTATCACAACACCGAAGGCGAACTGACCGTCTGCCGGGCGCGCGGCTGGAACAGCCTGCTTGATGTCTTCCACGAGGCAGGCGGACAGGCGGGATATCCTCACAACGACGATTTCAACGGCGAAGAGCAGGAAGGTTTCGGCCGCTATGACTTCACCATCGCGAAGGGCAAACGCTGCTCGGCAGCCTATGCCTTCCTGCGGCCTGCAAAGAAACGCCCGAATCTGACGATTATCACCCGCGCCCATACGAGGCGCATCCTCATCGAGAACGGCCAGGCTGTCGGGGTCGAGTTCAGCCGAAAAGGCAACATTTCGAAAGCCTATGCGAACCGTCAGGTGATCCTGTCGGCCGGCGTCGTCAACTCGCCGCAGATCCTCATGCTTTCAGGGATAGGCGCTGCTGATGAGCTCGCACAGCATGACATCCCCGTCGTCCAGGATCTTCCCGGTGTCGGCAAGAACCTGCAGGATCATGTCGATTGCGTCATGGCCTATGAATGCCGGGAGCCAGTCACGCTCTATTCGGACCTTCGCGTCGACAAGCTCACCTGGTCGGTGATCCAGGGCATGCTGTTCGGTGAAGGCATCGCCACGACCTTCCCCTACGAAGCCGGAGCCTTCGTCAAATCGCGAACCGATCTGGCCGCACCCG
Organism: Mesorhizobium sp.; assembly: GCF_004962245.1. Classification (GTDB taxonomy): domain Bacteria; phylum Pseudomonadota; class Alphaproteobacteria; order Rhizobiales; family Rhizobiaceae; genus Mesorhizobium. The sequence continues at coordinate 111,613 of NZ_SUHQ01000026.1, read as the reverse complement.
ACATCCAGCTTCATTTCATGCCGGCGCTCGAAAAGACGGCGAACCTGCATTTTCCAAACCCGTTCAAGAAAGAGCGGGTGGAGGCCAACCATGGCTTCTCGTTGCGCGTCGGCCCGGTCAATCCCGAGAGCCGCGGCGAGATCAGGCTGCGCTCGGCCGATCCGACTGACCGGCCGCGCATCAATGCGAACTATCTTCAAACCGAGTTTGATATTCGTACGATGATCAACGCGATCCGCATGACGCGGGACATCATCAATCAGAAGGCTTTCGAGAAATATCGCGGCAAGGAACTCGCTCCGGGTCCAGCCGTCGAAAGCGATGCCGAAATGGTCAAGTGGCTGCGTACCAATGCCATGACGACCTTCCATCCGGTCGGCACCTGCAAGATGGGCAACGACCCAATGGCTGTGGTCGACGCTCGACTGAAAGTTCACGGCATCGAGGGCCTGCGTGTGGCGGACGCCTCGATCATGCCAATCATTTCCAGCGGCAACACGAACGCGCCGGCGATCATGATCGGGGAGCGGGCCGCCGAATTCATTCTCAATGAGGCGTCCAGATGATCGTTGAACATCGCACGTACACGTTCCAGCCCGGAACAGTCGATGGTTGGCTGAAGAGATACGAGACCGAGGGCCTGCCGATCCAGAAGCGGCATCTCAACACCTTTCTCGGGCTCTATGTCAGCGAGATCGGCCGGCTGCACACGACGGTCCTGATGTGGCGTTATGACAGCCTCGCCGACCGCGAGGCGCGGCGGGCAGCCATGTATGCCGACCCGGAATGGCAGGCGTTCATCTCCGGCGTGTGGTCTCTCGACGCCATTCAGAGTCAGGACGTGATGATCATGAATCCGGCGCCGTTTTCTCCCGGCGCCTGAGGAAGAAGGGTGCGAGACCTTGCACCCTGATGACGACAGGGCGGCGAACGAATCCACCCCAATAAGAAGTTACGGATATCGAACCTCTAGAGCAAGGAAATGGGAACATGACCAACAAGACTTCAAATGAAATGAATGTGCTGCACCGGCCGATCGGCCGCCGCACCCTCCTCAAGTCCTCGGCAGGATTGGCTGCCTTCACAATGGCGGGCGGTCTGCTGACAGCCGCCGCGCACGCTTCGGGCGGCCTCGTGGCGCTGGTTCACACGCAGGCAGCAGGCGATGCCGGTCCGGTGGACTCGATGATTGCCAGGCTCAAGCAGCTCTCCGAGGAGCAGGGCTTCCAGTACCGCGCGGTATACGCTCAGGACCCGGCGACCTACGAGACCATTTTTCGTACGCTTGGCGATGCCGGTGTGGCAGTGATCGTTTCGACCTTCAACGAGGTGGCGGAACCCTTCAAGGCGCTCGCTCCTTCCTACCCCAACACCAAGTGGATCCAGCTCTTTGCAGATCCCTTCGAACCGGCGATCCCGAACGTCGTCACCGTTTCCTATGATTACTACCTCGGCTGCTACCTTTCCGGCATTTTCGCCGCGCGTGTGAGCAAATCAGGAAAGCTCGGCTTCATCGGCGGTGTTTCCATTCCACCGATCAATGCCGACTACAACGCGTTCAAGGCAGGCGCCCAGTCCGTACGTCCAGACGTGTCGGTCGCCGTCGCATTCGCCGGCTCCTTCCAGGACCCGGCCAAGGGCCAGGAAATCGCCACGCAGATGTACTCGAGCGGTGTCGACTTCATCCAGACCGACGCCGCGGCAACGGACTTCGGCATCATCGCCGCCGCAAACGAGGCGGAGGGCCGTCTGGTGAGCGTGCTCGACCCGGCCCAGTTCCCGCAGGGGCCAAAGTCCGTGATCTCGATCGTCGGCCTCGATTTCGGTACCTCGCTTTACAACGAGGTCACGAAGGCACTCGGCAGCGATTTTTCCGGTGGCGCGCATGAGCATACCGGCCTCGGAACTGGCGTCATCGACTTCATTCCATCGCCCCTGTTCGCGCAGCAAGGACCGGCGGACATCATCACCAAAGGCAAGGAGGCCGAGGCCGAAGTAGCGACGGTGCGCGCGGCGATCCTCGATGGGTCGCTTAAAGTGCCGTTCAATACGAGCCTCTGACCTTCGATTGGATCGTGCTGCGGTGAGCGAGGACAGATCCCCCATATTCGAATGCCGCGACGTGACCGTGCGCTACGGTCACATCGTCGCGCTCTCCGATGTCGGAGCAGTCTTCCAACGTGGCATGATCCACGCCGTGGTCGGGCAAAACGGCGCAGGAAAGACGACTTTTGCCCGTGTCCTGGCCGGTCTGGTCCGCCCTGCGTCGGGTGAGCTCAAGATCGACGGCCGTCCGCTCGCGGCCGGAAACGTCAAGGATGCCCGGCGTTCGGGCGTCGAACTCGTCCACCAGAGTTTTGCCCTTCCGCCCTCTTTCACGGTTGCCGAAGCAATGCAGTTCGGCGCGGAAGGCGGAGGGCTATTCACAAAGGCAAGTCTTGAAAAGCGATGGCAGCCTCACCTCGACGCACTCCACGTGAAAGTAAGGGCCAAGCAGCGTATCCGCGACCTGCCGGTGGAAACCCAGCAGAGTGTTGAAATCGCCAGAGCCCTCGTCTCGGACGCTAAGCTCCTCATCCTGGATGAGCCGACCGCGGTCCTGTCTCCTGAAGGCGCTGAGAAGCTCTTCGATCGGATTCGACGTCTCAAGGAGCGCGGCGTCACGGTCATCCTCATCCTGCACAAGATCCGGGAAGTTCTGGCGATTGCGGATACGGTGACGGTTCTGCGCGGCGGAAAGCTCGTCGATGGGCCGCTATCCTGCGACGGGATTGACGCGGATCGGCTGGCCGAGCTCATCATCGGGCCAGCCGCTCGCAACCTCAACCCGCACGACAAGGCGGCTTTGACAGGTGCCGCCGTGGTCACCCATGCCGAACAGCTTGTTGCGGGCACAGATGCCGCCCCCGTCCTCAAGATGCGCGCCGTCTCCACACGATCCGATCCCGAAGGTCCGGCGCTCGACGGGGTTAACCTCGACATCCGTCCCGGGGAAATCATCGGCGTAGCCGGCATCGAGGGCAACGGGCAGAGAACGCTTGTGCGCGCGATCTCGGCACTAGCCGATGTCGTCAGCGGCGAGATCTCCATCGACAGGACGGATGTGACCCGCGCACCGCTCGCTGCACGACGGGCGGCCGGACTGCGCGTCATTCCCTTCGAACGGAATGTCGAAGGACTTAGCCTCACCAGCTCTCTTTGGGAAAACTGGTCGGCGCGCGGTCTCCTTCAGAGACCGCTCCTGTCCACCATCAGCCCCTCTGCTATCCGCAAGCAATGCGATGCCGCCCTTAAGCAATGGGATGTCCGCTATTCGGATGTCGGTCAGCGGGCCGGCTCGCTATCGGGCGGGAATGCCCAGAAGGTGATCCTGTCGCGTGAGATGGACGAAAACGCCCGCCTTATTCTTGCAGCACAACCCACGCGAGGTCTCGATATCGGCGCAACGACATTCGTATGGGAAGCGATGCTCAATGCGCGGGCGCGCGGTTGCGGCCTGCTGTTCATCTCTTCGGATCTCGACGAGATCTTCGATATCTCGGACCGCGTCGTTGTCATGCTGTCCGGGCGCATCGTCGCCGAGTTCCGTCCGCCCTATGACCTCACAGCCGTCGGCGCAGCCATGACAGGAGTGCTCAGATGATCGATCGGTTCGTCTCCGTTTTCCGCGCTCTGATCTTCATCCTGATCGCCCTTGCACTTTGCGGTGTGATCTTCCAGGCCGCCGGCTATTCGGCGCCACTGATGTTCCAATCGATCGCCGATGGTGCTTTCCTAAGGCCCGGCGCCCTGCAACAGGCACTTCGTTGGGGGCTTCCCCTGTTCATCACGGCCGTCGGCGTGGCCGTATCCTTCCGGGCGGGCTACTTCAACATCGGCGCCCAGGGCCAGTTCTACATGGGAGCCATTGCGGCCGCGTTCATGGCCGAATGGCTTGACGGCGCACCAGCACCGATCCTCATAACCGCCTGCTTCTTCGCCGGCATGGCGGGTGGTGCGCTGTGGGCTTTCTGGCCCGGGCTTCTGCGGCTGAAATCCGGCGCGGACGAGGTGATCACCACGCTGATGGGCAATTTCATTGCCGGCCTGGTGCTGCTTTACGTGACGGCTGGACCGCTCAAGGACCCATCGGGCACTGGACAGCAGGCGTCGAGTCGCCCGCTCGACGGCGCTTACCGGATCAGCGACTCGCTCGGATTGTCTCCGACGATCATCGCCATAGCCATTCTGGTCGGCCTGGCAATGTGGTTTCTGGTCAATAGAACCGCCTTCGGCGTGCTCTCCGGCCTTGCCGGTCGCAATCCGACCATGATCGAGTGGCAGGGCGCGAAGACATGGCGCATCGGGCTCGCAAGTTTCCTGCTCAGCGGCGCGCTCGCCGGTCTCGCCGGTGTCATAGAGTTCATGGGCCCTAACGGACGACTGACCGGCGGTTTCCTGCCAGGCCACGGCTTCACCGCAATCCTGATAGCGCTCGTCGCCAACTTTTCGGTCGTCGGTACGGCTTTCGTGTCGCTGTTCTTCGGCGGGCTCGCGTCCGCCGCTCTCTACCTGCCGATCATGACCGGTCTGCCGTCCTCGGCAATCGACATCATCAACGCAGCGATCGCTCTCTTCATCACCGCAAAGTCCAGTGCCGTCGACCGGATTGCGAAACTCGGAGGACGGATATGGAAGACTTCGTAATCGCCGTCCTGCGGTCGGGTACTCCGCTGATCTACGTCACCCTTGCCGGCGTCATCGCCCAGCGAACCGGTATCTGGCATCTAGGCCTCGAAGGCCTGATGATTACTGGCACTTGCGCTACCATCCTCGGTATTGTGCTTACGCAATCGATCTGGATCGCGCTTCTCGGTGCGATCACGGTCTGCGTCCTCGGCTCAATCCTGTTCTGGTTCGTGGTTGAGAAGCTAAAGGCCAACCAGATCATTGCCGGCCTCGGGCTTACGGGGCTGGGCCTCGGCGGAACCGCCCTTGCCGTGCAGTCGACGTTCGGAACGCAGGCCGCAGTCAGCGCCCCCTTCGGTTTACCGCGCATAGGGCCAGCATTCGGGGCCTTCGGGTCCCTTTCGATCTTCGTCGTCATCATGCCGGTGATCGTCTTCGCGATGTGGATCGTCTTGCGGCGAACCCGTTTCGGCCTACGTCTGGCGGCATCGGGCGAACATCCTTTTGCCGCGCGCGGCGTGGGTATCAATCCAGCGGCGATGCGCCTCGTCGCGCTGATGATCGGCGGCGTGCTCTGCGCGCTCGCAGGCGCGGAGCTTGCTGCGGGGAGCCTCCAGATCTTTGCACAAAACATGACGGCCGGCCGAGGCTTCATGGGATTTGCCGCCGTCATATTCGGCGCAGGCCATCCAATCGGCGCTGCTCTGGCAGCCGTGTTCTTCGCAGTCGTTGGCGCACTCGGCATCAGGGCGCAGCTCACCTTCGGCGATCGCGTCCCGCATGATCTGCTGCTCGCCTTGCCCTACATTGCCACCGTTCTCGGCATCTGGATCAGCACGCAACTGCGCGGCGGCACCAAAGCCGCCAGTGGCTTCGGTGAGCTGCGCGACCAATAGACACCGGCCTGGCGTCGCACCGGACCGAGAGGCGGCGCGCACGGCGCGACACGAGCAGGACATGCCCATGCCCCAGACACTGATCAAGAACGCCACCCTTTTGACGATGTGCGCCCGGAACGGAAGCAAGCCGTTCCAAGGCGACATTCTGATCGAGGACGGCCGCATCTCTGCAATCGGACAGAGCCTCGTGGTTGCGCCGGATGCCACCTTTATCGACGGCCAGAACCGACTCGTGATGCCGGGCCTCGTCAATGCCCATACCCATTCGAGCGAAACCTTCCTGCGTGGGCGATATGAAGGCATGCCGCTAGAACTCTGGCTTCTCTATGCCTATCCCCTGCTGATGGGTCCTGTCGTCGACGAACGGCTTCTCTACCTGCGCAGCCTTCTTCTCGCGATGGAATCGCTGCGCAGCGGCGTCACGACGATGTGCGACGACTTCTTTGATCCGCCTGCGCACGATCTCTCACGGCTATCAACCGTCTTCAGGGCCTATGAGGACGCCGGCATCCGCGCCAATGTGTCGAGCGCGGCCATGAACGTGCATACGCTCGATGCCCTGCCCTACGCCCGGGAGGTGATGCCGCTCCACCTCCAGGAGAAGCTCGATTTCGGACCGCCGATGTCGGCCGAGGCCTATATGGATTACTGCCGTTCCGCCTTTGCTTCGCTGCATGGCATGGCCGGCCGGCTCAATTTCATGATCGCGCCGTCTGCGCCGCAACGCTGCACCCCCGACTTGCTGCAAGCTTGCCATGCACTCGCCATTGATATGGGTGTGCCGCTACACACGCATGTCCTGGAAACCAAGACGCAGGCCGTGACCGGCCATGAGGTCTACGGCAAGAGCCTGATCGGCTATATGCGCGATCTCGGCGTGCTGTCGCGCAACACGACGATCGCCCATTCCGTCTGGGTAAGCGACACGGACATCGCGACGATAGGCGAGGCAGGGTGCTCAGTTGCCCACAATGCTATTTCCAACCAGAAGCTCGGCGCCGGAATTGCTCCCATTCGCCGCCTGATGGATGCAGGCATAACCATTGGTCTCGGGACCGATGGCATGTCGTCGAATGACACAGCGCGCATCTTCGACGTCATGCGGGTGGCCGGGCTGATCCATAGCGTTTCCGGTCCGGATTATGAGCGGTGGGTCCGTGCCGACGAGATCCTGACCATGGCGACGATTGGCGGGGCACGCAGTGCCATGCTGGAGAATGTCACCGGTTCGCTCGAGGTCGGCAAGGCCGCTGATCTGCTGATCCTCGACCTCACCACCCTCGCCTTCACCCCGCTCAACGATATCGCCAAGCATCTCGTCTATGCCGAGAACGGTTCTTCCATCGAAACCGTGATGGTAGCGGGGCAGATCGTCGTCCGTGATGGCCGCCTGCGAACGATCGACGAAACCGCCATCCTGGCCGAGATCCGTGAGCTTGTCCCAGCGCACCTCGCCGCGCATGCCGAACTGGAGACTCGGAACGCGGCGTTCCACTCCGCCATGGCCGAAATCCATCGGCGCGCCACGTCAAAGGACGTCGGCATGAACCGCTATGCCGGAGATCCCGGCGTGTGAGTCTGCGCGGCAGCGCCATCAATCCGCCGGCGACATGCCTCGAGCAAACCGTCGTCATGGTCGGCATGGGGTTTAAGCAGACCAGCCTCTTTGCGCGCCACTCCACACTCCCTCGTCATGCCAAAAGCACTCTACGTCACTTCGCTTCGTCCTGGTGGTCAGAGGCACGCCCGCTGACAACACGCCTCACCGCCAAGCCGTCGCCCCCTAATGCAGATGTCTCAGCTTGTCAGGGTTCCGCACCACATAGATCGCGGCAACCTTCCCGTCTTCGATTTCGAGCGCGGTTGTCTGGAGTTCCCCATCAGCCTCCAGCGTGATGAAACCGGGCAATCCGTTGACGAATCCAGCACGAACGAATTTCGAGCCATAGTTCTGGAACTGAGCCGCCAGATTTTCGTGCACCTCCATGACGGCATCAAAGCCGAAGATCGGCTGCATGGCTGCGGAACGCTTGCCGCCGCCGTCTGCATGGATGCTGACATCGGCCGCCAACATCGCACCAAGCGCCCTCATGTCGCCGCTGCGAGAGGCGTTGAAGAAAGCCTCGGCAAGCTCGAGGCTACGTTGTTTTTCCACCTGGAAGCGAGGCCTCGCCTCGCGGACGTGGGTGCGTGCACGCGCGGCAAGCTGGCGGCAGGCAGCCGGATCACGCTGGATGGTTGCTGCGACTTCCTCGAATCCTAGCCCGAACACGTCGTGCAGCAAGAAGGCCGCCCGCTCGAGCGGAGAAAGGCGCTCCAGTGCGAGCATCAACGGCAAGGTCACGTCTTCCTCTTCCTCCTCTTCCATGACGGGATCGGGGAGCCAGGGGCCGACATAAGTCTCACGCTGGCGTCGCGCTGATTTGAGTTGATCGAGGCAGAGCCGCGTGACAGTACGGCGCAGGAATGCCTCGGGCTCGCGCACCTCGCTGCGGTCGGCCCTCATCCAGCGGATGAAGGCCTCCTGTACAGCGTCCTCGGCGTCAGCCACGGAGCCCAGCATGCGGTAGGCGACACGCATGAGCTTTGGGCGCAGCGGGGCGAAACTCGCCGCTGCATCCTCGTCTCTGACGCCTGCCATCAGGCGGCCGCCTTGACAGCGGACTTTGCGGCCGCCGGATCGACCCACAAGCCGAAGCCGACCGCAAGGCGGTTCCACCCATTGATGACATTGATCATCAATGTCAGTTTGACTTGCTCCTCGTCGGTGAACTGAGCCTTCAGGGCTTCATAGGCACCTTCCTGCGTATGTCCTTCGGAAAGCCGCGTCAGAGCCTCGGTCCAGCCGAGCGCAGCGCGTTCGCGGTCCGTATAGCAAGGGGCCTCGCGCCAAGCCGACAGCAGGTAGATGCGCTGTTCGGTCTCTCCTTTCGCGCGCGCTTCCACCGTATGCATGTTGATGCAGTTGGCGCAGCCATTGATCTGGGAGGCACGGATCTTCACGAGCTCGACAAGACCGGGCTCGAGGCTGGAAGCGATGGCCACCGATGTGCCGGCCCAGCTCTTCATGAGTGAAGGGGCGGCAGCGAAGAGATCAAGTTTGGCAGTCATGGTTCGTCTCCTTTTGTTGGTTCCGACATCATGACGAGGCAGGGCCTGCCAGTGTGACATACACGACGCAATTTCTTGTTCGATGCCACCATGAGAGCACCCGTGGCGGCTGCGCATCCGTGCGCAATCAGACGCCGAGATAGCGATCCTGCAGTTCAGGCGTGAGGTCGACGGGACGGCCGGTCCAAACAGTCGTTCCCTTTTCGAGCACGAAACAGCGGTCGGCGGATGGCAGCAATTCGGCAAGCGTCTTGTCGACGATCAGGATCGACTGCCCTTCCGCCTTGAGCGTACGGATGACCGTCCAGATGTCGTGACGGATCACTGGCGCCAATCCCTCGGTCGCCTCATCGAGGATCAGCAGGCGCGGATTGGTCATCAGTGCCCGGCCGATCGCCAGCATCTGCTGCTCACCGCCGGAAAGCGTCCGCGCCATCTGGTCGCGCCGTTCGGCGAGCCGCGGAAACAGTCCGTTGATCTCCGCAAGCGACCAGCGGCCGGGGCGCGCGGCCGCGGAGAGATTTTCCGCAACGGTGAGGTTGGGAAAGCAGCGCCGCCCCTCCGGCACCAGCCCGATGCCGAGCCGTGCAATGAGGTGCGGACGCATCGCCTGGGTCTCCCTTCCGGCGAAACGGATTGTTCCGGATCGCGCCGGACTGAGCGCCAGGATCGAACGGATCGTGGTCGTCTTGCCCATGCCGTTGCGGCCCATCAGCGCCACGACCTCGCCCTCGGCAACGTCGAGCTCGACGCCGAACAGAGCCTGGCTCGCACCGTAGAAGGTTTCCAGTTCGGCGATTTCGAGGAGGCTCATGCCGGATCTCCCAGATAGGCGCGCCGCACTTCCGGATCGGCGCGGACCTGGTCGACCGTGCCGGAGGCGATGATGCGCCCGTAGACGAGAACGGAGACCCGGTCGGCAAGCGCGAAGACCGCATCCATGTCGTGCTCGACCAGGAGGATCGGCGCTTCCTCGCGCAGCCTGTCGAGAAAGCCAGTCAGCGAGCGCGAGCCTTCCGGCCCCATGCCAGCCATCGGCTCATCGAGCAGGAAGGCTTGCGAGCCGAGCGCCAGCGCAATGGCGATCTCGAGCTGGCGCCGCTCGCCGTGCGAAAGCTCGGCGGCCGGGACGCGCGCGCGCGTCGCCAGCCCAACCCGCTCGAGCGACGCCATTGCGGGCTCGATGAGCGACGCATCGCGCATCACCGGCCGGAAGAAGCGGAAGGACGAGCCCTGTCGCGACTGCACGGCGAGCATGACGTTGCGCAGAGCGGAGAATTCCGGCGCCAGCGACGAGACCTGGAAGGATCGTCCTAATCCCATCCGGGCGCGTTCGACAACGCCGAGATGGCCGACCGGCCGCCCGAGAAAGTCGATGTCACCGCTGTCGGGCGCCAGCGTCCCGGCAATCTGATGGATAAGGGTCGACTTGCCCGCCCCGTTCGGGCCGATCAATGCATGGATCTCGCCCGGCTTCAGGTCGAGGCTCACATTCTCGGTGGCCTTCAACGCGCTGAAGCTCTTGCACAGGTTGCGGACAGCGAGGACGGCATCAGCCATGACGCATTCTCCCCGCGAGAAATCCGATAAGTCCGCCACGGGCGAACAGCACGACAGCCAGGAGAGCGACGCCGAGGAAGAACTGCCAGCGTTCGGTCAGCCCGCCGAGGACGAATTCGAACACCACGAACAGCATTGCGCCCGCCACCGGTCCCCACAGCCGGCCGACGCCCCCGAGAACGACGATGATGATGAGTTCACCCGACATGTGCCAGGACAGCATCGACGGGCTCACGAAGCGGTTGAGGTCGGCATAAAGCGCACCGGAGAGCGCTGTGATCATGCCGGAGATGATGAAGGCGACGAGCCTTACCCGAAACGGAGCGATGCCGATCGACGCAACGCGCAGTTCGTTCTGACGGGATGCCTGGAGCGCGGCGCCAAAGCGCGAACCCCTGATCAGCGCGAAGATCAGGAGCGCCGTCAGAAGCAAAGCGTAGCAGACGAGGAAATAGTTGATCGGTATGAGCGTGTTTATGGCCGGCACCACGTTGCGGATAGTGATCGACAGTCCATCCTCGCCGCCATAGGCGGGCCAGGAGATTGCGAAATAGTAGGTCATTTGTGCGAAGGCCAGCGTGATCATGATGAAGTAGACGCCGGAGGTGCGCAGGCTGATCATGCCGATGGCGGCCGCCAGTAGCCCGCCCGCGAGAACCGCCACCGACCAGACGACCAGCATCTGGTTGGTGCCCGGCAGGGCGAACAGGCCAAGATTGAGCGGCTGGCCGGCAAAGGCGTGGCTGGCGAGAATGCCTGCCGCGTAGCCGCCGACACCGAAGAAGGCGGCATGGCCGAACGAGACCAGCCCGCCCAGGCCAAGCGCCAGGTTGAGCCCGACCGCGGCGAGACCCAGGATCGCCATGCGGGTGGCCAGCGTTACATAGAATGGCTTGCCGAGCTGGAGCGCCACGAAGGGCATCGCCAGCAGGACCAGGGCCAGCGTGACGTTGATCGCGGTTTCGCGGGAGATCGTCATCGGTCATCCCCTCGCCGCGAACAGGCCCTGTGGCCGCACCGCGAGGATCGCCGCCATGACGATGTAGATCAGCATCGAGGCCAACGCGCCGCCGACGAGGCCGGCCTGCGATGGGGTCATGAGGAGGCTGAAGAGTTGTGGCAGCAGGAAGCGCCCCATCGTGTCGACGAGGCCGACCAGGAGTGCGCCCACGAGCGCGCCCTTGATCGAGCCGATGCCGCCGATCACGATGACGACGAAGGCAAGGATGAGCACCGGCTCGCCCATGCCGACCTGCACCGATTGCAGCGCGCCGACCAGCGCGCCGGCGAGCCCGGCCAGCCCCGCTCCGAGCGCAAAGACGACGGTATAAAGCGTGCGGATGTCGACGCCGAGCGCGCCGATCATTTCACGATCCGATTCGCCGGCGCGGATTCGCATGCCGAGCCGCGTCTTGGAGATCAGCAGGAAAAGCCCAACCGCCACCGCGATGCCGACGCCGATGATGGCGAGGCGGTAGAGCTGATACCGAGAACCGCCGGGGATTGGCACGGTGCCGCGCAGCAGTGGCGGAATGTCGAGGTAGAGCGGAAAAGAGCCGAACAGCCAGCGCGTGCCTTCGGAAAAGATCAGGATCAATGCGAAGGTCGCCAGCACTTGGTCGAGATGGTCGCGCTCGTAGAGACGACGAATGACAAGGATCTCGATGATCGCGCCGGCGGCAGCTGCCGCCGCGAGGCTGGCGGCGAGCCCGAGCCAGAACGAGCCGGTGGCGGCCGCGACTGTGGCGCACGCGAAGGCGCCGACCATGTAGAGCGATCCATGGGCAAGGTTGATCAGCCCCATGACGCCGAAGATGAGAGTAAGGCCTGCGGCCATGAGGAACAGCATCACGCCGAGCTGCAGCCCGTTGAGCACCTGTTCGATGAAAAGAGCGGTTTGCAAGGTGGGTCAGGCTCTTCTGGTCAAATTGGGCCGCAACACAGGCACACCAGGTTGCTGCCGTGCGGCAGAGGGCGAGGATTGGAGGCCACAGGGGAAGCCGGCAGGAGATACGCCTCATCATCCCCTGCCGGTACCGTCTCCCCGCAAGCGGAGAGCAGGCATGATCATTTCATCGCGCAGTCGGCCGCGTAGGCGTCCTGGTGCTTCTCGAAGGCGGTGCCGATGATCTTGTTGGTGAGGCCGCCGTTCTCCTTGATCACCTCGCGCACATAGATGGTCTGGATCGGATGGTTGTTGTTGCCGAACTCGAAGTCCCCGCGCACGGATTCGAAATCGGCTTTCTTCAGCGCAGCGCGGAACGCGTCGGTATCCTTGACGCTCGCCTTGGCCGCGGCCGAGAGGATCAGGTTCGCCGTGTCGTAGCCCTGGCTGGCATAGAGCGAGGGCAGACGCCCATATTCGGCCTGAAAGGCCGCGACGAAGGCCTTGTTGGCCTCATTGTCGATGTCCTTGCTCCACTGCGAGGAGTTTTTGACGCCCAGCGCGGCGTCACCAACCGCGGCGAGGATGTCCTGGCTGAGCGAGAAGCCGGGACCCATGATCGGGATGCCGACGTCGGACTGGGCATACTGCTTCATGAAGGCGATGCCCATGCCGCCCGGCAGGAAGAAGAACACGGAGTCGGCGCCGGAGGCGCGGATCTGCGCGATTTCGGCGGCGTAGTCCGTCTGGCCGATCTGAGTGTAGATTTCACCGGCAAGCTCGCCCTTGTAGAAGCGCTTGAAGCCGGTCAGGGCGTCCGTCCCGGCGGGATAGTTCGGCGCCATGATGAAAGTCTTCTTGTAGTCCTGGTTGGCGTACTGGCCCATGGCCTCGTGCAGATTGTCGTTCTGCCAGGCCACGTTGAAATAATTCTCGTGGCACTGCGCGCCGGCCAGCGCCGAGGGTCCGGCATTCGGCGACAGGTAGAATTTGCCCTGCGCAACCGCACTCGGAACAACGGCCATGGCTAGATTCGACCAGATGATCCCGGTCAGGATGTCGACTTGGTCGGACTGGATCATCTTGTCGGCGATCTGCACCGCGAGTTCCGGCTTCTGGCCGTCATCCTCGATCACGACCTCGATCTCGCTGTTGCCGGCCTTTTTGAGCGCCAGCATGAAGCCGTCGCGCACATCGATGCCAAGGCCCGCGCCGCCGCCCGAAAGCGTCGTGATCATGCCGACCTTGATCGGCTCGGCCGAAGCGAGACCGGATACGCCCAGGGAAAGCGCCACGAGGCTTGCTGCAATCAGTTTCTTCATAGTGTTACTCCCGTTGTTATCTGTATCGTTGTCTGGACCCTCTGGGGTCCTCACGATGAAAGAATCCCCGTGGCTTTGCCAGCCCGGCGAAGTGTTTTTGTTGTTGGGCCGCAGTGCGGCCGATGGTTCAGAGCTTCGTCCTCGCTGTCCAGAGTTCGGGAAAAAGCCCCACTTCCAGCATTCGCCCGGGACAAGAGACGCCCGCTGTGCCGCCGGTGCCGCGCTTGAACTCGATGATCCGTTCGACGGCGATCACGTGATCGATGCCGTTGTCCTGCGCTGTCCTTGCCATCAGCCTTGCTCATCGCGCAGGCGAAAGCGCTGGATCTTTCCCGTCTGCGTTTTCGGCAGCGTGGTGACGAACTTGACCGAGCGCGGATATTTGTACGGCGCGATGACCGCCTTGACGTGCTCCTGCAGGAGCCGTGCCGTCTCGTCGTCGGCCGAAGCGCCTTCGACGAGCACGACATGCGCCTCGACGATCTGGCCGCGTTCCTCGTCCGCAGCACCTATGACCGCACATTCGAGCACAAGGTCGTGGGCCAGCAGCGCGGCTTCCACCTCCGGACCGGCGATATTGTAGCCGGACGACAGGATCATGTCGTCAGCCCGGGCGGCGAAGCGGAAGCGTCCGTCCTCATCCTGGATGAAGGCGTCGCCGGTCAGGTTCCAGCCGTTTCGGACATACTCCCGCTGGCGCTCATCGGAGAGGTAGCGACAGCCTGTCGGACCGCGCACGGCAAGCTTGCCGATCGTACCGCGCGGCATCTCGTTCATCTGGTCGTCGACGATCTTCGCCTCGTAGCCGGTTACCGGCCTTCCAGTCACTCCCGGCGCGCGATCGTCGAGCCGATTGGTGATGAAGATATGCAGCATTTCGGTGGCGCCGATACCATCGAGGATCGGCTTGCCGGTCTTCTGCGTCCACTCGTTATAGACAGGCGCGGGCAACGTCTCGCCGGCAGAGACCGCGATGCGCAGCGAGGAGAGATTGGCGCCCTCGTCCATGGCCTTCATCATGGCGCGATAGGCGCTCGGTGCGGTAAACGAGATCGTCGCGTGATACGTCTCGATGATCTCGACCATGTTGGGTGGCGTCGCGTTTTCCAAAAGCGTCGCTGCGGCGCCGAAGCGCAGCGGGAAGACCGCGAGCCCGCCAAGCCCGAAGGTGAAGGCGAGCGGCGGCGAGCCGACGAAGACGTCGTCTGGCGTGACGCCCAGAATTTCCTTCGCATAGCCGTCGGCGATGATCAGGATGTCGCGATGAAAATGCATAGTTGCCTTGGGCACGCCGGTGGTGCCCGAGGTGAAGCCAAGCAGCGCAGCATCGTCCCGGCCGGTCTTCACCGCCTCGAACCTGACCTGCTTGTCGAGCGCAACGCGGTCGAGTTCGGCGTCATGGTTGGCGGTGCCGTCGAAGCCGACCACCTGCTTCAGGAAGCGACTATCCTTTGCGCAGGCGACGATCTCGTCCTTGATGCGCGTGTCGCAAAGCGCAAGTGTGATCTGCGCCTTGTCGACGATCTTTGCCAACTCGCCGGCGCGCAGCATCGGCATGGTGTTGACCACCACCGCGCCGGCCTTGGTTGCGGCCAGCCAGCACGCGACCATTGCCGGGTTGTTGGGCGAGCGGATCAGGATGCGATTGCCGGGCTTGACGCCGTAGTTTTCGACCAGCGTGCGGGCAAGCCGGTTGGTCCAGTCCGTCAGCTCTTTGTAGGTGCGTCGGCGGCCATTGCCGATCAGGGCGGTGTGGTCGCCGAAGCCCCTCTCCACCATGCGGTCGGTCAGCTCGACCGCGCAATTCAGGTGGTCGGGATAGTCGAAGCCGTCCTGTGGCAGGTCCGGCCACTGGTCCTGCGGCGGCAGGTGGTCACGACAGAAGGTGTCGGTATGGGCGGTTGGTCCAAGTTTCATGCCGCCACTCCCACGATTGCGCAAACCATCCTGATGTGGGGATGCTGAATCGACAAGCGACAATCCATGTTCGTCATGCTCCCATTGTCTGGCGCGCGATCGCCATCTTCTGGACTTCCGACGCGCCTCGTAAATTCGCACGGCGCTCTCGACGATGCGCCCCTTGCGCACGCCGTCGCCGCGACGGAGCTGCACCGCTCTGTCGACGACCGCCTGCGCGTCAGTCGGTGCGTAAAGCCTGCCATCGCAGCTTCTCTCGTAACCTGCACGGTACCGGAATCCCTTGGTCCAGGCAGCGCATTTTGACGGCAGGATGACATCGAACCGGATTTATTCAAGCATGAACTTTCATGGTTGAAATATTCGCATCTGGACAGCTTGGCACAGCCGGGCAATTAAGGCCTGCATCGACCGGGAGATGGCAATGATCTATCGTCGCGTTGAAGACTGGGACGACGCCTATGCGAACGGACCCAACATCCCGGGCGGCGACCGCTGGCCCGGCCTGTGGGCGGAGCAGGCCAGGGCATTTCGCGACAAGCTCTCAGCCAGGGGAAGCATGGAGCTCGATCTTTCCTATGGCGACCGGCCGCGCAACCGCTTCGACCTGTTCCTGCCTGAAGGCGAGCCGAAAGGGCTCGTCATGTTCGTTCATGGTGGCTACTGGGTACGTCTCGACAAAAGCTACTGGTCGTATCTGGCGGAAGGCAGCCTCGCGCGCGGCCATGCGGTCGCACTGCCCTCCTACACGCTCTGTCCCGATATCCGTATCTCCGGCATAGTGACTGAAGTCGCGGCGGCAATCGAGGCTGCCGCGAGGATGATAGGAGGGCCGATCCGCCTCGCCGGCCATTCCGCGGGCGGCCATCTCGTCTCGCGGATGATTACGACGTCCGCGCCGCTTTCGCAGGACGTGCAGCGGCGGATTGTATCCACGGTGTCGATTTCAGGGCTGCACGATCTGCGGCCGCTGATGAACATCGCTATCAATGCCGATCTCAAGATCGACCGGGAAGAAGCAATGGCGGAAAGCCCGGCGCTGCTCGAGCCCATGGCGGGAGCGCGATTGGCCTGCTGGGTCGGCGCGGGCGAGCGCGCCGAGTTCATCCGTCAGAACGCCCTGCTCGCCAACATCTGGACCGGCCTCTGTGCATGGACGTCAGTTATCGAGGAGCCAGACCGGCACCATTTCAACGTCATCGACGGGCTTGCCGATCCTGACCACGCCCTGACGAGAACCTTGTTGACAGGCTGAAGGCGACGCCCGACTCTGGCCGGGGATTTGTTGAAGCAGTGACCCTGCGAGGAAAGAGATGAGACCGGTTTTCGTGCAGCTTCAATGTTCGCCTGGCAAGACCTACGAGGTTGCCGACGAACTGTTCGAGCGCGAAGTCGCGTCGGAACTCTATTCGACCAGCGGCGATTATGACCTGCTGATGAAGGTCTACATCGAAGATGGCGTCGATATCGGCAAATTCATCAACGAGAACGTCGCCAATGTGCCGGCATCGTCCGCTCGCTGACGACGCTGACCTTCAAGGCGTTTTGAGGCTCCCCGGGCGCTGCGGCAACTTTGACCCCATTTGGTTGCCGAAGGTCAAGAATACTATGAAAATCGATTTGTATAACTGTCACAAATCCTACCGAGCAGCATATCATGACCGCCGCCACCGCAAGCCGCTTAACAGGTCCTGAACCTAGGTCGCGCGCCAAACAGGCGAACGCGCCGCCTCGGGTTGGTCGTTCAATCGGTTCTTGAGAATATCGATGAGGCTGATGGTGACCGCGATCACCGCAGGGCCGAGGACGAGCCCGGATGCTCCGAAGAGCACGATGCCACCGACCGCGCCGATGAAGGCCACCAACGTGTGGAGCCGCAGCCGGCTCCCGACAAGCATCGGATAGAGCAGATTGTCGATGCCGGCGACGACGACGCCGCCCCAGACCGTCAGTATCGCCGCGCTCACCCACGCCCCTTCCAACGCGAGGTAGATCGCAGCCGGCACCCAGATCACGAAGGCGCCGAGCACTGGCACGATGGCCAGAAGTCCCATCACCAGGCCCCAGAAGACCGGAGTGGGCAGGCCGAGCCACCAGAACATCAGGCCGCCCAGCGTTCCCTGCACGGCGGCGACGAACACGGTACCCACCAGGATCGCATGCACCGTCTCTGCAAAGCGGGACAGCATGTATGCCGTCTCCGGAGCACGAAGGGGCGAGAGACCCTCGATCTCCCGCAGGGCGGCTTCGCGGTCCCGCAGGAAATAGAACAGCAGGTAGAATGTCAGCACGAACATCACGGCCTGATTGATCGAGACGCGCAGCAGCGACGTGCTTTGTCCCGTCAGCCATTGTACAAGTGCGGCGACCGAGCCGGCCGGATCGAACTGGTTCTCGATCCACAGGGCAACGGCTGAAAGTGTGGGATAGTTCGACATGAAGCCATCCGGGTCCCAACCCCGTATGACTCCCTCCAGATAGGTCGCTCCGTTTACCGCCTCGCGAACGAGCTGCTGCGCGACGAATACCAGCGGCAGGCCGACGGCGATCGCCGCGACGCCAACCGATATCAGGGCCGCCAGATTTCGATTTCCGAGCCTTCCCTCGACCCACCGATGAGCCGGATAGAGGATGATTGCCAACACGAGGGCCCAGGTCAAAGCGGGCAGAAACAGCAGCGCCAACAGATAGCAGACATACAGACCGAGCGCTGTCGCCGCCAGGATGCCAAGCAATCTCAGTTGTTTCAGGTCGGGCATCTGCTTCAGGTCAGGCATCTGTCGTCGTTCCACAAGCCAGGCAAGCCTATTCGGTTCCCTGAAAAAAGGCAGCCACCTTTGCCGTGCCCTTAGGGTGAGTGCGCTGTCGGCTTGGACGGGCAAGCACGTCAAGGACGTTTGCCGGCAATTTTCATATCGGGACACGCGGTTCAGTGTGAGAACAGCACCGGCAACCTGAGGTCATCGAGCACATCCTCGGTTGCCCCACCCAGCACGAAATCGCGAACGACGGAGTGGCCGTAACCGCCCATCACCAGCAGGTTGGCTCCCCGCTCGATGGCATGCGACTGCAGGGCGATCCCGACCGGCCGGTCGTCGGCGTCGATAGAGGCGGCTTTCGCGGTCAGCCCACTCTTCCCAAGTCCGGCCGCCAGACGCTCGGCGCCATTGCCTTCCATGATAGGCTTCTCGCCGACGATGGTGAGCACGGTGATCTTGGACGCCCGCTCAAGGAATGGCTTAGCGTCCGCAACGGCACGCGCCGCGACCCGGCTCCCGTCCCAGGCGATCGCAACATGGTCGATCGGCTCGAAGGCCGGGGTCTCCGGCAGCAGGATGGCCGGGCGGCCGGATCCGAACATGACGGCTTCCGCGGTGGCCCGAGACGTCGGATTGTCGGTCTCCCATCCGAGCAGCGAGATATCGAAATAACGTGCCTCGATTGCCGCGGCTTCGCCAATCAGCGCCAGCGCGGCCGACGATACGCCGGTCGTCAGGCTCACCGGTTTTCTTGTGGCTTCCTCACGAATCCTCTCGAGCAGGTGCTCGCCGCGCTGGCGGCTAGCCGCTTCGGCTTCGCGAATGAGTTCCGGCAATTTCAGCAGCAGCCGCGACACGGCGTTCGAAACGTCCGGAATATGGGCGTTGATGACTTCGGCATGAAGTTCGGCGTCCAGATATGCTGCAATCGCCACCGCATTGGATGCGATCGCATCCGAGTTGCTGTCGGGATAGGTGGCAAGAGGGAGAAATGCCTGCGATTTCACGGGTCGACACCCCTGGTTGAAACGACCATCGCCAACACCGGTTGGGTGGCGACGCCGAAACCATAATTGACGCATACCGGCCGCGAAGCTTTGATGTGGCTCAAATCGACCAGTTCCGGCACCGCGAAAGAAGCAACACGCCGTGCCTTCGCCAAAATGGTGTTTCGGCCTGGCGTTCCGGTGACATCCGGCCCCTGAGCAGGAACCGACCCCGTCAAAAATCTGGTCTCCGGGCACCTACCGGCCAATCGATCGTTGTTTTCGATTGATCCAGATCAACGCCTTTCCGCCATTCGTGCGGTCTCCTCGGTCCGTCTTTGAAGGGAGAACAAACGTGCCAACGGACAGCTTGCTGGTCACTATCGCCGTCTTGGTCGTCTTTGCATTTTTTATGGCTGTGCTGGGCTATGCCTCTTTCGATGAATCGCGTCGCCAGCCATCCAAACAGCGCCTGGGCCTGGTCAGGACAGATGCGAAAAATCGCGCCCGAATTCAGTCAAGCCGAAAGCCTGAAGCATCAAATATGAGATAGCGCCCCGTAACCAGGGGAACCTTGAGAATCGGGCCCTCCTGATTTCGGTCCTGCATCGGCGGGCCTGCGACGCATGCATGTCCCTTTAACGTGGTCTGCCAGATCGTAGGGAAGTCCGCGCCCTTGCTTCGCGTCGAATTACACTCCTTGACAAGCCTGGAGACGATGTTCGCCATCGGCGCGACCTCTTCGATAAACTGCTGATTCCCAAGGCATCCTATGATCGCGACCGCCTGCATTTGATTTAAATCAAATGACCCGACATTTCTCGCTCATTGGGCTGGTCATGCCGGTTGGATGCTGCCTATCTCCTTGCCCTACGAGCGATTCCATGGCTCGCTCGCGGACAGCAGTCTTGCGGTCTCGTCGTTCAAGGCCGCGCACGGGTCGATCTGCTTGCCTGGCTCAGCAGTATCCAGAGCTTGTTTGAGCACCCGTCTGCCCTCATCATGCTCTCCGGCCAACGATCGGTCGGGAGGAGGATCAAGGTGGCGGCAGAAACAGTGCGCAAGCTGCGTGAGACGACGGCCGATCCGGAATTCGGACCGTGGCTTGCCCAGGCATCGATCCTGGTTGTGGACGACGAACCCGGCATGCGAAATTTCCTGGTGCGCACGCTCGGGCCGCGCTGCAAGCGCCTTGAAGAGGCGGCCGATGCCGAGGAAGCGTCGCGCAAGCTCGACGAGTTTCACTTCGACGTGGTCATCCTCGACAACATCATGCCGGGCAAGAACGGCGTCGACTGGCTGGCCGAGCAGCGCGCGATCGGCTTCTTCGCCGATGCCATCCTGATGACGGCCTATGCGGACCTCGACACCGCGATCCAGGCGCTGCGCGCCGGTGCCGTCGATTTCGTGCTCAAGCCGTTCCGCTCGAACCAGCTTCTCAACGCGGTTGCACGATGTCTCGACCGCCTCCGCCTGCAGCGCGAGAACTACATCCTTAACTATGAATTGAAGGCGAACTCCGACCACATCCTGCTCCGCGACAAGCTGATCGGAGAATCACCCGCGGTCCGGCAGGTTCGCGACACGATCGCGCGGGTTGCCCCGCTGCCCACGTCCGTGTTGCTTACAGGCCAGTCCGGCACCGGCAAGGAAGTCGCGGCGCGGTCGCTTCATACGCTGTCCGACCGGGCCGACAAGCCGTTCGTCCCGGTCAACTGCGCGGCGATTCCGCCCGACATGATCGAGAGCGAGCTGTTCGGCCATCTGAAGGGCGCGTTCACCGGAGCCGAGAC
This sequence comes from Mesorhizobium sp., assembly GCF_004962245.1. Taxonomy (GTDB): domain Bacteria; phylum Pseudomonadota; class Alphaproteobacteria; order Rhizobiales; family Rhizobiaceae; genus Mesorhizobium. Next base: position 90,713 of record NZ_SUHQ01000026.1, on the reverse strand, counting down.
GATGCGCGAGGGGCTGTTCATGCACGCCCAGGGCGGCACCTTGTTTCTCGACGAGATCGGCGAACTGCCGCCGGCGACGCAAAGCAAGTTGTTGCGTGCGCTGGAGGACAGGCGCGTCAGGCCCGTCGGATCGGAGCGCGAGATCCCGGTCGATCTGCGTTTCGTTTTCGCGACCAACGCGGAACTGGAAAAAGAGGTGCAGAGGGGCCGGTTCCGGGCCGATCTCTACTTTCGCATCAACGTCATGCAGATCCATCTGCCGCCGTTGAAGGACCGAGGCGACGATGTGCAGGAACTTGCGACGCTGTTCATGCGCAAGCTGTCGCAGCAACTTGGCATGCCGCCTGTGCCGATCCCGGACAAGATGCGCGCCGCTTTCGCGCGCTACGACTGGCCCGGCAACGTGCGCGAACTGCGCAACCTGATCGAACGAACGCTGATTCTGGGACGTTTTCCCGAAAGATTGGGGCTGGACGGCCGGACGCTGGAAATGACGCCGGAAATATCGGGCGAAACCAGTCTCGCCGATGTCGAACGACGGCACATCCTGGCGGTGCTGAAGGAAACCGGCGGCAATCGCGACGAAGCATCGCGGCGCCTCGGCATCTCGCGCAAGACCATCGACCGCAAGGTCGCTTCCTGGGATGGCTGACGCCGTTTCCCCACTTGCCGACGCGAGCGGCCGTCCGGACGCCGGGGTCGCTCGTCGCGGCGTGCCTGTCGGCGTTGGCGGCCGGTCAGTACGGTTCCGGCTCCTGGCGATCGCGCTTTTGCCGACCCTCGTCATCCTGCCGCTGCTGCTCGGCGTCACCATCGTCCGCTGGAACGCCAAGTTCGACGCGACGCTGATTTCAAAGGTCAACGGCGATCTGACGATCGCGCATCAGTATCTGGCACGCATCCTCGAGAACACCGGGGAGAAGGTGCAGGCGCTGGGCGCGTCGGCGCGATTTCGCGACACGGTCGCCGGCCGCGTCGACGACCCGGATGCAACGGATCTGCTGCTCGAGCACAGCCGAACCGCCCTGGGCTTCGATTTCCTCTTCGTGATCGATGCCGAGCGGAAGATTCACGCGTCCGCCCGCGAGCACTCGGCCACGACGCCCAGGACGGATTGGCCCATCGTCGCCTCCGCCCTCGCAGGCGCGCCCTCAACCGCAATCGACATCTTTGCCAACGAGGAGCTGGCCGACGTCGCGCCGGAACTGGCCGAGCGGGCGCGCATCGATCTGGTACCGACGCCGAACGCGCTTCCAACCGACCGCACGCAGGAAACGCGCGGCATGGTGGTCCACTCGGCCAGTCCCGTGACTCTGGCGGACGGCCGGTCGGCCGCGCTCGTCGGCGGCATCCTGCTCAACCAGAACCTCGTCTTCATCGATACCATCAACGACCTGGTCTACCGCGAGGCCAGCCTGCCGGAAGGCAGCCAGGGAACCGCGACGTTGTTCCTCGACGACGTGCGCATCAGCACGAATGTCCGTCTGTTCGAGAGGCGCCGGGCGCTCGGCACGCGGGTTTCGGCGGCTGTCCGCTCAGCCGTCCTCGACAAGGGGCGCACCTGGCTGGACAGCGCCTTCGTCGTCAACGACTGGTACATTTCCGCCTACGAGCCGATCGTCGACGGTTTTGGCAAGCGCGTCGGCATGCTCTATGTCGGCTTCCTCGAGGCGCCGTTCACGGCTGCGAAATACCAGACGCTGCTCTTGATCGCGCTTGCCTTCCTGGCGATCACCGCCGCCAGCATCCCGATCTTCCTGCGCTGGGCGCGCGCCATCTTCCAGCCGCTGGAGCGCATGACCGGAACGATCGCCAGGGTGGAAAGCGGCGATCTCGGCGCAAGAACCGGCCATGGCGACGGCAAGGACGAGATCGGCCGGGTGGCGCTGCATCTCGACCATTTGCTCGACCAGTTGCAGGAGCGGGACCGGGAATTGCGCGGTTGGAACGAAGAGCTGAATGCGCGCGTCGAGGAACGCACGCACGAATTGCAGCTCGCCAACCGGCAGTTGGAGGCGACGACCAAGCAACTCATCATGTCGGAGAAGCTGGCGGCTATTGGTGAGATCACCGCCGGCGTCGCACATGAGATCAACAATCCGATCGCGGTGATACAGGGCAATCTCGAGGTCGTCCGCAATGTCATGGGCAAGAAGGCGCAGCTGGCGCGGACGGAGTTTCGCCTGCTCGACGAGCAGATCCATCGCATCAGCCAGATCGTCACAAAACTCCTGCAGTTCGCCAGGCCCGAGGAATATGCCGGCTATGTGGAGCGGCATACCGCGAAGGCCGTGATCTCCGACTGTCTGCCCTTGGTGCAACACCTGCTCAACAAGGCGAGCATCGACGTGGCGCGGGAGGATAGCGCGACCCGGCTGCTGCTCATGAACCGGACCGAATTGCAGCAGGTGCTGGTCAACCTGATCGTCAACGCCATCCACGCGATGCCGGATGGCGGACGCCTGACGCTCAGGACCTTCGATCAGGACCTGGACGACCGGCCGGGGCTGGTCGTGGAGGTCGCCGATACCGGGGTCGGGATGACGCCGGAAGTCATGCAGAAGGTGTTCGATCCCTTTTATACGACGAAGCGCCGGGAAGGGACCGGGCTCGGCCTGTCCATCAGCCAGACCCTGGTCACCCGGCAGGGCGGCAGGATTTCGGCGACCAGCGCACCGGGCGAAGGAACGACGTTTTCCATCTGGCTGCCCGAGGCGGCGTAAGCCGCGACGACATCCCGCCCGACATTTTGTCCAGCCGTCAGGACAGATTGTCCATTGGCATTTCCTTCAGCGCGACAAGTCTTTGAAATCATTGGCAACGCCATGGTGGCACGAGGTTTGCGTCGCTGTTGCTGGCAACAGACGGGAGGACGCTGCTTGAGGCCAGGAAAAATCGGCCGGTAGACCGGACGGCGCAAGGAATCCGCGGAGGGCGGATCGCCGATCGGACGGTACGGGCGATCGAACAGGATCGCCCGAGACAACATCGATCAATCAGTTGGACGACCGCCTGGGAGGACCTTTGGCGGAACGGAGGAGATTTGCATGTCCACAGCAAGTGATACCATTTCCGGCGGCCTTGGCGGCGGCGGAGTTCTCGATCGTGAAAGGATCATCGCCAAACCGGGCTTCAACCGATGGCTGGTGCCGCCGGCGGCGCTGGCCATCCATCTGTGCATCGGCATGGCCTACGGCTTCAGCGTGTTCTGGCTGCCGCTGTCCCGCTCGCTGGGCATAGACCAGCCGGTCGCGTGCGCCGACCTGAACCTGCTTTCCGCCCTGTTCACCACGAGTTGTGACTGGCGCGTCGCCGACCTCGGCTGGATGTATACGCTGTTCTTCGTCTTCCTCGGCTCCGCCGCCGCTATCTGGGGCGGCTGGCTCGAGCGCGCCGGGCCGCGCAAGGCCGGCGTTGCCTCGATGATATGCTGGTGCGGCGGCATGGTCATCGCCGCTTTTGGCGTCATCACCCATCAGCTCTGGATCATGTGGCTCGGCGCCGGCGTCATCGGCGGCATCGGCCTTGGCCTCGGTTACATTTCGCCGGTCTCGACCCTGATCAAGTGGTTTCCGGACCGTCGCGGCATGGCGACGGGCATGGCTATCATGGGCTTCGGCGGCGGCGCCATGATCGGCGCTCCGCTTGCCAACTTCCTGATGAACTATTTCAAGACGCCCGACTCCGTCGGTGTCTGGCAGACCTTCATCGTCATGGCGGCGCTCTACGCGGTGTCGATGCTGTGCGGTGCTTTCGGCTACCGCATCCCGCCGGCTGGATGGCGGCCTGATGGCTGGACGCCACCCGTCACCAAGGCCCTGGTCACGACGCGCCACGTCCATCTGCGCGACGCGCACAAGACGACGCAGTTCTGGCTCATCTGGGCCGTGCTGATGCTCAACGTTTCGGCCGGCATCGGCGTGATCGGCATGGCATCGCCAATGCTTCAGGAAATCTTCGCCGGCAAGCTGATCGGCATGCCCGACCTGGCGTTCAACCAGCTCGATGCCACCCAGAAGGCTGCGATCGCCGGCATCGCCGCCGGCTTCGCCGGGCTGCTCTCGTTGTTCAACATCATGGGCCGCTTCTTCTGGGCCTCGCTGTCGGACTATATCGGCCGCAAGAACACCTACTACGCGTTCCTGCTGCTTGGCATCGCCCTCTATCTGCTCGCGCCGACCGCCGCCCACATCGGCAGCCAGCTCATGTTCGTCGCCATCTTCTGCGTCATCCTGTCAATGTATGGCGGCGGCTTCTCCACCATCCCGGCCTATCTCGCCGACATTTTTGGCACCCAGTTCGTCGGAGCCATCCACGGTCGGCTGCTGACGGCATGGTCGACGGCTGGCATCGTCGGCCCGGTGGTGGTGAACTACATCCGCGAGTTCCAGCTTGCCGCCGGTATCCCCAGCGCGCAGGTCTACGACTTCACGATGTATATCCTCGCCGGCATGCTGGCCCTGGGCGTGCTCGCCAACTTCTTCGTCAAGCCGCTCGACGACAAATGGTTCATGTCGGATGACGAGGTCGCGACCCTGCAGGCCAAGACAGCTACGACGCAGGCCGGGCATACCGGCTCTTTCGGCATCGGCAAGGGTGGGTTGGACACCAAGGCGGCGCTGGCCTGGGCAGCCGTTGGCATTCCGATCCTATGGGGCGTCTGGATCACGCTGCAAACGACGGCGAAGATGTTCTGAGCACGCCAGCTCCACAGGGCCAAAAAGAAAAAAGGCCGGACTGTTGAAGTCCGGCCAAGCATGAAGGTTCAAAACCTCCAGAGGGGAACGCGCCGGACGCAATGGGAGGAAACATCCGACGCAAGGCATATATGGGTCAGCCCAGGTGACGTTTCAACGACATGTGGTGGGCCACATCAGCCGCTCCGTAGAGCCACGCGCGGATGTGATCATCACGGCCCGCCTTTCAGTTTTAGCGTGACAGCCCGCAGCAAGAACGTCATCGTTGTCGGCGTGATCGGAATGCCGGCTGCACTCGGCAAACCCTAGGGATCCACCATGCTTCTGGGAGCCATCGCCGACGATTTCACCGGTGCGAGCGATCTCGCCAACACGCTTGCCAAGGGCGGCATGGCGACGACGCAGTTCATCGGCACCGGCGCCGATCCGGCGCCATCCGGTTGCGAGGCAGGCGTTGTCGCCTTGAAGACACGGTCGATCGCCGCCGAAGCGGCGGTGCGCCAGTCGCTTGAGGCCGCGCGCTGGCTGCTCGCCCAAGGCTGCGAACAGATCGTATTCAAATACTGCTCGACATTCGATTCCACGCCGAAAGGCAATATCGGTCCGGTCGCCGAAGCCCTGCTTGATGTTCTCGGAGCAGACGTGGCGGTCGTCTGCCCGGCTTTTCCTGCAACCGGGCGCCGGCTGTTCATGGGCCATCTGTTCGTCGGCGACCGGCTGTTGAACGAATCCGGCATGGAGAACCATCCGCTGACGCCGATGACCGACCCCGATATCCGCCGCTGGCTTCGGCTTCAAACCCGTGGCGAAGTGGGGTTGGTGCCGCTGCACACGGTCCGTGGCGGTGTATCGGCCATCGGACAGGCCTTCGCTGAGCAGCAGGCACAAGGACGGCGGCTTGTCGTCGCCGATGCGGTCGCGGAAGACGATCTTCGGCTGCTCGGTCAGGCGCTTGCCGGCCACAGGCTTGTGACCGGCGGCTCCGGCATCGCGATGGGACTGCCGGAGAATTTCCGCAAGGCCGGCCGGCTTTCCCGGAGAGCGCACGCCGCCGCAAGCGCCACGGGGCCGGCCGTCGTGCTGTGCGGCTCCTGTTCGAAGGCTTCACAGGCGCAGGTCGCCGCCTATCTCGCCGCCCATCCCGGCCTCGCTCTCGATCCGGCCGCGCTGATGGACAAAACCATGACCGTCGACCACGCTGCCGATTGGTTCTGGCGGCAAAAGCAGGTGCCGATCATCTATTCGACAGCCGACGCCGCCGCTGTTTCCGGCGCCCAGGCGCGCTACGGGCGCGCCGAGGTGGCGGAGGCCATAGAGCGTTTCTTCGCGGCGCTCGTGCGCCGGCTCGTCGATGGCGGGGTACGCCGCGTGGTGGTCGGCGGCGGCGAGACATCCGGAGCCGTGGTCGAGGCGCTCGGCGTCGGCAGCCTGCAAATTGGCGAAGAGATCGACCCGGGTGTGCCGGCGTTGCTGGCAGATCGCGGCGGCCCGCTTGGCCTCGCGCTCAAGAGCGGCAATTTTGGCGCGAATGATTTCTTCGAGAAAGCGGTACAAAGGATCGGTACGCCATGAGCGAGCAGGCAGTCCGCGACAATCTGGTCAAATGGGGCAAATCGCTGTTCGAGCGCGGCCTCACCGCCGGCTCGTCGGGCAACATGTCGGCGAGATTGGATGACGGGTTTCTGTTCACGCCGACCAATTCCTGCCTCGGCTTCCTCGACGCGGACAGGCTGTCGAAACTCGACGCCTCGGGCAAGCATGTCTCGGGCGATGCGCCGACCAAGGAATTGCCGCTGCATTTCGGCTTTTACGACCAGCGGCCTGCGGCGCGCGCCGTGGTTCATCTTCATTCGACCTATGCGACCGCGCTATCCTGTCTTTCCGACATCGATCCGGCCGACGCCATTCCGCCGATCACGCCCTATGTCGTGATGCGTGTCGGACAGGTGCCGGTGGTGCCCTACACACGCCCCGGTTCGGAGGCGGTCAAGCCGCTGATCGACGCGCTTGCCGCGCGCCATCCCGCCGTCCTCCTGCAAAACCATGGGCCTGTGGTGGCCGGCGCCTCGCTCGATGCGGCGGTCTTCGCCATTGAGGAGCTCGAGGAAGCGGCAAAGCTTGCCATCATCTTGCGAGGCATGAGCGTCCGCCACCTCGATGCCGGCGCCATCGCCGAGCTCAACCAGCATTTCAAGCTGAAGTGACCATGCCGAAATTTTCCGCAAACCTCGGTTTCCTGTGGACCGACCGGCCCTTGCTGGACCGCATCGCCGCCGCCGCATCGGCGGGTTTCAAGGCGGTTGAACTGCATTGGCCCTATGACGTCCCGGCCGGACTTGTGAAGCAGGCTTGTGAAAAGCACGGCGTGGAATTGCTCGGCATCAACACAGCTGTCGGCGATGCCGCCAAGGGCGATTTCGGCCTCGGTGCGTTGCCGGGCCGGCAGTCGGATTTCGCCAAAAGCCTCCACCAGGCCGTGGACTATGCGCGCCAGAGCGGCGCTTCGTCAGTCCATGTCATGGCCGGTGTCGTCGAGCCTGAAGCCAAGCCGGAAGCCACGGAAGTCTTTGCGCGCAATCTTGCCTTCGCGGCAGCTGCCGCCCCGGATATGACACTGCTTCTGGAACCGATCAACCAGCGCGACAAACCGGGATATTTCTATTCGACGATCGCCGAGGCGGCGGCGTTGATCGAACGCGTCGGCGCGCCCAACATCCGGATCATGTTCGACGTCTATCATGTCGGCGTCAGCGAAGGCGACATCCTCAAACGCCTCGAACGATATTTGCCGATGATCGGCCATGTGCAGATCGCCGCCGTTCCAAGTCGCGCCGAGCCGGACGAAGGCGAGATCGCCTACGGCGCCATATTCGCCGCGCTGGACCGGCTTGGCTATGCCGGTTGGGTCGGCTGCGAATACAGGCCGCGCGCCGGCACCGACGAGGGATTGCGCTGGATGAAGACGCTCCAGGTTTCGCTGTAAGCAAAGAGGAAAGCCTATCGAGGATGAGCTCAGCTCGGTATCGCCATCGATCGTCACAATCCACGATTGACGACCGAGGGATCGCTCGCTAGCTTCCCGCTCGGAATTGGTTCCGCCGCGAGGCGGATGAAAAGGGAACACGGTGAGGCCGCACATTTGGCCGAATCCGTGACTGCCCCCGCAACTGTAACCGTTGAGCCATCTTCCAATTAGCCACTGAGAGCGCGGCGCGTGATCGGGAAGGCGGGAGACCGGCGAAGACACGGAAGTCAGGAGACCTGCCTGTTCCGGTCACCCATGCACGAACACGGGGTGTGTTCATGCGCGGTCGCCCGTGGCGGTGACATTTGAAAAAGTGTTGCCGCATGCCGGGAACGGTCGAGGGTGAAGATGCACGTGCCAAGAAATCTGCCTGACGCTTTCTGCCTGCGGTTTTTCGAGAAAACCCGGGGCGCGAGACTTCTCGCTCTCCCAAACCGATTCGGGGGCAGATATGTACCAACGGACATTCGCGGCCGGCTCCTTGGCGCTGGCACTGACAGGCGTCGCTGACGCGCAGGAACAAGCCGACCAGGGCAAGGCAACAATGCTCGACCGGATCCTCGTCACCGACGGGCGCACGCCGATCGAACAGGAGAATTCGGGCCGGGCCTTCACGGTCATATCAGGCGAACAGCTGGAAAAGAACCAGGTGCGCTATGTCGCCGACGCGCTGCGACAGGTCCCGGGCTTTGCCGTATCGCGCTCCGGCTCCTTTGGCGGCCTCACGCAGGTGCGCGTGCGTGGCGCTGAAGCCAACCATCTGCTGGTGATGATCGACGGTGTCGAAGTCGGCGAGACGGCAAGCGGAGAATTCGACTTCGGCAGCCTGCTTGTCGACGACATCGACCGCATCGAAGTCCTGCGCGGCCCGCAGAGCGCCTTCTGGGGATCGAACGCAACAGCCGGCGTCGTCAACATCATCACCAAGCGCGGCGAGCGCGGCGGCTTTGCGGTCAATGCGCGGACCGAAGCCGGTACCGATGGCACCTTCTTGGGCGGCGTTTCCTTGCGCGGCGGCGGTGAGAACCATGATGTGGCGCTATCGGCGGCGTTCCGCCGAACCGATGGCTTCAACATTTCCCCGGACGGCGACGAGAAGGATGGCGACCGCAACACCACGCTGAACGGCAAGTTCACCGTCGATCTCTCGCCCGACCTCACCGTCGACGCCACCTTGCGCTATGTCGACCGCAAGAGCGACACCGATCCGCAGGATTTTGAATGGGGCAGCGAAACCTATGGCAAGGTCATCGACGAGCCCGATTGGACGGCGACGCGCGAGTTCTTTGGCTCGGTCGGCGCCACTTATGTCTCCATGGATGGCGCCTTGACGCAGAAGGCCCGCTTCACCGGCAGCGATACCCATCGCGACAATTTCGCCAGCGCTTACGGCGGATCGATGAGTTGGGACGACGGCAACCGCTATAACGGCACCTATCAGGCGAGCTATCAGTTCGATACGCCCAATATGCTCGATGCCCACCACCAGTTGACCGCGGGCTATGAATGGGAACGCGAAACCTTCGCACCCTCGCATCTGAGCGAGACCTTTAGCCGCAACACGAATTCCTTCGTCGGCGAATATCGCGGTGAATTTCTTGACCAGTTCCACATCAATGCCGGCCTGCGCCGCGACTTTAACGACCGCTTCGAGGACGCCACCACCTGGAGCCTGAGCGGTGCCTGGAAAATCCCCGACACCGCCACGCGCCTGCATGCCTCGGTCGGCACCGGCGTCACCAACCCGACCTTCTACGAGCAGTTCGGCTTTTTCCCGGGCAGCTTCAAAGGCAATCCCGACCTGATTCCCGAGGAAAGCACCGGCTTCGATCTCGGCATCGAGCAGGGCTTCTTCGATGGCGGATTGGTCGCCGACATCACCTACTTCAACCAGAACCTGACGCACGAGATCGCGACCGATTACAGCGGACCTCTTCCATCTCCCGTCAATCTCGACGGCGTCAGCAAGCGGCAAGGCGTCGAACTGTCGGCAACGCTCGATCTCTTCAACGGCTTCACCGCGACGACGACCTACACCTACACCGATGCGAGCGAGCAGACGGTCGCGGGCGGCCCCCGCCTCGACGAAGTCCGTAGACCCAAGCACGCCGGTTCGCTCAGCGCCGCCTATGTCTTCGACGAGGATCACGCCCGCGTCTTCGGCGAGGTGGTATTCAACGGCAAGACGGAAGATGTCGCCTTCGTCCCTTCCCTGCCGCCGCGCATGACACTCGAATCCTACACCGTGGTCAACATCGGCGGCAGCTACAAGCTCAACGACCATCTCGAAGCTTATGGCCGCATCGAGAACCTGTTCGACGAGCAGTATCAGGAGGTGTTCGGCTATAACACCGAGGGACGAACCGCTTTCATCGGCCTGAAAGGGATTTACTGATGGCGATGGCGACAAGGAATCATCCGATGCGCGCAACGATCGCGGGGACAGCGCTCGCCACCCTCGTGATGCCCTGTTGCGCGCCGGCTCTGGCGACCGAACCACCGAAACGCGTCGTTTCGATGAACCTTTGCACCGACCAGATGGCGATGCTGATTGCCGGCCCGGGTCAGCTTTATTCGGTGTCCTATCTGGCAGGAGACCAAAGTTCCTCGGTCTTGGCCAGTCAGGCCAGCGGCTATGTCGTCAATCATGGTCTGGCCGAAGAGATTTTCCTGATGCAGCCGGACCTCGTGATTGCCGGCACCTACACGACGCGCACCACTGTGGCGCTGCTCAGGCGCCTTGGTTTCCGGGTCGAGGAGTTCGCGCCGGAGAGCTCCTTCGACGATGTCAGAGCCAACCTCAGGCGCATGGGCGACATCCTCCAGCGGCAGCGGCGTGCGGCCGAACTTGTCGCCGAACTCGATGCCGGGCTGGCGAAGCTCGCCGCGAATGCCGTACCCGGCAAGACCGTCGCGCTCTACTACGCCAACAGCTACACCTCAGGATCCGGAACCCTGGCCGATGCGATCGTGAAAGCCTCGGGCCTCACCAATATCGACGACACGCTCGGTCTTGCCGGCACGGTCAGGCTGCCGCTCGAACTGTTGCTCGTCGCCAATCCCGATCTGATCGTCGCCGACGACAGCCGCGATGAGGCTCCGGCGCTGGCGCAGGAGAATTTCGTTCATCCCGCCTACAAGGCCTTGTCCGGGCAGAAAATCGCCGTCCCCGGCAAATACACGATCTGCGGCGCGCCGTTCACGCTCGAAGCCGCGCGCATGCTCCAGGACGCGGCGCGGAAATCCGATGGCGCAACGCCATGAGCGACAGCGCGCGCTACCGGCTGGTTCTCGTCTTTCTCGGCCTGGCCACGGTGGCCCTGTTCCTGCTGTCGCTGACCGTCGGTCCGGCGGCGATTGCATTCGGCGACAGCCTGTCGGCCCTGCTTTCGGACAAGGGCGACGCCATCGCCTTGATCATGCGGGAAATCCGCCTGCCGCGCGCCATCCTCGGCCTGATGATCGGCGCAACGCTTGGCCTGTCGGGAGCTGCCCTTCAAGGCTGGCTGCGCAATCCGCTGGCCGAGCCGGGTCTGCTCGGCGTCAGCGCATCGGCTTCGCTCGGCGCGGTGATCGCGATCTATTCCGGCCTCTCCGCCGTCTTCCCGCTCGGCCTGCCGCTGGCGGCCCTGGCGGGTGCGGTGCTGGCGGTGTTCGTCGTTCGGTCAATGGCCGGAACCCGCGCCAGCGTCTTGACCATCATCCTGTCCGGCATTGCCGTATCGGCCTTCGCCGGTGCGATGACCTCGCTTGCCCTCAACCTGTCGCCCAATCCGTTCGCGGCGCTTGAGATCATGTTCTGGATGCTGGGTTCGCTCACCGATCGTTCGATGACGCATGTCTGGCTGGCGGCGCCGTTCATGATTGCCGGCTGGGTTATGCTGGCAAGCCTCGCCCGCGCGCTCGACGCACTGACCTTGGGAAGCGACGCGGCAGCCAGCATGGGCGTCGACATGCGCCGCGTGCAGTTCCTCGCCGTGCTCGGCACGGCGGCATCCGTGGGCGCGGCAACGGCAGTGGCTGGCGCCATCGGCTTCGTCGGACTGATCGTGCCGCATATCCTGCGGCCGTTGGTCGGGTCCCGGCCGTCGCGCCTGCTTCCCGCCAGTGCGCTCGGCGGCGCCTGCGTGCTGCTGGCAGCGGACATCCTGGTGCGCGTCATTGCACCGGGACGCGATCTCAAGCTCGGCGTGCTGACGGCGATCGTCGGCGCGCCGTTCTTCCTGTGGCTGGTCTACCGGACGCGGAGGCAAATGCTGTGAGCCTGCTCTCCGTTTCAGACCTCCACGCCTCGCTCGGCGGCAAGCCTGTGCTCAAGGGGCTTTCCTTCGCCATAGGCGCGGGCGAGTTCGTCGGGCTGATCGGCCCTAATGGCGCCGGCAAGTCGACGCTGCTGCGTGCTGCTCTGGGCCTGGTTCGCAGTGAAGGTCATATTGCCGTTGGCGGGCGCGAGACTCTGTCCATTCGCGAACGTGCGCGCCACATAGCCTACCTGCCGCAGGAGCGCGATATCGCCTGGGCGGTTTCGGTGGAGATGCTGGTGTCGCTGGGTCGCGCGCCGTACGGCTCGGCCTTTGCGGGCCTGAGCGCTGAAGACATCAAGGTGATCAACCGCGCCATCCAGCGTATGGAAATCGAGACCTTTCGCGACCGGCCGGCGACGCAGCTGTCCGGCGGCGAGAAGGCACGGGTTCTCATCGCGCGCGCCCTCGCCCAGGACGCGCCACTGCTTTTGGCTGACGAACCGACGGCGGGTCTCGATCCCTCGCACCAGATAATGGTGATGCGGACCTTCGCCGAGCTCGCTTCGGAAGGCCGCGCGGTCGTAGCCTCCATGCATGATCTCGGCCTGGCGGCCCGCTGGTGCTCGCGGCTGATCCTGCTTGATCATGGCATTATCGTCGCTGACGGGCGGCCGCGCACCGTGTTGACGGCAGAACGGCTGCGGTCGGTCTATGGCGTCGAAGCCTATCTCGGTGAAGCGGCGGACGGAATGATCGTCCAGCCATTGAACGTCGCCGCTGCTGGCAATCCGGCGCAAACAGGCAAGGCGTGAAGCGATGAGTGATCTCGAAGATCTCGTGCGGCGGCATCTGGCCGACTGGCGAACAGGCTGGAGCATGGGCATATTCGGCGCCATCGCCGAGTTTCACCAGGATCAAGGCGAGGTCGCTGTTGTCGACGAGCCGCATGTATTGATGCGCGCGACCAGGCGGGGCGCCATCCACATCGACTGGCGAAAGCTGGGCGATGTACATGCCGTTGCCTATGAGACGCCAAGCCCCAGGCGTCATCGCTGGAGCCAGGCCCTGTCGTTCTGTCTGCCTGACGATCTGGCACGACGCACCGCACGCCCGGTGCTGACCGAGCTCGGTCCGGACGACGACGCCGTTCGCGGCATAGATCGCACCGGCATCCTGTTCGATATGGGACTGTCGTTGCCGCAATGCGATTTCTGCATCCGCACCAGTGATCCGAAGCTGCTCGCCGCATTGCGAGCCGGCCTGGGACGCTCGCTGTTCGAACACGACAATCCCGCCTTGACGGCTATTCTTTCAGCGCATCCGCATCGCGTCGCGCTGACCAATATCGGCCGCGTCGAGGTTTACCAGAAGATCGGCGGCCCGGACACGGGCGGCGTTTCCCCACCAGGACCGCATACGCATCTCTTGCCGAAACTGCTGAAGAGCGGTCGCACGCACTCGGCAAACACGCCCATTCCCGACGGCCTGCTGCCGCTAGGCTCGATGCATCCCGGCAATCCGGTGATCGGTCCGATGGGCGAGGACCTGCCGTTCGACAGCGACCTTCATCGCGATTTCCAGGCGTTGCTTGGCAGGTATGGCGACCCCGAGATCGTGGCGGTGAAGAAGCGCGTGATTGAACGGCTGGAACGCGGTGATGCGCCCGAGAGCTTCGGCATGCCCGCCAACCGCTTCGCACGCGCTGCCGTGCGCCTGGCCTTGCGTCAGCAGGCACGCCTTGCCGATCATCTCCAGGATTCCTCGCTGGGCCGAACGGTCGCCGACTGGCGGAAAGTTCACGACCAGAACGCCGAAGCCGACGGTGAAGACGACGATTCACCCGGGCACTGACCAGCCATGTGGCGCTAGGCCGCGAAGCTCGCGATCATCGATGCGGCTTTCGAAACCTGTTTTCGCCATCGGCGAACGACTGAACGGCGATCGCGATGGCGACCTGAGATTCGTCGTGGCGGCCATTTGCTGCCGCCACGACAGGAACCCTGGCGTCCTCAGTCGATGTCGAAGGAGACGCCCTGCGCCAGCGGCAGCGCCTTCGAATAGTTCACCGTGTTGGTGGCACGCCGCATATACGCCTTCCAGGCGTCCGAGCCGGACTCACGACCGCCGCCGGTCTCCTTCTCGCCACCGAAGGCACCACCGATCTCGGCCCCCGATGTACCTATGTTGACGTTGGCGATGCCGCAGTCCGAACCGTCGACGCCGAGAAAGCGTTCGGATTCCTGCAGGTCGCGGGTGAAGATCGACGACGACAGTCCCGCTCCAACTGCATTGTGCTCGTCGAGCACGGCGTCGAAATCCGAGTATTTCATCACATAGAGGATCGGCGCGAAGGTCTCTTCCGTCACCGGCGAAACCTGCTTCGGCATTTCGACCAGCGCCGGATGCACGTAATAGGCGTCGGGATGGCCGTTCTCGACCCGTGTGCCACCGGTCACCTTGCCGCCATGCGAAACCGCTTCCTTGAGCGCCTTCTGCATGCTGTCGAAGGCGGCCTTGTCGATCAGCGGTCCGACCAGCGCTGATGTCTCCAGCGGATTGCCCACCGAGACGCTTTCATAGGCCTTCTTCAAGCGCGGAATCAGGGCGTCATAGACGCTGTCGTGCACGAACAGGCGCCTGAGCGTCGTGCAGCGCTGGCCGGCCGTGCCCATGGCGCCAAAGGCGATGGCGCGCAAGGCCATGTCGAGATCTGCCGTCGGGCAGACGATGCCGGCATTGTTGCCGCCGAGCTCCAGCACCGCGCGCGCAAAGCGTTTCGCCAGCCGCGGACCGACGTCCCTGCCCATGCGGGTCGAGCCGGTGGCCGAGACCAGCGGAACCTTCGGATGGTCGACCAGGATTTCGCCGACAGCGCGATCGCCGATCAGCACCGGCGCCAGTCCTTCGGGCGCATCGCCGAAACGCTTTGCCGCGCGCTTGAAGATCGCTTCGCAGGCGAGCGCCGTCAGCGGTGTCTTTTCCGACGGCTTCCAAACCACCGCGTCGCCACAGACCAGCGCCAGTGCGGCGTTCCACGACCACACCGCGACCGGGAAGTTAAAGGCGGAAATCACGCCGACCACACCCAGCGGATGCCAGGTTTCCATCATGCGATGACCGGGGCGCTCGGTGGCGATGGTCAGGCCGTAGAGCTGGCGTGACAGGCCGACGGCGAAATCGCAGATGTCGATCATCTCCTGCACTTCGCCGAGGCCTTCGGACGGGATCTTGCCGACTTCGATCGACACCAGCCGGCCAAGCTCGGCCTTGTGCGCGCGCAGTTCCTCGCCAAGCAGCCGCACCAGCTCGCCGCGCTTCGGCCCCGGCACCAGCCGCCACGCCTGAAAGGCTTTGTGGGCATTATCGATGGTCTTTGCCGCATCGGCCGGCGAGATCGTCTTCAGCGCGGCAATCTGCTCGCCCGTGACCGGGCTGCGCACGATAAGATCGCCGCCCGAAAGCGCGTCCTCGGCGACGCCCAGTTTCGCCAGCAGCCCGGCTGTTTCCTTCGCAATCGTCATTTTTGTCCCTTTCAGATCCCGTCGCTCATATGGCGTCGATGGATGCCTTGCACCGCGCGCCGTGTGCTTGTCGGCACATCAGGCGCTGTCATGGCGTGGCCTTACTCGTTTCAGGGAAAAATCGCCACCCCGGCATGGTCTAAGCTCTGCGCAGACGATTGAACCAGATCAGCGTGTCGTCTTTGCAGCGCCCCGCGCGGCGCCTTCGTTCATCAGCCGGTCGATATGCATGCGGATATGGGCAGCCTCGGCTGCCGTGTTGGCAAGTGCGATGGCGCGGTCGAAGGCGATGCGCGCCTCCTCGCCACGACCAAGCTGCATCAGCAGTCCGCCCTTGAGGCCGAAGAAGTGGAAATAACCGGAAAGCCTTTGTTCCAGCGGCTCGATCATGGCAAGTGCCGCTTCCGGCCCGCGCACCTTGGCGACCGCGACGGCGCGATTGAGCGTCACCACCGGCGACGGCTGCATCTGCTCGAGCAGGCCGTAGAGCAGGTCAATCTCATTCCAGTCCGTGTCCTCGGGCTTTTCCGCCCGCGCATGCAGGGCGGCGATCGCCGCTTGCACCTGATAGGGACCGGGTTTCCGGTGGCGCAGCGCCTTGTCGACCAGCGCCAGCCCCTCGTCGATCATCTTGCGGCTCCACAGGCTGCGGTCCTGGTCTTCGAGCAGCACGATCTCGCCGTTCTCGTCGAAACGCGCCGGTGCACGCGCATGCTGGAGAAGCAAAAGCGCCGTCAGGCCCATGATCTCCGGCTCGGTCTGGAACAGCCTGAGCAGCAGCCTGGCCAGCCGGATCGCCTCTTCGCAGAGCGGCGCGCGGGCCGGCGCCTCCCCGCTGTTGGTCGAATAGCCTTCGTTGAAAATCAGGTAGACCATGGCGGCGACGGCGGCGAGCCGTTCGGACCGTTCGACCGCGCCGGGCGTCTCGAACGGCACGCCGGCATCGGCGATGCGCGCCTTGGCACGTGTGATACGCTGCTCCATGGCGCTTTCACCGACGAGAAAGGCACGAGCGATCTGCTTGACGGACAGGCCGGAGACGATGCGCAGCGCAACGGCGACCTGCTGCGTCTCCGGCAGGTCGGGATGACAGCAGATGAACAGCAGCCGCAATATGTCGTCGCGGTAATGCGCGCCGTCCAGCCGTTCGACGATATCGGCCTCGGCATCTTCCAGATCGGAGATCTGGTCCTCTTCCGGCAGCGGCGCCTGCTTGGCACGCTTGCGCACCGCATCGATGCCGCTGTTGCGGCCAACGAAGATCAGCCAGGCCGCCGGATCGCGCGGCGGGCCGTTTGTCGGCCAGTTCTTCAGAGCGCGCAGGCAAGCGTCCTGGAAGGCTTCCTCCGCCGCATCGAGATCGCGGAAGTAGCGCAGCAGCGCGCCCATCGCCTGCGGGCGGGCGGTGCTGATCGCGGTGCTGATCCAGGTAAGGTCGGTCATGCGGAAACCTTGGCGGGGCTGAAGAGCGAAACCGGCCGGATTTCGTACGAGCCGCCGCTCGGGTTGACGTCGGAAAGCTCGCGCGCAAAGGCGACGGCCTCGTCGAGATCGGTGCATTCGAGCGTGTAGAAACCGAGGAACTGTTCCTTGGTTTCGGCGAACGGGCCGTCGATGACGACCGCTTCGCCCTTGACCTTTCTCAGCGTTGTCGCAGCGGTCGTCGGCAACAGCCGCGCCACCGGGCCAAGCCGGCCGGCCTTTGCATATTTCTCCTGCACGCCGATGAGTTTTTCCATGACGGCATCGTCCTGTTCCTTGCTCCACGAGCAGACGACGTCTTCGGAGGCATAGCAGAGGATAGCGTAGAGCATGAGTGCGTCCTTTTCTCTGTCAAAGGACGAAACAGTAGAACCGATCCCGACATAACGTCGATAAAAAATTGCGCCCTGCCAGGGCTCTGAAAGCCTGTGACTGCTCCGCTCGGTTCAGCCTGACTCTGCCTTCAGCCACCTCAGGACGACGGCTTCTTCGTCGTCAAGGTCGGGTATCGATCGCTTCCGCTTGTTCACATCCGCCATTTCGCTGAGCAGCCGTCCTTCGGACCAGGCGTCGAAAACCTGCGGGTGGATGTAGCATTTGCGACAGATGGCGCGCGTGTTGCCCAGCCGCTCGGCCACCTTGTCGATGATGCCGTTCATCACCCGCTTCTGCTGTGCCTGGTTTTCGGGCCGTTCGGTTTGCGCAAACAGCGACGCAGCGTGGATGGTGCCGCCCCAGGTTCGGAAATGCTTGGAGCTGAAATCGGCCCCTGCCGTCTCCCTGATATAGCGGTTGACGTCGTCGGAACGGATCGGTCGCCTGCTTCCGTCCTCGTCGAGGTACTGGAACAGCTTCTGGCCCGGCAGATCCTGCGCGCCGCGCACGATCCTGGCGATCCGGCGATCGACGAGCTTCAGCTTCCATTCCTTGCCGGACTTGCCTTTGAAAGCGAAACGCAGGCTCGAGCCGTTGATGTCGACATGGCGGTCGCGCAGCGTGGTCACCCCAAAGCTGTTGTTGTCGCGAGCGTAGGCGGAATTGCCGACGCGGATCATCGTGTTGTCGAGCAGCCAGACCACAGCGGCGACAACGCGTTCCAACGGCAGGCCGTGACGGCGCAGATCGGCATCGATCTGGCGTCGCAGCTCAGGCAGGCTTTCTGCAAAGGCGACGAGGCTCGAATATTTGACGCCGTCGCGCTCCTCCGCCCACAGCGCATGGTAGCGATACTGCTTGCGCCCACGCTGATCCCGGCCCGTCGCCTGGATGTGACCGTCGGCATCCGGCGAGATCCACACGTCCGTCCAGGCCGGCGGTATGGCGAGCGCCGTGATGCGGGACATAGTGGCCTCGTCGACGCCCTGCCCGTCAGGCCCCTTGTATGAAAATCCCTTGCCAGCCCTCAGACGGCGGATACCGGGCTCGGCGTCGGTGATGTAGGAAAGCGAGGCGCGATCGGCAGAGGCTTGCGACCCATTTTTCGGCACCCCGTTCTTTGGTGCAACCCCGGCAGTTAATTTGCCGGAGGACGACCCGGATCTATCCAGCATGTCCTCTCCACGAGAAATTATCCCGTAGATAAGCGCCGGACCCGCCGCTGGTTCCGCCATGGCTTCACAAAGATGTCAGGCTCACCACATGCGTTTGGGAACCAGTCTTCGGCGCATGCGATTGCGGCCTCGCTTGCCGTCACGCCTTCTCGAGCACGACCGGAATGACGTCGACCGCTTGCTCGCCGACCTGCCCTCCGGTCGTCTTCAGGACGCCGACGATCGGCGCTACATCCGAATAGTCGCGGCCATGGCCGACGGTGATGTGGTCGTTGCTTGCCCGCATGCCGTTGGTCGGATCGAATTCCTGCCATCCGGTGTCGCGCCCGCACCACACCTTCACCCAGGCATGCATGGCGTCGGCCCCTTCCAGGCGCGGTTTTCCGCGCGGCGGAATGGTGCGCAGGAACCCGCTGACATAGCCGGCGGGGACACCCAGGCCGCGCAGCCCGGCGATCATGATGTGTGAAAAATCCTGGCAGACACCCCGCTTCAGGCTGAAAGCGTCGCTGGCTCGGGTCCGAACGGTGGTCGCCTTGCCGTCATAGGTGAAATCGCGATGAATACGGTTGCACAGGTCCATGGCGATGCCGGCGACGGAACTGCCGGCGCTGGCCTGCGCGTAAGCCGTGATCGCCGCATCGAGGCCTGCATGGTCGCTGGCTGCCAGAAAGTGATGCGGTGCATCGGGCGACAGCGACCGCACCGCGTCGAGTTCCTCCCGCAGCCGGCGGATGTCGGGCGATACGTCAAGCGCCGGTTCCGGCCGCGAGACCGCAACGCGCGCGCTCATCCTGATGTCGAGCGCATCGTGGACGTCGCGAAAGGCGATCGACGTCACGCTGTTGCCAAAGAAGTCGAAAAAGTCCGAGCGTTCGCTCGGCGCCGGCGCGAAGGACAGCGAAGCGGCGATCACGCGCTGCACACCTGGTATCGTCGGCGGCAGCACATGCACCTGATGACGACCGCCACCGGCGGCAGCATCATAATCGTAGCGCAGATTGAGCCTGATGTCGTAGAGCATGTCCGCCTTTACCCGAACCCGCCCTTAGCCGAAATAGGCCTTGGCGAGGCTGTTGTAGAGGCCGCCGATCTCATCGGCGAGATCGTCCAGGGCATTCGCCGTCATATCCGAGGGCTCCATGATGGCGATCGCCGTGTTGAGCTGCAGGATCTCCTTCGCCGCCGGCGACATATGCCCTTCGCCGCCGACAGAAGGCAACAGCGCGATTTCGGCCTTCAGCCGCTCGAGCTGGAACAGGATGGAGCGCGGGTTGAGCGGATCGAGCACCAGGAGGTCTATCACCGTGCGCCGGCCGGCCTGCACCGGATACTGCCGCCGATGGGTCATGACGCTGTCGCCGATCTCCAGCATCATGTCCAGCGCGCCGTCCGGCGCCGCAGCCCTGGTCAGCCGGGCGAGCGTGCGGGCGATCTGGATGCCGCGTTCCAGCCGCCGGCCGATCTCCAGGAAGCGCCAGCCGGTGAAGCGGTACATATTCTCATGCAGCAGGCCGGAAAACCCGGCGAGCTTGCGCAGGATGACCGTCATTGCCCGCGTCGCGTCATCGCCCGGCGCCACCGTCGTCGCGAATTGATGAATGGTCTTCGACAGATCCTTCAGCGCCAGCCAGCCATCGGGCGAGAAGCGGTCGCGGATCTGTCCGGCGCTGTAGACGGCGCTGTCCAGCGTGCCGATCAGCCCCGGTGGGATCGCCGTCGCGACGTCGATGCCGAACGGTTCGAGATAGTCTCTGATATCGGCAAGCAGCGGCATGTCCGGATCGGAGGCCTCGGCCAGCCGCACGTGATAGGCGCGCAGGATGCGCACCGTGTCTTCCGATCGCTCGATATAGCGGCCGAGCCATGTCAGGTTCTCCGCCGCGCGGCTGGGCAGGCTGCCCGGCAAGGTGCGGGTGAAGCTGTCGTGCTCCTGCGGCAGCAGCGTCTCGCGCTCCACCGGTCTGTCGCTGACCACCCACACATCCGCCGCCTGGCCGCCACGCTGCATGGCGATGGCGGTCGGGTCGAGCGAGAAGCCGACACGGGCAAAACCACCTGGCATCACCGTCCAGCCTTCCGGCGTTCGCGCCAGATAGACGCGCAGGGCTGCCGGCCGCGGCTCCAGCCAGCCGCCGACATAGACCGGCGTGGTCGAAAGCGTCACCGCTTCCTGACCGACAAAGTCGCCGCCGTCCCGTTCGATCCGCGCTATCAATTCGGCCCGTTCCCCGGCCGTCAGCGCCGAGCCCAGCCTGGTGGACTCGTCATCCTCGAAGGCAAGCCGTGTCGACAGCGCCGGACCGATCACCATGCGGTCGATATTGGCGAGCACATGGGCGCGCTCCGTCTCCCGCCCGCACCACCATGTCGCGATGCTCGGCAAGAGAAGCTCCTCATTGCGCAATTCTCGCGAAATCTTCGGCAGGAAGGCGAACAGCGCCCGCGTTTCCATCAGCCCGGAGCCGAGTGCGTTGACGGCCGAAACGGCTCCCCGGCGGATCGCCTCGACCAGCCCCGGCGTGCCGATCTGCGAATCCGGCCGTAATTCGAGCGGATCGGCGAAGGCGGCGTCGAGCCGTCGCCACAGCACGCTGACCGGCATCAGCCCCGAAACCGTGCGCACCATAAGCCGGCCGCCGGAGACGGTCAGATCCTCGCCTTCGAGCAGCATGATGCCGAGATAGCGGGCGATGTAGGCATGTTCGTAATAGGTTTCGTTGAGCGGCCCCGGCGTCAGGATGGCGACACGGCCGCCGGTCTCCTTGGCCATGCCGTTCAGCGCGTCGCGAAAGCGACGGAAGAAGCCGGCAAGGCGGTGCACATGCATCTCGCCATAGATGTCGGACAGCGCACGCGTGGTGGCGACGCGGTTTTCCAGCGCAAAGCCGGCACCCGACGGCGCCTGCGTGCGGTCGCCCAGCACCCACCAGCGGCCGTCCGGTCCACGGCCGAGCTCGAAGGCGCAGAAATGCAGGAAATGGCCGCTGGCCGGTCTGATGCCGACGACGGGCCGCAAATATTCCGGGCTGGCCGCGATCAGCCCCGCCGGCAGGATACCTTTCTCGATGAGCCGGTTCGGTCCGTAGATATCGGCGATCGTTTCCTCGAACAGCTCGGCCCGCTGGACGAGGCCGGCGCTGATGTCGGCCCATTCCTGCTCCTCGATCAACAAGGGAACATGCGCCAGCGGCCATTCGCGTTCATTGGCGCCGGCCTTGTCGTAGACCCGGTAGTAGACCCCGGCGTCGCGCAGATACTGGTCGGCGCGGGCGAAACGCTGGGCGAGCTTTTCTGGCCCCAGATTCTCCAGTGCCTCGATGAAGTTCGTCCAGACCGGGCGGGGATTGCCCGATGCATCGACCATCTCGTCGACGACGCCGTCGATCGGCTGGTAGTGCTCCAGCAGGTTATGCGGCCTGCCGCGTATTTTCTCGTGATTCCCCTTTGCCATGGCTGATCAGAGTCTTGCAGGCCGCCGCAGGTCAAGGGTCATCGGGAAATCTTCAGAAGCTTCTTCGTTGCGCAACACGTAACCGGACGGCGTATGCCCGCGCGGTTCGAAACGGGCAAGCCGCCGCGCCTCCGCTTCGTTGCCATTGACCGGGAAGGTGTCGTAGTTGCGCCCGCCGGGATGCGCGACATGATAGACGCAGCCGCCGACCGCCCGGCCCGACCAGCGGTCATAGATGTCGAAGACCAGAGGTGTGTTGACCGGCAGCGCGGGATGCAGGCCCGAGGCCGGCTGCCAGGCTTTGAAACGGACGCCCGCCACCGCGATCTCTCTGGTGTCGGTCACCTTCATCGGCACGATGCGGCCGTTGCAGACGACGGCATGACGCTCCGGATTGAGCCCTTCGGTCTTCACCTGCAGCCGTTCGACCGAGGAATCGACGAAGCGCACGGTGCCGCCGATCGCGCCCTGCTCGCCCATGACATGCCACGGCTCCAGCGCTTGCCGCAGCTCCAGCTTGATGCCGGCATGCTGGACCTCGCCGCAGAACGGAAAGCGGAATTCGAGCTGCGCGTCGAACCATTCGGGACGGAATTCGAAGCCGTTCAGCTTGAGGTCGTCCAGCACGTCGAGAAAGTCCGCCCAGACGTAGTGCGGCAGCATGAAACGGTCATGCAGCGACGTGCCCCAGCGCACGAAGCGGCCATCGAGCGGGTTTTTCCAGGCGCGGGCGATGATGGCGCGCACCAGCAATTGCTGCGCCAGGCTCATGCGCGCATTAGGCGGCATCTCGAATCCGCGGAACTCGACCAGCCCCAGCCGTCCGGTCGGGCCGTCCGGCGAAAACAGCTTGTCGATGCAGATTTCCGAGCGATGCGTGTTGCCGGTGACATCGGTCAACAGATTGCGGAACAGCCGGTCGACCAGCCACGGCAATGGCGCATTGCCCTTGTCCGGGTGCGGCACCTGCGCCATCGCGATCTCGAGCTCATAGAGCGAATCGTGGCGCGCCTCGTCGAAGCGCGGTGCCTGGCTGGTCGGGCCGATGAACAGGCCCGAGAACAGATAGGACAGCGACGGGTGCCGCTGCCATTGCAGCACCAGGCTCTTCAAGAGGTCGGGGCGGCGCAGGAACGGACTGTCATTGGGTGTTGCGCCGCCGACGACGACATGGTTGCCGCCGCCGGTGCCGGTATGGCGGCCGTCGATCATGAACTTGTCGGCGCCAAGCCGCGTCTGCCGCGCCTCTTCGTAGATCGCTGTGGTCGTCGCCACGCAGTCCTGCCAGTTCGCAGCCGGATGGATGTTCACCTCGATGACACCAGGATCCGGAGCCACACGGATCACATTGAGGCGCGGATCGTGCGGCGGGCCGTAGCCCTCGATGTGCACCGGCAGGCCGATGGCCTTTGCCGCGTTCTCGGCCGCCGCGACCAGTTCGAGATAATCTTCCAGCGCCTCGACCGGCGGCATGAACACACAAAGCCGTCCGTCGCGCGGCTCGACCGACAGCGCGGTACGCACCGCTCCGCCGATCTCGGTGATCTCCTGTTCGACACGGTCCTGCTGACCGGTCGTGGCGGTGAAGGACATCGCCTGCTGGCGTCGCACCATTTCGTCGGCGCCTTCCAGTTCGGCCGGGGCAGCCTCCGGCAAAGGAGCGGCCTCAGGCACAATGGCCTCGCGCGCCGGCAGTGGTCCGCGCGGCAGCGAAGGATCAACCGGCACGATGTAGGGGAACTGCGCCGGCGGCACATAGGGAAGCGTGCCGAGCGGCAGGCGGTAGCCGACCGGTGAATCGCCCGGCACCAAGAACAGCCTGCCGCGCCGCGTCTTCCACTTCTCCGAACGCCAGCGCGGACCCGACGCCTGACTGTTCCAGCGCTGCACAGGCAGGACATAGCCCGACGGCTTGGTCAGGCCGCGCTCGAACACCCGCGCCATGCGGCTGCGCTCTTCGGGGTCCTCCAGCTTCGAATTGGACGGATCGACATTCTCCGGCAGCTTGCCTTCCTTGAGCAGCCACTCGGCTGGGTCCTCATAGGCTTCGCTGACCATCGCCTTGTCGATGCCGAGTTCATCGGCAATCGTCGTCAGCAGGCTTTCAGCCTGCTTCGGCCCAATATCTGCTTCGCTGTTTTCCCGTGCGATCAGCGATGGGTCGCTCCACACCGGCTCACCGTCGGTGCGCCAGTAGAGCGAGAAGGTCCAGCGCGGCAGGCTTTCGCCCGGATACCACTTGCCCTGCCCGTAGTGCAGGAAACCGCCGGGCGCGAAACGCTCACGCAGCCGGCGGATCAAAGCATCGGCCTTTTCGCGTTTTGTCGGGCCGACGGCGGCGGTGTTCCACTCCTCCGCCTCGAAATCGTCGATCGACACGAAGGTCGGCTCGCCGCCCATGGTGAGCCGGACGTCCCCTGCCTCGAGCGCGGCATCGACCTGATTGCCGAGCGCATCGAGCGCTTGCCAGCTTTCGTCGGAGAACGGCTTGGTGATGCGCGGGTGCTCGGCGATGCGGTCGACCCGCATGTCGAAGCCAAACTCAACATTGGCGAAGCTCGCCATGCCGGAAATGGGCGCGGCGTTGCGGAAATGCGGCGTGGCGGCCAGCGGCACATGGCTTTCGCCGGTGAGCAGGCCGGAGGTCGGGTCGAAGCCTATCCAGCCGGCGCCCGGCAGATAGACTTCGCACCAGGCATGGAGATCGGTGAAGTCGACGGCGGTGCCTGGCGGTCCGTCAAGCGCGACAAGATCGGGTTTCAACTGGATCAGGTAGCCGGAGACGAAACGCGCGGCGATGCCGAGGTTCCTCAGGATCTGCACCAGCAGCCAGCTCGAATCCCGACACGATCCCTTGCCGGCGGCCAGCGTTTCCTCGGGTGAGAAGACGCCGGTTTCCATGCGCACGATATAGGCGATCTCGCGCTGCAGCCGCGCATTGAGGTCGACGAGGAAGTTGACGGTGTTTTTGGGACTGCGATCGATGGTTTCCAGGAACGCCGACAGCAGCGGCCCGGCCGGCTCCGGCGTCCGGTAGATGGCGAGATCGTCGCTGATCTCTTCCGGGTATTCGAACGGAAAAGTTTCGGCCGACGGCTCGACGAAGAAATCGAACGGATTAAAGACCGTCATGTCGGCAACGAGGTCGACCTCGATCTTCAGTTCCGTCACCGGTTCCGGAAAAACGAAGCGCGCGAGGAAGTTGCCATAGGGGTCCTGCTGCAGGTTGACGAAGTGGTTCGCCGGCTCAACCTTCAGCGAATGGCTGAGCACCTTGGTGCGGGAATGCGGCGCCGGCTGCAGCCTAATGACCTGAGGGCCGAGAACGACCGGCCGGTCATATTTGTAATGGGTCAGGTGGTAGACGGCTGCCAGAATTGCCATGGTGCCCCGGAAGTCGGCGTTTCAAACGATGTCGCCGAACCCTGACACATCCGGCGGGCATTCTCCAAGCAGAGATGTTGCGGTGCACCTAATTTAAGCGACGGTTGCCGGCTTAGAAAAACGCCTGTATCCCCGTCTGCGCCCGTCCGAGGATCAGCGCATGCACGTCATGCGTGCCCTCATAGGTGTTGACGGTTTCAAGGTTCTGCGCGTGGCGCATGACGTGGTAGCCGATCTGGATGCCGTTGCCGCCATGCATGTCGCGAGCCTGGCGGGCAATGTCGAGCGCCTTGCCGCAATTGTTGCGCTTGACGATCGAGATCATCTCCGGCGCCATCTTGCCTTCATCCATCAGCCGCCCGACCCGCAGTGAGCCCTGCAGTCCGAGCGCGATTTCGGTCTGCATGTCGGCGAGCTTCTTCTGGAAAAGCTGCGTGCCGGCCAGCGGTTTGCCGAACTGCTTGCGGTCGAGGCCATATTGGCGGGCCCGGTGCCAGCAATCCTCCGCCGCGCCCATCGCGCCCCAGGAGATACCGTAGCGCGCCCGGTTTAGGCAGCCGAACGGCCCTTTGAGACCGGAGACGTTGGGCAGCAGCGCGTCTTCACCGACCTCGACGCCTTCCATCACCACTTCGCCGGTGATCGAAGCACGCAGCGACAGCTTGCCGCCGATCTTTGGCGCCGACAGCCCGTTCATGCCTTTTTCCAGCACGAAGCCGCGAATCTGGTTGTCATGCGCCGCCGATTTCGCCCAGACGACAAAGACGTCGGCGATCGGCGCGTTGGAAATCCACATCTTCGAGCCGGAGAGCTTGTATCCGTTCGCGGTCTTCTCGGCTCGCGTCTTCATGCCGCCCGGGTCGGAACCGGCATCCGGCTCGGTCAGGCCGAAGCAGCCGATCCACTCGCCGCTGGCGAGCTTCGGCAGGTATTTCTTGCGCTGCGCCTCCGAGCCATAGGCATGGATCGGATACATCACCAGCGACGACTGCACGCTCATCATCGAGCGATAGCCCGAGTCGATGCGCTCGACTTCCCGCGCCACCAGCCCATAGGTGACATAGTTGGCGCCGAGCCCGCCATATTCCTCGGGGATAGTGATGCCGAGCAGCCCGGCCTCGCCCATCTCGCGAAAGATCCCGGCATCGGTCTTTTCCTCGAGATAGGCTTCCTCGATCCTGGGAGCGAGCTTGTCGGCGGCGAAGGCCGCCGCGCCATCGCGCACCATCCGCTCGTCTTCCGAAAGCTGGTCCTCGATCAGGAAGGGATCTTCCCAGACGAATGCGTTCTTGTCGGCGGCCATGGCTCGGTCTCCAAATGCAGGGATGCCGGGCTTATCGGCTTCCGGCTCGAAAAAATCAAACGAAATTGCTTCACCTATCAATGAGCGTTAGTAATGGATTATGAACGTCCAGCGTCGCCTTTTGCCCGGTATCAGCGCCCTTGCCGCCTTCGAGGCGGTCGCCCGGCTGGGCAGCTTTACCGCCGCCGCGCAGGAACTCGATTTGACTCAAGGCGCTGTCAGCCGGCAGATCAAGCTCCTGGAGGACCAGTTCGGCCGCCGGCTGTTCGACCGCGACAGCCGCAATGTCAGGCTGTCGGTGGCAGGTGAGATCTATGCCGAAGCGGTGCGCGCCGCCCTGGGTCAATTGCGTGACGCAGCCCTTGGATTGATGAGCAATCGGCATACTGGCATCTTGAACCTCGCGATCCTGCCGACCTTCGGCACACGCTGGCTGATGCCGCTCATCCCGGATTTCGTCGAAAACAACCCCGACATCACCATCAATTTCGTCACCCGCATCGGCCGCTTCGACTTCGCTCGCGAAAGGCTCGATGCCGCCATCCATTTCGGCCTGCCCGACTGGCCGGACGCCGACTCGACGCTGCTGGTCCACGAAGAGGTGGCGCCTGTCGTCTCGCCCGAATTTCTGGCCGGCCGCGCCATTGCCACGCCTGCCGATCTCGGTCGCCTGCCACTGCTGCATATGGCTACGCGGCCCGGCGCATGGACGGAGTGGTTCGAGCATCAGGGTTTGAGTGCGCCGACCGGGCCGGGCATGCAATTCGAGCAATTCGGCACCGCCGCCCAGGCCTGCATGGCCGGGCTCGGCGTGGCGCTGCTGCCGCAGATCCTCATATCAGGCGAATTGCAGCGCGGCCAGCTCGTGCCGGCGCCGGGCCGACCAATGCAAAGCCGCAGCGCCTATTATCTTGTCGTGCCGCACGACAAGCGCGGTCATCCGCCGGTTGCCAGCTTTCGCGACTGGCTGCTCGGCCATGTACCAGCGGAAAGGTGACGGCTTCCGCTTCAACGCTTTGGCCAAGCACTCTCGCCGGGAGGCAGGGCTGCAGGATAACTCTCCCGGCGATCGACAGTTTTTCCTTGGCCGATTTATCATAAATTGATAATATTGGACAAAGTGTAAGGAATGCCAAGCCATGCCTGCCAGTTACAGTATCGGCTCCCGTTATGAAGCATTGGTGCGCGAGTTGGTTGAAAGCGGCCGCTATGCCAGCGCCAGCGAAGTTGTGCGCGATAGTCTACGCCTATTGGAAGAGCGCGAAGAGCAGCGCAAGGCAAAGCTTGCCGCGCTGCGCGAGGATATTCGCAGGGGTATAGAAAGTGGTCCCGGCATCCCAGCCGGGCAAGTCTTTGAGCGGCTGGAAGCAAAATATAGCGGCAAAAGCCGCACATAATGGCGGTCACATTTGCGCCAGCCGCCGCGCAGGACATTGAAGAGATTGGCGACTACATCCACGCCGAAAATCCATCTGCGGCTGGTCGCTTCATCACCGCGCTCAGGGTACGATGTGGCCGCATTGCAGACGCACCGCGTGGCGGTACTCCCCGCCCTGCCCTATGGCCCGGCCTGCGTTCCGTTGTATTTCAGCGCTATGTGATTTTCTACATTGCCGAAGGCGATGACGTGCGTATCGAGCGCATCTTGCATGGTGCCCGCGACATCCAGGCCATTCTCGAGGGGGGAGAACCACCCGACGGCGCTTGAACCGCGCCATCCGTCCCGTTGAACTGAAAGCTTGCGATCGACAATCGCCGGTCCGGCGTGGCGCGGTCTAATGTCTTTCGCGGAACAGCTACTTCCGCTTCAACGCATCCGCCAACGCGGCGCCGAATGCGCCCTGTTGCGCCGGCCGCTCCGGCTGGCGTTGCGGTGCAGGAGATCGCGGCACTGATCTGCCGCCATTGTCACGCGGCTTCGAAGCACCGCCGTCACCATCCTTGCGCATCGACAGGCCGATGCGCTTGCGCTTGATGTCGACCTCGACGACACGCACCTTCACCACATCGCCGGCTTTCACCACCTCATGCGCGTCCTTGACGAAACGATCGGCCAGTTGCGAGACGTGCACCAGTCCGTCCTGATGCACGCCGATATCGACGAAGGCGCCGAACGCCGCGACATTGGTGACGGTGCCTTCCAGCAGCATTCCCGGCTTCAAATCCTTGATGTCGTCGACGCCGTCGGCGAAGGTCGCGGTCTTGAAGCCTGGACGCGGATCGCGGCCGGGCTTCTCCAGCTCCGCCAGGATGTCACGCACCGTCGGCAGGCCGAACCGCTCGTCGACGAAGACACGCGGATCGAGCGCCTTGAGCGCGGCACTGTCGCCCATCAGCGAGCGGACGTCGCGCCCACAGGCGGCGACGATCTTCTTTGCCACGCCATAGGCTTCCGGATGCACGGCCGAGGCATCGAGCGGTTCGGTGCCGTTGGCAATGCGCAGGAAGCCGGCGCATTGCTCGAAAGCCCGCGGTCCGAGCCGCGCCACCTTCAACAGGTCGCGGCGGCTGGCGAAGGGGCCGGTCGCATCGCGATGCGCGATGATCCCTTCAGCCAGCGATGCGCCGAGACCCGAAACCCGCGCCAGAAGCGGCGCCGAGGCGGTGTTGAGATCGACGCCGACGGCATTGACCGCGTCCTCGACCACCGCTTCCAGCGAACGGCCGAGACGGTATTGATCGACGTCATGCTGATATTGGCCGACGCCGATCGACTTTGGCTCGATCTTGACCAGTTCGGCGAGCGGATCCTGCAACCGTCGCGCGATCGACACCGCGCCGCGCAGCGACACGTCGAGGCCGGGAAATTCAGCCGCCGCCGTCGCCGAGGCGGAATAGACCGAAGCGCCCGCCTCGCTGACGATAACCTTGAGCGGCTTCGGCCCGGACTCGGCAGGCATGTCGGACAGCATGTCGGCCACCAGCCGTTCCGTCTCGCGGCTGCCGGTGCCGTTGCCGATGGAAATCAGCTCGACCTTGTGCAGGCGGATGAGCTTCGCCAGTTCGGCTTGCGTGCCGCGCACATCGTTCCTTGGCGGAAACGGATAGACCGTCGTCGTCGCCAGCAGCTTGCCGGTGCCATCCACCACCGCCACCTTGACGCCGGTGCGGATGCCTGGGTCGAGTCCCATCGTGGCGCGCGAGCCGGCGGGTGCCGCGAGCAGCAAATCCTTCAGATTGCGTGCAAAGACGTGGATGGCCTCCTCCTCGGCACGTTCGCGCAGATCCCGCATCAGATCGAGTGTCAGGTGCAGCGACAGCTTTATCCGCCAGGTCCAGCCCGCCACCTCCATCAGCCAGCGGTCGCCTGGCAACTGGCGGCCGATGGCGTAGGCGTCGGCAATCATCCGTTCGACCGGCTTCACCGGAGATGCATCGTCGGCATCGACCTCGATGTCGAGCGACAGCACCTCCTCGTTGCGGCCGCGCAGCATCGCCAGGGCGCGATGGCTCGGCACATTGGCCCAGCGCTCTACATGGTCGAAATAGTCGGAGAATTTCGCGCCGGCCTCCTGCTTGCCGTCGACGACGCGTGAGCGCATGAAGGCGCGTTCCTTCATATAGGCCCGCAGCTTGCCGACCAGGTCGGTATTCTCGGCGAACTGTTCGGACAGGATGTCGCGCGCGCCCTCAAGCGCCGCCTTGGCGTCGGCAACCTCTTCGCCGACATAGGCCAGCGCCAATTCGCCAGGCACTGCCGCTCGATCGGCGAGGATGGCCTCGGCCAGCGGTCCCAAGCCACGCTCGCGCGCGATCTCGGCCTTGGTCCGGCGCTTCGGCTTATAGGGCAGATAGATGTCTTCGAGTTCCGCCTTGGTGGCGGCCTCAGCGATCTTCGTCTCTAGCTCTTCGGTCAGCTTGCCTTGCTCGCGGATCGAACCAAGGATGGTGTCGCGGCGCGCGTCGAGTTCGCGCAGATAGGCGAGCCGCTCGGCCAGCAGGCGAAGCTGCGTGTCGTCCAGGCCACCGGTGACCTCCTTGCGGTAACGCGCCACGAACGGCACCGTCGCACCTTCGTCCAGCAGCCCGATCGCCGCAGCAGCCTGTTCGGGCCGGGCAGCGATCTCGGTCGCTATGATTGCTGCGATGCGCTTGATGTCGGATGCCATGTCGTTCCTGCTGTCCTGTCGAAGAGAGCGGCGACCATAGGCGCAGAGTGTCGCCCCGCCAACCGCCGCGTTTTCGATCATCCTGACAGTTCCACAGGAAAGCTGCGATGCCAGGGGTTACCTGGATCGGGTCAGACCATCAGACTCAGCGCCTTGAAGAAGGCAACGATCTCCACATCGAGCGGCTCGTCGACCGGCTCCGGCTGCGACGACATCTTCGCGATGACGACCTCCGCCTTCGGATCGACGTAGAGCCACTGGCCGTGGATGCCGATGCCGCAGAAGGCGCCGCTTGCCGCGCCCGTCTGGTACCATTTGTTGCGGTAGCGGCCTTGCGGAAAGAGGAACGCCATCGTGCCGCGCTGCCAGGCCTCGATGTCTCCGCCTGTGCCGGTCGTGTCGCGCACCCAGGCTTCCGGGACGATGCGGCGGCCGTTGGTCATGCCGCCTTGCCGCATCATCTCGCCGACACGCGCCAGATCGCGCGGCGTCACCGAAATGCCGCCGGCCGCGCGCGCCGTGCCTGCCATGTCGACGGTCACCGAGGCTTCGCTGGCCGCGCCGAGCGGCAGCCACAATTTCTCGTGCATCAACTCGGCGAAGCGCTGGCCGGACGCGCGCTCCAGCAGGATGCCGAGCAGGTCGGAATTGGGCGAGCGGTAGCGGAAGGTCTGGCCATGCGGCTCGGCCAGACGTTGCAAGGTCAAGATGAAGCCGGCCAGGCTTTCGCTGCCGCCGCCCGGATTCCACAGCGTCGCGCGGCGGTAGCGGGCAAAGGCGCTTTCCGGATCGAGATAGGCTTCTTCGAAGTCGAGGCTGACGGCCATGTCGAGCACATGCCGCACGCTGGCATCGCCATAGGCCGAACCGGCGGCTTCCGGCAGATAGCGGGTTATCGGAGCCTGCGGATCGAAAACCCCCTCGCCTTCCAATATGCCGGCAAGAATGGCGGTCAGCGACTTGCTTATCGAGAAGATGATGTGGCGCGCACCGAAATCCATATGCGGTGCGAACCAGTCGCCGACGAGCTTGCCGCCCTTCATGATCGTCAGCCCGTCGGTATCGGAACGCGTGAGAAAGGACGCAACGGTCTCCGGGCCGCCAGCCAGAGTGACTCTCTCGCCGAGCAGTCCATCAAGAGCCCGCGCTGGCGCCTCACCGCCGGCTGGCGCTGCGGCCACGCGCGCGCTCGGCACCAACTCTCCGACATTCTGGAACGACCACCGGCTGAACGGGCTTTCGCGCCAGTTGCCGAGCAGCACCTGGTTGCGGGCAAAGCCGTATCTGGTCTCGAACACGGTCTTGCCGGTCATAGCGTTTCCTTCCGATCTTTTTGAAATTCAAGCCAGCGCAGCGGCGATGGCGTGCACAGCTTTCATCGTCGCCTCCGAATAGGCGATGTTGGTGAAGTCCGGGTAGCTCGAAAGCTTCACCACGACCATTCTCGTGTTCCAGTCGATATGGATCAGCTGCCCGAACACGCCCCGGCACATCAGCGCGCGCGAACGCGGATCCTCGATCCAGAACTGGTTGCGGTAGCTGCCCTCCGGCAGGCTGGGATTGAAATCCGGTCCATGCCTGCCGTTGCGCGTCGCTTCGATCCAGTCGGCCGGCACCACGCCGCCGCCATTATCGAGGATCAGCTGGCCGAAACGGCCATAGTCGCGCAGCGTGGCGTTGAAGCCGCCATCAGCGACGGCGTAGCCGGCGCTGTCGACGGTGAAGCAGGCGCTTTCATCGGCTCCGAGCTTTTGCCAGAGTTCTTCCGAAACCAGTTGCGCCAGCCGCTTGCCGGTGACCCGCTCCATGATGAAGGCGAGCACGTCGGTCTCGATCGAACGGTATTCGAACGCGGCACCATGCGGCCGGCTTGTCTCCTTGAGCCCCAGGATCAGCTCGAACATATGCGACGGCCACTCGAAGGCCGGATCGCTGCCCGGCGGCACCGGTTTCCAGCCCGAGGCGACATCGACCTGGCCGATATCGGAATAGGGGTCGGTGTATTCCTCGGAAAAGCGCACGCCGGTCGTCATATCAAGCACATGCTGCACGCTGGCACCCGCCCACCCGGTGGCGTCGAGCTCCGGCAGATAGGTCGTCACCGGCAAGGCCGGATCGATCAGGCCGCGCCCGACCAATATGCCGAACACCGAAGCGGTGACCGATTTCGCCATCGACTGCGACAAATGCAGCGTGCGGTCGGTCATGCCGTTGAAATAGCGCTCATAGGCGACCTTGCCGTCCTTGAGCACGAGCAATCCGTCCGTATAGGTTTCGTCGAGCAGTCCGGCCAGCGTCGTCGGCTGACCCGTGCTGTCGCTCACCGGCAGGGTATCGAGATCGACTTCGGCGCGCTCGAACCGGCGGCGATGGCCATTGCCGCGCCAGACTTCGACGGTCGGCAGAAATTCGCGGATGTGCTGGAACGCCCATCGGTTCCAGGGTCCCCTGTCCCAATCGAGCTTCGGCGGCACCATCAGCGGGGGCGAGCCCTGCATGATCGGCGGCGCCGGTTCGCTGTTGCGGTAGGAAGTCATTGCATACTCCGGGATCGTCCCGACGGTTTTGCTTTCAGTGCGGCCGTGCCGTCCGTCATAGTTTCGGCCGGCGCGCCTTTTCTCCGTACCAGCCACCGACTGCTTTTTCATAGGCCATGCCGGCGCGGAACACATCTTCGTCGCTGTAGGTGCGGCCGACGATCTGGATGCCGGTCGGCACGCCGCTCTTCGCGTGGCCGGATGGAACCGACAGCACCGGACAGCGGCTCATCGTGTTGAACGGTGTCGTCATCACCCAGCCGAGCGAGGGATCGACAATCTTGCCGTTGATCCTGACCTCGTCCTTCGACTGGTCATGGTCGGCAGGCACCGACGGCAACGCCGTGGTCGGGCAGATCAGCACATTGTATTTCTCGAGCAGCGGCCCAAGCGTCATGTACATGCGTCCGGCCACTTCCAGGCTGCCGACGAAATCGGTCGCCTTGGAACCTGCTCCCTCCTCGGCGAATTTACGGGCGTAGGTCGTCATCTCGTCGGCATGGTTGGGCAGCAGCTTCGACAGGAACGCACCGAACAAATGGTTCAGATAGGCGAGCCCGGCCTCCAGCACCTCGGGTCCCCAGCCGAGATCGAC
The DNA here is from genome assembly GCF_004962245.1 of Mesorhizobium sp. Classification (GTDB taxonomy): domain Bacteria; phylum Pseudomonadota; class Alphaproteobacteria; order Rhizobiales; family Rhizobiaceae; genus Mesorhizobium. The sequence goes on along the minus strand of NZ_SUHQ01000026.1, from coordinate 56,812 downwards.
TTCTTCAACCTTGGCGCCCAGTGAACGAAACACATCGAGCGCTTTCTTTGTGTTCTTCACCACTTCCGGATCGACCTCGAAGCCGCCGAGATCCATCGAATAGGCGATCTTCCAGCCCTTGATCGGCTTGAACCTGGTCGGCAGCGTCAGCTTCGGCCGAAGCGAAGCTATGTCCAGCGGGCTGGGACCTGTCATGACATTCTGCAGCAGGATCGCGTCCTCCACCGTGCGTGCCAGCGGCCCGGTGTGGCAGTAGAAGTCGAGGTTGAAAGGAGGGTCGTCCGGGTTGCGGCCATAGGGCGGCTTGTAGCCGACGACACCGCAGGCCGATGCCGGAATGCGGATCGAACCGCCGATATCGGAACCGGTGGCGATCGACGAGGTGCCGGATGCGAGCGAGGCGCCCGAGCCGCCCGAAGAGCCGCCGGGCGTGAACTTTGTGTTCCATGGATTGCGGGTGACGCCCCACAGCCTCGACCAGGTGTAGGCCGCGCAGGAAAATTCCGGCGTCGCGGTGCGTGCGTGGACGATGCCGCCCGCCTCGATGATGCGTTCATTCATGGTCGAGGTGGCATCGGCAACGAAATCCCTGGTGATCAACGAGCCGCCGGTGGTCGGCTTGCCCTTGATGTAGCTTTCATCCTTGATGCCGACGGGCAGTCCCTCGAGCGCTCCTGTCTTCCTGCCCTTGGCGTATTTCGCCTCGGCCTTCTTCGCCAGCGCCATCGCCTCGTCGAAATGGGTGTTGGTGAAGGCGTTGACCTTGTCCTTCGTCGCCTCGGCGCGCGCGATGACCGCTTCCATCAGTTCGACCGGTGAGAGCTTCTTCGCCCGGAAGCGCTTCAGCGCCTCGCTTGCCGGCATATAGCAAAGATCGAGATCGGACATGGCAGGCGGACTCCAGGCGCGCCAGGCGCCGGCCCGACGTCGGTTCTTGTCGAAGGCATTCCGTTGATGGATTCACGCAAGACCCGGCAGCCTTGGCTGCCGGGTCCAAGGTAGGGCGATTACTTCTGCAGTTCGGTCCAGATCCTGGTGTAGAGCGCCTGCACGTCGGGCGCGCAGCTCAACATGAACTTGCCCTTGTCGGCGAACTCGGCGGGGATATTGACCTCCGGCGCCGTCTTCATGTCCTCGGGCATGAAAGCTTCCGATCCCTTGATGCCGTTGGCGTAGCGCGCAAAAGACGAGATCAGCGCCGCGTTTTCGGGATCCATGATGAAGTTCTGGAACAGCTTGGCGTTTTCGACGTTCTTGGCGTCCTTCAGCACCGCGAGATTGTCCATCCAGATCGGATAGCCTTCCTTCGGATAGCCATAGACCATGTCCTTGTTCTGCAGGCGGGCGCGGAAGGACGCGCCGTTCCAGTCGACGCTGGCTGCGAAGTCGCCCTTGGCGAACTTCTCGACCGTGCCGTAGTCCATGGAGATCCATTTGGGCTTGGCCGCCACCAGCGCATCGCGCACCTTCTTCAGCACTTCCTTGTCGCCGGTGCAGGGCTCGCCGCCGACATATGTGATGGCAAGATGCATGATGTCGGCCATTTCGGGCACGACATTGACCTTGCCGACTAGTTCCGGCGGCGGATCCATGAAGATGGCGGAAGTGTTGGGATCGCCCTTGTAGACGGAGGTGTTGACTGTCACGCCGGTCGTGCCCCACTGCCACGGCACGGTGTATTTGCGGCCTGGATCGAAGGGAACGTCGACCCATTTCGGGTCCATGTTCTTGAAGTTCTCCATCTTGCTGGGCTCTGTCTCCAAGAGCAGACCTTCCTGGATCCAGATCGGCACGAAGCTCGCCGAAGGCACCACGATGTCGAAGCCGCTGCCGCCCTGCCTGATCTTGGCGAGCGCCGTGTCGTTGGAATCGTAGTCGGTGACTGTCACCTTGACCTTGTATTTTTCCTCGAATTTCTTGATGAGGTCGGGGCTGGTGTAGTTGCCCCAATTGTAGATGTTGAGTTCGCCGTCGGCGCGGGCGAGACCCGCCGAGGCGAACAGCGCGGCGCTGAGCGCCGTCGCAGTCAGTTTCCAATTCATCGTTTCTCTCCTGTCACTCCTGATCTTTTTTCCTGCTGATGAAAAAGAAGACGGTGACGATCAATATCGAGATCAGCAGGAACACCGTCGAAATCGCGTTGATTTCCGGCGTGATAACGCGCCGGAACTGGCCGAGCATGTAAGTCGGCAACGTATCCTGGCCGCCGGACTTGACGAACTCCGTGATGACGACGTCGTCCAGCGAGATGACGAAGGCCAGCATCAGCCCGGCAAGGATGCCTGGCCAGAGCAGCGGAAAGGTGACGCGCCGAAAAGCCTTCCAGGGTGTCGCATAGAGGTCGGCCGCAGCGATCTCCAACGACAGATCCATGTTCTCGAGCCGCGCCCGGATCGGCAGATAGGCAAAGGGAATGCAAAAGGCCGTATGCGCGACCATCAGGTAGCCCAGCCCCGAATAGCCGGTCCAGATCTTGATGCGCGAAAAGAAGATCAGCAGTGCCACCGCGGTGACGATTTCCGGCACCATCAGCGGCTGGTTAATGAAGGCGTATTTGAAGCCGAGGCCGGGATATGGCTTCGTCCGGGTCGTGGCAAGCGCGGCCATGGTGGCGACGATCGTCGAAACGATCGCCGCGACGGAACTGATCTGCAGCGATCGGATAGAGGCGTCGACGACCTGGTTGTTGTTCCAGGCCTGGTAGAACCAGCGCAGCGACACACCTTCCCAGATCGCGATCGAACTGCCGGCGTTAAAGGCATAGACGACAAGCGTGATGATCGGCAGGTACAGCGCGAAAAAGCAGATCATCGCGATGGTCGCGAAGCCGGTCTGCCGGCGGATGTCGAAGCGGCTAGCCATGCGTGCCGCCCTGACGCCCGGCGGAGCGGACATAGAAGAGCAGCGCGACCATCACGATCGCCATCAGCGAGATCGACAGCGCGGAGCCGAGCGGCCAGTTACGGCCTTGCCCGAACTGCAGTTCGATGAGATTGCCGAGCATCATATTCTTCGTCCCGCCGAGCACGCGCGGGGTGACATAGGCGCCGAGCGCCGGGATGAAAACGAGGATCGAGCCGGCGACGATGCCAGGCTTGACCAGCGGAATGATGACTCGCCTCAGCACCTGGAACCGGTTGGCGTAGAGATCGTACCCCGCCTCGACCAGCCGGAAGTCGATCTTCTCCATGCTGGCATAGAGCGGCAGCACCATTAGCGGCAGATAGACATAGGTCATGCCGACCATCAGCGCGAAATCGGTGAACATCATCTGGATCGGTTGGCTGATGATGCCGAGCTTGATGAGCACCGTGTTGACGATGCCCTCGTTGCGGATCACCTCCTGGATGGCGAAGGTGCGGATCAGCAGATTGGTCCAGAAAGGGATGGTGATCAGGAACAGCCAGATGTCGCGCTGCCGCGCGGGCCGGGTGGCGATGAAATAGGCGGTCGGGAAGCCAAAGAGCAGCGTGAAGATCGTCGTCAGAAACGACAGTTTGGCCGAGCGCCAGAAGATCGACAGATGCGCGTCCGCAAAGGCCAGCGTGTCGTCGAAGATGTCGCGCTGCATCACCACCGACAGCCAGCCGTCCGTGGAGAATTTCCACACCACGTCGCCATAGGGCCCCGGCGTCAGGAACGAGTAGATCACCACGATCAGCAGCGGGCCGGTGGCCGCCAGCAAGATGATGATCAGTGCCGGCGCCGACAGAAGCCAGCGACCACGGATCTCTCGGCGTTCGGCTTGCTCGGCGACTTCTTCCGCGCTAGCCATCAGTCCCTCAGTATCTGTGCGGCGTCGTTGCCGATCGAAATGCCGACTCTGTCTCCCAGCTCGAAACCGCAGCCGGCGCTGCGCGTGTTCTGCTGGCGCACGGTGAAGGCCTCGCTGCTGTCCAGACGAACATGGATGTGGGTGTCGGTGCCGAAATAGACGATGTTCTCGACCGTGCCTGACAGGTCGCCCTTGCCGCTGGTAAGTTTGGCATGCTCCGGCCTGACCACCACGGTGGCGTTATCCTTCGGCTGGAAGCCTTCAGCCACGGTCGCGTCGATCGTCACGCCGGATTTGAGCGTTGCGCGTGCCTTGCCGTTGCCCATGCCTGATATGGCTGCGGTCAGGAAATTGGTTTCGCCGATGAAGTCGGCAACGAAGCGCTCCGCTGGCTTGTCATAGATATCCCAGGGCGTGCCGATCTGCAGGATCTTGCCCGACGACATCACCGCGATGCGGTCCGACATGGTCAGCGCTTCTTCCTGGTCGTGGGTGACGAAGATGAAGGTGATGCCGGTCTCATGCTGCAGCCGCTTCAGCTCGATCTGCATCTCCTTGCGCAGCTTGAAGTCGAGCGCCGACAGCGGCTCGTCGAGCAACAGCACTTTCGGCTGCGGCGCCAGTGCCCGCGCCAGTGCCACGCGCTGTTGCTGGCCGCCGGAAATCTGGCTGGTGCGGCGGTTGCTGAGCGCCTCCATCTTGACCAGCTTCAGCATCTCGGCAACCCGCGCCTTCACTTCGGTCTTCGGCTTGCCGAGCATTTCGAGGCCGAAACCGATGTTCTCGGCCACCGTCATATGCGGGAACAGCGCATAGTTCTGGAACACGGTGTTGACCGGTCGTTTGAACGGCGGCAGCGGTGCGATGTCCTGGCCATGCAGCAGGATCTCGCCGGCGCTCGGAAAGTCGAAGCCGGCGATCAGCCGCAGAAGCGTCGTCTTTCCGCAGCCGGACGGACCAAGCAGCGTGAAGAACTCATTTTCACGGATCGACACCGAGACCGTGTCGAGAGCGGCGACCTGTGACTCCCCGATACCGAAGACCTTGCGGACGCCACGAACTTCAATTGCATTTCTACCCGGTTGTTCCGGCACGATTACCCCATTTCTTGTGTCCGCTCTTTATGGCGGATCCAGTTCCCACTCGATTGTCAGCACACGGCGTGTGGCTTGGCAAGCATACATCTGAATCCCGATTCAGAACGCAATTCCCGTGCCACCGTCATGCCTGATAAGTGACCTTGCCGCCGCAGATCGTCGTCACCGGCCGCACCGTATGCAGCGCTTCCGGCGCGGTCGCCTCGATATCGGCTGAGAGCACCACGAGATCGGCCATAAAGCCGGTCTTCAGGCGGCCTTTACGATGCTCCATGAACTCGGCGTAGGCGCCTTCCACCGTGTAGCCGCCGAGCGATTCATGCAGCGAGAAGCTCTGGTCGGGATCGCTGTCTGCCCACGGTTTGCGCAGCATTGCCGCCTGAATGCCCAGGATCGGATCGATCTGCGACACTGGCCAGTCGGAGGCGAAGACGACCCGCGCGCCGGCATTCTTCAGCGTCCGCCACGCATAGCTCAGCGGCCAGCGGGCGCGCCCGATGCGCGACACCGTCGGCTCCAGCGGCAAGCCCATGCTGCCCGGCGGATGCGGCGGCTGCATCGAGGCAATAACGCCAAGCTTTGCGAAGCGCGGCACGTCGGCGGCGGTGACCACTTCGATATGCTCGACCCGATGCCGGCTGTCGCGCCTGCCGTTTTGTTTCTGTGCCGCCTCGTAGCCGTCGAGGACAGCGAGTACGGCACCGTCGCCGATCGAGTGCACCGCCATCTGCAGCCCGCGCCTGTCGACGGCCACGGCTAGGTCGATGAACTGCTGCGGCGTGAACAGCGGCTCGCCCGCCCAATCCGGACGATCCGCATAAGGCTCGACCATCACCGCCGTCCATGAATCGAGCACGCCGTCGTAGAACACCTTGACCATGCCCGACGACAGCCATTCGCCATTGTAGCGCTCAGCCATCGTCGACGCCTTGTCGAGCATGTCGAGCGTCATGAAATTCTTGTAGTGGAACGGCACCTGCACCCGGCAGAGCAATCCGCCTTCGGCCTCGATCTCGGACAGGAGTTCGAGCTGGTGCAGATTGCCGTCCATGTTCTGGATCGATGTGATGCCGTGCCTGGCACACCATTCCAGCCCGCGGCGCATGATCGCCCGGTCGGAGGCCTGCTGCGCCGGCGTCGGCTTAGGGTCCGGCTCGCCGCCGGTGGCCAGGCCGAGCCGCACGCGACCCTCGCCGGCCAGTGCGATCAGCGGCCCAAAAGCCTCGCCCTCGCGCAATTCGCCGCTGGCCAGCCCGTCATCGCCCATGACGATCTCATTGCCCGGGCCAAGCTGCTTGCCCCCAAGCAGGCCGGCCATTTCCAGCGCCTTGGTGTTCGCCCACATGGTGTGGTGGTCGGGCGCCGCCATGACGAAGGGCCGGTCCGGCAGGATGCGGTCCAGATGATGGCGGCTGACCCGCTCGGCCGCCGACAGGATGGTGTAGTCGGCGCCTTGCGCCTGCAGAATGGGCAGGGCCGGGCGCTTTGCGGCATAATGGCGCACAGCGTCGCAAAGCGCCTCAAAACCGTGGACGCCCATCAGTTGGAGATGATCGAGCTCGGCCGCGCCGGCGAAAAGATGCATATGCGCTTCGATGAAGCCGGGCACCACGGAGCCGCGCCCGGCGTCGATGACGCGCGTGCCGGGGCCTTTGTGCTCCAGCACAGTTGCGCGATCTGCGATCGCAATGATCTCACCACCCTTGACGGCTATGGCTTCGGCGCGGGGGGTATCGGGATCCATCGTCAATATGCTGGCGTTCTCGACGATCAGATCGGCCGATAGCGGCATAATTTTCTCCCGTTTGAGCTTAGGCTAGCAGAGTATTGGCGTCTGGCAAGCCGTCTGCTGCCACTTGGAATAACACTCTGGAATGCCTCTTGGCGGCGCTGAAACTCTCTGCCACAAAGCAGTCTGTCAACGACAGATGCGCAACTCGAAGAGCGAGCCGGCCCCAAAAATGAAGACTGTTTTCTCCCCTCTCCACGCCGGTCATGCCGGCAACATCGAGCTCATTTCAGGCGCCATCGTACCGGCCTTCGAGAAGCCCTCGCGCGCCGAGTTCATCAAGGCGAGGGTGGAGAGCGAAAAGCTCGGCCCGATCCTGCCACCCGAGACCCACGATCTGGCTGCCGCCAGGAAAGTGCATACCAACGACTACATCGATTTCCTGCCGACCGTGTGGCCGCTCTGGGAGGCGTCCGGCCGGACAGGTTCGGCTCTCCCCTTCACGTGGCCGACGCGCGGCCTGCGCGGCGATGTGCGTCCCAGAACCATCGATGCGCTGCTTGGCTTTTACTCCTTCGACGGCGGCGCCACCTTCGTCAAAGGCACCTGGGAGGCGATCAAGTCGTCCTATGACGTGGCGCTGACCGCGGCCACCCTGGTCAAGGACGGCGAGGCGTCCGCCTTCGCGCTCTGCCGCCCGCCCGGCCATCACGCCGGCGCCGCCTTCATGGGCGGCTACTGCTACATCAACAACGCCGCCGTTGCCGCGCAATGGTTCCGCGACCAGGGCGCCAAACGCGTCTCGATCCTCGATGTCGACTACCATCACGGCAACGGCACGCAGGAGATATTCTACAACCGCGACGACGTGCAGGTGCTGAACCTGCACGGTGACCCGATGACCGAATATCCGTTCTTCCTTGGCCATGCCGACGAACGCGGCGCCGGGCCCGGCGAAGGCTTCAACCTCAATTATCCGATGCCGTTCGGCACCACATGGGACGCCTGGAATGCCTCGCTGGAAGACGCCTGCGCGAAACTTGCGGCTTACGCTCCCGATGTCGTCGTCGTCTCGCTCGGCGTCGACACGTTCGAGAAGGATCCGATCAGCCAGTTCAAGCTGAAAAGCGCCGATTATCCCAAGATCGGCCGCCGCATCGCCAGGCTCGGCCTGCCGACGCTGTTTGTCATGGAAGGCGGCTATGCCGTCGAGGAAATCGGCGTCAACGCCGTCGGCGTGCTGACCGGATTCGAGGATCGGTAAGAGGCATCCGACCGAACCGGTCAGGATCGCCGGCAGACGCCTTTGGAGGCAACCTCACCGGAGCGCTCCATACCGCAGGCAAGACGCTGGCTGACGTGGAGTCGGCTGCAACTATACAGCCTTGCGATGCGCGGGAAATTATTGTCCGGGCATATTTTTGCCTCCGCTATCCTGTTGTTGGACCATGATCTTTTTCGAAAAGGCGTTCGCCCTTTGCGATGTGATGTTCTATTTTGAAAGGACGGTATGAGGGGCCGATTCACCGGAAGACGTCAGCATTTGAAGTCGGGGAAATATCCATGATCGACGACGAGCCGGACAGCGAACGCGTCTCGGCGCTGGCGCCGTTCCGGCACGGCATTTTCCGCGCCGTGTGGTCCGCCAGTCTGGTCTCGAATTTCGGCGGCCTGATCCAGGGCGTCGGCGCCGCCTGGATGATGACCACCATCGCCACCTCGTCCTATCAGGTCGCGCTGGTCCAGGCCTCGACCACCTTGCCGATCATGCTGTTTGCGCTCGTTGCCGGTGCCATCGCCGACAGCTTCAACCGGCGCAAGGTCATGCTGATTGCCCAGACCTTCATGCTGGTCGTCTCGGTCCTGCTGACCGTCTTCACCTACCTTGGCCTGATAACGCCGTGGACGCTGCTCGCCTTCACCTTCCTGATCGACAGCGGCACGGCGCTCAACAACCCGTCATGGCAGGCTTCTGTCGGCGACATGGTGCCGCGCGCCAAGCTGCCGGCTGCCGTCGCGCTCAACTCCTTGGGCTTCAACCTGACGCGCAGCGTCGGGCCGGCGATCGGCGGCATCATCGTTGCCGCCGCGGGTGCTGCGGCGGCCTTTGCCGCCAACGCGCTGAGCTACGTCGGGCTCATCATCGTGCTGGCCCGCTGGAAGCCGGACCTGCCGGCCTCGACGCTGCCGCGCGAGACGCTGGGCGCGGCGATGGGCGCCGGCCTGCGTTACGTCGCCATGTCGCCCAACATCGGCAAGGTGCTGGTCAGGGGCGCGGCCTTCGGCTTCAGCGCCGGCGCGGTTCTGGCGCTGCTGCCGCTGGTGGCACGCGACGTCGTCAAGGGCGATGCCTTGACCTACGGCATTATGCTCGGCGCTTTCGGCATCGGCGCCGTCGGCGGCGCGCTGATCAGTGTCCGGCTGAGGCAGATGCTGTCCAGCGAGACGATGGTGCGCATGGCATTCGCCGGCTTCGCGCTCTGCGCCTTCAATGCCGCCGTCAGCGACCACGCCTGGCAGACGTCGCTCGGGCTGCTCATCGGCGGCGCCTGCTGGGTGATCGCGCTGTCGCATTTCAACGTCACGGTGCAGATGTCGACGCCGCGCTGGGTCGTCGGCCGGGTGCTCTCGGTCTATCAGACGGCGACCTTCGGCGGCATCGCGCTCGGCAGCTGGATCTGGGGTGTCGTCGCCGATGCGCATGGCGCCGAATTCGCGCTGATCGCGGCCAGTGTCGCGATGCTGGCGGGCGGCGCGATCGGCCTCTTGCTGCCCTTGCCGCAGCAGGCGGTGCTCAACCTCGATCCGCTGAACCGCTTCAAGGAGCCGCATCTCGGCCTCGACCTCAAGCTGCGCAGCGGCCCCATCGCCATCATGATCGAGTACATCATCCGTGAGGAGGACGTGCCGGAATTCCTCGCCACCATGGCCGAACGCGGCCGCATCCGTCGCCGCGATGGCGCCCGCAACTGGACGCTGGCACGCGATCTCGAAAATCCCGCAATATGGATCGAGCACTATCACACGCCGACATGGCTCGAATACATCCGCCACAACAAGCGGGCCACCCATGCCGACGCCGTCATCGGCGAGCGTATACGGGCGCTGCACAGCGGCGACGAGCCGCCCCGCGTCCGCCGCATGATCGAACGTCCGACAACCGCCGGCACGGCGATCGTCATGCCGAAAGGACCGATTGAGCATTAGGCGGTAGTTTGCCGCCCTACCCCTCGCCCGACAGATCCCGCCGCGCCTTGTCGAGCTCCTCGGCATAGCGCCGCATCAGATGGCCTTCGGTCAAAAGCCCGACGACGACGCGGTTCGTGAAATCCTCCACGACCGCAAGTTCCTCGGCGCCGGCGCGCTGAAAGGTTTCGGCCGCGGATTGCACGTTCATGCTCGGCACCAGCACGGCGTCCTTGAACCTGGCCAGCGACAGCACCGGCGTCTCACCGTCGGACAGGTCGCTGTGCAGCTCGGCAACAATCAGCACGCCCATATAGTGCTGCCCGGCATCCACCGCGACGACGCGCTGGGCCGAACCGAGCGGCACTTCCTGGCGAAAAGCCGCCAGCGTTTTCGAGGCATCGATGGTGCGGACGTCCTTTCGCATCATGCTTCCGACCGTCAGGCTGCGCATCCAGCCGACATCATGCGCGCTGCGGATCGTCTCGCCGCGCAGATGAAAACGCCATGTCGAGAAGGAATAGCCGAATGTTTCGCGCACCAGGATCGCCGCCATGATCGAGGCCGCCAGCACCACTCCGGTGAGTGTCAGGTCACGGGTCGATTCCAGCGCCAGGAACGTCACCGTCAGCGGGCCGCCGACGACGCCGACAGCCAGCGACGTCATGCCGACGACAGCCGCGACCGCGGGATCGATGCCGGTCGCCGGCGAGACGAACGCCATGACCTCGGCGAACATCTTGCCGAGCAGGGCACCGAGAAACAGCGAGGCGAAGAACAATCCACCGCGAAAGCCCGAGCCCAGCGAGATGGCCGATGCCGCCAGCTTGAGCACGAAAACGCTGGTCACCACGGCGAGCCCGTAATTCATCGCGAATTCGCGATGCAGCGCGCCGTGGCCGCTGGACAGGACCTGCGGCGTGATCAACCCCAGAAGCCCGACGATGCAGCCGCCGATGAAGGGGCGCAGCGAGGCATCGATGGCAAGCTGTGCGAAACCGCGCTCGACCAGCGTCACCAGATGCATGACGGCGATGGAAGCGCCGCCGCCCAACAATCCGAGCAGCAGGAACGGAAAATACTGGCTGAGGGTGAGCGCCGGCAGGCCGGAGAGCTCCAGCGGAAACGGAACGCCGCCAAAGACCTCGGCGGTCAACGAGGCGCAGATCGCGGCGGCCATGACCGGCGCCACATTGGCGACCGAGTAGATGCCGATGACCAGCTCGAAACCATAGAAGGCGCCGGTCAGCGGCGCGTCGAAGGCGGCAGCGATCGCACCGGCTGCGCCGCAGCCGACCAGGATGCGAACATCGTTGCGACGCAGCCTGAAGAAGCGCGCCAGCCGCGACGCCAGGCCGGAACCGACTTGCGTATAGCCGGCCTCCAACCCGACCGAAGCGCCGAAGCCGCTCGAGATCATCGTCTGCCCGGCAATGATGAAGGTGTCGGTCAGCGACATGCGCCCGCCATAGAGCGCATTGGCTTCAATCGGATCGATCGGGGTGCGGAACTTTCGCACTCTCAGCCAGATTACCGTCAGCCCGAGCAGGATGCCGCCGATCGCCGGCATCAGCGCCTGCACCGGTTTCTCCAGCGAAAACATCGCTGAAAGTCGCCCACCGGGTTGAACGCCGAACAGCAGTTCGTGCAAGTATAACACCAGCTCGCTCATTCCCGTGACCAGCACGCCCGCCATCACCCCAACCACGGCGGCCAGAACCACGACGACGATGCCGCGCGCCTCGAGCAGCGGCAGCGACCGGATCAGCACCGCGCGCAGCCGGCGGGCATAGACTTGTGGTTCGTTTCTGGAAAGCACCAGAGCGGCTCGCGGATATTCAAGGCTGCCTGATACGCCCGGCGACATCGCATGGCAACCGCGATGCCGGTCGCCACAGGTAGTGTGGAGAGCACAGCTTCACTGCGGCGATACGACCATCTTCGTCACGCGGAACTGCGTTGACGTAAACGTCAACCCGAAGCTATATGCGCCAGCGACCGTGTCGCGAAATGCGCAAGACGGCGGCTTCGGCCAGATCGAAGTCCCAACATCGACAAACGCAACGAGACGAGGAGAACGGCCATGGGCGTTCAAGAGATTGCCGACAAGATCAGCTCGCGCGTGGCAAGTGCCGGGTTCGATCGTTCCGTGAAATTCGATACCGGCAGCGACGGCGTCATCGTCATCGACGGCGCGACCGTCTCGACCACCGACGCACCGGCCGACTGCACCATAAAGCTCTCGCTCGACGATCTGGACTCGCTGATATCAGGCGACCTCAACCCGACCATGGCATTCATGTCCGGCAAGATAAAGGTCGAAGGCGACATGACGGTCGCTATGGCACTCAGCCAGTTGATCGGCTGACTGTCCACCGATAGAACAAAGCGCCACCTGTCGGGCGGCGCTTTGCTTTTCTTTCAAGCCTCGATGAGATTTAGGCAGCAAGCGGCAGCCGCTGCACCTTCAGCTTGCGCCCTGCCGCCTTCAGCGTGCCCCGCGCGTCGGCGAGCGCGTCTTCCACCAGTTCCAGCGCCAGCAAGCGGTGCCGCTCATAAGGTCCCGGCATGGCCAGCGAGCCGGTCTTCTCCGCCGAGAACCCGAAGCGCTCGTAATAGGGCGCGTCGCCGACCAGCAGGATCGCGGCATGGCCGAGACGCGCGGCTTCGGTGACCGCATGGCGCATCAGCGCCGAGCCGATGCCGGCATTCTTGATTGTGGGATCGACGGCGAGCGGGCCAAGCAGAAGGGCTGCCCGACCGCCCTCACCCAGCACGACATCCCATAGGCGCACGGTGCCAGTGACCGCGCCCGAAGCATCGCGCGCGACAAAGGCCAGGCCTTCCGAAGGCCGGCGGCCGCGCCGCAGCCTTTCCGACGATTTTTTCTTGCGGCTCAAGCCCATGGCGCGATCGAGCAAGGCTTCGCGCGCCGGAACATCGGCAGCGGTTTCGGCGACGATGGCAAAAGCGCTGGCAATCTCCCCCCTTGAGGGGGAGATGTCGCCGAAGGCGACAGAGGGGGTCGCCGCGCATGAAGCGCCTGCCCCATGCGCAGCGCCTTCAACAATGAAATCTACAACGTCCATTTCCGTAATCCCTGGCGAGCGGAGATCTGTTCCACAGGCGAGCCGGAGCGGGCGATCCATTCGCCCGCCTCGGGTGATCTGAGCGACTCTTGCGAGCCGTCAGATCACGTAGGATCGGAGAGGCTCGAAGCCGTTGAAGGCGACCGAGGCGTAGGTCGTCGTGTAGGCGCCGGTGCCCTCGATCAGCACCTCGTCACCGATGGTCAGCGACAAGGGCAGCGGATACGGCGTCTTCTCGTACATCACGTCGGCCGAATCGCAGGTCGGGCCGGCGAGCACGCAAGGCGCGGTCTCGGTGCCGTCATGCGCGGTCACGAGCGGGTAGCGGATCGCCTCGTCCATCGTCTCGGCGAGACCGCCGAACTTGCCGATGTCGAGAAACACCCAACGCACATTGTCGTTGTCGGCCTTCTTCGAAATCAGCACGACTTCCGACTTGATGACCCCGGCATTGCCGACCATGCCGCGGCCCGGCTCGATGATGGTTTCCGGGATGGCATTGCCGAAATGCTTGCGCAGGGCCGTGAAGATAGCCTGACCATAGGCCTGTGCCACCGGCACATCCCTGAGGTAACGGGTCGGGAAGCCGCCGCCCATATTGACCATCTTCAGGACGATGCCTTCCTCGGCGAGCGTGGCGAACACCTTTTTGGCATCGCCAAGCGCGCGGTCCCAGGCGGTCAGGTCGGTCTGCTGCGAGCCGACATGGAACGACACGCCATAGGCATCGAGGCCGAGTGTCCTGGCATGGCGCAGCACGTCGACCGCCATCGCCGGCACGCAGCCGAACTTGCGCGACAGCGGCCATTCGGCGCCTTCGCCGTCGGTCAGCACGCGGCAGAACACGCGGGCGCCGGGTGCGACGCGGGCGATCTTCTCGACCTCCTCGACGCAGTCGACCGCGAACAGCCGGATGCCGAGCTGATAGGCGCGCTGGATGTCGCGCTCCTTCTTGATGGTGTTGCCGAAGGAGATGCGGTCCGCCGGCGCACCGGCGTCCATCGCCATCTCGACTTCGGCAACGGAAGCGGTGTCGAAGGACGAGCCCATCGCAGCAAGGAGGCGCAGGATTTCCGGCGCCGGGTTTGCTTTCACCGCATAGTAGATCTTCGAATCGGGAAGCGCCTTCTCGAAGGCGCGGAAATTGTCGCGCACAACATCGAGGTCGACGACGAGGCAAGGGCCGTTCGGACGTCGGGTGGCGAGGAAGTCAAGGATGCGCTGGGTAGCCATCGGGGTCTCTCCATCAGCGCCTTTCGGCGCGCACAAAGGCTGCGGGACGCGGGCTGTCGGCCTCGCGAACACGCGGTGGACAAAGGCGGGACGCCAAATCCATGGAACCAGCCGGTGGAGACCCCGGAACCATGAAGCGCCGTCTCGCGGCGGTGAACCTTGGCCTTGCCCGGCCTCGGTTCGCTTTGTCTGCCTTGGCTTGGATGGGAAACCCGTCCGCACTGCCGGCAATGAAGGTGTGCCTCTTCAGTAACCCCGGTCTTTGGACGACCGGCAGAACACCAGAAAGGCCCGCACCGTCGTTGCTTCAAGGTGTCCTCGGTCTGGCGGTTGGCCGCTAAACCGACTGGAGGGGTTGGCTCCAGTTACCTTACCGATTGCCCTCACCATTCGAGGATCGGCGGACACCCACAGGCACGTGCGACTTTGGGCAAGCGCGATATAAGAGCGAAGAGTTTCACAATCAATAAAAATCGTACGCCAGGTTGTAAAATTGCTGGCAGCGAACAATGTTGGACAGGCTGTATCCGGATATCGAACGCATGACAGGCACTCGCGGCCCCTTGAACGCTTTTCTCGACCTCGACCAGATCCCCGTTGCCAACGCGCAATCCGGCCCACTTGCCGGCTTGCGGCTGGCCGTCAAGGACATTTACGACGTCGCCGGCTACCGCACCGGTTGCGGCAATCCGCAGAAGTACCAGGAGGCTTCGCCCGCCGCGGCGACCGCGCCGGCGATCCAGGCGCTGCTTGATTCGGGCGCGCGCTTCGTCGGCAAGACGCAGACCGACGAGCTGGCCTTCTCCCTGATGGGGCTGAACGCGCATTTTCCGTCGCCGGTCAATCCGGCAGCACCGGACCGCATCACCGGCGGCTCATCCTCCGGCTCCGCCGCCGCGGTCGCCGGCGGGCTGGCCGACATCGCCACCGGATCCGACACTGGCGGCTCCATCCGCGCCCCGGCAAGTTTCTGTGGCCTGATCGGCCTCAGGGTCACGCACGGCCGCATTTCGCTCGACGGCACCATGCCGCTCGCCCCCTCCCTCGATACGTTCGGGTGGTTTGCCAGGGACATGACCACCTACGACAAGGTCGGCGCGGTGCTACTCGGCGACGACCTGCACCGCCACGAATTGCGGCGCGCCCTCACCCTGGGTGCGCTGGACGGGCTCGTGCTCGGCCCGCAGGAAGCCGATGACTATCGCGGCATGGTCCGGCATGTCTCTTCGGTGATGGGCACACCGAGGACCGCTGAACCGCTATCGCATTCCACCGACGATCTCTACTGGTGCTTCCGCAAGCTGCAGGGGTACGAGGCCTGGCAAAGCCATGGTGCCTGGATCTCGCAGAGCGACCGGATGCTGGGCCCCGGCGTCAAGGAACGCTTCGAGCATGGCGCGGCCATCGACGCCGCGACGGCGCGATATGAAACGGAACGGCGCGACGCCTTCCGCATCGAGCTCGCCGAGCGTCTTGGCGAGGACGGCGTCCTCGTGTTTCCGACCGTTCCGGGCGCCGCCCCGCTCAAGGCCGATTCGTTCGACGATTTGCAGACGTACCGCGAACGCGCGCTGAGGCTGTTGTGTCTTTCCGGCCTGTCCGGCTTTCCGCAGATCACGCTGCCGCTGGGCCAGGTCGACGGTGCCCCCTTCGGCCTTTCGCTGCTTGGACCGAAGAACAGCGACCAGCAACTGATGGCGCTTGCCGCGCGCATCCTTACAGCCCATCAAAGAAGGAGCGCATGACATGGATACGCTGACCCGCATGCGCGCCTTCATCGACGTGGTCGAGGCCGAAGGTTTTTCGGCAGCAGCGCGCAAGATCGGCCGCTCGAAGGCGCTGCTGTCGAAATATGTGCGCGAGCTGGAGGACGAGCTCGGCGCGCTGCTCCTCAACCGCACCACGCGGCAGTTCTCGATGACAGAGGCCGGCCACACCTATTACCGGCGCGCCTCGGAAATCGTGCGCGAGGTCGACAGCCTGGCCGATGCGGTGCGTGAATCCTCCGGCGACGTGCGCGGCAGGATCAAGCTTTCGGCGCCGCGCACTTTCGCCGACGCACCGATCGGCCAATCGTTGATCGATTTTGCCAAGCAGCATCCCGACATCGTGCTCGACATTCGTCTCGACGATCGCTTCGTCGACCTGGTCGAGGAAGGTTTCGATCTTGCCGTGCGCATTTCGCGGCTGGAAAACTCCTCGCTGATCGCAAGACGTCTGGCGCCGTTTTCGGTGCGGCTCTGCGCATCTCCCGAACTGATCGCGAAACATGGCATGCCGGTGCGGCCGCAGGACCTTAGCCGCGTGCCCTGCATCATCGACACCAACGGCCGCTGGCTGACCAACTGGCCGTTCAAAGGCGACAGCGGCGATACGGTGAGCGTTTCGGTCTCGGGTCCGGTCGAGGTCAACAGTCCGATGGCCGCAAGGGCCGCCGCCGTGGCGGGATTAGGATTTTCCATCCTGCCGGATTTCATCGCGGCGCCCGACATCGAAACTGGCCGGCTGATGACCGCGCTGGATGACCGCATCCTGCCGGGTGGCGGCATCTTCGCCGTCTATCCGCACCGGCGCTATTTGCCCGCGAAGGTTCGCGTCTTTGTCGACTTCCTGGTGCAGTGGTTCAAGACGACTGACAGCGCGTGAGCTTTCAGTCGGCTATCGGTCCCATTTTCGCCCCCTTTCTGGTAACTCTCGATATTTACCCAAGCTGATGGAATCGCGACCGAGAATGCACCTGAAACGGCAAGCAATCATGATGGCTTCGGCCATGGCGGCGACATTTGCCACGGTCGGGCCAGCCGAGGTGCATCCCCACGTCTTCGCCGAGGCCCGCCTCGAAGTGGTTCTCAGCCCGGATCACCAAAGTGTGAAAGCTTTGCGCCATCTCTGGCGCTTCGACGATTTGTTTTCGAGCACGGTGATGATGGAATTCGACAAGAATTCCGACCTGAAGCTCGATGACAAGGAGCTGAAGGATGTCGCCGACACCGTCCATGCCTCGCTGGCGGAGTTCAACTACTTCCAGCTCGTCACCGTCGACGGCAAGGACGAGGCGATGAACCCGCCCCCGCAACTGATGGCAAATTTCGACAACGACCAGCTCATCATTCTGTTCGAATCCGAACCGAAAGCGCCGACCAAACTGGCCGGCAAGATCGATATCGGCGTCTACGATCCGACCTTCTACACAGCGATCGATTTCACCGAGGATGCGAATCTGCAGGTCGATGGCTTGCCGTCGACATGCACGAGAAAGGTCATCCGTCCGAACCCCGACGAGGCTCTCGCCGAGAATCAGAAGACCCTGACGGACGCCTTCTTCAACGATCCGACAGGCACCGACATGAGCAAGATCTTTGCGACCAAGCTCGAACTGAGCTGTCAGTCAGAAGGATAATCCGGTGACGAAACCGTCCCTGCGTCTGGCGTTCGGCTTTTTGGCCATCGCCCTTGTGATGACGCACTTTCTTGGTGCCGCCCACGCCCAGAGCTCGCTCGGCATCGGCACCAATGACGGGATAGCTCCCTCCACCGGCCCGTTCGCCCATATCCTGATGTGGATCAATCTGCGCCAGCAGGAATTCTACCGAGCGCTGGCAACGGCGATGAAGGCGATGCGCGAGGATGGCAGCAAGCTGTGGCTGCTCATCGGCCTGTCCTTCGCCTACGGCATTTTCCATGCCGCCGGCCCCGGCCACGGCAAGGCGGTGATCTCGTCCTACATGGTGGCGAACGAAGTCGCGCTCAGGCGCGGCATCATGCTGTCCTTCGTCTCGGCCTTGCTGCAGGCGCTGACGGCGATCCTCGTGATGGTGCTCGCCTATTTCGTCCTGCGCGGCACCGCTATCTCGATGACCGACGCTGCATGGTTCCTCGAAGTCATGAGCTTTGTCTTGATCACGCTGTTCGGCGCCTGGCTTTTGTGGCGCAAGGCCGGCCCCGCCGTCCTTCGCCTGTTTGGCGCAAGCCCTGCCTACAGTCTGTCGGCCGCCCATGCCGGCCATTCGCACACAGGCCCCTCGCATCTCGCGCATGCGCATTCGGCGCATTCCCACGCGCTTCACGCACATGGCCACGACCACGACAGTCACGATGATGGCGCACACGACGATCATCACGGTCATGGCGGGCACGACCATCATCACCATGCGGCGGGCGAAGTCTGCGAGACGTGCGGACATTCACACGCGCCCGACCCAGCACTGCTTTCCGGCGACCGCTTCGACTGGCGCACGGCCTGGTCGGCGGTGGCTGCGGTCGGCATCCGCCCCTGCTCGGGTGCGCTGATCGTGCTGAGTTTTGCCTTGCTCAACGGGCTATGGTTCGGCGGCATTCTGTCGGTGCTGGCCATGGCGCTCGGCACCGCGATCACCGTCTCGGCCTTGGCGACGCTGGCAGTGACGGCCAAGAACTGGGCGGTCTATTTCGCCGGCGACGGCCGCTTGGGCAACCGCATCCACTCGATCGTCGAGATCGGCGGCGCCGCTTTCGTCTTCCTGTTCGGACTGCTGCTGCTTTCGGCGAGCCTGACGACTGGCGGATGACGCCTTTGCGCGTCCGATTGGACGGACAGTGCCCTAGCTTGCGACTTTGCCGTCCAGCTCATCCTCGATATGGGCGCGGATGATTTCGTCGAAGCTGGTTTCGGCAGCAAAGCCGAGCTCTCTCGACCGCCGCGCCTCGAACCGCGTCGGCCAGCCCTTGACGATCGCCCAGATCGTGTCGTCGGGCACCTCGCGGATCAGGTTCACCGCCTTGGCGCCGGCAACGCGTTCCAGGGCCTCGATCTGCTCGCCGACCGTGACGGCGACACCGGGCATCGTCAGATTGCGGCGCGGCCCGACGGCGCTGCCGTCGATCCCTGCTGCGTGGATCAAGAAATTCACCGCCGAGCGCGGGCTGGCGTGGGTGTGCACGACAGAGCGCGGTACCGGCAATATCGCCTCCTCACCCTTCAACGGCTCGCGGATGATGCCGGAAAAGAAGCCCGAGGCCGCCTTGTTCGGTTTTCCCGGCCTGACGCAGATGGTCGGCAACCTGATGCCGATGCCGTCGAAGAAGCCGCGCCGCGTATAGTCGGCAAGCAAGGCTTCGCCCATCAGCTTCTGCGTGCCGTAGGAGGTCAAGGGCGTCGGATGGAATTCGTCCGGAATGACATCCGGGAACGGTGCGCCGAACACGGCGATCGACGAGGTGAACACGACGCGCGGCGCATAGGACGCCAACCGGATGGCGTCGAACAGCGCCCTTGTGCCGTCGAGATTGACGCGGTAGCCGAGATCGAAATTGGCTTCCGCCTCGCCCGACACGACGCCGGCGAGATGGAAGATCACGTCCGGGTGCGACGCGACCAGCCTTTCCGTCGCGCCCGCCGCGGCAAGATCGCCGGTATGGATGGCGACGTCGACGCCTTCGATGACCGGCGCCTGTGGCGGCACGATGTCGTGAAGATCGAGCGCGGCGATCTTGCGGTCGCGGAGCGTTCCGTCCTTCGCCAGCCGGGCGATGAGCTTGCGGCCGACCATGCCTGCCGCGCCGGTAATCAAAACACGCATATCAATGATCCTTTTTGCGTTGGCTGCGGCCACGCAGCCAGAACACGATGAAGATGGCCACCATGAAGACAGCGGCAACGACGCCGGCGAGGATGGTCGAGACCTTGCCGATCGCCAGCATCACGGTTGGCAAATAGTAGGCAGCGATGCCGAACAGGAGCAGCACCCAAAGGGCGCCGATCGCCGCATTGCGCGTGTCGCGATCCATCACGCGACCCCGACACGGCGGGAATTCATCAAGTTCATTGCCAATGCCATGGAACTCCCGGTGTCAATGATAGTGATCATGATGCGGAGCCGCATCGTGCGCATGGTCGTGCTCGCCATCGTGCGCATGATGGCAGTCGGCGCATTGGCCGAATTCCGGCTCTACGGTAGCGTGGGCAATGCCATGCTCTGATGCAAGCCGTTTCTTGATGGCGCTGACCGCTGTATGGGCGTCGACGCCATCATTGAGGCAGGCATGCAATGTCGCCATGTTGCTTGACCCGTCGAGCGACCAGACATGCATGTGATGCACCTCGCGCACGCCTTTGACCGTGCCCTCGATATCCTTGGCGATCAGGTCGCGATCGAGGCTCGCCGGCACGCCTTCGAGCAGAACATGGGCTGCTTCGCGCATCAGCGACCATGCCGTGGACAGGATCAGCAGCGCGACAAGGACGGACAGGATCGGATCGATAGGCGTCCAGCCGGTCGCCAGGATGATCAGCGCCGCAACGATCGCCGCCACCGAGCCGAGCAGATCGCCGAGCACGTGCAGGATGGCGCCGCGCATGTTCAGGCTTTCACGGTCGCCGCCATGCAGCACGAAGAAGGCAGCGATGTTGACCAGCAGGCCGGCGATCGCAACGACCAGCATCGGCCCGCCGAGCACGGGCGCAGGCGTCAGCAGGCGTTGCCAGGCCTCATAGACGATCCACAGTGCAATGGCGAAGATGGCGATGCCGTTGGTATAGGCGACCAGCGTCTTGATCCGGCCGAAGCCGTAGGTGAGGCGTACGGTCGCCGGCCGACCGGCAAGATGAAAGGCATACCAGGCAAGGCCGAGCGCGATCGAATCGGCGAGCATGTGGCCGGCGTCCGCCAACAGTGCCAGCGATCCGGTGAGGAGACCGCCAAGCGCCTCCGCGACCATGAAGCCGGCGGTCAGGCAGGCCGCGGTCAGCACGCGTTTCTTGTCGGTCGAGCCGTGCACATGACCCGCGCCGTGGCTGTGGTCATGCCCCTGCGAACCATGGTCGTGGCTCTGCGCCATCTGCGAACTCCTGTTAGAGTCTGGTCCATCCCGGCAGAATCGAGATGAAGGCTCTGTCTTCTGTTTGGCCATGATCTTGCCCGATAACCGGTGTCCACTTTCCGGGATCATGGTCCTTCTTGTTTGACCATGATCTTGCCCGAAAACCGGCGTCCACTTTCCGGGATCATGGTCAGGCGCCGAACTCGGCGCGGAAATCCTCGAGCCGTCGCTTCTGGCGGCCTTCGCCATCGAAATTGGCCGGATCGAGCCATGCCTCATAGGCTCTGCGCAGCGCCGGCCACTCCTTGTCGATGATCGAGTACCACGCGGTATCGCGGTTTTCGCCCTTGACCACAAGATGCTGGCGGAAAATGCCCTCGAACTTGAAGCCGAAACGCTCCGCCGCGCGCTTCGACGGCTCGTTGCGGTTGTTGCATTTCCATTCGTAGCGGCGATAGCCGAGCTCGTCGAAGATGTATTTCATGAACAGGAATTGCGCTTCCGTCGCCGCCGGCCTGCGCGAGATCAGCGGACCCCAATAGATGTTGCCGATCTCGATCACGCCATGGGCCGGATCGATGCGCATCAGCGTCTGGCGCCCGGCGACCTTGCCGCTGGCCTTGTCGATGACGGTGAAGAACAGCGGGTCCTCGCTGGCTTCAACCTTGTCCAGCCACGGCTGGAAGACAGCACGAGTCTCCGGCGGATAGTCAGGCAGCCAGGCGAAGCGGCCGTCGGCGTCGGGCACCGACGATGCTTCGAATAAGCCGTCGCCGTGCTTTTCGGCGCTCAGCGGTTCCAGCCTGACGGTGCGCCCCTCCAGGACTTTGCGCTCGGGCCGCGGGCGCGGTTGCCAATTCTTGAGATTTTCCGACACCCAAAGCTCCAATCCGTTTGACTTTTGCGAAAGGACGCTCACAAAAACGCTCGCTCGGTGAAAGAACCACACGGACGGGAAAAATGCTCCACACGATTTCGGCCTTCGATCGTCTCGGCGAGGAAAATGCCTTCGCGGTGCTGGCTCGCGCCACCGCGCTCGCCCATCAGGGCCGCGATATCGTCAATCTCGGCATCGGCCAGCCCGACTTCAAGACGCCGCAACATATCGTCGAGGCGGCGATCAAGGCGCTGCGCGATGGCCACCATGGCTATACGCCGGCCAACGGCCTGCTGGCGACACGCGAAGCGGTGGTGCGCCGCACGCTGACCACCACTGGCGTGGAAGTGTCGCCCGAGGCGGTGATGATCCTGCCCGGCGGCAAGCCGACCATGTTCGCCGCGATCCTGATGTTCGGCGAACCGGGCGCCGAAATCCTCTATCCCGATCCCGGCTTTCCCATCTATCGCTCGATGATCGAGTTCACCGGCGCTGCTCCGGTGCCGGTGCCGATGCGCGAAGAGAACGGCTTTGCTTTTTCGGCTGAGGAGACGCTGGCGCTGATCACGCCGAAGACCCGGCTGCTCATCCTCAACTCCCCGGCCAACCCGACCGGCGGGGTCACCCCCCGCGCCGAGATCGAGAAGCTTATTAAAGGGCTGGAAGCGCACCCGGACGTCGCCATCCTCTCGGACGAGATCTACGACGTGATGACCTATGACGGCGAGACGCATTGCTCGCTGCTCAACTTTCCCGAAATCCGCGACCGGTTGATCATTCTCAACGGTTGGTCGAAGACCTGGGCGATGACCGGCTGGCGCATGGGCTGGTCGATCTGGCCGAACGGCGACAAGGGCGCCCATCTCTACGACAAGGTGCGCAAGCTGGCGGTCAATTGCTGGTCCTGCGTCAACGCACCGAGCCAGTATGCCGGCATCGCGGCCATCGACGGCCCGCAGGACGACGTCGACAAGATGATGCGCGCCTTCGACCGCCGCAGGAAGGTCGTGGTCGAGGGGCTGAACGCCTTGCCCGGCGTTTCCTGCATCACGCCGAAGGGCGCGTTCTATGCCTTTCCCAACGTCTCAAAAACCGGCTGGAAGGCCAAGAAACTGGCGTCCGCCCTGCTCGAGGACGCCGGCGTGGCGCTGATCGGCGGGCCCGACTTCGGCATTCTCGGCGAAGGCTACATCAGGCTGTCCTACGCCAATTCCGAAGAGAACATCCTGCGTGCGCTGGAGCGGATCGAGGCGTTTCTGGGTAAGTGAGACAGCTCGCTGTCGTCGGCGATAAACTTCACGATCGAAGAAAGGTGACGTCAGATGTTTTATGCCATCCTTGCCTATCACGTGGAAGAAGTGGTCGCGGCGTTGACGCCGCAAGAGGATGCGGCGCTCATGACCGACCTGCTCCAGATCAACGAACGGCTATACCGGGAAGGCACCCTTGGCCCGGCGGCGCGGCTCGGGGCGACACAAGACGCGTGTACCTTGCGCGGGCCGGGCGCTGGAATGGTCATTGACGGCCCCTTCGCCGAGACCAAGGAGCAATTGTTGGGACTCTACGTCGTCGACTGCGCCACGCGTGATGCCGCGATCGCGATTGCACGCGACCTTCGCCGAGTCAATCCAACCGCCGTTTACGAAATCCGTCCCATTTCGCTGTATCTTCCCGGCGTGCCGCTCCCGGTCAAACCATCCTAGTTAGGCCGGCCGCTCACCCTCGCCCGACGAACGGCATCTTTGTCGCCATCACGGTCATGAACAGCACATTGGCGTCGAGCGGCAGGCTGGCCATATGGACGACGGCATCGGCGACGCGCTGAACATCCATCACCGCTTCGGCGGCGATGGAGCCATTGGCCTGCGGCACTCCAACCGTCATCGCCTGTGCCATGTCGGTCAAGGCATTCCCGATGTCGATCTGGCCGCAGGCGATGTCATAGGGTCGGCCGTCCAATGCCAGCGTCTTGGTCAACCCGGTAATGGCGTGCTTGGTCGCAGTATAGGGCACCGAGCCTGGCCGCGGCGCGTAAGCCGACACCGAACCATTGTTGATGATGCGGCCACCCATCGGCTGCTGCCTGCGCATGGCGCCGAAGGCGGCGCGGGCACACAGGAACGAGCCGGTGAGATTGACCCCGACAATGTCGTTCCACACCTCGACCGGGATCTCATCGATCAATGTCGACTTGTAGCCCATGCCGGCATTGTTGAAGAGCAGATCGACACGGCCGAAAGCCGCCGCCACCGTCTCGAACAGATCGTCGACCTGGTCGGCCTTGCTGATGTCGCAGGCGACCGCCAGCGCCTTGGCATGTGTCGGTCCGGCCTCGGCGATCGCCTGGTTCAGCACCGGCTTGCGGCGCCCGCAGAACACCGTGTTCCAGCCGGTCTTGAGCAGCGCCGTGGCGACGCTTTTGCCGATGCCCGTGCCGGCGCCGGTGACGATGGCGGTTCTGTAATCTGTCATGGCTGTCCTCTTACAGCGGAGCGTGCCCTTTTTGAACGCGCGAAGAACGCTGCTGCACCTCGATTTTTGAGCAATTTGATTTTGCGCATGATCCCTTTCAAAAATCGATTCCGATTTCGGGTCATGCACCAGCCAGGTCCGACAAAAAGGGCGGCCATTGGCGACCGCCCTGATCCGAACCAGGCTTGGGAGGAAGAAAGCCGATCCGACTGGCTAGAATCATGCGCTTCCTGGGTAAATGAGATGTTAACGCGAAAGGACGCCGGATTCCCGCTCTCCGAACTGAAGCCTACCAGCGCGAATTGGCGGCGGCGTTGCCGGTTTTCTTGTCTGATGCCGGCACCCCTGACGCCGGCACCTTTGCCGCCGACACCGTCGCCTCGACATGGTCGACCAGCGCGTCCGGCAGGCCGAGCCGGCCGGCGAGCAGATCGAGATAGCCGCGTTCGGCACGCGTATCCGGATCGATGGTGAGGCGCGAGGCGGTATAGAGTTCGAGCTTCTGCGCGTCGGTTTGGGCGCCGGCGACCAGCGTATCCAGGTCGAGCGGCGTCTCCAGCTCCGACATCAGGAATTTCTCCGCGTCGGTGCCGATGCCCGCTAGGCTGAGCTTGCCGGCGATCTTTTGCCGTTCGTCGTCGTCGATATGGCCATCGGCTTTCGCCGCCGAAATCATCGCCCGCACCAGCGTCAGCGTGAATTCATCCTCGCCTTGCGGCGCCTGCGAGGGGTGGAAGCTGGTGTCGGCGGGCGGCGGCAGCAATTCCGGCTCGCCGGCGGCGGGCGTCTCCGCAGGCGCCTTGCCATTCTTGTAATTCTGGTAAGCCTTGTAGGCGAGGCCGCCGATCACGGCCAGGCCACCGAGCTTCACCGCAGTGCCGGTGACCTGACGGCCAGCGCCGGTTCCAAGCAGCACCGCGGCCAGCGCGCCTGCCGCCAGCGGATTGTCCTTGGCCATCTGCACCGCCTGACCCCCTTTTTCGCGGACAGTCGACCCCGTTCCGGGAATTTGCGAGCCGAGCAGATCGTCGAGGAGCTTCTTGGGATCGAACATCAATGCCTCCAGAATTGGCCCGGACGAACGTGCACGGGCAGGTTTCGGACGTCGAAGACGTAGGTCCCGGATATTGACATTACAATGACGGGCTTGGCCAATGATCGCAGGATCTACCGCTCCCTAACGGCCGATATGCGGCCGCCTGCCTTGCGCTTGCGCGAGCTCGACTTGGCGCTGGCGCTCGGCATAGCGCGCACGATCCTCGTCTGAACGAGCGTCGAAGCAGCGCGGGCACGAGACGCCGGCGGCATATTTCGGTGACAGCCGGTCCTGCCCGGTCAGCGGATGCCGGCAGGCGCGGCACAGTTCGGCCTCACCCTCGACCAGGCCGTGCGACACCGAGACGCGCTCGTCGAAGACGAAGCAGTCACCCTGCCAGAGGCTCTGTTCGGCGGGCACCTCTTCGAG
This sequence comes from Mesorhizobium sp., assembly GCF_004962245.1. GTDB lineage: Bacteria > Pseudomonadota > Alphaproteobacteria > Rhizobiales > Rhizobiaceae > Mesorhizobium. Next base: position 31,091 of record NZ_SUHQ01000026.1, on the reverse strand, counting down.
ATATTTCAGGATGCCGCCCCTGAGATGGAACACATCCTCGAAGCCGAGCGACTTCACATAGGCCGTCGCCTTCTCGCAGCGTATGCCGCCGGTGCAGAACATGGCCACCTTCCGGCCGACCAGATCGGCCCGGTGCTGCTCGACCCAGGCTGGGAATTCGCGAAAGCTCGTCGTGGCAGGATCGATCGCGCCCTTGAAGGTGCCGATCGACACCTCGTAGGCGTTGCGCGTGTCGACGACAATCGTGTCCGCATCCGAGATCAGCGCGTTCCAGTCGGCCGGCGCGACATAGGTGCCAGCGTTTGCCGCCGGATCGAGATCTTCGACGCCCATGGTGACGATCTCGCGCTTCAGCCGCACCTTCATGCGATGGAACGGCATCTGCGCGGCGCTGCTGTACTTGACCTCGAGGCCGGCGAGACCTTCGATGCATTCGAGATGGTTGATAAGCGCGGCGACCGCCGCGTCGCTGCCGGCGACCGTGCCATTGATGCCCTCATGCGCCAGAAGCAGCGTGCCTTTGATACCGCGTCCGCAGCAGAAGGCGGCGAGCGGCGCACGCAACGCCTCGAAGTCATCGAGCCGGGCAAACCTGTAGAGCGCGGCAACGCGGAAGGGTTGATTGGGCGGTGTCATCGCCGAAGCCACTAAACGCTGATGAAAGCCGATTCAAGGCTGGCACGTGGATCAGCCTCTCCTTGGTGGCTTCGACGACCGGCCTAGTGGATTGCCTTGCAGTGCGTGACATCGCGACACGGTTCGCTTCGTGGACAGAAAAACGGCCTTCTGCTAATCGGTTGAACTGCCCAGTGCCCAGCCGGAGAGACAGAGCGAATGTCAACCAAGACCCAAAAACTCCTGTCGCTGCTTAACGGCCAGCCGGTCATCCCGGTGCTGAAGATCGCCAACGTCGCTGACGCCGTGCCGCTGGCCCGCGCGCTGGCGCGCGGCGGCCTGCCGGCGATCGAGATCACGCTGCGGACCGCCGATGCGCTGGAGGCGATCCGGCTCGTGGCAAGCGAAGTCGAGGACGCCATCGTCGGCGCCGGCACCATTCTGGACGCCCGCCAGTTCGGCGAGGCGGCAGCGGCCGGCTCGAGGTTCATCGTCAGCCCCGGCATCACCCGCGAGCTTCTGGCGGCGGCGAAGGACAGCGACGTGCCGTTGCTGCCCGGCGCCATCACGCCCGGCGAGATCATGGCCGCCCGCGAGGCAGGCTTGCGTTTCCTGAAGTTCTTCCCGGCCGAACAGTCAGGCGGCATCGCCTCGCTCAAGGCATTCGCCTCGCCGCTTGCCGATGTGCAATTCTGCCCGACCGGCGGCATCACCGGCAAGAACGCCGCCGATTATCTGAGCCTGCCGAATGTCATCTGCGTCGGCGGCTCCTGGGTAGCGCCGGACGACTTGGTCAAGGCCGGCAAGTGGGACGAGATCGAGGCCCTGGCGCGCGCGGCGAGCAAGCTCGGGCGGTAGAGCCAATCCTCCCTTGCTTGGGGGAAGATTGGCGGTATCGCCGGCGTTCTTTTCTGCGGACAACAAAAGGCCGCGCGGGTTGCCCGGCGCGGCTTTCTATTTGCTCGGTCGATCCGCTATTTGGTCTGGAAGCGGGCGACCGACAGGAACTTGACGGCATTGCCGGTGAACCGGTTGGCGTCGGCCGACTGATCCTCCGGCTGGAAGCCCGCGGTGTAGACCTCGCTCGGCGGCGTGTGCACGATGTTGTAGGCATAGCGCGGCGCCGTCGTCGCGCTGGAGACGGTGGCGACCTTCTCGCCGCTGTTCAGCGCCCAGCGCGCAGCCTGCGGCTCGGCGGGGATCACCACGGCCTTTGGACCGGGCTTCAGATCACGGGCGGTTGCCCTGGCTTCCTTGCGGGTGGTCTTCACACCCGCCCCGATCACTGCGGCCGGATCGGAGCCGGCCGGGCGGGCAAAAACAGCCTTGCGCGGCGATGCGGTATCGATGTTCGCCGGATCGATAGAGACCGAGCTCGGCTGGGAGAGCGAAGCGACCTGGTATCCGTCGGTTGCGCTTACCCGCTCGAGGACAGCCTTGACCTCGTCGGGCTGGACCTGGTCAGTCGGCTTCAAGTCAGGCCGCGCCGACGGTAGCACCGAGAATGCATCGGTAGCGGTCTTGCCTTGCCCGGCCGTATCAGCCAGCGCCAAAAGCACATCCTTGTCCTGCGGCGCAAGGTCGGCCGCTGCAATGTCGGCCGGCAACGAGTGATCGGGACGCCAGGTCGGCAACGGAATGTTGGTGGCGGCAACCTGCGTCGGACCGGTGGCAGCGGACGGGTCAGCTACGCCGAAGGGAACGCCGGCCGGCGCTTGCGCGGTCGCCACAGCCTGTTCAGTGGTGGCGGTGGCATCCGCCACGCCGAACGGAACGTTTTCGGGCGGCTGGGCGCCGACATCGGTCTTCGGACGCGGAGCGAAATCAGGCAACGGAACGCTGCGCGCCGGCAGCGCGGCGATGATTGTTTCGGGCGTGTCCTCCTCCGGTTCCGGAGCAGGCGCATCGGCGATCTGCGGAATCTCGGCGCGCTTCGCATCCTGAGGCGACACGATAGCAATGCCCGGAAGCTGGCTGCTCTTGGCGGCCGGCGTCGGTTTCGCGCTCGCCATCTTCACGTTCTTCGACTTCGGCGCCGGCGCGGCTGCGACATCGGCGCTGTCGTCCGCCTCGTCTTCACCGCCGCCGAAGAAAGCCGCCAACAGGCCGCCGGATTTCCTGGAACCGCCACCTGCGCTCGCCAGTTCGATGGCAGGAGTGCCGGCGCCCTTGCGCGCCTTGTAGGAGGCGAGCGCCTGCGAATAGCCGGGCAGCGGCTTGCCGTCGCTCGGCACATGCAGTGTCTTGCCATTGGGGAAGACGCGCGCCAGTTCTTGGCGGCTGATGCCCGGCCAGTGGCGCACATTGCCGACATCCATGTGGACAAAGGGCGAGCCGGACGAAGGATAGTAACCGACGCCGCCGCCCTGCATCCGCAGACCGATGTCGCGCAGTTTCTTCAACGGCACGCCGGGAATATAGAAATCCATGGCTTTGCCGAGCATATGCTGGCTTTTCTTGGCGACGCCCCTGCTGCGGCCACGCAACATCGAGTTCGTTGACGGCGAGCGATAACCGCACACGACCTGGATATAGTCTCTGGCGCCGCTCTGCCGGTAAGCCTCCCAGACCAGGTCCAGCAGGCGCGGATCCATCTTGGTCGGCTCGTTGCGGCGCCAGTCGCGCAGGAGGACATTGATCTTTTTCAGACCCGCCTGGTCGTAGCGGCCGCCGCGCTTGAAGACGATCTCCGCCCTCTCCTTCGTGTGGAGGTTGTAGAGTTTCAGCGAGCGTGTCTGGGCGCTGGCTCCGGTCGCAGCCGCTGCAAGGAGGCCACAGGCTACAATCACCGCTGCCAGCCATCTCGGCCAGACGCTCATGTGATAGTGCCGCCCGTTTGTGTGTCGTTCGACTTTGTTCAAATCAAAAGGCCTTGCAGGCTGCCGTTTGTCCCCGGATTTGACCAAACGGATGCGGTGGTGTTCACACCCGAATATCGATCCTAATGGTTAATCATCGCTTATTGAAGCCGAAATGCGGTAACACCGTGGCGATATCCCGTCAAAAATATTGCGCAGGGTTTCTTGGTAAACTGCTGGTTTAGATCATGTTTCGGCCTTTGCCCGCAACACGATCTGTTACCGGACGCCTCAATGTGTGAACACTGCCGCAAGCGCCTCGCCCCGCCACGCGTCACATCCCGTCGACGACTGTCGATCTTGTCCTGATGCCAGACTGGCAAGCTGTCGGACCTTGCATCGTCAGGAAGCGAGCCGGTCCACACGGCCTGTTTCCGGGTCGATGCCATACTCCTTGAGCTTCCTGTAGAGCGTGGAGCGGCCGATGCCAAGGCGGCGGGCAACTTCGCTCATCTGGCCGTTGTAATGGTTGATGGCGAGTTCGATCATTTCGAGTTCGACATCGGCCAGAGCGCGTACATTGCCGCGTTCGTCGAGCGCCCGCAGCGTACCGAAGCGGGGTTGCGGCCTAGCCGGCGGATCGAGCTCGGTCGCAGCGATGCCGTTGTCGGCCGGCGCGTCCTCGCCAGACGGCTCGATGGCCAAAGGCGAGGCGGGCAACGCGCCATGCGCATCGAGGTTGACGGTGCCCTCGACCTGCGCCCGGATCTGCGGAAACTCCTCCTCGGTCAGCACGTCGCCTTCGCAAAGCACCGAGGCCCGGAAAACGGCATTTTCCAGCTGCCGGATGTTTCCCGGCCAGTCATAGGCCTGCAGCATGGCGAGCGCCGCAGGCGAAATGCCGTGCAGACGGTGACGCGGATCGGTGGGCGCAACCTTCTCCATGAAGTGCTCGACCAGATACGGGATATCGTCGCGACGGTCGCGCAGCGGCGGCACGAAGATCGGATAGACGTTCAGCCGGTAGAACAGATCCTCGCGGAACTTGCCGTCCTTGACCTGCTGCAGAAGGTTGCGGTGTGTCGCCGAGATCAGCCTGATATCGACCCTTATGGTCGAACGCCCGCCGACCGGATCGACCTCACCGTCCTGCACGGCGCGCAACAGCTTGACCTGAACGTCGAGCGGCAGGTCGCCGATCTCGTCGAGGAAGAGCGTGCCCGAATGCGCCTCGACGAACTTGCCCATGTGCTTTTCGGTGGCGCCGGTGAACGAGCCTTTCTCGTGGCCGAACAGGATCGATTCGACCAGATTGTCAGGGATGGCGCCGCAATTGACGGTGACGAAGGGTTTTGAGCGGCGGTCGCCGCTGCCTTGGATGGCGCGCGCCACCAGCTCCTTGCCGACGCCGGATTCGCCCTCGATGAGGATCGGGATGTTGGACGCGGCGGCCTTCTGACCGAGGCGGATCACCCGGTCCATCGCCGGGCTGTGCGTGATCATGTCCTTGAAGGTCAGATTGCCGCCGCGACGCCGCGACGTGCGCTTCACTTCGCCCTCGACCGCCTCGACCTTGAGCGCATTGACGATCGATGCCTGCAGCTTGTCGGGAGAGGCAGGCTTGACGACGAAATCGAAGGCGCCGTGGCGCATGGCCGAAACGACGGTCTCGATGCCGCCCTGCGCGGTCTGCACGATGACCGGAATATGGATGCCGCGCTCGCGCATCGCCTTCAGCACGCCGATGCCGTCGAGGCCCGGCATGACGAGGTCGAGGATGATCGCCGAGACATCGCTCGCATTAGGCCCGTCGAGAGCGTCAAGACCGGCCTCGCCGCCATCCGTGACGATCGCGCTGTGGCCGAATTTCGTCACTGCCGCCTCTAGCAGCCTGCGCTGCACGGGATCGTCATCGACTATGAGTATGGAACCTGTCATGACTGGTTCAACGATGCCCGCCCATTTGGCCGCCTTGGGAAACCCACTCTATGGATCATCTTGGCACAGGGTTCTAAATAAGGTTTCAAAAAACCCGGTGAACGAATTCCTTAGCATTTGACCGGCCTCTCATTCCCCTCGAATTTTGGCCCCTCGAATCTTGGTTCTGGAAGATATGGCAATGGGCATGGTTTTTGGTCGGCAGCTTGCGGCGGCGGCATCGTCCAGTCAGGGCGCGGCGGAGCTTGGCGGCCTTCCGGAATGGAACCTCGCCGATCTCTATGCGGGCATGGATGCCCCCGAGCTGAAGCGCGACATCGCCAAGGCGGCGACCGATGCCACCAGCTTCGAGAGCCGCTGGAAAGGCACGCTCGCCGCCGAGGCGGCGCGCGGCGACGGCGGCAGGCTGGGCGAGGCGCTTGCCGCCTATGAGGCGCTGGAGGAACTGATCGGCCGGATCGTCTCCTATGCCGGGCTGGTCTATGCCGGCAACACGACGGATCCGCAGCGCGCCAAGCTCTATGGCGACATTCAGGAGAAGATGACCGACGCCAGCGCGCATCTTCTTTTCTTCGCGCTGGAACTGAACCTCATCGACGATGCCGCGATCGAGACCGCGCTTGCTGCCGATCCGGCCTTCGCCCACTACCGGCCCTGGGTACTCGATCTGCGCAAGGACAAACCCTACCAGCTCGAGGACCGGGTCGAGCAGCTTTTCCACGAGAAGTCTATTACCGGACGCGGCGCCTGGAACCGCCTGTTCGACGAGACGATGACCGATCTGCGCTTCGACATCGATGGCGAGGAGCTGACCCTGGAGCCGGCGCTGAACCGCCTCCAGCACGCCGACGGCGAGGTCCGCCGCCGGGCCTCCGAAGCACTGGCTGCAACCTTCCGCAAGAATCTGCGCACCTTCACCCTGATCACCAACACGCTGGCCAAGGACAAGGAGATTTCCGACCGCTGGCGCGGCTTCGAGGACATCGCCGATTCGCGCCATCTCGCCAATCGCGTCGAGCGCAGCGTGGTGGATGCGCTGGCCTCAGCCGTTCGCGACGCCTATCCGCGCCTGTCGCACCGATACTACCAGATGAAGGCACGCTGGCTCGGCATGGAGGTGATGAACCACTGGGACCGCAATGCGCCGTTGCCAGAGACCCCGCAAGCGATCATCGGTTGGGATGAGGCCAAAAACACGGTGCTTTCCGCCTATCGGCGCTTTTCGCCTGACATGGCGGAAATCGCCCAGGTTTTCTTCGACCGCAACTGGATCGATGCGCCTGTCAGGCCCGGCAAGTCGCCAGGCGCCTTCGCGCATCCGACCGTGCCGTCGGCGCATCCCTATGTTCTGCTCAACTACATGGGCAAGCCGCGCGACGTGATGACGCTGGCACATGAGCTTGGCCATGGCGTGCATCAGGTCCTGGCCGCAGGCCAGGGCGCGCTGATGGCCTCGACGCCGCTGACGCTGGCCGAGACGGCATCCGTCTTCGGCGAGATGCTGACCTTCCGCTCGCTGCTGGACCAGACCACTGACAAGCGCGAGCGCAAGGCCATGCTCGCCCAGAAGGTCGAGGACATGATCAACACGGTCGTGCGCCAGATCGCCTTCTACGAATTCGAACGCAAGGTGCATGCCGAGCGCAAGAACGGCGAGTTGACATCCGACAAGCTTGGCCAGTTCTGGCTGGAGGTGCAGGCGGAAAGCCTCGGGCCGGCGATCAAGCTGCGCGAGGGTTACGAGGTCTTCTGGACCTATATTCCACACTTCATCCATTCGCCCTTCTACGTCTACGCCTATGCTTTCGGCGACTGCCTGGTGAATTCGCTTTACGCGGTCTATCAGAATGCCGAGCGTGGCTTTCAGGAGAAATATTTTGCCATGCTGCGCGCCGGCGGCACCAAGCATCATTCCGAGCTCCTGGCGCCCTTTGGCCTTGATGCCACCGACCCTGCCTTCTGGCAGATCGGGCTTGGCGTGATCGGCGGTCTGATCGACGAGCTTGAAGCATTGGACAATTGACGCGCAGCACAGAACATACGGGGTCGGCAGAACAGTTTAGCCGCAATGCATATTAGGCCCCTTCTATCCCCGCCCAAATATTGTTCTTGAATAACTCTTCATGGAATTTTTCCGTTAGCTTTCCGGAAGCTGTATGATAGCGTCCGCCTCAAGCTCAGTCGGGGCGTGCGGCTCAGGCCAGGGGAAAAACTCAGGCTGGTCACGGCGTTTCGGTGAATGCGACAGCGGCCGTTGGCCATGGCAGGAAAAGCCGATCGCCGACAGCTCGATTTAAGCCGGCTGTTCCGCGAACAGCGGAGCCACCATTGAATGGTCCTTGTGCCAAGGTCACCTCCTCCAGGCCACGGCGGATGGATCGGACTGGAGAAAGAGACAATGGGCACTTTTTTCTACATGCTCCTGGCGTTCCTTGTAGGTGTGTTGGTTGGCTGGTTCATCTGGGGACGGCTGCGTGGCGAACTCGACGGCCTGCGCGGTGACTTGGACCGCACGCGCAGCGAGCGCGACAGGCTGCGCGCCGACGCCGACCGCCTGACCGGCGAGCTGGATGTATGCCGCGGCGCCCGCGCCGACCTGGAGCGCCAACTGGGCGAGGCGCAAGGCGCCAAGGCCGGCGCGACAAAGGCGGCAATCCCGGCACCGTCGGCATTGATGTCGACATCCGCGCCGGCCAAGACCTCGCCTGCAAAGACCGCGCCGGCCAAGACTGCGCCTGCCAAGACTGGGTCGGGCAAGTCTACGCCGGCCGAGACCACGTCCAAGAAACCGGCGGCCGTCACGGCGGCAGCCGCGCCAAAGGCAAGTGCATCGAAAGCGGCTGCGTCGAAAACGAGCGCTACAGCCAAGAAGGCCGCACCGGCGGCAAAGAAAGCGGCCACAGGCAAGGCAACAGCGGCAGCAGCTGATAAAGCCGACAGTCTGCGTCGCTTGATCGGCATCGGCCCGGTCAACGAGCGGAAGCTGCACGGCCTTGGAGTCAGAACCTACGCGCAGATCGCCGCCTGGACAGCAGCGGATATCAAGCGGATCGAAGACGTTCTCGAGTTCGACGGCCGCATCGAGCGTGAACGCTGGATCGAGCAGGCAAAACTGCTTGCCGCCGGCGACGAGAAGGAATTCGCGCGCCGCTTCCCGACCGCGGGGACCGCGAGTAACACCTGAATTGCCTGCCGGCATCGAGCACATAACAGACTGGCGGCGCCCTCGAGGTGCCGCCAGTCTGCTTTTCGACCAGGGCTGCCTTTGCGTCTTGAGACGCCGCTCTCTCGATTGCGCGCGATCAAGCCCCCATATAGAGCGATAGCTGGCGCCATCGATCGCAGCATCCGAGTCCCATGTCCCTGCCCTCTGCAATTTTCCGGAATGATGAGCGCGCGCATCAGCTCGTTTTCGACCGTCCGGCCGGCATCATCGTGGCGCATGAGGCGGAGGATTTCCTGCCGGCGCTGGAAATCGCGCAGGCGGCGCATGACGCCGGCAAATGGCTGGCCGGATATTTCTCCTACGAAGCCGGCTACCTGCTCGAGCCGAAGCTCGTTCCGCTGCTGCCGGGCGGCCGCCGCGCCCCGCTCGTCTGCCTGGGGATCTTCGACGCGCCTGTCGAACAGGCGGTCGTGCGCGGCCACGCGCCGGCGACCAACGGCCCGATCTTCGACGCAAGGGCTGCCTGGTCTTCAGAAGATTACGCAAAACGCTTTGCGCGGCTCCACAATCACATTCGCAAGGGTGATTGCTACCAGGGCAATCTGACCTTTCCGGTTCATGCACGATGGTCGGGCGATCCACTGGCCGCCTTCGACGCGCTGACCGAGCGCCAGCCGGTGAAATACGGTGCGCTGATCGCGCTCGGCGATCCGGTCGTTTTGTCGCGTTCGCCGGAATTGTTCTTCGAGATCGATGCCGAAGGCATGATCGAAACCCATCCGATGAAGGGCACCGCCCCGCGCGGCGCGACCAAGGCTGAGGACGAGCGGCTGAAGGCATTCTTGCTCAACGACGAGAAGAACCAGGCCGAGAACCGGATGATCGTCGATCTCCTTCGCAACGACATCTCGCTGGTCACAGAGGTCGGCACGCTGGAGGTGCCGGAGCTTTTCCGCATCGAGAGCTACCCGACCGTCCACCAGATGGTGAGCCGCGTGCGGGCCAGGCTCTTGCCCGACCTCACCATCCGCCAGATCTTCGCTGCGCTGTTCCCATGCGGATCGATCACCGGCGCCCCGAAAATCCGTGCCATGGAAATCCTGCACGATCTGGAAGCGACGCCGCGAGACGTCTATTGCGGCGCCATCGGCTGGATCGCGCCAGGCGGAACGATGCGCTTTTCGGTGGCGATCCGCACCATCTCGCTCTTTTCCAGTGGCGAGGCCGTCTACAATGTCGGTGGTGGCGTCGTCTTCGATTCGACGGCCGAGGAGGAGTATCAGGAGTGCCTGCTGAAAGCGCGCTACGCGACGGGAACACCGCCGATTTCGAGCTGATCGAAACCATGCGCTGGGAGCCAGGCCAGGGCTTCCTCCGTTTCGACCGCCATCTGGCACGCCTTTATGGCTCCGCAGCCGAGCTGGGATTTGCCTGCGACCCGCAGAAGGTCGGCGAGGCGCTCAGGAACGCCGTCGACCGGCCCGATATCGCATTGCGCACACGCCTCGTCCTGTCGCGCAGCGGCAAGGTGACGGCCACGGCGCTGCCCTATGAGCCGCACGCAGCCGACAAGGTGTGGAGGCTGCAGCTGGCGCGGGTGCGGCTCGATTCGAGCGACACGCTGCTGCGCCACAAGACGAGCCGCCGGGACATCTATCAGCGGGCGCGAGCCGAATATCTGATCAGCCGGGCCGACGAGGTGCTGCTGGCCAACGAGCGTGGCGAAATCTGTGAGGGCACGATCACCAATCTCTTCGCCGATTTCGGCGACGGCGCGCTGGCGACGCCGCGGCTCGATTGCGGCCTGCTGCCCGGCGTGTTGCGCGGCGAATTGCTGGATGAAGGCCGCGCCCGCAAAGCAATCTACACCCTGGACGATCTGAAGTCGGCCAAAGCCCTGTTCGTCGGCAATTCGCTGCGCGGATTGATCCCAGCACGCCTGGGCTGAAACGCAACCGAAGAGCCACCGGACAACACGCCGAGGGCCGTGTCTCAAGCCTGTTTGCGAGTTGGAGAAGATGCGTCCGGCCCGGGAAAGAATGGGCCGGACGCGCGGCGGCCGCTTGGGAGGAACGACTACTCGCCTTCGTGGGTCTGACCGGAGCCGCCGACGGAAACGATGTTGAAGGGCTTGCCTTCGACAGCAATGTCGCCGGTTTTCTCGAACGACGTCGCGTCAACGAGATGCAGCACACCTCGCAAAGGATCCGTGACCACGATCCTGTCGCCGGCGACCGCGACACGCGGCCTCGGGTCACTCCAGTGACCGTCCATCGAATAGGGATCGGTCAGCTTGAGCGAGTTCGCGATCTCCCCCTTCACCACGTCGAGTTGGTGAAGCTGGCCGTCCTCCGTGAAGACGTAGGCGAATTTGGCACGAACGGGATCGACCGCGAAATGCACGCGGCGCGTCGGAAGGCTGATCAGCCGGAATGCGTCGCTCTCGACCGTCGGGTCGATCAGCACCACCTTGTCGGCACCGAAGTTGCCGAGGAAATATTGCAGGCCTCTGCCGCCGGTCAGCGTCGTCGTTTTGCCGTGCGGCAGGCTGTGGGGATAAGGCAGGTGACGGATCGCCGGGGTGCCGTCGCCATGGGTGACGACAAGCAGGCCGGTCGCGCAGGCAAAAGCCAGGACATTTCCGGAAGACGCCTCCCCGTGGAGGTCGGGGCAGGCGTGGAAGCCGCCGACCTGCGCGCCGGCTTCGTCAGCGACCCTGATGCCGACCGGGAGTTCGTCGGGCTTTTCCCTGTTCGGCTCCGACAGGAGGACATAGGAGCCATAGGCGACTGCGACGCCGTGCTGCGGCGCGTCCGTCTTCATTTCCCTGAAATCTGATTTGCCTTCTAGGACCGCCTTCTCGGAAATGATGCGGGCGGCACCTTCGCCGTCGAAAAAAGCGGCGAAGTCTCCGTTATGCTCGACGAAATGCGACGGCTTCCCGCCTGCGATCTCGACGCCGGCGAGCTTCGGCGCTTCGACGTCGATATCACCGTGTTCGCCGTGATCCTCGAAGGAAATGCCGCTCGCGATCCCGGTGACGACGCCGGCCGCGCCCTGCACGGCGAACACGGTCCGGCCGCTTTCGCTGCGATGGAGCGACGCTGGCCCCTTGATCCGGAACGTGTCGAGCTTTCCGCCATCGACCGCGTCGATCACGGTCACCTTCGGCTCCGCGTGATCCGAGATGAAGAGGCGCCAGGCGGTCACCTCCTCGGCATGGGCAGCGCTTGATAGACATAGAAGCAGCGCGATGGCCGTGGCTGACGCCCAATTTGTCCTCACTGTATTTTCCTTTATGTTATTACATAACTGATGATGATCGACGAAAAGGCGGATTGCTCCGCCTTTCCATCGTGGGGATGGCGATCAGCTTCCAACGATCGCGCCTTTGATCACCGTGATGTTGTGCCGCATCATCTCGATGTAGGTCGCCGCCGGGCCATTCTCGTCCGACAGGGCGTCGGAGTAGAGTTCGCCGCCGACTTTCAGGCCCGTCTCGCTGGCGATCTGCTCGATCAGGCGGGGATTGGTGACGTTTTCCACGAAGATTGCCGAAGCCTTGTCTTGCCTGATCTGTTTGATGAGAGCCGCGACATCGGCGGCCGAGGCTTCAGATTCGGTGGAGACACCCTCCGGTGCGAGGAATTTTATGCCGTATTCATGCTCGAAATACCCAAACGCGTCGTGCGAGGTGATGATCATCCGCTTGTCCTCGGGGACCTCAGCTATGGTCGCCTTGATCTCCTCTTCCAGTGCCTCGAGCTGCTCGCCATATGATTCGGCATTGAGCCGGTAGGTGTCACAGCCAGCTTTGTCGGCGGCACAGAAGGCATCGGCGATGTTCTTCACATAGACCTCGGCATTATGCACGGACTGCCATGCATGGGGATCGGACTCGCCGTGATGGTGGTGCCCTTCCTCGTGGCCCTCGTCCGCCTCCCCGGCATGCCCTTCCTTGCCTGCGGCGGCTTTATCCTCGTGGTGATCTTCTTCCTCGGTGTTGCGCAACACCTCGCCGCCTTTGGTCAATTCCACGACCGGCGCCTTCGTCGCGCTCGCCTCGACGAGACGCTGGAGGAAGCCCTCGAACTGGAGGCCGTTGACCAGCACCACGTCGGCCGAACCGACTTCGGCCGCGTCGGCCGGCTTTGGTTCGTAGACATGGGCGTCACCGTTCGGGCCGACCAGCGTGGCGATATCGACACGGTCGCCGCCGACATTCTTGGCGAAATCAGCGATGATCGAGAAACTGGCGACAACCTTGAGGTTCTCGGCTGCGGCCACCGAGAAGGTGACTGGCAACAATGTTACAACGCTCGCCGCGGCGGCAAGCTTCAGCATCCTGGACATTCAATCACTCCTTCTGTTCAAGCAATTCTGTGGGAGACATGCCGGACGCGCATGGCGAGCGCCGCGAGCCGTTAGCCCAGCGTCAGGTCTGAAAGATCACACAAGCCGCCATTGACGATCCGTTATGTTATGTTATCACGTTCGTCAATCGAAAATGTTACGTTATAACAAACAGTCCCCGTTGCGCTCAAAAACTGCCTGAGGCCACGAAGGAACCTGCTGGAAAGGCAGGCTCGCCGCCCGCACGGTTCTCGACAATCAACCGCCCCGCCAAGTCGTTCTGCCCGTAGAATTGTTGGTGCGGGCATCCACAGTTGCGCCGAGAACGAAAATCCGTTGAACGGGCGGGCGCGTCACTCGCGCCTTGGCGAATGGGCAGTGGGCTCAGGCTCGGATAGAGCTCCCCATCCATGGTTTTGGCCTTAACCACGTGGCCAACACAGCGTGGCCGCGGTTGGCGCTTTTCGCTGGTTTATGACAATGATCTGTGGTGTAGCGCGTAGCCGTCGGACAATAAATGACCCGCTTTGCGTCTTTTTGCCCGGCTTTTCAGCCTGTTTGAGGGAGTAATCGATAAAATGGCGAATGAAAACTGGCCCGTTTACGGTGAGATCACCGGCCCTGTCGTGATGATCGGCTTCGGGTCGATCGGACGGGGAACGCTGCCGCTGATCGAGCGCCATTTCAAATTCGACAAGTCGCGCATGACGGTCATCGATCCACTCGATACCGACCGCAAGCTGCTGGACGAGCGCGGCATCACCTTCATGCAGGATGCGGTGACTAGGAAGAACTACAAGAAACTTTTGACCCCGCTGCTGACCAAAGGTGGCGGCCAGGGCTTTTGCGTCAACCTGTCGGTCGACACCGGCTCAGTGGATTTGATGCGGCTCTGTCGCAAGCTGGGTGTGCTTTACATCGATACCGTCGTCGAGCCATGGCTCGGCTTCTATTTCGATGCCAAGGCCGACAATGCCAGCCGCACCAATTACGCGCTGCGCGAATCCATGATCGAAGAGAAGCACGCGCACCCCGGCGGGGCGACCGCAATCTCCACCTGCGGCGCCAACCCAGGCATGGTCTCGTGGTTCGTCAAGCAGGCGCTGGTCAACCTCGCCACTGATCTTGGCCTCGAGTTCTCGGAGCCCGCACAGCACGATCGCGAAGGCTGGGCCAAGCTGATGAAGAAGGCCGGCGTCAAGGGCATCCACATCGCCGAGCGCGACACCCAGCGCACCAAGAAGCTAAAGCCGATGGACGTGTTCTGGAACACCTGGTCGGTCGAAGGCTTCATCTCGGAAGGCCTGCAGCCGGCAGAGCTCGGCTGGGGCACGCATGAGACCTGGATGCCGAAGAACGCCAAGAAGCACAAGCATGGCTCGAAGGCCGCGATCTATCTGGAGCAGCCGGGCGCCAACACCCGTGTGCGCAGCTGGTGCCCGACGCCCGGCTCGCAATACGGTTTCCTGGTGACGCACAACGAGTCGATTTCGATCGCCGATTTCTTTACCCTGCGCGGCAAGAAGGGCAAGGTTCAATACCGCCCGACCTGCCACTACGCCTACCATCCCTGCAACGACGCCGTGCTGTCGCTGCACGAGATGTTCGGCGCCGCCGGCAAGGCGCAATCCGTGCATCACGTGCTCGATGAGAACGAGTTGGTCGACGGTGTCGACGAACTCGGCGTGCTGCTCTACGGCCATGACAAGAACGCCTACTGGTACGGCTCGCAACTGTCGCTGGCGGAAGCGCGCAAGCTGGCGCCTTATCAGAACGCGACCGGCATGCAGGTCACGTCGGCGGTGCTGGCGGGCATGGTCTGGGCGCTGGAAAATCCCGAGGCCGGCATCGTCGAGACCGACGAGATTGACTACAGGCGCTGCCTGGAAGTGCAGTCCCCCTATCTCGGGCCGGTCAGGGGCTACTACACCGACTGGACGCCGCTCGATAACCGTCCTGGTCTGTTCCTGGAAGACCTCGACAAAAACGACCCATGGCAATTCCGCAACATCCTCGTCCGATAGTGCAACGTCCCCGCTCGATAGCAATGGCTCACTGTCTTGCAATCGCCTGGAAATCGGGCGATTGAAGGAGGGTGGCCTGGAGCGGCGTGCGTCCATTTGGACGCACAAAGTACGCTCTGGCGCTTTGAATGTACGCATCGTGCTTTCCGAAAATCGGTTCCGATTTTCGGGCCGATGCGAGAGAAGAGGATTTTGATGATGACGATTGCGCGCAAATTGCTTTCGGCCGGGATTGCCGCGACCACTGCCGTCGTCTTGGCGGCGTGCACCACCGCCGGCCCTGGCGGGCCGCCATTGGCCACGCGGAGCGCGGTCGAAGGCTCGTGGATCGACGCGCAGGGCACGGGTCTGTCGACCTTCGCCAGCGGCAGCTTCAAGACCGTCGCCACAGACACCGGCCAGAAGCTTGCCGACGGCAGCTACACCATGACCGGCGACACCTCGGTCGAGATCCATGGCACCTCGCTGATCCGCCAGACGCCGATCAGCTTCAACTGCTTGCTGATCTCCACTTCCCAGCTTAATTGCACGAGCGCGAGCGGGCAGAACTTCGTGCTGACGCGACGCACCTGAGCCCATACTGAATCGCTTTTCGCAAAGCACGGCGGCTTGAGGGCCGCCGTGCTTTTTTTGCGCCGGCAAAGCTGACCCCGATTCCGCTTGCATGGGCAGAAACGCGATGTGAGCATGGACAAAAAGCTGGCTGTTATGCTCCAGTCAAGCAGAGGGGTTAAACACCTCTGCGCATGACCCCGAAAATCGGAATCGATTTTCGCTGGGGATCATGCGCAAAATCAAATTGGTACAGCGTCCTTGCGCGTCCCAAATGATGCGCGGCGCTGCATTCAGGTCATCGGGGAGACGAAGATGAAGAAGATCGCCGCCATTGCCGCCCTGTCGGCGTCTGCGCTTGGCCTATCGGCCGGCGTGTCCTTTGCCGACTACACGCTGAACATATTGCACATCAACGACTGGCACAGCCGCATCGAAAGCAACAATAAATATGAATCGACCTGCTCGGCCGAAGAGGAGACCAAGGGCGAGTGCATCGGCGGCGCGGCGCGGCTGATCACGGCGATTGCTCAGGAGCGCAAGAAGCTGGAAGGCCAGAACGTGCTGCTGCTCAGCGCCGGCGACAATTTCCAGGGCTCGCTCTTCTACACGACCTACAAGGGCAAGACCGAAGGCGAATTCCTCAACCAGATGAAATTCGATGCCATGGAGCTCGGTAATCACGAGTTCGACGATGGTGAGGCGGCGCTGGCGCCGTTCCTGGACATGATCCAGTTTCCGGTGCTCGGCGCCAATGTGAAGGCCGACGCGCAATCCAAGCTCGGCGACCGCGTGAAACCATCGATCGTGGTCGAGGTCGGCGGCCAGAAGATCGGCATCGTCGGCGCGGTCACCAACGACACGCCGGAGCTCGCCTCGCCAGGCCCCAACATCACGATCGAGGACGACGTCAAGTCGATCACAGCCGAAGTCGAGAGGCTGAAGGGAGAAGGCGTCAACAAGATCATCGCGGTCACCCATATCGGCTACAAGCGCGAGCGCGACGTCATCGCCAAGATCCCGGGTGTCGACGTGGTGGTCGGCGGCCACAGCCATTCGCTGCTGTCCAACACCGACCCCAAGGCGGAAGGCCCCTACCCGACGATGGTCGATAATCCGGACGGCTACCAGGTGCCTGTCGTCCAGGCGGCGTCCTATTCGAAATATCTCGGCGAGTTCAAGGTCGTGTTCGACGACGACGGCGTCGTCAAGCAGGCCAGCGGCGACCCGATCTATCTCGACAAGTCGATCACCCCGGATCCCGCCGTGCTTGCCCGGATCAAGGAGCTCGGCGCACCGATCGAGGCGTTGAAGAACAAGGAAGTCGCCGAAGCCACCAAGACGATCGACGGCAGCCGCGAGAATTGCCGCACCCGCGAGTGCGAGATGGGCAATCTCGTCTCGGACGCCATCCTCGATCGCGTCAAGGGTCAGGGCGTCGAGATCGTCATCTCGAATGGCGGCGGGCTGCGCGCTTCAATCGACCAGGGCACTATCACCATGGGCGAGGTGCTGACCGTACTGCCGTTCCAGAACACATTGGCGACCTTCCAGATTTCCGGCAAGGATCTGGTTGCCGCGCTCGAAGGCGGCCTCAGCCAGATCGAGGACGGCGCCGGGCGTTTTCCGCAGGTTGCCGGCCTGAAATATTCATTCGACAAGTCGGTTGCCGCGAACGCCGGACGCGTCAAGTCGGTCGAGGTCATGGAAGGTGGCGCGTGGACCCCCATCAATCCGGACAAGGATTACCTGGTCGCCACCAACAACTATGTGCGCCAAGGCGGCGACGGCTACAATATCTTCGCTGAGAAAGCCAAGAACGCCTATGATTACGGTCCGGGCCTCGAACAGGTGGTCGCCGATTATCTCGGCGCCCATCGGCCCTACACGCCGAAGCTTGATGGCCGCATAACCGAGATCACGGCGGCGGAACCGGCAGCCACGGAACCGGTCCAGGAACCGGCAAAGTCGACCGAAGCTGCGCCCGCTCCGGCTGAGCCGGCAAAACCGGCCGAGGCGGCTCCAGCCGCAACTGCGGAGCCGGCGATGCCCGAACTGCCGACGGGTTCGGGCGACATCGCCACGACGCCGCCAGCCGTCCCGGCGGAACCCGCCCCGGCAACGCCGGCACCTGCCGAGCCCGCAAAACCAGCCGAGACGGCGCCTGCAGCCACGGAAACGGCCAAGCCCGCAGAGGCTGCGCCTGCGCCCGCCGAACCGGCAGAACCAGCCGAGGCGATGACGCCGGCTGAAAGCAGCCACGTCATCGTTGCCGGCGATACCTATTGGGATCTGGCGGTAAAAGCCTACGGCGATGGCGCCAAGTGGAAAATGATCTCCGACGCCAACAAGGGCTACAAGTCACGCCGGCTGCCTATCGGCGCAACCTTGACCATACCGCCCGCCGCGAAATAACCCGGCAGCCGGAATAAGGTGCGGCCAGACGCTGCATTGAAAACAGGCGCGGCATCGCTAGTTTCGCGCGATGTCCGGAGAACCGCTATGACCCTCGATCCCAAAGCCGCGAAGGCCCTCGGCCCGCTGCCGCCAGGACAGCCGCCGGCCGGGGCGGGCAGGATCGGCGTCATGCTTATCAATCTCGGCACGCCCGACGGCACCGAATTCAAGCCGATGTGGTGCTATCTCAGGGAATTCCTGTCCGATCCGCGCGTCATCGAGCTCAACAAGGCGATCTGGTATCCAATCCTCTACGGGCTGGTTCTCACCACGCGGCCGAAGAAGTCCGGCGCCAACTATGCCAGAATATGGAACCGGCAGCGCAACGAGTCGCCGCTGCGCACCTACACCCGCACCCAGGGCGAAAAGCTGACCGAGGCGCTGCGCGACCTGCCCAATGTCGTCGTCGACTGGGCGATGCGTTACGGCAATCCGTCGACCGAGAGCGTGGCCAGGGGGCTGGTCGCGCAAGGCTGCGACCGCATCCTCTCTTTTCCGCTCTATCCGCAATATTCCGCGACCACGACCGCGACCGCCAACGACCAGTTGTTTCGCGCGCTGATGAAGATGCGGCGCGCACCGGCGATTCGCAGCGTGCCGCCATATTATGCCGAACCGGTTTATATCGAGGCGCTTGCACGTTCGATCGAGCGCCACCTGGCAACCCTCGATTTCGAACCGGAGGTGGTCATCGCCTCCTATCACGGCATTCCCAAACCCTATTCCGACAAGGGCGACCCCTATCAGGCCCATTGCCTGGAGACGACCCGGCTGCTGCGCGAAAAGCTCGGCTGGGATGAGAAGAAGCTGATCACCACGTTCCAGTCGCGTTTCGGTGCGCAGGAGTGGCTGCAGCCCTACACCGACAAGACGGTCGAAAAATTGGCTGGGGAAGGCGTGAGATCGATCGCCATCGTCAATCCGGGCTTCTCTGTCGACTGCATCGAGACGCTGGACGAGATCGGCAGGGAGGCCGCCGAGACCTTCCATCATGCCGGCGGCGAGAAGTTTGCGCACATCCCTTGCCTCAACGACAGTGCCGAGGGCATGGCGGTGATCGAGGCGATGGTGCGGCGCGAACTCTCGGGCTGGATCTGAGGCGGACGGCCTGAACGAGACAGCCCCATCGAGCGCTAGCCCGGCTGTCTACGCACGACAATCCACAATCACCTGATTGTAACATTTCTGAAACACACTTAAGTGCTTGGTGAAGCCGGTTGCGTTGAAACGTCTACCGTATCGGCCCGAAAGTCGGAATCGATTTTCGGGAAGCACGATGTGCAGGTATAAAGAGTAAGAGCGTACTTTGTGCGTCCAGTATACGCCCGTCGCTCTAATGTGGCTGGCATCTGAGGGAGAGCCAAATGGATTTCAGTGGTTTCGATATCGCGCTTCTTGTTCTTGCCGCTCTTGTCGTGCTCGTGCTTTTCAAGGGCATCCGGACAATCCCGCAAGGCTACAATCATACCGTCGAACGCTTTGGCCGTTACACCAAGACATTGAGCCCCGGTCTCAACCTCATCGTGCCGTTCGTCGACCGCATCGGCGCCAAGTTGAACATGATGGAGCAGGTGCTCGACGTCCCGACCCAGGAGATCATCACCCGCGACAACGCTACCGTTGGCGTCGACGGCGTCGCCTTCTACCAGGTGCTCAACGCCGCGCAGGCCGCCTACCAGGTCGCCGGCCTTGAGAACGCCATCCTCAACCTGACGATGACCAACATCCGCACCGTGATGGGCTCGATGGACCTTGACGAGCTTTTGTCGAACCGCGACGCCATCAACGAGCGCCTGCTGCGCGTCGTCGACGAGGCGGCGCATCCCTGGGGCATCAAGATCACCCGCGTCGAGATCAAGGACATCAATCCGCCGGCCAATCTCGTCGAATCGATGGGCCGCCAGATGATGGCCGAACGCAACAAGCGCGCGCAGATCCTCGACGCCGAAGGCCTCAAGCAGTCGCAGATCCTGGAAGCCGAAGGCCGCAAGGAAGCCGCCTTCCGCGACGCCGAGGCGCGCGAACGCTCGGCCGAAGCCGAGGCCCGCGCCACGCAGGTGGTGTCGGAGGCGATCTCCAAGGGAGACGTGCAGGCGCTCAACTACTTCGTCGCGCTGAAATACACCGAAGCGCTGACCAGGATCGGCTCCGCCACGAACAGCAAGGTCGTGCTGATGCCGATGGAAGCTTCATCACTGATCGGCACACTCGGCGGCATCGGCGAGATCGCCAAGGAAGTCTTCGGGAGCGAAGCCACTGCCGCACGGCAAGCCTCACGCCCGCCCGTGGTTCGCCCCAGCCAGACCTGAGGCCGACCCCATGTTTGACCGCATCATTTCCGAACTCGGCCCTTGGAGTTGGATGGTTCTCGGCTTCGTTCTCCTCGTCATGGAGGTCATCGCGCCGGGCATCTTCATGCTGTGGATCGGCATCGCCGCGCTGCTGATCGGTGCAGTCTCGCTGCTCATCTGGGACGCAGGTTTCTGGACCTGGCAGGTTCAGGTTCTCGCCTTCCTCGCGATGTCGCTGGTTTCAACCTATGTCGGAAAGAAATTGGCGGGTGGGCGCCATGACCCGACCGACCAGCCGCTGCTCAACCGCCGCGGCGCGCAAATGATCGGCAGGATGGCGACGCTTGCCGAGCCGATCAAGGACGGGCGCGGCCGCATAAAGCTGGGCGACACGATATGGCGCGTTTCCGGCCCCGATCTGCCGGCCGGCACGCAGGTGCGCGTGACAGGCGCGGCCGATACCGATCTGGAGTTGACCGTCGAGGCGGTTTAGGACTGATCCACCCATCCTGGCGGGGCGACTTGTCACACAGAACCTGAGGTTCGTCAGGCCGCGCCGATCCTCAGCAGGTCGTGCAGATGGACAAGTCCGATCGGCCGTCTGCCCTCGACCACCATCAGGCTGGTGATCGCCGAATTATTGATCGTCTGCAGCGCCGTCGCCACCAGCGTGTCTGGCCCGGCCGTCTTCGGCACCTTGGTCATGACCTGATCGACGCTCATCGCCAAAAGATCGCTGCCGATGTGGCGCCTGATGTCGCCGTCGGTGATGATGCCGATCAGCGCACCGTCCGCGGCGGTGATTGCCACGCAGCCAAACCCCTTGCGCGACAATTCGAGGATCGCCTCGCGCATTCCGGTGCCGGAAGGCACCAGCGGCAGCCTGTCGCCGACATGCATGATGTCGCGGATCTGCGTCAGATTGGCGCCAAGCTGACCGCCTGGATGGAAGGTGCGGAAATGATCCGGCGTGAAGCCGCGCGCTTCGAGCAACGCGATGGCCAGCGCGTCGCCGATCACCAATTGCAGCAGCGTCGATGTCGTCGGCGCCAGGCCATGTGGGCAGGCTTCCGGCGCGCGCGGCAGCAAAAGCACCACATCGGCCTCGCGCGCCAGCGCCGATTTCTCCCCGGCGGTGACCGCGATCAGCGGGATCGAGAAGCGCCTGGAATAGGCGATGATGCCCTTGAGCTCCAGGCTCTCGCCCGACCACGACATGGCGATGATGGCGTCGTCCCTGCCAATCATGCCGAGGTCGCCATGATTGGCTTCGGCAGGATGGACGAAGAAAGCCGGCGTGCCCGTCGAAGCGAGCGTCGCGGCGATCTTCGAGCCGATATGGCCGCTCTTGCCGACGCCGGTGACGATGACGCGGCCCTTGATCTGCGACACCATGTCGACGGCCCGCGCGAAAGGCTCGGTCAATCCGTTTTCGAGCGCGGCCGCCAGTGCCGCGATACCGGCCTGCTCGGTCGCTACCGTTCTGAGCGCCGAGGCGATCGAAGCTTGCGCGTCGAGCCGCTTCCTGTCTGGGGATTCCGCATGCATGGTTGATGCGATTAGCGCTTTGGCGCGCGCCTGTCCAACGGAATTGCCATCCGGCAAGGGCTGATCAACCGCCGCCTCAACCCTCCGTTAACCATCCCCATTTACGGTTCAGTAAGTATGGCGCGCGTGCGCCGCGCAAGCAGTGGTGTCGATGTCCCTGGCCCAGCCCGAAAAGAACAGCAGACGAAGCGGCAAGGCGGTCTGCGCCTTGCTGCTGGCGACCAGCGTCTTCGCCCTGCTGCGACCAGCGCAGCCATACGCCCAGGTAGCCGAGCTGCGCGGCGAGGTTTCGGAATCGGCAATTCTGGACGACCAGCAGCGTAAGACCAGGCAATTGAGCATGGCCAGCGCCCAAGATCAGACGGCACAGGTAGGCACAACCACCCAGAGCAATCCGCCTGCACCCACCTATCAGCCGGCCAGCCCGGGCGCCGGACTGGATGACGACACGTCGCCCGCGACCGGCAGCATTTTCGATCCGCCGGAAACCACCGACGATCCGTTTGCCGACACCCCCGCTCCCGTCCCGCGGCGCCGGCCATCGAGCGCGAGGCAACGCGCGGCCGATCAAGACGAGACCGAGGCCGCCGAGAAAAAAAACGCCGCCACGACTTTAGCCACGACGGATGACACGGATACCGCCGAGACGGACCAGGACGCCACCAATCGTCGTGCCGTGACCATCGATTCCGCCGACAGGCAGGAGCTCGATCCGGGCGCCGAGCGCGCCGAAGCCATCGAAGGTCGGGACGAGAGGACCGAGGACGACCCGTTCGCCGCCACCGGCATCAAACTCGGCTCCTTCCTCATCAGGCCGACGCTCGAGCAAGGTCTGACGGCGTCGTCGAATGCCGATTCCAGCAGCGAGGGCAAGCCGGCCCTGCTGTCGGAAACGACGCTGCGCTTCAATGCCATCTCCGACTGGCGAGAGAATTCAGCTGTCATCGACGGCTACGGCACCTTTCTCAAGACCATATCGGGTGACGAGATTCAGGAGGCGCGGGGCCGTGTCGAAGGTACACTCAATGTCGACCTCGACAACGATCTGCGCGCCATCGCCAAGCTCGGTTACGAGGCGGCGCCGGAATCGGCTTCATCGCCGGTCGTCATCGAAGGCACCGTCGAGCAGCCGGTGCGCCAGACCATCAACGGCAGCGTCGCGGTCGAGAAGGATGCCGGCAAGATGCGCTTCGCCCTGACCGGCGCGGTCGCACGCGACATCTATGGCGACGCCGAGCTTTCGATGGGCGGATCGCTGTCGCAGAAGGAGCGCGACTCGACGCTTTATACCGCCACCTTGCGCACCGGCTACGAGATTTCTCCCGCCATCGCCCCCTTCACCGAGGTCGAAGTCGGCCGCCGGGTCTATGATTTGCGAGTCGACCCCAATGGTTTCGAACGATCCTCGACGCGGCTTGGCGTTCGGGCCGGCGCCGAACTCGACCTCGTCGAGAAGCTTGCCGGCGAATTCTCGGCCGGCTGGCTGCGGGAGGCGATTGACGACGACCAACTGCCGGCGATTTCAGGTCCCACGGTGAACGCCGACCTCAAATGGTCGCCGGAACGCGGCACCACGATCGGCCTCACCGGACAGACGACCGTCGAGGGCACGACGACCGCCGGACAAAGCGGCGACATCCTTTATTCCGGCCGCCTCACCGGCGAGCGGGAAATCCGCGCCAACCTGACCGGGAATGCGGCTTTGGGCGTGGACTGGCGCGATTACATCGGGTCCGACGGCCATGATCTGACGCTGAGCGCCGAGGCCGGGCTGACATGGTGGCTGAACCGGTATACCGGACTGACCACGCGCGCCAGAACCGAAAAACAGACCAGCAACCTGGAGGGTCGTGACTACACGGCTCACAGCATCTTCGTCGGAGTGACGCTGCAGCGGTAAAGCAGGCCGTTGAAGGCCTGGGTGCAGGACAATCGCTCCGATTGTATTCGCCCCTCGCCCTGTTGTCGGGCTGTGTGACTGAGGTCAGGCCGAATCCCTGAACAGATCCTAAACCGCGGCGCCCCGCTGCTCGGAGGGTTGGAGCTCGTCGAGAAGCTTGCGGATGACGCCCGCCATGTTCCCGTTCACGTCTTTGCGCCACAGCGCGAAGGCGACATTGGCCTCGACAAAGCCTTCCGGAGAGCCGCAATCGAACGTGCGTCCCCGGTAGTTGTAGCCATAGAATGGCTGCTGCTGCTTCAGCTTCAGCATCGCGTCGGTGAGCTGGATTTCGTTGCCGGCGCCCTTTTCCTGGTCCTCGAGAATCCTGAATATCTCCGGCTGCAGGATGTAGCGTCCGTTGATGTAAAGATTGGAAGGCGCCGTGCCGGCCTTCGGCTTCTCCACCATGTCGGTGATGCGGAAGCCGTGATGCGTATCTTCGCCTCGGCCGACGATGCCGTATTTATGGGCCTCGGCGGGATCGCATTCCTGGACCGAGATGATGTTGTTGCCGGTCTCGGCATAAAGCTCGACCATGCCCTTCATGCAGCTTTTCTCCGACTGCATAATCATGTCGGGCAAAAGCAGCGCAAAGGGCTCGTCGCCGACGAGCTCGCGGGCGCACCAGACGGCATGGCCAAGGCCAAGCGGCACTTGCTGACGCGTGAAGCTGGTCTGCCCCGGCGAAGGTTGCAGCCGTTGCAGGCGGGCGAGCTCGTCGTCCTTGCCGCGCTGGGCAAGCGTGTCATAGAGCTCAAACTGGACGTCGAAATGGTCCTCGATGACCGCCTTGTTGCGGCCAGTCACGAAGATGAAATGCTCGATACCGGCTTCGCGTGCCTCGTCGACCACGTATTGGATGACTGGCCTGTCGACGACAGTCAACATTTCCTTGGGTATGGCCTTGGTGGCCGGGAGAAACCGCGTACCAAGACCGGCAACCGGGAAAACTGCCTTGCGAACTCTCTTCATGCTGTCAATTATCCGCTTGTAAGCTTGTTCGGCAATCCCGTTACGAGACATTTTCGTGCCGGAATCGAGGATTATGGAACGGCAGGTCAGAAATTCTGTAGTGCGTAAAGCGCCAACGCGTCTTTTCGTTCCCAGCGGCACCTATGGTAAACTAAATGCTAACCGGGTTCGGCGATGAATGATCTTCCTGTGATCAAGAAGGAGGAAAAGATGTCCGTCCGCAATGCCGCAAAGCGCTTCACAAGCGTCGTTGCGGCCGCCAGCCTTTCGCTTGCCTTGCTGATGCCCACCGGATCTGCTTTTGCCGACGCCGGTTTCCGGCAATGGGTGGCGAGCTTCCGCGCCACTGCGGTGCAGAACGGCGTTTCCGGCGCCGTTTACGACCGCGCATTCCAAGGCATCACCGATGCCGACCCGGTGGTGCTGGAAAAGGCGCGTTATCAACCCGAATTCACCGCCCCCGCCTGGGACTATTTCGACAACCGCGTCCACGATCAGTCGGTCGCTGTCGGCCAGCAGATGGCCAGGAAGTGGAAGCCGTGGCTGGACAGGATCGAGGCCAAATACGGCGTCGACCGCTACATCCTGCTGGCCATCTGGTCCATGGAATCGAACTACGGCGAAATCCTCAAGCGCGACGACGTCATGCGCAACGTCGTGCGTTCGCTGGCAACGCTTGGCTATGCCGACCCGAGACGATCGAAATTTGCCCGCACCCAGTTGATCGCAGCGCTGAAGATCCTGCAAAGGGGCGACATCGACAAAAGCCACCTCAGCGGCTCGTGGGCAGGCGCCATGGGCCATACCCAATTCATTCCCACCAGCTATCAGGCCTATGCGGTCGACATGGACGGTGACGGCAGGCGCGACATCTGGAATTCGATTCCCGATGCGTTGGCAACGGCCGCCAATCTGCTCAGAAAGAACGGCTGGCAGGCCGGCAAGACCTGGGGCTATGAAGTCAGCCTTCCCGAGGGCAGGAAGTTCCCGGCCGGTTCGAAGTCACTGTCGCAATGGCAAGCGCTGGGTGTCACGCGTGTCAACGGCAAGCCGTTCAAGAATGGTGCGGAGAAAGCCACGCTGAAGGTGCCGGGCGGCCGCGGCGGGCCGGCCTTCCTGATGATCAAGAACTTCTCGGTCATCAAGCGCTACAACAATGCCGACAAGTACGCGCTTGCCGTTGGCCTTCTTGCCGACGAGATCGCCGGCTATGGTGGGCTTGTGCAGGACTGGAAGCGGCCTTTCACGAAGCTCACCTTCGAGGAGAGGCAGGAGCTTCAGCAGCGGCTTTCCCAGTACGGCTACTATGACGGCAAGTTCGACGGCAAGATCGGCGAGGGATCGAAAGCCGCCATCAAGGCCTTCCAGGCGAAGGCCGGCTTGACCCAGGACGGACATCCGAGCATGGAAGTGCTCAAATGGCTCAGGCAGAATTAGAGCCCTCATAGGGGGCAGGCCCAGAGCCGCTCAAGGGATGGAGGGGGAGATTGGTTTCGGCTGCGCGTATCTGGGTGATCCTTCGCCGCGTGCCGATCCTGATTCTGGCCGTTGCCGTTTTGGCCGTCAGCACTGCCGCCGCCTTTCACACGCCGGCCGTGGCGCAGGAAGAACAAAGGCGTGGCTGGTCGCTGCGCGACCTGTTGTTTCCACGCCGAAGCGAACGGGTGGAGCCGCCGCCGCAGATCCAGAGGGCAAGGCCGCAGAAGCCAAAGGCAAAAAAGCCCCGCGCCGCGCAGCGGCGGCCGGCTGAGCCGACAACCCCGATTGTCGAGAAGGCGCCGGATGCCCGCACCGTTCTGGTGGTCGGCGATTTCATGGCGAGCGGCCTCGCCGAAGGTCTGGATGTCGCCTTTGCCGAAAGCACCAGCGTCAGGATCGTCGCTCGCAGCAACGGTTCGTCCGGTTTCGTGCGTGACGATTTCTACAACTGGCCCGAAGAGATCAAGTCGCTGATCGAGGCCGAAAAACCCGCGGCCGTGATCGTCATGCTGGGTTCCAACGATCGGCAGCAGATGCGCGTGAACGACGAGCGCGAACAGCCGCGATCCGAAGCCTGGACCAAGGAATACGAACGTCGGACCGAAGCCTTCGGCAAAGCCATTGCATCGGCCAAAGTGCCGTATCTGTGGGTCGGCATGCCGGCATTCAAGGCGCCGAAGATGACCTCCGACATGCTGGCTTTCAACGACATCTACCGCTCGGCGGCCGAAACGCATGGCGGTGAATTCGTCGACATCTGGGACGGGTTCGTCGACGAGGAAGGCGCCTTCGTCACCAGCGGGCCTGATATCAACGGCCAGCCGGTGCGCCTGCGCACCGACGACGGCATCTACGTGTCGACGGCCGGTAAACGCAAGCTCGCCTTCTATGCCGAAAAACCGTTGCTGAAAATCCTGGGAATAACTGCGCCCACAGGCACGCCGGCAGCCTATGCGCCAGCGGGCGCTCCCGTTGAGGCGCCGGCCGCGCCCATCGCCGTCGATCGCACCGTACCGATGCTGCTCAGCGATCCGGCGCTCGACGGCGGTTCGGAACTTCTCGGCGCCGCCCCGCCGGCGAAGGCGGACAAGAACTTGCCCGGCGAAAAGCTCATCGTCGAAGGCAAGGCGACCGATGCATCGCCCGGCCGGGCCGATGATTTTTCCTGGCCGCCCAGGCCGCGACCTGCCGCGGCAGCCGCAACCGAAACGACCACGGCGATCGGTCCATAACCTGTCCCATACACCGGAAGGGCAGAAAGCGTCTTCCGATCGCCGCGGGAATAGAGTTCGAGACAGACACTCAGCGCGGTAGCACGCTCGATCCCATCAACGCCTCGTCGATCGAACGCGCCGCCTGCCGGCCCTCGCGGATCGCCCAGACGACCAGCGACTGGCCGCGGCGCACATCGCCCGCCGCATAGAGCTTTTCGACGCTGGTCTTGTAGTCGCGGTCATTGGCCTCGACATTCTTCGAGCGGCGGCTGTCGGTTACGATCCTCATCTGGCCGTCCAGCTCCGACACCGGCCCGACGGTGGCCGGCCCGGCAAAGCCGATGGCGATGAAGGCGAGATCCGCGCGGATGACGAATTCCGTGCCGGCGATCGGCTTGCGCTTTTCATCGACCTCACAGCATTTGACGCCGGTCAACTGGCCATCCTCGCCGATGAATTCGAGCGTCGCCACCTGGAATTCGCGCTCGGCACCTTCGGCTTGCGAGGACGAGGTGCGCATCTTGGTTGCCCAGTAGGGCCAGACCGTGAGCTTGTCTTCCTTTTCCGGCGGCTGCGGCCGGATGTCGAGCTGGGTGACACGCACGGCGCCCTGGCGGAACGCTGTGCCGACGCAATCGGATGCGGTGTCGCCGCCGCCGACAACGACGACATGCTGGCCGCCGGCGACGATCGGCGGCGAGGGCCACGCCACCGACTGGATCGGCTCGCCGCCGATGCGCTTGTTCTGCTGCACCAGATAGGGCATCGCGTCATGCACGCCGTCGAGATCGTCACCGGGAATGTTGGCCGGGCGCGGCGTTTCCGAGCCACCGCAATAGAGCACCGCATCGTATTCGGCGAGCAACTCCGCCACCGGCTTGTCGACGCCGACATTGACGCCGCAATGGAAGCTCACGCCCTCGCCCTGCATCTGCTCGATACGCCGGTCGATATAGTGCTTCTCGATCTTGAAGTCGGGGATGCCGTAGCGCATCAATCCGCCCGGCCGGCTCTCGCGTTCATAGACATGGACGTCGTGGCCGGCCCGGCCAAGCTGTTGGGCGGCCGCCATGCCGGCCGGCCCCGAGCCGATGACCGCGACGTGCTTGCCGGTCTTCTTTTCCGGCGGATAGGGCCGGATGTGACCGGTTTCATAGGCTTTGTCGGCGATCGCCTGTTCGATCGTCTTGATGGCGACCGGAATGTCCTCGAGGTTCAGCGTGCAGGCTTCCTCGCAAGGCGCTGGACAGATGCGGCCGGTGAATTCCGGGAAATTGTTGGTCGAATGCAGGTTGCGGATCGCATTGTCCCAGTCGCCATTGTAGACGAGGTCGTTCCAGTCCGGGATCTGGTTGTGGACCGGGCAGCCGGTCGGCCCGTGACAGTATGGAATACCGCAATCCATGCAGCGCGCGGCCTGTTTCTCGACCTCCTTGTCCGACATCGGCAGCGTGAACTCGCGAAAATGCCGGATACGGTCGGAAGCCGGCTGGTACTTATGCACCTGCCGGTCGATCTCGAGAAACCCTGTTACCTTGCCCATAGTCCAGTCCCTGCTGTCCAGTGGCGCGCTCGACGACGCACCCGTTAGCCTCATAAGGCAGCCATGGCAACCTTCAGTCCGAGGCCAGGATTGTTGATGAAGGCGTCGACCGGGAAGCCTGACTTCCCGGCAACTCCCAAAGCCTATTCCGCCGCCACGCCCATGCGCATGCGTTCCATCTCGATCAGCGCACGACGGTATTCGACCGGCATGATCTTCCGGAATTTCGGCCGGAAAGTCGCCCAGTTGTCGAGGATCTCGCGGCCCCGCACCGAACCCGTGTAGTGGACATGGTTCGAGATCAGCTGATAGAGCCGCTCCTCGTCATGGCTGGTCATGTCGCCGGACACGTCGACGCGACCTTTGTGGTCGAGGTCGCCGCCATGATGGAGCAGTTTTTCCATCAGGTCGTCTTCTTCGGGAACGGGTTCCAATTCGACCATCGCCATGTTGCAGCGCTCGGCGAAATCACCCTTCTCGTCGAGCACATAGGCGACGCCGCCCGACATGCCGGCGGCGAAGTTCCGGCCGGTCTGGCCGATGACCACGACAATGCCGCCGGTCATGTACTCGCAGCCATGGTCGCCGACACCCTCGACGACGGCGGCGACACCGGAGTTGCGCACGGCAAAACGCTCGCCGGCGACGCCGCAGAAATAGGCCTCGCCCTCGGTTGCGCCGTAAAGAACGGTGTTGCCGACGATGATGGACTCCGCGGCGACGATCTTGGCCTCTTCCGGCGGACGGATGACGATGCGCCCCCCCGACAGGCCCTTGCCGACGTAGTCGTTGCCGGCGCCGATGAGTTCGAACGAGATCCCGCGCGCCAGGAAAGCGCCGAAGGACTGGCCGGCGGTGCCGGTGAGCTTCACCGAGATCGTGTCCTCGCGCAGGCCCTTGTGCCTGAAGCGCTTTGCCACTTCGCCAGACAGCATGGCGCCCGTCGAACGGTCGACATTGCGGATCGGCAGCTCGATGCTGACCGGCTGCCTGGCTTCGAGTGCCGGCTTGGCCAGTTCGATCAGCTTGCGGTCGAGCACGTCGTCGATCGGATGCTTCTGCCGCTCGGTCCAGTGCACCGCCTCATGCGGGGCATCTGGCTTGAAGAACATCTTGCTGAAATCGAGCCCGTTCGCCTTCCAGTGCTGGATCACGTCGCGCTTCTCCAGAAGATCGGTATCGCCGATGATCTGGTCGAGATGGGTGAATCCCATTTCGGCGAGCAGCTCCCGGACCTCTTCCGCCACATAGAAGAAGAAGTTGATGACGTGTTCGGGCGTGCCCTTGAAGCGCTTGCGCAATACCGGGTCCTGCGTCGCGACGCCGACCGGGCAGGTGTTGAGATGGCATTTGCGCATCATGATGCAGCCAGCCGCGATCAGCGGCGCTGTCGAGAAGCCGAATTCGTCGGCGCCGAGCAGCGCGCCGATGACGACGTCGCGGCCGGTGCGAAGGCCGCCGTCGACCTGCAGCGCCACGCGCGACCTGAGGCCGTTGAGCACCAGCGTCTGATGCGTCTCGGCAAGGCCCATTTCCCATGGGCTGCCGGCATGCTTGAGCGAGGTCAGCGGCGAGGCCCCCGTGCCGCCGTCATAGCCGGAAATGGTGATGTGGTCGGCGCGCGCCTTGGCAACGCCGGCCGCAACCGTGCCGACACCGACCTCGGAGACCAGCTTGACCGAGACATCCGCCGCCGGATTGACGTTCTTCAGGTCGTAGATGAGCTGCGCCAGATCCTCGATCGAATAGATGTCGTGATGCGGCGGCGGCGAAATCAGGCCGACGCCCGGCGTCGAGTGCCTGACCTTGGCGATGGTGGCGTCGACCTTGTGGCCGGGCAACTGACCGCCCTCGCCGGGCTTTGCGCCTTGCGCGACCTTGATCTGCATCACATCGGAGTTGACCAGATATTCCGCCGTCACGCCGAACCGCCCGGAGGCAACCTGCTTGATCGCCGAACGTTCAGGATTCTTGCCGCCGCCCGGCAGCGGCAGGTAGCGGTCGGCCTCTTCGCCGCCCTCGCCGGTGTTTGACTTGCCGCCGATGGCGTTCATGGCACGCGCCAGCGTCGTGTGCGCTTCCCTGGAGATCGAGCCGAAGGACATCGCTCCGGTCGAGAAACGCTTGACGATATCGGCCGCCGGCATGACCTCGTCGAGCGCGACCTTCTTGCGCCCGGTTTCTTCCGCTAGCCTGATC
>NZ_SUHQ01000025.1 GCF_004962245.1 Mesorhizobium sp. | reverse complement strand
TGCCCATGAAGGCATCAAGGCGGCCGTCACCAAGGTGCTGTGCGCGACATGGCAGAGCTGCCGCGTCCACTTCATGAGGAACGTGCTGGCGTGTGCCGGCAAGAGCGGGCGCCGCGTCGTCTCCGCTTTCATCGCCACCGCCTTCGCCCAGGAAACGCCCGAGGCCGCAAGCACGCAATGGCGCGCCGTCGCCGACCAGATCCGGCCGAAGGTGCCGAAGCTGGCGACAATCATGGACGACGCCGAGCCCGACGTGCTTGCCTACATGACTTTCCCTAAGGAGCACCGCGCCAAGCTGCACTCGACCAACCCGATCGAACGCCTCAACGGCGAGATCAAGCGGCGCACCGAGGTCATCGGCATCTTCCCAAATGATGACGCCATCGTCCGCCTGGTTGGCGCGATCTTGCTCGAACAGAACGACGAATGGGCCGTGCAGCGCGCCAGATACATGACGCTGGAAACCATCGGCCAAATGAGCGATGATCCTCTCATCAGCCTGCCAGCCGTGGCACGCTGATCAGCCCGGCCCTTGCCGGAGAGCACGGCGACCAATGCCGTTACCTACACCACGCCATGGGGCACGATCAAAACAGGCTCGGCCGGCGCGATATGAGGAATGTCGTCCAGCCGTTTGTGACAGCGCTCTCCACCGATGCCACGCAATCAAATGAGCGCGTGTATCATGACGGCTAGGCGTGCGAGAAACGTCCTCAGGCATTGCCCTACGAAGGAGCCGATATTAGCGCCGAGATTTCAAGGCTGGTCAGGGACGATTGAGAGTTTTGAGCACCGGCAGCACGAAGGCGGCAATCGCAGCGTCATGCCTTCGGAACCATCGGTAGCTGCTCAATACGTTCTGTTGTGCTCCTGCCTGTATATGTGTTGCGTAATTCCCCTGAATGGCAACGGATTACCTGCGTCTGGTTATTCATTCTTCACCACTCACCCGCCCTTGATGATCTTTCGAAGCCGGGCGGGATCGGACAAAATCGCGAGGTCCTTCAACGGATTGCCGTAGACGGCGATGAGATCTGCGTGAGCGCCAGGCGCGATGGTGCCGATGAGGCCTTCCATGTTGAGCACGCGGGCAGCATCCACCGTCGCGGATCGGATCACGTCCCGAGGCTTGAGAACGCGGCCGCGCAGAAGAAATTCCTCTGATTGGTGCCCCTGCATCTGGCCAAGCAGATCGGAGCCGTAGCCCATGGTCACGCCAGCGCTTTGAAGCATTTCGAGCGCCGACAAGCCGGCATCGAGAACGAAGCTCACCTTTTCAAGGGATTCGGCGGACATGCCGTATCTGGCTCCGTCCCGAGCGACGACAGCAAAGGTGATGTTCGTCGGGACGACGAACGCGCCTGCCTCGCGAACCCGGTTGGCGGTTGTCGCTTTGATGAGGTTTCCATGCTCGATTCGGATGGTCGACGTTTCATCCCAGATTTACTTTCGCGCCTCACGCCGGCACTCGCGCACATAGTCCGCCGGGTTATGTCGCCAAGCGCCGAGCGGATTTGCGGCAAGGGGAAGTCCGGGCACTCCTCGCACCCTCGTCCTCGCGCAACACCGCACGTAACAGAAACGATAGCACGCATTCTCACAAGTAACGACGGCTGTTCGGCAGTGGGCTTCGTCGCGAGCGAGGACGAGAGTGTCGGGTCTACAACCAAATGTCGGAGGTCGGACCCAAATGTCGGAGGTCGGACACGCAAGGCCCTTACCACGTAGGTGATTGAAAGCTTTATTGACGAGGCGCTCCAATGGCCGGCCGCAATGCGGGAGATATTGTTAGAGGCGTCTCGAATGACTTCTCCGCGGACCCGAAGGGCGTCTCAGGCATCCTTTGGCACGATTAGTGCAACGGATGATCCGCAAACGTTGCACCGATACAATGTGAGGGGAGCGTCACCCAGATTTTTGTGTTGACCGTCCACTCACTCTTCACCCAGTGGCTGCCGCGCAGGCGCTTGCGGACGCCGGTCAGCCCGATAGCTCATCGATCCAGATCAGCGGAGAACAATACACAGAATGGGAACGAGATCAGCATGAACTCGAATTTTAGTCGTTTGGCCCAAGCCACCGCTATGAACTTGCTCTGGACGTCGGCGAACGAAGGCATGTGGATGCCGGCCCAGATTACGGAACTTGGCGCGGCCATGCGCGCGAATGGACTCCAGCTTGATCCCGCGCAGCTCAGCCGTCTAGACACTGCCCCGCTCAACGCGATCGTATCACTGGGCGGATGTTCAGCTTCCTTCGTCAGTCCGCAAGGACTGGTTGCGACCAACCGTCACTGCGTGCTGGAATCGATCCAGTACAACAGCAAGGAGAGTCAAGACTATCTCACCAAGGGATTTCTAGCGAAAAGCCTTGGTGAAGAATTACCCGCGGTGCCCGGCAGCCGCATCTATGTGATCGAGGATATCCGTGATGTGACCGCCGACATGCTCAAGGGCGTATCGGACAAGCTGAACGGCTTTGCGCGCTATGAGCGGCTCGACAGGAACCGGAAGGCGCTGATCGCCGCATGTGAAGAACAGCCCAATCGCCGCTGCGACGTGGAGTCCTATTATGGCGGCGCCTCCTACTATCTCCAGCAGAAGCTCGAAATTCAGGACGTGCGCCTCGTCTATGCGCCCGCGCTCGGCATCGGTAACTTCGGCGGCGAAACGGACAATTGGACGTGGCCGCGCCACACAGGCGACTTCGGTTTTTACCGCGCTTATGTCGCTCCTGATGGTTCCTCCCGGCCTTATGCGCGCGACAACGTGCCCTACCGGCCGAAGAGCTGGCTGCGCATTGCCTCTAAAGGCGTGCAAGACGGCGATTTCGTCATGGTCGTCGGCTTTCCCGGAAAAACCAATCGGTTCCGCACGGCGGATGAAGTACGGTTCAATTTCGCGCGGTACGAACCGCTGTTGCAGCATTTGCTGTCGGATTATGCGGCCCAGATAAACCAAACCACGGCAGGCAATCGAGAAGCGCAGATCCGCTACGCCTCCATCCTGCAAGGCGTGGAAAACTACAAGAAGAAGTTGGCGGGCGATCTCGCCGGGGCCAATGCGATCGGGCTCGACGTGCGCAAGGCTATCGAGGAGAAAGCTTATCACGACTGGGTCGCCGATGATCCCGCGCGGCAGGCGCGCTATGGCGCAGCGATCGGCGAACTGGGCGCCATGGTGGACGAGAATAGCCAGGCCTCGCTCGAGGGGCTGCGCCAGGCGCTGCTGAACCGCGCGCAAATGCTCTCATCCGCGCGCACTCTGTATCGCTGGGCCAAGGAGCACGAGAAGCTCGATGAAGACCGCGAACGCGGCTTTCAGGATCGTGACCGTAACCAGACCGTGGATCAACTGACGCAGATCGAACGCGGTTACCTGCCCGACATCGATCGCAAGCTATTTGAGGCCGCGCTCGATGAATATCGCCGGCTAGACGCAAAGGACCGCGATACTGCGTTCGAAACGGCTCTGGACCAAATCGGCCTTGACCGACTTTATGCAGAAACCAAACTCGCCGACACGGCCACGCGGCTCGGCTGGCTCGACAAGCCGGCTGCTGCCTTCGAGGCGTCGGACGATCCTTTCATCAAGCTGGCGGTCGCGCTCTATCCCGGCGACATAGCTGCGGAGCGCGCGGCGAAGGACCGCGCTGGCCGAGCGCAGGCGGCGCGCGCGACTTATATGCAGGGCCTGCGCGCCTACTGGCAGGCGATTGGCCGGCCGGTGTATCCCGACGCGAATGGATCGCTGCGCATCACCTGGGGCAAGGTGTCGGGGCGAACACGCGACGGGCAGATCTGGACGCCATTCACCACGGCTGAGGGACTTCTGGCCAAGCACACTGGCAAGGGCGAGTTTGATGCGCCGGCCGCCGCCGTCGCTGCGATCCGGGCCAAGAATTATGGCCCCTATGTCGCGCCGGAGCTGGGCACTTTGCCGGTCGACTTCATGTCCACGGTCGACATTACCAATGGCAATAGCGGCTCGGCCACGCTGAATGGGCGCGGCGAGTTCGTCGGTCTCGCCTTTGATGGCACGCTCGATGGAGTGATCTCCGATTGGGCATATGCCGCAGACCGCAGTCGAAGCATCCATGTCGACAGTCGCTTCATGCTTTGGACCATGGACAAGATTGACGGCGCTGCCTGGTTGCTCAAGGAGATGGGAGTGCTGCCGGCGTCGCGTTCATGAGCGGGGTAGTCTGGCGGTAGGCGGCCTGTCGGCGTCATACCTCCACAAATCCCCCTTGGAATTTTAGACAAATCCCGTGCGGAAGCGCCGCCTCAGCCGGTCTTGCAGCGCCTGCCGGTCGGCGACGAGGTCGTCGCAGCGACCCGGCGCCGCTGCCCGGCCATCAATTGTCCAATCGGCGCCCACGTGCCAACACAAACACGCCGCAGTCATAAGCATTCGGCTGTCGGGTCATGGGGGCTGCCTCGAAGGTGCCGTTCAGCACCCTTGCGAGCTGGTTTGCAGGCTCGTCGTTGTGGCCCTGTCCGGGAGGAGTCGTGGTGATAGGCGACCCGCTCCGGGTTGCGGCCATCAACGAGCAGCAGCGAGCAATGGGTGCTGTCGCTGGTACGATTGCCATTGCTCACTGGCACGAATAGGAAGTCGGCTGGGCCGACAGCTCGATTATAGATGACCTGCAATGTCTCTTGCGCGTTCTGCGACCCTGCGTAACGCATTTGCTCCACCTCGCGACCCAAGTTCCATGTGCCAGTCTGCCCTTTATGCGACTTTTCGAGCACAGACCGGGAACATCTGGCGCCCAAGGCCAGTTTAGCGCTGGAAAAGCCAATGTGCGGGAGTTCAGAAATGGCCGCTCCGGGGCCGACTGCGGTCCGTCCGGTTTCGGCCCCGGTTGATGGAAAGCTGCCCATAACCAACCGACGCCCTTTCGGCCGCTCGTACTCAAATACCGAAACCACGATAGCGGTCATTGCCCGTAATAATGTCAATTCGCTTCGCTACGCATGCGCAGCGATTTCGGGCTCAACTCCGAAGCGCCAAATCGCGGCGGAACCGATCGCTGTGGAGATTATGCCTGGGGCGCGACACCTTCGGGACGGGCGCTTTCCGCCCCTTCCTCGGCCGCGGCCGTTGCCTGCGCCCGTGCAGCGCGCTCCACCATCTCGCGCGTAACGACTTTGCTATGATCCCGCTCACGGTAGAGACGCGCATACGCGGAGTCGTCGACATCGCCCGGGCCATAGTCATGGTAGTCGAGATGACGCCAACCCCGTTCCGTGAGGTCCATGCCGTATTCTACGCCGACAAATCCGCTCAAGGGCACGATATAAGTCTTTACGAAGGGAACGTCCTCGTATGTCCGCTTGATGAACTGGGCGCCGGGCGTGTTTTCGATAAACCATGGTTGCCGGCCGAATCCGCCAAACTGCAGTTGGATGATGTGGCCCAGCGTTTTCAATGCCGATAGAGCGTCCTCCCGCATTGTGGAGTAGGTCGCGGGGTTAAAGTGGACCGAGCGGTTGCGCAGCGTCGCAAGCTCCATGAAAGCTATCCCAACATCAGGCAAGAGCACGCCCCAGTCTTCCAGCACGCGCACGGCGAACCGCCAGTCATCGAAAGACTCGCTGCGATAAACACGGCGGTAGTACGGCGACGCTTTGTAGTGATCCCGAAGGTCCAGGATGAGGTGGTTCAGGATGCGCTCGCCGAGGGCGCACGCAGCGACCAAGGCTGGGAAGTAGAGCCCTGATACAAAGGCGCGGCGCGCCTGTTCATGCATCAGGTTATGATAACTGACGATGGAGAACGCCTTTGCGCCAAGGTCCTTAGTGTCCTGGATCACTTGCGCATGGCGGCGTTCGCCGTACTCGGCTTTAAGCCTCTCAATCGCATTGTTGCGGTTCTCGATATGGAGCACCTTCACTTTCTCCTCCCAGTGCTCGCTCGGATCGTCGAGACTCATCGGGGTGGAGTCGAAATCATAGGCAAACGGGTGATATCGCCGCCGCCCACGGTCTCGCACAGATACGTGCCCCTCATGGTCGTAGAGGCCGCGCGGCAGGTCGGCGACCGTGATGAACCCTTCTGATACAGCGCTCTCCGCGTGGCCGTTGCTCTCGGTCTCAGCGGCTTCCCGGCGCTTGGGCGCCACGTGCTCAGGTTTCATATCTTCGACAGCAGTCGGCTCTTGATCGGCCATGGTCCGTCAGCTTGCCGTCGCGGGTGCGGCCGTTCGGCGGCGCATCCTCACCTTCAGCGCATCCGGATGGAAATTGCCCATAAGATGGCCGCATCCTGTTGTACGGAAGGGCGAAGGCTTGTTCTTGCCCCCGACCGCCTCGAGCTTTTCGTATAACCCTTCGCTGACGGTTAGCATACGTGGATCGGCCCAGATAAAGAGATTATCGTCAACGATCTTCCTCATTCTGAAGATCCATGAACTCGGCGCGCCGGACGCCGAACCACAATGTGCGCTTGCCATATAGACCGTCCGCGAGGCTGTCGAACGTGATAATCTTGAAATCGTCGCGCTCTTCGGCGTCAATACGGCTGCGCCGCAGTTCGCTCTCCGCGTATTCGGCGCGGCGGCCGAACACCAACACGAATTTCGGGTAGGTTGGGTTGCGTTGCATCGTCACCGGCACGCTGATCGTGCTCAGCTGATTGAAGAAGGCCTGCGGGTTACCTTCATCGAAAGTCAGCCTCCAACTGCTGATCTGCTGCGTGCACGAAATCCGGGTGGTACTCGTGGCCGCCGTCCATATAGAAGCGCGAGGTCGGCCTTACCCGCGAGCCCCTCGGATATTCGGATTTGATCACCGAGCATTGGCTATGGATTTGACCAGCGCTGCTGAACCGGCAGCGATGGTGCCACTCTGGCCCGCGATCGCAATGTTGAGCTGCCGCACTGGGCGTTCATCGACCGTATCGTGAAGACTTATCTTTCCGTCGCCTTGTCCTGCTCCCACGGCAACGTCTGACGCGATCGGGAGCCACATCTCGACCGTCGGATCGTTAAGATCGGTGCGATTGGGCGCGGTTAGTTTCACGACTGGCCGGCTGCCGACGATGAAGCTTTTCTTCGGCTGGACGATGCGCAGTATGGCGATGCCACGTCGCTCAAGCACGCGCATCACCTCTGCACTCGGTTGTCCGATTGTCTGAACTCGAACGTTGCGTACTGTTCGAGCCTTGGCATCGGCCGTCGCCAGCGCTTCGATTTCGTCAAGTCGATGGGGTGCGGCTTGGCGGAGCTCGTCGAGTGTATCCTCAACCATTCGCAGTGCTTCAGCATCGGAAACGTTGGCTCGTTGGGTCTCAGGACTGCGTCGCCACTGGGTTAGAAAGAATATGTACCAGAGGCGCTTTTGCTCGGATGTAAGGACGGGAAGCCGGCCCTCCCGTGCCGGCACCAGAATGGATTGCACGACTCCAACAGCCTCGCTCTCAAGAACTGAAAGAGCGTGCTCCATTGCCGGATCCTTGGCCCCGATTTCAGAAAGCGTGCTGTACAGATGATTCTGATGGAACAGTTCAAGAGGCCTTGCGCGGCGGACCGTGACGGGTCGTTCGCGGAGGCGGCACCAGTGCAGCCAGCCATCCGAGTCTGTGAAGCCGTTCAGGATCATCTGCGGCACGTAGTGATGGCGCTTGGGAACTGACATCGGTCCGATCGTCTAGGTGCTAGTTGTGATGCACGGCGGTGCCATCAACAGATCGCCGTCGATACGACGTGGATCGAGAAACTCAGGTCGGCGGATGAGGATCTTAAGCAGGCTACGCAATGCATCGAGCGCCAGGTCCTTCGCCGCCAAATCCCGTTCTGCATGTGCGTCGGCAGCGCCAATTCGTCGCCGAGTGCCATGGACAATGGCTGATCGGGTCGAATAGACCACCGCGATCGCGTCACTCATGGCTTTCGCACCAGCTTGACCTCCCTCGATACCTGCCAACGCGGCTGCGCGCATCCGGAGCTTCCACGAGATCGCCTGCCCGTCTCCGTCGCCAAGTAAAACCTCAAGAGCGATTGTGGCGTCGAGAATTGCGTCGGCGAGGTCACTGCGCGTCATTGCCGTGTTCAGGCGACGGGTGGCCAAGGCAAGCCTTTCGCCTGTTGAACTTTCTAATGCTTCAAGAAGGCATGCGACCTTGCGCATCTGCGCCTTGCTGACGAGGGGTAGGTCCGCACGGTTCCAACCAAAATCGTCGAACACCTCGGGATAGCGGCGTGCGCCAACGGCATAAACATTGGGCAGCCCATAATTGTGCCGGTGACGCCAGCCCCTCGCAAGCCGGATTTCCTGCGCATATCCAGTCTCGATCCCGGTCTCGAGCCGGAGCGCAGCGAATAGCGCATCGATGCGCTCGCGTGCTTCCGAGCTGAAGTTCGATAGTGTCTGGCTAAGCTCGATCCAATTGCCGTTCGGAACGTCCCATCCGGTAAGCACGAAAGCATGGGTCGCGGCCGCGAGCACTTGGTCATGACCGTTAGCGCCGTAGGCCTTCATCTCCCATCGCGCTCGTTGAAAATCTGGCGACATTCGCATGATATAGGCAGAGGGTCCGAGGCGCACCCGGTCGAAGTCGAACCGGACGAGTGCGATCGGCGCGAGCACCGCAAGCTTCAGGCGCGAGTCAAACAATCCTTTGAAAAGCGGCTTCAGAACAACAGCGCGGGTCGCGTCCGTCGCGGGGGCCGCGCCGAAGCGAAGAAAATGAACATCCGCAGCCCGCGCGACTAGAAGGTCGATAGCGACCCTTGCTAACGGATTTTCCGCGTCGGATCCCGTCGGGGGAATGCGGGCGATTTCGGGGTATTCAAGGGCGAACGCTGCCAGCCTCGCCACTGCAGGGAAACGAATGGGTGGGAACTTGCCTAACTGACGCGCCTCAGGGTCGTTGTAGGGAGGTTCGAGCAGTGAAGCATATTCTAGCGGACCCACCCCCGTCCAAGCGCCATCGCCCAACGATGCCATGCCGTTGTTATGCAGCGAGAAGGTCGGATATCTGCTCACCTTGGATGGTTTGCCGCCACCCTCAAGCTTGGAAAGAATGGCAGATACGACTTCATCATACGCTTCGGCCAGCAGCTTGCCTAGGCGCCTCTGTAGCGCGCTCTCCTGGGCGGCTTCCTCATCCATCAAGTTTCCCCTAGTCGAGCAGTGACATTCCGAGTTGGTTTGTTGGAAACTAACATGCAACCAGCCCGAGGCTTAAGACTGCTGCCCGTTTTTCGTTCTTCGAGTGTGGTCGCCTCATCCGTATGCGGGGAAATAGTCAGCAAAAATCGACCGCCATTCGTCGATCGCCAGCTTCGCATATCCCTGGTTCGAGTAGTTTTCCGCAGTACGGGCCCGCCGATACGCCTGGTCGAGAGCGGCGATCATCCTGTCGGCCTCGGACTTAGCGAGATAGGAAGCGACGTCGTCGCTGTAGCCGGCGGGATCGGCAATCTTGGTCCAGACCTTGTCCCTCATTTTGTCGAATACCCATCGAGCGCCGCTCGGATAGTCGGTGATAGTGACGTCCTTCAGAACATGGCGCACTAGGACCTCCAGATGAAAGGAGCGGAAGAGATTTCCCTTCTCGCGGTTCCAGCACTTCAGCATCTTGATCAGTGGCACGAGTGAGCCGTGGTGAGCTTTGTTGGACGCGGACCACAAGTCGACGTGCTTCTTCGGATCCGTGGGAATCCATCTCTTCAGGTGCGAGTCGGGAATAAGAAACCCACCGCCAGTTCGATAAAAGCCCGGAACGACATCGACCTTGAAATCCGTGAAGGTGATGGTCACCGCTTGGCCGTCGGGCTTTATTTTCGGTGTCTTCGGATACCTCTTCTTGAGTGTCGTCATCACGGATGACAGCAGTGCATGCTGGCTTTGGTCCGTGTAGTATTTCGGATCGAGCACGATGAAGACGTCGATGTCTGCCGTAGTGAGGGGTGCGATCATCGTGTTTCGGCGATAGGATCCGGTCAGAAAGGATTCGAGAACTTCGAAATCTTCGGCGACCGTGTCCCGCACGTTCTGCTGACGGCTGGACGTAGTGCTTTCCTGAAGACTTGTGATTTCAAGGTTTGTTCTGAATTGGCGAAAGCCCTCCGATATAGTTGTGACCATGTTTGCCTCAGATTCCGAGACGACCGCGAATCTGATCCCATTCCTTCGTCAGGCGCGCGTTGTGCTTATGAAACAGCCTAGATGAGAGAAGGATCGCGGCCGTAGATTTGGTCGTCTCATAGAACGAGAAAAAGTCGATCGCCTGCGATTGAGCTGCGGGTCGCGAGAAGGCCTGCTTTCCTGTGAACAGTCGAGTTAGATTATCGAAAACCTGCTCGCTGCGGATACGGAGCCATTCCATCCGGAGCCACCGGGCGATGATATCCTCACTGAAGACCGCCTGAGCCGCGACAGCAAGCACTTCGAGATTCGTGGAGCGATTCAAGACGGCGACGAAGTAGATGACGAGGTAACCTGCGGTCTTCGTTCGCTGTCCGACGAGCATCTTTCGAACAATCTCGCGCGTGAAGAACGTGCTTTCCATGACCGACGCCGCGAGGCGCTTCAACGGGTTTGTCTGGTCATTATTGTAGTAGCCGACTGTCTCTTCATGCGTCAGCGTCACGCCGTAACTGTTCGACAGCAATTCCTGCCGGCGTTTGTCTTCGGCACGAGGAAAGAGATAGAGCTTCTGGACCTGTCCCTGGAAAAAGAACAGCAGCACGCAAACGATGAAGACGATCTGCACGATATCGTAGACAATCGGATAGGCCACCTTGTCGGCGAAAAGCGCCGCAATCGAGAGGATCGAAACCACCCAGAACAGTCCAGATCCGACAGCTTCGGCCCGCTCGAGGGGCTTGTAGTAGTTGCCACCTACCGTATCTACCCTGGGCATCGATAGCTCCCTTTCCTCAACCTACTTGATCACAGCGTAGAATGGCTCGCTAAAACCAACGAGCCGATCATCGCTTCTACGGATGATGAATGCTTCCGCCATGTGGACGCCGCGATATTCGAGCGCTTCCCAGCGACGATCACCGTCGGTAGGCTTCTCGAAGCCGCCCCGCCCTTTCTTGAGGGCCATCGCCACTGCCCCGGTATTGGTGATGCGCCACCGTACGTAGCAGTCAGCCGGCACCGTCTGGAACTTGTTGACACGGACGTCGAACCAGAGACCACCCCGCGGGGGTAACGCCTCGCCTGAATTGATCGGATGTCCCTTGCCGGAATACTGGGACGCGCGATATTCGGCGAAGACTTGGACATTCCGGGAAACCTGCTCGGCGGGCTGCCAACGCGGGGCCTGGAGGTGGGATGGCGTCCGGAACCACAATGGGAGGATGCTGATACCAAAGTCAATTACGTTGTCGACTAGGCTATCAAGGTGGGCTGCCCCTTCCATGAGAAGCGCACTGGCCTGCTGCATCGCAGAAGCCTCCGCCTTCTTTACGTTCTCTCCCTTCGCAAAATCGTCGCCGAAGACCTTGCGCCATTTCTCGATGCTGTCGGAGCGGGTCTCGGCATCGATCGCTTCATCGATCCACTTCCGGTACTTGTTCACGAAGTTTCGGAAGTTCGCGTACTGGGTGTCGTTCCACAGGTCGGCAAAATCCTCGGTGGGGAGCGAAGGGTTGTTGACCCCCGGCTTGTCCGGCCGTGCCTGCAGCCAGTCGTCGAGCCTACCCATGATTGTCTGCAACGCGGTTGGCGTGTCCGCGAACCCGTCCGAATCCTTGTCGAACCACTCGATCCGGTGACCGACGAGTGTCGTTAGAAGAACCGACTGGCAACTGAAACGCTTCTTGATGTCCCTGATGTATTTGATGAGCCGGGTCGCCTTGCGAAACGAGTTATTACCTGAGTACCCGTTCTTCTCGCGCATCCATCGAGTGTATTCGATGGGCTGGGATTCGTCGAACTTATCATTGCGCTTGTCGCAGACTTCGAGCGTTCCTCGGTACTCGCGGTCCATCACCAGCGGAGCGATATCAATCTTACAATCGTCCGCATAGGTGATCGTGACGCAGTAATCATAAACGACTGTCTTGTCGGCATATCGTCCGCTCTCAAGGAAAACGCGCCCGAGGTCCTTCACGTATTGAGCGGCACTCCAGCCATCGACCGGCCGAACCCTGACGAGCAGATCGGCGTCGAATTCTCCGCCATCCACCGGGCGGATGATAGTGTCGTGCGCCCAAGAGCCCTGCTCGATGAAGGTGGAGATTGTCGGTTCCCAGTCGGATGCTCGAAGAAAGCTATTAATCGTCTCCGCTCGGTCCTCAAGCAGTGTAATACGGGTTTGATTGAGATTGACGGTATCGGATAGAAAGTTTTTGAAGTCATTTACAAGTTTCACACTGCCCCCTCTTGATATGTGCTAGTCCCCAATGGCTGTCGAAACGCTCACGTTCCCGACGGACTCTCATTGGCGGAAGGAGAGGTACGGAAAGCCAAGGAAACAGCCGCTCGGGTTTGCGAACACGAACGAGATAATCTGCTTTACACGACCGAGAGTGAAAATAAGAATTTCTCACACGGGGACGAATGCTTTTGGATAGATTGCGAGAAACCGATGCGTAGCACGCGTGCGGTGACCAAGCCGAACACGTATTATGGCGTCCATGGTAATGTGGTCGAGCAGTACAAGATCCAGGGTGTTTGGTTCTGCCATGCGTGGAGAGAAAATGGCTGCGCATGATACGGTACGCATTGTCGCGCACGACGAAGAATGGGCCGCGCGTTGTGCCGGCGAGGCGGAGGCGATCCGCGCTGTCATTGCACCGGCGCGGGCATTTATTGATCATGTAGGATCTACGGCGATCCGCGGTCTTATGGGCAAGCCGTGTATCGACCTCCTGGTCTCCCTTCTCGACTGGTCAGAAGCACAACAAGTCGCCGCAACGCTGAAAACAGCGGGCTATGTCGAGGAGGAGAGTTGCGATAA
Source organism: Mesorhizobium sp. (assembly GCF_004962245.1). Lineage (GTDB taxonomy): Bacteria > Pseudomonadota > Alphaproteobacteria > Rhizobiales > Rhizobiaceae > Mesorhizobium. The sequence goes on along the minus strand of NZ_SUHQ01000025.1, from coordinate 105,845 downwards.
CCCACCGCGCATTTTTCTTGTGAAACCCGATCCCGTCACGCCCTTTCACCTTCACCTAGTTCCCAACGGCAACTCTTGGGGACAGGACATGATTGTATTTCGCGACGAGTTGTCCGGCGATCCAGACCTAGCGAGCCGCTATGCCGCTCTCAAGCAACGCCTTGCGCAGGCGTATCCGACCGACGCCAAGGCCTACACTCGAGGTAAGTCTAGCTTTGTCGCCGAGGTTCTGCGTCATGCAGCGGCGGCGTTTAGCAATGACCGCCTGCTGACCCCATCAGCGTGCGGAGCTGAACCGTGCGCAGGCATCAGAACCTGGCACTTGCCGCCCAATTTGGTGTTGCGGCCATCGCCGCAATCTCAGTCTATTCCAGTGACAACGCCACCCTTCTCAACTTCGCGCTCATCGGCTTCGGGCTTGCCGGCTTTTGGCTCTTGCTGGGCCGCAGGCAGCGGAAGCACCGCTCGGCTGGCGACCAAGCGCGCCGGGCGGTGCTCTTGGCGAGCGGTCTCAATGCACGATTCTCGGCAGAGCAGCGGCTTAGAATCTTTGACGGCTTCACCGCACCCATCGAAAACAAGCCAATGGTGCGCGAGGAAAGCTACTTTGCGAGCCGCGCAGAGCCGAGTTATTTCCGCCTGGCCGAGTTGATTGAAGAATCAGCATATTGGACGCGCGACTTGCAGCGCGCGAGTGCCCAAGCGATGCGCCTCGTGCTGGTTGCGGTTGCGCTTCTGATGGGCTTCACGCTCTGGCATGCTATGTCTTCGATGTCCACCGACGCACAGGTCTCACTTGCGCGCGTGCTGGTGGCGGCACTAGTTTTTCTGCTTTCGTCCGATACAGTCGGCACGATGATCGCACACAAGAACGCCGCCGACGCTATCGATGATGTCCTCCAACGCGTCGAAAGTGCGGCCGCACGTGGCTACACAGAGCCGGACCTGCTGCTACTCCTGTCGGACTACAATGCGGTCGTCGAAGGCGCACCAGTCGCTTTGCCGGGTATATATCAACTCCGTCGCGGCAAACTCACCCGCAGATGGCGCGCTTATCTGGAGAATAAGCGACTAACGGAGCTGAGCTGAAGCGTCTCGGCGATCAACTCAGCCCTGCAGCTCACTAGCGTGCGGAAAGCGCGAGTGTCGGCTGCTACCGGAAGCTACCTTCGCTTCACGACGTGAGATGAGGTGCGACCAAAACCTCCAGCATGTTTAATCCCGATGTCTGCTCCCGGACACAGGCTAAGTTTCCCTCTACGGCCGAGATCAGGCGCAAAGCGGTCATGCCTGGATCCATCAGCAATAGTTCGAGCGACGGAGACATCCGACAAAACCATTGCTTTCAAGGAGATGGTGCATCCAGAAAGGGCTCAATTCAAAAACCTGCCGGGAAACCAACGCGCGATCGGGATGTATTTGGATCGGTTGGCCGGCCGTCACGTCATAGTAATTTCGGGAAACCTCTTCTGGCCACCTGAAGCTTGGTTCAAATGGCACTTGCGCATGAGGATTAAAATAAACGTGCAGCCCATCTTAGATGGCTCTCGCGATGAAATGAGGAATGCTGGATGTGCACTGAACCCTTTCCTTCTCTATCAATCTATAGCGGGTTGCCCTGACAAACCTCTCAATCCTGCTTTCAGCGACCGCCTTGCCGAAAGTCCCGACTGTGGAGAAAATGACAGCGCTGATCTCCTAATCGTTCGTGAAAATCCCCATTTCTACAGGCGCGCCGGAAGCTGTCGCAAGCGACCTTATCTTATCTTGTCTAAGCTCGGTTCCTTCAAGCACCGGGGCACCGATGCCGAAGAGGACCAGGTTGATCAGTTCATTGTTCTGCATGACGGATTGGCTACTATCGAAGGGGGCAATCGCAATGACGAACGGTCGGCCCTGCACATGGCTCAGCGAAGAATAGGGATGTTTTTTGCCATTGCTGCCTCGAACTATTTCCAACTTGTCCCTGATTTTCCCAACCAGCTTTAGCGCACCGCGATCCTTGAAATCTTGATAGCTGGAAGGCAGCCATTCATTGTCGCCCGCAGGCTGGTCCGATATCACCGCTTCGATGTTGAATTGATAATTCCCAGGCGCCGTCACGAAGAAATCTGGCGAGGATTTGGAATAGTCCACGCTACAGCCGAAGTCAGTCAAAGCCTTGTTGAGCAGGCCCGCTGCCCAGCTTTGAATTACGGGCATCACCTTGGAATAGCTTGGGGTGGATCGAATTTCGCGAAAGCTCTTGTGGAGTTTGCTGTCTGGCAGTCTCGGCTCAAATAAGTCTAGCATTTTGAATCGTCCCTAGCCCATGGCTTCTTGAAGCTGCATGTTGATCGGCCGCAGCCAGAATTCCCGTAACCCTGCAGGCGACCGCGCTCGGTCAGCCTCAACCCGTCTTTGACTTCATTCTTGGTCAGGCTCCAGCGGAAGGCCGATCACATCGATATGTTGGCCTACGCGCAGTGGTGCCGCCAGCTGAACTCACACAGGGCGCTCGCATATCGACAAACGGGGAGAAGGTGGCAATAGGGAGCATGAAAAAGTTGGGGGTCTCGTCGGCTCTGCGTTAGCCTGAGCGCCATGTCCGGTGTTGCAAATTCCCAAGTGTATCAACTCAAAGTGAGCTTGCGACGAATCTCGCCGATGATATCGCGCCGGCTGCTCGTTCCGGAAGAAATGACACTCTACGCGCTGCACCGAACAATCCAGATCGCCTTCGGCTGGGAGGACTGTCATCTGCATGCTTTCAAGCTGCACGGCCGGCACTATGGTAGGACTTGGACCGGCGAACGCCACCGCGACGCGGCGGGTCGCGAGGTGACATTCGTCGATCTCCAACTGCGCGTGCGCCAGAGGATCCTCTACGAGTATGATTTCGGCGATCTGTGGGAACACGAGATCCGGGTTGAGGCCAAGCATGAGCGGGAGGGCGGCAAGGTCTATCCGGTCTGCATCGCCGGCGCGCGTGCCGGCCCGCCCCAAGATATTGGTGGCCCACCAGGCTATGCGGCGCTCCTCGATCGGCTCCGCTTCGGCGACATCGAGCGGCTACTTCGTGGGGAAGATGTAGTTCGAGGACGATGATCCGCTGCGCACCTTCGAACCCGAGCGTTTCAGCCGGCGTGAGGTGAATGCGGCTCTGAAACGCGAACTTTCGCGGCTCACCAAGGGCTGACTGCAACCGGTCAACATGCTTTCCTCTCCCCAGTTCAGGAGGGATGTGGATGGGGTTTGCGATTCAACTCATGATCGACAGCGGTGACGCGGCGGTCGAAACGCAAGAGATTGTCAGCTTCGAGCGAACAGATGGTACGCTGTCGATCGATGAGCTCGGCCTAACGCTGGAAGAAGCAAAGAAGGCTTTGGCCGCGCTCCAGGTAGCCATCACGGAAAGGCAGGCCCTCGACCTCGCCCGTCGCGAGCGGCCCTGTCCGTGTTGCCATCAGCCCACGCAACTGAAGGACAAGCGTACAATCACCGTACGCACGTGCTTCGGCAAGCTCGCGCTGCCGAGCCCACGATCGATATAGACACTGCCGATGCCAAACGGTGTCTGGCTTTGTCGCGCCTGTCGTGGCAGCTCTTCCCGAAGGAAGTGACCTTCATGTCGGATGGCGCCTGCAATCTGCGAGACCTTCAATATTACATGCGCCCCAATGCGGAGCATGTTCTCGACTATTTCCACATCACCATGCGCATTACAGTGCTCCAACAGATGGCCCGCGGCCTGCCACCACCGCTCAGCGCCGCAGCGCCTGCGGCTGTCGCGACCCTCGAAAGCGTGAGGCACTATCTGTGGCACGGCAACGTCGCCGAGCGCTTGAGCTGATTGAGGATTGCCGCCTCCAGTTCTGGATCAGGCTTTCCGATCTCCTCGACAGGAAACGCTTTTGCGCGCGGCTCGGCTGCTCCTCGACTGGGGTGTCGTTCGTGCTCCAGCAGCCGGATCGACTCGCGAAGCCCATCAATAAGCGTTAGGCGTCCCGGAAGCGCGTTTACGTCGGCGTTGTGCCAGATTAGTTACGTGTTTAGGGTTGTGTAGAGGAGTCGCCGGGGCCAATGACAATTGCAATTATTGCACCCGAGAAGTTCGCCTTCCAGGATCTCGTGTGTGTAGAAATTGCGTATCGGTTTCGCGCAGTGAAGGACGCAACGCTCGTAGTTGAACCAAAATCCGGCGAAGACGGCACTCTAACCTGGTTCAATCCACGTAACGTTCGGCTCACAGCGGAGATACAGATCAAGGGTGCGGGAGGCGTCGCTACCCTCGAGGATCTTGCAACGTATCTCTCCCACTTTCCCGAACGAAGTGGCAAAAGCTGCCTCTTCGAACGGCTGTTGAATGATCCAGACCGGAGAGCGGTTTTCGTCCTTTCGGCGCGATGCGACGATCAGCTTCTGCCCTTTCTGAATGGAGGTAACGACGACACATATCCAATCCGAGCGGTGTCGGGACAGATTGCTCAGCTCTTCTTCAAAAAATTCCTTGCGACCCACCTGATCTCCTCCGGAGCCAAGGTCTCAAAGCTAGCCAAAGGAAGACGGCGACGATCGCCTCGCTCAAAAATCTTCCGGATTCGAAGATCGCTTCAGTTCTCTCGTTCTCTCCAGGATCTTTGTCATCGAGCAGGAAACCGACGCTTCGGTGGAAGTCAGGCTGCAGGCCGCTTTGCGTGCGCAGAGGATTGATTCACAATCCCTCCGCGGGGCTATTGCCCACCTTACCGATATCGTCTCGCATGCAAAGCGAACCCAGTCTGATATCATTGCACCGATCATGGAGCGCATTCGGCGACTAGCCCCTGATACAGTCGCGGCACCGGGCTATCTTCTTCGGGGCAGCGAAGGCAATCTCATCGATGTGTTGAATTCGCAGTTGGTCCTTCTTCTCAGCGGCCAACCTCGAACAGGCAAAACTTGGATCGCTCGAGAAATTGCAAGCGCGCTTCAGATGGCCGGCTTCGAGGTGCGAGTCGGCCAGCACGTCGATGAGGCAGGCAGAGCGCTTTTTGACCGAGGCCGCCGGGGGTGAACGGCTCTACCTCCTCGATGACCCTTTGGGGTCACGCGAACCGCTCCCCGGTGCGAGTGCGTCGCTGGCAACACTCCGTGGCTTAATACGGCGCATTCCACGGAATCGACGCCTCATCGTCGCACAGTCCGAACCCGTCTTGCTGCAGGCCACTCACCAACCCAGCATCGAAAACTGTTCCCTAGGCACTCACGGGTGGGTGGTTGTTGGGGGTCTCACACACGACCTCGCTCTTGCCGTCTGGTCAAGAGCTTCGGAGGTGCACAGCGTACCGAATGACCTCTGGCGACGCCTCGAAGCTCTGATCATGGATGGAGAGGAATTGCGAGACGTTGGCGCCATTACATATCTTGCCCAGACTCATGCGCAGTTGCCTCCCAATGCTTCTGACGCCGAGATTATTCGCCAGGCACGCAGTGACGCATTCGACTTCGTTGTCCAACTCGCTGAGAAGGGCCCGGCATATGAGAGTTTGTTGCGGGCCGTCGCCTTGGCAACGACAAACTCCACCGGTGCCTCTGATACGGAACTTTCGTTCATCATCAATGGCGGCGATGAGGAGCCCGGGCTGGTGCCAGAATTGGGAGTCTGGAGTTTTTCTGGAGATACGCCTCCGCTTCCCCAATATGGCGTGGAGCCTTCATTTACAGAAGATCAGATGGCAGCACTCAATGCCTTGCAGCGTCGGCGTGTCGTAGATGAGGTCGGCGATTTAACCTTGTTTTCTCATCCCTACCTTCGCGCTGGCGCGCAGGCGCTCCTCAGAGGGGACACTCGTCACATGCGCGAGCAGGTGAAAGCTCAAACGACTCGCGGTATCGCATGTCTTTCCGATCGCGTCGAGCTTGCTTCATCACCACCTCCCAGCTTGAGCCGTCATGGCCCTCGCCATACGCACGCATTTTGAACATGTCCTTAGGGCCCTTAGCACTCCAAGCGCAACGGAAGACGACGAACACCCTATTTTGAAGATAGCTTTGCCCGGCTTCATCCGCTTGGGCCGCCAGCACGAACACCTATGCGGGGGATAACTGGTATGTTCCTTTTTTGTTCTTTTCGAGGTGGCCGCGTTCCTGTATACATTGCAACATCTTTTGTTCCCGACGGAGTGTCCGATGACTGTGCAGCCCAGGACTCTCAATGAGCCGACAATCAGCTGCCCGAGCTGCAAGACGGACATTAAGCTCAACGAGTCGCTCGCGGCACCGCTGATTGCGGCCACGCGCGAGGAATACGAACGGCGCCTTGCGCAGAGCAATGCCGTCATGGCGGCGCGGGAAGAGGAGCTTCAGCGCAAACAGGACGCGATCGACGCCGCCCGGGAGGACATCGACGGCCAGGTCTCTGAAAAACTCAAGCTTGAGCGTGCCGGGATAGCAGCCGAAGAGGCCCGTAAGGCGAAGCTGCTGGTCTCGACCGACCTTGAAGACAAGGACAGGAAGCTGGGCGAGTTGGAGGCGACGCTGATGGCGCGGGACGAGAAGCTCGCCGCGGCGCAGCTGCAACAGGCCGAATTTATGAAGCAGCAGCGGGCCCTCGACGATGAAAAACGGGAAATGGCGCTGACCATCGAAAAGAGAATCCAGGAAGGGTTGGACGCCGTCCGCGTCAAGGCCAGGACCGAAGCCGAAGACGGCCTCAAGATGAAGGTGGCCGAGAAAGAGGAACAGATCGCCGGCATGCAGCGCCAGATCGAGGAGCTGAAGCGCCGCGCCGAGCAAGGATCTCAGCAGCTTCAGGGCGAGGTCCTTGAGCTCGAGTTGGAGTCGCTGATCGCTAGCCGCTTCCCGATGGACATCATCGAACCCGTCGCCAAAGGTGAGTTCGGTGGTGACGTGCTGCAGCGCGTGGTGGGACCGGCCGGCCAGCCCTGCGGAGCGATCCTGTGGGAATCAAAACGCACTAGGAACTGGAGCCCGGGCTGGCTCGGAAAGCTCCGGGCGGACCAGCGTGCGGCCAAGGCTGACATTGCGTTGATGATCTCCGAGGCGCTGCCTGCGGGGGTCGAAACGTTCGATCTGGTGGATGGCGTCTACATCGCCCATCCCAAATGCGCGATTCCGATCGCGATCATGCTCCGGCAGTCCCTCATCGAGCTCGCCAACTCCCGCCTCGCCCAGGACGGCCAGGCCACCAAGATGGAGCAGGTCTACGGCTATCTGACTGGCCCTAGGTTTCGCCACCGGGTCGAAGCGATCGTCGAGAAATTCTCCGATATGCAGGACGACCTTGCCAGGGAACGGAAAGCCACAATCCGCCTGTGGGCCAAGCGGGAGGCTCAGATCCAGGGTGTCATCGAGTCGACCGTCGGAATGTACGGCGATCTGCAGGGCATCGCCGGCAAGGCGATGCAGGAGATCGCGGGCTTGGATGTGTTGGCCATAGAAGCATCCGCGTCCATCCCCGATTGAGAAAGGCGAATCTAAACTGGATATCGGGTTTGGGAACGAGGGCAAGCTGCCCTTTGTTACGGATGATCCGTCAAAGGCGGAACGCAACGCCAAGAAGCCGCCGCGCTGAACCCCCTCGCCCGGCCGGGTCATCAGATTGCTATGCAGCCTCCGGTTTTTGAGCCAAGCTGTGCGGGCAATGAAAGCCTGCCCGTGACAGACCGCGAAATCCACCTCTACCTCGATGACAGCGGCAGCCGAGAGCCGGACCGAGAGCCAAAAGAGAAGCGCCGCGACGAGATGGATTATTTCGCCCTCGGCGGGATCCTCATCAACGAGGAAGATGTCGATGAGCTCTACAGTCGCCACAAGGCCTTTTGCCAGCAACACGGCATAACGTACCCCCTACACTCCTGGGCGATCAGGGGCGGGCGCGGCGACTTCGGCTGGCTGAAGAAGCCTGAGGCTGCCTACGAGTTCCTGGGTGACCTGGAACGGATGCTGCTCTCCCTGCCCCTCATTGGGATTGCCGCAGTCATCGACCGCCCGGGCTATGTGGCCCGCTACCGCGACCGGTATCAGGATCAACTTTGGTTCATGTGCAAGACCGCCTACTGCATCCTGATCGAGCGCGCCGCTAAATACGCCCGCAGCCAGGACTGCAAGCTGCGCGTGTTCTTCGAACGTGCCGGCAAGGCCGAGGACCGTGATCTGGTGGCCTATATGCGCATCCTGAAGACGCAGGGCATGCCGTTCGACGGCGCCAACTCGGCCGGCTACGGGTCGTTGACCGCAGAAGAGTTCAAGGACATCGTGCGCGGTGAGCCCCGCGGCAGGACCAAAGCCACACCGATGCTGCAGATCGCCGATCTCTACCTCTATCCGATGGCCAAGGGCGGATATGACCCGTCCTACCGGCCCTATAGGGCCCTGATGGGTCACAAGCGTCTCATCGACGCGCACCTGCCGCCCGAGGAGCTGGCGTCCCGTGGCATCAAATACAGCTGCTTTGACAGGATAAAAAACAAAGACCCGGACTAGCCGGGCCTTCGTTTTGAAAAGTTCGGCTGGCGCCTGGCGCCAACCCCGGAGCGATGCTCACGACGGAACTATGGGTGTCGACAACCCGATTGTCAATACCCCGGGTGAACCTTGGGTCAGGGGGACCTATCTTATCGCTTGCATATAGCACGGTTCATCTGATCGACACTTCATATTATCAAGTCATCTTCTTCGGGTGTAGCGCGGGTCCCCGGCCCCTGAATCAAGAGACGTAGGCCGGACGAACCGTGAAACACCCTCCCCCTGAATGCAGAACCGTCCCCAATGCCCTTGCGTCATCACGGGAAACCACCATATCTGGATGCAGTTCACCACAGGGAGCCTCATATGGCCCAGCCAGAAACCGCCAAAGCAGACGTCGACAAGCTACGCACCAACGAGAAGAAGTGGACCAAGGCACTCATGGCCACCGGCTGGAGCGCTTTCCCCAACATCATCATCGAGAAGCAGCAGGCTCTCGGCCTCGATGCGCTCGACATGAACATCATCATCCACTTGGTCCAGTACTGGTGGCTGCCCGACAACCTGCCCCACCCCTCGGTCGAGACGATCGCCAAGGCAATCGGGGTGACGCCCCGCACCATTCAGAAACGCATTGCCGCGCTCGAGGCCCTTAAACTTCTTGGCCGGGAGGAACGGCGCAACACGCCCAATGGCAGCATGACGAACCGCTATCATTTCGATGGCCTGATCGAGGCCGCCAGGCCGTTTGCCTTGGAAAAGGCCGCCGAGATCAAGAAGGCGGCCGAGGAGAGATCGAACCGGTTGAAGCGTAAGAAGCCGCAGCTGGTCGTGGACAACGATGCATAGGCAGATCGTGGCGTAGCTCAGAGGATAGAGCGCCTCGCTTTCGACCGGGGTGGTGCGTGACACCGCTATCTAGGGGCGAGGAGGTCGCAGGTTCAAGTCCTGCCGTCACGCCATTGTCCTCGATATGGATCCCTCGGCTCCGGAAACTCGAAAGATTTCCGGCACCGGACCCATAATCTACCGTGGTTTTTCAATTGGCCTCCCTTTGATATTTGTTCTGCGTATGTTCATATCAAGGGACCAACACGAGGACTCAATATGGGCATGCGATACAATGGCCGGCCGTTTGATTCGGGGGATTTTGCAAAGGATTTTGAAGCTGCGGCTGTCGAGAGCATCAAGGAACAGCTGTGGGAGAGGTTCAGTGCCATTCGCCATCCTGATACAGGCGAATTTCCCACTGTCCTGGTCCTTGGAGAAGCCCTTGACGATTTGCGGCTCAGTATTGAGGGCTCGCCGCAGCTTCTCGCGCTGGTGAAGGACAAGATGAGCGACAATGAGCAGGCGTCGACTGTGTTCCTGCCCCTGCAACAGGGCTCCCCGAAAGCCTTTCTCAGCTACTCGTTCGACGATCGCGAGCTAGCAGAGACGGTCGCGCGCGCCCTGATGGCGGATGGAATCGATACCTGGTGGGCGGAATGGGAGATCCGTTCCGGAGATTCCTTGCGCCGCAAAATCGACGAGGGACTGGGCAACTGCACGCATTTCATCGTGCTGCTGACTCCGAGCGCCATGCAGAAGCCGTGGGTCCAGCAGGAGATGGATGCCGGCCTGGTCCGCCGCATCTCTGGGCAGGCGCGCTTCATAGCCCTTCGCTACGGTGTCGCGGCACGGGAATTGCCGCCGCTTCTGTCGGGCATGCTCTCGCCAGAACTTGATGCCGCGCGCCTAGACGAAGGCGTGCGCAATCTGGTGAACGACATCCATGGCGTGACGCGTAAGCCGCAGCTCGGCGCAGCGCCCATTGCGGCTGTGCAGCCGGCGACGGGTTACTCCAAGGTCGCAACGGCAATTGCCAAGATCTTTGTTGAGGAGACGTCGGATGCAATGTTCTCGCACCCTCAGAAAGGGGTAGATGAGCTGGCGGCCACCATTGAAGCGTCAGAGGAGGACATCGAGGACGCTCTGCACGAGCTGCGCGATCTGGTTTCCGTCAGCTTCGGCCGCGTCTTGCCCAAGGAGGACCTGTTTGCCACATTCGACAAATATTTCATGGATTGGTCGCCCGAAGATGACGCGCTGCGTATCGCTGCCGACCTGATCAACGACCCGTCGATGCCCCACGATACAGGCCAGGTCGCCGAGCGGTACGGCTGGGAGCCGAGGCGCATAAACCCCGCTCTGGCCTATCTGATGGCCCGCAAGCTGATCGTCGACTACAAGGTACTCGCCAGCCAGTACAATTCGATCAGGGTGGTGAAAACGGACGCCACGCGGCGCTTCGTGAAGAGCCGAAGCTGAGGATCCCAATCCGCAGGGTCATGCCCGACAAGGTGCAGTGACCGGGGAGCCCGACCACAGGACCATGGAGCAGTCACCCTTGTTTTTTGGCAAATGGGGAGACGTCCCCATCGATGGCGATGTGAGGCCATTTAGCATCTTCAATCCGGTCCGCAGCGGGGCGGGACGGAAGAACCGAAAACACCACTTCATCTCGGTCACCTATATGGAAGGCTTCGCCGATGACCGCGGCCGTGTCCAAGTCTATCGGGCCGAGGCGCCAGAGGCACCGCTGCCGAAGCAGCCGAGGGCAACTGGGTACGAGAACTACTATTACTCTCAGAAACTCCCCGGTGGCGGTCAAGAAAACCACAGATTCGAAGACCTCTGGAATCCGATCGAGACCGTTTGGCCGGAGACCGTCCGTGCGCTTCAGGCTCGTCGTCTTTCACCGGCTTTATCCTTCAATGTCCAAGGCATGCAAACGATCATGCGGACGCGCGTTCCGGCGACCCGAGATCGCATCGCGCTTATGCTGGAGGCTAAGCTGCGAAGCGAATGCAAGGTGCTCGAGGAAATCGGCAAACTGCCGCCAGAATTGGAACGCTACGCCGGTCAGTTCGACACCGTGCCGGTCGGCGTCAATCCGCATGAAACACTGCTCGCGATGGAGGACGAATTCAAGACGTTCGGCGATCTCTGCTTTCGGCTTGGCTTCGAGGTTCTCCACAACAAGACCGACATCCCATTCCTGACTTCCGACAATCCGGTGTGTACATATGACCCGCGCGAACCGCTGCTCGCACGCACCCCCTATGATCACTCCGGTGACATCGAGCTGATCTTTCCCCTGACCGCCCGCATGCTGGTGCGCGGTTCAAGCAAGCGTCAGCCGTTTGGCGTCCTGACACGGCACCGCGACGTCACGGATAAGCACAAAGTTCGCCGGTTCAATCGAACAATCGCTCAATTCGCGTACCGGATGACGGTCGGCCAGGACCGGTCGAGCGATGCGCTGATTTGTGCCCATGCGCGTCTCGTACCGACGATCAGCACCGAGGTCCGCCGACACAACAATGAAATCCAGATCGTCTGGCGGGATATCTTCGGGCCGAAACCGGATCTTTCTCAGTATATTGACACCCCGGAAAAGGCCTCCCGCCTTGAAGCAAAAATGGCCTTGGCCGCATCGAGCCCCGTGTCCGACGGCTGCTAGCAGCGACGTCGGCACTACGGCGCGCCAAGCACCTCCGGCAGCAGTATTCCCCCAACCAAGCCGCAGCTGTTGCTTCGACGTTCCGTCCCAGACTAACCCGCTGAAAGAAGGGGATAAATTGAAATTCCGCAGCTTGGCCAGGTGAGGCGTGCTAGTTCTCTCCTCCAAAGGAGACATCATGCCCGACGTGACGCGGGAACGCGTGAGAGATGAACTTCTCCGCATGGAAGAAGATTGTATTCATTCCGGCAAAGCGCACTTCAACGCTTCAGCGCGCTGGGCGGTGTGGAACTATGTCTTCGGCATTCCCTCGGTGATCCTCAGCACCGCAGCGGGCGCTGCTTTTTTCAAGGACTATCCTGTCGCCGCGGGTTCTATGGCGCTTTGCGTTGCCGTCCTCACGTCGCTGATGACGTTCCTGAAACCCGGTGAGAAGTCGGCTGACCACAAGAGTTCGGGCGACCAGTACCTGGCGCTACGCAACAATTCCCGCGTTTTCCGCGAGGTCGAACTCGACAACACGCCCGATGCCGAAACCGTGCTGACCGCCCTGAAAGGCTTCACCACGCGGCGCGATGAACTGAACCAGGCAAGCCCTGCTTTTCAGACCGCGATTTTAAGAGGGCCCGCGACGGCATTAACGCCGGCGAACCCAAGCACGCGGTCGACAAAGGTTCCCACCAATGACAGTCAATAGCTACCTCGTATCCCGTGCAAGCGACGCGGTGCTCTCGGCCGACGAGAAGGCCTCGATCGCGACCTCGGTCACGACCTTGAGCTCCCGGCTGGCCAGTTATTTCACGGTCGCCGGTGATGGCCTAACGTCGCATTTCCGGTTCGGCTCGCACACCCGTGGCACGATCCTTCCCCGCAAGATGGATGCGCACTCGGACGTTGACTACATGATCGTTTTTGAAAAAGGCGGACTGAACCCACAGACCTACCTCACCCGACTGCGTAAGTTCGCCGAGCAGAAATACGCCAACTCCGAACTCTACCAATCGAGCCCCACGGTGGTGCTGGAGCTCAACCATATCAAGTTCGACCTAGTGCCCGCCTTGCTCTCGTGGGGCACGACGTATCAGATCCCCAAGGGTCCCGATGAGTGGCAAAGCACGAACCCGAACGATTTCAACAGCACGCTCGAGACTGTCAACGGCAACAATTCCTATTTGATCAAGCCAACCGTGCGCCTCGTCAAATTCTGGAACGCAGAAGCCGGCTATGTCTACGATTCGTACGGCCTCGAAAAATGGATCGTCGGCCTGGGCTTTTATGGCTGCTACACCCAGAAGGACTACTTCTTCAAAGTGTTCGACAACCTGTCGGCGAACGAAGTGGCCCAATGGCGCAACGACAAGATCACGCGCGCCAAGGACATCATCGCCAGGGTCCGCAAGTACGAAGCCGATGACATGCCGAATTCGGCTGAGATCGAGGTCAAGAAGCTTATCCCGGCGTAGCGAGCAACTCTTGTGATAGCACTTCCGCCCCGGCCAACACGGCTGAGCCTGCCGTCCCTGTAAACGCGATCATGCGCATCACTGATCGCAGGTCGGTCAAATGTCGTGTCCCCTCCCCGTCGTTGGAATGGGCAGCTCGAGCGCAGCCAAGTCAGCCTTTCCAGCGTGCCCGACGCCTTTGAAATTGGGCAGGCGCCGACGCTCCAAACCTCCTATCAGTCGCCTCGACCTAACCTAGGACAACCTGTTGAGGCTCCGCGACTAGCTTGGCGCTTCGGGCGGCAACCGAAGCGATTGGCGGGTTAATGCCGGGGACTTTGTCCGAAAGATGTAGTCCTATTTCGTACGAGATCACGGTTGAGAGGTCAGAAATATGCTACGAATTTCGGACAAAACTCACTCGCAAAGCGGCACGGCTATTTGTCGAGTTCGACTCCGACGTAATCTTGGTCGACAACAAAGTCAGGGATGATGTCACCAGCCAGTAATTTCTCCTTCGACAGCAACCCGGCATCCTCGAGCGCCTCGAAATCCGGCAAATCGCGCAGCGTATCAAGCCCGAACTCCAGCAGGAATTCTTTGGTCGTGACATAAGTGTGGGCGCGCCCGGCGTCGGGCTACGCGGGCCGGAAGCGATCAGACCGGCACCGCGCAGATGACCAATAAAATCGCGACTGATCTCTTGCCGAAGAAGGAAGAAAGCTCGGCGCGGGTGATCGGCTGGAAATAGGCGATGCACATCAGCACCAGCACCTCCGACTGCGTGAGATCGCCCGCACCCCCACCGCCGCCAACGGCTGTGTCAAATGCACTGCGGATCGCATCGGCATAGGCAGGCCGGGTCAGGTGCTTCCAGCCACCAGCGACGGCAACGAGGTCATAGGGTCGACCGCGCAGTTCTTCGCGGATGTCGTCGATGAGAAGATCAATGCTGCAGCTTTTGCCGACGACGCGAGCCAGCGTCTCGCGGCCGACTGGTTCACCGGCAGCAAAGATCGTGGCCTCGACACGGTTCATCCATTCGCGCCAACGCGCCTCCGGCGGCAGGTGATCCAGCTCCCGGTCAAACAGCTGGTCAGCTGATCGACGGTCATCTGACCGGCTCCCCCCTCGCCTGCGCGCCGCTTGCACCATTATCGTCAGAGCCCGTAGATGCGGAAGGTCGGGCGGCCGGATAGCTCTCGGACGGCGCCTAGCTCGACCAGACGGTCGAACAGGCGGCGCAGCCCACGGCCACTCCTACCGGCGATCTTTTCCGAGGCAACGATCGCATCGTCGGACAGCAGCTTGTCGACAACAAGATCCGCCGCCTTGGCCCTGAGTTTCGGCGCAACAGCAAGCAGCTGGTCCGAGCGGCGCTCGAGCTCGGCGGAAAGATCGATGGCGCGTAGCGCAGCCCGCGCCTGCGCGGCAAGCAGACTTTTGGCACGCTCAGGATCGGTCTCAATGCCTGTCGCCACCGAGTTGGCTGCTGATCTACGCGGGCGGACGCTTGTGCCCAGGGCCGCTTCGGCGCCGAGCAACGGCACCGCGTGTGCCCAACCCAGCCGTTGCGCCAGCAGGGCGTCGGCGAGCCAGGCTCCAAGGGCGCGCGCAAAGCCGTGGCGTTCGGCGATCGCGACGGCGCCGGTTATCATTCCCACCGTCCCGTCAGTGGCGGCTAGCTGCCGAAGTTCGTCCGTCAGGTCGCTTACGCCCTCGTCATAACGCGCGAGACCGAGGCCATCCAGCACCGCGCCGATGCTCGCCTCGGTCAGCAGTTTCTCCGCCTCAAGTAATGAAGCTAGGGTTGGGCTTAGCTCTGTGTCGACTGGCCCAAACAGCTTCTGTACATGACGACGATTGTCTTCGGTTCCGATCAACTCCCGAACGGCGTCTGCAAGGGACTTATGCCCAGCTATGTCGCGCTTTATCATGTCGGCCGAGGTTCCCCGCCTTTTGCGTAACCCGCAGATCAGGGATGGTTGCATTAGGGGAACAAATGCAGGTCCACGTCGGTTAAAGACTTGCAGCGGTCGATCCGTCTCGGTGCAGCCACTGTCGAGGTCCGTGGCCAATTCCTCTCGGTGGCGAACCTCCAACGATAGTTACAGCGGGACTAAAAAGTAGGCCCAATCTCGCGCTCCAGGGCGACGCGGGCCTTCCGTAACGAGACGAGCAGCCGCTCCAGTAGGCCTTCATCCAATTCGGATGCTAGGCCCGAAACGCCCGGTCGTGCTCAACGATCCGGTCCTGTATCGACACTACGGTTTCATAACGAGCTACAAGGCTCGTGAGGACTTCCTGATGATCGGAGGTCATACGCTGCCCGTTCTGGGCAAGGAGCGGGCATCAAGCTTAAGCGTTCATAAAGAACGGCCTCATCGAACTCGCCGTCCGAGAACAGTGCCATTACGCTCACGCTCAGGCGCTCCGCCTGCATGCGGCTAACGGAGATACCTGCCTCGGCGCAGACACGATCAAAGACCTGCTTCAACAAAGCCAGGTCGCTGGGATAGGCAATGCCACTCATTGAGCTGGTGTTACTGACCATAGCTGTTCCTCCCATTAGGGCGGAAGCGTGGCCGTCGCTCAACGGCGATGCCCATGATGTAAATCGCCGATGGAAGCAGGCTACTCCGATTCATGCGGAGAGTCTGGGAAAGGGCTGCTAGAGTTCTGCTCACCGAAGTCGCGCCTCCGAGACAGAACCCAAGCAGCGATCCTTGGGTCAATTCCTAAAGATATCAAGAGTTGGAAACGTACCAAACAGAGGATGGGATGTTTGGTATTCAGTGAGGCGCTTTCTATGGACACGCTCAAGTGGCTTCTCAGCTGCTGAACTGCGGCATGCACTAAATCGCCACCTGTGTCCCGATCTCGACGACGCGTCCGGTCGGGATCTGGAAATATTCCGTTGCGTCGGCCGCCGTGCGCGCCAGCCCGATGAACAGCTTGTCCTGCCAGACCGGCATGCCGGAATTGGGCGAGGCCTTGAGCGAGCGCCGCGACAGGAAGAAAGAGGTCGTCATGATGTCGAACTTCCAGCCCTGCTTGCGGCAAATCGCCAGCGCGCGCGGGATATTGGGCTGCTCCATATAGCCGAAGGTCAGCGTCACCCGCATGAACAGCTCGTTGATCGTTTCCATCTTGACCCGGTCACTGTCGGGCACGACGGGTTGTTGCGCCGTCACCACCGAGAGGATGACATTCTGTTCGTGCAGCACCTTGTAGTGCTTCAGGCTGTGCATCAACGCGGTCGGCGCGCTGGCGGGATCGCTGGTCAGGAACACGGCCGTACCGGACATCAGCTGCGGTTTCCTCTTCAACAGATTGCCTGCAAGGGAATCGAGCGGAATCTCGTTCCTGCGCGTCTTGTCGAATAGATACCTGGTGCCTCTTATCCAAGTCCACATGGTCATCACGATCACTGCGGCAATGGCAAGCGAGGCCCAGCCGCCTTCGAATACCTTGACGATGTTGGCTGCAAAGAAGCCGGTATCGATGAAGACGAACACCGCCATTAAGGCTATCGCGACGCCGAGCGGCCATTTCCAGATGCGCGTCATGACGACATAAAGCAGTATGTTCGTCACCAGCATGTTGCCTGTCACCGAAATGCCGTAGGCCGAGGCAAGCTTGCTGGATTCGCCAAAGCCGACCACCAGCAGCATCACCACGAGCGCCAGTAGCATGTTGACGCGCGGCATATAGATCTGGCCGGATTGTCTTTCCGACGTATGCAGGATTTCCAGGCGCGGCAGCATGTTGAGCTGCACTGCTTGCCTGGTCAGCGAGAATGCGCCGGAGATCACCGCCTGGCTGGCGATCACGGTCGCCGCCGTCGCCAGCACCACCATCGGGATAAGCATCCGGCCTTCGTTCATCTCGAAGAAGGGATGACCGACGACACCGCCATTCGCCAGCACGAAGGCGCCTTGCCCGACATAGTTGAGCAACAGGCAAGGAAACACGATGGCCAGCCAGGCAAGCACGATCGGCTTGCGCCCGAAATGGCCGAGGTCGGCATAGAGCGCCTCAGCGCCGGTGACGGCGAGAAAAACCGCACCAACCGTGACGAAGGCGACTTCGGGCGAGTTGATCAGGAATGACACGATATAATGCGGGCTGATTGCCAGCAGGATTTCCGGGTCGTCCATGATGTGGTTGAGGCCGGAAAGGCCGATGGCCAGGAACCACAGCGCGGTAACGGGCCCGAACACCAATCCTACGCCGCCGGTGCCAAACCGCTGTACCGCAAACACGACCGCCAGAATGGCCAGTGTCAGCGGCACCACATAGGGCTGGAATGTCGGCGTGACGACATTCATACCTTCGACCGCCGACAGCACCGAGATCGCCGGCGTAATGACTGCGTCGCCGAAAAAAAGCGCCGCGCCGACAATGCCGATGCCGAGGATCACCGCCGAGCGCGTCGGGAAACTGTTGCGCGCCAGCGCCATCAGCGACAGCACCCCGCCCTCGCCGCGATTGTCGGCACGGAGCACGAACATGATGTATTTGATGGTGACGGTGATCGTCAGCGACCAGATGATCAGCGAGAGTACGCCGAGGATGTCGCCACGGTTGGCGACGTTGCCACCGGCCGATGCGTGCAACGCCTCTCGGAATGCATAGATCGGGCTGGTGCCGATATCGCCGTAAACCACGCCCAACGCGCCCAGCATCAGCACCTTGGTGCTGTGCTGCTCGACCTCAGAATGGCTCGATTGTTCGACAGGTTCTGCCTCGTTACCAGCATTGGTAAGGGCCATGGACGACACTCCGATAAGCGGGCGGTGCTCTACGCTTGCTGCACTGCAATATCAAGTGCCGTCACGTAATGTCTGCGTCTCGGTATTGCCTATCGCTCGTCGGCTTCGCAGACTCGTCAGCCCCGAAGCGGCTTGGGAATTTTTGCGAGACTATGCTGAAGCTCCGGGAGCAACGATGCCCCGAGCCAGTATCGGATTAGGTCGATGCTCGGGCGCGCGAGCTCAGATGCCGAGAGCTTAAATTAACGCTGTAGCCGTGTAACAGACTGTCTAACAAATGCCGCGAAAAGCTCAATATTTTCAAGGACGTAAGCGTCAAGTCGAAAGACGCTCTCGCCGCCATCTTCAAGTGGTAAGGGCGATCAGATCTCGGGGAAATTGGAGGCAGCAGCGGACCTGCGACTTGCTCAACGCTCCGCTTCTGAGATGAGGTTGGGATCCGATGGCATTGAGCGAATAGAGCGATATCCGGGAACCGAACCAATCCACAGAAATATTTTGTTGGTATTTTTGTTGGCTATCCCTGCTCTTGTGTGGGTGTCAACTATTTGGAAACAAAGCCAGATTTCCTTCGCTTCGAATCCGCCTCTGGGCACCATAAAATCTCCAATAAAATCAATGCCTTGCGGGGCGGCAAACTTGGCCACCCCAGCTCGTTCATGTCGCACCATGTTGCAAACGGCTACCGTTGATTTCCAAGGGTTTCCTGCGACTATCGGCAGTTCCACGCGACATGAACGCGACATGGGAGGGGGAAGATGAACCTGCCGCGAGGGCTCCTCCGAATTTGCTGCATCAGCGATCTGTATCGGAGTCGTTGCCACACGGGGGTATACAGAGGTGCGGCCCCTCCTCGAGCATGGCGGTATCGGCTGCGCCGCCGGGCGACTCGTGTCGATGGTCAGGGCGGTCGAAGAGCCGAGGTGCTGACAGGGATTTTGTGTCGCCGGATGATGCGAGGGCCTCGGTGCAGGTCGGTGTCGCAACCAGCCGGATTTCCGCATTTTGCCTAAAGTTTCTCAGACATAAATTAGCTCTTCGTCATATTTGGTGGTTATATTGATTTTCGAAGGTGCGATTCAAAAAGGAGGAATCATGACATCCCGAAAGACTCTTTTCGCCGCGTTTGCCGTGTTCGCGCTTCTGGCATCTCCGGCGCTGGCCGGGGCAGGCGGTAACGGCCATGGTGGCGGTAACGGCGGCGGCAACGGTAACGGCGGCAACGGCAATGCTGGCGGCAATTCCGGCAATAGCGGTTCGCATGGCAAGTCGGCGTCAGCCAAGGGGCAGGTGGCCAAGGCCAAAACGGAGACTGCTGCTGACGACTCTGAGCAGACCGCCTCCGTGTCCAAGGAAAAGAATATCCATGCCAAGCTCGGCCGGTTGAACTCGCTGCAACGCAACGTCAACGCCTATATGAACTCCAAGAGCAAGAAGTTCGCTGCCGTACAGGCTTTTGTGGTGGCGTCCGCGAACGCCCAGATCGCACAGGCCGCAGCTGACAAGGCGGCCGCGGCGGCGGCCGACGCTCAGGCCCAATTGGATGCCCTGAACGCGCAGCTCGACACGTTGAACGCGCTTACGCCTGACCAGATTGCTGCCATGACGCCCGAGGAACAGGCGGCCCTGCCGGGACAGATCGCGGATCTGGAAGCGCAGGTCGCGGCTCAGGAAACCACGGTCTCGGATGCCGAAGCAGCGGCTGCCGCGGCCCAGACGGCTGCCGACCAGGCCGCTGTCGGCACCGACGATGCATCGCTCGACGCGGCACTGGCCGACATGGCCAACAAGCCCGTCGACGCCGAGGTCACGGACTGGGCCAAGGGTGTGCTTGCCGACAAGATCGACCAGGTGGCCGCCAAGCTGGCTCCGGCGCCGTAAAGCCGATCGCGGCTGAAACGACCCAGTCGAACGATCAAGCCGCCGGGTTTCGCCTCGGCGGCTTTTCTTGGCCAGCGCGAGGGAAGAGGGGCGCTGTCCCGCCAGCGCCACAAGGTTCCTGTCAGCGTCACCTGCCCCGGGGTCGGCCGTCACCACGCACTGAGGGCTTTGGTGGCGGCGATCTTCAGCGTGTCAGCCCTGCTCAATCGGCACCATCGTCGAACAGGCCCTCTCCGACTCGGAAAACCCGGCTTCAAGAACTTGACGTTGCGGACGCGAACAGCCCAACCGACCCGGCGCAGGAGTTGCTCGCGGACAAGCACCATTACCGAAGGAGCCTGCCCTACGGATGAAAGACATGTTTTCATCCGAGCCAGACCCTATTGCAGAAGAAATCGTTGCGCTGCTCAGGCGCGTTTCCCGATCCCAAATTGCGGATAGCCGCCGACGCGGATGTTGTCGTGTTTTGTACCCGGCTTCCCTCAGACGCGGAACTCGGATTAGCTTCGACGATGACAGCTGCATTGCCGTTACCGCGAACCCCGATGATAGGTCGTTATGTCATCAACGAGATGTTGATCCCGAAGAAGCACGGCCCGCAGCTTTGGGAGGCGTTAGGCGGCACAGAATTGAATGACTATGTGGAATTCATGAACTGGCCGATCATCTCGTCAGAGAGCCAGTTTGTCGGGCACCTGAACCAGATGACGAAGTCCGGTGGAAAACGGTCTCTGATCGACAGATTGCTCTCCCGCCCGGCCACATCGGATATCTATGCGATCGTGCGGGATGGCAGAGCGCTCGGCATCCGCGCGTACCGCTCGATCGATCTGACCCACCGAACAGTAGAATCCGGCCGTGTCATCAAGTCTCGATCACTTGCCGGGACACTCGCTTCGCTGGAGTCAACCTACCTCGCCATGGTCCGCGCCTTCGACGAATGCGGCTTTCGCCGCTGGGAATCCGAAACGTCCGCGGAAAACATCGCCGCGAGGCGGTCGATGGAAAAATCCGGACTCACTCTGGAGGGCATCGCCAGGAGCGCGAGACAGGTCGACGGAAGAGACTGCGACCTCGCACGATATGCGATAACGGCCGACGACTGGCCAACGGCGAAAGCCGCCATGGAGCGCAAGCTCTACC
Organism: Mesorhizobium sp.; assembly: GCF_004962245.1. GTDB lineage: Bacteria > Pseudomonadota > Alphaproteobacteria > Rhizobiales > Rhizobiaceae > Mesorhizobium. Next base: position 84,651 of record NZ_SUHQ01000025.1, on the reverse strand, counting down.
AGGGGCCAGCGATGGATAGTCCCGCATTGGCTGAACACTGAATGAAACCACTGCGGCGCACCGCATCGGGAAGCGCGATCGGTCTTACGTGATCACACCACTGTCATACTTTGTCGTGCATGTTATGTTTCCTTGCGGCGGACCTGATTTCCGCTAGGCCGGCGCCGATCAGGCAACCTCCCCAACGCCCCCCCAAAAGTGGCGCCGGCCACCTTCTCCGCCAAAGTCTTCAAGCCCGCCTTGGGCGACGCTTGCACGATCGTAGTCAGGTCCGATAGGAAGCTGTGCGTCCTCTACCGAGCACAGGCGATTCCGTGATCGCGCAACCCTTGTCGCCGGCACTTGGCGCGCTCAAAGCCCTGCGTTTAATGATGATGATGCACCGCGAACGCCGCCTGCACCGCTCGGTTGACCGTGACCGGCAGGATGGACATGTGGTTTTCGCCGGCATGCAGTTCGAAACCGGCGCTCAGGCCGGGAATGGCGCCAAGGCGCTCGGCCATCTGGCGCGCGAATTCGTCGGTGCGCGTCAGCATCTTGTGCTCCAGGCGTTGCGCCTCGTCCGCGGCGCCGACCTGAAAGGGCGCCAGCTTTTCCGTCTCGTATTCGCCGGCCGACAGGATCACCTGCGTCCTCAAGCCATCCGGTACGGCGGCTTCGAACGCCTGGAGAAAGCGGTCGATGGCGCGATCCTCCCAGTAGATGGCCGGGCTGGCCGCCACCCAGGTGCGGAAGGCGAGAGGGCGGGTGAACAGGGCATAGAGCGCGAACAGGCCGCCGAAGGAATGGCCGTAAAGCGCCTGCCGGCCGGTATCGATCCTGGCGCGGCCCGCCACCCACGGCTTCAACTCGTCCTCGATGAAGGCGAGGAATTCTTCCGCCCCGCCGGTCCGAACCTCCGGGCCGCCATCATGGAATGGCGGGTAGGTCTTGCCCGGCGGCGGGCCGAGGTCCCATGAGCGCCTGAGCGGGTCGTAGGCGCCCGCCAGGGGATAGCCGATGGCGACGATGACGCCGTCCTCGACATTGGTGCCGAGCGGGTAACCCGCTTGCGCGCGCATGGCATCGACGGCGGTGCCGATCACGGCGTTGCCATCGGTCATGTAGAGAACCGGCCAGCCGGCCTGCGGCGCTGGCTTTGCCGGCACGTGCAGAAATATCCGGTAGGGTTCACCGCCATGCGCCGGAGCAAGATCGTGGACCATGGTGTCGGCGATCAGAGCGGGCGTCGAAATCAGTTCGGACATGAACATCTCTTGTGCTGGAATGAGGGGCGTCAGCGGCGGCGCAGCAACCACATCAGCACGGGGCCGCCGATCAGCGTGGCGACGAGCCCCGCCGGAATCTGAAGCGGGAAGATGACGGTGCGGCCGATCCAGTCGGCGGCGACCATGATCAGCGCCCCGGCCAGTACCGCGCCGGCGGCTTGCGGCAGCGCGCGGGCCAGCCCAAGGCGGCGGGCAAGATGCGGCGCCATCAGGCCGATGAAGGTCAGCGGCCCGACGATCAGCGTCGACGCGGCCGTGAGCGCAGCGACCATCAGCAGCACGAGAAGCCGGGTTTTGGGCACATCGATGCCAAGGGCCTGAACGGCGGAGGACCCGAGCGGCAGCATCTCCAGCCAGCGCAGGAAAAGCGGGGCGAGAAGCGATAGGACAATTGCGATGGCGCCGGTCAGAAGCGCAGCATCGGCATCGATGCCATAGGTCGAGCCGGTGAGCCAGTTGAGGAGCTTCACGGCGCGCGGGTCGCCGGTGGCGGTCAGCACCAGGATCAGCGCGTCGAACAGCGCCGTCAAAGCCACGCCGGCCAGCAGCAGGCGCTCTGGCGCATAGGCGGCGCGCCTCCCGATCGCCAGCGTCACCAGCAGAGCGGCGAAGGCGCCGACGGTCGCCGCCGCGGTCTGGGCCGGGCGGCCCGCATCGGAGAGCGCGAACAGCGCCACCATCATGCCGAGCGCCGCCCCGGCGCTGATGCCGAGCACCTCGGGGCTTGCCATCGGATTGCCGGTCAGCCGCTGCATCATCAGCCCGGCAAGCGCCAGCATCGCGCCGGCGGCAAACGCGGCGGACACGCGGGGCCACCGCCATGCCAGCAAGGGCTGCAGTTGATCGCCGAAGGCGATTGTCCAGCCATGCGGCCCCGGCCCATAGAGCAAGGCCAGCTCGAGCAGCAGAAGCAGGGACAGACCGATTGCCGCCAGCACAAGGCCAGGCCGGCCTATTCTGGGCAGACGCTCCGCGGTGAGCGCCGGGACCTCCAGGCCAAGGGCAAGGCGGGGCAGCAGCCACAGCAGCAACGGCGCGCCGAGAAGGGCTGTGATCGCGCCGGTCGGCAGCAGGTCGCCCTGCGGCCCGGTCGCCAATTGCACCGCCTGGTCGGCGGCCCACAGAAGTGATGCACCGATGAGCGGCGCCATGACCAGCCGCTGGCTCAGCCGGCGCGCGCCGCCGATGCGGGCAAGGGACGCGGCCGCCAGGCCGACGAAGCCGATCACGCCGACGGCTGCGACGACGAAGGCGGTGAGCGCGACGGATGCAGCCAGCCCGGCGAAGCGATAGACGCCAAGCGGAACGCCGAGGCTGCGCGCGCCTTCATCGTCGAGGCCAAGCAGGGTCAGTGGCCGCACCATCAAGCCGATCGCGACCGCCGCGGCACCGATGCGCGGCAACAGCCACAGCGTCGTTGTCCAGTCCTGCTGGCCGAGCGAACCGGCACCCCAGATGAACAGGCTGGCCAGCCATTCGTGCTGCAGCACGATGAGGGCCGCCCCGATCGCGCCGGCATAGAGGCTGACGATCAGCCCCGCGAGCACCACGGATAGCGGCGACAGGCCCTTGTGCCAGGACAGGGCGAAGACGGCTGATATGGCGACGAAGGCACCCGCCAGCGCCACCCATTCACGACCGAAGGCGAGCAAGGAGGGTGCCAAGAGCGTCGCCAAGGCCAGCGCCAGATGGGCACCGGCCGAGACGCCGACGGTTTCCGGCGACGCCAGCGGGTTGCGCAGAACCTGCTGCAGGACGGTTCCGGCAAGCCCAAGCGCGGCACCACACAAGAGGCTGACCGCAAGCCTGGGCAGGAAGGCATAGTGGACGAGAACCTGCCGCATGTCCTCGATGTCGGGGGCGGTGAGCGATTGCAGCCAAAGTGCCGACGGCAGCTGCACAGTGAGATTGGAGACGGTTGCCGCCGCCGCTGCCGCTGATAGCACCGCACAGAGCAGGATCGCGCCCACCGGCTGATTGCCGAACGTGCCGCGCGGCCATGTCCGCCCGGCAAGCTTGCCGTCTCTCGCCAGGGCTGCACCGTCCTCAGCCACGGGCAGCCTCCCCGGTCATCGCCTTGGCCAGGACGCGGGCGAAACGGGTGGCGGACGGAAGCGCGCCGAACATCAGGACGGCGGGAAGACGCATGATCGAGCGGTTGCGTACGAAGGGCATGGCGTTCCAGACCGGGCTTTCGGTCAGCGTGCCGCCGGCGCCCTCGGGCAAGGGTTCGAGATAGGCAAGGCGCGCGTCGCTCGATGTCGCCAGGCCGTCGATGCCGACGGTCGAAAACCCCCAATAGTTGGTCTCGCCTGTCCAGGCATTGCGCAGCCCGATGCGATCGAACACCTCTTGGAACAGGCTTTTTTTGCCATAGACGCGCACGTTGCGCGGATCCATGAAACTGACGACATAGATCGGCCGCGCCGACAGTGGCGCCAGCTTCTGGCGAACCTCTGAAAAATACGCATCCGTCGCCGCGATCAGCGCTTCGCCTTCCCTTTCCTTGCCGACAAGCCTGGCCAGCTGGCGGGTTGCCTCGACGGCGCGCTGATAGGGCTGTCCCGCTTCGGTATAGAGCCCGATCGTCGTCACTGGCGCGACGCGTTCGAGCAGCGCCTTGATGCTGTCGAGATACGGCATGGCCAGGATGATGTCCGGGGCGAGCTGCTGCAGCAGTTCGAGATTGGGTTCCAGCAAGGTGCCGACATCGGCGATCTCCGGCGGCAGCGGCGGTTCGACCACCCAGTTCTCCCAGACGTCGCGACCGGCAATGGCCACTGGGTTGACGCCGAGCATCAGCAAGGTCTCGGCCAGCCCGTCATCCAGGCAGACGATGCGCAGCGGCTTCGCCTCGGCCTTCGAGGGCGCCATGCCGATGAAGGGCAGCGCGACAAGTCCGAGCGCCCGGCGCCGGGTCATTCGGATGGCCGTCTGAATGTGAGTCTTGGTCACGGTCCTAGATTTCTCTCCAGCTCATTGCACCCGCGTTTCCAGAATCTGGTTATCGCCGCCGATGCCCGGTTGACTATGAAACATGACTTCAATAGTCAACATTGAAGATGACTAAAAGAGTCAACATTTTGTTGCGCCGACTGGAACGCGCGCATTGCAGACATTGAGGGGTATCGGGATGACGTTGAATGCATATCGTGCGGCGCGAAACGGGGCCATCGGCCAAGGCACCCTGGCCGCTGCGGCATGCCTCTCGACCCTGCTTTGCAGCCAGGCCCTCGCACAGGAAAATACGGTCGAGCTCAACCCCATCAATGTCGAGGGACAGATCGACAGCCCGGTCGGCCCGGACGACGGTTACATCGCCAAGAACACCACCACCGGCTCGAAGACCGACACGCCGCTGAAGGAGATTCCGCAGTCGGTATCGGTGGTGACCCGCAAGCAGCTCGACGCCGTCAGCCCGGGCAACTCGAGGACACGCTGTCCTATCTTGCCGGCGTCACCACGTCGCCGTGGGGCATCGACCAGCGCTTCGACCAGTGTCTGATCCGCGGCTTCGACCTCTGCACGTCGGCGATCTACCGCGACGGGCTGCCGCAGAAGGTGATCGACTTCTCCGGCTTCAAGATCGAGCCCTACGGGCTGGAGCGCGTCGAAGTGCTGAAGGGGCCGTCCTCGGTTCTCTATGGTGAGAACGAGGCCGGCGGCATGGTCAACGCCATCACCAAGCGGCCGACGGACACGCCGATCTATGACGGCTTCCTCAGCTATGGCAGCTTCAACACGGTCGAGGCCGGTCTCGATGTCGGCGGCCCAATCGACGATGCCGGCGTGTGGTCCTACCGGCTGACCGGGCTGGTTCGTAACGGCGAGATCGAAACCGACTATTCGCGCAACGACCGCATCTTCGTCGCGCCGGCGCTGACATGGCAGCCGGATGCGCAGACCTCGCTGACCATCCTCGCCAACTACCAGTGGGACAGGCTGACGCCGATCCAGTTTCTGCCAGCGGAATATGGCAATCTGCCGCGCAATTTCTTCACCGGCTCGCCGGACTTCGACCGCTTCGATGCCAACCATGGTTCGATCGGCTATCAGTTCAGCCATGAGTTCGACGACAATTGGACAGTGCGGCAAAACCTCCGCTACTCGCAGCAGGAGACCGACTACCGGCAGCTCTACTATGGCCAATGGCTTGGTGTCAGCCCAGACATGATCAACGACCATACGATGGCGCGCACGCTGTTCACGGTGGATGAGACGGCAAGGCTGTTCAGCGTCGACAACCAGGCCGAATACAGGGCGAACTTCGGTTCCGTCGAAAACAAGCTGCTGTTCGGTCTCGACTACAGCAGACAGTCGGTCGACGGGCAGAACGGTTACGGCGAGGGTCCGCCGCTGGACACGCTGGACCCGGACTACTCAATCCCGATCACGCCGCCGAGCCTTATTATTACGGATCGCGTCCAGACGATCGGCCAGATCGGTCTTTATGCGCAGAACCAGTCCAAGATCGCCGACCACTGGATCCTGACCCTCGGCGGCAGGCAGGCCTGGGTCGACAACACCAATCTGGACCGGATTGATGATACGGGCAGCTACGAGCAGAAGGACCATGCCTTCACCGGCAACATCGGCATCGGCTATCTCTTCGACAATGGCCTGACGCCTTACGCCAGCTATGCCGAATCCTTCACCACCAATATCGGCCAGACCCAGTCCGATGTGCCGTTCCAGCCTTCCAAGGGCAAACAATACGAAGTCGGCGTGAAATACGAGCCGACTTTCTTCCCCGGCTTCATCACGGCCTCGCTGTTCGACCTGCGCAAGACCAATGTGCTGACGACCGATCTCACGAATCCCCTTTTCCAGGTCCAGACCAGGGAAGTTCGCCATCGCGGCCTTGAGATCGAGGCCAACGCCGATCTCGCTTCCGGCCTGAGCATGACCGCGGCCTACACCTATCTCGACGCGGAAATAGCAAAGGGCGACGACACTGGTAACCGCCCATCTTTGGTGCCTGAACACCAGGCCTCGCTGTGGGCCAATTACGAGGTCGGCCACGGCATGCTTGAGGGCTTAAGCGTCGGTGCCGGCGTGCGTTACATTGGCGCAAGCTTCGGCGACAATGCGAACGCGGTCAGCGTGCCCGGCCGCACGCTGGTCGACGCAGCACTCCGCTACAAGAAGAATGGCTGGCAGGCCGCGCTCAATGTCTCCAACCTGTTCGACAAGACCTACTACTCGACGTGCTATGAGGCCGGCAGCAATGGCGACCTCAGCTGCATCTATGGCGAAGGCCGCGTCATCAAGGGCAGCCTCAGCATGAAGTTCTAGGCCGGCGGCGGTTCGAGGCTGCCTCCAGAGCGGCGGCGAATCGTGCCACCGCTCTGGCTTTTGTCTGAGCATCGGATTTCCCCAAAACCGGTACCCACTTTGGGTTCGATGCTCCAGCATCATGTTTCCTCCATGAACGCATTGCATGCTGAAACGGCTCCGACTGGCGATTCCAGTCGGACAGATCGCCTGGAGCGGCAGGACGATCCGGATAAATCCAAAAAACGGTGGCAAGCCGTCGCCAGAAAGTGTTGAAGACCGTGCCGATCGCATTGAACGCGGCGCGATCCAGTTGCGCTCGGCAAGGCTTGATGATTTGTTGCCGCTTCAAGGAGAATGAATGATGCGCGAGCCTGTCGGTCAAGACGAATATGGGTCGGCCAACCCGTTCGACCCGGACGATCTGTCGACGTTGAACGTGATGGGTCCGGCTGTGGGCAGCAACGACTTCGAGAAATACGCGGTCGCGGTGATCATCGTGTTCGGCGCCCTCGTCATTGGCGGCCTGATGGCCGCATCCCTGACCTTTGGGCATCGCAACGGCTTCCTCTACGCGCTTGGCGGCGCCACTGCGGCGTGGATATCGGGAAATGCGCTCCTGCTCGACCGGCCGCGTATCTATGCCCTGTTCGTCGGCATCGCGGCCGTGATGCTGATTGCCTCCACCATAACGCTGGTCATCTGACGGGTCTGCCGATATTCAGGTGATGCCGGCCTGGCCTGAATCTCAACAGACCCCGGGCGCACGAAATCTAATATCCGATCGCCTTGCCGGATGCGGCGCGGCTGTCGATGGCGCCGTTGTAGCGGGCGCCGCCGCCCTTCTCGATGTCCGCCAGGCTCTTGCCGCCGACCAGGATGCCGGCAGCCTGGCCCCAGGTCGCATCGGCGACATCGAGGTGGTAGCCCATGCCGGCAAGCAGTTTTTCGGTATCGGGCGACAGGCCGAACGGTTCGATATAGACCGTGTCGGGCAGCCACTGGTGGTGGATGCGCGGTGCGTCGATCGCCTCCTGGATGTTCATGCCGTGATCGACGACATTGACGATCGCTTCCAGCGTGATGGTGATGATGCGCGAGCCGCCGGGGCTGCCGATGACCATGAACGGCTTGCCGTCCTTGGCGACGATGGTCGGGCTCATCGACGACAGCGGCGTCTTCCTCGGCTCGATCGCATTCGCCTCGCCCTGGACGAGGCCGTAGAGATTGGGCACGCCCGGCTTCTGGGTGAAATCGTCCATCTCGTTGTTGAGCAGGATGCCGGTGCCGTCGGCGACGACGGCGGCGCCGAAGGAGCCGTTCAGCGTATAGGTCACCGCGACGGCGTTGCCGTCATTGTCGACGATCGAATAATGCGTCGTCTCCTGGCTCTCGCCAAAACCCTTCGGCATCAATTCCTGCGACACGCCGGCCCGGAACGGATCGATCTTTTCGCGAATTTCCTTCGCATAGTTCTTGTCGAGCAGCTTTTCGACCGGATTGTCGACGAAGTCGGGATCGCCGAGCGCCGAGTTGCGGTCGACATAGGCGTGGCGCATCGCCTCGACCATGATTCGAACGGTTTCGGCGGAACCGGCGCCCAGATAGGATAGCGGATAGCCCTCCAGCACGTTGAGGATCTCGCAGATGATGACGCCACCCGAACTCGGCGGCGGCGAGGAGGTGATCTCATAGCCGCGATAGTTGCAGGTCACCGGCTCGAGTTCGCGGACCGCATAGGTCTCGAAATCCGCCTTGGCCAGAATGCCGCCCTTCTCCGCGCTCGCCTTGACGATGCCGTCGGCGATCGATCCTTTGTAGAAGGCATCGCGACCTTGTTCCGAAATGGCCGAGAGCGCGGCGGCGAGATCGGCCTGAACAAGGCGCTCGCCAATGGCATAAGGCTTGCCGTCCGGCTTCAGGAAGATGGCGGCGGCCGCCGGATCCTTGGCCAGCCGCTCGGCGCCGCCTTCGAGCGAAGCGACATCGCCCTGCTCCAGCACGAAGCCGTCCTTGGCATAGCGGATCGCCGGCGCCATCAGGTCCTGCCGCGTAAGCGTGCCATATTTTTCCCGCGCCGTCTCGAAGCCGGCCACCGAACCCGGCACGCCGACCGCGAGATAGCCGTCGAGGCTGGCGCCCTTCACCGGCTTGCCGTCCTTGTCGAGATACATGGTTTTCGTCGAGGCGAGCGGCGCGCGCTCGCGGAAATCGAGAAAGGTCGAGCGGCCGTCCTTGAAGCGGATGGTCATGAAGCCGCCACCGCCGATGTTGCCGGCGTTCGGGTAGACGACAGCCAGCGCATAGCCGACGGCGACGGCAGCATCGACGGCGTTGCCGCCCTTCTTCAGCACCTCGACGCCGACTTCAGAGGCAAGATGCTGGGCGGTCACCACCATGCCGTGCTCGCCCTTCGCCGGCTGCGGCGAGGCGGCGAATGCGGTCACCAGCGGCGCAAAGGTCAAGGTAAGGGAAAGACTGACGGCGATCAGCGTTCGGCGGGTGTGGTGCATGGCCGTTCTCCGAGAGGCGTTGGATGTGCCTAGAAGACCCTGTCGGAGCGATCGAGTCCATGGCAATGGAACGGAAAGGGATTGGTGCACGCCCTCACCGACCGCTTCATCAATCCTATAAGTCTCTTTCCGACAAAGGGCATTGCCACGCCGGTTCCGGGATCACCTCGCCGAGCTCGGTTGACTGAACGCCTCGGCAGATCTGCTGCCCAAAGCAGACCTTCGCCGCGAAGTTGACGAATCATAGCCGCTTCGGCAGCATTGGTCCTGGCGTGGCCTACCGCCGAACCTCCCAAGACCTTCCTCAGCACGGTCTTAAACGGAGGCAAAGGGACTTACGTCTCGGGTCGCTGTCTTGGTCCGATCGTTTCGGATGTGGTTGCTGGGGAACTCCGTCCGAGACGTGAAAGGCCTGACAATGACGAAAAACGGAACCTTCAAACATCGTGTACGTACCCGTGCCGCTAAAACGGGCGAGTCCTACACCGCCGCTCTCATGCACGTTCGCGGCAGCTCGCGGCACGACCTGCCCGCTGAAGCCAAGTCAGTGCGTTTGGCTGTAGCGCAATCCAGCCTCTGCGATGATCCTCGCGACATAGCTGCGCTTCGCGCCGGCGGGCTGGAGATGCGACGTCTGATGCGTCAGGCACATCAGGCGGGAGCGAGGATCGTGCATTTTCCCGAGGGCGCGACCTGCTCCCCTAACAAGCGCATCATGTCGGTTAGCGGCCCCGAAGAAGTCGGCCCTTCCGCTTGGGGGCGGTTCGAATGGGCTGTCCTACGTGAAGAATTGAATGCTGCGAGGGAGCTTGCGCGAGAGCTCGGGCTCTGGACGGTCTTCGGTTCGGTGCATCAACTCACCCAGCCGCACCGGCCGCACAACAGCCTGTATATCGTCTCCGACCTTGGGAAACTGGTGACGCGTTACGACGAGCGCATGCTGTCGAACACGAAGATCTCCTTCATGTACACGCCGGGTTCAATCCCGGTGACGTTCGAGGTTGACGGTGTCCGCTTCGGCTGCGCGCTAGGGATGGAAACGCATTTTCCGGAGATTTTCATCGAATACGAGCGGCTTGATGTGGATTGTGTTCTGTTCTCGACCACTGGCGGGGCTTCCCCAAATGAGCTGGCTTTCGCTTCCGAGACGCAGGGGCACGCGGCAAGCAATAGCTACTGGATCAGTTTCTCGATGCTCGCGCGACATGGCATGAATGCCCCTTCGGGGATCGTTGCTCCCGACGGCCGATGGGCCGCGCAATGTGCAGCGGATGGAATGCCCTCAATTGCCGTTGTCGATATCAACAACAATCCGGGAGACCTCGCCCGACCCTGGAGGCGAACGGCTCGGACCGGCATTTACGAATGGCACCTGGTGGACGACGACCCACGAAGCGACAGCCGCGATATATTCTGAGCCGTGGATCGGCTGGGCAATTTCAACTTGACTGATGACGGCAGTTATGCTAGGAATTTATTCATGGTGCTGACTTGCGCCAGAGACCCGCCCGGCTCCCGAGGCGGGTTTTTTGTTTCAGGCCGACATCAAACAATCCCGCCGCCGCCGCTCGCAACCGCCGGCCGTTCCGCCGCGACCTTGGCCCGGTAACCGGCGGCGCGGTAGGCGGCGACCGGATCGATGGCGCCGCCGGTGTTCAGCCGCGCCATGGCGAGGATCGGCTCGACATCGGTGCGATAGGCGGCTTTCAGCGTCTGCGTCGCCATCAAGGCGTCGTTGGCGTCCTGGTAGCTTTCCAGTGCCCTGCGGTCGACCAGCAGCGCCTGCGCATAGGCGCGCTGCACCTCGACCGCCGACAGCATCAGGCTTTCGATCGGATCGGTGACATTGTGGCTCTGGTCGAGCATGTGGGCCGGATCGAAGCCGTCGGCTCCGGCAAGCTCGGCATCGACCAGTTCGTTGAAGACGAGGAACAGCCGGTAGGGGTCGATCGAGCCGGCATCGAGGTCGTCGTCGCCATACTTCGAATCGTTGAAATGGAAGCCGCCGAGCTTCTTGAACTGGATCAGCCGCGACACGATCATCTCGATGTTGACGTTGGGCGCATGATGGCCGAGGTCGACCAGGCAGAACGCCTTGTCGCCGAGTTCGGTGGCGATCATGTAATTGGTGCCCCAATCCTGCACGACGGTCGAATAGAAGGCCGGCTCGTACATCTTGTGCTCGGTGAACAGCTTCCAGTCGTCAGGCAGTCCGGCATAGATCTCCTTCATCGCATCGAGATAGCGCTCGAACGCCTTGGCGAAATTGACCTGGCCAGGGAAATTCGAGCCGTCGCCGATCCACACCGTCAGCGCCTTCGAGCCCAGCGTCTTGCCGATCTCGATGCATTCGAGATTGTGCTCGACCGCCTGCCGGCGGGTGGCGGCATCGGCATGCGACAGCGAGCCGAACTTGTAGGACAGCGTCTGGTCCCTGGCGTCGGAAAAGGTGTTGGAGTTCATGGCGTCGAAGCCGAGGCCGAAGCGCGATGCCGCCTGTTTCAGCCGGTTCGGATCGGCCTTGTCCCAGGGTATGTGCAGCGAGACGGTCGGCGTCGCCTGCGTCAGCTGGCGGATGACGGCGCAGTCTTCGATCTTGTCGAAGATGTCGCGCGGCTCGCCGGCGCCGGGAAAGCGGGCAAAGCGGGTGCCGCCAGTGCCGACGCCCCAAGACGGGATCGCCACGGCGAATTTTTCGACCTTGTCGCGGATGGTGTCGATGGCGATGCCGCGACGGTCGAGGCGCTCGCCGAGCGAATCGTAATCACGCTTGAGGTCAGCGTTGCGTGCGGCATTGTCTTTCTCGACAACGTCGGCGGAGATGATGATTTCGGACACTGCGTTTCCTCCCAAATACGTTCGGTTGGCGCTGCCCCTCATCCGCCTGCTGGCACCTTCTCCCCGTATAGAGACGGGGAGAAGGGAAGCGCTCCAGAGTTGGCGACCTCCCTCTCCACGTCCTTACGGGGAGAGGGTAAGGGTGAGGGGCAGCGCCGCCTTCAAACTATTATCGCGTAAAGCTCTGGGCGTTGCCCGCGTCGACATTGACGATGTTGCCGGTTGACTTGGCCGACATGTCGGAAGCGAAGAAGTAGATCGCCTCGGCGATGTCTTCGGGGAACACCGAACGCTTCAGCATCGAGCGCGAGCGGTAATGCTCCTCCAGATCGTCGGTCGACATCTTGTAGGCGGCGGCGCGCTGTTCCTTCCACTCGCCAGTCCAGATTTTCGAGCCGCGCAGCACGGCGTCGGGATTGACGACATTGACCCTGATCTGCGCTTCTGCGCCCTCCAGCGCCAGGCAGCGCGCCAGATGGATCTCGGCGGCCTTGGCCGTGCAATAGGCGGCAGCATTGGGCGATGCGGCAAGACCGTTCTTAGAGGCGACGAAGACGACGTTGCCGCCGATCTTTTGAGCGCGGAATAGCCGGAAGGCTTCCCGCGAAACGAGGAAATAGCCGGTCGACAAGATGTCCATGTTCTTGTTCCACAGCGCCAGCGTGGTTTCCTCGATCGGCGCCGAGGTTGCCAGGCCGGCATTCGACACCAGGATATCGATGCCGCCGAACTCGACCGCCGTCTCGGCGAAGCCGGAGATCACCTGGTCCTCGGCGGTGACGTTGACGACCAGCGGCCGCACGAAATCCTTGCCGTAGGCTTTGGCCAGTTCGTCATTGGCGCTGGCAAGGGCTGCTTCGTCGATATCTGCCAGCACGACGCAGGCGCCTTCGCGCAGCAGCCGGTTGGCCGTCGCCCGGCCGATGCCGCCGGCGCCACCGGTGACCAGAGCGATCTGGCCGGCAAGAGCCTTCGGCTTCGGCAGGCGCTGCAGCTTCGCCTCCTCGAGCAGCCAGTATTCGATGTCGAAGGCTTCCTGCTCGGGCAGGCCGACATAGGTCGACACCGTCGAGGCGCCGCGCATGACATTGATGGCGTTGACGTAGAACTCGCCCGATATGCGCGCCGTCGCCTTGTCGCCGGCGAAGGTGAACATGCCGACGCCGGGCATCAGATAGACCACGGCGTTCGGATCACGCACCGGTGGGGAATCCGCATGCTTGCAGCGGTCGTAATAAGCCTGATAGCCGACGCGATACGCCGCCACGTCTTCGGCGAGACGGGCGATGACGGCATCGACATCGGGATTCTCGGGATCGAACTCGATGACCAGCGGCCGGATCTTGGTGCGTAGGAAATGGTCCGGGCAAGAGGTGCCGAGTGCCGCCAGCGGTCGCAAATCCTTCGAATTGACGAATTCGAGCACGGCGGGCGAATCGTCGAAATGACCAAGCTTGTGGCTCTTCTCCGAAATCAGGCCGCGGATCCTCGGCATCAGCTTTGCCGCGACAGTGCGGCGCGCCGGTGCGTCGAGCGACTTGACCGCCTCGCCGCCAAAAATCGGCAAACCTTCGGACCGGCGCTCGAACCACTCGATCGCCTGGTTGATCACCGAGATCGTCGTTTCGTAGCATTCCCGAGGCGTGTCGCCCCAGGTGAACAGGCCATGGCTTGCCAGCACGACACCCTTGGCCTCCGGGTTTTCGAGGCAGAATTTTTCCAGCCACAGGCCAAGTTCGAAGCCCGGCCGCTTCCATGGCAGCCAGCCGATCGCGTCGCCGAATATCTCCTTGGTCAGCGCCTTCGAATCCTTGGCGGCGGCAATGGCGATGATGGCGTCGGGATGCATGTGGTCGACATGAGCCTTCGGCACGAAAGCGTGCAGCGGCGTGTCGATCGAGGCCGCGCGCGGATTGAGGTTGAAGGTGCAGTGGGGCAGATAGCCGACCATCTCGTCCTCGTGCTCGAGGCCGCGATAGAGACCCTTCAATGCCCTGAGCTTGTCCATATAGAGGGTGGCGAAGCCGTCGAGCTTGATCGAGGCGCTGTCGCCGCCCGAACCCTTCACCCACAGAACCTCCACGCTCTGCCCGGTGAGCGGATCCTTTTGCCAGATCTTGGAGGAGGTGTTGCCGCCGCCATAGTTGGTGACGCGCTTGTCGGAGCCGAGAACATTCGAGCGATAGACGAGACGTTCCGGCTCGCTCATCCCCAGGGCTTTCGCCTCATCCCAAAGGTTGGCGAGGCGCGTGCCGGAGCGCTTGTCGAGCATAGGTAATCCTCCCGTGACGTGAGACGCGCAAAATGATGCGGTCAATTGCCACCGCATTAGCGGGTCAGCTTTGGCCGAATGTCCACGGAAGCGCAGGCATTGTCAATCATAAACGATCAAGATTGATCATATTGCACTGCACAATGGAATTATATGATCGGAAATGATTGACACTGCGCGTTTTGGGTGCCTAGATGTACAGGCAGGGAGGAACCATGCACGAGAGAGAGCGCCACAGGATCATTTTGTCCGCCGTCCAGGAAAAGCCTGTGGTGACGGTGCAGGAAATGGTCGACCTGACGGACTCGTCAGAGGCGACGATCCGGCGCGACATCGCGGCATTGCATGTGCAAAAGCGCCTGCGCCGCGTGCGTGGCGGTGCCGAGGCGATCTCGCCACCGCAGTTCATCGGCCTTGCCGGCCGGCCCTTTTCCGTCAACGAGACGATCAACGCTTCGCAGAAGCGGGCGATCGCGCGGGAAGCGGTGGAACTCTGCAAGGACGGCGAGCCGATCATCGTCAATGGCGGCACCACCACCTTCCAGATGGTGCATTTCCTGACCGGCCGCCGCATGCCGATCTTTACCAATTCCTTCCCGATCGCCGAGCACCTGCTCAAGCACTCCAAGAACACGGTGATGCTGTCGGGCGGCACCATCTACCGCGAGCAGAACATCATCCTTTCCCCCTTCGACAATGACGTGACGCGCAATTTCTATGCGCGCCGCATGTTCATGGGCGCGCAAGGGCTCGGACCGCTTGGCCTGATGGAAGGCGATCCGCTGCTGATCCAGGCCGAGCAGAAACTGATCGACCAGGCCGACGAGCTGGTGGTGCTGGTCGACTCGTCGAAGTTCCGCAAACGCTCCAGCCTGATCCTGTGCGGCCTGTCGCGCATCGCCACCGTCATCACCGATGACGGCATCGAGGATCGCGAGGCCAAGATGCTGGAAACCGCTGGTGTGACGCTGATCGTCGCCCGCACAACGGCAAACAACAAGGAAGAATCTTCGCTGCAGGCCTGAGACGCCCCGCAGCGGCGATGGAATGCAACGCTCAAGGGAGGATATTCGAATGAGCTTCTTGAAGAAATTGATGGTGACGGCAGCGTTGTCGGCCGCCATGTTCGTGAATGCCGCCCATGCCGAGAACGTCAAGATCGCGCTGGTGGTCAAGTCGCTCGGCAACGGCTTCTTCGACGCCGCCAACAAGGGCGCCGAGGAGGCGGCCAAAGAACTCGGCGACGTCGACATCATCTACACCGGCCCGACCAAGGCCACCGCCGAAGCGCAGATCGAGGTGATCAACTCGCTGATCGCCCAGAAGGTCAATGCCATCGCCATTTCGGCCAATGACGCGGACGCTCTGGTTCCGGCGCTGAAGAAGGCGATGGATCGCGGCATCACCGTCATCTCCTGGGATTCGGGAGTCGCCCCGGAAGGCCGCCAGCTTCACCTCAACCCGTCCGACACCAACCTGATCGGCGAGACCATCATCAAGCTGGCCGCCGACTACCTGCCCGAAGGCGGCGAAGTCGCCATCCTGTCGGCTTCGTCCACGGCGACCAACCAGAACGCCTGGATCGACGCGGCCAAGAAGGTGCTGCCGGAGAAATTCCCCAAGATCAAACTCGTCGCCACCGTCTATGGCGATGACGACTCGGCCAAGAGCACCGACGAGGCCAAGGGCCTTCTGAAGTCCTATCCGAACCTCAAGGCGATCATCGCACCGACCACGGTCGGCGTCGTTGCCGCAGCCCAGGTGGTGACCGACGAGAACCTGATCGGCAAGGTCAACGTCACCGGCCTGGCGCTGCCGTCGGAGTTCAAGAAGTTCATCGACAACGGCGCCTCGCAGGCCGTCGCGCTGTGGAACCCGATAGACCTCGGCTACTCGGCCGTCTACCTCGCCCATGACCTGGCGGTGAAGAAGGAAGAAGCCAAGCCCGGTGCGACGCTGTCGATCGGCCGCGTCGGCAAGGTCACGCTCGACGACACCAACTCGGCTGCAATGGCTCCGCCCTTCAAGTTCGACAAGTCGAACATCGAAGAGTTCTCCAAGATCTATTGATCCTGGAGCCTGCAACCTTGCGCGGCGGGGCTCAGGTCCCGCCGCGACTTCAAACGGACCTTGCTTCAGGGCTTGATACGACTATGGACACGACAGCCCAACACGATTTGGCAAAAGAAGCGCCTTTGTCTTCAGGCCCGCGGCTGACTCTGTCCGGCATCTCGAAGAGTTTTCCCGGCGTGCGCGCGCTGCACGACGTCAGCCTGTCGCTCTATCCTGGCCAGGTGACCGCGCTGATCGGCGAAAACGGCGCCGGCAAGTCGACGCTGGTCAAGATCATGACCGGCATCTACCAGCCCGACGCGGGCACGATCAGCATAGACGGCCAGCCCGTTACACTGCCCAGCGCCCATGCCGCCTTCGGGCACGGCATCACCGCCATCCATCAGGAAACCGTGCTGTTCGACGACCTGACAGTGGCAGAGAACATCTTTCTCGGCCATGCGCCGCGCACGCGCTTCGGCACCATCGACTGGCGCACCATGCGCAGACAAGCCCGTGAAGTGTTGAACACGATGGGTGCCGGCCACATCGACGCCGATGCACGGCTAAAAGATCTCGGCATCGCCAACAAGCACCTCGTGGCCGTCGCCCGCGCCATGTCGATCGATGCGCGGATCGTCATCATGGACGAGCCGACCGCGGCGCTTTCGCTGAAGGAGATCGAGGAGCTCTTCCTGCTGGTCGAGTTCCTGAAGAGCGAAGGCAAGGCGATCCTGTTCATCAGCCACAAGTTCGACGAGATCTACCGCATCGCCGACCGTTACACGGTGTTCCGCGATGGCGAAATGGTCGGCGAAGGTCTGATCAAGGACGCCGGCCAGAGCCAGATCGTGCGCATGATGGTCGGCCGCGCCGTCGACCACATCTTCCCGCAGCGCAAGGCCGAGATCGGCGCGCCGGTTCTTGCCGTCTCCGGCCTGTCGCATCCGACCGAGTTCGACGACATCGGCTTCGAGTTGCACAAGGGCGAAATCCTCGGCTTCTACGGGCTTGTCGGCGCCGGGCGCAGCGAAGTGATGCAGGCGATATCAGGCATCACCCGCACCAGCAGCGGCACGATTGCGCTGGAAGGCAAGGCGATCACGCCGAAATCGGCGGCGGATTCGATCGATGCCGGCATCGTCTACGTGCCGGAAGAGCGCGGCAAGCAGGGCGTGGTGATCGGCCTGCCGATCTTCCAGAATATCTCGCTGCCGTCGCTCAAGCGCACGTCCAAATCCGGCATGCTGCGGCTGGCCGAGGAGTTCGCGCTAGCCCGTTCCTATACCGAGCGGCTGGACCTGCGCGCCTCCTCGCTCAGCCAGGACGTCGGCACGCTGTCTGGCGGCAACCAGCAGAAGATCGTCATCGCCAAATGGCTGGCGACTGCGCCAAAGGTGATCATCCTCGACGAGCCGACCAAAGGCATCGACATCGGTTCGAAAGCCGCCGTGCACGGCTTCATGGCCGAACTCGTCGCGCAAGGCCTGTCGGTGATCATGGTGTCGTCCGAATTGCCCGAGATCCTCGGCATGTCCGACCGCGTGGTCGTCATGCGCGAGGGTCGTATCGCCTCGGTTTACGACAACAAGGGGCTTGACGCCGAGACGCTGGTCAAGACGGCAGCGGGGATCGCGGCATGAAGGCTTTTCTCAGGTATCGCGAAGTCTGGCTGCTCGCCGCCATCGTCGTGCTGATCGGGCTGGTATCGATGCGCTTTCCAGGCTTTGCCAACCTCGGCAATCTGCGCCAGCTGTTCAACGACACCTCGATCCTGATGATCCTGGCACTGGGTCAGATGGTGGTGATCCTGACCCGCTCGATCGATCTGTCGATGGCGTCGAACCTCTGCTTCACCGGCATGGTGGTGGCGATGCTGAACGCGGCGCACCCGGCAATCCCCATCCCGCTGCTGATCGTCATCGCGCTTCTGGTCGGCCTGGTGCTCGGCGCCATCAACGGATTTTTGGTCTGGCGGCTGAACATCCCGTCTATCGTGGTGACGCTGGGCACGCTCACCATCTACCGCGGCGCCACCTTCGTCATATCAGGCGGCGCCTGGGTCAATGCCGACCAGATGAGCCCTGAGTTCATCGGCCTGCAGCGCGCGGCGTTCCTCGGCATCCCGGTGCTGTCGTGGATCGCTATACTCGTCATCGCTTCGTTCTTCCTCTTGATGACGCGCACCGCGCTCGGCCGCTCGATCTACGCCATCGGCGTCAACCCGACCGCATCGGTCTATGCCGGCATCGATGTCGGCCGTACCAAGTTCATCGTCTTCTGCATCTCCGGGGTGGCTGCTGGTCTCTGCGGTTATCTCTGGATATCGCGCTACGTCATCGCCTCGGTCGAGGTCGCCAATGGCTACGAGCTCAACATCATCGCGGCTTGCGTCATCGGCGGCATCTCGATCGCCGGCGGCATCGGCTCGGTCGGCGGCGCGGTGCTCGGCGCACTGTTCCTCGGCATCATCTCCAACGCGCTGCCGGTCATCAACATCTCGCCCTTCTGGCAGATGGCGATTTCGGGCAGCGCCATCATCCTGGCCGTGGTGCTCAACGCGCGCGGCGAACGCCGGCAGGGCCGCATCATCCTCAAAAAGGCGGAAGCGGCATGACCGACACCCCTGCCCCACGCCACATTCCCGACCGGCTCGACAAGCCGCTCAGTTCGGCGATCTTCTCCTGGGAGGCGCTGCTGGTCGCGGTGGCGGTCGCCATCTTTGCCGTCAACAGCTTCGCCTCGCCCTATTTCCTCGACCCGTGGTCGCTGTCGGACCTGACCTTCAACTTCACCGAAAAGGCGCTGATCGCGCTGGCCATGGCGCTGCTGATCATTTCCGGCGAGATCGACCTGTCGGTCGCCGCGATCATTGCCTTGGCTTCGACGATGATGGGCATGGCGGTGCAGGCCGGCGCCGATACGCCGGTGCTGGTGGCAATCGGCATCCTGGTCGGGCTCGGCTGCGGCGCCTTCAACGGGCTGCTCGTCACCAGGCTGGGATTGCCGTCGATCGTCGTCACCATAGGCACGATGAGCCTGTTTCGCGGCATCGCCTTCATCATCCTCGGCGACCAGGCTTATAAGGGCTATCCCTCGAGCTTCGCTTTCTTCGGCCAAGGCTATGTCTGGTGGGTGGTGTCGTTCGAACTGGCGCTCTTCCTCACCGCGGCGGTCATCTACTGGTTCCTTCTGCACCGGACAAGCTTCGGCCGCCGCGTCTTCGCCATCGGCAACAACCCGGTCGCGGCGCAGTTTTCCGGCGTGCGTGTCGGCCGCATCAAGTTCATCCTGTTCTGCCTGACCGGGCTGATGGCGGGCATCGCCTCGGTGCTGATCACCTCGCGGCTCGGCTCGACCCGGCCTTCGATCGCACAAGGCTATGAACTGGAAGTCATCACCATGGTGGTGCTCGGCGGTGTCAGCATCCTGGGCGGTGCGGGCAGCATCGTGGGCGTGGTGCTGGCCGCCTTCATCATGGGGCTGGTGACCTTCGGTCTTGGCCTGCTCAATGTGCCCGGCATCGTCATGTCGATCTTCATCGGTCTGCTGCTGATCATCGTCATCGCGCTGCCGATCGTCTGGCGGCGCGTGCGGCGGGAGCGCTTCACCTGATGGCCGAGAAATACGCGTTCAAGATGAAGCTCAACCCCGGCATGAAGGCCGAATACAAAAGGCGCCACGACGACATCTGGCCGTCGCTGGTGACGCTGCTCAAGCAGGCCGGCGTTTCTGACTATTCGATCCATCTCGACGAGGAGACCGACACCCTGTTCGGCGTGCTGTGGCGGCGCGACGGCCATGGCATGAACGAATTGCCGAAGCACCCGGTGATGCAGCGCTGGTGGGCCGAGATGGCCGACATCATGGAAACCAAGCCTGATAACGAGCCGGTGGCGGTGCCGCTGGAAACAATGTTTCATATGGAATGACCCGCCACGTCGCCGTCATCGACATCGGCAAAACCAACGCCAAGGTGGCGCTGGTCGATCTCGCCGATATGCGCGAAGTCGCGCTGCGCCGCGTGGCGAACGCGCCCGTTGCCGACGGCCCCTACCCGCACCACGATGTCGAGCGACTATGGACTTTCATCCTCGACAGCCTCGCCGGGATCAACCAGGAGCAGCGCATCGATGTGATATCGATCACCACCCATGGCGCGACAGGCGTGCTGGTGGACGCTGCCGGCGAACTGGCGCTGCCGGTGCTCGACTATGAATTCGCCGGGCCCGATACCCTCGCCAAGGACTATGACGCGATCCGTCCGGCCTTCGCCGAGACGGGCACGCCGCGCCTGCCGGTCGGCCTCAATCTTGGCGCGCAGATCTTCTGGCAGCAGAGGAGTTTCCCGGCGGATTTCGCCAAGGCCGCCGCGATCCTCATGTACCCGCAGTACTGGGCCTTGCGCCTGACCGGCGTCGCCGCCAACGAAGTGACCTCGCTCGGCTGCCACACGGATCTGTGGAGTCCGTGGAAAGCGGATTTTTCGTCACTGGTCGACAAAATGGAGTGGCGCCGGCTGATGGCGCCGGTGCGGCCAGCAAAAGACCACCTAGGCCCAATCCTGCCCGCTCTTGCCACGCGAACCGGGCTCGATCCACAGACGCCGGTGTTGTCCGGACTGCACGATTCCAACGCCTCGCTGCTGCCACATCTCCTGTCCGACGCGCCGCCTTTCTCCGTCGTCTCGACCGGCACCTGGGTGGTGTCGATGGCGGTCGGCGGCAACACGGTCACACTCGACCCGGCCCGCGACACACTGGTCAATGTCAACGCGCTCGGCGATCCGGTGCCGTCGGCGCGCTTCATGGGAGGCCGCGAATTTTCCCTGCTGACAGAAGGCCAGTCGGAAGACTTGACCGAAGAGGATGTCGCCACCGTGCTCGGGCGGAAGACATTCCTGCTGCCTTCGACCCAACAGGGTTCGGGGCCTTTTCCGCATCAGACCGCCGCATGGCTCGACGCCGATAATATCAGCGCCGGCCAGCGCTTTGCCGCCATCTCGTTCTACCTGGCGCTGATGACCGCGACCTGCCTCGATCTGATCGGTGCCAATGGCCCGACCACCGTCGAAGGTCCGTTCGCCCGCAACCGGCTTTTCACGCAGATGCTCGCAGCGACCACGGCGCGTGCCGTCATTGCGTCCGAAGCCGCGACCGGCACCAGCATCGGCGCTGCCTTGCTGGCTTCGGACCAAAGAACTATCCAAGCCAAAGGCGAAGGGATCGAACCGCCGGCCGATCCAGCCTGGGCAAACTACGCGCGCTCATGGCGTGCGGTGGTCGAGGCGCAGAGCTGACTACAAAATCCGCTTACCGAAAGCCGACATGACGAAGTTGACCGTTTCCGTCGCCAGCCGCGGTTCGAAGTCCGGCGTCAGGCCGGAGACGTTCATCGACAACAGCCCGCCGGACAGCGCGATCGCCTCCATCGCCTGATGCGTTTCGCGCACGGTGATGCCGCCCGACCCCGCCGCCCAGCCGGCGAATTCGGTCACATCAGGGGAATAGCTGACATGGAAGCCTTGCGTGCCGGAGGTGGCGATGCGGATCGCCTCGTGCATCAGGTCGCGCATCCCCATGGCGTCGATGTCGGTCATGGTGAAGGCGGAGACGCGCGAATCCTTCAACACCCGGGCCTCGGCCGGATCGGCATGGCGCAGCCCGACGATGACGACGTTTTCCGGCGACAGCTGCGGCTGCAGCGCGCCGGGCTTGTGGTCGAGACCCAGCGCCCGCGCCAGCACCGAGCCTTCCGGCAGATCGATGCTGTCTTCCCCTTCCGGCATGAGTGCTGCGATGGAATCGATCCAGATCAGGCCGAAGGAATGCGTGGCGCGCGCGGTCGCTGTCAGCGCCTTGTGGGCGATGCGCCGGTCGCTCCCGGCGGTGAGCCGGATCAGGCCGGACGGCGGTCGCTCGATATCGGCCAGTTCGACGACATCGAAATTCATCGCCTCCAGCCGCGCCCCGGTCGCTTCCCTGGCGAGGATGCCGGCGGCCGCCGGTTCGGCCGATATCGACACCATCTTGCGGCCGGAAAAATCCTCGACGTCGTGCATCGGGGCCTTTTCGACATATTCCGAGGTCATCGCCAGCAGCATGGCGCCATAGCTCATGCGGAAGGCGACACGGTCGCCGACGGCGGGCGGCGGATCAGCGTCGTGCACGTCGAGCAGCAGGTGGTCGCTGGAGGCGCCGAGCACCCGCACCCCCTTGGCGATCGGAGTGAGCCCTTCGACCAGCACGTCCTCGCGGCCGATATTGGCGATGGCGCGCAACCGGTCGCCCTCGTCGGGAAAGACCGGCTGGTTGCCGAAAGCGTCGTAGCCGGATTGCCCGATCGGCCGCGATGGCTTCAGCTTGACCTCGATGATGTCGCTGGTCAGCCGGCAGGCATCGGGCTCGAGTTCGGCCCACGGCGTCTCGCGGAAGGTCTCGATTCCCCCTTGCAGGATTGCCTCGCCGATCCGCAAATTGTTGATTCCGGCGGGCAGCCTGCCTTCGAGCAGCAGCGTCAGCGACGAGGAGGCGCCGCCCGAAATCCAGTCCAGGCTTTTGCCGGAGAGCCGCTCGGTCTTGTAGGCTTGGGCGACGAGCTGCCCGAGATTTTCTTCCGTCGGCATGATGGCGCCGAAGCAGCCGAGATTGGTGCCGATGCCGGCGATGCGCACGCCCTTGAGGGCCAGGATCTGCTCGACCGTCGGCACGAGATCGTTCGGCCAGATGCCTTCCCGGAGATCGCCGAGATCGATCATCAGCATGATGTCGTGGACGCGGCCCATGCGCTCGGCGATGCGCGATAGCTCGCGGATGGTGGCGAGTTCGGATTGCAGGCTGATGTCGACGGTGCGGACCACCTCCTCGATGCGCGCCATCGGCGGGCTGCGCAGCAGCATGATCGGAGCGTTGATGCCGCTGTCGCGCAGTCGGCGGATGTTTTCGAAGCGCGATTCGGCGATGCCGGCGACGCCGCCGCGCAGCATGGCGCGCGCCACCTGCGGCATGCCGCAGGTGCCCTTGGTGACGCCGAAGACCTTGATGCCCGACAGCGCGCAGCGGTCGACGATCGTGCGCGCATTGCGCTCGATGCGGCCAAGGTCGATGGCGACTTGCGGTCCCGACATTGCCTAGTTCCTGTAGACCAGTCCCTGCGGATCGATGTCCGGCTTGCGGCCGGCGACCAGATCGGCGAGGAATTTTCCCGAGCCGCAGGCCATGGTCCAGCCGACATGGCCGTGGCCGGTGTCGAGATAGAGGTTCCTGTAGCGCGCCCGGCCGATGACCGGCACCGAATTCGGCATCATCGGCCGCAGACCGGCCCAAAGCTCGGCCTTCTTCTCGTCGAAAGCGCCCGGGAAAAGCTCCTTGCCGGTCCTGAACATGGCGGTGAAGTCGCTCGGCTTGTGGGTGCGGTCGAAGCCGGTGAACTCGGCCGTCGAGGCCAGCCGCAGCCGGTTGCCGAGCCGCGAATAGGCGATCAGTTGATCCTCGTCGGCGCCGCCCATGGTCGGCCCCTTGGTCTCGTCCTCCAGCGGCACGGTCGCGGTGTAGCCCTTGACGGGATAGACCGGCAGGTCGATGCCGTAGCGGCGGCCGAGCAGGCCGCTTTCCGGTCCCATCGAGATGACCACCGCGTCGCCGGTTATCGGGCCGGCCGAGGTCATCACCGCGCGCACCCGGTCGCCTTCGATGTCGAGGCCTTCGACCGTCGTGCCGTAGAGGAATTGGACGCCGAGTTTCTCGGCGGCATAGGCAGCGAGGTTCTGCGTGAATTGGCTGGAGTCGCCGGTCTGGTCGATCGGCGAATAGACGCCGCCGGCTATTCTGTCCTTGGCCCCGGCAAGGCCGGGCTCGAGCTCGACCAGCCGGTCGCGGCCGACGATCTCGATCGGCAGACCGTGTTGGGCAAGATAGCGGTAATTGTCGGTGCCGGTATCAAGACTCTGCTGCGAGCGGAAGAAATAGAGGATGCCCTTCTTGCGCTCGTCATAGTGAATGCCGGTGTCGGCGGAAATGGCGTTGATGCATTCGCGCGAATAGAGCGCCAGGCGCAGCTTGATGTCGGTGTTGGCGCGCAGGCGCGCATGCGTGCATTGGCTGAGGAAGCGCAGGCTCCAGGCGAAGAAATAAGGATCGAAGCGCAGCCGCACCTTGATGCCGAGATCGTGGTTGTAGAGTGCGCGCAGGAACGTCTTCAGCGCAGCGGGCGAGGCCCAGGCGGTGGCGTCGCCGGGCGACACCAGGCCGGCATTCGACTGGCTGGTGCCGCGCGCCGCTGCCGGATGGCGCTCGATCACCGTCACCTCGTGGCCATCGCTTGCCAGATAATAGGCGGCCGCCGTGCCGACCACCCCGGCCCCAAGCACCACTATTTTCATACCAGCCCCCAGATCAATGCGGCTGAAGCGCCTCCACGCTCCGCCGTGAAGCCTTTCAATAGCGCTTCCGCGCTCGATCTACGAGCCCCTGGATAGAGACCGGCGGGTCTCAGCTCCGCGACGAATTCTTGCCGGTCAGGATGCGCTCCCAGGCCAACGCGTCGGCGACGATCAGGTCGAGGTCGTCGCGCTGCGGGGTCCAGCCGAGTTCACGGCGCGCCAGATCCGAATTGGCAACCACCGCCGCGGCGTCGCCCGGACGGCGCTCGCCCATCCGCACCTCGAAATCATCGCCGAAAACACGACGCACGCTGTCGATCACCTCGAGCACCGAATAGCCGTGGCTGTAGCCGCAATTGGCGACGAGGCTTGCTCCGCCGGCGCGCAGCCGCTCCAGCGCCAGCCGATGCGCCGCCGCCAGGTCGCTGACATGGATGTAGTCGCGCATGCAGGTGCCGTCGGGTGTCGGATAGTCGGTGCCGAACACCTGCATGAAGGGACGCTTGCCAAGCGCTGTCTCGCTGGCGACCTTGATCAGATGCGTGGCGCCCGGCGTCGACTGGCCGGTGCGGCCTTTCGGGTCGGCGCCGGCGACGTTGAAGTAGCGAAGCGCCGTATAGCGCAGGTCGTGGGCGATTGCGGCGTCGCGCAGCATCCATTCGCTCATCAGCTTGGACAGGCCGTAGGGCGATTCCGGTGCAAGCCGGGCATCCTCGCGCACCGGCTCCAGCCCGGCGCCGCCGTAAACGGCGGCGGTCGAGGAAAAGATGAAATTGGGCACGCCTTCGCGCACCGCGGTCTCGATCAGCGTGCGCGTCTTGCAGGTGTTGTTCTCGTAATAGCCAAGCGGGTCGGCGACCGATTCGGGAACCACGATGGAGCCGGCAAAATGGATGATCGCGTCGACCTGGTTGTCGCGGATGATCGAGCCGACCAGCTCCTTGTCGGCGACATCGCCGACGACCAGCTTCGCCTCGGGCGCCACCGCCCACTCGAAGCCGGTCGAAAGCCGGTCGAGAACGACGACGCTGTCGCCCGCGTCCAGCAGCTCCCAGACCATGTGGCTGCCGATATAGCCGGCACCGCCTGTCACCAAAACCGTCATCCGCGTCCTCGCTATTCCTGATTTATCGGAACTGCCTCACTACCCGCCTTACTGGAAAGCCGGCCGCCAGGCCATTGGTACTTGCCTATTGGCGCCTGCGGTAACCAGTCTCATCGGCGCGTGGCATCGTCCTGAAACAAAATTGATCCACATCAAGGGAATAGGCCATGATCCGTGGTCGTTAGGAACAGGCTTGGGGCGTGGCATTTTGACCAAAAAGGCCAGGTGGACGTCGAATAGGGCAGTGATTATGATCCCACGCAAAAATTGGGAAGCCGAAATGAATTACCAGCGGTTCTTCGAAGATGCGATCGACCAGCTCCATGCAGAGCGTCGCTACCGCATCTTCGCCGACCTCGAGCGTATCGTAGGGAAATTCCCGCGAGCGATCTGGCGCGCCAACGGCCGCGCCCAGGAAATCACCGTCTGGTGCTCCAACGACTATCTCGGCATGGGCCAGCATCCAGACGTCATCACGGCGATGCAGAAAGCCGCCGGCAAGATGGGATCTGGCGCCGGTGGCACCCGCAACATTTCCGGCACCAGCAACCCGCTGGTCGAGCTCGAACTGGAACTGGCCGACCTGCACGACAAGGAAGCCGCACTGGTCTTCACCTCCGGCTTCGTCTCCAACGAAGCGTCGATCTCGACCATTGCGCGGCTCCTGCCCAACTGCCTGATCATCTCGGACGAACTCAATCACGCCTCGATGATCGAAGGCGTGCGTCGCTCGGGCGCCGAGAAGAAGATCTTCCGCCACAACGACGTTGCGCATCTCGAAAGCCTGCTGCAGGCGGCTGGCCGCGAGCGCGCCAAGCTGATCGTCTTCGAGAGCGTCTATTCGATGGATGGCGACATCGCGCCGATCAAGCAGATCGTCGAGCTTGCCGAGCGCTACAACGCCATGACCTATATCGACGAGGTCCATGCCGTCGGCATGTACGGACCGCGCGGCGGCGGCATCACCGAACGCGAAGGGCTGACCGACCGTATCGACATCATCGAAGGCACGCTGGCCAAGGCATTCGGCACGCTCGGCGGCTATATCACCGGCACAAGTGCCGTGATCGACGCCGTGCGCTCCTATGCGCCGGGCTTCATCTTCACCACGGCGCTGCCGCCGGCCATCGCCGCCGCGGCGACCACGTCGATCCGCCATCTGAAGCGCTCGCAGGCCGAGCGCGACGCACAGCAGCGCCAGGCGGCGCGGACCAAGCATGTTCTTGCCGCCGCCGGCCTGCCGGTGATGGACTCCGCCACCCACATCGTTCCGCTGCTCGTCGGCGATCCCGAGCTCTGCAAGATGGCCAGCGACCGCCTGCTCGGCGTCCATGGCATCTACATCCAGCCGATCAACTACCCGACCGTGCCGCGCGGTACCGAACGGCTGCGTATCACGCCGACGCCGTTTCATTCGGATCAACTGATCGCGGAACTTCAGGACGCGCTGGTCGAGACCTGGGACGCGTTGGGCATCCCTTACGGCTCCGCCGGCCGGCCTTCGGTAGCCGAGACCGACCGCGTCATTCCGTTGCTGGTGCCGAAGTCCGGCGGCTGAAGCCGTTTGAAACTCTGCTCCGACGGCGATCCACTCGCCGGAGCGAACTCGCTTCAAGCGGTTCTGATCCATTTCGCCAGCCGATGCGCCGCTTCCTCGAGCTGGTCAAGGCGGCGGTGGAAACACAGCCTGAGGAAGGCTTCGCCGCCGGGACCGAATGCGGTTCCGGGTGCCAGACCTACATTGGCGCGGTCGACAATGTCGAAGGCGGCAGCACGTGAATCGGTGATGCCGTCGATCGCGAAGAACAGATAGAATGCGCCCTGCGGTACGGCGAAGCGCGCCCTGCCGGTCTCGGCGAGGATCGCGCAGACCAGGTCGCGCGCTGCCCTTGCCCGCTCCACCTGCTCAACGATGAAGGCGTCGCCTTCATCGAGGGCGACGACGGCGCCGCGCTGCATGAACTGGGCGACGCCCGAGGTCGAATACTGGACCAGGTTTTCGAACACCTGCTGCAGGGCAGGATGGGTCTTGATCCAGCCAACGCGCCAGCCGGTCATCGCCCAGTTCTTGGAAAAACTGTTGACGAACAGGATGCGATCCTCGTCGGCCATGACGTCGATGAAGGACGGCGCACGACCATCGCCGTAGTGAAAAAGCGAATAGATCTCGTCGGCAATGATCCACAGACCCCTTTCGCGGGCAAGGTCGAGGATCGCCTGCAGCGTCTCCCTGTCCGCGGTCCAGCCGGTCGGGTTGGACGGCGTGTTGACGAACAGCGCCTTTGTCCTTGGCGTGATCGCCGCCTCGATCTTGCCGACGTCGCAGGACCAGCCGTTGCCTGATTGGTCGAGCGTGACAGCGACCGGAATGGCGCCCGCCAAGCCGGCGGCAGCGGCGAAATTCGGCCAGGCCGGCGACAGATAGACGACCTCGTCGCCCTTGCCGGCGACCGCGTCGAGCGCCAGCTTGATGGCCTGCATACCCGAACCGGTGACGATGAATTCCTCCTCGACGAAAGACTTGCCGAAATGCCTGACGTAATAGCGGGCGAGCGCCTGCCGCAATTCGGGAATGCCCCTCTGCCAGGTATAGAAGGTTTCGCCGCCGGCCAGCGCCCGGGCAGCGGCATCGGTGATGAAGGCAGGCGTCGGCAGGTCGCCCTCGCCCGCCCAGAGCGGGATCATGCCGTCGCGCCCGCGGCCGCGATTCATGACAGCGACAATGCCGCTTTCAGGCGCGGCCCGAGCCTCGGCGCGCAAATTCTCGATCAGGGTCATGGATAGATCCATTGGTGGTGTCGGCCGAGTGCTAGAGCATCTTGCAGCGAAGTGGAATCACTTGGCGTCGCAGAAATGCGGCTAAAACAAATAGATGGAGCGGGATGCCCAGTTCGATTTGAATGCATCCCGCTCTAGCGTGTTTCGCGGCCGGCGAAAACAAAAAACCCCAGCCGAAAACGACCGGGGTTTTGGTCCAGGGACTCTGTCTTCGGACTATTTCCTGGCGAGGAGATCGCGAATTTCGGTAAGCAGCGCAACATCGGCCGGCGGCGGAGCCGCAGGCGCAGGGGGCTTCTCGGCTTCCAGCCGCTTGCGCAGATTGTTCACCGCCTTGACCATCAGGAAGATAATGAAGGCGAGGATGATGAAATTCAGCGCCACGGTGATGAAATTGCCATAGGCAAACACCGCGCCTTGCTTGCGCGCGTCAACGAGGTTGGTTGCGTTTACCGCGGATGACAGACCTATGAAATAGTTTGAGAAATCGACGCCTCCAAGTGCGCCGATGAAAGGCATGATGATGTCGTTGACTAGGGAATCGACGATTCTGCCGAAGGCGGCACCGATAATGACGCCGACCGCCAGGTCCATCACATTGCCCCTGGAAATGAACTCCTGGAATTCTTTCAGCATTCGACCCTCCTTGTCATGACGTGCTGCTGCTTCCAGCCGTCCGGCGCCGCCCCACAGGCAAGATAGCAAAAACCTGCGGTTGCAACAGGAGCAAAAGACCGGTTTCCACCGGCCATGGTTGCCCGAAGCCGCAGCCATCATGCGCCGAAAGCCGCGATGGACTTGATCGTCAAGCTGTGATTGCGTCTCATCAGGCCGGGTGAAAAATCGGCAAGGGAGGAATTCCAGGGCGTGCAGGGCTGGTTCATCGTCATCATCGCGATCGCCTATGTGACGTTGCTGTTCGCCATCGCCAGCCTCGGCGACCGGCGCTCGACGACATCCGGGCCCGACCGGGCCCGACCCTTCATCTATGCGCTTAGCCTGGCGATCTACTGCACCTCCTGGACCTTCTTCGGTTCGGTGGGGCTGTCCTCCGAGCGCGGCCTCGAATTCCTCGGCATCTATACCGGACCGGTGCTGGTATTCGTGTTCGGCTTTCCGCTGCTTCGGCGCATCGTCAGGCTGGCCAAGACCGAGAAGATCACCTCGATCGCCGATTTCCTCGGCGCCCGCTACGGCAAGAGCTTTACCGTTGCGGCGATCGCCACGCTGATCGCGACGATCGGCGCGGTGCCCTACATGGCGCTGCAGCTGAAGGCGATTTCCGGCTCGGTCAGCCTGATGGTCGAGCATTATACCGGCTCGCCGCCGTCCTTCGATCCCTTCGTCAGCGACATCTCGCTGGTCGTCGCCATGCTGCTTGCGCTGTTTGCGGTGCTGTTCGGCACGCGCCACGCCGACGCCACCGAGCATCAGGACGGGCTGGTGCTGGCGGTGGCGGTCGAAACCGTGGTCAAGCTCGCCGCCTTCCTGGCGATCGGCCTGCTGGTGACCTTCCTGATCTTCGGCGGCCCAAGCGATATGGTCGACAAGCTCGCCCAGAACACGCAAGTGCGGCAGGCGATGGGTTACAGCACGTCGCTCGCAACCTGGCTGGTGCTGACATGTTTGAGCGGTTTCGCCATCATCATGCTGCCACGCCAGTTCTACGTCACCATCGTCGAGAACCGCAGCGAGGCCGAGCTGCGCACCGCGACATGGGTGTTTCCGCTCTATCTGGTGGCGATCAACCTTTTCGTGCTGCCGATCGCGCTCGCCGGCCTGGCGCTGGTCGGCACCAGAACCAGCAGCGACCTCTACGTCTTGTCGCTGCCGCTGCTCAGCGGTCACGATTTGCTGGCCATGGCGGCCTTCATCGGCGGCCTGTCGGCGGCGACCGCGATGGTGATCGTCGAAAGCGTCGCGCTGTCGATCATGATCTCCAACGACCTCGTCATTCCGCTGTTCGTGCGCCGCCTGCTCAAGACCACGACATCCGACAACGAGGACTGGTCGACGCTCATCCTCAACGTGCGGCGGGCGGCGATCTTCATCATGCTGTTCATCGCCTTCCTCTACTATCGCGAGAGCACCGACAGCGCGCGGCTCTCCTCCATCGGCCTGATGTCCTTCGCCGCGATTGCGCAGTTTGCGCCTGCCTTTATCGGCGGACTGATCTGGCGCGGCGCCAACGGCAGGGGCGCCGTACTCGGCATGGTTGCCGGCATCGTCGTCTGGAGTTACACGCTGCTGCTCCCCTCGCTTGCCGATCCCGATACCGGCATCGTCGTCCACGGCCTGTTCGGTTTCGAAGCATTGCGCCCACAAGCGCTGTTCGGCACCGTCGCCGAGCCACTGAACCACGGCGTCTTGTGGAGCCTGTCGATCAACACGCTGTTCTTCGTGTTCGGCTCGCTGTCACGCGCGTCGGTGCCGCTCGAGCGCATCCAGGCGTCGATTTTCGTGCCGCGCGAGGCGAGCCCAATGCCAAGTCTGCGCCGCTTCCGCACCACCGTCACCGTCAACGATCTCAAGGACACCATCGCGCGCTACCTCGGCGTCGAACGCACCGAACGGTCCTTCCAGTCGTTCGAAGAGAGCAGTGGTACTTCGCTGCACGGCAACGAGCAGGCCAGCATGGACGTCATCCGCTTCTCCGAGCAGCTTCTGGCGAGTGCCGTCGGCTCCTCCTCGGCGCGGCTGATCCTGTCGCTGCTGCTGCGCCGCAACGACCGCGAATCCAAGGATGCCTTCCGCCTGCTCGACGACGCCACCGAGGCGCTGCAGCACAACCGCGACCTGCTGCAGATCGCGCTCGACCAGATGGAACAAGGCATCACCGTCTTCGACAAGGATTTCCGGCTGATCTGCTGGAACCGCCAGTATCGGGCGCTGTTCGACCTGCCCGACGAGATGGGTCAGGTCGGCGTCTCGCTCGACCGCATTCTGCGCCACCTTGCCGAGCGTGGCGACATTCCGGCAGATCAGCGGGTCACAATGCTCAACCGCCTCACCAGTTTCGTCAGCCCGTGGCAGATGGAACTGAAGACCAGCGGCCGCATCCTGGAATTGCGCTCCAACCCGATGCCGGACGGCGGCATCGTCGCCACCTATGCCGACATTTCGGGTCGCGTCGAGCAGGATCTGGCGCTGAAGCGTGCCAATGAATCGCTGGAACAACGCGTCAAGCACCGCACCGTCGAACTGACCCGTGTCAACGAGGAACTGGCGCAGGCGCAGATGCTGGCGGAGGAGGCCAATCTCGGCAAGACGCGCTTCCTCGCCGCCGCCGGTCATGACATCCTGCAACCGCTGAACGCCGCCCGCCTCTATTGCTCATCGCTGATCGAAAAGGCCGGCAAGGGCGCTGCCGGCAGGGCCGCGATCAACATCGAATCCTCGCTGGAATCGGTCGAAACCATTCTCGGCGCCGTGCTCGACATTTCCCGTCTCGATGCCGGCGCGATGAAACCGGACAATACGGCCTTCAGCCTGGACGGACTGCTGCGGCAGATCGGCAACGACTTCCAGCCGCTTGCCGCCGAGAAGAAACTCGGCCTGACGATCATGCCGTCGTCGCTCAGCGTGACGACTGACCGCAATCTGTTGCGCCGCCTGATCCAGAACCTCGTCTCCAATGCCATCAAATACACCCGCCATGGCCGCATCCTGGTCGGCGTGCGGCGGCGCGGCGAATTGGCCGAGATACAGGTGATCGATACCGGCATCGGCATTGCCGGCGACAAGCTGAGCACGGTCTTTCACGAATTCACCCGGCTCGACGAGGGCGCGCGCGAGGCTGAGGGCCTCGGTCTCGGCCTTTCCATCGTCGACCGCATCGCTCGCGTCTTGCGCCTCGAACTCCGGATCTTTTCAAACCCCGGCAAAGGCACGCGCTTCTCCGTCATCCTGCCGGTCGCGACGGTGCAGGAGCCGCGGCGCGAGGTCGAGGCGAAGGCGCCGGTCCGCGCCGCGGCTTCGCTTGCCGGCCTCCGCGTGCTCTGCATCGACAACGACGCCCGCATCCTCGGCGGCATGCGGCTGCTGCTGGAGGGCTGGGGCTGCATCGTCGACACTTTTTCCGGCTCGGATGATCTCGAGGGGGCCAGCATGCATCGCCCCGACATCGTGCTTGCTGACTATCATCTCGACGGTGAAACCGGTCTCGAAATGATCGCTAAACTGCGCGCGATCCACGGCCAGGACCTGCCGGCCGTGCTGGTCACCGCCGACCGCTCGAGCGAGGTGCGCGCCACCGCCGGCAGGCTCGACGTTCCGGTGATCAACAAGCCGCTCAAACCAGCGGTGCTGCGCTCGATGATGGCCAGGGTCAAGCCGCTGGCGTCGGCGGCGGAATAGCGGTCATATCGTTCTGTTGACCCGGATGCCGAAGTCAGCCCGCTGCCGGCAGCGGGTCGCTGCCGATCTTGGACAGCAGGATCACCGCCTGGGTGCGGCTGTCGACGCCAAGCTTCTGCAGGATGGCCGAGACATGCGCCTTGATCGTCGCTTCGGAGACGCCGAGTTCGTAGGCGATCTGCTTGTTGAGCAGCCCTTCGGCCAGCATGCCGAGCACGCGCGTCTGCTGCGGCGTCAGCGCCTGCAGCCGCTTGATCAGATCGGAGATCTCGGGATCGCGCTCGACGCCGAGATCGATGCCGATGGGCGCGGCGATGTCGCCGGCAAGCACCGACTGCACGGCGCTGCGGATCTCCTCCATGCTGGCCGATTTGGAGATGAAACCCGAAGCGCCGAGATCGAGCGCGCGACGGATGGTCACCGGGTCGTCATGCGCCGACACCACCACCAGCGGCACCGTCGGATGGATGCCGCGCAGCGAGATCAGACCGGAAAGGCCGCTCGCGCCCGGCATGGACAGGTCGAGCAGCACCAGATCGACATCCTCATTGGCCACGACCAACGCCTTGGCGCTTTCGAAATCGCCGGCCTCGTGAATGCCGGCGACGTTGCCGATGCCGGCAAGCGCCTCTCTCAGCGCGCCGCGAAAAAGCGGATGGTCGTCGGCGATGACGAAAGTGTAGCCTGACGGCACATGTCCCTCCCCGAATCCCATGATTGTCTGCTTCTTGCGGGATCAGTCGAACGATTATGCGGCGATATCAGCCGTTTTCAAGCACAAAGGTCATGCGCCGGGTTTTCCCCGGTGAACGCGCTCAGGTCTTTTGCGAATTGGGCCTGGCGCCATCCTCGCCGCTGTCCTCTTCCATATCCTTGACGATGCCCATGAAGCCGCGCAGGAAGCGTTCCATGTAGCTCATCGTCTTGTTGAAATCCTCCTCGCTGGGCAAGGTCGATTCGAGGCGGGCGGACAGCGAGTTTTCGAGCTTGACGACGCGCTCGTCTAGCGCCTTCACCGAACTCTGCAGCCGGTCGATCTCGTCCTGGAAGGCGGCGCGTTCGTCGGCCGCCATCTTGCAGACGAGCTGGCCGGAGCGCTCCTCGCAGATCGACATCGCCCCGGTCTGCGTGTCCATGCGGACATAGCCGTTGGCCGACTTTTCCAGCCGGTAGCGGTCGGCTTCCGCGGAAATAGCCGATGTCGCGACGAGCGAGAGGAGTACTGCGGGGATCAAGACGTGCTGCGGACGCATATTGTCCTCCATGAGCCAGTAAGCGCGCAATCTATCGCATATTTGCGCCGGAAATGGGGAAGAACCCTGGCGCACCCTTCCCCGTATGGTTGGTTCGGACTATAGCGCAACCATGTCTCAGATTATCTACAAGATAGTGCCTGAAGCGTTGTGGCGCGAGGCCGAAAGAAATGGCCGCTTCACCGGCGCGCCTGTCGATGTCGCCGACGGCTTCATCCATTTTTCCACCGCCGGCCAGGCGAGGGAAACGGCGGCAAAACACTTTGCTGGCCAGACCGGGCTGCTGCTGGCCGCCATCGATGGGGCAAAACTGGGTGATGCGCTGAAATACGAGGTCTCGCGCGGCGGCGCGCTGTTCCCGCATCTTTACGGCCCGCTCGACCTCGAGGCCGTCGTCTGGGTGCATCCATTGCCGCTCGGAACCGATGGGCTGCACCAATTCCCGGCGCTGGAGGCCGAATGAGCGTGCTCGACCGGCTCGGCCAAAAGTTCTTGTTCACATTTGACCCTGAAGCGGCCCACGGCCTGTCGATCGCAGCGCTGAAATGCGGGCTGCCGGTCGCCCGGCGCCCCGTGCGCGACAACAGGCTGAAAGTCAGCGTCTGCGGCATCGATTTCCCCAATCCGCTCGGCATGGCTGCCGGCTACGACAAGAACGCCGAGGTTCCCGATGCATTGCTTGGCCTTGGCTTCGGCTTTGCCGAGGTCGGCACGATCACGCCGTTGCCGCAGGCCGGCAACCCTAAGCCGCGCATTTTCCGGCTGACACCGGACGAAGCGGTGATCAACCGGCTGGGCTTCAACAATGAGGGTCACGAAGCGGCCGAAAAACGGCTCGCCGCCCGCAAGGGCCGCGCCGGCATCGTCGGCGTCAATATTGGCGCCAACAAGGACAGCACCGATCGCGTCAGTGACTATGAGCGCGGCGTTGTCAGGTTTGCGCCATATGCCGCCTATCTGACAGTCAACATCTCCTCGCCGAACACGCCCGGCCTGCGCAACATGCAGGCGCGCCAGCAACTCGGCGAGCTTCTGTCACGCGTCATGACCGCACGTGCGGAAGCCTCGGCGCAGCCGCCCATCTTCCTCAAGATCGCGCCGGACCTGCTCGAGGCCGAGTTGGAGGACATCGCCGCCGAGGTCACAGAGAAGGCAATAGACGGCGTCATCGTCTCCAACACCACCGTTGCGCGGCCGGGCCTGCGCAGCGCCGGTCTTGCCGGCGAGGCCGGTGGGCTTTCGGGAAAACCCTTGTTCGAGCGCTCGACCATCGTGCTGGCCAAGATGCGGAAGCGGCTTGGCCCGGACCGCGCCATCATCGGCGTTGGCGGCGTCGATTCCGCAGAGACGGCACTGGAGAAGATCCGCGCCGGCGCCGATCTCGTGCAGCTCTACACCGGCATGATCTATGCCGGACCTTCGCTGCCGGGCCGCATTCTTGGCGGGATGGTTCGGTTCGCAGACATGCAACGGATCAAGTCGCTGCGCGAGTTGCGTGATACCGGCCTCGACCAATGGGCCTCGAAGCCACTTTAAAAGGCCGTCTGAACCCGCAGCCGGAATATGGCCAGCAGGCTGAAGCCGCGCACCAACAGGAAGACATGCAGCGCCGCCCACAGGCCGTGATTGCCGAAGGCCGGCGCCAGGATCAGCAGCGCCGCGCTGAAGACGAGGAATGACACGAGCATCATGTTACGCATGTCGCGCGACCAAGTCGCTCCGATGAAGACGCCATCCATCTGAAACGCCAGCACGCCGCTGAGCGCGGTGAACGCCGCCCAGGGCAGATAGATATCGGCAACGGCGCGAACGTCTTTTGAGGTCGTGATCAGGGCGACCAGATCAGTACCGCCCAGCAAAAGGACAAGCGTCGCCGTGGCCGCCAGCCCGAACCCCCAGAACAGGGTCAGCCGCACCGCCTGCCGGAATTGCAGGGCGGCACGCGCGCCGACGGCCCGTCCGGCAAGCTGTTCGGCTGCCGTGGCGAAACCGTCGAGGAAATAGCCGGCGATGAGAAAGAAATTCATCAGCACCGCGTTGGCGGCCAGCGTTACCGTGCCGAATTGTGCGCTTTGGCGGGTGAACAGCGCGAAGGCGGCGAGCAGCGAAAACGACCGGATCATGATGTCGCGGTTGAGCGACAGCATGCGCAGGAATGCCGCCAGGTCAAGGACGCGATGGCGCGGCAGGCGAGGTGCTGCCCGGAAACGCCTGATGACGATCGCCAGGCCAAGCAGCATGGCGACGAATTCGCCGGCGACGGTCGCCCAGGCGACGCCGGCAACACCCCAACCGAGCTTCAGCCCGAGCAGGATGCAGAGCGCGATGTTGATGCCGTTCAGCACCAGTTGCAGCATCAGCCCCAGCCCGCCCTCGCCACGCCCCAGCACGTAGCCGAGGATGGCGTAGTTGATCAGCGAGAACGGTGCGGCGAGCAGCCTGATGCGGATATAGACCGCCATTGCCTCGCTGACGCGCGGCTCGGCGCTTATGAACCATTGCCCGGCGATGGCGACCAGTGGCGCAAGGGCGGCAAGCACGATACCGGCGACGATGGCGATCAGCATGGCACGCCAGAACACCGCCTGTTCCTCCAGTTCGTCGCCGCGTCCTACCGCCTGGGCGACAAGGCCGGTGGTGCCGGAGCGCAGGAAATTGAAGGAGGTGAAGACGACGTCGAAGACCAGGGCGCCCGCGGCCAGACCGCCGAGAAGGGCAGCGTCGCCGAACTGCCCGACAACCGCGGTGTCGACGATGCCGAGCAGCGGCGTCGTCAGATAGGCAAGCGTCATCGGCACCGCGATGGCGAGCACCGAGCGGTTGGTGACGACGAAGGGCCGGCCGTTAGCCGTTGCTGACGCCTGATCCAGGATCCGCTTCCCCATTGTGGCTTGATCGAACAGCCGATGTGCCCCAGTTTTCGGATGCCGCGCAACCACTCATACCGCCACGGCCAATTGAAACCCGCCTCTGGCGCACCCGCCGTAAACCACCTGATGCCGCTGAAGATCGTTCATCATCCCGACTACGACGCCGGCTTCGCCGTCAATCATCGCTTCCCGATGAGCAAATACAAGCTGCTGATGGAAGCCTTGGGCGCGCGCGGACTGGCCGGACCTGCCGCGCTCAACGTACCCGAACCGGCGCCGGCACAATGGCTGAAGCTTGCCCATGCCGCCGGTTATGTCGACCAGGTGCTGGCCTGCGAAGTGCCTGCAAAAATCGAGCGAGAGATCGGCTTTCCGGTGAGCCCGCGCGTCTCGCTCAGGGCGCAGCTCGCGACGAGCGGCACCGTGCTGGCGGCGCGGCTGGCGTTGCTGAACGGCATCGCCTGCAACACCGCCGGCGGCAGCCATCATGCGCGGCGCGAGCAAGGCGCCGGCTTCTGCACCTTCAACGATGTTGCCGTGGCTTCCCTGGTGCTGCTTGCCGAAGCTGCCGCCCGCAACATCCTGATCGTCGATCTCGACGTGCATCAGGGCGACGGCACGGCGGACATTCTCGGCGACGAGCCGCGCGTCTTCACCTTTTCCATGCATGGCGACCGCAACTATCCGGCGCGCAAGATCGCTTCCGACCTCGACATCGCCCTGCCCGACGGCACCGGCGATGCTGCCTATCTCGAACGGCTGGGCGGCATCCTGCCGGAACTCACCGCCAGGACGCGCTGGGACATCGTTTTCTACAATGCCGGGGTCGACGTCCACGCCGAGGACCGGCTTGGCAGGCTGTCGCTGTCGAACGAGGGGCTGCGGGCCCGCGACGACATGGTGATCCGTCATTTCCGCGCGCTCGGCATGCCGGTCTGCGGCGTTATCGGCGGCGGCTATTCGACTGACGTGGCGGCCCTCGCCGCGCGCCATGCCATCCTGTTCGAAGTGGCTTCAGGCTTCGCGTGACGGCCTTGTCGTTTGGGCATAACCCTTGCCGAAAACCGCCCCCACTTTTCGCTGGCGCGGACCTTCGGTTCGACGTCATGCTTTATTTCCGGTAGTTGGCGATCCTGAGCAAGATGAAAACCGGAACGACAATCGCCGCGCCCAGCAGGATATAGCCGAGGAAACGGTCAATGGCGCGGAAGCCCAGATTCCAGAGGTCGACGAAGAATTCCCGGATGCCGTAGAGCACATCCATCGGCGACCAGCCGAAGGCGTTCATGACGAGACCGACGAGGAACGACACCACCAGGAGCTTCAGGAACACCCGGAGCGGCGTATCGCCAAGAAAGCGCGTCAGTGAGGACAAGGCCTGTCTCCAGATTCGGTTGCCCGATTCTTCGGGGGTACTGGTCCAGCAATACGCACTTGCCACGCCGGCATCAAGGCGACCGCCGAATCCAGTTGCCCCGGACGGCGGTTTGCCGGATTGTCTGCTCGCCAGCCTTGACACTTATGTTGCAGTGCAGCAAAATTGGACGACAGAGGTAACCAGTTGATATCGATCTGCCAGACATACTCGTATCGCCCGGTTATGGATGGACTGCGCCGGCTTGCCGAAATCTGCGAACACAGGGCTTATTGAATGAGGTACAGGCGCGATATCGATGGCCTTCGGGCCGTTGCGGTACTGCCGGTTGTACTCTTCCATTTCGGAATCTCGGCAATTCCCGGTGGCTTTACCGGCGTCGATATCTTCTTCGTCATATCCGGCTACCTGATCACCGGAAGCCTTCTGGACGACCTTGAACGCGGCCAGTTTTCGATCATCAGCTTCTACTGGCGGCGTGCCCGACGCATTCTGCCGGCTTTGATCTTTGTCACGCTTCTCGCATCCATTGCGGCACTGTTCATTCTTCTGCCGTCAGATCTGCACGAATTCAGTCTCAGCGT
Source organism: Mesorhizobium sp. (assembly GCF_004962245.1). Classification (GTDB taxonomy): domain Bacteria; phylum Pseudomonadota; class Alphaproteobacteria; order Rhizobiales; family Rhizobiaceae; genus Mesorhizobium. Next base: position 45,733 of record NZ_SUHQ01000025.1, on the reverse strand, counting down.
CATAGCGGCCTCGACGTTCTGGTCGAACATCTACTTTTGGAAAACGTCAAACTACTTCTCCATCGATGCCGAGCTCCGACCACTTTTGCACACGTGGTCGCTTTCGGTCGAGGAACAGTACTACATCTTTGCCCCAATCCTGATGTTCCTGATCTATCGCTATTTTGGGAAGCGCTGGCTGACGATACTGCTGCCGATCATTCTCGGCAGCTTCGTGCTGGCGATCATGGCGACATGGCTGGCGCCAAACGCGGGTTTCTACCTGCTGCCGACACGGATCTGGGAACTTATGCTGGGCGCCATGCTCATGCTGAAACGGCCCCCTCCCTTGAGCAACCGGTTTCTTATGGAACTGATCGGGTTGGCCGGATTTGGCCTTCTCGCCATCGGATTCTTCACGATTTCGGAGAGCGATCCATTCCCGGGTTATAACGCTCTGTATCCGTGCCTCGGGACGGCCCTCCTTATCTATGTTGGCCAAAACACCCCCTCGGTGATGGTTACCCGCATACTCGAAGTCCGACCGCTGGTCTGGATCGGTCTGATCTCGTATTCGCTGTATCTCGTTCACTGGCCGATCAATGCGTTCGCGCACTATCTTTCATTGCAAAAACTCGACCCGTCGGTGACCGTTGCGATGACGGTTGCAAGCTTCGCACTGGCTGCATTCTCCTGGAAGTACATCGAGCAGCCGTTTCGGCAGAAAAGGACCTTCACCGCCCCGGCACCTATCTTCGCCTTTTCAGCGGGCGCGATCGCTCTTCTTTGCGTTGGCGGGGCGGCAGGAGCGCTCGGCAACGGCTTTCCGCAACGGTTCCCCGACTACGCCCAGCAGCGGATTCCTGTCGGGGACTGGCGTAACGGCACCTGTTTCAACGAAGGCTCCAGCCGGATCGAAAACTGGAATATCGAGGACTGCACACTCACCAGCGGCTTCCCTACGACCGTCTTGTTGTGGGGCGACTCGTTCGCCGCCCACTATGTTTCAGGTCTGGACGCCAACATAAATCACCTTCAAGCCAACATCGTGGAATATACCTACGCAGGCTGTCCGCCGATCCTCTCTTACTTCTCCTATGCACGCCCGGATTGTAAGCGGTTCAATCAGCAGGCTCTTAAGGTCATCCAGGACGCCGGCATCAAGACGGTTGTACTCAGCGGTCGGTGGACCGATTACGAGGCCAGAAGTTTCGACGGCCTCCAGCAAACGATCGATACGCTTCGCGGCATAGGCGTGCGCGTGTTCGTCATCGGCCAGTCTCCGCAGTTCATAACCGACGTTCGGAAAATCGCATTCTTCGCAAAGCGCGAAAATCTCGACGATACATCCTGGCCAATGGCCATGGATCCCGACATCAACGACCGTGTGCGCTCATTCACCAAAGGCGCCACCTTCATCGATCCGCTGAAATTCCTCTGCAGCGCAGGACGCTGCTCCTACACCGACGCAGGCCACTTTCTCTATTTCGACTATGGCCATTTCTCTTCGATCGGGGCCACGCTGGCGATTTCGAAATACTGGCCGGCTTTTGCCGCAGACAATGCTCTTGCCACGGCGAAATAACGGCGGCCGGCTGGCACGAGTGCGCGCTTAACGATTGCCCGAACGCTGGCTTGCGTGGTAACGAAGCTGCTGCGCGGGTATGATGTAATGGTAGCTTGTCAGCTTCCCAAGCTGAACGCGCGGGTTCGATTCCCGCTACCCGCTCCAGCCATCATCATGCTTCCTCTCAGCCCACCTCTCTCAAAATGAAGTCGTGCAGCATCTTGGCCGCCGGCGACAGCACGCGGTTTTTCACGGTGATCAGGCTGTAGGGCCTGACCTCGATGTCGAACTCGGTCTGGACGACGTCGATGGCGCCGGCCAGCCCTTCGGGGTTCTGGATGAATTTCGCCACCTGGACCGACACCGGCGCGATGGCGTCCGACTGCGCGACCATGACCAGGGTCAGGAGCAGGGAGCTGGTGTTGAGGATGCGGTCCGGCAGCGCGATGTTGCGGTTCAGGAAATTGCTTTCCATCGCCTGGCGCAGCGGCGAGCCGCCCGACTGGAAGACCCAGTCGTAGGCGGCGGTTTCCTCCAGCCGCACCACCTTGCCTTTGGTAAGCGGGTGGCCGCGGCGCACGATCAGGCAGGCTTTTTCGACACCGATGACGCGGGCCTCGAACAGCCGAGGATTGAGGTCGTCGGGGATGCGCGCGATGATGAAATCGTGACGCGTGGCGATCAGCTCGCGCGCCAGCACATTGGACGTCTCGACCTGCATGGTGATCTCGATGCGCGGATAGATGCGCCGGATTTCGCGGATCGCCGGCACGGCAAGCTCGATCGCCGGCGCCGTCACCGCGCCCAGGAACACCGCGCCGCCCTTGCCCGCCTTGAGCTCGGATATCTCGCGGTCGACCTCACGCATCTCGAGCAGGATCGAACGCGCGCGCCTCGCCAGCGCCTTGCCGTAAGGCGTCAGAGTGATACCGCGCGGCAGCCTTTCGCACAGCTTCACGTCGAGCACCGCCTCCATCTCGGCGATCATGCGCGAGGCGGCGGGCTGCGAAATGTTCATGACCTGGGCCGCCGCACTCACCCGGCCATGGTCGTCGAGGGCGGCGATCATGCGCATGTGACGCAGGCTGAGGCCACTGCGCAGCAGGGTCTCGCCGCTACCGGGAGTTTCTTCGTAACCGACTGAAAGTCCGCCAGGATTCCGTAGCGCCGCCATGGGTCCTCGTTTGCTCCACGCTCGTGGCCGGCCGCCATTCCGGCTAAAGTTCCATCCGCCTTCAATACATATCAGTTTCGATATAGCAACCATCAAAGATCGCATTTGACAGTTATGGCAAAGGACCACACCCTTCGCGCGTCCTGAGGCTTGACGGTCGCTAGCGAGAAAAATCGTATCGATTGAAATCAAAGTCTTGGGGCCGATTGGGAGGATACCGGAGATCGATATGACGGCAGTGGCGCGTTTGGCGCTCATGCACGATTGCGCGGCCCGTGAAACCCAGGGTGCGCGTCCATCAACCAGGGAGAGTTAATGTGAAGATCATCAAGACACTGGCCGCCGTCGCGGCCCTTGGCATCGCGGCCATGACGCTGCCTGCGCAGGCAGGCGAAGGCCTGGTCGGCGTGCTGATGCCCACCAAGACCTCGCAGCGCTGGATCAATGACGGCGACGCCGTCAAGTCCCAGCTCGAGGCTCTGGGCTACACTGTCGACCTGCAATATGCGCAGGACGATATCCCCAATCAGCTCAGCCAGCTGGAAAACGAAATCACCAAGGGCCCGAAGGCGCTGATCATCGCCTCGATCGACGGCACCACGATGGCGGACGCCTTGCAGAAGGCGGCTGACGCCGGCGTCGTCGTCGTCGCCTACGACCGCCTGATCAAGAAGACCGCGAATGTCGACTACTACACCACCTTCGACAATTTCGGCGTCGGCGTCATCCAGGCCAAATCGCTGCTCAAGGGCCTCGGTTATCCGGAGAACAAGGGTCCGTTCAACGTCGAGCTGTTCGGCGGTTCGCCGGACGACAACAACGCCTTCTTCTTCTACAACGGCGCCATGTCGGTTCTCCAGCCGCTGATCGACGACAAGACCCTCGTCGTGAAATCCGGCCAGATGGGCATGGACAAGGTCGGCACGCTCCGTTGGCTGGCAGCGACCGCGCAAGCCCGCATGGACAATCTGCTCTCCGCCAACTACTCGGATGGCAGTCGCGTGGATGGCGTGCTCTCGCCGTATGACGGCCTCTCACGCGGCATCATCGCCTCGTTGCGCGCCGTCGGTTACGGGACGGCCGATCAGCCATGGCCAATCGTCACCGGCCAGGACGCCGAGACCGCTTCGGTCAAGGCGATCATCGCCGGCGAGCAGTATTCGACCGTGTTCAAGGACACCCGCGAACTCGCCAAGGCGACGGTCGAGCTCGTCGATAAGGTGCTCTCGGGTGGCAAGCCGGAAGGCCTCGACACCACGACCTACAACAACGACGTCAAGGTCGTTCCCTCGATCCTGCTGACGCCGCATGATGTCGACAAGTCGAACTACCAGGCCCTGGTGGTCGACTCCGGCTACATCAAGGCCGACGAGCTGAAGTAACCGCAGTTGCAAAGTCCGGGGTCCTGCGTAACGCAGGACCCCTTTTCGTTAGCGAGCGAGCCCGGTATTGTTTCCGGACCTCGGAGGAGTGGTGTTCCCGATGGCCTCGACGATTTTGGAGATGCGTGACATCACCAAGACGTTTCCCGGCGTCAAGGCGCTGTCGAATGTCAACCTCAGCGTCGAGGAAGGCGAGATCCACGCCGTGGTCGGCGAGAACGGCGCCGGAAAATCGACGCTGATGAAGGTGCTGTCAGGGGTGTATCCGTCCGGCACCTACGACGGCGAAATCATCTATCGCGGGGAAGAGTGCCATTTCAAAGGCATCCACGACAGCGAGCGCCACGGCATCGTGATCATCCACCAGGAACTCGCGCTGGTGCCGATGCTGTCGATCGCCGAAAATATCTTTCTCGGCAACGAGCACGCCAGATACGGCATCATCGACTGGAATGCCAACGAGACGCGCACCAGCGCCCTGCTCAAGAAGGTGGGCCTCAAGGAGGATCCGAAGACGCTGATCACCAATATCGGCGTCGGCAAGCAGCAACTGGTCGAGATCGCCAAGGCGCTCAGCAAGGAAGTGCAGCTGCTGATCCTCGACGAACCGACGGCGAGCCTGTCCGAAAAGGACAGCCAGGCGCTGCTTGACCTGCTGCTCGAATTCAAGCGGCAGGGCATCACCTCGATCCTGATCTCGCATAAGCTCAACGAGGTCAACCGGGTCGCCGACAAGGTCACGATCATCCGCGACGGGCGGACCATCGAGACGCTGGTCAAGAAAGACATCCGCGAAGACCGCATCATCACCTCGATGGTCGGCCGCTCGCTCGATAACCGCTTCCCGCCGCGTGAGCCAGAGATCGGCGAGACCGTGCTCGAGGTGAAGAACTGGTCGGTCTATCACCCGATCCATGCCGAGCGGCAGGTGATCAAGAATATCGATATCGACGTCCGCAAAGGCGAGGTTGTCGGCATTGCGGGACTGATGGGCGCCGGCCGCACCGAATTCGCGATGAGCCTGTTCGGTCGGTCGTATGGCCGCCACATCACCGGCGAGGTGCGCCTCAACGGCAAGCCGATCGATATCTCTTCGGTGAGCAAGGCGGTGGAACACGGCATTGCCTACGTCACCGAGGACCGCAAGACCTACGGGCTCAATCTGATCGATCACATCAAGCACAATATCACGCTGGCCAACCTTCCCGGCGTGTCGCGCCATAGCGTGATCGACGACATGCGCGAGCTCGCCGTCGCCAACGACTATCGCGCCAGGACCAATATCCGCGCCTCGAGCGTCTACCAGATGACCGGCAATCTTTCGGGCGGCAACCAGCAGAAGGTGGTGCTGTCGAAGTGGCTGTTCGCCAATCCGGAAGTGCTTATCCTCGACGAGCCGACGCGCGGCATCGACGTCGGCGCCAAGTACGAAATCTATACGATCATTGCGCGTCTCGCTTCCGAGGGTAAGGCGATCATCGTCATCTCGTCGGAGATGCCTGAACTGCTCGGCATCACCGACCGCATCTACGTCATGAACGACGGGCGCATCGTCGGCGAAATGGCGGCGAGCGACGCCAGCCAGGAGAAGATCATGCGCGCCATCGTTCGGGGAGAAGGAAAAGCATCATGAGCACAGAGAGCGCTCCCGCGCCGCAGACCGGCGTCGCCGAAGACGTACAGCAGAGACCGCGCGTTGCCGTTTCGGCGTTCGTCACCAACCTGCGCGAGTATGGCCTGGTACTGGCACTGATCGCGATCATGCTCTTCTTCCAGTTCACCACGTCCGGAACGCTGTTCAAGCCGCTGAATCTGAGCAATCTGGTGCAGCAGAACAGCTTTATCATCGTGATGGCGCTGGGCATGCTGCTGGTGATCGTTTCCGGCCATATCGACCTCAGCGTCGGCTCGGTTGCCGGCTTCATCGGGGCGCTCGCGGCCAATATGATGGTGACGTGGCACCTCGGCGCACTCAGCAATCCGCTGGTCGTGTCGATCATCTGCCTGATTATCGGCGGCTGCATCGGCGCGGCACAAGGCTATTGGATCGCCTATCACCGAATACCGAGCTTCATCGTCACGCTGGCAGGCATGCTGATATTCCGCGGCATGTGTCAGGCCCTGCTGGGAGGCGGCTCTTCGGTCGGCCCGCTGCCGAGCGCGTTCAACAAGTTGAGTTCCGGCTTCATTCCCGATGTGATCGGCACGGTGACGCTGATTGCTCCGACGGTGAACGCCGCGGGCAAGACCATCGTCGGCAGCGGTCTTACACTGCACATGACGACGCTCGTGATCGGGATCGCCGGCGTGCTGGCCTATGCCTATTTCGGGCTCAAGTCACGCCGTACGCGCGAGCGGCACGGCTACCAGGCCGAGCCTTTTGCCCTGTTCGCCGTCAAGACGGCGGTGCTAAGCGCCCTTGCCTTGCTCCTCATTTACCAGTTCGCGACCTACAAGGGCCTGCCGATCGTTCTCCTGGTGATGGGAGTGCTGATCGCACTGTTCGTGTTCGTCACCAAGAGGATGACGATCGGCCGCCGCATCTACGCGATGGGCGGCAACGCCAAGGCGGCGCAACTGTCGGGCATCAAGACCGAACGGCTGACCCAACTGGTGTTCATCAATATGGGCGTGCTGTCGGCGCTTGGCGGCCTGATCATCGCGGCGCGCCTGGGGCAGGCGGTGCCGGCGGCGGGCCTCGGCAGCGAGCTCGACGTCATTGCCGCGGTGTTCATCGGCGGCGCCTCGGCGATGGGCGGGGTCGGCGGGGTCATCGGGTCGGTGGTCGGCGGTTTCATCATGGGCGTCATGAACAACGGCATGTCGATCATGGGCGTCAATGTCGACTGGCAGCAGGTGGTCAAAGGCCTGGTGCTGCTCGGCGCCGTGGTCTTCGACGTCTACAACAAGAACAAGGGTTGAGCCGGGCGAGGAAACGAGTGCATGTCGCCCAACATGCATAAAAGCAAGGATCAAAGCGCGCCTCCCATCAAACGCGGCGCGCTTTAGGAAGACAAACGGGTCACATCGCGGCGCGGCAGAACGGCGCAAAGAAGTCCCTGAAGGACCAGGTTCGCGAGCGCAATCCGAACGAAGAATTTCACCCGTGGCGCGGATACCGTCCGAGCTGCGCGAGGCAGGGCTTGCCATACCGGTAGCCAGACCAAGGCAATTGAGAGAGGGCACATCATGCTGATTTCCCAGATCCTCGACGATGCGGAGACCATCCGCGTTGTCGCCCGCAACGGCGGCAAGACCCGGATCATCAACGGCGCCCGGAGCGTTTATTCGCTGGCGATGGAGGCTGCGCGCACCGGTACCGGGCTCGCCGCCCTCATCGAGCACAAGGGATTCGGTGAAGCGGTTGACCTCGATGCCGCCTACAAGAAGGGGCGGGTCCTGTCGCCGATCAACCATCCGGACCCGGCGCATCTCCACCTCACCGGCACCGGGCTGACGCATCTCGGCTCCGCGGCGACCCGCGATTCCATGCACAAAAAGCTCGACACCGACGGCGAAGAGCAGCTCACCGATTCCATGAAGATGTTCCGCATGGGGCTGGAGGGCGGCAAGCCGGCCAAGGGCCAGACGGGCGTGCAGCCGGAATGGTTTTACAAGGGCAACGGCACCATGGCGGTGGCACCCGGTGCGGCACTGCTGTCGCCCGCCTTCGCCCAGGACGCCGGCGAGGAGCCGGAAATCGCCGGCATCTATGTCATCGGCGACGACGGTGTCCCGTTCCGCGTCGGCTTCACGCTGTCAAACGAGTTTTCCGACCACGTCACCGAGCGCGTGAACTATCTTTTTCTCGCGCATTCCAAGCTGCGCAATGCCTCATTCGGACCGGAGATCCTGATCGGCGACCTGCCGTCCGACGTCAGGGGTTCCTCGCGCATCATCCGTGACGGCAAGCTGCTGTGGGAAAAGCCGTTCCTGTCTGGCGAAGCGAACATGTCGCACACCATCGCCAATCTCGAACATCACCACTTCAAATACTCGGCCTTCCGCCAGCCGGGTGACGTGCATGTGCATATGTTCGGCACGGCGACGCTGTCGTTCGCCGACGGCATCAGGACGGAGGCCGGCGACGTTTTCGAGATCGAGGCCAAGGATTTCGGCCTGCCGCTGCGCAACCCGCTGGAGATAGAAAAGCCGGTGAAGGTGGCCGTGAAGGCGCTTTGAGGCAGCGTCACAATTTGGGAGCTGGAAATGAACAGAATGCAGTTTGTCATTGTGTTCGCGGGCCTGGCCCTGTTCCTGACCCAGCCATCGGTGGTCTTTAGCGCCGGCCAGTGCAGCGCGAAATCCTACCGTGAAGCCCGCTCGGCGGTGACAAGCCGTCTTCTGGCAACCGGCTATTCGAAAGCGCAGGTGGGCTTTCTGATGCGCAACACGGATCGCATGACATCAGCGCTTCGCAGCGACAGGCTGAACGACAATGGCCGGGCTTGCGGTATCGACTCCGCCAGAGCCCATATCCTCGGTTGCCTCGACAAGCAGTTGTTCCCCTTGAAGCGCGGCTCAAAGGCGGCGCTCGACGAGGAGAAACAGACCGAAGGGTTTTGGGGCAGGAAGCGTTTGGCCGTACGCGAATTGCTCTTTATCGGCCAACTTCATGGCTGCTTGGGCGCCGCGAAAGAGTATCTCTTTCGCGGCTGACCGGCGAAGCTCACCCTCAATAGATATCGAAGTCGAAATATTTGGCCTGGATCTTCTTGTAGGTGCCGTCGGCGACGATCGCGTCGATGGCGGCGTTTAGTTTTTCGCGCAACGCATTGTCTTCCTGGCGCACGGCGATGCCCGCTTCCGTCTCGGTGCCCTTGACGTCGCCGACCATCTTGCAGCAGCCGTCGCTCGACTTCTTCATCCAATCCATCAGCACGAACTTGTCCGAAAGGACGGCATCGAGGCGGCCGTTCACCAAGTCGGCGACCGCCTCTTCCTGAGTCGGATAGAGTTTCGCCTCGGCGCCGGCCTTACCATAGACGTCCTGGGCAAAGTCGGCCTGGGTGGTCGAAGCCTGGGCGCCAACTATCTTGCCGGCGAGTGCCGCAGGTTCGGTCGAGGCAATATCGGTGTCCTTCAGGGCCACCAGCGAAAGCGGCGTCGTATAGTATTTGTTGGTGAAGGAGACCTGCTTCTTGCGCTCCTCGGTGATGCTCATGGACGCGACGATGGCGTCGAACTTTCTGGCCTGGAGCGCCGGAATCATGCCGTCCCAATCCTGCGTGACAAGTTCGCATTCGACCTTCATCTGAGCGCAAAGCGCCTCGGCGATATCGATATCGAAGCCGACAAGCTTGCCATCCGCGGTGATGGTGTTGAACGGCGGATAGGCACCTTCGGTGCCGATCTTCAATTTTTCCTGTGCTTGCGCCGATAAGGACCCGGCCGATATCACCAGCATGGCAGCTGTTGCTGCTGATGCGATCCATCTTGAAATCTGCATTTTTGTTCCCTTTTCAAGCCACCTTGACGGCTGAGCACAGCCAAGCACGACCCGCAAGGTCAGGCAAGCACGGTCTGATCGTGATAGGGCGATCAGCGCGCGGCGCGGAAATGCTTGGACAGTTTCAGGCCCTGTGCCTGATAGTTCGAGCCGAGATCGGTGCCGTAGAGTGCCTGCGGCCGCTTCAGCATATGCTCGTAAACCAGCCGTCCGACGATCTGGCCATGGTCGAGGATGAACGGCACTTCGTGGCTGCGCACTTCGAGCACCGCCCTGCTGCCGGTGCCGCCGGCCGCCGAATGGCCAAAGCCCGGATCGAAGAAACCGGCGTAATGGACACGGAATTCGCCCACCAGCGGATCGAAGGGCGTCATCTCGGCGGCATAGAGCGGCGGCACGTGCACCGCCTCCTGGCTGACAAGGATATAGAATTCGTCCGGATCGAGCACCAATTCGCCGGCGCCGCTCTTGTAGAGCGGCTCCCAGAAATCGACGACGTCCTGTGCGGCGCGCTTGTCGACATCGACCAGACCGGTGTGGTGCTTGCCGCGGTAACCGACCAGGCCGTCCTTGTCGCCATCGAGATCGATCGACAGCGCGATGCCGCCGCCGGAAATATTCGGTGGCTCGGTGGCGACGAGCGTCTCGGCGCGGTGCAATTCATGCAGCTCGCTTTCGGACAAAAGCGCATTGCCGGTGCGGAACCTGATCTGCGACAGTCTCGAGCCGGCGCGGACGACGATCGGAAAGGTACGCGGGCTGACTTCCAGATAGAGCGGGCCGCTGTAGCCGGGGGCGATCTTGTCGAACTCGTGGCCGCGATCGGTCATCACGCGGGTGAAGATGTCGAGCCGTCCGGTCGAGCTCTTCGGATTGGCCGAGGCCGAAATGTTTGCCGGAAGCGCCAGGCTCTCGAGCAACGGCACGATATAGACGCAGCCCGTCTCCAGCACCGCACCTTCGGCGAGATTGATTTCGTGCAGCTTCAGACGGTCGAGTTTTTCAGCGACCCTGTGGTTCGGGCCGGGCAGAAAGGAGGCACGCACCCGCCAGGCCTTGTCGCCAAGCCTGAGGTCGAGGCTGGCCGGCTGGATCTGGTCGGCATCGAGCGCGCGCGGCGACTTCAGCGCGCCCGACTGGAACAGCGCCGAAATATCCTGATCGGGAAGAATGCCTGTCTGCCGCAAAGTCTGGCTCCGCTCGAAGGCCGGGCGAGGTCTCGTTCTGTCGCAGGTTCTTACCGCAAAACCGTGGAACAGCTTTTGCGGAACCTTGCTGGTATAAACCTCTTAATCATGCCGGCAATTGACGCAAGCGCGGCGCAGGTCTAAAGGGTCGTTATCCCGTGGTGATTTGGCCGGTCGGCTTGCAGCCACGTTAAACAAGTCGCTAAAGGACCGTCGGGCCGCAAGGCCGTGTGGACCGGTTGCGACTTTCGCGACCGGTTTTTTTGTGTTTGGACCACTTTTGGTGTTTGGAACAAGGCGATGACGACCATGAAGCGCAACTGGAAGCCTCAGACCGCACTCGTGCATGCGGGAACGCTGCGTTCCGGCTTCGGCGAAACCTCCGAGGCGATGTATCTCACGCAAGGCTATGTCTACGACACGGCGCAGGCGGCGGAAGCGCGCTTCAAGGGCGAGGAGCCGGGCTTCATCTATTCGCGATATGCCAATCCGACGGTCGACATGTTCGAAAAGCGGATGTGCGCGCTGGAAGGCGCCGAAGATGCCCGCGCCACCGCATCCGGCATGGCGGCGGTGACGGCAGCGTTGCTGTGCAGTGCCAAGGCCGGCGACCATATCGTGGCGGCGCGCGCGCTGTTCGGCTCCTGCCGCTGGGTGGTCGAGACGCTGGCGCCTAGATACGGCATCGAGGCGACGCTGGTCGACGGCACCGACATCGCCAATTGGGAAAAGGCGGTCAGGCCAAACACCAAGCTGTTCTTCCTGGAAAGCCCAACCAACCCGACGCTGGAAGTCGTCGACATCGCCGCCGTCGCCTCGCTTGCCAATTCGATCGGTGCGCGGCTGATCGTCGACAATGTCTTCGCCACGCCCCTGCAGCAGAAGCCGTTGCAGCTCGGCGCCCATATCGTCGTGTATTCGGCGACCAAGCACATCGACGGCCAGGGGCGCTGCCTCGGCGGCATCATCCTGTCGGACAAGACGTGGATCGACGAGAACCTGCACGACTATTTTCGGCATACCGGCCCCAGCCTTTCGCCGTTCAACGCCTGGACGCTGCTGAAGGGCCTGGAAACTCTGCCGCTACGCGTGCGCCAGCAGACGGAAAGTGCCGGCCGGATCGCGGATGTCCTCGCCGAGCGGCCGGAGATCGCCCGTGTCATCTATCCCGGCCGCGCCGATCACCCGCAGGCGGCCGTCGTCAAGAAGCAGATGTCGGGCGGCTCGACGCTGATCTGCCTCGACGTCAAGGGCGGCAAGCAGGCGGCTTTCGCCTTCCAGAACGCGCTGGATATCGTGCTGATCTCCAACAATCTCGGCGACGCCAAGAGCCTGATCACCCATCCGGCGACGACGACGCACAAGAATCTGAGCGATGAGGCGCGTGCCGAACTCGGCATCGGGCCGGGCACGCTCAGGCTGTCTGTCGGTCTGGAGGATACCGACGACCTGCTCGAAGACATCGAGCGGGCATTGAAAGCCGCCAGATAGGGATACGCACCGAGGGGCGGCTTCACTCGATCGTCAAGAGCAGGCGTTGTTCAGGCGCCAGACGGCGTCTCTTCCAGCTCCGCGACGGTTTTGGTCCGGATGGTCATTGCGTTGCCGCGCCAGTCGACGGCACCGCCGAGCCAACCTCGCGCCCAAATGGCGGGAAGCATCACATCTCGCGCGATCATCGCCGGGATCATGCGCAGCGACAGGTGCCAGCCCATGGCCGAGGCCAGGGCGCATTCCGGGAGATAGGCAGCCACCAGCACGGCAAGGGCGGTTGCCGGCAGACTGAAGCCGGCGCCGGCCGCCGCAACCAGCGCAAGCACCAGCGGCGGCGTCGCGCCGACCAGGATTTCGGGCGCGAAGAACAGCGGGAAGGTGACGCGGCGCAAGCGTGCCCAGCGGGCCTGACGCGACCAGATTTCGCCAAATGTGCGCAAACCGAGCGGCTGCTCGAAGGGCGAGGCGACGAGATTGACGCGCAGCCCGAGCCCGTTGACCAGCTTGGTCGCGGCGGCATCCTCGGCAATCTCGGCGGCGAGCGCGCGGATACCGCCCTTGGCGTCGAGCATGGGCTTGTTCCACAACATGCTCTTGCCCTGGGCGAAACCGAGGCCGAGGGCCTCCCCGGTATATTGCCAGCGCGCCTGCAGCGCGTTGAGGAAAGCGCATTCGACCTCCGCCCAGAACCCGTCCGGCCGCGACCCGATCGGCGCCGAGCAGACAAGGCCGGTGTCCGGTCGCCATGCGGCCATCAGATGCTGAACGTAGTCCTTCGGCATCAGGACGTTGGAATCGGCAAGAACGACCCATTTGTGACGCGCCGCTTGCCAGCCCTTGACGCAATTGTTGAGTTTCGGATTGCCGCTGATGCGGTCATCGCCGACGAGCAACCGGGCCGGCACGGCCGGAAAGCGGGCGATGGCCTTGGTGATCAGTTCGACCACCGGATCGTCGGCATGGGCGACGCAGAAGATGAGTTCATAGCGCGGCCAGTCGAGCGAAAAGGCGCGCGCAAGCGTTTCTTCGGTAAACGGCTCGATGCCGCGCGACGGTACGACGATCGACACGGGTGGCGCCTTGCCGGTAGGCGGCGCAACCTTGCTTGGCCGTTTCAGCTTCAGCGAGGCGAGCAGGATGCTGGCGAGATTTGAAAGAAGCAGGGCTGTCGAAAGCAGGGCGGCGGTGACTGTCAGTTCCATCGATATCTGGTCACTCCGGAAAGACCGGCCGCATGATGGCCGTCTTCAGCAGTTCGGCAGAATGCTGAGTCGCCCGGCTCTGCACACCATCATTGTCATGTGTCACTTAAATGACATTGTTCTTCGGCACCTGCCCTTGAGGTCGGGCAACGACAGGAAGCACCCCGTTGACCAAGCCACGGAGAGCGCCGAAAGTCCCGTTCGTATTGTTTTGGAGTAGCCCATGTATAGCGCCGTTACGCGCAACATCGAAGTGCAGGTCAGGCCGTTCTATCTGGAGGATCGCTCGGAACCGTCGGAGAACCGTTACGTCTGGGGCTACCAGGTGACGATCGACAACCAGTCGGACGAATTCGTCCAGCTGATGTCGCGCTACTGGCATATCACCGACGGCACCGGCCGGGTCGAGGAAGTGCGCGGCGCCGGCGTTGTCGGCGACCAGCCCGAACTCAACCCCGGCGACAGCTATCAATATACGTCCGGCTGCCCGCTCTCGACACCGTCCGGCATCATGGTCGGCCACTACACGATGCGCAACAAGCGGGGTGAGACGTTCGACATCGCCATCCCCGCCTTTTCGCTGGACCTGCCAGGGACCAGGCGGACGGTCAACTAGGACGGTCGGGCGATTGGCGGAATCCTCCGCGACAGCGTCTTTCTCCCCGTCACTATACGGGGAGAAATGCCTGGCAGGGCAATGAGGGGCGGCGTCAGACTCGTGAGACTAGTCTGCCAGGAATACAACAGCGTCTAAGCGAGTGCGCGCGCGGACATCGCCGGAGGTCGCGCTGCCCCTCATCCGCCCTTCGGGCACCTTCTCCCCGTGAACGGGGAGAAGGAAGGCATTTCATTGAGCCGCTGCAAACTCCGCCGGATCAAAGTCATATTGCTTCGAGCAGAATTCGCAGGCGACGTGAATGCCGCCATCCTCGGTGCTGTCGCTGATCTCCTCGGCGGAAAAACCTTCGAGGATGCCGCGGATTTTCTCCCTGGAGCATGAGCACTGGTCGGCGACCGGAACGCCGCCGAAGACGCGAACACCATGCTCATGGAACAGCCGGTAAAGTAGCCGCTCGGCGCCAATCGTCGGGTCGATCAGTTCGGTCGGCTCGATGGTGCCAAGCAACGCCAGCAGTTCCTGCCAGGAATTGTCGGCCGGATCGTGGATCTCCTCTCGTGGATCGCCGTCGCCGCCCGGAAGATCGGGCACACGCATGCGTTCCGGCGATTGCGGCAGGAATTGCGCCAGGATGCCACCGGCGCGCCACTGCTCGCGGGCACCGCCGGCGCCGGGCGTCAACAGCTTGGCCACCGAAAGCCTGAGATCGGTCGGGATCTGTTCCGACTGGCGGAAATAGGTGCGCGCGGCCTCCTCCAGCGTCTCGCCATCGAGCTGGACGATGCCCTGATAGCGCTGCGTGTGGGCGCCCTGGTCGATGGTCAGCGCCAGGACGCCATTGCCGAGGAGCGTCTGCTGCGACGTCTCGCCGGCAGCAGTCAAGGCCTCAAGCCGGTCGGCATCGAAGCGGGCATAGGCGCGCAGCGCATGCGGCGTGGAAAAATCCGCGACCAGCATGTCGACCGGCCCGTCGGTGCGGGTCTGCAGGATGAACTTGCCCTGGAACTTGAGCGAGGTGCCAAGCAGCACCGTCAGCACACAGGCTCCCGCAAGGAGGCGGGCGACCGGTTCGGGATAGTCGTGGCGGCTGAGGATCGCATCGAGCATCGGCCCGAGCTGAACAGTACGGCCGCGCACATCGAGCGGGCCGACCTCGAAGGGCACGACGTGATCGTCGCCTGCGTAGCCGAATTCGCCGAGTTTGGGTTGATGTTCAGCCAACTGATGAGTTTCCAACATGACAAAGCTCCGGGGCGCGGCCATGCCGCCCTCCGGGGCGCATGCGTCGAAACGCGCTCGATTTGCGTGATGCGCCTGAGATAGGCATCACGCATTGCCGGATCAAGGTTGGCCGGATCAAGCTCCCAGACACCAGGCCAGAACCGCCTTCTGGGCGTGGAGCCGGTTCTCGGCTTCGTCGAACACAACCGAATGCGGTCCATCGATGACCTCGTCGGTGACCTCCTCGCCGCGATGCGCCGGCAGGCAGTGCATGAACAATGCGTCCGGCTTTGCCTTCGCCATCAGCGCCGCATTGACCTGGTAGGGCAAGAAGACGTTGTGGCCGCGGGCACGGTGTTCCTGGCCCATCGACACCCAGCAGTCGGTGACGACGCAATCGGCCTCGTAAACGGCCTCCTCGGGCGAGCGGGTGAAGTTCAACTTGCCGCCGTGCGTCTTCGACCAGTCGATATGCTTCTGTGCCGGCTCGCTGCCTTCCGGCACCGCGACATTCAGATTGAACCGAAATCGTGCCGAGGCTTCCAGCAGGGAATGCAGCACATTGTTGCCGTCACCGGTCCAGGCGATGGTCTTGCCGGCAACCGGACCGCGATGCTCCTCGAAGGTCATGATGTCGGCCATCAGCTGGCAGGGATGGGTGTCGTCTGTCAGCCCATTGATGACGGGAACGGTGGCGTTTTCGGTCAGCTCCAGCAACCGGTCATGCGATGTGGTGCGGATCATGATCGCATCGACATAGCGCGACAGCACCTTGGCCGTATCGGCGATGGTTTCGGAGCGGCCGAGCTGCATCTCGGTACCGGTCAGCATGATGGTCTCGCCACCGAGTTGGCGCATGCCGACGTCGAAGGACACACGCGTGCGCGTCGACGGCTTGTCGAAGATCATCGCCAGCACCTTGCCTTCGAGCGGTTTTGTCCGCTCGCCAGCCTTGAGCCTCGCCTTTCGCACGACCGCATCGTCCAGCATGAAGCGCAGATCGCCTTCGGAAACGGCGGAAAGATCGGTAAAATGGCGAAGGCTCATCAGGGCTGGTTCCAGGATTACTTCGCGGCAGCCGCGGCGATGGCATCGGCCAAGCCCCGGGCGCCGGCGCGGATGCGGTCGAGCGCCTCATGGATCTCGGCGTCGGTGACGGTGAGCGGAGGCAGCAGGCGAATGACGTTGTCGCCGGCCGGAACCGCCAGCAGATGCTGGTCGCGCAACGCCGCGTTCACCTTGGTGTTGGGCATGACGCATTTCAGGCCGAGCATCAGGCCGGTGCCCCTGATGTCTTCGATGACATCAGGGAATTCGTCGGCGATACCCGCCAGCCCCTGCTTCAGTAGCAACGCCTTACGCTGGACTTCCTCCAGGAAACCGTCTTCCAGCACCACGTCGAGCACGGCGTTGCCGACCGCCATCGCGAGCGGATTGCCGCCGAAAGTGGTGCCGTGCACGCCAGCGGTCATGCCGGCGGCCGCCTCAGCGGTGGCGAGGCAGGCACCCATCGGGAAGCCGCCGCCGATACCCTTGGCGATCGCCATGATGTCGGGCGTGATGCCAGCCCATTCATGCGCGAACAACTTTCCGGTGCGGCCGATGCCGCACTGGACCTCGTCGTAGATCAGGAGCAGGCCATGCTGCTCGCAGAGCTGCCTCAACCGCTTCAGCGACTGCGTCGGCACCGGGCGGATACCGCCCTCACCCTGCACCGGCTCGATCAGGATCGCGGCGGTTTCGGGCGTTATCGCCTTTTCGGCGGCGTCGATGTCGTCGAACCCGACCTGGTCGAAGCCGTCGACCTTGGGTCCGAAGCCCTCCAGGTATTTAGGCTGGCCGCCAGCGGCGATGGTCGCCAGCGTGCGGCCATGGAAGGCGCCTTCGAAGGTGATGATGCGAAAGCGCTCGGGATGGCCCTTGACGAAGTGGTAGCGCCGCGCCGTCTTGATGGCGCATTCCAGCGCTTCGGCGCCGGAATTGGTGAAGAACACCTTGTCGGCGAAGGTGGCGTCGGCCAGCCGCTCGCCCAGCCGGCTCTGCTCTGGAATCTCGTAGAGGTTGGAAACATGCCAGAGCTTAGCCGCCTGCTCAGTGAGCGCCGCGACCAAGTGCGGATGGCTGTGGCCCAGCGAATTCACGGCGATGCCGCCAGCGAAATCGAGATATCGCTCACCCTTATCGGTGAAGAGCCAAGTGCCTTCCCCATGGTCGAAGACCAGAGGTGCGCGGGCAAAGGTCTCGTAAAGCGCCGAACCGCTCATTATATGCGTCTCCGGAACCGGAAAATCAAAAAGCCGCCAAAGCGGCGGCCTTTGCGGCTTATCGTGTTTTTCGGCCATGAAGTCAACGAAAAGGTCGCGCAAGGACGCGCCGCAAGCCCTCCAGCGAGGCGCCGGCTCATAAGCGACCGGGCAAGTTGGGGAAAACCGAAAAAACCGATTCGTGTTGGCCCTCGGACTCTTGTCACCGAGTCAGCGCATAAGGTATTTGTAGTCGAGAAATAACTAGATTTCGTGCGGCGGACCTAATCACCCGATATATGTGGTGTCTGCCCGGCGGAAGCCGGATCGTGGAAGGATTCCGATCGCCGCATGTTTCAGCAGGAGCGCGGTCTCATGAATTGGACTGACGAGCGGGTCGAACTTCTTAGAAAATTGTGGTCGGAGGGGCTGAGCGCCAGCCAGATCGCCGCACAGCTCGGGGGTGTCAGCCGCAATGCGGTCATCGGCAAGGTGCATCGGCTGAAACTGTCGGGCCGCGGACGCTCGACCGCCGCGCCGGCACGCCAGAAGAAGAGCGTGCAGGGATCGAGCGTTCAGAAATCGGTGTCGCGGGCGGCAAGCACTGCGCGGCATATCACCACGTCGATCGGTGCGACTGCGCTGCAGGCGCAATTCAACGCCGAACCGGTGGCACGTCATTACATCCGTCCGGTCGAGAACGTCGTCGTGCCGATCTCGCGGCATCTGCAACTCGTCGAGTTGACCGAGCGGACATGCAAATGGCCGAATGGTGACCCGCTTTCGGAAGACTTCCATTTCTGCGGCAACGACGCGGCCGAAACCGGACCCTATTGCAAATACCACTCCCGCATCGCGTTCCAGCCCGCTTCGGAGCGGCGGCGCAGTAGGTGAGCGAATAGCAAATAGCAAATAGCAATGGCTTGATCTGCCGCGAAGGGGCAAGTTATTTTTACCCTATTCGCTACTCCCTATTTGCTATTTACTCACTTTCACAGCCAGCCGCTCTTGCGGAAGCGCCAGTAAAGAAACGTGCAGACCAAAATAATCGCCGTCAGCACGATCGGATAGCCATATTCCATCCTCAGTTCCGGCATGTCGTTGAAATTCATGCCGTAGATGCCGGCGAGCGCCGTCGGCACCGCCAGGATGGCAGCCCATGAGGCGAGCTTCTTGGTGATCGCCGTTTCCTGGCTCTGGCCAACCAGAAGGCTTGCCTCGAAGGCAAAGGCGAGAACCTCACGCAAGCTGTCGATCTTTTCCTGGACAGTGCGGATGTGGTCGGTGACGTCGCGGAACAGCGGATGCATGGCTGCATGGATCTGCGGCAGGTCGGCGCTGGTCAGCCGGCGGCAGACTTCCACCAGCGGCAACGCTGCATTGCGCAGGCGTAAGAGATCGCGGCGCAGCATGTAAAGCCGTTCTATGTCGGAGCCGGTCATCGGCTTCAGCAGAATCTTGTCCTCGATCGCCTCGACCTCGTCCTCGATCTGCTCGAGCACCGGCATATAGTTGTCGACGATGAAATCGAGAATGGCATAGAGGACGAAATCCTCGCCCTTGGCCAGCGAATGCGGGCAGCTTTCCCAGTGCTGGCGAACGGCGGCGTAAGAGGTCGATGGACCGTGCCTGACGCTGACGATGTAGCCCGCGCCGACGAACAGATGCGTCTCGCCGAAGGTGACACGACCATCGATCAGTTGAGCCGTGCGGGCAACGATGAACAAGGCGTCGCCATATTGCTCGATCTTAGGCCGCTGATGCGGATGCTCGGCGTCCTCGATCGCCAGATCGTGCAGATTGAATTGCGCCTGGACGCGAAGCAGCAGGTTGCGGTCGGGCTCCAGCAGGCCGATCCAGACGACATGGCCTGGCTTCTTGGCCCATTCGCCAGCCTCCTCGATCGGAATGTCGGCGACACGCCGGCCGGCCGTATAGACGCTGGAAGCGATGATGCTGGACGTCGGCGGCGCGGGCGTGAACTCCCGAACATATTCCATCGCAGCCTCCTGAAAGCATGGCCTTCATCGCGGAACTGAGAAGCTTAACGTCTGGATAGTTTAGCGCAATTTCATCTGGATAGTTTAGCGCAATTTCATGAAGCGTTCGAGAGACAGAGCGAGATGAACTCGGACGGCATCATCTAGCTCTGGCTGTTCACTTCGCGGGTAGCGCTCCCGGGACGACAATCTTGTCTGTCTTGTCGCCCTTCGGCCGTTCGGCCGGCATCTGGTCGCCGGTGACGATGTAGTAGATTGTCTCGGCGATGTTGGTGGCGTGGTCCCCGATCCGCTCGATGTTCTTGGCGCAAAACAGCAGGTGCGTGCAAGGCGTGATGTTGCGCGGATCTTCCATCATGTAGGTCAGCAACTCGCGAAACAGCGAGGTGTACACGGCGTCGATCTGGTCGTCACGATCACGCACGAAGCCGATCTTTTCCACCGAACGCGACGCGTAGACGTCGAGCACTTCCTTGAGCTGCGTCAACGCCAGGTCGGCCAGGGCCTCGATGCCGCGGAACAGGCTGGTCGGCTGGCGCCCTTCTATGACGGCAACCACGCGCTTGGCGACATTCTTGCCGAGGTCGCCGACCCGTTCGAGATCCGCCGAGATGCGGATCGCGCCGACAATCTCGCGCAAATCCGTCGCCATCGGCTGGCGCTTGGCGATGATGACGATTGCCTTGTCGTCGATCTCGCGCTGCCCCTCGTCCAGAACGAGATCGTCACTGATGACCTTCTGAGCAAGGCCAGGGTCGGCGTTGACCAGGGCCGCGATCGCTTGTTCGACCATGCGTTCGGCATGCCCGCCCATCGCGGCGATGCGCTTCGACAGATATTTCAGCTCCTCGTCATAGGCGCTGACGATGTGCACGGACTGCATGAAAATGCCTTCCCGGGTCTTCTGATCCTGAGTCGTTTCCTCGAATCCCCGCTGATACGCTAGCCGGATGACAGAAAAAAGAAAAAGCCGGTTAATACATAGTGCGGCGTCAGTGCGCCGGCAAATGAACCGTGAAAGCTGCCCCCTTGCCGACCTCCGACTTGATCGAGAGCCTGGCGTTGTGGCGCGTCAGGATATGCTTGACGATCGACAAGCCAAGGCCAGTGCCTTTCTGGGTCCGGCTGTTTTCGACATCGATGCGGTAAAAGCGTTCGGTGATGCGCGGGATGTGCTCCTCGGGGATGCCGGGGCCGAAGTCCCGGATGGTGACGTCGGTGCCCGGTTCGGGACCGTCGTCGCTGTGGGCAATCGTCACCATGACACGTCCACCCGACTGTCCATATTTGCAGGCGTTTTCCAGCAGATTCTCGAAAACCTGGAAAAGCTCGTCGCGATCCCCAGGCACGTCGAGCGACCCTTCGGCGAAATCCCGCTCGATCGCGACGCCGTTTTCCCTGGCAAGCGGCCCGAGCGAATCGATGACGCTGTCGAGGATCTGGCGGAGATCGACCTTGGTTCCCGGCTTCAGGTAGGGCTTCATCTCCAGCCGCGACAGCGACAGCAGGTCGTCGATCAGCCGCGCCATGCGGCCGGTCTGGTTCTGCATGATCTGCAGGAACTGATCGCGCGCCGCCGGATCGTTGCGGGCCGGGCCGCGCAGCGTCTCGATGAAGCCGGAGATCGAGGCGAGCGGGGTGCGCAGTTCGTGGCTGGCATTGGCGATGAAGTCGGCGCGCATCCGGTCGATCCGGCGCGCCTCGCTCTGGTCCTTGAAGACCAGGACATAGAGGTCGGTGCCGTGGCCGACCGAAGACGCACTCACCCGATAGGCCCGCTCGACCGGCAGCTTTTCGGTATAGTCGACGACATCCGAAGCGGCGGCCCCCGACAGAATACTGTCCAGCAAGGCCTGCATCTCGGGCGCACGGAATTTCAACGACAGCGACATCCCCGGCGCGATGCCGCCGAAAGCGGCGAAGGCGGCGGCGTTGGCATGGACGAGCGTGGCGGTACGATCGAAGATGATCAGCGGATCGGCAACGGCCGCCGCCAGATATTCTCCCGACAGGTGTTGCAGCCCGCCCGCCTCGATCGCCGCGGCATCCTCGGCCGATTGGCGCGCAACGCCGACTGGCGGCATCGCGGCGGCAAGCAGCAACACGGCACATGCCAGGAGCACCACATAGCCGGACATATCTGCGAAAACATAGACCATCAGGACCGCGACGATGCCGGCCGCCAGCAGCCAGCGGCTGTTCCGCAGCCGGATGGCGACGGCTTGCACCGTGCTTCGCTGCTCTGCGCCCATGTCAGCCATTGTCAGCCATTCGCGCGCGCCGTGCCTCCGCCCTCAGTCGGCCGGTCGGTTGGAAACTTCCCGCTGGACCGGTATCGAGGCTCCCAATAGCATGAGTCCTGGAGCTGGAAAGGTTCGTCTCGATGAAAAATCCTAGGGAAAATGCCGCCGCGCCCGTTGCAGGTCCGCTGAAGGTCCGGATCGACGGCAAGGAGTTCACCTTCGACATCGAGGATCCCAAGCTTCCGGACTGGGTCGAGAACAACAAGCTGACCGCCGGCGGCTACCCCTACGACAAGAAAATGAAAAGCGATGAGTATGACGAGACGCTCGAGCGGCTGCAGATCGAACTGGTCAAGGCACAGGCATGGCTGCAATCGACGGGCAAGCGGGTGATGTCGCTGTTCGAAGGACGCGATGCCGCCGGCAAGGGCGGCACGATCTTCGTGCTGCGCCAGTACATGAACCCCCGGACAGCGCGCAACGTGGCGCTGACCAAGCCGACACCGACTGAGACAGGACAATGGTATTTCCAGCGCTATGTCTCGCACTTTCCGACGTCCGGCGAGTTCGTCACTTTCGACCGCTCCTGGTACAATCGCGCCGGTGTCGAGCCGGTCATGGGTTTCTGCACGCCCGAGCAGCATGAGAAATTCCTGGACGAGACGCCGTATTTCGAACGGATGATCTGCAACGAGGGCATCCATTTCTTCAAGTTCTGGCTGAACATTGGTCAGGAGACGCAGCTCGAACGATTTCACGATCGTCGCCACAGCCCATTGAAGAGCTGGAAATTCTCGCCGATCGACATTGCCGGCATCACGAAATGGGACGACTACACCAAGGCGCGCGATCTCATGATCGAGCGCACGCACAAGGAGTGCGCGCCCTGGATTATCGTGCGGGCCAACGACAAGCGGCGCGCGCGACTGGCCGTCATACAGCGCATCCTGTTGTCGCTTCCCTATGAGGGCCGCGATCTCGACGTCATCGGCAAGGAAGACAAGAAGATCATCGGGGAAGGACCTTCGTTCCTGGGAACACGGGCCTGAAGCATCGCCGCGCGCCCGAAGGGCGCGCGGCATGATTGCGGGTGTTGTCATTCTCCCGAATGACGTCTTATGCCGCCAGCCGAGCAATCCGCTGCAGCCGCCGCAGCGTGGTGTCGTCCTGCAAAGCCTGCTGAAACAGCGAAATCTCCTGATCAATGCGATCGCAGAGCGCGCCTGTGTCGCCCTTGAGCAGGTCGCGCGTCTGCAGCAGCGCGGCGGCCGGCTTCTTGGCGAGTTGCCTAGCTCTGCCAAGTGCCGCTTCCTCGACATTGCCCCCCACAATGATCTCCGTGACCAGACCAAGCATCCTGGCGTCCTCGGCGCTGAGCGTGTCGCCCAGGCAGAAGAAGCGGAAAGCGCCGGCATAACCGAGTTTCTGCGGCGCCAGGATGCTGGTCGCCGCGTCCGGCACCAGGCCGAAATCGACGAACGGCACCCGGAACGTGCTTTCGCCCGATGCGATCACCATGTCGCAATGGAACAGGATGGTGCAGCCGACACCGACCGCGTCGCCATCGACACAGGCAAGGACCGGTTTTGGAAACGTCGCCAGCGTGCGGAACATGTCGGTGACGGCGGCGATCAGTCGCTGATGCTTGGTGGCATCGAGGAACTCGGAAAAGTCGCCGCCGAGGCAGAAGCAGCCGGCGAGGCCGCGCAGCACCACGACGCGTATGTCGTCGTCTACGGCGGCTTCGTGGAAGGTCTTGGCCAGGCTTTCATAGGCCCGCCTGTCCAGCACCGGCCGGCCGTCATCCGACGACACGGTGACGATGAGCGTATGGTTGCGGAACTCTGTTTGCGTGTGGGCGTTCATGACTGCCTCCAATCTCACGAGGCCCGCCTCAGTCCGAGCCTGTCGGGATATCCCCTGGCCAGAACCGACGCGAAATAGTTGCGACGCGAGCGCACCACCTGCAACGTGTGCTCGTTGAAGGTGAGCAGCGTGGCGACGACCTGCTGGTTGCCATAAGTGCGCTGGTAGCCAAGCGGCTTCGCCAGGAAGTGCAACTGCAATGCCCGCAGGACCCACATCGGCTCGAACTCGATGATCACCTGATTGACGTTCCGGCTCAGCCCCCACTCGACGAAGCCGGCAATCAGCTCGGTGCCGACCGTCGATACGCCGCGCTTGCCGTCACGAAAGCCCGGCGCCACCGCATAGCGGGTCAGTTCCCAGACGTTTGGCCCGGACGGCGGCGTCCCTTCATAGAGATCTGCCAGCACCTCGGTCAGAAGATGTGGCCGCGTTGTCGGCAACATCCTCTGATAACCGGCGAGCTCGCCGTTGCGGACGACGATCTGATGTACCGCCTCGTCGTGATCGAACTGATCGATCTCGAGACCATCGGGGCGCTGCAGATCGCTCCACCCCATCTCCTCAACGAAGATCTTGTAGCGTAAACGATGAACGGCCTCCCAAAGGTCAGGGCGTTCCATCAATTCCTGTGTGGTAAGGGAAAAAAGCATTAGCCGACTCCTGGGTTCAAGAGGAAGATACGGCCGGGCTTTCCCGAGAAAATTACGTGATCACGTAGGCAAGAATTTCTAGGCCGGCGCGGCCGAGCTAACTAATATAGCCGCGCCTTATCGCTTCCGCGACTGCTTGAACCCTGTTGACGGCACCGAGTTTGCCTTTGGCGTTAAGAAGGTGTTTCTCGGACGTGTGTTCCGAGATGCCGAGGATTTGCGAAATCTCCCATTCGGACTTGCCGACGGCGGCCCATTGCAGGCATTCGCGCTCGCGTGGCGTCAATTCGATGTGATCGATGGTCTTGTCCGCCATCGTATGGAGCTGCATGGCGCGGCCGATCGCATAGGTCGATACCAGCGACACCTGCCCGAACTCGGCTTCCGACAGGGCCACGGCCTCGCCGCCCAGCGACACCATGACGATCTGACCATCGAGCGTAACCAGCGGGAAGGCCATGCCGTCGCGCAGTTTGAATTCGCTGGCGTCGCCCATCACCTCGCCGCTGCTCTTGTCGACGCGAATGCCCTGCGACGCTTCCCGCCACTGGAACGGCGCCTGCAGCTGCTTCATGTGGCTGACGACGGGATCATGGTCGACATAGTTGCGCGCCACATAGCGCTCCAGCCATTCTCCCGGCCAGTCACAGAGCAGCACATGGTCCTTTTGCTGGCCTCGCGGTGTGCCTGGCTCCGGAACAGTTCCCGCCATCAGTGCCGTCAGGCCGAAACCCGACGTGACGCCAAGCAGTTTCTCGCAGACCGCGGCTGCCGTGTTGGCATGCTGCAGCTGATCTATGAATTCCAGCGTGCGATCGAACTGACTCATCGCAACATCAACCCCATGTTGCCTTCCGCATTGAGCTCAACGGTCCAGTGCTAACCTGCACTTACCATCGACCCGGATTGCAAATCTGCCTCCCTGTTTGCAGGGCCCTGCGGCTGCCCCTCCAGCCGGCCCCGCTCAGTCATTTGCAAGCTCCGCCTAACCATATCCCTAAATCGGCGTGATGAAATCAAAAACCATTGTGCCTGCGTCATTTTCGTACCAAAAGCCAATCTGGACAGAACAGGGCGGAGCCTAGTCGTGGCAATTCGCTGGATATCCATCGTCTTGATGCTGGCAATGACGGGAGCACAGTCGCTCACCGGTGTTGCGCGTGCCGCGGAGCCGCAAGTGCCGGTGCTGTGGGACGCCAAGGAGCGGCTGCCGAAACCGGACCTTTCCGCGCTGCCGCGTCTGAGATTCCTGACCACCACCGATTTCCCACCCTTCAATTTCCTCGACGAGGCAGGCCGGTTGTCCGGCTTCCATGTCGATCTGGCGCGCGCCATCTGCGCCGAACTCGGCATCGCGGCAAAATGCCAGATCCAGGCGCTGCCCTGGGCCGAGCTTGAAGGGGCGCTGCAGAAGGGCGAAGGCGAAGCAATTATTGCCGGCATCGCCGCCACTGCGGAGTCGCGGTCGAAATATGCCTTCTCACGCTCCTACCTGCAGTTCCCGGCGCGCTTCATCATGCTGAAGACAAAGGCGCTCACGGAACCGATCTTCGACAGACTGCGCGGCAAGCGCGTCGGTGTGATCGCCAGCTCCGCGCATGAACGGATGCTGCGAGATTATTTCGGCACCGTCCAGGTGGTCCCCTTCGACCGACCGGAAGCGCTCTACGATGACCTCAAGGCCGGCAAGGTCTACGCCGCCTTCGGCGACGGCATGCGTTTCGCCTTCTGGCTGGGCGGTTCCGATGCCGCGGCGTGCTGCCGCTTTGCCGGCGGTCCCTATCTGGCGCCCGAATATCTGGGCTCGGGTATGGCCATCGCCACCAGGGCCGACGATCCGGCGCTGGCTGCGGCATTCGACTACGCGTTGCAAGAGATTTCGGTGAAGGGCATCTTCGCCGAATTCTATCTGCGCTATTTTCCGCTCAGTTTTTTCTGACCCTCCAGGGCCTGGATCAAGTCAGCGTGCGAAGGCGAGCCTTGGCGGCACGGGCGATGGCGGCGACGGTCAGCGTATCGAGATCGAGCTGGCGGCGGATGAGCTGCAACACCCGCACCTCCTCCATCCGCATTTCCAGGTCGATGGCCGCAACCTCGAAAGCGACGGCATAGGCAGTGTCGTGGAGCCGCTCAGGCAGCGCCCCGGCGACGCGCGCCAGGACACCTTCCAGCCCGTCCTTTTCATGCAGCATCTTCTGGCAGTCCTGGGCGACGCCGACCACTCGGTCGTCGTTAAAATCCTCGAACACCGGCCACGTGCGGACGACGTCGCCAATCCGCGCCAGTTCGACATCGGTCATGTCGCGGTCGGACGCCGAGGTGATGACCATCAGATAGATAAGGGCTTCGTGCGGTGACAATGGCATTTATAACTCCTCGAACGGCTCCCGAACGTAGGAACGCGGTATCTGTGCCGCAAGGAAAAAGTGCCGCGATCGTTGACGCTCCGGTCAGGCACGCCTAGAGACCGGTTGAAAAACCTCTTCCGGCCCCCTTTCTTGCGGTGCCGGCGAATGATTTGGAAAACAGTGACATGGCGGGATCAAACATCATCGATCTCAATCCCGAGGTGCTTGCGGCAGCGGCCGAAAGCAAAGCCTGGCCGTTCGAGGAAGCCAGGAAGATCGTCGAGCGCTACAAAGGCACCGACTTTCCCGAGACCGTGCTGTTTGAGACCGGCTACGGTCCGTCGGGGCTGCCGCACATCGGCACTTTCGGCGAGGTCGCACGCACCTCGATGGTGCGCCACGCCTTCCGCGTCCTCACCGGGGACACGGTCAAGACCAAGATCTTGTGCTTTTCCGACGACATGGACGGCATGCGCAAGATTCCGGACAACGTCCCCGATCGCGCCGCACTCGAGCCGCACCTGCACAAGCCGCTCTCATCCGTCCCCAATCCTTTCGGCGGCAACTATGCGAGCTTTGCAGACCATAACAACGCAATGCTTTGCCGCTTCCTGGACACGTTCGGCTTCGACTACGAGTTCGCCAGCGCGACGGAATACTACAAGGCAGGCCGTTTCGACGAAGTGCTGCTGCGCGCCGCCGAACGTTTCGACAAGATTATGGACGTGATGCTGCCGACGCTCGGCGAAGAGCGCCAGGCAACCTACAGTCCGTTCCTGCCGATTTCCCCCAAAAGCGGCCGCGTGCTTTACGTCCCCATGAAGCATGTCGACGCCAAGGCCGGCACCATCACCTTCGATGATGACGGTACCGAGACAACGCTTTCCGTAACTGGCGGCAAGGTGAAGCTGCAATGGAAGCCGGATTTCGGCATGCGCTGGGCAGCGCTCGGCGTCGATTTCGAAATGTTCGGCAAGGACCACCAGACGAATGCAGTGATCTACGACCGTATCTGCAACATCCTGGGTGGGCGGGCGCCGGAGCATTTCGTCTATGAGCTGTTCCTGGACGAGAACGGCCAGAAGATTTCGAAGTCGAAGGGCAACGGACTGACCATAGACGAGTGGCTCACCTATGCGCCGACCGAAAGCCTCGGGCTCTACATGTACCAGCGGCCGCGACAGGCCAAGAAGCTCTATTTCGACGTCATTCCGAAGGCGGTGGACGAGTATTACGCCTTTCTGTCAGCCTATCGCCGGCAGGAGTGGAGGGAACGGCTGGGAAATCCCGTCTGGCATATGCATGACGGCAATCCGCCTGTCGTCGACCTGCCGGTGTCGTTCGGGCTGCTGCTCAATCTGGTCAGTGCCTCGAACGCCCAGAACAGGGACGTGCTGTGGGGGTTCATTTCGCGCCATACATCGGGCGTGACGCCGAAGACCCACCCCGAGCTCGACCGGCTGGCCGAATATGCGATCCGCTATTTCGACGATTTCGTGAAGCCGGCCAAGGTCTACCGGGCCGCCGACGCGATCGAGCACGAGGCGCTGACAAAACTCTCCGAAGCGCTGGCCGCATTGCCGCCAGACGCCGATGGCGAGGCGATCCAGAATGCCGCTCTCAACGTCGCGCGCAAGATCGAGCGCTATCAGGACCATTCGAAGCAGAGCCCGGAAGGCGGGCCGGGCGTCTCGGTCGCCTTCTTCCAGATGATCTACCAGGTTCTGATCGGACAGGAGCGCGGCCCGCGCTTCGGTTCCTTCGCCGCGCTCTACGGCATCGCAGAAACCCGCGCGCTCATTCAGAAGGCGCTGGCTGGTCAGCTGGTGGCGTAGCCGTCGTCGCCGACGGATCGAGAATCGGCTGCGTCGGCTCCGATGAGGCCGCGACGGGCGCCGGTGCCGGAGGCAGGCCCGAGAGGTTTGGCGCCGGCCCGAAAATGCCCTTTCTCGCCGCACGCGCCTTCTCACCGGCCTCGACGTAAGGGCCGCTTTCGGCGGCGCGCGCCCAGCCGTTTTCGATCAACCACTGGCCGACATCCTGGTTGCCGACGCGGCATTCGGCGGCGATCAGGTCGCGGCCGCCCTCGGGCGGCACCGTGCAGACCACCGCCCGGCCGCGCAGGAAGGCACGGAACGCCGTTCGTGCCCGGGTGCCGCACGTCCAGGACTTGCCGCCATCGGTGCAAGTCTCGTCCTGCCTGACGATGTCGATACCCGAAACCGCGACCGAGTAGCCGTTGGCCTCGATCACCCCTGCGGCCAGCGCAACAGGCTGGAACAGTTTTGTCCCGTTCCAGTCGTCGGGCATTTTCGTTTTGGGCGGCTTGGGCGGTCCAGCCAGCGCCAGGTCACTCAGCGGCGCGCGCGGCTCGACCCGTTCAAGCTCTTCGGCCCGAAGCTGCGGCGGCGCGACGATCTCGGGATCGACGGCCCTGGAATGCGCCTCCGGTCTTGCCGCCTCGGGGCGCGGGATCGCTGATGTGGCTGGCGCTTCGGATTGCGCCGCCACACTGGCCTGCGCCCACGCTGCGGCGTCATCATTTTCGCCATGGAGCACGGCGCGGCCACCGGCGACGATCGCCCCCGCAATCGCCAGTATCGTCAATACCGCGGCGGCTGCATGAAGCGGACGCACTGGCGGCCCTACTGGCTTGCCCAGACAATCCGCGCCACCCATTCGACATCGCGCATGGGGATGTCGCGGTCCGGATGATCGGGATTGAGCGAGACCAGCACGATCGAGTTCGCTGTCTGACGATCGAGAACCTTGGCCATCACCTCGCCGGCATTGGTCTTGACGACGACCCGGTCGCCCTTGCGGGTGGCAGCGCCCGGCTCAACGATCAGCACATCGCCATTGCGATAGAGCGGCAGCATGGAATCGCCCTGGACCTGCAGCGCGTAGGAGGTCTCGGTCGCCCGCGCCGGAAGTTCGACCAGGTCCCAGCCTTGCCCTGCCGGAAAGCCGGCATCGTCGAAGAAGCCGCCGGCGCCGGCCTGGGCGAAGCCGAGCAGCGGCACCGAAGATCTCTGCGTGGGCAGGTATCCGGGACCGGGGTTGCCCCGGCCTTCGACCAGTCCCGTGAATTCGTCGAGCGAGGCGCCTGTCGCCTCGATGATCTTGGCCAGCGATTCGGTCGACGGCCAACGCGGCCGCCCGTCCGAGGACAGCCGCTTTGACTTGTTGAAGGCGGTCGAATCGAGCCCCGCGCGCCTTGCCAGCCCGGAGGCCGAGAGCGAATAGCGCTCGGCGAGAGCATCGATGGCGGCCCATACGCGGTCATGTGAGAGCACTTTTTGCTCTCCTTCAAAACAGGAAAAAATACCTTCTTCTTTCTAGTCTTCGATCACTGATTTGTCCATTGGTCGCGCCAGACATAGATCGAGTTGCGTCAGGCTGCCTTCTTCACCTCGCCCTTCGCGTAAGGATCGAAGCGCTGGTAGAAGGTCTCGCCCTTATCCGCCATGTCCAGCAGCAGCTTGGGCGCCTTGAACTCGGCGCCGTATTTTTTCTGCAGACCCTTGGCGATCTTGACGAATTTCTTCGCACCGATGCCGTCGATGTAGGACAGCGCGCCACCGGTGAAAGGCGCGAAGCCGAAGGCGAGGATCGAGCCGACATCGGCCTCGCGCGGATCGGTGACGATGCCTTCCTCCATCACCCGCGCCGCTTCCAGCGCGATGGTGACCAGCAGCCGCTGCTTCAGTTCCTCATAGTCGACCTTTTCCGGCGCAAGCTGCGGATAAATATCCCTCAGGCCCGGCCACAGCTTCTTCTTGGCCGGCTTCGCCGGATAGTCGTAAAAGCCCTTGCCGTTCTTGCGACCGAAGCGGCCATGCGTATCGACCAGCGTGTTGATCAGCGCCATCTGCTTCGGGTCGACCGCCTTTTCGCCGAGATCGCGCATGGTCTGCTTCATGATCTTCTGCGCGAGGTCGATCGCCGTTTCGTCCGTAAGCGCCAAAGGACCGACCGGCATGCCGGCGGCCTTCGCCGCGTTCTCGATCATCGGCGCCGGAACGCCCTCGATCAGCATCTTGTAGGCTTCCGACATGTAACGCAGCACGCAGCGGTTGACGTAGAAGCCGCGCGTGTCGTTGACGACGATCGGCGTCTTCTTGATGGCTCGGACGAAGTCGATCGCGGTGGCCAGCGCCTTGTCGCCGGTCTTCTTGCCCAGGATGATCTCAACCAGCATCATCTTGTCAACCGGCGAGAAGAAGTGGATTCCGATGAAATTCTTCGGCCGCGCCGAGTTCTTCGCCAACGATGTGATCGGGATGGTGGACGTGTTCGACGCGAAGATCGCCGCCGGCTTCAGCACTGCCTCCGCCTTTTCGGTGGCGTCCTTCTTGACGCCTGAATCCTCGAAAACCGCCTCGACCACCAGGTCGCAGCCTGCGAGGTCGGCATAGTCCGCTGTCGGCGTGATCAACGACAGCAGCCTGTCCTTGTCCTCTGGCTTGGCGCGGCCTTTCCTGACCTGATCCGAGATCAGGCTGTCCGAATGCGCCTTGCCCTTGGCGGCAGCTTCCATGTCGCGATCGAGCAGCACCACCGGAATGCCGGCCTTGGCCGTGACATAGGCGATACCGGCGCCCATGAAACCGGCGCCGAGCACGCCGATCTTCTTGAATTTGGTCTCCGGCACGCCAGCCGGACGGCGCGCGCCCTTGTTCAGTTCCTGCAGCGACACGAACAGCGAGCGGATCATCGCCGCCGCCTCCCTGGTCTGCATGATCTCGGTGAAATAGCGCTGCTCGATGCGCAAGGCGGTGTCAAACGGAACCAGCAAGCCTTCATAGACGCATTTCAGGATGGCGGCGGCAGCAGGATAGTTGCCATAGGTCTCGCGACGCAGGATGGCGATTGCCGGCGGCCACAGATTGGCGCCGGCCACCGAATAGATCGGGCCGCCGGGCAGCTTGAAGCCCTTCTCGTCCCATGGCGCCACCGGCTTCAAGCCATTTTTGATCATGGCCTTGGCGGTCTCGATCAGCTTCTGCGGCTCCGCGATCTCGTGGATCAGACCCATCGACTTGGCCTTCTGCGGCGACAATGTCTGGCCGGAGGTCAGCATCTGCAGCGCCTGCTGCTGGTCGGTCAGCCGCGGTACGCGCTGGGTGCCGCCGGCGCCCGGGAAAATGCCGATCTTCACTTCGGGAAGCGCCATCCTGACCTTGTCGGAATCGGCCGCGACACGGCCATGACAAGCGAGCGAAAGCTCGAACGCGCCGCCCATGCAGGTGCCGTTGATCGCCGATACCCACGGCTTGCCTGAGGTTTCCAGCTTGCGGAACAGGCCCGTCATATAGCCGGCGTTGTCGAACAGCGCCTTGGTCGCCTTGTCCAGGTCCTTGACTTTATCGGCTGCGAACCTCGACAGCATCTTCTGCAGCATGGTGATGTCTGCGCCGCCGGAAAACGTGTCCTTGCCGGAGGTGATCACCGCGCCCTTGATCGCTGCATCGCTCGCCACCTTGTCGACGATGGAATTCAGCTCAAGCATCGCCTCTTCGGTGAAGACGTTCATCGACCGGTCGGGCATATCCCAGGTGACCAGCGCGATGCCGTCGGCGTCGACGTCGAGGGTGAAATTGGTGTAGCTCATCGGTCTCTCTCCCGTCAGACGCGTTCGATGATCGTTGCGGTGCCCATGCCGGCACCGATGCAGAGCGTCACCAGCGCGGTGTTCAGGTCGCGGCGCTCCAGTTCGTCCAGCACCGTTCCGAAGATCATCGCGCCGGTGGCGCCGAGCGGATGGCCCATGGCGATGGCGCCGCCATTGACGTTGATCCTGTCGTGCGGAATGTCGAAGGCCTGCATGTAGCGCAGCACCACCGAGGCGAAAGCCTCGTTGAGCTCGAACAAGTCGATGTCCGACAATTTCATCCTGGCGCGCTTCAGCAGCTTCTCGGTCACGTCGACCGGACCGGTCAACATCAGAACCGGCTCGGAGCCGATATTGGCGAATGCACGGATGCGTGCCCGGGGCTTCAAGCCGAGAGTCTTTCCAGCCTTCTTCGAGCCGAGCAGAACGGCGGCCGCGCCGTCGACGATGCCGGACGAATTGCCGGCGTGGTGGACGTGGTTGACCTCTTCCACCTCGGGATGCTTCTGCACCGCGACGGCATCGAAGCCGCCCATTTCGCCGGGCATGACGAAAGACGGGTTGAGTGCCGCCAGCGACTGCATGTCGGTCGAAGGCCGCATGTGCTCGTCATGATCGAGGATGGTCAGACCGTTCTGGTCCTTGATCGAGACCACCGAATTCTTGAAGCGGCCTTCGCCCCAGGCTTTGGCGGCGCGCTTCTGGCTTTCGACCGCATAGGCGTCGACGTCGTCGCGCGAAAAGCCGTATTTCGTGGCGATCAGGTCAGCCGAGATGCCTTGCGGCACGAACCAGCCCGGCAGGCCGACCGAGGGGTCCATGAACCAGGCGCCGCCGGATGCGCCCATGCCGACGCGCGACATCGATTCGACACCGCCGGCGATGACGATCTCGTCGGCGCCTTGCGCGATCTTGGCAGCGCCGAAATTGATGGCGTCCAGACCCGAGGCGCAGAAACGCGAGATCTGCATGCCGGGCGCCGAAGTCGCATAGCCGGCTTCGAAGGCGGCGGCGCGCGGAATGACAGACCCCGCCTCGCCGACCGGATCGACGCAGCCGAAGATAATGTCGTCGACGGTGCCGGTGTCCAGCCCATTGCGGTCGCGGATCGCCTCGAGCACCTTGGCGCCAAGCCGCACCGCCGGCACCTCGTGCAACGAGCCATCCTTCTTGCCCCTGCCGCGCGGCGTGCGCACGGCGTCGTAGACATAAGCTTCGGCCATTGGTGATCTCCTGTGATCTAGAATCGGGGTTCGACCACCACTTCGGTCCGCACCGAATTGGCGATGAAACAGGCGTCGTGCGCCTTGTGGTGAATGCTCTCGATCGTAGCTACGTCCGCGTCACATTCCACGAGCGGACGAAGAGTGACATATGTGATGGCTGTGCGCCCTTCAGTATTCTTGGCCATCAGGCCTTCGGCTTCGTCGTGATAAGATTGAACATTGAGCTTGGCGCGTCTTGCAAATTCCAAGAACCACAGCATGTGGCAGGACGAAAGCGAAGCGACGAACAGCTCTTCCGGATCAACGCTCTTTGCGTCGCTGAAAGGTGACGGCACGATCGTCGGCGATGCAGAAGCGGAGATGACCGCGCCGCCATCAAAATGAAGTTCATGGACCCGGGAGTAGCGACTCGACAGGAAATCGTCCCCTGACCCTGATTTCCAGCGCAGCTCGGCCAAATGCTTCGACATGCGACCTCCTAAAGGCTCCGTCCAATGAGCAATTTCATGATCTCGTTGGTGCCGCCGTAGATGCGCTGGACGCGGGCGTCGCGGAACATACGGGCGATCGGATACTCATTCATGTAACCATAGCCGCCATGCAATTGAAGGCATTCGTCGACGACCTTTCCCTGTAGGTCGGACAACCAGTACTTGGCCATCGAGGCCGTCACCGGGTCGAGGCCACCATTGATATGGCGGGCGACGCAGTCATTGTAGAAGACGCGGCCGATGGTCGCCTCGGTCTTCAGTTCGGCCAGCTTGAACTGGGTGTTCTGGAAATCGATGATCGCCTTGCCGAAGGCCTTGCGCTCCTTGACGTAGTCGATGGTCAGCGCCAGCGCCCGCTCGACCATGGCGATGGCGCCGGTGCCGATCTGCAGCCGCTCCTGCGGCAATTGCTGCATCAACTGGACGAAGCCCTGGCCTTCCTCGTGACCGAGCAGATTGGAGGTCGGCACGCGCATATCGTTGAAGAACAGTTCCGACGTGTCGTTGGCCTTCAAACCGATCTTGTCGAGGTTGCGGCCGCGCTCGAACCCTTCCACCTCGTCTGTTTCGACGACGATCAGCGAAGTGCCCTTGGCGCCCTTCTCCGGATCGGTCTTGGTGACGACGATGATGAAGTTGGCGAGCTGGCCGTTGGTGATGAAGGTCTTCGAGCCGTTGACCTTGTACTGGTTGCCATCCTTCTCGGCTCGCGTCTTAACCCCCTGCAGGTCGGAGCCGGCGCCTGGCTCGGTCATGGCGATGGCGCCGATCAGCTCACCGGTCGCCAGTTTCGGCAGCCATCTCTTCTTCTGCTCTTCGGAGCCGTAGTGGAGGATGTATGGGGCGACGATCGAATTGTGCAGGCCTATGCCGAAACCGTCGACGCCGACATGGCCGATCGCCTCGATGATCGCGCTCTCATGCGCGAATGTCCCGCCCGAACCGCCATATTCCTCCGGCATCGAGGCACAGAGCAGACCGGCGGCACCGGCCTTCAGCCAGCTTTCGCGGTCGACCATCTCGTTCTTCTCGAACTCGTCATAGCGTGGCGCGATCTCTTCCGACATGAAGCGGTGCGCCATGTCGTAGAGCATGCCGACCTCGTCCGCCGCCCAGGCGGGTTTGGGCAAAGCAAGCACTTCGGCAGGATTTGTCGCCACGATTTCCTCCGCGTATCGACATGTTAAAGGCCGGCCGTACCGACCCCGTCGAGCTTAGAATGCTTCCGCCGGCAGTGCCATCAATGTATCGGCGCCGCTGGAAATGCGGGCAAGATGCGCCGACGTCTCCGGCATGATCCGCTCCATGAAGAAGCGCGCCGTCACCAGCTTGCTGTCGTAGAAGGCCGATGAACCATTGGCGCCATTCGTCAATTTCGCTCCGGCTGCCTTGGCCATTAGCGCCCACATATAGCCCAGCGCCACCAGGCCGAAGAGATGCATGTAGTCGGTCGAGGCGGCACCGGCGTTGTCCGGCTTGGCCATGCCGTTCTGCATCAGCCACATCGTCGCCGCCTGCAGATCGTTGAGGCCCTTCTTCAGCGCCTTGGTGAAGGGCGCCATCTTCTCATCGGTGCGGTTCTCCTCGCAGAACTCGCCGACCTCCTTGAAGAAGGCCTGCACGGCGCGGCCGCCATTCAAGGCCAGCTTGCGGCCGACGAGGTCGAGCGCCTGGATGCCGTTGGCGCCCTCGTAGATCATGGCGATGCGGGCATCGCGCACGAACTGGCTCATGCCGTGCTCTTCGATATAGCCGTGGCCGCCGAACACTTGCTGAGCCATCACCGCATGGTCGAAACCCTTGTCAGTGAGCACGCCCTTCACGACCGGCGTCATCAGGCCGGTGTAGTCGTCGGCAACCTGGCGGTCCTTGTCGTCGTCCGAGCGGTGGGCGATATCAGACTTGATCGCGGTCCACAACGCCAGCGCGCGACCGGCCTCGTTGAAGGCTTTCATGGTCATCAGGCTGCGGCGGATGTCGGGATGGACGATGATCGGGTCGGCCTTCTTGTCCGGCGCCTTGGGCCCGGACAGCGAGCGGCCCTGCAAGCGATCCTTGGCATAGGACACAGCGTTCTGGTAGGCGACCTCCGACAGCGAAAGCCCTTGCAGTCCAACGCCAAGCCGTGCCTCGTTCATCATCGTGAACATGGCCTTCAGCCCGCCATTGGCCTCGCCGAGCAGCACGCCTTGCGCCTCGTCATAGTTCATGACGCAGGTCGAATTGCCATGGATGCCCATCTTCTCCTCGATCGAGCCGCAAGAGACGGTGTTTCTCTCGCCCGGATTGCCCGATGCATCGAGCTTGAGCTTCGGCACGATGAACAGCGAAATGCCCTTCACGCCTTCCGGCGCGCCTTCGATGCGGGCCAGAACGAGGTGGACGATATTGTCCGACATGTCGTGCTCGCCGGCCGAGATGAATATCTTCTGGCCTGAAATCCTGTAGGTGCCGTCGCCGTTGGCAACCGCCTTGGTACGCAGCAGGCCGAGATCGGTGCCGCAATGCGGCTCGGTCAGGTTCATGGTGCCGGTCCAGGCGCCTTCGACCAGCTTCGGCAGCCATTTCGCCTTCTGCTCGTCGGTGCCGTGGGTAATTATTGCCGCGATCGCGCCCTGCGTCAGGCCGGGATACATCATCAGCGACATGTTGGCCGAAACCATATATTCGGAAACAGCGGTGTGCACCGCGTAAGGCAGACCCTGGCCGCCAAATTCGACGGGTGCGGCCAACCCCATCCAGCCGCCCTCGCGATACTGGTTGAAGGCCTCCTTGAAGCCTTTCGGCGTCGTCACCGAACCGTCGTCATGGCGCACGCAGCCTTCCATGTCGCCGGCGCGGTTCAGCGGCTGCATGACATTTTCAGCGAGCTTGGCGCCTTCGGCCAGGATGGCCTCGACCACGTCCGGCGTCGCATCGGAAAAGCCCGGAAGATTGGAATAGCGCTGGTAGCCCAGCACCTCGTTCAGCACGAACAGCGTGTCCTGGACCGGCGCCCTGTAGATCGGCATGCTTTTCCTCCACCATGCGGACTTGGCCCGGAATCAAGCCCCAAAATGACGTCGGGGCAGCATGCGGACCAATGTTCAGGTCGGATAACAAAAATTGACGTTTGCGTAAACGTCAATTTTTTGATGCGACAAATTTCCTGATGCCTCGCCTCGGAGCGTAGCGGCGCTACGCCCTTGAAGCCAGTGCGGAACAGATTGAAATGGCTTCTTCCCGACGCAGTCGGAAGACAACGCAATAGAGCCGCGCGGCCAAGGCTACGCGGCTCTTATTCGTCAGAAGGCGGTTGACCGGAAGCCGGCGAGGTCAAATTATCCGGCGGCGCTGGCCTGCGGCGCCGAACGCTCGGCCAGCATCTGGCGCACCGCCGC
This sequence comes from Mesorhizobium sp., assembly GCF_004962245.1. GTDB lineage: Bacteria > Pseudomonadota > Alphaproteobacteria > Rhizobiales > Rhizobiaceae > Mesorhizobium. The sequence goes on along the minus strand of NZ_SUHQ01000025.1, from coordinate 8,395 downwards.
CATCGAGTTGCTCAACTCGTTGATGGCTTCTTCGATCAGCGCCCGCTGCTTCTGCAGGCGGGCAAGCTGCTTCTCCGACTTGTCGAGCGCCAGCCGCAACTGCTTGGTGTTGGAGCCGGTCGGGTCGTATAGATCCATCATCTGCTTGACGTCGCGCAGCGAGAAGCCGACCTTGCGGCCGAGCAGGATCAGCTTCAGCCTCGCCTTGTCGCGGCGCGTATAGAGACGGGTCGAGCCGTCGCGTTGCGGATTGAGAAGGCCCTTGTCCTCGTAGAAACGCAGCGTGCGCAGCGTTACTCCGTATTTCTTGGCCATCTCGCCGATGCGGACAAGATCCTCGCCGGCTTTATCAGACATATTGGTATTGGCCGCGGCTTCGCCGGGCGAAACAAGTTTCATGGTCACTGGCTTTCCCCGTCTGGTGGCGTCGCGGTCCCGGACCTTTGCGTCGCCTGAGTGGAAGCAGGGGCGTGCTTCCAGTCGTGGTTTCAACAAACAAAATCGCAAACGGCACGGTCTGTGCACCCTTTACGTTTACGTCAATTCTATACCGATAGCCGCCTCACGAAGCAAGGGCGTTGTGCGGGAGGAGCTTTTTGCCGCATCCGCCAGCACATGACCCGGCGGCGTTTAGGTGGTCCGCCAACAAGTTGCAACTTCTTAAGTTTGGTTAACGCGTTGTTTACCACGTTGGGCGAAATGTGCGCATGTCGGTTACCCGTGTTTATCCTGTAGCGAATTTTTTCACGGTTTTTCGGAGCGCGGGGTGAAACCCGGGAAGTTCGTCTTCCACCGCAGCAAAGCCGCGCGGCCGCCTTCGTTTCCGGCAGGACTTTGGGAAACTGGTCACAAGCCAGCAACAGACGGACCCAGTAATTCTGAAACGGGCGCATCGATGAACAGCAAGCGGTCCTATCTCGATACACTCAACGCCGGCAGGCAGCGCAGGTCGCACACCACGCTTGAACAGCTCAACCGTTCCCTGGAAACACTGGAGCAGCGGCTGGAGCGGACGCGCGAGGACCTGAGCGAGCGTCCCGATCCACGCTATGCAAGCGCCCGGCCCTATGAGGATCCACGCCCCGCGCGGCCGCCGAAAAGCCCGGCGCCGGCTGCCTTCGACCAGAACTACCAGGCGATCGCCCGCGACATCGACCGTGTGCGCGGCCAGGAAGACAGCGTCGCCGTAGTTGGCAAGATCGCCGGCGAATTGCGCGGCCTGCGCGAGGAATTGCGCCACCAGATGACCGCTGGCTTGCAGCGCGAATTCGAAGCGCTGCGCAAAGACATCGAGCGGGCTTTCCAGGCAGGCGCTCAGCCGGGCGGCCAGTCGGGTGGCAGCAAAGGCAGCGCCGAACTCAGCGTCGAGTTCGAGCGGCTTTCCGGCGCCATCCAGACGCTGGCCGAAAAGAGCGACGACAGAAGCGTCAACATGCTTCGGCTCGAGCTGGAGCAGGTCAAGACAGCGCTCGATACGCTGGCGCGCGAGGAGAGCGTGCAGGCGGTCGGCCGCCGCTGGGACGATTTCGACCGCCGCTGGACCGCTTTCGAGGACCGCGTCGATGCCGATCAGCGCAAGCGGTCGGACGCGCCCGGCTTTTCGATGCTGACCGACCGGCTCGAACAGATCAGCAATGCCGTCAACAATTTGCCGGAATCGCTGTCGCTGCGTTCACTCGAAGACAAGGTCCGCACGCTTGCCAGCGCCGTCGATCATTTCGCCAGTCAGCAGGACAATCGCGGCAGCGGCACATTCGGCATGATCGACGAGCGGCTGGATGAGATTTCCCGCGCCATCGTCGCCTCGACGGTTGTCGCGCAGGCCAATTCGTTCGACCCGGAACCCTTCGAGCGCATCGAGAAGCGGATCGCCTCGCTTGCCCAACAGATCGAGGAAGTCACGCAGGTTCCCCCGAGCGGCGAGGTCATCGATCGCCTCAACATGCTGTCGAGCCGGGTCGACGATCTTGCCGGCCGGGCCAATCTGCCTGAGCAGGCAATGGAGCGGCTCGACAAGCAGATCGCGCTTATTGCCGACAAGATCGACCGGGCACCTGCCATGCCGGATGCCGACTATATTTTCCAGGGGCTGGAACAGCGTTTCGACGTGCTGTCCAGCATGCTGGAGCGACGCCAGGGCGACGCGATCGAACAAGGCAACATGCTGTTTCGCGATCTCGAGCGCCGGCTGGACGAAGTCGCCGACAGACTGGACCAGCGCATGCCGCAGGTCGACGGCGCCGGCATCATGGACGCCATCGACGCCCGTTTCAGCGCGCTGGCCAAGCGTATGGAAGCGCGCGTTCCCGATCCCGCGGGCGAAGCGGCGATCCGTGGTCTGGAAAGCCGGCTCGAAGACATTTCAAGCCGGCTGGATTCGTCCGCGGCACAAGTCGCCGGAATCGACCCGGCCCTGATCCGCAGCCTGGAAGCGCAGGTCGCGGGTCTGTCGGCGCATCTTTCGAAACCCGGCACGCCACTGCCGGAGTTCGAGGACATCAGCCCGCGTCTCAACGAGATCGAGAAATCCCTGGCTGGAACCCGCGATTCCATCCTCAGCGCGGCGCGCGAGGCAGCCGAGAGCGCCGTCCGTTCGCTGGCCGACTCCAGCGCCAATACGGCGGCCGTTTCCGGCCTCGCCCAGGATCTGAAGACGCTGGAAGCACTGACGCGCCGTTCCGACGAGCGCAATTCGAGGACTTTCGAGGCCATCCACGACACGTTGCTCAAGATCGTCGACCGACTGGGGTCGCTGGAAACCAGCGAGCCGACCGATGTGGTGAGCGAACTTCTGAATGCGCAACCTGCCGCGCCGGACAGCTGGCGCGGCGTGCGACCGTCAAAGATGGCCGTTCGGAACGCGCCGTCCATGGATATCGACCAGCCACTGCCGCTGACGGGGGACATGGCCGACCTCGACAGCCATGCCGCAGCCATCATGCGCAACGAGCCAAGCCCGCGCACGCCGGCCGAAGCCGCTGCGGCCGCGGCGATGGCGGCGCTTGGCTCCGACACGTCACCAGAGAGAAGCGAGCAGAGCGGCGGCCGAAAGTCGATGCTCGGCGAACTGGCGCGCGCCTTCAAGGGCAAGAAGGAAGCGGACGTTCCGCCGTCTGCCGGCTCGGCGCCTGATGTCGAGATACCGAGTACCGATCTCGACGAGCCGCTGGATCCGAAGCTTGCCAACCGGCCGCTGGAGCCCGGCTCCGGCCCACCCGACCTCAACGCCATCATGAAACGCGTGCGCGACGAACGCGGACCGCCCGTCAGGACCGGCGATGCCGATGCATCGAAATCCGACTTCATCGCCGCAGCCAGACGCGCGGCGCAAGCAGCGGCCGCCGAGGCCGACGCTCTCAAGCGGCAATCGACGATGAGCGGCCCGGTGAAGGCGCTCAGGATTGGCGACCTGCTCAAGGCGCGGCGCAAGCCGATCCTGATGGCGGCCGCCGCAATCATGCTGGCGCTCGCCGGCCTGCAGCTGGGCAAGGCCTTTTTCTCCGATCCCGTCGAAATAGCCAGCAACGACGCGGCGCCGATCGTGGCCGCGCAGCCGGCGGATACCGCGTCGGCCGATACCAATACCGGGCCGAAGACGGACGCGCAAACTGCAGGCCGGGACAGCGCACCGGCCCGCGTCGTCCGGGAGGCCGAGCCCTCCGAACCGGTAGCCGAGGACGACATGCCGGCGCAGACCGCCCTCGCCGCCCCGTCGGCCCCCGAAACTGCGATGGACGCCGAACCGCCGATGGACACGGGCCCTGAGGCCGAACCTGTTCCTGCGCCCATGGCTTCAACAGCGTCGCCCGATCCGGCGGCGGACGCAACAGCCTCGGCACCTTGGGAACCGGACACCGACCCAGTGGCCGCAGCGCCGGCCCACACTGCGGCGGCCCGAGATACGGCCCCGGACATGACCGGCACGGTTATGCCCACAGATGCTTCGACGGCGGCAACTGCCAAGATGGACATTCCAGCTGACGCCGGCCCGGCTGCCTTGCGTGACGCAGCGGCCGACGGCGATGCCAAGGCGTTGTTCGAGATCGGCTCGCGCTACGCCGAATCGCGCGGCGTCAAGCAAGACATGGCAGCGGCCGCCAAATGGTATGAGAAGGCCGCCGAGCTCGGCTTCGCACCGGCGGAATACCGCATCGGCAATTTCTATGAGAAGGGCATCGGCGTCGCGCGCGACGTCAAGAAGGCGAAGACCTGGTACCAACTCGCCGCGGAGCAGGGCAACGCCAGCGCCATGCACAATCTCGCCGTGCTCTTTGCCATGGCGGCGGACGGCGTGACCGACAATGAATCGGCCGCGCACTGGTTCCAGGCGGCCGCCGATCTCGGCGTCAAGGACAGCCAGTTCAATCTCGGCATCCTGGCGGCGAAGGGCGTCGGCATGAAGCAGAATCTCGAGGAATCCTACAAGTGGTTCGCCCTCGTCGCCAAGACCGGCGACAAGGACGCAGCGGCAAAGCGTGACGAGATCGCCAATGCGCTCAGGCCCGAGCAGCTCGAACGCGCGCGCGCCGCCGCCGAACTGTGGAAGGCAAAGCCGCTCGATCCCGCGGCCAATTCGGCCGACATTCCCGAATCGTGGCAGGACGGCACGCCGCAGACAACCGCCGGCATCGACATGAAGAAGGCGGTTCAGAACATCCAGCGCATTCTCAACAAGAACGGCTATGAGGCCGGCAATGCCGACGGTGTGATGGGCCAGAAAACCAAGAACGCCATCGTGGCTTTCCAGACCGACAACGACATGAAGGCGACGGGGGCGGTCGACGAAAAACTGGTCAAGGCGCTGCTTGCGCGCAAATAACGGCAGATGCGTCGCTTCCGCGACGCCCTTGCCACACATTTGCCTGTTAACTGATTGAGTTGTTTTTTGTTTCGGCGGCGTGGCGTGGTTTGACTTCGCTACCCGGCCGGCGCAAGAACGAGATAGGCTTTTTGGCGCGAAATGCCCGCAACGGTTGCATTCGCCGAGAGGCAAACTGATCGAGACTGACGGGTGGGCATCTATCTCCCGATCGCGGAAATTTCCGTCAACATCTTCGTGCTGCTGGCCATGGGCGCGGCGGTGGGCTTCTTGTCGGGCATGTTCGGAGTGGGCGGCGGCTTCCTCATCACGCCGCTGCTGATTTTCTACAACATACCGCCGGCGATCGCTGTGGCCACCGGCGCCAATCAAGTCATCGCCTCCTCCTTCTCCGGCGCGTTGTCGCATGTGAAGCGCGGCACGCTCGACTTCAAGCTCGGTGGGGTGCTTTTGGCGGGCGGTATCGTCGGCTCCACCGGCGGCATCTTTGTCTTTGGCTTTTTGCGCCGGCTCGGCCAGCTCGACCTGTTCATCTCGCTGCTCTATGTCGTGCTGCTTGGCACCGTCGGCGGGCTGATGCTGGTCGAGAGCGTCAATGCGCTGCGGGCCACCCGCAGCGGAGCGGCACCGGTGCTGAAGAAGTCCGGCCAGCACAACTGGATCCACCGCTTGCCGCTGAAAATGCGGTTCAGGGCCTCGAAGCTTTTCGTCAGCGTCATCCCGGTGCTCGGCCTCGGCGCCGGCATCGGCTTCCTGTCGTCGATCATGGGCGTCGGCGGCGGCTTCATCATGGTGCCGGCGCTGATCTATCTCTTGAAGGTGCCGACCAACGTCGTCATCGGCACCTCGCTGTTCCAGATCATCTTCACCTCGGCCTACACCACGCTGGTCCACGCCACCACCAACCAGACGGTCGACGTCATGCTCGCCTTCCTGTTGATGGCGGGCGGTGTCGCCGGCGCGCAATACGGCGCCAAAGCCGGCCAAAGGCTGCGCGGCGAGCAACTCAGGGCGCTGCTGGCACTGCTGGTGCTGGCGGTCGCCATCCGGCTGGCCATCGACCTGTTCGTAACGCCGCCCAACCTCTATTCCCTGTCCGGCGTGGATCTGACCTGATGGCGGGCTTGAGGGCGTTCTTGGCCGTTGCCTCGCTGTCGCTGTTTGCTGCGTCGTCACCAGGAAAAGCGCAGACGTCGCCGACCGAAAACATCCAGATCGGCCTGTCCACCGACCATGTCTCGATCACCGCCGGCTTTTCCGGTGCCGACCTCACCATCTTCGGCTCACTGGAAAATGCCGACCCGCTCGTCGCGCGCCAGGGGCGCTACGACGTCATCGTCGTGCTGGAAGGCCCAGCCCGGCCCGTCGTCGTGCGCCGCAAGGGCCGGGTGCTCGGCGTCTGGATCAATCTGGAGTCAGAGACGTTCGAGAATGTGCCGGTGTCCTATTCGGTGGCGACGACGCGCCCACTGCAGGACGTCACCGATCCCAACAGTTACAAGCAATTGTCGCTCGGCGCCGCCAACCTCTACATGCAGCCGGCCGATGACACCGACAGTCCGGCGACGATCCAGGAATTCACTGCAGCGCTGCGTGACCGCAAGTCTGCGACCGGCCTCTACAGTGAGAATGTCGGCGGCGTGCGGTTCCTGTCACAGAACCTGTTTCGCGCCACTGTCAGGCTTGCCCCCAATGTTCCGGTCGGCACCCACAAGGCACGCGCGTTCCTGTTCAAAAGCGGCCTGTTCATCAAGGAAAGCTCCGCCCAGCTCGAAATCCGAAAGTCCGGTTTCGAACAGTCGATCTTCCGCGTCGCCCACGACTATTCCTTCCTCTACGGTATCTTCGCCGTGTTGCTGGCCATGCTGACAGGTTGGCTCGGAAGGCTCGTCTTCCGGAAAGACTGAAGCTCTCATAAAAGTGGTTTCCCTTTTCAGGGGTATGCGATAGATCGCGACCCCCGGCTTGGCCGCACACGAGCTGTTGCTCCCCCAAAATCACCAGGACATTTGCGATGCGACCAGCATTCGGCGGTATCGACTTCGGCACTTCGAACTCCACTGTGGGCGTGATCAGGAACGGGCAGCCGCGGCTGGTGGCGCTGGAAGATGGCCAGTTCACACTGCCCAGCGCCGTGTTCTTCAACTTCGAGGACAACCGCACCTATTTCGGGCGCCGCGCCATCGCCAACTATACCGACAGCATCGAGGGCCGCCTGATGCGCTCGCTGAAGAGCGTGCTCGGCAGTTCGCTTGTCCATGAAAAGACGCGCATCAAGGCACGGTCGATCGCCTTTACAGAGATCATCGGCCTGTTCGTCGGTCATCTCAGGAAAAGGCTGGAAGAGGATGCCGGCGATGTGGTCGAGAGCGTGGTGCTCGGCCGGCCGGTGCAGTTCGTCGACGACGATACCGGAGCCGATGCCAAGGCCGAAGGTGAGCTCGAAAACGCGGCCCGCATCCAGGGCTTCAAGCATATTGCCTTCCAGTTCGAGCCGATCGCGGCAGCGCTCGATTACGAACAGAAGGTAACCCGGGAAGAACTGGCGCTGATCGTCGATATGGGCGGCGGCACGTCCGATTTCTCGATCGTGCGGGTGTCACCGCAACGCGCCCGCTCCCTCGATCGCAAGGACGACATTCTGGCGAGCCGAGGCATCCATATCGGCGGCACCGATTTCGACCGACTGCTGAGCATCGCCCATGTGATGCCTGAACTCGGCTACCTCAGTTCGACCAAGGACGGCAAGCGCAACTTGCCGGCCAGCTACTTCATCGATCTGGCGACATGGCAGCGCATCAATCTGGTCTACACCGCCCGGGCGATGACGCATCTGCGCCAGATCCGCTACGAGGCGGAACGCGCCGACCTGGTCGACCGTTTCATCCACATCGTCGAGCATCGCTACGGGCATGCTCTGGCTGCCTTGGTCGAAAAGGCGAAAATCGCGCTGACGGAGCAATTGTCCGCCGATGTCGTGGTCGCGCTGCCGGGGGCGCAATTCGCGGCCGAAATTACGCGCGCCGGGCTCAACGCCACAATCGACAGGGACATCGAACGGGTTACTGCCACGGTTGGTGAGACCATCCGCGACGCGCAGGTGAAACCGTCCGACATCACCGCGGTGTTCCTGACCGGCGGATCGACCGCCATCCCGCTGGCAAGGCAGCAGATCCTGGCACTGGTGCCGCAAGCGTCCGTCATCGAAGGCGACATGTTCGGCTCGGTCGGGCTTGGACTGGCGCTCGACGCGCAGCGGAAATTCGGCTGATCCAGCTTACCCCCGGACGGTCTCGCCGGCCTTCGCGCCGAGATGCGCCTTGAGCGCCATCTGGGCCAGATTTGCCTGCCGGTCACGATGCGTGATCATGGCGAAATCGCGCTTCGGCAGATCGATCGGCACGGACCGCAAGCTGCCTTCGGCGACCGCGCGCGCGACAACGAGCTCCGAAATGATGGTGGCCCCAGCGCCGGCCTCGACCGCCTGACGGACCGCCTCGTTGCTCGGCAGCACCAGGAATATTCTCAGGTCCGCGAACGAGATCCCTTCGCTGCGGGCAAGATCTTCCAGCACCT
>NZ_SUHQ01000024.1:115345-119671 GCF_004962245.1 Mesorhizobium sp. | reverse complement strand
CGGAGAGCACGGCGACCAATGCCGTTACCTACACCACGCCATGGGGCACGATCCTGAGAACTCCAGCTTTACCTCGCCGAATGGCAGCTCGCAAATGATGCAATCAAAAGTGTGCATACCGCGGCAGCGACCACATTGTTTCAGTCTTTTCAACAGCGTAAGAATCTGACGGTATTTTTGACGGTACTCACTGGTTGTGTGACTTAAATTAAGTAATTGAAACAATCAGGTACGGCCTTAATTGATGATTGAGTGGGAGTAGGGGGGAATCGGCGGTTCGGCGGACTTTAAGCTCCGTTCCGTCCGCCGAAACGTTTGACGGAGTAGGGGACACGTTCGAACCGTTGAAATTCGACTCTCAGACTACGAATCTGGGGGTCAGGAGTTCGAATCTCTTCGGGCGCGCCACTCCATCCGATTGAAATCGCTTACCTTTTAGACCCTCGCCAGCGCGACCACACCGGCTTGGCTTCCGGAATTTCAGCCGGTTTTGGAATGCCGGCGGGCCTCGGCGCCAAAATCGCAGCATGGGTGAAGCGCTCTGTTCGGAATTGCGGATATTTTAGTCTAGCGACAGCAGATTCGCTTGCGTGGCTACCTGCCGGCCAAGCTGTCTTGCGTTCCGCCAGTGCGGGTTCTCCGGCCTTCGCGCTGTCCCCGTCCGCGTCGAGGACTGCCAGCACTTCCCGAATGCGAAGATCAAGCCTGCCACGCGGCCGCCTACCCGCGGGGGAAGATTCATCAATCCCTCGATCAGCCGCCGGCCTTCTGCGCTGGCAATGAAATCGATGCGCTCGTCGACCGACAGAGGCTGAGGTTCGCTATTCTCGTCGTTTGCCGGCAGGCCTTCGAAGAGGCGGCTGACAGGCACGCCTAGCGACCTGGCGATCTCGTAGAGCATCGATGCGCTCACGCGGTTCTTAGCGTTCTTGTATTTCTGGAGCTGCTGAAAGCTGATGCCGATGGATCGAGCAAGCTGCGCTCCAGGGTCGGCACTGCCAAGCGGCAAATTAGGCCAGGAGCCGCCACATTCGCACACGACCTGTACCACGCAATTCCGTTTCCGCGAGTGGGTCGCAAGCAAAATTTGGTCCAAGCAGTTTGTGAGTTGCATCCGAAATACGGATTTCATCGGGCTCCGCGGACGTTTGAATACGTGCGGCGAGATTAACGGTCTCGCCCCACAGGTCATAGGCAAACCGCCTTTTGCCTATGACGCCCGCGACGATTGGTCCTGAGTGAATTCCAATTCTGAGTCTTAGCGGTTCTCCTGCGAAGCGTTCGCGCTTAACCGCCTTCCGCAGTTCAAGTGCATAGTGCGCAAGGGCTTCTGCATGGTCGGATCGCGCGGCTGGCAGGCCAGCGACCACCATCACACAATCGCCGATTGTCTTGATCTTTTCGCAGCCGTATCGTTCCGAGAGCAGATCCGCCGCCTTGAAGAAGTAATTTAAAATAGCGAGCGTTGTCTCGGCTCCGACGCTCCGCGCTCTTTCCGTAAAGCCGACGATGTCGGCAAAAAGCACACTCACCTCAGCGTGGTTGTCTGCAATTTGTTCGTCCGCTTTTAACCGCTCCGCGATCGACGCCGGAAGAATGTTGAGGAGTAGGCTTTCGGCGCGCTGGTATTCACGCGACAATCCCTCTTGGCTCTCCCTCAGCGCCTCGTTCGTCGATTGCAGTTTCTCGTTGAGTTGACGCTCCCTCTCTTGCAGGAGCGTCATTTCATAAGCCTTCTGTTGAAGCCGCTGCCTATTGTCGCGTTCGGCAGTGGCGTCAAGAAAGAGCAGCCACACGCAGGCATTGTCACCAAAAAGATGAAGGTCCGCGACACGCCCGCTCGGCAGTTCGACCATGGCCATATGATATGGAAGCTCCGGGCAAGGCAGCAAACCCTCCATGAATTCAAGCTGCTCGGCAACAGGCTTACCAATGCGAAGTGATGAGAGTCCGTAGTGTTTAACACTACCGCCCTTCGCAGCGATGCAAAGCTGGGCGTCAATTTTCAGATATGCGACAGAGTGCTCATTATAGAAGAAATCGTAAATCCAGCTTCTGACTTCTTTTGGAAATCCACCCATGGTTTATTTGGTAACCATCGAAGCAATCTGACGAAACGCATCATCAACATATTCACCCGAAAGCGCACTTGTTAGATAGATTTGCCATCCAAGTTGCCTCAGCTCGTTAATCTCCCTATCCGATATTGCCCACCGATCGGCCAGATCGGATTTGTTGAACAGCAATACAAACGGCATAGCGCCGAATTCGGCCTCGGCCCGCTCGCGCAGCGTGAGCGCCACGGCAAGAGTAGCGGCGCGGGTTCCATCGACGACAAGCACGAGCCCGCTCGCACCTCGCACATAGCTGACGCGGAATGAGCCGATATCGTCTTCGCCGGCCAAATCCCACAAAATCAGATCCACGGTTTTGTCCGGGAATGCGACACTCTTCTTGTCGATTTTCACTCCCACCGTGGTCAAGTAGGTTTCTGAAAAGATGCTTTGCACAAACCTGCGAACCAGACTCGTCTTTCCGACAGCGAACCCGCCCAACATGCAGATCTTCTTTTGCAATATCCTGGGCTCCGCCCTAGTGGAAGTTTACCGTAACCGAAACTCTGCGATTGGCGGAGCTCCCGGTTCGGCTATTTTCAGTCTCCGCTGGCTCAAAGGTGCCCGCGCCGCGAACCAAGAGCAATTCCGGATCGACGCCGCGCTTCTTGAGAAGCGCACGAACTGTCTCCGCGCGGGCGGCGCTGATCGACAACTTGGCCGTTTCACGGCCTGTCGTGTCCGAATGGCCGGTCAACATGAACTGTGCTGTTACGCCTGCCTTGCGGGCGTCCTTGGCCAATTCCTTCAACTGATTTGCCAATTTGTCGAGAACTGGCAGTTGCTCTGGTCCCGGTACAGCCTTGCCAGAATCGAAGAAAATGTCGACCGCTTGAATGGCCTCCCTCAAATGAGTGAGTTCCTGAGGGGTCAACTCACGCAGCTCGGAGATTTCTAGGGTGAGTCCGTCCGCGGACAGCTGTTGGGAGGCGACCCGTGCCCGGTTTATCCAGGCGGCAGGAGCTTCACCCATGACAACGATGCGATCCTTGATGATCGTAAGCCGAACCGATTTCGGCGGAGTCAGCGACGCCACCAGCCGCTTCAGCACGAACTTCGGATCAAGGCTCTGATAGAATTGCCACTGCGAATGAACGCGAGCAGGATCAACCCCTGTTCCGGACAGCAGAACCTTCGGGTCGGCGGCCTGCGGGTCTCTCAGGCCGGAAATATAGAAATGTCCGCCCCTCGCCGTTTGTTGGGCGACGATGATTCCCGGCTGGGCCTCAAGTCGCGACACATAAGTCTGCCAGTGCTCCGCCGCGCGTGCTTCGGGGCTCACATCACGAACCTTGGAGATGTCGAATTCAGGTCCGCCTGCCGAAAGCTGTCGGGCCGCTACGCGCGCTCGATCTATCCAGGTGTCGGGAGCCTCACCCTCGGCAACGATGCGATCCTCGACGATCGAAAGCCGAACCGATTTCGGCGGGGTCAGCGACACCATCAGCCGCTTCAGCACGAACTTCGGCTCAAGGCTCTGATAGAATTGCCACTGCGAATGAACGCGGGCGGGATCGACCTGCGTTCCGGACAACAGCGACTGCGGGTCGGCGGCAAGCGGGTCTCTCAGGCCGGCAATATAGAATTGGCCATCGCGCATTTTTTGTTCGGCAACGATGATGCCCGGTTGGGTCTCCAGTCGCGACACATAGGCCTGCCAGCGCTCCGCCGCGCGTGCTTCGGGGCTCACATCACGAACCTTGGAGATGTCGAATTCAGGTCCGCCTGCCGAAAGCTGTCGGGCCGCTGCGCGCGCCCGATCTATCCAGGTGTCGGGAGCCTCACCCTCGGCAACGATGCGATCATTGACGATCGAAAGCCGAACCGATTTCGGCGGAGTCAGCGACGCCGTCAGCCGCTTCAACACGAACTCCGGCTCAAGGCTCTGATAGAATTGCCACTGCGAATGAACGCGGGCAGGATCGACCTGCGTTCCGGACAACAGCGACTGCGGGTCGGCGGCAAGCGGGTCTCTCAGGCCGGCAATATAGAATTGGCCATCGCGCATTTTTTGTTGGGCGACGATGATTCCCGGCTGGGTCTCCAGTCGCGACACATAGGCCTGCCAGTGCTCCGCCGCGCGTGCTTCGGGGCTCACATCACGAACCTTGGAGATGTCGAATTCAGGTCCGCCTGCCGAAAGCTGTCGGGCCGCTGCGCGCGCCCGATCTATCCAGGTGTCGGGAGCCTCACCCTCGGCAACGATGCGATC
>NZ_SUHQ01000024.1:0-115276 GCF_004962245.1 Mesorhizobium sp. | reverse complement strand
CGGCTCAAGGCTCTGATAGAATTGCCACTGCGAATGAACGCGGGCGGGATCGACCTGCGTTCCGGACAGCAGAGCCTGCGGGTCGGCGGCAAGCGGGTCTCTCAGTCCGGCAATATAGAATTGGCCATCGCGCATTTTTTGTTCGGCAACGATGATGCCGGGTTGGGTCTCCAGTCGCGACACATAGGCCTGCCAGCGCTGCCCGGATTGCCAGGAAAGAAAGAACCAAACGCCTGCCGGAATCAAAACCAGCAGGACTGCAGTCATCACCAGCCACGGAAATCCCTGGTTTGATTCCTCCTGCTTCAGTTCAACGCAGGTCTGCAACTGCGTCTCTACGCCGGCCAACTGCGAACTGTCGCCGTCAAACTGCTCTAAAGCCTGTGAGCATTCATCATGGATGCGAAGCAACACATCGCGAACTATTTCATGTAATTCCTCTGGCGGATTTCCCCGGATCACCGCAACCAAGGTCGCAAACGGTCCAACTTCCGACCAGAGACGAAGCTCCCCAAAACGGATAGTGTCCAGGCCGCTCTGTTCTTTCTCGTTAAATGAGTCTTTCACAAAATCTTGAATTGCACTAAGCATCGAAGAAATTAGTTGAGGATCCTCGCTCGTTGCATTATCGGCAGCTACATGCGCTATTAAAAGCCCGGAATTGCGGTTAATGAGAAAGACATGTTCTACACGATAGACAAGAGAATGCTTAAGAACAACTTCTGAGAAGCTTGCCCCAGTTCTCCAAGCTTCAAACCTCCACTTTAGCCCATGCCAGGTAAATATATGTCTTAAAGTTTCATTCAGCGACTGAAAGGTCTGATCGATCTTTTCCCCGATCGACTTGCGAATTGCCGGCAGAAACACCGGGTATAATATATCCGTAAGCGTACGCGGGCTCTTCTGGATGGACCGTTGCACGGCCCTCTCGACAGCTGGCGCAAGGGCCTCTCCGAGTTGCGCATGAGGCGCACGCGCGGCTGCACTGGGGAGAACACCCCCAACTGCAGCCGCAAGCTGCTCAGGTTGGTCAAGCAGGTGCGTAACTCGTGAAAGCTCCGAAATTTCGCGGCCGACCAGCAACTGGCGCAGCGTTTCCATGCGAGGATCGGCGCTTGGAACTCCGTCGAAACGCGCACGATAGTCCGGATCGACGTTCCGGGCAATTTCGACCAAAAGACTAGCCAGAGCCTCGCGATCAATCTCTGTATCGTTCGAAGCTGCTTGAGGAAGGCTGATTGGGTCGACGGTCGACGTCAAGTTCCGATCAACTCACTTTCCAACTACGTTCCGAGTTGCTCTTGCTGCCGACGGGATCCTGATTTAGACATTTTGCAACCTCGACAAACAGGCCAGCCAAAAGATTTCGGTCGGTCTTGACGTTGCTGAGATCGGAAAACATTTTCTCCATCAGCATCTGAATGCTTTCATTCTTTTGCTTGATTTCCTCACGCAGCAGTTGATCGCTTCGATTTATCCGGTCCGCAACTTCGCGCTCAAGCTCGCTCAATTGATCCGACAACGCGCGCACCTGCTTTTCAAGCGCCTGATTTTGCTCGCGAAGATTCCGGTCAATCTCCTTGTCGGCCTCGGCTCGTGCATCTTTTTCGTTCCGCAATTGCGCCGCGAGCGATTCGACCTGCTTCTTTGCATTTGACTCGTACATTTCAAGATTGCGCTTGGCCTCGGATTCGACATCCTTGAAGCGCTGCAAGAACCGTTCTTCAAGCTTGGAAAAACGGCGGTCATAGTCCTGCATCTGGTTGCCGAACAGCAGATCACGTATCTTGTCGACACCTACAGCGTCGCCGGAGACCCCGCTCTCGCGAGCCTGGACCCCCATGAAGGCCAGCCCGTTTCCGTCTGCATTACCTATCAGATTTACGTCCGCCTTATTTGCTGAAGAAGCGGTATTCGAAGATTCCTTGGCCATCCTTATGCCCCTTCTTTTGAACAACTGCCACAGTGCGAAACTCAGAAACGGGCAAGCATGTCAGCAAAATACCCGGCTCGCAAGCCGGAATCTTCTTGACTTAAGCCAATTCGTGCGTCCCTTTTACATCTTTTGGACTAGCAGCAAATGCACAAGTTCCGATTGGCGTAGCTCTCGCGTCTCTTTGTGATAGCAGCCATAACCGGCTAATCTAATCGACAATTTGACGCAATCTACTATCGAAATGCGTAATACAATGTCAGGCTATAGCTACTGGAGCGCAATTAAGTAGCGCAGATTAATTAGAATGATCTAAATTAGCTGGGCATGGCGGTGCGCATACTGTCGCGCACCCGGCTGTAATACTGCGACGATCAGCTTCCGATACGAGCCCAACGGTGGAAGGAAGGTCTTCTTTCGCGCGGAGAACGGCTGTTCGAGAATGCACCTCGGAATCGAGGCGTTTCGGTCGATAGGAGAGGAGCAATAGTCCCAATAACTGAGGCATTCACGCCAAAGCTTCAGTGGGCTTGCATTTGTTGCGCGCCCGATTGCAAAAGGCGTCAGGTTGCCATAGCTATTGCATTCATACGGTGCCAGGGACCGCAGCTTGTGGTCATGGCGCCGACTCCGGGGATCGACATGAGTATGCGGCATGCTTGGCTTTGACGTGCATCTGCGACAGCTGGCGCCCAAGCTCGGCGGCACGGATGCGAATGCTGCGCCAGGCTTCCAACATCGGTAGCACGACAGGGGCAAGCTCGCTCTGCAGCCAAATGGCGGCGTCGCGGCGGCTCGGAAGAATTTGCAGAAGACTGTTTGGACGCAGCGTCGCTAAGGACCGTTTCCTTTGGCAGGAAATCGCCGGCTATGTCTCAGGACTCTTGTTCTACCTTCGAACCAGGCGCGGGTAAGACGGCGTGGCGCATAATCCCTTGGTTTCAATCGTGGTTCCTGCGCACAATGCGGAGGTAACGCTGGCGCGCGCACTCGATTGCCTTCTCGCCCAGGAAATAGTGGATTGGGAGGCGATCATCGTCGACGACGCCTCCACGGACCGCACCCCCGCGATCATCGCCGGTTATGTGGAGCACGATGCCCGATTTCGGACGTTGAGGTCTTACGCCTATAGCGCCGCCGGGGCGCGCAATAGCGGGATTTCGACAGCGCGCGGCCGCTGGCTCATGTTTCTGGATGCGGACGATTGGGTGGATGCCAGCTTCCTTGCGAAAATGCTGGCCGCACTGAAAAATACTCCCGATGCAGTGGCCGCCTATTGCGGTTCTCGGCTCGTGATGCCCGATGGCGAACTCACCCCGTCGAGCATCTCAACGGAGGTTGCGATCCAGCCCTTTGAAACATTTGCCCGCCGGTGTGCCATTCGCACTCACGCGCTGCTGGTGGACCGGGAGACAATTGTTGAGTTTGGCGGTTTCGACGTGTCGCTGCGCACCTGTGAGGACTGGGATCTGTGGCAGCGCCTCGCACGTCTAGGCAAAAATTGGGTGATGGTCGACGAGCCGCTCGCTTTCTTTCGGGTCAGCCCCAACTCGCTCTCCCGCAATTCGACGCAGATGGTGGCAGATGCGGAAATCGTGATCGCCCGCGGCTTTTCTCCTGATCCCAGGGTCAAACACCCGGCATCGGCTTACGCCAATGGAGCGATCGAGGCGAACGGCGGCACCGCTTCCGAAGCACTCGCGTGGTTCGCATTGTGGAACGCCGCGTCGGATTGCGGCAGCGGCTCGCGCTCGACCAACTCGCAGTCCCTGCGCGCGCTCCCGGCAGGACGGAAGTGGGCGCGTGAGATCGCCAAGGTGGTCTTCGATGGCCTTATGGTAGGAAGCCTGTCGGTGCCAGCGCAATTGGCTGCCAGGTGGGATAGGTTCGGCGGCTCCGTCACCGAGTTGATCATCGAACTCGGCAAGCTCTGGGGCGATCCCGTAGCGGGTCGCCGCGTCCAGTATCACCTTGAGCAAATGCTTCTCGAAGTCGACGACCTTGCCGCGCCGCGCAGACTGGCGCGGACACTCGGAATTCGCGTCGACGCTCGAAATCCGGCCTCGATCGAACTTCCGGAAGGAATCGACCAAATCTACGCCTATCTGATGATGGACGGCCAGATCGAGGCGCGCGTGCAGTTCGGCGTACTCGGGACAGTGACAAAGCGTCATTGGATTGAATTGACGCCGAATTTCGTGCCCCCTGAACGGCTTGTACGCCCGTCCGATCGGGACAGCCACTTCGGCAAACTCGCGCGATTGGCCGCGGAAGCGCAGGAGTTGGTCCAGTCGAGCGCCGAACCTACAGCGCCTCTTGCAGCGCCGCGCCGCGCACGGGCCGCGGATGGGCACGACAAGGATCGCACGTCGTTCTGGAATCGCTATTTCGCGACCGAGGATCCCTGGAACTACTGTTCGTCCTATGAGCAGGAGAAATATGAGCGGCAGCTCGAAATTCTGCCTGCCGGTCCCATTGGACGGGCGCTTGAGCTGGCCTGCGCGGAGGGTCACTTCACGCGGCAGCTGGCGCCGCGAGTGAGCCATTTGACCGCAACTGACATCTCAGCCATAGCCATCGAGCGGGCGCGCGCGCGATGCAGCGATCAGCCGAATGTTGAGTTCGGCGTACTGGATTTCATGGCGGATACGCTGCCGGGTGAGATGGATCTGATCTTCTGTTCGGAAGTGCTCTACTACCTGGATGATCTCGCCGAGTTGCAACGCTTCGCCAAAAAAGTCGTTGGGGCGTTGGCGCCTGGCGGCAGCTTCATCAGCGCACACGCGTTCGTGCTACGTGACAATCCTGAGAGGACGGGCTTCGACTGGAACACATTCGGTGCACAAGCGATCTCGGAGACGCTGGCAGGGACCGAAGGCCTCGTCCTCGAGCAATCGATCCATACGGAGCTCTATCGCATAGACCGCTTCCGCCGCCTGTCACCTGGCGACGTTGCGGCGGAACCGAAGATTGATCATGTGCCAATCCGCGCGCGCATCGAAATGGGGGTCGCGCGAAAAATCGTCTGGGGCGGGGCGCGGGCCTTGCGCCGCGACGTCGCGCGTAGCGAGCGGCGGCCGCGCATCCCTGTCCTCATGTATCACAGCGTCGCCGAAGACGGTCCGGCCACGCTCGCCCGTTATCGGTGCACGCCCGCCGCATTCGGCAGCCAGATGGCATGGCTGCGCGCCAATGGCTTTCACGCGATTATGTCCGAGCAACTGGAAGGGTCCATCGCCAACCGTCAGCCCTTCGTTGGCCGCCCAGTGCTCATCACGTTCGATGACGGTTTCCAGAACTTTGCCGACCATGCCTGGCCGATCTTGCGCGCGAACGACCTGACCGCGGAAGTGTTCCTGGTGACGGACCTGGTGGGTAAAAGTGCACAGTGGGACGCCAACAGCGGTCCGCCGGCGCCGCTTATGGACGCCGGAACGGTGCGACGCCTCGCCGGCGAAGGTGCGTTCTTCGGAAGCCATATGGCGACGCATCGCGCGATCGATGGTCTGTCGAGCTCTGAGTTGGCCGCCGAGCTCCTGCGCTCTCGTATGTTTATCGAACGGTGGACCGGTCGGCCAACCACGGCGTTCGCGGCACCCTTCTCTGTCACCGACCGACGGCTTGGCCGGCTGGCCAAGGAGTGCGGCTATCGGATCGGCTTCGGCGGCAGACACGGGCCAGCGGACCTCGATTACGATCCCATCGACCTTCCGCGCATCGAGATTCGCGGGGATCGCTCGCTCGATGACTTTGTTGCCAAAGTCGAGGCCGTGCTCGAGTGAACGGTGTCATTATTCCCGCTCACAATGCGCAAGGTACAATCGACGAGACGCTCGGCAGCGTACACGCTCAGTCCTATCGTGCGCTCGAGATTATTGTTGTTGACGATGGCTCACGCGACCAGACTGCCGCGATCGCCCGATGTCACTTGGAGATCGACACGCGCGCGTGGCTGATCGAGCAGGCAAACGCCGGCGTGGCCGCCAGGGCACGTCGCCTCTGCGATTACCCCACGCGTGGACGGCCCCGCTCCCGGTGACGGCATTCTGACGGTTGGAAGGGGTGCTGTCGCAGCGACCCCACGATACAGGAACCATCCCCAAAGGACATCGCTAGTCCAGAGGCGGCAGAAAGCATCGCCAGAACCGTAAATTCTGGCTCGTCGAATAGCGCTAGTCGGCATGTTTGCGAAAGTCCGCTAATGACCGTCCCTATGCCGACATTCAGAGCGTCTGCACCGGTGTGGCGCGTGCCGCCTAAGTCCTGAGACAGACGAAGGATTTCCATCCATTCGCATCGGGCAGGATTTTTAGTAGGCTGCCGCCAGGCAAATTGGGGATCCGGCGTGATGGTGGTCAACGATCGTCTTCTCGAAGACAAGATGACCGAGATCGAGCAAGCGCGAGCCTGGAGCCCGCGCGTCATCTCAAAATTCGAAACGCTTATCAGGAGCGGCGACGACCAAGCGCTCTATCGTGTCAATCCGCTGGCCTTCGCCCGCGACCGCGCAATCGCCGAGCCTGAATCAATCGACCTCTTCCTTCACGCGGCCCGCTGCGGCCTGTTCGATATGAGCTGGGACGTGCTTTGTCCCCAATCCGGGATGGTGCTCGATAGTTTCGGCGCCCTGCGCACGTTGCAGACGCATTACGTCTGCGGCCTGTGCGACGTATCGGGCGATACCAACCTCGACGACTTCATCGAGGTCTCCTTCTCTGTATCGCCCCATCTGCGGCGACTTCCGTTCCACGAGCCCCAGACGCTCTCTGTCGAGGATTTTCACTGGAAGCTACGCTTCGGCAATGACGGGCGGCTGCCCGGGCAGGACGTACGCTTTCTGGACGTTCTGCGAGGCTTCGTGCGGGGCATGACGTTCCTGCCGCCGGGCACTACAACAACATTGCGCGCTGACCTCGATCCCGGCTCCCTGTCAGGCGTCAACGTGCAGACACAAGCGGCATTCGCTGTACCTATATCAGGGGATCCGGTGTTGGCGCCGACACTTCTTAAGATCAACTATGACGGCAGGCGTTTCTTGCCTGCGTTGCCGGCCGTGCCGCCCGGTCCGGTTGTCATTGAGGTTGCGAATACCGGACCCGGTCGTGGCGCGTTGCTTCTCATCAACTGGCCGCCCGAGCTTGTCGCGTTGACGACCAAACCGACGCTCGATTTCGACCCATATGTTTCCGGCGGGGCGCTGCTTGCGCGGCAAACCTTCCGCCGGCTCTTCCGTTCCGAGCGTGTCGACGAGAAGGAGGGGCTCGGCATCCGGCAGATCACCTTCCTGTTCACGGATCTCAAGGGTTCCACCGCCATGTATGAGCGCCTTGGCGACCTCAACGCCTATGCCCTGGTCCGCGAGCATTTCGCTCTTCTCAATGCGGCGGTCCACCAGCATTCCGGCGCTGTCGTAAAGACGATCGGAGATGCGGTGATGGCAGTATTCTCGCGGCCATCGGATGCGATTTCGGCCGCCCTCAGCATTTTTGAAGAAATCGATCGCTTCAACGGCGACAATGTCAGGCCGGGGATTGTTCTAAAGATGGGTGCCCACTGCGGTCCATCGATTGCCGTTACACTCAACGACAACCTCGACTACTTCGGCCAGACCGTGAATATCGCCGCACGCGTGCAGTCACTGGCGGAAGCCGGACAGGTCTGCATCTCCGAGGCGCTCTATTCTGCGCCCGGCGTGAGTGACCTGCTTGCGGGCCGAAGCGTCGTCGCGTTTGATGCGCCTCTTCGAGGTGTAGAGGGCGATGCAACTGTCTATCGCATTATGCGGGGATAGACGCGACTGCGTGCCGCAAACTATTAACCATTGCCTCGGCCCCTCCGGTCAAAAAACTCAGGGCAGGTCTAGCTTTGCCGCCCGAAACACGGTCGCGCGTCTTTGCGCCGGCACGACGTCGGCGGGCTTCCGAGAGGCTTTCATTCGTGTAGGTGGAAGCCGCTCGACGAGAAATGTGGATGGTTCTCGGCGGTATTCTCTCGAAGAAGAAACTGGAACTGGAGTTCCGAGCAAGGGTCCCCAAGGCACGCGTACTGCAATTTCACCACTGCTGTCGACATGTTCCCATGCCAGTCTGTCCGTGCTGATCTCAAAGTGTTTTGCGCGCCTTGGGTGTCTATTGGGCGACTTGGGACACGGCTGACATCAGCTCCTGCGGGCTTGGCGCCCCAAACATGTATCGCCCACCCTCTGGAACCTCCGTGAAGCTCCAGCGGACGATCCCCTGCCGGTCCAGTAGGAACTGACCGATCAATTGTCCGTGTCCCGTTGCCATCATCTGCTCGTCGGCCTCGGTCAGTTCGTAATGGTCCCTCTTGTCGAGGAATTCGCTGGCCGCAAAAGGATCCATTGGACCGGGCAACTCGCCTGGTACGTCGACCCGCATATCCTTTGCCACTGCCATCGAGACCTTGTACGGCCAGTTCGTCTCGTTTTCGGTGAATTCGAGATTGGGCAGTCCAAAAGCACGATGTGAAGCGCGTTCAGGGTCGGAGGCCGCAAGCAGATTCGGCATCGGGTGGTAGCGGAAATAGAGACGCGCCCGCTCGATCGGCGTGTTGACCACCGTCAGGCTCCCCACGCCCTTTTCGCGCAGCTCCGGATCAAGCCGCGCCTGAGCGGCGATATGGCGCCGGCAAAACGCACAATGCAGACCTCGAAACAGGCCGACCAGCACCGGTTTTTGTCCGCGAAAGTCGTCAAGCGCGATCTTGCCTTCCTGGGTAATGGCGTCGAGTACCACGTTCGGCGCACGGTCGCCCGGTTGAAGCGGTACCAAGTCACTGCGCGCGGACATTTCCAACCTCCAACCCCGGCTAGTCGAGAAAAGGCAGCACCACAAGCGCTTCCGGGTCGAGCCCGTGCTGGGCGCATATACCCTGCGCCAAGGAAAAGTAGCGTTCGGCCTCGGCCAGATTGTCGAGGTCGAGATTAAGCGTTGCAAGACCATCATAGCACGGAAACAGCAGTTGGGGTTCGCCCGTTTCTCGGGCTACGTCCAGTGCTTCGTGGAACAAGCCAACCGCCAGTTCCGGACGGCCGTTGCACTGGTGGATCTGCCCAAGCACGATCAACGGCACCGGCAGGTGCTCGCGCTGGTCGAGCGCCCGGTCGATCTCGATGGCCTTCTCGGCAGCAGGCACGCCCTCCGTTGGACAGCGATCCGTGAAAGTACAACAAGCGACCGCCAGATTGGCGAGGAGGCGCGCCTGGAAACCCAAATCACCAATATGGCGCGCCACTTCAAGACCGCGCCGACAGACCTCCATCGCCTTTGCCGGATCGATGGTCGTGTAAAGCACGCCGAGATTGGTGTAGCCGCGGCAGGCCGCGCCCAGCAGACCGGCGGCTTCGGCCAATTCAATGCTACGCTCAACCTGGCGCACGGCTTCACGGTTTCGCCCAAGGCGAGCCAACGCAACAGCCTTGGTATTGAGGGCCTCGGCGGTCACAAGAGTGGCGTCACACCCTTCCTCGGAGACATGCTCCGTTGTCAGAGTGCGTACGCAATCCAGCGCAGCGTCTGCCCATTTTGCCGCGAGAGCGTGATCTCCACTACGGAACGCCTGTCGGCCACGTTCTTGCCAGAGATGCGCCTGCTCGACCGGGGCATCCGCTCCATCGAGGAGCGCTGCCGCTTCAGCATAGCGGGATTCTGCGTTGTCCCGCTTGCCAACGTCCCAGAGCAGCCGACCGATCTTACGCAAAACTCGCGCCGAAGCGACACGATTGGATGACTCGCGGTATGCCTGCAACACCGTCTCGTAGTGGTGGTGCGCGATCTCGCGGCGGCCTACCGGCCCGCTCAAATCGGCAATGCGCTCTGCAATTGCCAGTTTGAGCGGTGTTTGCCCGATCGCGCCCAACGCAGCCAGTGCTCGCTCGTAGAAACGAAGGGCGTCGTCGTTGGCGTATATTATGCGAGCGCGATCGCCCGCCGCCTGCAGGTAATGCGCGCCCTTCTCCCGCTCGGCGCTCTGTGCGAAATGATGACCGAGCACGGTCAAATCCTCGAGCCGTTCCGGCTTGTCGCCGTACAGTTGCTCCAAGGCTGCACCGACCCGCCCGTGGATGTCGGTCCGGCGTTGCAGGAGGAGATTCTGGTAGATCACGTCCTGCAGCAACGTTTGCGTAAAGCGGTAGCTTTGCGACGAGACCGAGCCTGATCCGGCAACTTCCTCGATGATTTCCGCATCGCAAAGCAGTTCGCAGCCGGCTTCTAGCCGGCCGGGGTCGGCTGTCACTGTTTTCAGAAGTGTGGCATCGAAGCGCGGGCCGATTACCGCGGCTTCCTGGGCCAGCCGGCGCACCTCTTGGGGCAGCCGGTCGACGCGAGCAAGCAACATTGCCTGGATAGTGGCGGGAATGCCGGTTGCGGCTTCGCCTGCCACAGTCCGCCATCGCTGGTCCTCGCGCATCAGAACACCTCGATCGATAAGGCCGCGAACGATCTCCTCTACAAAAAGGGGATTGCCGCCCGCGCGCTCGAGGATCTGATCGAGAAGCCTTCCTGCGGAGTTTACCCAGCTCTCGCCGAAAAGCGCCGCCAGCAGGCTGCGTCCGTCGTCACTGTTGAGCGGCGAAAGCCTGAGCGCTGTGTGACTGACCCGACTTGAGTCGAGCTGGTCGTTGTCCGGAGCCGGACGATGCGTGACCAGCAACATCAACCGCGTGCGTTCCAACCTGTCCATCACGAAACGTAGTGCCTCGAGCGACACGGCGTCGGCCCAGTGCAGGTCTTCGACGACAATCAACAGCGGCGACAACGCAAGCCGTCGTTCGATGATTGTGCGGACTGCATAGAGAATTTGCCGCCGCAGCTGCTCGGGCTCGACATGCTGCAAGGTGGCATCGGGGTCGCCAAGGCCAAGCACATGGTAGAGCAGAGGCATCAGCCGCTTCGCCTCCTCGCCCTGCAGGCCGAGATCGGCAAGCAAGCCTGCGAGCTTCCCCCGCATTTCGTCCCCATCGTCGTTTTGCATCATCCCGGCAGCGCTGCGCACCACTGCGCCCAAGGCGCCAAATGATTGTTCGCCCAGCGGTGAGCACGTGGCCTGCCGCACGGCGACGTTGCGAAAACGATCCTCGTCGCCGACGCGGGCGACGAACTCCTTCACCAGCCGCGATTTCCCGATACCGGCTTCTCCGACAAGGCGGACAAGTTGGGCCGAGCCGCCGCACGCCTGGTCAAGGCTCGCCAGCATTCTGTTGAGCTCCGCACCACGACCTATCATCGGCGCACTGAGGCCGAGCGCCTCGAGCCCACGCGCTGCACGCGGCGTCGCAAGCGGTGCATCCAGTCGATGGACGAGCACACTGCCAGCCTTGCCGCGAAGCACGACATCACCCAGCGACTCGTAGGAGAAGGCATGCCGGGTCAGCCTGTGAGTGAGCTCGCCGACCAGCAC
Organism: Mesorhizobium sp.; assembly: GCF_004962245.1. GTDB lineage: Bacteria > Pseudomonadota > Alphaproteobacteria > Rhizobiales > Rhizobiaceae > Mesorhizobium. The sequence goes on along the minus strand of NZ_SUHQ01000024.1, from coordinate 103,923 downwards.
CTCACCCGGTGCGGCCAGCGATTGCAGGCGTTGCGCCGTATTCACTGTGTCGCCCGTCACCGAATAGGATTTGGCGGTGCCGATGCCCAATCCGCCAGTAACGACCGGTCCAGTGTTTATGCCGATGTGGAGTGACAGAGGCGAGCCGGAGTGGGGGCTGCTTTCGCCGAGCCGCGCCGTCCGGGCGATCATGTCGAGAGCGGCGCGAAGTGCACGTTCCGGATCGTCCTCATGCGCAACCGGCGCACCGAACAAAGCGAGCAGTGCATCGCCGATGAATTTGTCGACGAAACCACCAAAGTTTCGCACGGCCGCGGTCAATTCCTTGAACAGTTCGTTCTGCAGCGCTTGCATGACCTCGGGGTCGAGCTGCTCGCTGAGTGTCGTGAAGCCGCAAAGGTCGGCGAACAGGACCGTTACCGTCCGGCGATCGGCGTCAGAGACGGGATGCAGCCCATCTTCGCTTTCGATGTTCGGAAGCAGCGACGGAGTTCGAGAAGGCGGCACAATGGTTCGGCTTGGTGTCGGAGCAGGCCGTTCGACGGTTTTTGCGGGCGCACCGACGCTTGCCCCGCATTTCGGACAGAACTCGAAATCAGGTGCGCAGGGGTAGCCGCAACTGGCGCATGGCACGGGCTGGCGCCTGCCACACCTCGGACAGAAGGTGTAACCGCCCTCAACCTCGAAACCGCAGCCCGAGCAGTCCATCGAACAAGACCTCACTAGGGGCTGTGACGGCGTGATCTCGCTACGCACTTCACGGCCAGGCTATTCACAAGGATGCACCGATAGCCGTCGACCGGCAAGCGGCAGCGCAAATGGGCACCGAACGATCCGTGTAGGTCCGGTGGCAGAGCGCCGCCGATCGAGGCGGAAGCCGTCGTCGAAATCCCGAAAGGCATCAGCGTCAAGGAAGCGGCCGGATCAGACGCCAGAGGCTCACCGATAGATCGCCGTCGCTTGCGGTTGCGCACCCGAAAATCAACCTGAAGTAAGGCTCAGCTCGCCTTGATCTCTGCCTGGCCGATCTTGCGCCATCGGGCGTTTTCGCGAACCAGTTTCAGGTTGTCGGTCGTCTCGGCAAATGTCCGCAAACGGTATTGCCGGAGCAGGTCCGGGAAGAGCGCCCCTTCCGGCAGGCTGGCAAGCTGCTCGCGGACCGAGATCTTTTCATCGATGACCCGCATACCCCAGGCATTTTCCCGAACCTGCAGCTCCGCAGCCAGATCGCGCTCTTCCGGCACGTTTTCGTCGAGCACAGCCAGCAGGATCGAGTGAAAAAGCGCTACATAGCCAATCTGTCTCAGGCCGCCCACAACCCGCACCCGCGGCAATATGGCAAGGACGAGGAACACCAAGAACAAGTTCGGCAGCAGCACGCCGTCCAGCAGCGCCTGCCTGAGATGCGGCCGCTCGAACGGGATGGAAAGACCACGCGGCCTGTCAGGCTCGATCAGGTGCCCGTTCTCGAGGACGAGCTTGCGCACGCGCTCCTCGCGGATGCCCCAGAAATAGTCTGTGGCACTGGGCAGGAATCTGCCGAATGGGCTCGATGTGGCCTCTTGCAAGGCACATTCGAGACGCTGGCGCCTTGCGGGCTCAATGAGCAGCCTGGAAAGAAGGCTACCATCATATTCTAGATGCCGCGCCACGGCAGCCGCGGCGAGCCGATCATCGATGAAAACCGGCAGGGCCATGCCGGAACGATCCCAATCGGCGACCAGATCCTCGTTGAGGGCTGTCAGCGCATCGGCGGCGGTTCCAAACACCTTGTCCTGGCTGGCAAGCAGTGTGCCCAGCCAGCGGCTGGCATCCGTTTCGTTGCCCACCGCTTCGAGCGCGCGCTTGTTGAGGGTGACGGGACCGGCCACGCAGGCGCTTTTGCGGCACAGTTTGTGGCGCCCCATGCCAAACAGGTTAACCTTGTCGTCGCCGACATCGAGCCATCCCGGCCCCTCCCGGCCAATTGTCTCCATGGTCATCGTCGTTCCCATGAAGCCGAAGAAGGCCGACAGCCCGTTTTCGACCGCGCCGAGCCAGGCAAGCAGGAGGGCATCGAAAGTGATCCGGTCCATCAGAAGCAGGCAGTGCAGGCCGGACTGAATCACCGGTCTGTGCTCGAACTCTTCGAGGGCCTTGCCGATCTCCTCAGGCTGCATGATCACACCGAGGCGCTGCTGCAGGACTTCGCGCAGGATCGAGCGGGCAGCGATCGCCAGGCCCGATGCAGGCCTTGCCACCGGCCGCCACAGATGGCGGGCGTAATCGGAAACCGGTGCATTCCAGTTCTGCTCGATGTCACGCACGACTTCCGGGCAGAGCAGCGACAGCACAGCCAGGATTTCGACCGGAGGCGTAGGGGTTGGGTCAAAGACGGCGGTCATTGGTCCCGTCTAGCCGCTTGTGGCGAAAACGCCAAGGGAGACTAGATTTGCTGGATGCGGCCGGCCCACACAGATCGTCAACTCGATCAAATGGTGTGAGACGAAATTGACCGTATCCTACGGAGTTCTCCATGAGCAATCACCTGTTCGCCGGCTCGGCACGAATTGTCGATTGGCTAAACAGCTAGAGTCTAAGGCCAAACAGCGGATCTTAGAACCGCAGCCGGGCCATGCTCAGGAGATCGTGGTACTGCCCGTCGGTAAAACCGGCCTTCACATGCCGGCCTTCGACCTCGAAGCCGTGGCTTGTGTAGAGACGGATGGCCGGTTCGTTGTCGGCATAGACGGTCAATTCGACCCGCTTCAGGGCCCGCCAGTTGTCGGCCACGTCAAGCAGCGCCTCCAGTATGGCTGAGCCGATGCCCTTGCCGACAAAGGCATCGTCGAGGCCGATATTGATCTCGCCGATATGCGAACGACGCGGCGAACCCTGCACGACCAGGCTGCCATGGCCGACGACCTTGCCGTCCAACTCCGCAACGATCCAGGTGGTTTCCTGGCCGGACTTGGCGATGCGCCGCTCCACCTGCTCCACCATCTCGAAAGGCATCCTGAGCGTGCCCCAGCGGAAGCCCGGCATGTTGAAGATAGCGCAAAGCGCCTCCGCATCGCTTGACCGGACAGACCGGAGCTGCGGCTCGATTTTCTCGGAGGATGGCGAGGTCGTGCTGGTCATGGCGCTCCCGGCAAAGCAATCGGCCCGACACGATGCACCGGACGTCACCTGAAAATCCAGCCGTCTCTGCAACCTATGATGCCGATTGCGGGCTAAAATACCGGGAGGCGGCGTAGAGTTTGAAGACGCCGCTGATGCCGATCCAGCCGAAAAGGGCGAGCCAGCACAATGCTCCGGTCGCCGTCCAGTCGATCCGGTGCACCGCAGCGTCGGTGATGACGAGGCCAAGGATGGCAAGCAGGCCAACCAGAAACTGCGCCAAGCCGAGCACCAGCAGTTCCTCGCGCGGCGCGCTTCTCCAGACGAGATATGTGCCGCCCGCACCGGCGAGGAAGATGGCGCTGTAGACCTGGGCGTGGAAGGCATCGATCGGCCATGGCCAGAAGCCGCTGAATGTCAGGGGAAACAGCAATAGGCCCACGCCATAGAGCCCGAGGATCGCCGATTCCACCGGCATATAGCCGCGCCATGCGGGGTTTAAGGTCACGCCTTTTGCAGAAGGAAGGGCCCTGGTCCGCCACAGGAACAGCCCGGATACCGCGACCGAAGCGAGATAGACCAAAAACCAGAGCCAGGGCGCTTTGCGCTCGAAGTTGAAATAGCCGAGATTGATGAACGAAGCCACCGACACGATGACGCTGAAGATGAAGGCCATGACGAGCACGAGCCTGCCGGGCGACCAGCGATTCCAGACCAGCAGCGCCGCCATCACGACCATTTCGGCGGTGTAGAAGCCGCCGAGGAAGCGAGCATTGAACGGCGTGACGGCCCAAGGCCAGCGCGGCTTGACCAGCACCGGCGCGAAAAACAGACCGGCGCCCACGATCAGGACGATGATGACCACCACCGAGAAAAGGCGCAGGGCCGCGGGAAATGGCGGGTTGTTGGGTGTCGGCATGGGAAAAAGTCCCAAAGATGAATGCCCCATGGACCCATCATAATGCCGCTTGCGGCCAGTGAAAATCCGCCGAATGGAAATTGAACTGTCACCAGGCTTGTCCATTCGAATGGCCGTACGGTCCGTTTCGAAGTAAGATGGAGTGCTTGGACCGAAGACCGGTCCGGTCAACACGCCCGCGCATTTTCCGGAGCCTGCACGATGAACGAAGCTCAGGATCTGTTCTCGCTTCTGCGGCAATCGACCGATGTCGATCCACAGGCAATCGACGCGATCAAGCGAACCATCGCGGAGGGCAAGGACCGCGAACTTTGCCGCATCAATGCGCCAGCCTTCGCCAGCAAGCATGGCCTCGACGAGGAACGCGCCATAAGCGCCTTTCTCCACGCGGCGCGGGTGGGCATCTTCGACATTTCCTGGAATGTTCTGTGCCCCGGCTGTGGCGGCGTGCTCGACACCAACGCCACGCTGAAAACCCTGCAGAAGGACGAATACACCTGCGCGCTGTGCTCCCAGGGCTATTCACCGACCCTCGACGAGATGGTCGAGGTGACATTCACCGTCAGTCCCCGTGTGCGCAGGATTGCCGCCCACAATCCACACGAACTGTCGGTGGCGGAATATTTCCGCCAGATCTATTGGGCGTCCGGCGCCGATCTGCCGGAAGAGGATTTGGCGAAAAAGATGGAAGCGTTCTCGCTGGAGGATATCGAGCTTGCCCCCGGTGAAAAGGCGGTTCTGCACATACAGCTTCCGTCCGAATTCATCATCGTCTTCGAGCCGGTCACCCATTCAGCGCAGTTCATCGACGGGAAGGGCGAACCAACAAAAGAGCGCCGAAGCCTCTCTTTGGTCTTCGACCGTGATCATGTCCAGAACCAGACGCTGGAGATGCAACCCGGCCCGTTGCGCATTTCGCTGGAAAACCGGATCGACACCCGCGTGCTGCCGACGGTCTTCATCGCCGGCCAGGCGTTGCATGATTTCCTGGGTAAACGCCGGCCCTTCCTGACCGCCAAGCGCCTGCTCACCAACCAGACGTTCCGCGATCTTTATCGCACGGATACGCTCGACATCAACCAGCGCCTGAAGATCACCAGCCTGACCTTCCTGTTCACCGACCTGCGCGGATCGACCGAGCTTTACGAGCGGGTGGGCGATCTTTCGGCCTTCGATCTCGTGCGCGTGCATTTCCAGGTTCTGCATGAGATCGTCGCGGCGGAGGCAGGCGCGGTGGTGAAGACGATCGGTGATGCGGTGATGGCGACCTTCGCGACGCCTGATCGTGCGATTGCTGCGGCCCTCAGGATGCGTGATGCCATGCGTGAGCTCAACGACAAGAGCGGGCGCGAGGATCTGCTGCTCAAGATCGGAGTCCATGCCGGTCCCTGCATCGCGGTGTCCATGAACGAGCGACAGGACTATTTCGGCCAGACGGTCAACATTGCTTCGCGGGTCCAGAACCTTGCCAACGCACAAGCGATCTTCGCCACTCGTGCGGTGGTCGACGACAATCTCACCGCCGATCTGTTGCACAGGAACGCGCTGACGCCCGTGCCTCACGAGGTCTCGCTGCGCGGCATTGAGCGGGAGATAGCAGTCTATACGATCCCCTGAAGACTTGGCCCCTGAAGATTTGGGCCGTCTCCGCCCTTACACGCGCTTGCAGAGGAAATAACGATCGGCGGGCTCCGAGGTCGGCGGCGGGAGGCGTTGCAGCAGCGGGTGATCGAGCGGCGTGCCACTGACCGCGAAGCCGCCGACGCGAAGCAGGCGCGCAATCAGATCAGGAAGCCAGGTAGCGGTCACTGCATCGCGATCGTCATAGCCGGTGCCGATGTCGGCATGAACAAGAGCGGCGTCGATGCCAATGAACTTGCGGGCCGTCTCGCGTATTTCGCCGAGCACGAGGTTTTCAGCTTCGGGAATTGAGCTGGCGTGTGCGCCAACTTCACGGTCGAACACCACGATCCGGCGCCCGGGCAGGCGCTCGCGCAGATGGTGGAACGTCCGGCCATTGCCGAGGCCGAGCTCGAGCACAAGCCCCTCCATCTTCGCCACCTCGGGGCAGATTTGATTGAGAATGTCGCGCTGTGCGGTCATCCTGCTGATGAAATTATCGAGGCGACTCATATGTATGTCCTGAACCAGCAGCCCCGATCGAGGCTTGCCGCATATATAGGCGAACGACGAACCTTGCAATAACGCAACCGGCCGCCGACAAGCATCATACGAGTCGTCGGCAGGCCGCGCGGCGGAATAGCGATTTCACTTGTAGGGGTCTGCGGCGTCCCGCAGCCCGTCGCCGAGGAAGTTGAACGCCAAGATGACGAGAATGACGGGGAGCATCGGCAAAAGCAGCCATGGATAGAACGCGATCACGCTGACGCTGCGCGCCTCGGTGAGCAAGATGCCCCAGCTGGTTATCGGCGCCCTCAGCCCGAGCCCGAGGAAGCTCAGCGCCGTCTCGCCCAGGATCATGCCGGGTATGGAGATCGTCGCCGTCGCGATCAGATGCGACATGAAGCCGGGAATGAGATGCCGCCCGATGATGCGGCTGCTTTTGGCGCCCATCAATTGCGCGGCCAGAACGTAATCCTCCTCGCGCAAGGCTAGAAGCTTTGAACGCACGGCCCGCGCCAGTCCGGTCCAGTCGAGCAGCCCGAGGATGACGGTGATGCCGAAATAGATCAGGATCGGACTCCAGGTTATCGGCATGATCGCCGCCAGAGCCAGCCATAGCGGAATGCTGGGGATCGATTGCAGAACTTCGATTATCCGTTGAACGATCAGGTCGAAGATACCGCCGTGATAGCCGGCCAGTCCGCCGATGACAATGCCCAGCAGGAAGCTGAAACTGATGCCGACGAGGCCTATTGTCAGTGAAATGCGTGCGCCATAGATGATGCGCGAGAGCACATCGCGCCCCAGCCTGTCAGTGCCGGCTAGAAAGAGCTGGCCGTTTACGGCAGGGCAGACAAAATGCCTGTCACCTTCGATCAGGCCCCAGAACCGGTAACTGTCGCCCTTGCAGAAGAAACGGATCCGCTGAACATCATCCTTTTTCTCGATGTAGTTCCGCTTGAGCGTGTCCATATCCAGCGTCATCTGGCGGCCATAGACGAACGGCCCGACGAACTGGCCGTTGTGGAACAGGTGCACCCGCTGCGGCGGCGAATAGATGTAGTCCATGTTGCGCGTGTGCAGATTGTAGGGCGCAAGGAACTCGCAAATCAGTATCCCGAAATAAAGCGCTGCCAGGAATATGCCGGATATGACGGCAAGCCGGTGCATCCGGAGTTTCCACCACATCAGCCGCAACTGCGACGCCTGAAAGACCTTCGACTGCTCCGGCGTCATCGTCTCGACCGACTGCAGGTCAATGGGCGCGGTGGAAACGTAGTGTTGCAGTGGAGCACCCGGAGCGGGCAGCGGCGAATGCGTGTTCATTTGGTGCTGCCGCCCTGCAAACGAATTCGTGGATCAAGCATCGCCAGCGCCAGGTCGGAAATCAGGACACCGATGACCGTCAGGAAGGCGAGGAACATGAGGAACGACCCTGCCAGATACATGTCCTGGCTTTGCAGCGCCTTGATCAGCATCGGCCCGGTCGTTTCCAAAGACAGCACGATCGCCGTGATTTCGGCGCCGGAGATGATGGCCGGCAGGATAGAGCCGATGTCGGAAATGAAGAAATTGAGCGCCATGCGCAGCGGATATTTGACCAGCGCCTTGAAGGGATGAAGGCCTTTGGCGCGCGCGGTCACGACATATTGCTTGTGCAGCTCATCGAGCAGATTGGCGCGCAGCCGCCGGATCATGCTTGCCGTGCCCCCGGTGCCGATGATCAAGACCGGGATCCAGAGATGGGCGAGGATCGACTTCGCCTTGGCCCAGCTCATCGGCTCGCCGAGATATTGCTGATCCATGAGATGGCCGATGGACGTGCCGAACCAAATGTTGGCGAAATACATCAGGATCAGCGCCAGCATGAAGTTCGGAATGGCAAGGCCGAGAAGGCCGAAGAAAGTCAGGCCGTAATCGCCCCAGCTGTATTGATGCGTTGCGGAGTATATGCCGATCGGAAAGGCGATGAGCCAGGTGAATATGATCGTGACGAAGGAAACCAGCACGGTCAGCCACATTCGGTCCCCGACGACGTCGCGAACCGGCAACTCATATTCGAAGGAATAGCCGAAATCGCCGTGCAGCATCCCGCCGACCCAGTAGAAGTAGCGAATGATCGGCGGCTTGTCGAAACCATATTCCTTGCGCATCATCTCGATGCGATCGGAATCCACCCCTTCGCCCTGAGCCCGAAGCTCGGCAACAAAGCTATCGAAATAGTCGCCTGGGGGAAGTTCGATGATTGTGAACACCAGCGCCGATATGACCAGCAGCGTTGGAACCATCACGGTGATGCGCCAGACAATATATCGAAGCACGCTCAGGACTCTCCAAGCCAGAATGTATCCGGCATGTAGACACCGAAATAGGCAGTCGGGTCGAAGCCGTAGAGCGCCTTGTCAGGCAGATTGCGCAGCCGCGAGGACGCCAGAATCGGCTGATGCGTTCCGTTCACCGTGCCGATCGAAAACACCTGATCGGTGTAGATCGACAGCATCGAATTCCAGATTTCGGCGCGCTCCGTGGCTTCGGTCGATGCGTTCCAGCGCTTGAGTAAAGCCATCAACTCGACCACAGGCGGAAGATCGGGTGCCTCACCCATCTTGCCATGAGACAAGTAGTGAGCACCCCAGAGCGGCCATTGCAGCTGGTCGTCGATGGTGGGGGCCAACTGGCTCGGGTTCATGTCGGCGGTCGGCACGCCATTGTCGATGCCCGACCACATCGACATCATGATCTGGCCGCCAAGCGCGCGGCTGCGGAAGATGTCGCGCTGCGAAGTCCGGATGAACAGGGCGATGCCGATCTTGCGCCAGTGATCGGTGATGAGTTCGAGCGCGTCGGTTTCCAGCGTGCTTTCGCCGGCCGTTTCCACTATGACCTGCGCCGGACGTCCATCGGGAAGTATCCGCAGGCCGTCATCGTCACGCGTCTGAAGCCCGACCTCGTCGAGCAGGGCATTGGCCTGGTCTGGATCATGAGCGACCCAGGCTTTCGCGAATTCCGGCCGGTAGAGCGGGCTCTCCGGCAGGACAGTATCGGCACTTTCCTGCGCCAATCCGTAGAACACGGCCATATTGATCTCGCGCCTGTCCACAGCGAGCGAAAGTGCGCGGCGCACGCGCACGTCACGCAAAAGGCCACGCCACACCTGGTCGGCACAATTCAGATTGGGCAGCAGCGCCAGCCGCGAGCCCTGTATACGTTTCCAGAGATGCATCTTCACCGGGTAGCGCTTCTCCGCATCCTTCAGGAAGGAGTAGTCGGTGAAGTCAATTCCCATGCCTTGCAGGTCGCTCTCGCCCGCACCGGCCTTGGCGGAAATGATCGCCGACGAGCTGACATTCATGACAATCCGGTCAACATAGGGCAGTTGCCGGCCATTCTCGTCTATTCGATGAAAGAACGGATTGCGCTCGAAGACGAACTGCTCAGCCGGCGGCTTGGTCCGGTTCTGCCAGGGATCGAGCGTCGGCAAATCCGGGTTCTCCGGGCGATACTGCCGCGACATGCGGATATGCAGGAGCGTCCATTTCTTTACCCGGTTCTCCTTCATTAGGCCGGCGAGCCGAAATGGATCCTGGTATTTCTTGTGGAACTGCTTGAGATAGGCGGCCGGCAGAACAAGCGATAGCGGCGATGCAGCCGCGAGCTTGGGCAGGAAGTCGGGATTGGGCGCATCCCAACTATAACGGACCGTCAACGGATCGACGATCTCGAAGCGTGGCGGCTTGCCGTCCGCCAGAAGGGCCAAGGCGGGCCCGCCTTGCGAAAGCTCATCGTTCAGCCAGACATCTTCCCAGCAATAGCGAAAATCCTCCGGCGTCAGCAGGCTGCCGTCAGACCATTTATGCCCTTCCCGTATCTTGAAAGTGAAGACGCGATCATCCGCTACGTCGAAACTTTCGAGAATGTCAGGTTGCATGTTAAGCTTTTCGTCATAGCCGACCAGGCGAGCATACCCATAGATCGTCATCATCCGGATATCTTTCTGGCTGCCGATGATCGTACGCAGCGTGCCGCCATACTGGCCGGGCTGCCGGCCCATCGCAGCGAGATTCAACGCGCGCGGGCTCTTGGGCAGGCGTTCGGCGAGTGCCGGCAGCGCCCTGGCCTTCAGCTGCGGCTGAAGAAATTCCGGCTCCAGATCGCCGGCGCGCAACGTGCCCGGCAGAAATGTCGAAGCCATGAGGCCAAGGACGGTGCGCCGGCTGATCAATGGCGTAGCTCGCTGACATCGGCCGAACGTCGGGCCAGCACGAGGTGGCCGCCGCCAAGGTCGAGCGGCGACAGCATATCCTCGTCGCCCTCGTCGCGGAATTGCGGTCCCCATGCACTGGTGTCGGAAGCACCGCCGAGCTTCAGCGTCTTGAAATCCATCGGCCTGTCGAGATCGGGGAAAGGTACTGCGGCGACCAGTGAGCGCGTGTAGGGGTGGACCGGCTTCCTAAGCAGAATTTCGCGCGGCGCGAGCTCGACGATACGCCCGCCGCACATCACCGCGATGCGGTCTGCCATGTAGTCCACCACCGCCAGGTTGTGGGATATGAACAGGTAGGTCAGGCCCAGTTCCTTCTGCAGGTCCTTCAGAAGGTTCAGGATCTGCGCCTGGACAGAGACATCGAGTGCCGAAACCGGCTCGTCGCAGATCAGAAGTTCAGGCCCCAGCGCCAACGCGCGCGCGATGCCGATACGCTGACGCTGCCCGCCGGAAAAACTGTGCGGATAACGCTTGATGAAACGCGGATCGAGCCCGATTGCCTGCATCAGGCTCTTGACCGTGGCGAGTCGGGACGCGGCATTGCCACGTTGATGGATTTCCAGCGGCTCGCTCAAGATGTTCTCCACCGTCATGCGAGGTGAAAGCGACGAAACCGGATCCTGGAAGACCATCTGGATTTTCGCGCGCAGCATGCGCAGGGCGTCTCCCTCGGCTTCCAAGACGTCGATCGGACCATCGCGACCGTTGAAGATCACAGAGCCGCCGCTAGGGGTGACAGCCCGCATGAGGATCTTGCTGACGGTGGTTTTGCCGGAGCCGCTTTCGCCGACAAGACCCAGGCACTCACCCCGCCTGATATCGAAGCTCACGCCGTCCACGGCGCGAACAGAGGTTTGATGATCTCCGCCGAACCATCCAGACTTGCGGATGGTGAAGGTCTTTGTCAGATCCCTGACCGACAGCAGGATGTCGTCCGGCCCCTTCGATGCCGGCGCCGTCTGCTTGCCGAGCAGGTTCCCGACATTCACCGGCACCTCGCGGAGCGCCTTTAGCCTTTCGCCAGGCTTTAGGTCGAAATGCGGAACGGCTGCCATCAGGCCCTTCAGGTAAGGGTGGCCTGGCCGGCGGAATATCGCCTCCACAGGTCCCGCTTCCATGATCTCGCCATGGTACATGACCACCACCTCGTCGGCGACATTGGCGACCACGCCAAGGTCGTGCGTGATCAGCAGCATCGCCATGTTCAGCTTGGTCTGAAGCCCGCGCAGCAATTGCAGGATTTGCGCCTGGATGGTGACGTCCAACGCCGTTGTCGGCTCGTCGGCGATCAACAGGGCGGGCCGGCAGATAAGCGCCATGGCGATCATGGCGCGTTGACGCAATCCTCCCGAAAGTTCAAAGGGATACATATCATAGGCGCGCTTGGGGTTGGGAAAGCCGACGAGGCCGAGCATTTCCTCGGTTCGCGCCTTGCGCTCCACCCGAGCCATGGGCGTATGAATCTGCAGGGATTCGCTGACCTGATTGCCGATCGTGTGCAGCGGCGACAGCGATGTCATCGGCTCCTGAAAGATCTCGCCGATGCGGCTGCCTCTCAACGCCCGAATTTCGGGTCCGTCACGCGGCATCTGCAGGATATCCTGCGTCGTGCCGGGCTTTTCAGGATCGGAAAACAGGATACGGCCGCGGACATGGGCTGTGTTCGGCAAAATGCCCATCACTGCCTGGCTGAGAACCGATTTTCCGGAACCGGACTCGCCCACAAGCGCGGTAACCTTGCCGGGCAGGACGCGAAGACTTGCGCGCCTGACGGCGTGCAACGGTCCCCCGATAATGGCAAAAGAGATGCCAACATCCTCGATCCGCAGCAGATCAACGCCCGAATTCATTCTCACACCAGCCCACTCTGGCGGACTGCCGGCCGGCAGACCCAGAAAGCGAGACTAGCGCATTGCCAGCCTAGAGCAACTTGGATTCGAAACGGTCGCCAGTTCCCTGGCGGAACCGGCGACCGGACTGCATACCCAGGCGTTCGGATCAGATCGTGGCGGTTACTGGAGCTTCCTCGGGTCGCCCGCCGACAGCCGCGCGGCATCGCGATGAAGCAGCATGACCTGCTCGGCGTCCGATATTCGGTCGTAAATCGGCTCCAGCGCACCGTCTTCGTCGGGTGCGAGAGCACCCGACAGATCGGGTGAAAGCACCGTTAGCTTCTGTTTGATACCCGCCAGTTCCTCCTCGCCGAGCGTCAGCCAGCTGTTGGCGCCGCAATAGCTGGCGAAGTCTTTGCTGGCGAGAACGCTGTGCGGATATTTCTTGGTCAGGGTCTGGAGGCGCTGGACCTCGTTTACAGCCGAGCCGAAGACAGAGAATGTGAGCCGGTCGGTAAGCCCGACATTGCCGAACATCACATTGCCGACATGCAGGCCGATACCAAATTTTATACCGCCCAACCCCTGCTTCTTTCTGCGCAGATTGAGATCCACCATGCGCGCGCTGGCCTTGTGCGCTGCCGCAAGGGCAGCCTGGCAGGCGATCTCGGACTGCGCACGGTGCCTTTCGCAAGGGTAGACGGCAATGAAGCCATCCCCCAGGAAACTCATGATCTGCCCGCCTTTGCGATTGAAAGGTGCAGCAATGGCATCGAAAAACTGGTTCAACGTATCGATATAGATTTCGCGGCCGGAGGTTTCGGCAAGCCTTGTCGACCCGCGCATATCGCCCATGACCAGCGCGGCCCGGATTGTGTCGCCCTCGCCGCGCTTGATCTGGCCGTCCAGCACCCTCCTGCCGGCGTCGCCGCCGAGATAAGTGGTCATCATGTTGTCGGCGAGCTTGGTGAGCACCGCCATCTTGGTTGCGATGGCGAGATGGTTCTGGATGCGCAGCAGCGCCGAAATCATGCTGTCGCTGAAGCCTGAAGCACTGTCGGTGGACCAGGAACCCATCATGCCCTGAGTGGTATTGCCGTTGAAGGGATGGACGAAAGCCATGTAATCGGTGACGCCCATAGGCCTGAGGTCATCGAAAACAGGAAATTCCGACGGCACCGACGGGTCGAGCCGGCGCCGCAGATGGTCGAGCTTGTGGTTGAGCAGATGGTAGTATGGGCTGGTCAGGAATCTGTCAGAATGAACGCCGTCCTCATTGCGGAAGCCTTCCACTTCCAGGCCCTGGCCGCGGAGCCAGGTAAAGCCAAGCGCGTCATAAAGCGGATGAAGCATCGAAAAGCCCAAATGCACCCGCTTCAACGGCAGGCCGGCAGCAGCCAGACGTTCACAAAAGCCCTTTACCAATGTTTCTAGGTCGTTGCCCGCCAGCGCCGATTGGGTCAGCCAATCGGCAACCTTATCCATGAGAATGGTGGAAATTTCTGCTTGCGCTGTGCTCATGCTATCTCGAAACCCGTCGAAGACGAGCCATCTCCTTTGTCCGCCACACCCTCGAAGTCAATGAAGCCGGCTTCGACGGCAAAAGCCGGCGAAGAATTTCCCGAATGACTGTCCTTGCAGGCAAGGAGCAGGCGTAACTGCATCTATTTCCTGGGGTACTATGTGGCGAGGTTGCCGGCGGAGTGCAATCACGATCCTGATATCGGGCAAAAAATTCGCCGGCTAAGACGCGGTCAGGCCTTCACCACCGTCTCTCGGGCTAGCCCGAGGCGGCCAAAAACATTGCGTGTGTCGACGATCAGAAGAGCGTGATCAGCGATCGCCTGATAGTCGATCGCGTCGTGGTCGGTTGCAACGACGACAGCATCGAAATCCTTCAAGGCCGCCTCGGTCAATTCGACCGAGCGACGCCCCTTGATCGCCATATGCTCCCGTGTGGTCGGGATCTCGGTAACATGCGGATCGTGGAATTCCGCCTTGCCGCCCCATTCCTCGATGAGTTCAATGAGCCGCAATGAGGGGCTTTCGCGGATGTCGGGCACATTCTTCTTATAGGCGAGCCCGATGATGAGAATGCGCGAGCGGCTGAGCGCCTTGCCGCAGCGCCGGTCCAGCGCCTTCGCCAGTTCATCGACCACATGACGCGGCATGGCCGTGTTGATCTCTGCCGCCAGCTCGATGAAGCGGGTCGGCAGTTCGTATTCGCGCGCCTTCCACGTCAGGTAGAAGGGATCGATCGGAACGCAATGCCCGCCAAGTCCGGGGCCAGGATAGAAAGGCATGTAGCCGAAGGGCTTGCTCTTTGCCGCCTCGATCACCTCCCAGATGTCGATGCCCATCGCACCGAGCACGACCTTCAACTCGTTGACGAGGGCTATGTTGACCGAGCGGAAGATGTTTTCCGTTAGCTTGACCGCCTCGGCGGTCGCCGTGCTGGAAACCGGAACGACGGTCTTGACCACGCCCTGGTAGAAAGCCTGCACGAGCGTCGCCGCTTCAATGCCGTCGCCTGCCACGACCTTGGGGATCGTCGCGACTTCAAAGCTGCGGTTGCCGGGATCCTCGCGTTCGGGCGAGAAGCCGAGGAAGAAGTCTATCGTCGACTGCAAGCCGGTTTCTTCCAGTATGGGCTTGATCACGTCATCGGTAGTGCCGGGATAGGTGGTCGATTCCAGCACGATCAGCTGGCCGAGACGCAGATGCTTCGCGATGGTGCCTGCCGTGTTCCTGACAAAGGAGAGGTCCGGCTCTCGGTGTTTCGTCAGCGGTGTCGGAACGCAGATGATGATGACATCGCAGACGGGCAGTTCGGCAAAATCCGCAGTGGCGCGGAACCGTCCGCTCGCCACCTGGCTGGCAAGGGCTGTCGACGTCACCGCCTTAATATAGGATTGGCCGTTGTTCAGGCTCTCGACCTTCTGGGCTTCGACGTCGAAGCCGGAAACCGGGAAGCCGGCGCGTGCGATCGCAACCGCCAGCGGCAGCCCGACATAGCCCAGTCCGATCACGCCGACTTGCGCGGCACGCGTCGAAATCCGGTTCAGAAGACCGTCATATGTCGATCGTGAGGCGTCCAAAAGTCTGCTTTCCTGTCAATTCGGACAGGCTGTCCGCGCCCATGGCGAGGCTCACCATGGTCCCAAGAACCATGGCCGAGGCATATTGCGGAAAATCGGTTTCCGCAAGCCGTCATCAGACCGGCGCCTTCGCCTTCAGGCTTGCGGCAGCAATCGCATAGCCGCCGGCGGCGCCATCGATGAAATGAACGTGATCGCGCTGCAGCGGCGATGCGACGAGGCATGTCATCAAGGCCGATTTCTGGCGGTGCAGGCCATAGTTGCAGATGCCCGCCTCTTCCGCTTGTTTCAGCCGGTTCTCGATCCGTTGCAACACATCCGCGTCAACGTCGATGGTCATCTTCAAGCCGTCATCGAACTTCCGAAAATCCGAATTGCTGGCCACGTCGCGTTTGTAGATCTTCGGGTCGAAACTGCCGATCGTCCAGCCATATCTATCGGTAACAGCCGTAAGCGTCATCAGGAACACTATCCACAGCTTCGACAGCCACCGCCATCCTGCCGGTGCCATGGCCCGCGCCTCGATATCGAGGCCGGCGGGCAGAAAACTGTAGCCCGGCCCGTTCACCGGCACCGGGTGGCCATCGCGTTCCTGCCTGCCGGCAAGGGCGATGATGTCGGAAGCCAGAAACTGAAAACCGCGCAGGTCGCGCGACGCCCCCGGTACGGCTATGATCGAGACGATTTCGCCATGCCGGGCTTCGATCGGGTTCCAGCGGCAGGAGAGGCCGGTCAGATCCGGCCGCGCGCCGGCCGGCGCAGGATCGATGCGGTAGCGCCCCGCTTTCATCTCGGCTTCCGCCCAACTGCCGCCACCTCCGGCGAACATGGCATAGAAGACCGCTTCGGAGGCCTGGAACCTCGCCACGCGAACGTCGAGGCCTTGCGCTCTTATATCCTTTATCGGCACGATTGCGGCACGCAAGGTCAGATCCAGTTCGTCCGCCACCCATCTCTGGACAGCCGCCAGCGCGTTCCGGGTGATCTCCAGCGCCGAGCCGGGAAACGCCACGAGCGCGCCGTCGCCGCCGAAGACAAAGGGAAGATCTTGCCTACCCAGCGCATTGAGCAGCGCCGAAATGACGCTGGCGCCCGCCATATTGACGGTTTTATAGCGCCCCGCCTCGATCGCCTTGGTCGAGCCGACGATGTCTGCGGTGGCCAGCGCCCAGCCATCGGGGAGAGGCCGATAGTTATCGATATCGGCAACGCTTTCGAACCTTGCGAAGACCGGCAAAGAAGCGACAAACGGGTCGGGCGCGGCAGCTGTTTCCATGAGCATCAGATAGCACATTCCAGTGCTTGAAGGTGAAGTCGATCATGCTTCGAAATTTGACTTGCGCAGGCTTTCCGATGATAGGGTCCGGCGATGCGAATTGCTTTCTACGCGCCGCTGAAGTCACCCAATCATCCCGTTGCCTCCGGCGACCGCCAGATGGCACGGATGCTGGTCAAGGCGCTGGAGCATGTAGGGCATAGCGTCGAACTGGCATCCGAATTGCGCTTCTATCTACGCGAACCGGAGTCGAAGAGTTTCGATGCGCTCAAGATCGAGGCCCGAGAGGAGGGCGCGCGGCTGACCAAGCTTTGGGATCGTGACGGCAAGCCCGATCTCTGGTTCTCCTATCATCCCTATTACAAGGCGCCCGACCTGATCGGGCCCGAGCTGGCGGCGGCCTTTGCTGTCCCCTATGTGACAGCGGAAGCCTCCTATTCGAGGCGGCGCAACGCCGGCTTGTGGGCCGATACGCAAGCGTTGGTGGCGCGAGCCGTCGAACAGGCAGCGCTGAACATCTGCTTCACGCAAAGGGATCGCCAGGGACTGACAGATGCGATTCCCGACGCCGCTCTCGGTATGCTTTCGCCCTTCATCGACGCATCGGTGTTCCAGGAAATGCCGGCACGGGGTTGTCCGACGCGCCTCGTTACCGTCGCCATGATGCGCTCGGGCGACAAAGTCGAAAGCTATCGCATGCTGGCGCAAGCGCTCGGTCGGATCGGCCACCTGCCCTGGACCATGTCGGTCGTCGGGGACGGGCCTGCCCGTGATGAGGTCAAAGCGCAATTCGCCGGCTTGCCTGCCGACCGTATCGAATGGCTTGGCGCGATTGAGCCAGCCGCCGTGCCGGATGTCCTCTACAGTGGGGGAATTTACGTCTGGCCGGGTTACGGCGAGGCCTATGGCGTTGCCTATCTTGAAGCACAGGCCGCCGGCCTTCCGGTGGTGGCTCAGAACATCGCCGGCGTGCCGGAGGTCGTGCGGGATGGCCAGACCGGGTTTCTCACTCCGCCGGGCGATGTGGTGGCGTTCGCTTCTGCCATTGAAAGGCTTCTGGCCCGTAACGACGAAAGAACCATCATGGCCGCAGAAGCCAGACGTTTCATCCTCGAAGAACGTTCCCTCGGTGTTGCAGCGGCGCGTCTGGCCGAACTTCTTCCGAAGATCCCGGTTTCATGACATCCGATCAGCTCTGGCAGCCTTTGGTGGAAGAACTGGCGTGCTGGCAACGGGCGGACCGTAAGGCAGAGTTCTGGCTGCGCGACGACGACGCCGTGGATCCGACGCCTGCGCTTGATCGGCTGCTCGACCTCACCGGTGAATTCGCGGTTCCGGTCACTCTGGCCGTCATTCCGGCCCTGACTGATGAGAAGCTTGCCGTCCGGCTTGACGAGGCGCCGCATGCCACGGTCGCCATCCATGGCTGGGCGCACCGAAATCATGCGCCCGAGGACCAGAAAAAGCAGGAGCTCGGCGCGCATCGGCCACGCGAGGCGGTGCTGGATGATCTGGCTCGCGGGCTGTCGCACGTAACCGGCCTGCACGGCGCACGTGCCGTTCCGATGCTGGTGCCACCCTGGAACAGGATCGACGCCGGCTTGGTATCCGACCTTGGATCGATAGGATTTGCGGCATTGTCGGTCTATGGGCCGCCGAAGCCGGCGCCACTGGCGGTCATCAACAGCAATGTCGACATCATGGATTGGCATGGCACGCGCGGCTGCCGCGATCATGGCCTATTGGTTCAGTCTATCATCGCGCAATTGCAGCATGCATTCGACGGCGGCGAACCGGTCGGCCTGCTCACCCACCATCTCGTACATGATGAATCGGCCTGGCTTTTCCTCGAACGGCTGTTCACAGTCACCGCACAGACTGAAGCCTGCGCATGGCTTCCGATCAGGACATTGATCGGGCGCAGCGCCGGTAGAGGAAAATAGCTCAGCGCTTGTTGTGTAATGAGACTGGAAATTTGAGCGTCTGGCCATCCCGCGCGGCAAAAGCGCCGGCAAACCTGTCTTTGGCCAGTTTCTCGATCTCGTCCAGTTCCTCGTCGGTGCGTGTCGGATCGTGGTGAAACAGCGCAAGCCCTCGCGCACCGGCCGCCTCACAGAGCTTGACGCCCTGTTGCCACGTCGAGTGCCCGTTACCGCGGCGGCGTTCCATTTCCTCCTCGGTGTAGGTGCAATCGTAAATGACGAGGTCGGCATCTTCGATCAGGCCGAGCACCACCTGATCGAGTTTGTCCGGCTCGTGCTCCGTGTCTGTGATCACGGCCACGACGCGGCCGCCCCATTCGACCCGGTAGCCGATGCAGCCGCCCGGATGGATAAGACTGCCGGTTCGGACCACCACACCTTCGCGCGGCCGAAGCACGTCTCCGGATACGAAATCGCGGCAGTCGAGGCTTGCCTTGCAGATCTCCAATTTCACCGGAAACCACGGCGGCCGCATGAACTCATCGACCATCTGCCGGGTCGTCATGCGTCCTGCAAGATGCCCGGACCAAAGCGTAACCTTGACGCTCCGGTCATAGATCGGCGCAAAAAACGGCAGCCCGATGATGTGATCGTAATGGCAATGGGTGAAAAGCAGGTCGAAATCGGTCAGGCCCGACGCCCGAAGCGCCCCGCCGGCAGGCCGTAGGCCAGAGCCCGCGTCGAACAGAAGCGTATGCTTGCCGCATCGCATCTCAATGCAGATTGTGTTGCCGCCATAGCGAGAGAATTCTGGCCCCGATACCGAAATGCTGCCGCGCACGCCCCAAAACCTGACCAGGAAAACGTCGTCGACCATGCTACCCTTCGCTGTTCCCGTCGCCCATCCTAGCCAAACAACTGCTGCTAGGCGAGACAGGTTTTCTCGGGGTGACCTTCTGAGGCCAGTGCCATCACGACAGCGAGGATTGAGCGCACCTCATTGGTTATTTGGCGCTTCGTGCGTCGATCAGATCCGCAGTCGTATGGCTCAGGCGATCGGCAAGAACCCGCAATATCTCGATGGTCATTTCCGGGTACTCCTTCATAAGCCTCAGGAAATGATCCTTGCGGATTCTCAAGGCTTCCAGCGGACTTGCCGCTCTGACGGTGGCAGTGCGAGAGCTGTTGCACAATATGGCGATCTCGCCAACAATCGAATTTGGCACCATTTCGGCAACTTTTATCGGTCCACGGTCGGAATCGACCAGAATATCCGCCCTGCCTGAAAGGATGACATAGGCGGCGTCTCCCTCGTCGCCCTGCCGGAAAAGGATCTGGCCGGCGCTGAAGCTCACACGATCGGATGTGAACGCAAGCAGCTTGAGCTTTGTCGACTCGATGCCGGAAAACAAGGGAATGCGTTGCAGCATTCCAACTTCATCCTTGAGCAGCATTGTCGCAAACCTTCCCAAATTCGCGTTTGCCAGACTAGAGCAACGGACGCCCAGATGGAATCAATTCTGTTTCCGGGATGGCGAGGCGAACCACGAGGTGGTGAGCCCGATGTCGTGCGATCGGGCGATGCCGCCTGACAAAATGGGCGTCCGCCAGCCGGAAACCAGAAGAGCCGGATGAATTTGCGGCAAATCCTTCGGGTTTCCGCGCGGATGTAGTCCCGCTACGCCCTTCGCCGAATCCCTTGACCTTGCAGCAAATTCCCACCGGCAGGATGATCCCATCTGGATGTCCGTTGCTCTATGACAGCAGTTCCTTGAAGATACCGTTCCCTGCCAAAAGTGTCTCGTGTGTTCCGTCTTCCACCAATTGACCCGAGTCGAAGACGATAACGCGATCGAACATCATCGCCATTGCCGGATTCGTCACAACCCACACAATTGCCGGCGAACGGCCGTCGCACCTGGCTTCCTCGAGCACGTTTCGCAGCACCTTATCCTGCATGCGCTGGTCGAGCGCCGACAGCGGCCGATTGAGAATGAGAAAATCGGGACGCTTGAGCAGGGCCCGGGCAACATCGAGCTTCTGTCGCTGTCCACTGGTCAGCCGCCTGCCGCCGGAGCCGACGTTGAAGTCCAGGCCGACATCCAGGAGTTCGGCATAAAGCCCCAGCTCGTCAAGAATGTCATAGACGATGGAGCGTATGCGGTCCGGCGCGTCGGGATGGTTGTTGCCCACACGCCCGAACAGGACATTATCCATGACGGTGGCCGCGGCAATGTATTTGGCAGGATCATACCGTTCGACCGCATTTTGCAGTTCGGGCGGCAGGTTTTCATAGAACCGGTTGCGTGCAGCGACGATCTTGCTCATCAGCTCGTCGCTCAGCAGGCCGAAGCGGTGCCGGGGCTCGATATAGGCAAAGCTCAAGGTGACGATCATGGCGCGATCGTTCTCCGAAACCGCCTCGTGAGGACGGTTCTTGAGCCGTTGCAGCAAGGTTTCGTAGGCGGGTATCTCCTCGGCGCTCATGAAGGCGAGCTGCTGGAAGAACTGGTGATCGGGCGGCAGGTCGGCAAACAGCTCGATCGCCTGTTTGGCGATCTCCAAGCCCATTTCGTAGAGCGTGCGGTCGAGGCCGGCTTGCCTCAGCACAGAAGCAAAATAGGGATTGGCCGCCAGGGCCCTGTCGGCCAATTCGGGGCCGGCGGCAGCGCCGAAGAGCAGGTTTTGGCCGATCGTTGCTTCCTTGTTGTAGGCGCCCGGTTCGAAAGGAACCACCAGTCCGCTCAGCCCTTCGTGTTCCAGCCGGGTTCGCAGCGCCGCACGCAGTTCGACGATCCGCCTGGCAAGCTCCGTGTGACGCGTGAGGTCGGCCGAAGAGCGCAAGCCAAGATCCAGAATGTCGCGCGACAGAACAACCGCGTCGAGCACCCGGCGCACGGCTTCAAAGAGGTCGTGCGGGCCGGTAGCCCCGGCGGAAGCATAGTTGATCCAGTCGCTGTGGATATCAAGATCCGGATTGCCCGACCGGCGTGCCTCGTCGATGTTCCAGCGGTGCTGGTCTGCCGCGGCACCGTCATAAGGCACCGATGTCAGCGGCGCATGCTTCAACCCGTAGAGCAGGTTATCGCGAAGGCTTGCCTGGAACAGGAAAACATCCGACGAGGCATAGGACATGCGCCGGCCGGTCACCGCTTCGGGGAGTTCAAGCAGGTCGGCGCCGCCCGAAGCGACTCTTCCGCTATCCGGCCAGTTCAGCCGCGCGAAGGCTTCTGCAAGCGCCTCCGCTCCACCTGTTGCGGTACTGACCAGCGCCACCGTCTCACCCGGCTTGATCTGGAGGGAGATACGGTTGAGGAGCATTGCACCGCCATCGTCTGCTATGGACAGACTGATCGCCGACAGGGGGTTGGTCATCGGATCGGGATCGTCGATCGTCAATGCCTCGATTTTCGGCGCGATGAGACCCTCGACGGTGAACTGTTCAACGACCTGTTGATATTTGACCTGGACATCCTGCCGATCCTGATCCCAGTCGATCAGTTCCTTCATCGGTCCGGGCAGGTCCTTGTAGGCGCCGATCACGGCCACGAGCTGGCCGACGTCCAGCCGCCCCTGGATAACCAGATACCCGCCGATCATGTAGAACAGAAAGGGCGTGAGCTGCGCGAGAAAATTGTTGAGGAACTTCACCATGAATTTCCATTGGTAAAGATCGAAGCGGATCTTGAAGATGAGCCCGAGCCGGGCAGCTATGTCGGCGCGCTCGTAGTTTGATGTATCGTGGACGTGAACCGCGCCGATGCCGTCGACGATTTCGCCAACCCGGCCCGAAAGCGCGCGCGCCGTCAACTGCCGTTGGCGCCCGAGCACGATCAGCCGCCGCCGCATTCGCGGTATGAGCACGATCTGGATCCCCACGATCACGGCCGCTATCATTCCGAGCCAGAAGTTCTGGACCACGATGAACAGCATGGCCGTCAGCGCCTGGCCGCCGAGCAGCACCGGCTGCACGAAGGCATCGCCGATGAAGCCGCCCAGCGGCTCCACCTCGTCCTTCACCATGGTCGCCACTTCGGCGGATTTCACCCGCTTGAAGTAAAACGGCGGAAACCGCAGCACACGATCGACCAGCTCGAAGCGGATACGCCGCAGCATGCGTTCGCCGAGGCGGCCCTTGTAGGTGTTGATGTAGAGTTTGAACAGGCCGTTGATGACGACTAGCAAGAGGAACACAAGGCTCAGGGCAAACAGCGTCTCCTTGCGGTCGAGCTGAAAACCGGAGAAGAACTGGACCTCTCCAATGAACGGCAGGTTATAGTGTAGCCTCATGAATGGCTGGGTCGCGCCCGGTTGCTCGAAGCCGCCACCTTGGATCGGGCCGTTGACGATCAACTTCGGCAGGTCGAAGGACATGAAATACGGGATCATCGAAAGCACGACGATCACCAATATCCAGAGCTGCTGCTTCTTGGTGTGCGTCCAGATATAGCGGGCTAGGCTGGGTTCCATATGCGACTGTGGACCCTTCAGTTGGAAGGATGCGGGATGTAAAAGCACCTGCTGGCGAAGTGCACGGAGATTGTACTGCGCTCAACGGTGGAAGGAACCTGCAAGGCGGCGCGATCCAGTTCTGGCGCATGGTCGATAACAACGACATGGGCATTGTCGATCAGCGAAGAAAGCAGCTGGCCAAACGGTTCTCGGCTTCCGTAAGGTTTTGGCGAATAGCCGAGCAACACGAGGCCGCAGCTGCGCGGCTGGTACTGGCGGACGGACGCCGATGGTCCGGACAGATGCAACAGGCTCTCTCCGGCACCGGACAATGGCGAAGCGGCTTGCAGCATAATCACGTCCGCGGATCAAACAGCCTTGCGGGAGGCAAGATTGCGTTGTGTCGCCCGAAATCCCAACATACAAGACGAATATGATGGATGTCACGCAACCGCGCAATGCCGGCATGGACTGGCGCGAGCAAGCCTTGGACCTTACGCGGGGAATTGCTTCCTATGTCAACTGCCCTCTCGTGGCAGGGCTGGCGCGCGTCATCGCCAAGCATCCGAAGGCCGATATCGCCAACGCCTTCAACCACAAGCAGGTCGCCTGCAAGATGTGGGCGCTCGACAGGCTGTTCGAAAGCTGCGGCGGCCGGTTCGGGCGCATATGGGTTCTGGGTGGATGGTACGGCGTATTGCCGGCAATGCTTTTCAACGACGCCCGCTTCGACATCGCGGCGGTCGATAGCATCGACATCGATCCCGAGGTCGCACCGGTCGCCCGGACCCTCAACCGGGACGCCGGCGACCGGTTCCGGGCGCTGACGGCAGATATGTACGCACTCGACTATGCGGCCGGGCAGCCCGACCTGATGGTCAATACGAGCTGCGAACACATAGCCGATCTGCGCGCCTGGCTTGCTCTGCTTCCGCGGGGCACGAATGTACTGCTGCAATCGAACGATTATTTCAGCGAGCCGACGCACATCAACTGCGTGGCTTCACTTGCAGCCTTCGAAGCAATGGCGGCGCTAGGGGAGGTGCGGTTCTCCGGCGAACTGCCGACAAAAAATTATACGCGCTTCATGCTGATTGGAACTGTCTAATGCATTTCGCCCAAAAGTGCGTAGCGGTTTGGGACAATGAAAAACAAGGACTTGAAGCGCGTCGCACCAATCTCATCAAGACGCGACGCGCGTTAGAATCTATCGTCTGTTTGATCATGAACTTTTCCGAAACCAGGCCCCGCTTTTTGGGAACCATGTTCGATACCGCTCGCGCAGGATTTGCGCCGAGCGACGCGCGCCTTCCAGATCGAGACGATGCGCGGATGGCGTCGGTCCCACTAGCGCCTGTTCGATCGCTTGCGCCAAACCTTCAGGCGTTAGGTCCTTTTCCATCAGCACCGTTGCAAGACCGAGTTCTTCGAGCATCAGGGCGCGAACCGTCTGTTCGGTTTCCCCGCCGGCTGCAAATGGAACGAGCAGGGAGCGACAACCCGCGCGCAGGACATCGCAGACCGTGTTGTAACCCGCCTGCGAGACGGACAGGCGGGCGCCGGTCAGCAGGCTGGCGAAATCCTCGCGGAACCGGAAGATGGACAGGCCCGGCGTGGCATCGCGTGCGATCGCGTCAAACTCGTCTTTCGGCAGGTTTGGGCCGGTGATCAAGCACCATTTCCAATCGTTGTTGGCATTCCGCACCGCTGCGATGGTGGAGCTGACAAGGCTCTTTCCGGCAGCCCCGCCGCCAACCGACACTAGAACGTCGAAGCGCTCGGAGGCCGCGGGCGATGGCGGCGCGGCAACGAGCCCTGTGTAGGTGACCTCGGCCCTGATCGCCCCAGCCAGTGGAAATGTCTTGTCGATGGTTGCGAAAGCCGGATCGCCGTGGACCATAACAAGGTCGAAATACCTGTTGATGAGATCGACCGTTTCCTCGTTTCGGCCCGGCTTGACGCGCTCCTGAAGGATATCACGGACGGACGTCGCCAGCAGCGGTCTGGGCGACGTCGCGTCGATGGCCTCGATCAGCGGCAAGAGTTCGAAACGCATCTGCCGGCGTCCAAATGGAAACGCCTCGACAATGACGATATCAGGCCTGCAATCCCGGAATGCCTGCAGCAGCATCTCTGAACGCCATTTCTTGAAATCATCGTCGATGGGTTTGCCCTGCAGGTCGACAAGTCCGGAAAATCCTTCATCACCGGAGGTGACAGGTGGCAGGGTTACAGATTTTACATCCAGTCCCGGAAACCCCGCGATCGGCGCTCCGCCGGTCACGACGGTTACGTCAAACCCGTCATCGACCAGAGCCGCCGCAATGCGGCTGGCGCGCGCGAGATGGCCGATACCGAGCAGGTGCTGGACATAGAAGAAAGCGCGCAGCCGCTTCATTCGGCGGCCCGCCACTCCCGCTCGAACAGTTCCTTGAGCTGTCCAATGCTTGCCATATGATCGAAATCGCCGCGTACGCGCCGCTCTGCGGCGTCGCCGAGGCGGGCGCGCAGCACGGGATCACGGATCAGGCGCTCCAGAGCCTGTGCCAGGGCAATTGGGTTTTCCGTCGGAACCAGCAGCCCGGTTTCATCTGGCGATAAAAGCTCCGGCACGCCGGAAATCTCGGTCGACACGCAGGCAAGCCGCTGGCTAGCCGCCTCCACCAGAACATTCGGCAGTCCGTCCCGGTCGCCATTTGCGGTGATCCTGCAGGCCAGGGCGAAGATGTCGGCGCAGCGGTAGTGCTCAAGCACCTCCTCCTGCGCAAGCGCGCCTTTCCAGGAGACGCGGCCATCCAGTCCGAGCTTTTGCGCCAGCGCCTTGAGCCGTTCCAGTTCCTCGCCGCCGCCGATATGCTCGAAACGCCACGCCAAATCACCGGGCAAGAGGGCAAGGGCCTCCAGCAACGTATCGTAACCTTTCTTTTCAACGGCGCGCCCGACACTCAGAACGACAACCGGTTCGTCCGGCGCCGAGCCGTCATGCTGTTTTCGCGCCTCGCCGAAACTGCCGAAGCGATCAAGGTCGAGCCCATGATAGCTCAGATGCACAGACGAGTTGCCGTTAGCGAGTTTTTTCAGACGGTCGAAACCGGTTTGCGTGCAAGTGACCGTCCAGCGCGCCGAGGCAAGCTTGCCAGCCAGATCCCAGTCCGCCGAAGTCCAGATGTCCTTGGCATGGGCCGAGCAGCTCCAGGGCAGTCCACGAAGCTGGCTGGCATAGCGCGTCACCGACGCCGGCGTGTGCGCGAAATGTGCATGCAGCCAGCCCGCGTCTTCCGGCCATTCGGCCGCCAGCACGAGCGCTTGCCCGAAGCGGCGCGCGCGATTGCGCGTAAAGTCGCGGGGGAGATCGGCCGCCAGCGATCCGAGAGCGCGCCAGAAGCCCGGCCGCAGCAGATAGGCAAACAGCGAGCGAACCACGCGCAGCGGCTCTTCATGCAGATATTCCGGCAGATAATGGACGGGCGCTTTGATCTCGTCATGCACGGGGTGGCGTTTTGCGTCGGTCGGCCGCCTGAGCGCGACGAGTATCAGGTCGAACCCCGCACGCTCCAGACCGAGCAGTTCCTGCGCGATGAAGGTTTCCGACAGCCGCGGATAGCCCTTCAGAACCACGACGATCTTGCGATGTTGCAACTCAGTTCATGCCTTCAATGACCGAAAGGTGATGGCCGGCCCGCCGGTCGAGCAGTTCCGCGACGATTTCGGAAATATGAGGCAGCCCTTCCAGCGTCAGATGCGGGTTGCTCTGCGATGGGCGGGGCCGGTCCGGCAGCACCTTCAGTGCATCGGCAAACCGCTGAGAATCCTCGGCTTCTTCCGGCAAAAGTATCTCGATGAGGCCGAGTTCAGCTGCGCGCCGTGCGCGGATCAGTTGTTCCTCGCGGGGCTTGACGCGCGGCACGATCAGCGCCGGCTTGTCGAAAGACAGTATCTCGCAATAGGTGTTGTAACCGCCCATCGCCACTACCGCCTTGGCGCCGGCAATCAGCTCTTCCATGCGGTTGTCGAACTCGATGATCTTGATATAAGGGATCCTGGATCCCTTCTTGAGCAGCTTGTTGCGCTGGCGCGCCGGCATGTAAGGCCCAAGCACGATCAGCGCCCTATACTGCAATTGCGGATCCTGCTGATAGGCATCGATGACGTCGTGGATCAGGTCGGCGCCGTCACCGCCGCCACCGGTGGTAACGAGGATATAGTCGCCCTCGGGCCGGTGGCCGGGCAACTCGTTCTTCTGCAGGCTCCGTTGCAGGAAACCGACGAACTTCATCTTTGCCCTAATAGCCGGCGGCACATCCAAGCCGGTCAACGGATCGTAGAAATCCGGCGGACCATAAGCCCAGACCTTGTCGTAAAACAGGCCTATCTTGCGCATCACATCCCTGCGTGCCCACTCCGCTTCGAGCAGGTGCGGCGCGTCCATCACCTCGCGCAGGCCAAGCACGAGCGTGGTGCCCCGCGTCTTGAGGTAGGATAGCGTGTCCTCGATTTCACCGCGCAGGCCGAGCGGTTCCTTGTCGACAATGAAGATATCCGGCCGGAAGGTCTCGGCTGTGTGGCGGATGATCGACTGGCGCATCCTTAGCGTCTCATGCAGATCGATATCCTTTTCCAGCGAGGTGTATTCGCCGTTGCGCAACTTGATGACGCTGGGGATCTTCACGAAGTCGACACGGGCGCGGTAGTCGAAGGCGCCAGCGATAGTCGCACCCGAAATGATAAGCACCTGAAGTCCGCGGAAATCCTCGACCAGCGAATGCGCGATCGTCCGGCAGCGCTGCAAGTGGCCGAGCCCGAACGTGTCGTGGCTGTACATGAGAATTCGAGCATTTTGTACGTGCTGGGTCATTGTTGAACGTCTTTTAGAATTCGCCTTGAGGACCGTGGGCGCCCCGCTTCGAAACCATCCTCGCGGGTCCACCGACCTGTTTTGAAACATGAGGCCGCAATTTTCAATTTGTACTACCCAGGAGGGTCCAAGGATGACGCTCTTTTGATCGTGTCTTCAAGCTGATCGTCGTCCGCTATACGACGTTCGACAGTGTCGTCCAAGCTCATTAATCACTTCAAAGTTCAGGCTATTCGAGCCGCCGCGTGACAGCGCCTCGCGGCTGAAAGTGGCGCAGGCTATCACCAATTCGAAGGTATTCTGTGGAATGCCTGTCGGATAGGCCTTTTGATTGCCTTAGCCCGAAACTAGATGGAATGGCAAATATCGCCTCGGCGGGAGCGGGCCTAGACTACCTATTATTGTCTTGGGATGGATCGAAGGGGAAAGCGGTGTCCAAAAGATCGGCAGAAGCCACCCCTCTTGATTCCAATAAGCTCCAGTCTCTCCGAACTCCATTGGTTTCGGAGCGGTGAGGGCGAATTCCGCTATCCTGCCAATATACCTAATTGCTTGATCGGCATACGAAAGGGGCAAAATCCTTGGTTCTGGTGAGCGGGCCAGACGCAGTCGAGCCGGAAGCATGATCCCGTAACGGCCCCTGCGGCGCCATGGAATGTCAAGCGGGATGGGGCACGTCGCTCTCCTTTCACGGTCGAGGTGCCGTGGGATCCGAGCCTTGCAAGTTGTCTGCCCAGGCCGGTGCGAGGTCATGTCTGGAAGACAAAGGTGCCAGGTGCCGCGACGATCGGCGCAAGGCCCCTGTCCGGGGCGCCCGACGCAGGCGGCGGCACGAGGCCGCTGCTTTTGCCTTCCAGCCAGATCTTCCATTCCGGCCACCAGGATCCCTCTCGGGCCGTCGCCTTGGCCAGCCAGTCGTCTGGCCCGACGTAGAACGCCCCGGTTGGTCGGTGTGACGCGTGGTATCGGCTGCGCGGATTGCCGGGTTGGTTGACGATGCCGCTGTTATGGCCGCCGCTGGTCAGCACGAAAGTCAGGTCGCAGTCGGTGAACAGCTGCGTCTTGTAGACCGACTTCCACGGCGCGATGTGGTCCGTCTCGGTGGCAATGACAAACATCGGGGCGGAAATGTCCTTGAGAGCGATCACACGGCCCTCGACCGCGAAGCGCCCCGCCGTCAGACGGTTCTCCAGAAACAGACTCCTCAAATACTGCGAATGCATCCGCGCGGGCATCCGCGTGGTATCCGCCACCCACACGCCCATGTCGGTGGGCAGATCGTCCTGGCCCAAGAAATATCGCCGAACGGCCCGGGACCAGATCAGATCCTCGGACCGGATCGTCGAGAAGGTCCGCGCCATCTGCGGGCGATCGAGATAGCCTTGATCCCACATCATGTCCTCAAGGAAGGCTACCTGGCTCTCATCGACGAAGAGCAACAGCTCGCCCGCTTCGGCGAAATCAACCTGCGCGGCCATCAGCGTGATGCTGGCGAGGCGGTCGTCGCGCTGGCGCGCCATCGTTGCCGTCGTTATTGCCAGGATCGTGCCGCCGAGACAGTAACCGACCGCATGGACTTTGCGGTCCGGCACGATGGCATTGACCGCATCGAGTGCCGTCATGACACCTGTCCTGCGGTAGTCCTCCAGCGACAGATCGGCCTGCTCGGCGGTCGGGTTGCACCACGAGATCATGAAGACCGTGAAGCCTTGACTGACAAGGTAATTGACCATCGAATTGTGCGGTGAGAGGTCAAGGATGTAGTATTTCATGATCCAGGCCGGCACGATCAGAACCGGCTCTGCCTGGACCTCCGCAGCTTGCGGTGCATACTGGATCAGTTCGAACAGATCGTTGCGGAAGACCACCGTGCCCGGCGTGCAGGCCAGGGCCTGGCCCACGCGAAACCCCTCGGGCGCCGGATCGTGGGTCTGGGTCAGAGTCTTCAGCAGGTCCTCCGCGAAATGAGCCGCGCCCTCGGTCAGGTTCCGCCCCCCGGTAGCGACGGTCGCGGCGATGATCTCGGGGTTGAGCGATGGGAAGTTCGACGGCGATACCGTGTCGAGCGCCTGTCGCGCCATGAATCGGGTCCGGTCTGCATCCTCGGGCCGCAGACCCCGCAGGTGATCGGTCGCGTGGTCCCACCAGTCCTGAACGGCGAGAAATCCTTGCTGCCACATTTGGAACGGAGGCTTCAGCCAGCCCGGATACTCGAAGCGATGATCATAGGGCTTGGGCGCAAATGGGGGAACGACGTCGGTGCCGAGATTGGCAAGATGGCCTGCCAACTTCAGGGCATTCTGCCGGGCGCGTTCGGCAAGCTCAAATTGACGCCCGGGCGACTCGCACATGTGGAACGCCCAGTCCGTCCAGGCTTCAATGAAGGCATGGACCGAGACACCCGCGCTCAGGCGCGCTATCGCCGCACGCACACCGCGATCAAGGTTCAGATGGGGATGCTCCAGCGGTCGATCGCCGTGCGGTAATGTCGGTCGCCTGGTTTTGGCCTTCGAAGACTTCTCGGGTATCGGCTGTTTTTCCGACGACGAGGTTGCCAAACCTGCATCCCTAGCAGTCCGTTCTTGTTCAAGTCTCAAGATACCCTCCATCCGCATAAGATACCGGCTCATTCATGCCATGCGCGGAGAATTTGTGACTTGATCGAAAACAACTTAGCGGCGATATGACAGCCTTCCTTCCGGCCAGGCTGATGTACGTTGCCGCGGCTCCCGGCGGTTCTTTAGCACTCCGGCCTGGAGCCTTGTCGTTCCTGCTCTGGCAATATTGTTGTCAGGCGCAGCCGTGGCTCAAGAGCAGGTGCTGCCCGGCGTTGTGAGCAAGGGTCACATCGCGGAAACGGATAACCCGCTACTCGAAGCCCCCTTCTTTCTGCGCGCTCGGCTCGAGGGCAGCTTGCCGGCCCTGCTCGATCAACGCGCGATTGTTGAACGCGCGCGGGTGATCGCGTGACGGCTTTGTGAACCAGGACTTCAAGGACCGGGTGGTTCTTGTCACCGGGGGGCGACCGGCATTGGACGTGCCGCTGCGCTTGCCTTCGGGCGCCGTGGCGCGACGGTCGTGATCGCTGGATGGTGGCGGAGCGAAGGAGAGAAGGCGGTCGCGGCGCTGACGGAGAGCTTCGGTACGCCCCCTCGTCGGCGCGACATCGCAAACACGCGCACACCGCCGGATCGGTTCGGGCGCGGTTCTGATCTGAACCGGGCCACGGCTGCTTCGCGTTTCCTCTGCGGTCCCGGCCACATCAAGGATTGAGGATCGAGAAATGACGACACGCAAGCGAAATCTGACAACTGCAGCCAT
The DNA here is from genome assembly GCF_004962245.1 of Mesorhizobium sp. Lineage (GTDB taxonomy): Bacteria > Pseudomonadota > Alphaproteobacteria > Rhizobiales > Rhizobiaceae > Mesorhizobium. The sequence continues at coordinate 72,761 of NZ_SUHQ01000024.1, read as the reverse complement.
TCTGGCCGGTATGATGTTCGCACCGGCCGCCCACGCCGGCAACCAGCACTTGACTGTCGAGATTGGCGGCCTGGATGCACAGGGGGGTTGCCAGCCGCGCAGAGGGCTAGGGCGTACTTTAGCGCGCAAATCGGACGGTCATAAAAGCTTGAATCAGCGACGTGCCAAACCGACGTCCCGTCAGGAACTGCTCCATGTGGGTGGTCGCGGATGGGGAAGCCGCACGCATCCGAGTTCGTTTTTGCGCATGTGGAAACTACCTGACTCAATGAGTTTTTATCTGAACGATTTTTATCGTTTTTGGAGTTTGGTGACTTCGAAAGTGGACTCAGTCTAGGAGCGCTTCTGCCGGTTCCGGTAGACATCAATGGTCACGGCCGTGACGATGATCAAGCCCTTCACGATTTCCTGATAGTAGGCGTCGACCCGCAGAAACGTGAAGCCTGATGACATCACGCCCAAGATCACTACGCCGATAACAGTGCCCCCTATCCGGCCCACCCCCCCAGCAAGGGACGTTCCGCCGATCACGGCCGCGGCAATCGCATCGAGCTCATACATGTATCCCATGCCGGATTGAGCCGTCTGCGCGCGTGCCGCGGTGACAATCCCGGCGAGCCCAGCGAGCATACCAGCAATCGCGTACACCTTAACGAGATGCCTTTCGACATCTATGCCGGAGACCCGCGCTGCCTGAACGTTCGCGCCAATGGCATAGGTGTACTTGCCGTATCGTGTGTAGCGAAGCGCCACATGGAAAATTATAGCAACGGCCACAAAGACAAGCACCGGCCACGCCGCCGAGCCGATTGCGGTGAATTGCTCGGTCAACCCCGAAATGGGCTGCCCTTTTGTATACCATTTCGAAATGCCCCTTGCCGAAACCATCATCCCAAGCGTCGCGATGAACGGTGGGATTCGGGCATAGGCAACAAAAACGCCATTGGTTATGCCTGCAACCAAGCCGATCAGAACACCAACGGCGATCGGAACGATAGCCGGCAAATTAGTAAGCGATGGATAGAGCGCCTTCGACCATTCCGCAGATTGGGCAAATCCAGCCGCCATCATCGCGCTTGCCGCCACGACGGAACCCGAAGAAAGGTCGATGCCGCCGGTGATGATGACTTGTGTCACGCCGATTGCGATAATCCCGACCACGGACACCTGGAGGATGGTGATCGTGAGGCGCTGCGGATTCCAGACGAAACTCTGGCCGGTCAAAAGCCAGCCGCACATCTCGCAGAGAAGAACGATCCCCACCAGGACCAGGAAGATATTGAGTTCCTGCGGTTTTCGCCAACCGCCAAAGTCACCACGGTACTCAGGAATGATGGCGGCTATCGTGTCTTTTCCCATTGTACAGTTCCTCTATTCCTCGCTTACTTCGAAGCGAGTTCCATTATCTTGACCTGTGTTGCCTCATCGCGATCCAGAACACCGGTGATCTTGCCTTCATGCATCACCATGATCCGATCGCTCATTCCAATGACCTCCGGCATTTCCGAGGAAATCAGAATGACGCCCGCTCCCGTGCTGGCGAGCGCAGACACCAGGGCGTGAATCTCGGCTTTGGCGGCGACGTCGATGCCGCGTGTCGGTTCGTCGAGGATGAGGATGCGCGGTTTGGTCAAAAGCCAGCGGCCGATCAGCACCTTCTGCTGGTTGCCGCCCGAGAGGTTTTCGACCGTGGTGTGAATTCCGGAACTCTTGACACGCAACGTCCTGCTCATCTCGCTGCATGCCGCGGCAATCGCCTTGTTTTGCACGAATCCGGCTTTGACGAATTGGTTTCGAAGAGCGGCAATCTGTATGTTCTCGAGGATATCGAGGGCGAGAAAACAACCGCTCTGTTTTCTGTCTTCTGTCAGGAAAGCCATTCCGTTGGCGATCGCATCGCGTGGCGATCTCAAATCGACGCGTTGCTCCCTTATACGTATCTCGCCGCTGGTGGCGGGCGTCACGCCGAAGATGGTTTCGGCAACGTTGGACCGCCCCGAGCCGATCAGGCCGGCCAGGCCCAATATCTCGCCCGCCCGCAGATCGAAAGAGACGCCCGAGAAGACGCCGCGCAAAGCGAGATCCCGAACCGAAAATAAGATATCATTGGTTGGTACGTTCTCTTTCGGAAACAGTGTTGAGATGTCACGGCCGACCATCATGCGAATGATCTCGTCGCGGCTGGTGGCCGCTGCCGCATGGGTGCCGATATACTTACCGTCACGAAAAACGGAGATCTCGTCTGATATCTCGAAGATCTCGTGCATCTTGTGCGAGATGTAGACGATGCCGATGCCCTGGGTCCTCAGCTCGTCGATTATCTCGAAAAGCTGGGCCGACTCGCGCTCTGTCAGCGCCGATGTGGGCTCGTCCATGATCAGGACACGCGAGCGGTAGGAAACCGCCTTCGCGATTTCCACCATCTGCCTGCTGGCAATCGACAGATGGCGAACTTCCATCTCTGGATCGAGGTTGATTTTCAGCTCCGTCAGAAGATCTCGCGACAGGCGATTCATGCGCGGATGATCGACGATCCCAAATCGGTTGCGCGGCTCTCTCCCGATCCAGATGTTTTCCGCGACTGTCATCGAGGGCATCAGGTTCAACTCCTGATGGATCATGCCTACACCCTGCATCAGTGCGTCGAGCGGCGTCTTGAACTGAGCGGAGACGCCGTCAAGGTGGATTTCTCCCGCATCGGGTTGATATATCCCCGCCAGGATCTTCATCAGCGTGGATTTCCCCGCGCCGTTTTCGCCCATGAGTGCATGGACAGTGCCCCGCCTCAGTTGAAAGCTCACGTCGTCGAGTGCCACCACGCCCGGAAACGACTTGCTGATCCCGGTCACGCTCAGCAGGCAGGGCTGACGCTTGTCCTCAACACCAGGTGAGGTTGGCGTAACGGCGACTGTGGTCTGCATGGAAGTAGTCCCCAATCCAGATCGAACGAAACAGTCCGCGCGCCGATCAAATGACCGGCGCGCGATGTTGGCGATCAATTCTTGTTCAGGTACTTGTCCATGTTGTCCTTGGTGACGAGTTCGAGCGTGGTGAAGACCTTTCTGTCGGTATTCTCGCCCCGCGCCAGCTTTAGAACGGTGTCGAGCGCACCTTTTCCCTGGCTGATGGCGTCCTGGAAAACGGTCACCCTGAGGTCGCCTGATTTCATGGCTGTCAAGGCTCCTGCGTCGCATCAATGCCAGCAACCACGTAATCGCCGGTTGATCCGCCGCTTGCCTTGATGGCCTGAAGCGCACCGAGCGCCATCTCGTCGTTGTTGGCGATGACAGCGTTGAAGTTCAGGCCTGCCGACAGCCAGTTTGTAGTCAGGTCGAGCGCTTGCGTGCGCGACCAGGTCGCCGTCTGCTCTTCGACGATTTCGATGCCCTTGCATTCGTCGGACTTGAAGACCTCGTGCACCGCCTCGGTGCGGCCACGCGCAACCAGGGTTCCGAGCTCGCCCATCAGAATCACGGCCTTGCCCTTGCCGCCCAGCAAGCGACACACCTCGCGCGCCTCCAGGCTGCCTGCCTGGATCTGGTCGGACCCGACGAAAGCCTGCTTTTCTGGCAGCTCATCGACGTTGGAAGGCTGATTGTTGGCGAAGACCAGAGGTATTCCAGCCTTGTCGGCAGTCTTCGACATTGCAACACCGGCATCGGCCTCAACCGGAATCACGATCATCCCATCGACCTTGGCGGCAATGAAATTTTCGATCTGGCTTTGCTGCCGGGCGATGTCGCCCTGCGCATCCTCGATCAACAAGGTCACGTTCCCAAGGTCCTTGGCGTGTGCCTCCAGGCCGCTGCGAAGAATCGCAAGAAAATTGTCGTCGAACCGCTGCATGCTGAAGCCGATCGTTTCAGCCTGAGCAGGGACACCGAGTAGCGTTAGATAAGCGGCAGCCAGCAAAATCTTTTTCATGTTCCGTCTCCGTCGGTTTTTGATGATGTAAAGCTTTGTCGTTGCCGACTTCGTCCCGGTACACGTCGGACTTGCGGCAGCATCGCGAAAAACGATCGTGCAAGTTTCAGGCGCGGCGTTGCCTAAGCGAGGCATGTTCAGCGCCGGTAAGCCTGCTGCGAAGCTCTTTGGCTTTCTGCATTAGGTAAAACGATACACCCAACTTTTTCGATCTGTCAACTCCCCATCACGACGGGGGTTTCTGCGCATTCGGGTTGTTGCGACAAGAATCGCGCAATGACAAGGGGTAGATGCTATGGCGCCTCCGAATGGTTCTCGATTGACAGGTCGGATTTTAAGTGTATCGTTTTACCAAATTGCCTGATTTGTTGCTGCGAGGCTGAACCCGCGGCTGTCGAGGTTTCGTTCTGCTGCGGGAGTCGTAGAATGAGGTTCTCTGGGACCTTGGGAGATTTGAACGTCATGCCACCGAAGAGCGGATCGCCCACGGATGCCGCCGAGCGCGTCACCATTCAGGATGTTGCGAAAGCCGCAAGCGTATCCGTGAGCAGCGTCTCGAATTACATGAACAATCGCTTCCACCGCCTTGGAACGGAGACCCGGACACGCATCGCAACCGCAATTGCCGAACTGGATTTCCGGCCGAACCAGGCAGCCCGCCAGCTAAAGACCGGCAAGGCCCGGGTGATTGCCCTTGTCGTGCCCAGCATCGTCAATCCCTTCAACGGGCAGATGGTGTTCTCGATAGAACAGGCTGCGGTAAAGGCGGGTTACAGGGTTCATCTGTGCAACACCATGCGCGACCCGAAGCTTGAGAAGGAGTTTCTGGACAATTTGGCCGCTATTGGCGTTGCCGACCTCATCACGATCGCGCCCCTGAACACCAGGCGGGGTTATTACTCGGCGTGGAGTGACCTTTCGATCGTTGCCGTCGACGCCAACAGGCTTGATTTGAAACTTGCTCGGCTCGATACGGTCAATCTCGATCACGAGGCGGCAATCGGGATGGCCGTGGAGCATCTGTTTGCCCTTGGTCATCGGCGGATTGCCTATGTCACCGATCCCCTCATCACCCACAGCCGGGTGATGCGGCTGTCCGGTTTCAAGAAAGCGATGAAAGATCGTGAACTCGATGACAGTCAGGCTGTTGTGCTGGAGCGTCACCAGAGCGCGCTTGATATTGCAGACGCCCAGATGGTCGAGGTCGGTCGCGATGCCGCTTCCGATGTGGCGGCGCTGTCGCCCAGGCCCACGGCTATCATCGCGTTCAACGACATGATCGCGCTCGGGTTGCTGGCGACATTCCGTTCCGCCGGCATTGCCGTTCCAAAGGACATGTCGATTATTGGCGTGGACGATGCTTGGATCAGCCAGCTGTCATTCCCTGCACTGACGACCATACGTCAGCCTATCGAGGCGATGGCCGCCGCTGCCGTCGAGAGCGTCCTCAAACCGAGCGCGGCGCCGACCAGCGCCGGCTCCGACACGATCTTTCTGCCCGAACTCGTCATTCGAGACACATGCGCGAAGCCACAGGAAGAGGTTGCCACGCATATCCGAAAACGACGCTTGGAATAACAGCCCCGAACAGCGCCTTTCTTCCAACAACCCCATCATATCCGGCCGGATGCATCCGCGCCGGCCCGAAAGAGGCTTGCCTTATGGACACCCACGCCACCCAGACCAGACCCAGCGCAAATCATATCAGGATGGCCTGCGATACCGGTGGTACGTTCACCGACCTTGTGGTTGAAGATGGCGCCGAGATTCGGCTGTTCAAAGCGTCAACGACGCCTGACGACCCGGTTCGCGGCGTGCTCGACGCCCTCGATCTCGCAGCCAGGCACTATCGGCTGGAACTCGGGGACTTCCTGAACCGCGGTGCCATGTTCGTGCACGGCACCACCCGGGCCATCAACGCTATCATCACCGGCAGGACCGCGAAAACAGCCTTCATCACGACCAAGGGTCATCGTGACATCCTGGTCATGCGTGAGGGCGGGCGAATTGAGCCGTTCAATTTCACGGTCGCTTATCCTGAACCCTATGTGCCTCGGCGATATACGTTCGAAGTGAATGAACGCATCGATGCTCGCGGCAACATCGTTGAAAGCCTGAACGAAACCGACTTCATCGCGACAATCAAGAAACTGCAGGCACTGAAAATTGAAGCCGTTGGCGTTTGCCTGCTGTGGTCGGTTGTCAACCCGGTTCATGAGCGGCGCGTCGGAGAACTGCTCAAGCTGCATCTGCCGGATGTTCCCTACACGCTTTCGCATCAGCTCAACCCAACCCTGCGCGAATATCGTCGAGCTTCCGCGACCGTTATCGACGCCTCGCTGAAACCGCTGATGTCTAGGTATCTCGATGGTTTGACCAACAGGTTGCAGGACGCCGGTTTCAACGGCCGCACGCTGATGGTTACCTCGGGTGGCGGCATCATGGATGCGGCGGCGGTTGCACGCGCTCCTATCCATTCGATCAATTCCGGACCGGCCATGGCGCCCGTCGCCGGCCGCTTCTATGCAGAGCGCGATTTTGGCAACGCCATCGCGATTGTCGCGGACACGGGTGGTACCACCTTTGACGTCAGCCTCGTGCGTGACGGACGCATCCCTTGGAGCCGCGAAACGTGGATCGGCCAGCGCACGCGCGGCCATATGACCGGCTTTCCATCGGTCGATATCAAGAGCATCGGCGCCGGAGGGGGCTCGATAGCATGGGTCGACAGCGGCGGAATTCTACAGGTCGGTCCGCAGAGCGCCGGCTCGACCCCCGGGCCGGTTGCATACGGTCGCGGTGGAACCGAGCCTACCGTCACCGACTGCGCCTTGATCCTGGGCTACATCGATCCGGACTTCTTCCTGGGTGGTGCCATGGTCCTCGACCGGGAGGGGGCGACCCGACAATTGCGCATGAAGGTGGCCGACCCGCTCGGCATCAAAGTGGAGGAAGCCGCCGCCGCCGTCCTGAGACTGTCAACTGAAAAGATGGTCGGAGCGATCGAGGAAATCACCGTCAATCAGGGCATTGATCCCACCTCGGCCGTGATGATTGGCGGCGGCGGCGCCGCGGGGCTCAATGCCGTCGCGGTCGCCAGGCGTCTCCAATGTGCCGGCGTGCTGATCCCTGAAGCTGGTGCCGTGATGAGCGCTGCCGGGGCCCTGATGTCGGAGCTTTCGTCTGACTATGCGCAACTGCAGTTTACAACCAGCGACAGATTTGCGGGCGACAAGATCAACGAGGTTCTGGCAGCCCTGAGGAAACGATGCCTTGAGTTCGCGGAAGGACCCGGCGCCGGAGCTCTCGACTGCCAGATCGAGTACTCTGTGGAGGCGAGGTATCCGCATCAGATTTGGGAAATCGACGTTTCCCTCCCTCTCGATCAGGTGAAGAACGAAGACGATCTGAAGCGGGTCACGGATGCCTTCCATGACACCCACCAGCGTATTTTCGAAATCAGCGACCGCAATTCCAATGTCGAATTCGTGACCTGGCGCGCCAAGGTCAGATGCAGGCTGAACGATCGACCTGCCGGCACGCTCCCTCCCGAAGGCGATTTTGCCGGTGGTCGTGCAAAGCGGCCGGTCTACTTCTCCGAGCTCGGCTGGAGCGATGTCGCCGTTCACCGCTACGAGGCCATGCAGCCGGGCGAACCGGTTGCCGGGCCCGCCATCATCGAATCCTCGTTCTCCACCGTCGTGGTTGATCCCGGCACAGTCGCAGAACGCACGGCCAGCGGTGGCCTGTGCGTGACATTCTAAGGAGGCGCTTACCTATGTCTGAGCAAGTTTTGAAAAAGGCGCCGGACGGCGTTCAGATGGCGATGATTTCCAGCCGTATGGAGACCATCGCACGCAAGATGCAAAACACTCTTTTCCGAACCGCCCGCTCCGGGATCCTCAACACCGCACATGATTTCTCATGTGTCATTCTGACCGCCGACTGCAAGCTGCTGGCGGCCGCGGAAAGCCTGCCGAACCATACGCTCATCGGCCCTGATTTGATGTGCCAGGCGGTCCTCAAGCACCATCCGGTACTGGAGCGCGGTGACTGCTTTCTCCATAACAGCCCATATGAGGGAAACTCCCACGCGGCCGACCACTGCATGATCGTTCCCGTCATCGACGATGAGGGCATTCTGCGCTTCTTCGTGCTGGCCAAGGCACATCAGGCGGATTGCGGCAATTCTCGTCCTTCCAGTTATCTCGCTGACGTGAAGGATTTGTACGAAGAGGGCGCCCTCATCTTTTCCGCAACGAAGATTCAGGAAGAGTACAAGACCAACCACGACATCGTCCGTATGTGCCAGGCCCGTATCCGGGTTCCGGACCAATGGTGGGGTGATTTTCTTGCAAGCCTCGGATCGGTCCGTATCGGCGAACGCGAGCTTCTCAACCTTGGCCGCGAGATCGGCTGGGACATGCTTGAAGGCTACGCCACACGCTGGTTTGACTATTCCGAGCAGAAAATGATCGAGGCGATCGGAAGACTGTCTTCCGGCCGTGTCGTCCTTGTATCCGCGCACGACCCGTTCCCTGGCATCCCCGACGGCATTCCCGTCAAGGTGGACGTTGAAGTCGATACGGCCCAGGCCAGGATCATTGTCGATCTGCGCGATAACTCCGATTGCCAGCCCTGCGGTCTCAATCTTACCGAGGCAACCGCCAAGAGCGCGGCGATGATCGGGATATTCAACGGAATCCTCGATCACCATGTCACCGCCAATGCGGGCAGCTTTCGACGAATTGATATTCGGGTCCGCGAAAACTGCTGTGTCGGCATACCGAGGCATCCGGCCTCGTGCTCTGTGGCGACGACCAATCTCGCCGACCACGTCACCAATCCGGTGCAGCGCGCGATAGCGGAGCTCTCGGCCGGCCATGGGCAAGCCGCGACCGGTCCAATCCAGCCTCCAGGAATGGGTGTCATCTCCGGGCGCGACCCCTACAACAATGACGAGCCATTCATCAATCAGGTCCACATCGGCATCAGCGGTGGTGCCGGCACGCCGGTCACCGACGGCTTTCTCACCATGATTCATGCCGGCAATGCGGGGATGTGCCATATCGACAGCGTCGAAGTCGATGAACTCCACCATCCAATCATCGTCCACGATCGCCATATCCTCGATGACACCGAGGGCGCAGGCACGTTTCGCGGTGCGCCATCGGTCTACAGCGAGTACGGACCGTGGGGTGGAAATTCCCTGACCGTCCTCTATACCGCTGACGGTACCATCACCCCGGCCGCAGGCGCCCGCGGCGGCGGCGCCGGCGGTATGTCCAGAGCTGCCATGCGCAGGGCCGACGGCTCAGTCGTCGATCTTCCCCCCTGCTATGGCGTCACTCTGCAGCCGGACGAGCGCATGATCTCTCACTCCTCAGGTGGCGGTGGATATGGCTCCCCTCGGGAACGCGACCCGGCGCGGGTGCTGCACGATCTTGCGGAAGGGTGGATCAGCGTGCAGCGCGCGCGAGATGTCTACGGAGTTGCGGTCAAGGGGTCTCCTGAAGACGACAATCTTGAATTGGACATCGTCCAAACACGCATCCTGCGATCCGGCCGGAGCGAACTGGCGGTGGCCGTTTAGCCAACGGCCGATGCCCGATTGTTTCTTGGGCGCGTAGCTCCGCCCGCAGCCAAAGTCTCTGATCAAGGAGAATTACAATGACAGCAGTCGATTGGTCCGCCGGTGCGGCTTACATTGACGGTGAATTCATGCCTCTCAAGGATGCCAAACTCGGCATCACCGAATGGGGTTATCGCCGGTCCGACGTTACCTACGATGTTGTGGGTGTCTATTACGGCGCATTCTTTCGCCTTGACGACCATATCAACCGCTTTCGCACCTCGATGACGAAGCTGCGGATGAATCCGAAGGAAAGTAACGAAGAGATCAAAACTGTCCTCACCGAACTCGTGCGGCGCACCGGATTGCGTGAGGCCTATGTGGCGATGGACTGTGTCCGCTCCCGCCCGCCGCGCGGCGTACCGCTTCATCCAGTCCACGGTCGCAGTTACCTGATTTGCCATGTCATGCCTTGGGTGTGGGTGTTCACACCCGAGCAGCAGGAACGCGGCGTGCACGCGATCATCGCGTCTCCGCAGCGAATTGCGCCCGAGTCGCTCGACCCGACGATCAAGAATTTTCATTGGGGCGACCTGACGCGCGGGAACTTCGAAGCGCACGATCAAGGCGCTGAAACATGCGTTTTGCTGGATCGCGATGGAAACGTAACCGAAGGCCCGGGTTTCAATGTCTTTGCCGTCATCGAGGGTAAGGTCGTCACGCCGGAACATGGTGCGCTCGAGGGCATCACTCGAAAAACAGTAATCGAACTCTGCGACGAGTTTGGAATTCGTTGTGAGGTCCGGGATATTTCCCGCAACGAATTTGAAGCCGCCGATGAGATCTTTTTCTCGACGACGGCTGGCGGCATCATGCCGGTAAGCCGACTTGCAAAGAGAATCCTCGGGAACGACCGCCCGGGTCCGATCTCCGCGCAGCTGAGAGCGGCCTTCTGGGAGAAACGAAAAAACGGCTGGCATGCCACGCCGGTGTCGTACGCTTCGTGATCGAGAGCGTGCCGGTGCAATCGCTTTTCGACCTCAAAGGCAAAATCGCTTTGGTTACGGGCTCGGGCCAAGGCATCGGCCTGGCCCTTGCCCGCGGCCTGGCGGAACACGGCGCCTGTGTCGTCCTGAACGGTCGCCGCGAACAGCAACTGACGGACGCCGCCAAAAATCTGACCAACAGCGGTCTGTCGGCCAAGGTAGCGGCCTTCGACGTGACAGATGCCCCAGCGGCTCGGCAAGGGGTCCATGAAATTGAAAGGTCGGTCGGCCCGATCGACATCCTTATCAACAACGCCGGCATGCAGCATCGAACAGCATTGGAGGATTTTCCAGAAGACAAATGGGATGAGCTTCTGCGTACCAATCTCTCCAGCATTTTCCATATGAGCAAAGCCGTGGCGAAAGGCATGATCAGCCGCAACAGCGGGAAGATCATCAATATCGGCTCAGTCCAGAGCGAACTGGCCCGTCCAGGGATCGCGCCTTACACCGCGACAAAAGGGGCGGTCAGAAATCTGACCCGAGGCATGTGTGCGGACTGGGCAAAATATGGTTTGCAGATCAACGCCATCGCCCCTGGCTATTTCAAGACGCCGCTCAACGATGCACTCGCTCGGGATTCCGAGTTTTCCGCGTGGCTGGAGAGGCGCACACCTGCCGGTCGATGGGGCAATGTTGAAGAACTCATCGGGGCCGCAGTGTTTCTTGCCAGCGAAGCTTCCTCGTTCGTCAACGGTCACACGCTCTTCGTCGATGGCGGCATCACCGTGACGGTTTGAGCGCGTGACGTCACCTCGGGACAGCCTGTCTGACTTGCTTCCCCTCATCCAAAATGAAAGCAGATTAAGATGCAGGCAATTCATTCTCGGTCACATTCGGCCTCTTACCCATCGCTTAGGGGGAAAGTCGCCTTCATCACGGGAGGCGGCTCTGGCATCGGCGCAGCGCTTGTCCAAAGATTTTCCTGGCAAGGCGCAAAGGTGGCCTTCGTAGATATCGAGAAAGCCTTGTCTGAAGGGCTTGTGACGTCGTTGACCGAGCACGTATATCCACCGGTGTTCATCGAATGTGACATCCGCGATATCGCCGCGCTCCAGACGGCAATTGAGCGTGTCGGGCGAGAGCTCGGTGACGTTTCGGTCCTGGTCAACAATGCCGCCAACGACACACGGCACAAGATCGAGGACGTTACCGTCGAATACTGGGACGACAGAATGGCCATCAATCAGCGACCTATGTTCTTCGCTGCACAGGCCGTCATCCCGCAGATGAAGCGTCTCGGGGGTGGATCAATTATCAATTTTGGATCGGTGAGCACGCGTATCGGGTCGAACTTCCCCGCATACATGACAGCCAAGGCTGGCGCGCACGGTCTGACAAAGGGCCTGGCTCGCGACCTCGGTCCTTTCAATATCCGGTCAACACGCTTGTTCCGGGATGGGTGATGACGGAAAGACAAAGGCGCGAACACCTTACGCCGGAAGGAGAAGCTCGTATCGACGCGCTGCAGGCCATTCGAACGCGCATCCAACCCGACGATATCGCAGCGATGGCGTTGTTTCTGGCCGCTGATGATAGCGCATTGTGCACGTCGCAAGAATTTATCGTGGACGGCGGCTGGATCTAGGATCTGTCCACTGTTCGCGGCGCCCCGCGAACGGTGGACATCTCAAATGCTGCGGGCGTCCGCTACCGAGCCGGCTTCCAGAGAAGCTTTGGCGCATCCGTCTCGTAGGCCTTGCCGTCGGGATAGCTGATCAGCTCCATCTGCAACCCCACGGTGCCTCGAAATAAACCCAGGATTCGCCCGCTCCCGGTCCTTGCTTTTCGAGTTCGGGACGGTCGAAGACCTTGACGCCTTTGCCTATCAGATAGTCGGCGGCGGCCTCGATATCCTCGACATAGAAGCAAAGGTGGTAGCCGCCGATGTCGCTGTTCTTCGGGTAGACCCGCTTCTGGTCGGGCGCCTCGAAGTCGAACAGCTCGATGTTGCTGCCGTTCCCGCAACGCATGAAGACGACTTCCTTCATGTTGGCGCGCGGATGTATGTTCATCTTGTCCTGCATGAAGGTGCCGTTGTCGTCCTTCATCGAGCCGCCGGAATAGATGAAGTCGCAGCCGATGACATCTCCGAAGAAGGCGATCGCCTCCGTCATATCGGGCACCACAAGGCCGATATGGTCCATGGCGGCCAACCCCGGCATTCCTTTTCTGTCGCTCATTTTGTTGCCTCCTGCATAAGAAAATAATCTCGGTTCAATGCGCGTTGCGGCGGCGACGGATGAAGTCTGCGACGCGCTCGCCGACCATGATCGATGGCGCGTTGGTGTTGCCTGAAGGCACGCTTGGCATGACCGAGGCGTCCGCGACGCGCAGGCCATCGAGGCCGTGCAGCCGCAACTCGCTGTCGACCACCGCCATACGATCCCTGCCGATCCGACAGGTACCGGTCGGGTGCAATGCCCCCTGCGCCATCTCCTTCACATAGCCGCGATAGTCATCCTTGGAGCGCATTAGCCGTCCAGGATATTGCTCACGCTTGACGATCGGCTTGAGGGCCGGCTGTCCCATGATCTCCTGGCCGAGCCGCACCCCATCGGCCATCGTGTCGAGATCGTACGGGTCAGACAGGTAGTTCGGCACGATTCGTGGAGGTGCGAACGGATCGGGCGAGCGGAGCTCGACGAATCCACGCGACCGCGGCCGTGTCTGGCACACATTGAGTGTGCAGCCATGGCCGCTTTCGACCTTTGCCACACCTTCCTCGACGCCCGAACCGGCAAGGAAGGCATATTGCAGGTCGGGGTGCGGATCGTCGGCATTGCCCCACCAGAAGGCGCCGCCCTCGATGATGTTGGAGCAGACGGGTCCCTGCCGGAACAGCGCATACTGAAGACCCGCCCAGGCCTTCCAATGCAGCTTCTTGTATTTGTCGTAGCCGTGGGGACCGTTCAGCTCATAGATCAGGTAGCAATCCACATGGTCCTGTAGACCGCGTCCGACACCGGGAAGGTCGTGCACGACGGGAACGCCGACCGTCTTCAGATGCTCGGCCGGGCCGATGCCGGAGAGCAGCAGCAGGCGGGGCGAGTTGATCGCGCCTGCCGATAATATCACTTCACGCTCGGCGTGTGCGACGAGCGTGCGTCCGCCTTGGACGTATTCGACCCCAACGACGCGATTATTCTCGACCAGGATGCGTGTAGCGCGGGCGCCAGTCTGCACCTTGAGGTTCGACCGACTGCGCGCCGGCTTCAGATAGCAGACCGCGGCACTGGCGCGGCGGCCGTTGCGCGCCGTGATCTGGTAAAGACCCGAGCCGGCTTGTTCGCCACCGTTGAAATCGGCGACATAGGGGATTCCCGCCTGCTGGCAGGCCTTGAGCCAGGTCCTCGTCAACGGGCTGACATGTTGCGGAGACGATACCTTCAGCGGCCCGCCCGATGCATGCGCCTCGCCCGCCAGCGTGTCGTTGTCCTCGGCGCGCAGAAAAAAGGGCAGCACATCCTTGTAGGACCAGCCGTCGGCGCCTTGTTCGGCCCACCCGTCATAGTCCGACGGAATGCCGCGAATATAGAGCATCGCATTGACGGAACTGCCGCCGCCCAGCACGCGCGCCTGCACCATGGTCGGTGGCGTGGCTTTTGGGTTCTCGGCGGTCGGCTCCTGTTCAAACCGCTGCAACAGGTTGCCGGTCGCGGTCTTGTAGACCATCACCGGCAGATGGATTTCGATGGCCCGATCTTCAGGCCCTTCCTCCAGCAGGAGCACGGAACTGCCGGTATCCTCCGACAGCCGCGAAGCAGCTACACAGCCGGCGGAGCCGCCGCCAATGACGATGTAGTCTGGCATTGATGCTGCCTTGTTGCACAAGCTGTGCGGTAAGAGAGCGGCAGCCGCACACGCACGGCTGCCGCCTGCAGAGCAACGCTGGGAGGATGCGCCCCTCTGGTTGGACGTGTCGGAGGCGTCAGCCCGCCTTGAATTCGTTCCAGGCGGCGACCCAGTCGGCGTACGTCGCATATTGGTTCGACTCGAGCGGCGGAATGCCGAGAAGCGGCGCGGCCTTGAAGATGCCTTCGACATCGGAATAGTCGAACAGTGCCTTGGTCTCGGGCGACAGCAGGTCGACAGCCTTCGAAGAGACGACACCGGCTGCATTGCGGGTGACGACCTTGGCCTGCACCTCCGGCGAGATCGCCTGGTTGAAGAACTCGTAGGCGGCTTCCTCATTGTCGGCGCCAGGCGGCAGGAACCAGGCGTCGCACCAGGTCGCGGCGCCTTCCTTGGGGATGGTATAGATCGTCTCGACATTCTGCTTGGCGGTCTCGGTCGGGATGCCGGTCCAGCCGGCGAAGCAGGCAGCGACCTCGCCGGACACCATCAGCGACACGACGTCGCCATAGGTCAGGCTGATGGTTCGGGCCTGATCGCGATAGAGCTTCAGATGCTCGAAGGTCTTGGCCATCTCGTCCTTGGTGAGGTTCGGAAAGGTCGTGAAGCCCGCCAGCACCGCCGCAACCGGCCAGGTAACGAGCGTGTCGTCGACCAGCACGATCTTGCCCTTCAGTTCCGGTTTCAGGAGATCCTCATAGGAGGTCGGTTTTTCCATCATCTTTGGATTGTAGACGATAGTGTTCAGGCCCCAGGCGTAGGGTACGCCATGGAGTTCGCCGTTCCGGAACCAGGTCGGTTTGTCGTAGAAGACGTCGAAAAGGTTGTCGGCGCTGTAGTTCGGCAGCTTGGACTTGTCGAGCGGCTTGGTGATCTTCAGCACATCGAGATAAAGGTCGGCGTAGCCCTGGTTGTATTCGGCAGCGTCGAAAGGCGGCGGGTTCGGCACGCTGAACTTCGTGGTAACGTCGTCCTGGTTGCCCATGGCCGAGACCTCGACGTTGAGGCCGTTCTTGGAAATCCAGTCGGCAAGCTCGTCGGTCAGCTCCCAGCCTTCCCAGGCCATGATCTGGAGATCGCCTGAGGCGGCATGCGCTATATTGGGAATGAAGGGCGCGAGCATCGCGCCGCCGGCAAGCGCCGTTGCGCCGGCAAGAAATGACCGGCGGCTCGTTGCGAATTGCATGACTTCGTCGGTGGACCAGATTTTTCTCATTGTCGAATTCCCCTTTTGATATCCGTTAAGAGCTTGATTGTGTTGGCTGCGCTGGCGAGAAACAATTTCGCATGGTGCCGAATGCCGGCGCTTCATGGCGCGTTGTGTGCGTCAGTGTGCGAATACCCTCGCCGGAGATGCACAAGTTTTGGCACTGCATCAGGTATGCGGGAGCATGACGATGTTTGCCGAGTCCCAGTAGACGCGGGTACGGTCGCCAATCGACGGTAAAGCAAGGCGACCGTTGCGCTGCACCTGGACGCGGACAGGGGACTGGTCGTCGAGACGCACAGTGTAGAACGAGCGGCTGCCGATGAAGACGACATCCTCGACTGTACCTTCGGCCGATTGGGCTGCCGTCTCGCCGCCCTGGAAACTCAACGATTCCGGGCGGATGGAGACAGTGATACGTTCCGATACGTGGCGATCCGCGGTCTCGGCGCCGAGGAAGGGGATGCCGGCCGGCGTGACCGCGGTGGTGCCAATGCCGTTGACTGCGCTGACGGTCGCATCGAACAGGTTGGTCTCGCCGAGGAATTTCGCGGCAAACAGCGATTTCGGCCTGGCATACATGTCCTCGGGCCGGTCGATCTGGACGATGCGGCCCTTTTCCATCAGGACGACGCGGTCCGACAGGATCATCGCCTCGTCCTGATCATGGGTGACATAGACGAAGGTGGCTCCTGTCTCGGTGTGGACGCGCTTCATCTCGGCCAGCATGTGCTGGCGGATCTTCAGGTCGAGTGCGGCCAGCGGTTCGTCCAGCAGGAGCACCTTGGGGCCGTTGACAAGGGCCCGCGCCAGCGCCACGCGCTGGCTCTGGCCACCGCTGATCTCATCGATGTAGCGGTTGGCGAAATTGTCGAGCTGCACGATGTGCAGCATGCGGTTCACCCTCTCCTTGACCTCGGCCTTGGACATGCCCTTGACCTTCAGGCCGAAGGCGACGTTTTCGAAGACATCGAGATGAGGAAAGAGCGCATAACGCTGGAAAACCATGTTCACGGGGCGGCGTTCCGGCGGTGTGCCGGCGCAATCGCTGCCGTCGATGCTGACAGTGCCCGAGGTCAGCGTTTCGAAGCCGGCGATCAAGCGCATGAGCGTGGTCTTGCCGCAACCTGAAGGTCCGAGCAGCGTCAGGATCTCGCCTTGGCGGATCGAGAGATTGATGTCAGTCAGTGCGGTAAAATTGCCGAAGACTTTCTTGCCATCGCGGATTTCGATGATCGTCTTGGGATTGGTCATGGCAAAGGTTCCAACTGTTCGAGGCGGCCGGCAATCGCAGAGCGTCGGCGCGCCTGACCGATCACCCAGGATGCAACCAGGATTGCGATCGAGAAGAAGAGGGCGAGCGTCGAGATAGCGTTGACGAGTGGCGTCACCGTGCGGCGCATCATCGACCAGATGTACATGGGCAGGGTCGTTTCCGTGCCGGCGACGAAGGAAGTGACCACGAACTCATCGAAGGACACGGCAAAAGCCAGGATGGAGGACGCGATCAAGGTCGGCGCGATCAGCGGCAGGGTAACGCGGGCAAAGGTCTGCATCTGAGAGGCGCCAAGATCGCGCGCGGCCTCCTCCAGCGAGGGGTCGAACAACGCCAGCCGCGCCTTCATCGCCACGATCAGGATCGGGATCGCGATGACGACATGGGCGATGACGATCGTGGCGGTCGAGAGCTGGGTGCCCGACTGCGCGAAGAGTACGAGCAGCGAGACGCCGACGAACAGACCTGGCAGCGCGATCGGCGTCACGGTCAGCGCTTCTATCATGCCGCGGCCGGCGTGGCCGAAGCGCAGCCAGGCCAGCGACGCCGTGGCGCCAAGCAGCAGCGTCACCAGCGCCGTGAGGAAAGCGATCGTCATGCTCTTGATGACCGCAGATGCCAGTTGCGCATTGCCGAACAGTTCCTCGTACCAACGCAGCGAAAATCCCGCAAAGGGGAAGGACAGCGCTGGCGAAGCGTGGAACGAGAACAGCACGATGATCAACAGCGGGGCGAGGAGGAAGGCCAGGATGGCCCAGACGATGATCCGCAACAGCACAGTCAGATCTCCCGTTCGGTTTTCGCTCGCCGCTTGACGATCAGGCCGGTGGCGCGGCCAAGCACCGTGATGACGACGTAGAGGATGATCGAGACACCGAACATCAGGAAAGCCTGCGCCGCGCCGAGCGGCCAGTTGCCGGTCTTGCGGAACTGGTCGGCGATCAGCAACCCTGTCGTCTGGCCCGACGAGCCGCCCAGCATCTGCGGCGTCACATAGTCGCCCGCAACAAGGATGAAGGTCAGCATGAAGGCACCGACCAGGCCATTGGCCGCATTAGGCGCGATGACCTTGAAGAATGCGCCGATCGACGACGTACCCAGGTCACGCGCCGCATCGACCAGGTCGCGCTTGATCTCGCTCAGCGAGGACACGACCAGCAGGATGCAGAACGGCAGGTAGATGTGGACCAGCGTGATCGTCACCGCGAAGGGGCTGAACAGGAAAGCCGAGACCGGGTGATCGATGACACCGAACTGCAGGAGCACGGTGTTGAGCACGCCACTCGTGCCAAGCAGTGTGCGCCAGGCGTAGATGCGCACCAGATAGCTCGAGAACCAGGTGATGAGGATGAGATAGAGGATGGTCTGCGAACGGCTGACATAGACCAGGTAGTAGCCGACCGGGATCGACAGGATCAGCGTGATCGCGGCGGTGAAGAGGCCGATGCGGATGGCGTTGAAGGTGACCTTCCAGAAGACCGGCGAGGCCAGCGAGCCGAGATAGTTCTCGAACTGGAAGTCCGGCACGATACGATAGGACGCAGACGACCAGAAACTATAGGCGAACAGGATCAGGCTTGGCACGACGAAGAAGACAAGCATGTAGAGTATCGCCGGCGTGGCCAGCAATGCTCCCGTCCTCGTGCGTGAAAGGCTCATTCGCAGCACTCCCAAAGCTTCGCCCATCGCCCGCCCGCTCGAGCAGGCTCCGTTCGACACTGTCCGCGCCGATCAACAGCGCCTTCGTGGTTCCCGTCGGCAGGTCGTCAGATCGATCGATCCGTCGCCTGCTCTTGCCTGGTGATAGTCCGCGGTTTCGCGCCGGTTAACAATTTCGCACGACAGGGTTTCATGAAGCGATGTTGCGCACGATGCGCGAAGTATCGCTTCCAAATCGAGGCATCAGCGCTGGGACAGAGAAGCCGTCAGGCGTTCACGCCGGCCGCATCGAAAGCGGCAGCGATCGAGGTCGCGGATTTGGCCGCGACCTCTTCGGTCGACATGGCTGCCAGCATCGGGGAAAACACCTCCGGCCCGACCTGGTTGAGGCCGCCGCCTTGGGCCAGGATCCGAATGATCTCTGCGTTGGGAAAGCCACCGTCGCCGGGGAAGAGCCTGTTGTAACAGTCATCCTTGATGGAGACACCGGCCGGAAGGTCAAGCGGGCCGTCATTCAGCTGCAGGCAGTGGATCATGTGGCCGGGAAGCTGGCGAAGCGTGTCGAGCCTCGAGCGACTCCTGACGAAATGCCAGACATCGAAAACCAGACCGGAATTCGGCTGGTCCGCGGCGCTGACGATTTGCCAGGCCATGTCCAGCGTCGGCACGCCCCACAGTGGGATGAATTCGAGGTCGCAGGTGACACCGTGCGCCGCGGCACGACGGCAGATGGAGGCGTAGTGCTGGGTGATCTCGTCGATCGACATGGCATTCAACGGGAAGGTGGCATTCAGGCTCATATGCGTGCAGCCCAGCCCATCGGTCAGCCGAAAGAAGGCATCCGGCGTCGTGTCGACGGTGCGGATATAGGCTTCGTCCATGTTGTCGGGACGCCAGATGCGTGGCCAGGTGTTGAGCGGATCGAGCCGGGTGATCGAGACGCCGTGATCGGCCGCGCGGGACTTCATCTCGGCAAAACTCATGCCGCTTTCCAGCAGGCGCTCGACCTCCAGGGGCATCAGCGACAGTTCGCCGAATCCGGCCAACTGCGTCGCGCGCAGCTTTTCCCCGAAGGGCAGGTGCGCCACGTTGGAAAACGGCATCATGGTCGAATTGACGGTGGCCACCAAAATCGCGCTCCTTCTAACCGGACGTTCGGCATTCTGTCGGACCGCCCCAATTGACACGGCTGCGCTCGCTCCCGCAATTTCGTGGCGAACGCATTGGCGAGCGTGTTTGACGCTTTGGCCGCGTCGGATTGCGTCAGCCGAGCTGGATCATTTCGGAGCCATCGCCGAGGAATTGCAAGGCCTCGCGCGGGATTGAGGGGTCGCCGCGGTCGAGCACGGTCAGTGCGTCGAGGTGCTCGCGCTTGAGCAGTCCAGGTCCCCGGTAGTGCAGCGCCACCTTGGTCGAATAGGGCTGGCGGAACATGGTGGCCGCGATGCCTGTGGCGATGCCGAACATGAATTTCGATGAGCTGCGCTTGACCGGCGCATAGACGCCGAAGGTCAGCTCGTTACGCTGAATGCCTTCGAAGTCGGCGGTGAAAAGTCGGCCGGCTACCGGAAAGACGAAGCCGTAATATTTGAAAACATATTCCGTCTTCGTCGGATCGTCGTAGCTCGGAAACCGCTCGATATAGTAGTGCTGCAGGAACTGGTTGTTCTTGTAGATGCAGAACGCCGAGCGCAGGATGAACCCCTTGTAGATCGACGAGTACTGGTAGCGGTCCCAGACGCCAAGCACCTCCTTCTGGTCGCCGCTCGATTCGACGATCATCGCTTCGACGAACTTGTTGAGCTCGGGCGAACGGCGCACATTTTCCATCGCGTGGAAAAAATTGCCCTCGACGAGGGTGCGGAACTCGTCCGGCTGAGAAAACAGGATCGGCACGCTCAGGCCGAAGTAATTGGCGATCAGCCGCAGGTTCTGCGGCGACGGCATGTGCAGCCCAGAAAGATATTTGTTGAATTGCTGACGATTCAGATTGATCTTCCGGCAGACGGCGGAGATCGAGCCGTGACGCTCGCAGAGCAGGCGCAGGTTGGCCGAGAAGTGGGCCACCTGGTTTTCGTCGTGTTCCATCGACTTCGCCCGCTTTAAGTCACATGTCGCATATGTTGCGTCATATCGCGTCAATATTCAAGTGTCTGCGAAATTGTGCGTCAATGACTATTTCCTGAAACTCTGCCTCGATCCTGCTGCCGGGCGCCGAGCCATCGACCCGCCGGCTACGCGAAAAACGAGGTGGAACCAATGAATTTGACGGGCGGACAAATCGTAGCACGCGCGCTGAAGGAGTACGGCGTCGAATATGTCGCCGGCGTTCCCGGCCACGGCATCTGGTCATTGTTCGACGCATTTCTGGAGTCCGGCTCGCAGATCCCGTTCATCCAGGTCATGCACGAGCAGAGCGCCGTGCACATGGCCGACGGCTATTTCCGCGCTTCGGGTAAGCCGATGGCGTGCTCGACCTCGATCGGCCCGGGCGCGACCAACACCATCATCGGCCTGGCGACCTGCTATACGGACTCCATTCCGGCCTTCTACGTTTCCGGCGGTCCGGCGACGCACATGAAGGGCCATGGCGTCATGCAGGAGTTGGAGCGCCAGCAGGAGAATGCGTTCCCGCGCATCACCGAGCAGGTGACAAAGCGCGTGTACAAGGCGGGCCGTGTGGACGAACTGCCCTTCATCATGCACCGCGCCTTCAACACAATGCTGTCGGGCCGCCCCGGGCCGGTGCATGTGGAAGTGCCGATGGACCTTCAGACCGAAGCGGCCGACGTCACCATCCATCCGCTCGCCTCGCGCATGGCGATCGGCGTCGCCTATCCCGATCCGGTCGCGGTCGAGAGGGCGGCGGCGTTGCTGTTGTCGGCCGAGCGGCCGGTCATTGTCGCCGGCGGTGGCGCAATCAGCGCCAATGCCTCGGAGGCGCTGCTTGCGCTGGCCGAGAAGGTCGGGGCTGCCGTCTCCTCGACCTGGAATGGCAAGGGCGCCTTCCCCGAGGATCATCCGCTGTCGATCGGCGCCGTCGGTCAGACCGGCACGGCCTGCGGCAATCAGATTACTGCCAGCGCCGATGTCGTCATGTCGGTTGGCTGCCGCTTCACCGACTGGTCGGCGTCGAGCTATCGCAAGGGCGCGTCCTTCTCCATTCCGCCCGGCAAGCTTATCCATATCGATCTCGACCATAATGAAATCGGCAAGAATTATCCGACCGAAGTCGGCATCGTCGCCGATGCCCGCGCCACGCTCGAGGCGATGCTGGCGTTGATCTCGGACCAGCAGTCGAGCCGCGCGCTCGGCCGGCGAGAACGCTTCCATGCCGATATCCGCAAGGCCAAGGCCGAATGGGAAGAGATGCTGGCGCCGCGCCGCGACTCGAACGAAAGCCCATTCACGTCGCAGCGGCCGCTCGGGGCGCTGCGCAAGGTGATGGACCGCTCGGGCATCATCCTGGCCGGGTCGGGTAACACGCAGGGCGCGGTCAAGCAGACGTTCCCGGTCTATGAACCACGAACGCACCTCACTTCGGGTTCGTTCTCGCCGATGGGATGGGCGGTACCGGCGGCACTCGGCGCAAAGCTCGCACAGCCTGACCGCCAGGTGGTTGCAGTGGTCGGCGACGGCGATTTCATGATGTCTCTGCCGGAGATGGGCACGGCTGTGATGAACAATATCCCGGCCGTGTTCCTGGTCCAGAACAACCGCGGCTACATGTCGATCCGTGGCGGCCAGCGCAAGTTCATGGGGCGCCATGTCGGCAGCGAGTTCAACCACCATAAGGGCAACGGCGAGCCCTACAGCGCCAACATTGCCGAAGTGGCCAAGAATTTCGGCATGGAGGCCTGGAAGGTCGAGGACTCGGCCGATCTGGAAAAGACGCTGAAGGCTGCGCTCGATAGCGGCGCGCCGGCACTGGTCGAGGTGACCACCTCCCGCGATGCGGCCGGGCCGTTCGTCACCGGCTGGTGGGATTTCCCGTCGCCTGCCTACTACGAGAAGGAGCAGGCGGAGTACGCCGCCGGCCGCGAACTCGAACAGCACATGTGAGTTCGAAGAGCGGCTGCCTTTCCAAAAGACGCCGCTCCGGCTTCGCCCTCGAATGAAGGGGCAACGAAACGCCTCGGCAAAGGTCCAGACATGATCAGACGGCTGAAATCGTCGAAGGCTGCTATCGGATTTTCGCAGGATGCCACGTTGACGGCGACTGTGGAGGCGCTTCTGGCGGATGTCGCCGCGCGCGGCGATGCGGCGGTACGGGAACTGTCGACCAAGTTCGACGGGCTTGACCGGCCGTCCTACAGGCTGAGCGACGCCGAAATCCAGGCGTGCGTCGACAGCCTCACGGCTCAGGAGCGCGACGACATCGGCTTCGCGCAGGACCAGGTGCGAAACTTCGCACAGGCGCAGCGCGATTCCCTGCTCGACATCGAAGTCGAGACGTTGCCCGGCGTGATCCTTGGCCATCGGCACATCCCGGTCGAGAATGTCGGCTGCTACGTCCCTGGTGGGCAGTACCCGCTGCTGGCCTCCGCTCACATGTCGGTCTTGACGGCGAAAGTCGCCGGTTGCGGGCGTGTCATCACCTGTGCACCGCCTTTCAAGGGTCGTCCAGCGCCGCTGATCGTCGCCGCCCAGCATCTTGCCGGCGCCGACGAGATCTACTGCATGGGCGGAGTCCAGGCGATCGGCGCGATGGCCTATGGCACCGAGACCATCAAGCCGGTCGACATGCTGGCCGGACCGGGCAACGCCTATGTCGCGGAGGCCAAGCGCCTCCTGTTCGGTCAGGTAGGTATCGACCTTTTCGCCGGGCCGACTGAAACACTGGTCATCGCCGACGACACGGCCGATGGTGAACTGTGCGCCACCGATCTACTCGGTCAGGCCGAGCACGGCGTGAATTCGCCGGCGGTGCTTTTGACCAATTCCGAAAAGCTCGCCCGCGACACCATGCGTGAGATCGAGCGATTGCTGAAGATCCTGCCGACCGCGGCCATTGCCGGCAAGGCCTGGGAAGACTGCGGCGAGGTGATTGTCTGCGATACGCTGGAAGAGATGGTGGAGGAGGCCGACCGCATGGCTTCCGAGCATGTCCAGGTGATGACTGCCGATCCCGACTACTTCCTCGCCAACATGACCAATTACGGCGCGCTGTTCCTCGGCCATCGCACGACCGTGGCTTATGGCGACAAGGTGATTGGCACCAATCACACGCTGCCGACCAAGACGGCGGCGCGCTATACGGGCGGCCTCTGGGTCGGCAAGTTCCTGAAGACCTGCACGTATCAGAGGATCGTGACTGACGAGGCTTCGGCGATGATTGGCGAGCGCTGCTCGCGGCTTTGCATCATGGAAGGCTTCGCCGGCCATGCCGAGCAGGCAAATGTGCGGGTACGCCGCTTCGCGCGCAAGAATGTCGGCTATGGGCAGGCGGTCGAGGCGGCGTGACCAGCATGCGGCGAGCACCCACGAGGCATACGCAGTGACGGAACTCTCCGCCGACATCGTCATCATCGGATCGGGCATCGGCGGCGCGACGGCTGCTTCCGTGCTTGCCGATACGGGCGCGCGGATCCTTATCCTCGAACGCGGCGAGCTACTTCAGGATACGCCCGAGACGCGCGACGAGCGCGCAATCTTTCAGCGCAAACATTTCCGCACCAAGGAGTCCTGGCTCGACGGCACGCGGACGCCGTTCAGCCCCGGCAATTTCTACAATGTCGGCGGCAATTCAAAATTCTATGGCGCGATCATGTACCGCAACCGCGCGGAGGATTTCGCCCCACAGCAGCACATGGAGGGCTCGACGCCCGGTTGGCCGTTTTCTTATGACGAGATCGAGCCGTGGTATGGCCAGGCCGAGCGGCTGTTTTGCGTCCGCGGCGAACTGGGCGACGATCCGACGGAACCGCCGCATTCAACCCGCTACGATTTTCCGGCCGTTCCGGACGAGCCCTCGATCGGCAAGGCCCGGCAGCGGCTGAAGAAGATCGGCATCCATACGAGTTCGCTGCCGATCGCGATCGATCATGTCGCGTGGCTGAA
The DNA here is from genome assembly GCF_004962245.1 of Mesorhizobium sp. Classification (GTDB taxonomy): domain Bacteria; phylum Pseudomonadota; class Alphaproteobacteria; order Rhizobiales; family Rhizobiaceae; genus Mesorhizobium. Next base: position 48,162 of record NZ_SUHQ01000024.1, on the reverse strand, counting down.
GCGCGCGCCGACGCCATGGGATGCCTTTCCCGACACCTTCACCGGGAAGATTGATGCGGAGACCGGTCCGCTCGCAGCGGCACTCGCGCACGACAATGTCGAGCTCTTGACCGGCGCGGAGGTGCTACGCCTCGACACGGACGCCTCGGGCAAGACGATCACGCAAGCAATGATCCGTCACAAGGGACAGGACGTGCCGGTGCGCGCCAACAGCTTCATCCTGGCGGCAGGTGCGGTCAATTCCGCAGCGCTCCTGCTGCGCTCGGCGAACGGGCCGCATCCGAACGGTCTCGCCAACGGCTCCGACCAAGTCGGCCGCAACTTCATGAACCACAATTGCTCCGCGATGATCACGCTCGATCCGCGCTTGCGCAACACCGCGGTCCATTCCAAGACCTTCGGCTTCAACGACTTCTATCTGCACGACACCAAGACCGGGTTTCCACTCGGCAACGTGCAACTGCTCGGCAAGATATCGGGGCCGATCTTCAAGGCCAACATGCCCAGCGTGCCTGAGTTCGTTACGGGGCTGATCGCCCGCTATTCCTTCGACTGGTACGTTATGAGCGAGGACCTGCCCAATCCGGAAAGCCGGGTCATGGTCGACGGGTCGGCGATCGTGCTCGACTGGCAGCGCTCCAACATGCTCGGTCATAGGACGCTGGTCGAGCGGGTGCGCGGTGTGTTCAAGGCGGCCGGCTTTCCGATCGTGCTTTCGCGCGCTTTCGATCGTCGTACGCCGTCGCATCAGTGCGGCACAGCCAAGATGGGCACTGATGGAGCGACCTCGGTCGTGGATACGCATTGCCGATCGCATGACGTCGAGAATCTTTACATCATGGACGCAAGCGTACTGCCGACCTCGGCCGCGGTGAATCCGGCGCTGACCATCGTCGCCGTAACACTGCGCGCTGCATCGAAGCTGCGCGCCGAGCTGGTCCAGCAATCGAATGCACAGGAGGACCGATGACTAGATCCGTGAAAGTGGCCGTTCTGGGCGCCTGCGGCTGGATGGGCAAGGTCCACACAATGTCCTACCAGAACATACCGTTCATCTTTGGCTCGGACAAAGGCACGGCCGAAATTGCCTGGCTGGTCGACGGAAGCGAGCAGGCGCTGAAGAAGGCCGGCAAGCTGGTCCCGAATGCGAAACTGTCGACCGACTGGCGCGCAGCGGTGGCCGATCCGTCAGTGGAGTTGGTCGATATCTGCCTTCCCGACAGTCTGCACCACGAGGTCGCCAAATCGGCGCTTCTCCAGGGAAAGCATGTCTATTGCGAAAAGCCGCTTGCCAACTCAGCGACCGAGGCGCGCGAGCTCGCCGACATCGCGGCTGAGAAGGGTGTCATCACACGCGTCGGCCACGCGTTCCCGCGCAACCCGATCCACGACGTTGCCAAGGACATCATCGATTCCGGCGAGATCGGTGACATCAAGCTGTTCAGGGCGTGCCAGCATGTCGATGTGCTGGGCGATCCGAACGCACCCTTCATGTGGCGCGCGGACGGTAAGCTCGCGCCGACGGGCATCGTCGGCGATACCGGCAGCCACGTCTTTTCTTTCATGGAGCGGCTGGTCGGGCGCGTGTCCGAACTGATCGCCGATTGCGCGATCGTCACGCACAAGCGCCCCGTCGTCGCCGGGTTCAACTATGGCAGCGGCGCCGCGCTCACCGGCAATGAGGACATGGCCGAAGTGACCAACACCGACGCCACGAACCTGCTCTGCCGTTTCAAGAACGGCGCGATGGGCATCGTCGATTTCAGCCGTGTCGCGACCGGCCGCAAGTTCAAGCAGACCTATGAGATCTACGGCACCAGGGGCAGCATCGCCTACGACTATGACGAGGTAAACCGCCTGCGCTTCTACACCAACGACGACCGCGTCGGCCGAAGGGGTTTTCGCGAGATCGACGTCGGGCCGGAGAACGCCACCTATGCCGCGTTCCTGCCCATCGCGAACTTCGCGCTCGGCTACAATGAATCCAAGCAGATCGAGATCGCCGAGGTGGTGCGCTCCATCGTCACCGGCGAGCAGATGTGGCCGACCTTCGAGAGCGGCCACCACATCACCCAGATCGTCGACGCCTGTCTCGATTCCTCGCGGCTTCGCCAATGGGTCTCGATCGACTGACTGGAAGTGTTCCGATGGCCCTGCGCAGAGCGAAGAACTCCATCCATGCCGGTTTGGCCCCGGCCAGGCCGCGCGCCCCGACGGTCGCCATCGAGTCCCTCGACGGCTTCGGCTGGGGTCTCATCGGCGCCAGCACCATCGCGCGTGAATACATGGTCGACGCGATCCGCCGCAGCGGCGGCCGGCCGCTTAGCGTGATGAGCCATGACGGCGCGCGCGCCGCCGGCTTCGCGCGCGATCTCGACATTCCCGACTCGTGCTCCGATCTCGACGCGCTGCTCGCCGACCGGCGAATCGGCGCGGTCTACATCAGCTCAACCAACACGCAACACCGGCATCAGGTGCTGGCCGCCGCGGCAGCCGGCAAACATGTGCTGTGCGACAAACCGCTGGCCACCCGCTCGACAGATGCCCTGAAGATGGTGCGTGCCTGCGAGAAGGCCGGCGTGGTGCTTGCCGTCAACCACCATCTGCGGTCGTCACCGGTGCACCAGACGATGCAGCGGATGATCGCGGCCGGCGAGATAGGCGCCGTCCGCTCGCTGATGATCGTCCATGCCGGCTATCTCAGACCCGTTCTGCAATCGTGGCGGATCAAGGACGCGGCCGAGGGCGGCATCTACCTTGATCTCAGTGTCCACGACATTGACCTGGCTTCGTTCCTGTTGGAGCAGACGCCGGTGACGGCGGTCGCGTTGGGCGCAGGCGTGGCGCTCGGTTCCAACACCGTCCACGATCATGCGATGTACGCCCTGAAGATGAGCGGTGGCACCTTCGTTCAGGTGCACGAGAGCTTCGTCACGCCCGACGTGGAAAGCCAGGTCGTGGCGCTGGGCTCGGAAGGGGCGCTGATCGCGGCCGGCACACTGGCGCAGCGTTCCACGGGAACGCTGATGCGGCGGGTGAATGGGCGCAACGAATCGATCCCGCTGCGCGCCAACGATCTCTACGCGGATACGGTCGAGCAATTCCTGGGTGCCATCGCCGGGACTGGCAGCCCCCGCGCCACGGGACGCGACGGGCTGGCGGCGCTCGCTGGCGCTGAAGCCGTGGGAAAGGCTGCCTCGACCGGCAGGGCGGCTGCCGTCAAACGTCACGAGTAGGCCTAGATCCGGGCGAGGGGTGATGATCGATGCCCCACGCAGTTGCGTCTACCGACCGGCCAGCCTCTCATCCGCAGACCATGCCGCCAACAACCGGCCGGCCCGCCGGCAAGCAGGATTCAAATGATTGCCGCCGAGAAAAAGCCGCCGTCACGCCTGGCCTCCTTCATGGTTTTTCTTGCAGGCGGCATTGGTATCGGCGCGTGGGCCGCCAGCCTGCCTTCCATCAGTGCGGGACTGCAGATCGACAAGGGCACGCTGGGCTTCGTGCTACTCTGCTTCGCGGCCGGCGCCATCCTGACCATGACCAATGTCGGCCGGCTGATGCCGCGGTTCGGCACGCGCACCCTAAGCCTGGTCGCCTGTACCGGCTTCGGGCTGGCGTTGATCGTTGCACCGCATGCGCCGAGCGTGACGTCATTGGGGCTCGTCGTCACCTTCGCGGGCGCCTCGTTCGGAGCGCTCGACGTGTTGATGAATACGGACGCCGCCTTCCTGGAGCGACGCGTCGGCCGCCATATCATGTCGTCATTCCACGCATTGTTCAGCGTCGGCAATCTGGGGGGCGCGGGCGTCTGTGGGTTGATTCTATCTGCCGGTGGCAATGTGCAGGCGTGCCTCGGCGTCACCGGAATGGGCGTGATCCTGTTCGGCACAGCCGGCTGTTGGCTGAGCGAACCGCACACATCAGTCCGCATGAGTTCGAACGAAGGCTCGGCGCGGCTTGACCCTGTCCAGCGGCGGCGGCTGTTGCTCGTCGGTGTGATTGCGTTCCTGGCGCTGTTTTCGGAAGGGGCGCTGATGGACTGGACAGCCGTCTATCTGGTCGGCAATGCCGGTGCGTCGGAGAGCGCGGGAGCCTTCGGCTTCGCGGTCTTTGCCGGCATGATGGCGGTCGGTCGCATGGTCGGCGACGCGATGGCCAATACGTTCGGGCCGGCACGGCTGTTGCGGCTCGGCGCCGCGGCAAGCGCTCTTGCGCTGGCGGTGATCCTTGGCATCTCGACGGTGCCGGTCATCTTCCTGGCGCTCATCTTGTGCGGTTTCGGCATCGCCAATGTGGTGCCATTACTGTTTGCCGCAGCTGGACGGATCGGCGGCCACGCGGCGGGCTCGGCGATGTCGCTCGTCGCCACGCTCGGCTATGCTGGCCTGCTCGTCGGCCCGGCCTTTATCGGCATGCTGGCCCAGGCCACCTCGCTGCGCGCCAGCCTGTGGGTGGTGTTCGCCGCCTTTGTCGTCATCACACTGGGTGCCGGCGCGACCCGTCCATATAAGGTCTTGACGCAAACTGGCGCATAATTTGCTTACTTATGCGCCAGTAATACACTTGCCGCGAAATTGAACAGCGATCAGGAGCGTGGTTCCATCCGCCAGAGTTGGACGAATGGAATTAGGATACCGATGGCTTACCAAGAGAACGCGCGTCGCAATCTGGCTTTTGCCGATGATTTCATCTCGGCGTCATTGGTCGACAATGTGCGCGACTTCGCCGTCGAGGACGGCGTGGTCGTCAACCTTTCGCCAAAGCCGATGGTGACGTCGGGATCGGCCGTGCCCGGCATCGTGCCGGCCTGGAAGTCGACCGCGCTGAAGGGGGCGAAGATCGTCAGCGCAGAGCGTGCGGCAGTGCTGAAGATGAACAAGACCACCAACCTCGGCGGTGTCGCCCTTCGCGGCTGGGACTGGCTCGGCAACCGGATCAAGAGCTTTCCGCGCGACACGCCACTCTACATCTCAGCGCAGGACACGATCGGCACCGTGACGACCAATCCTCTCGCCTTTACCAACGAAAACCCCACCGTCGCGGCAAATCAGGAGTTCGAGCTGAAGCTGAACCTTTGGTGGTCGCCGGGAGAAACCGACTGCTTCATCCACAATGAGCACCCTTTCCTCGAGGTGCATACCCAGATCCATGGCCTCGGTCGCATGCAGAAATTCCATGAGCGGGAGCCGTCCGCGCTCTATGAGGATATCATGATGCCGGTTGGTTACACGCATGACCCATTCTGCCGCGTCGCCGGCAGGAACCGGTGGGAGTATCCGTGGCATCGCTACTATGCGGACACGGACTCGATCTGGTTGGCTATCGAGTTGCACCCGATTTCCTAGATGCTCTGTCTCGGCGCCTGAACGGGCAAGATGGGGTCCATGTCTGCCTATTGCGTGGAAAAAGCCAATGTTGAATCAAATCCGAAAAAAGCCTTTGATTCCAATCGCAGCTCTGGCGGGCCTGATATTATTGTCGTTGGTGGGATCATATTTTTTCGGGGGAAAAATCGTGGCTTTTGTAATCCGCACAAATCAGGAGACCGTCGAGTTATCCAGAATTAAGTGCGTGGCGTATTCTGAAGTATCCCATGCGTATAGCGAGCAACTTTGCGAAGCGCCCGTTGACGCGGAATAAGCGCGGGAAGCGGCCGCCGCATGGGTCGGGCAGAACATCAGAGGATCGTGATACCCGAACCGAAGCATTCTCATCCGTATCGGCCGCGGCCAATTCTCCGGCTCGAACACATTTGCAAAGGACAGGACCGTGGACAGCATCGAACGCAACGCGCGCGCAGTCCTCCTTCCCGCTATCGACAGTCTGGAATTGACTGATGATTTGAAGCGCTACTTCGACGAAGGTGGCCGATCTCTGCTGCTCGGCGAGACACGGGCCGAATATGTTTCGCGGCGAATGAGCGATGCCAGATGCGCCTCTGAAAGAGCGGAGGATTTCCGCCGTCTGGCTGACGAAGTGGCCAGCCGCGCCGACAGGATGATGATCGCGCTCGATCAGGAACCAGCCGGAATCGAACGTCTGCATGGACTGGCGCCAAGCTTTGGCGATCGGGCGGAACTGCTCTCGATGCAGGAAGAGACCATTCGCCAACGGGCGCAGGAAGTTGGCCTGAGGGCCAGGGAACTTGGGGTGGGAATGTTCCTGGGTCCCGTGGTCGATGTTCTCACTGGCCGCAATCCCTGGCTGCATGGACGAACGCTTCACACGGATGCGCTTCAGGTCGCTCGCATCACGAGGGGGTTCATCAGCGGTGTCCAGAGTGCTGGTGTTGTGGCGACGGCCAAACACTTTCCCGGCCACCATGACATCACGGGTGACCCGGCAATCGAACTCGCGGATGTTCGAGGGACAGCAGAAGACCTTCTCCCGGGATTTGATGTTTTCCGCTCGACAATCCAAGCCGGCGTACGCGCGATCATGACCGGTCCGACGCTGGTACCCGCCGTCGATCCGGAATATCCGTCCTCTCGCTCGGAGAGGACCATCAATATGCTGCGTTGCGATTTTGGCTTTCCTGGCATCATCGTCAGTGACGATATCGATGCCGTTGGAATGCTGCGAGGCCTCTCAGATGGCGAAACCGCAGTCGCCGCCGTGAAAGCGGGTGCCGACCTCATCCTTCTTCCGGCAGGCAGGGCAGACGAGGTTGCCATGCACATCGTCGCGGCAGTCCGATCGGGAGATTTGCCTGAACACCGGTTGGCCGACGCGATACGAAATGTGGAAATCAACAGCGATGCCCTCCAATAAGCCGTGCTCGATCGTCATGATGATCGGATGTGACGGATCAGGCGTGTTCGAAGTGTTCCGGTCCAGATCGTCGGCATGGTTGTCAGTCCCATGAATACGAAGGTTGCGCATGTGGCACTTTGGACTGCTGACCTGGAAACATCCGCCGCTTTCTGGTCACGCTATTTCGACGCCACGATCGGCGAGCGGTATGAAAGTCGGCGACGCCCAGGCTTCGAATCCCGCTTCGTGGAATTGGACGGTGGACCATCCATCGAATTGATGACCGGTCCGTGGGTTCCCGAAGACATCGCGCGCGCCGGGGCGGAAGTCCCGGGCTGGGCGCATATCGCCGTCTCCGTCGGTTCACATGAAGCCGTAGATGCCCTCGCCAGGCGACTTGATGAAGACGGCCTGCTGGTCTCGCAGCCGCGCATGACCGGAGATGGCTACTATGAAGCGGTCGCGCGAACACCGGACGGCTCGCTGGTGGAGATCACGCCCTGACCGCTGTGACGCGATTGCAGAGGCTCGCGATCATGCGGCGCAGTTGGGTAGATGCGCCTGTCGACTCCACTTCGAATTGCCGGTGTTCCTTGCAGGCAACGACGAAGCGATCGCCGAGACTGTCTTGGCGCCGGTCTCCAAAGCCGGGTTTGCGAGCGAAAATACCGGCGGGCTGGATGCAGCGCGGCTGCTCGGGCCGCCAAGCCTGCTCAACATTCGGCTCGGCTACGGTCTCGGTCGCGGCACGGCCATCGCCTAACTGGCAGAAGACCGGCCGTCATCCATCATGAACCCACAGGCGGCGCCGCCAATCATGCTCTTGCCGGAATCCCAGAAGCTCACGCAGCTTGCGATTTGAGATTGGTCCCTCAAATTCCTCCATCGAGCGCGTAATCGGCGTGCCTGGTGCATGCTTCTTGAGAAATTCTTCCGTTGGCGCGTCGGCGACGATGTTGTCGTTCACGGCATTGAAGATCTGGAACCCCAAACCGTTCTTCTCTATGCAAAGATGCACGATCTGGCCCAGATCGCGCGCGTCCATATAGGTCCAGGCGTCGCGCCGCCGTTTCGAGGCGTCAGCCAGGAACTCCGGGAAGCGGGCATAGTCTTGCGGTTCGACAACGCCACCTATCCTGAGGGCATAGATGTCGGATCCAGTGCGGGAAGCGAAGGAGCGTGCGATCTTCTCACCCAGGACCTTGGAAAGACCGTAGCTGTCGGTCGGGTCGGTATCGTAGTCCTCTTCCACCGGAAACGATGTGAAATCGCGTTCGCCTTCGGCAAAACACACGCCATACACCGTCTCGCTGGACGCGGTGATGATCTTGCGGATGCCGAGCTTGGTGGCGGCCTCGATCACATTGTAGGTCGACAGCACGTTTGCGGCGAACATGGCGTTGTCGGGTCGCAGGAATATTCGCGGGATAGCCGCGAAATGGACCACGGCGTCGACTGGGCCACGGCCTTTTTCGCCAAAATATTCGCTGAAACCGAAATGCAATGTCAGCGCATTGTACGTCTCGCCGGCATCGGCAAGGTTGGTGATGATGGTGTCCACGCCAGGGACGTCAAGCGGCGTCAGGTCGAGGTTCAGGACCTGATGCCCACGCTTGAGCAGGTGGGGTATCACGTGACGGCCGATCTTGCCGCTGCCACCGGTGAAAATGATCCGCTTGCTCATGGTTCCTCCAACAGACTTCTATCGTCGAGCGGAGATCTGGCCAAAAGGCATTTCCGCGGGTCAAAAGCTCTCAAGTCGCGCGCTATTCAAAGATGCCGTAGCCGGCCACGGCGTATTTGTGAACGCCGTCCATGTTGAGTTCGACGCCGATGCCAGGCGCTTCAGGCACGACAATGTGACCATCCTGAACGATAGACTTGGCCCCATCCGGCAGGCGTACATAACTGTCCCAGGCTTCCCGCTCTTCGAGGGCATGCCACTCCAGCACGAGGAAGTTCGGAACGCTCGCACAGACATGGCATGTCGCCATTGTACCGAGCGGCGTCGACACGAGGTGCGGCGCGAACGGCACATAATACATCTCAGCGAGATTGGCGATCTTGCGGCTTTCCGCAAGGCCGCCGCATTTGGGTACGTCGGGCATGATGACGTCGGCGCCATAATTCTGGAACAACTCGCGAAAGCCCCAGCGCAGGTAGAGATTCTCGCCGACACAGATTGGCGTCTTGGTGCGCATGCGGATCTGCTTCAGTGCCTCGACATTTTCCGCCGGAATGGGCTCTTCCAGCCACAGAAGATTGAACCGCTCCATCTCGGCCGCTATGCGGCTGGCACTGAGCACGTCATAGCGTGCGTGCAGGTCGATGCAGAGGTCGATGTCGGGGCCGATCGCGTCGCGCACCGCGGCAACGCGTTCTATCATGAAGCGTAGCTCCGCGCCGTTGATGGTGTGGTTCACCGCGTCGAACTTCGCCGGATGGCGCAAATTGTCGATGTCGAATTTCAGCGCCGTGAAGCCCTCGTCCACCATGCGTCGGGCGCGCGCCGCGCATCCCTGCGGCGATCCCGATTCGTCATCGCCATCGCCGCAATCGGCATAAAGCCTGATCCGGTCACGGAACTTGCCGCCGAACATCCGATAGAGCGGCTGGCCCGCAGCCTTGGCCGCCACGTCCCACAGCGCCATTTCAAGTCCGGTGAGCGCGATGAGAAAGACGCCAGCCTGCGCGCCAGAAAACACGTGGTCCCGACGGATCTTGTCCCAGCAATATTCGACGTTGCGTGGATCCTGGCCGATGAGTTCGCACTTCAGCTCCGAAATGAGCCCGACGATCGCGGCCGCACCCGCGTCGGGATTGGCCTCCCCGTAACCGGAGATACCGGCGTCCGTGTCGATACGGATTAAAGTCGCCTTGCCGTGATAGGCGACGACCGCCGTCTTGATGTCCACGATCTTCATCGAAATCCTCCTCCTTAGATGGCGCAACGCGCTTTCAAACGCATGTCACAGGCTAAGCCAAACTTGTCCGATGAGCATATAAGACGAGAAGATGAGACGTAAACCCCTTTGAACGATCTTGCAGAAATGCGCTGTGGATGTACGGAGCATTGAATATCTGGGGATCTGCCGTTCCAGCCAAACGCTTCAAATAGGCCAAAATCCACTTGTTAGACGAGCATATAAGCGTATAAATAAAGCGTCAGCAGGGCGATAAGCGCAGCCAAGCATGCCGCCAACCAGGAGGAACAAGGATGCAACAGCGACAGCTAGGATCGTCGCCGGTCAAGGTATCGGAGATCGGCCTGGGGACTTGGGGTATGTCCGGCGCGTTTTGGGGCGCGGCCGATGACGAGGAATCAATCCGGGTGATCAGACGCGCCTTGGAACTGGGCATCACGCTGATCGACACAGCCGAAGCCTATGGGCATGGCCATGCAGAGGAGATTGTCGGCAAGGCGCTTGCCGGCCGCCGGGAAAAAGCGGTCATTGCAACCAAGGTTGCTCCCAACCATCTCGAACCCGCGGCCATAGAGGCGGCACTCGACGGCTCGTTGAAGCGGATGCAGACCGATTATGTCGATGTCTATTTCGTCCACTGGCCGAATTCGGACTTTCCCACCGGCCCGACCATGGAGATGATGGAGCGCCTACGGTCATCAGGACGGATCAGGGCCGTCGGCGTCTCCAATTTCTCAACGGCTGACATGGACAACGCACGCCAGCACGGCGTCATCGACGTTCTCCAGCCGCCTTACAATATGCTGTGGCGCGAGGTTGAAGCGAAAACTCTGCCCTATTGCCGCAAGCACGATATCGGTGTCATGCCCTACAGCGGTCTTGCCCAAGGGCTGCTCACAGGCCTGCTCTCGCCTGACACCAAGTTCGTTGAGGGAGATGAGCGGCGCACCACCGTGCTGTTTCAGCCGGGAACCTACGAGCGAGCGGTTGAGGCCGTCGACGCCCTCAAGCCGATTGCGGCCCGGTATGGCAAGACGCTTCCGCAACTTGCGATCCAGTGGCTTACCAGCAGGCTAGGCGTGAGTTCGCCGCTGGTCGGCGCGCGCACCGTCAAGGAACTGGAGGAAAACGTCGAGAGCGTCGGCTGGACGATTTGCGATGCAGACGTCTCCGCCATCGACAAGATCACCGCGCCGGTCTGGGCGGAAATCAAAGACAAGGGCGACATGTTCGGTTTCCGCGCGCGCCAGCACCAGGAACAGCAAGCAAAGAGAGCCTAATTCCGGCCGTGTCCTCCCTGCACGCAGCGGCGCGGCCAGTTCAATTGCTGGCCGCGCCGTACCAGGGATATAAAATGGCTAATCCTTGTGGGGCAACCCGACGGCGGTGGTCGCCTTCAAGTGCCGGCGCATCGCCTCTTCCGCACGTTTTGCGTCGCGCGCAACGAGTGCCTCGTAGATTGCCCTGTGCATTTCCGTCGCGGAGGGCAGAGCATGAGGCATCTGGTTGCTGATGCGCCTGCTTGCCGCCTGCCACCATCGTGACGAATACATGAAACGGTCGAGGATCCTGTTCTGGGCAGCCCGGCAAATCTCCATATGGAAGTCGAGGTCGAGTCTCAGATAGCCATCCGGATTGTCCTCGGTCGCGGACATTGCTGCCAGCAGCGTGCCAAGACGCTCGAGGCTTTCCTTGGTCATGTGTTTGGCCGCGATGGCGGTGATTGCGGGTTCGATGATTATGCGCGTCGCGTGTGCTTCCGCGAGCAGTTCGCGGATCTGCTCGGGCGGCAGCCAGTCGATGAGTAATGGACTGAGATAGTCCCATTCCTCAGCCGGGCGCAGCACCACGCGCCGTCCCTGGGCGATCTCGATCATATCGAGAGAAGCCAGAATCTTCAGCGCTTCCCGCGCAACAGCGCGCGAAACCCCGAATTCCTGAAGAATTTGCTGCTCCGACAGCCCCTGACCGGCGGGAATGCCGCCGGTGGCGATGCGACGCGCGAGCACGCCCGCCACTTGCTTGGGCAAAGTTTGAAGCTTGACCTCCATGGCAACCACCATTAACATCAACTTGTCTGATAAGCTTATAGGACGATAGCTAGATATGCAGTCGACTTATCTTATGAAAATGCTCACTAACCTATAAGTCGGGCTGCGGGAAGGGATGATTGAACGTTGGAGATATCCAACCTCGGCATTCCGGCCTTCGGCGTCCGAAATCAGGATCGATACGCGCTCGCTGAGCGCGCCAGACACATCGGGGGCATCGTTGCCCAATCGCCCAGCCGGCCCACAAGCGTTGCTCGGGTTGCATGAGAAAGAAACGTTGCGCGTCGCAAGGCGCGCCGGAAGGAACGGGAAGGCCGGAAGAACGACAAGAGAAAGGCAGAACCTCCGCCAGAAGCCGGTGAGGTCTTTGGGCCTGCGGCAGGGCAAGGCGGTGTGTGGACGAGGGTAATCCAGGCAGTCTCGTGGCGGGAGGAGCAAGCCGCCGCGGATTTGACGGGAATGCCGCAAGTCGTCGCTCGCCCCACGGATGGGCCGATCAATCATAACCAAGGAGGAAATTGTGATGTCCGGAACCTTATCGAGGCGTAAATTCCTGGTCGCGAGTGCCGCGGTAACGGCCGGCTCGCTTGCCGCGCCGTGGATCGCCAGAGCAGAGGCGAACGAGATCACTGCACTATTGATCACCGGCGGCCCGCTCTATCCCAAATACTGGGAGAAGATCGTTCAGGATTTCACCGCTAAGACTGGCATCAAGGTTCGCTACGATCTGCTGGAATTCACCCCACTGACATCGAAAGTCGTCACGCTAAGCGCCGCGAAGTCGAGCCAGTACGACGTCTACAGCACGCACACCGCGCAGATCGATTCCTATTTCAACCACTTTGCGCCGCTGAACAGCTACTTCAGCGACACGGAATTGGCCGACTTTTATCCGGTCGCGGTCAAGTATCTGCGCGATCCCAAATCCGGCAATCTGGCGGCCATTCCACGCAACATGGATTCGCGCGTTCAGTACTATCGCAGCGACATCTACCAGGAGAAAGGCCTGAAGCCGGCCGAGACCTGGGAAGACCTGGTTGACGTGGGCCTGAGACTTACCGGCAACGGCCATTATGGGCTGGTCGTGCCGGGGCAGGGTGACCCCGCCCAGCGCACTTTCAGCGATCTCCTTTGGCAAGCCGGCGGAGACTGGGTCGACCAGGCCAACAAACCGGCTTTCAACTCCGAAGCAGGCATCAAAGCCCTCACCTTCTACCGCGACCTCATCCAGAAGCACAAAATCGTGCCGCCAGACGCCGTCGGCTATCAGTGGAACGAAAACTCCACCGAATTCTCGTCGGGAACAGTCTATGCGAATTTTGATTGGCCAGGCGCCTTCGCGACGCTGTCCAATCCGGAAACCTCGCGCGTCGTCGGCAAGTGGTCGACAGCGCCCTACATCAGGGACAAGGCAGCGATTTCATGCGCCATCTCCCATGCCATGGCTCTCAATGGACAATCTGGACGCACAGAGCCCGCCGTCGAATTCATCAAATATACGGTCGGTCCGGAGGCGCAGCGGCTGCAGTTCGATCAGTTCACCAACTTCCCCAGCAGTCAGGCGATCGCCAAGGAAGTGATTGCGGCGGCAAAGGGGCCGCAGGCCACGTGGCTGCAGCAACTCGAGACGACGATAGCGAACGGCAAGGAATGGCCAAAGCTGGCCGGGTTTTCGAAAGTCTGCACCTTGATGTTTTCGGCTATTGAACAGGCTCTGACAGACCAGGTCTCTCCGAGCGACTCGCTCAACCAGGCGGCGACCGAGGCGGAGGAGATCATGCGTCGGGCTGGAGCATACGACTGAGCATGCCGCCCGTCGCGCAGCATCAGGTGACGGGGCGTCGGCGACGTTCGCCGCTGCCCTACACCTGGCAGAGAGGGTACCTCCTGGCCACCCCGGCGCTCCTCGTCATGGTCGCCATCCTTATCTATCCGCTCGGATACTCTTTCATAATGAGTTTCTTTCGTTGGGATCTGAGCGGCTCCGCGCCATTTGCCGGGGTGGGCAACTACACCGACGAACTCTTCGGCCGCCAGTTCAATCAGGCTCTGCGAAATCAGACCATCTTCAGCGTCATTTCCATCACCGTGGAAGTGGTGGCCGGAATGGCGATCGCCCTGCTCGTCAACGGCAAATTGCGCGGGATGCGGCTCGCGCGCACCTTGCTGCTGGTGCCGCCGATGATCGCGCCCGCCGTCGTGGGGCTGAATTTCCGCTGGCTTTTCAACACCCAGTACGGCCTCGTGGACGCGTTGCTGCGCATGTTCAACCTACCCAATATCCCGTGGCTCAATCATCCGACCTGGGCTCTTGTCTCGGTGATTGTCGCCGATGTCTGGCAGAACACGCCGCTGATGGTGCTGCTGTTCCTTGCCGGTCTGCAATCCTTGCCGCAGGAGCCGCTCGAGGCTGCTACGGTGGACGGCGCCACACCATGGCAGCGCTTCTGGCACATCGTGCTGCCGCTGATGCGTCCGGTCATCATGATCGCGCTGATGCTTCGCATCATCGACACGTTCCGGACCTTCGACGTCGTATGGCTGATGACGCAGGGCGGGCCGGGAGGCGCCACCAACCTGCTTACAGTTTACGCCTATCTGCTGGCGTTTCAGGCGGTGGATTTCGGACACGCGGCGGCGGTTTCCTACATCGCCTTGGGGATGTCGCTGTTCGTGCTCGGCCTCCTCTACGGGATACCGTGGCTGATTGCGAAACGGAGAGCGATATGACCGAAGCCGCGACCGTCAGCGCGCGTCCCAAACCAAAATGCCGGCGCCGCAGGCTGACCGCAGGTGTTGCAGGGCGCTACCTGGCCCTTGTTCTAACCATCGCCTTCACCGTTTTTCCGCTGGTGTGGCTGTTCCTGACATCAATCCGGAGCTCAGCCGACATTTTCTCGGTGCCGGTGCACATCATCCCCGAGACCGCGACCATTACGCAATACGTCTCCGTTTTCACGGAGTACGACACGATGGGCTATGTGTGGAACACCGTCATCGTCTCGGTCGCGACGGTTATTCTGGTCCATCTGTTGGCCATTCCCTGCGCCTACGCCCTGTCGCGCTTCAGGATGCCGGGCGCCATGCTGATTTTCGGGCTACTTTTGATCATGCGCATGATACCGGTCATCGCGCTCGCCATCCCGCTCTTCGCCGTGTTCGCCGCGATGGGCCTGCTGGACACCATTTGGGCACTCATCCTGAGCCATACGGCGGCAAAACTGCCTATCGCCATCTGGTTGCTGCTGGGTTTCATCCAGGATGTGCCGAAAGAGATCGAGGAGGCTGCCCAGTCGGACGGCGCCGGCACGATCCGCACGCTGGTCCAGATCGTGGCGCCACTGATTGCGCCTGGCATCGGCGCCAGCGCGGTCATCACCTTCCTCTTCACGTGGAACGACCTGCTGCTCGCATTGACCCTGACCTCAAGCAAGGCCGCGCAGACGCTGCCAGTCGGGCTTACCAACTTCGTCTCGCAGTTTGGCATTGACTGGGGAGCCATGTCGGCGGCCGGCGTCCTCATGGTGATCCCGACCTTGGTGTTCGTCTGGTTTGCTCAAGGCCTGTTGGTCAAGGGTCTAACGACCGGTGCAGTTCGCGGCTGAGTTGAGAGATCATGAAAACCTTGATCATTCCTTGGTTGGTAGCGAACGATCTATGGCTTTGAGGACGGATGACTACGCATTTGAGCGAGATTGGCGGCGTGGGCTCATCGCCGACGTAACGGGAGAATGAAACGTGGAAGTAGACCAAGCACCGGCGATAAAGGACATTTCTCGGCCACCGAGGCAACTGGTCGACGCACTTGCAGCGATCGGTTCAGCGACCTTGGCCAGCGAGCTTTATCACAAGTGGGTATTCGCGATCCGCAGATCCGAGGGCCCCGGCCGCTAAGGCCCGGCCGCACGGCGGCCGGGCCCGCTCTCACGCTCCAATGCATGCCGAAGCGCGAAGATCTTTACAACGAGTCTGAGTATGAGGAGCCCGAACGCCAACTCCACCGTCACGTACTGTACCCCACACAGCCGGGCGACATGGTGGTCGTCGATGCGCGTGGCGATCTTGGCAGCGGTATCTTCGGTGAGATGATGTTGACCTATTTCGCCGGGCGTGGGGGGGCCGGCGTCGTTGTCGACGGGTGTATCCGAGATTCTGCCCAGGCGGCTGCCTTGGACATCGGCATCTGGGTGAGGGATGTCACGCCGAATTTCCATGCCCAGACCAACATCGTCCCCTTTGCCGTTAACGTCCCCATCGCCTGCTCGAACGTGCTCGTCATACCGGGAGACATCATCGTCGCCGACGATGATGGCGTCGTCGTGGTACCGGTGGCCCTTGCCGCAAAACTGGTTGAGCTCGCCGGCGAACATGTCGAGTGGGAGGAATTTTCCCGCACGCGCTTGGCCGAGGGAGGCGACCTGCGAAAATACTACCCATTGAGCCCCGAAGGCGAGGTCGAATATCGCGCCTGGCGGCACGTTCAGCGAAAGTGAGCAGAGCCGGAAACGGGAGGACAGTGAGTGTCTGGAATTCAGATCGACCAGCTGGGTAAGAGCTTCGGCGCCGTGGAAGTTCTGCACGATGTGAACATCGAGATCGCTAGCGGGGAATTTGTCGTCCTTGTCGGTCCCTCAGGCTGCGGTAAGTCAACCCTTCTTCGCATGATTGCCGGGTTGGAGGAACAGACGACCGGCGAGATCCGCATCGGCGGGCGGGTCGTCGACGAGATGCCGGCCAAATCACGCGACATTGCGATGGTCTTCCAAAGCTATGCGCTTTATCCGCACATGAGTGTCGCGGACAATATGAGCTTTGCGCTTCGATTGGCCAAGGTCCCCAGAGAAGAGATTGTCGCGAGGGTGAAGGCGGCCGCCGAAATCCTCGGCTTGCAGGATCTGCTTGGACGGATGCCACGCCAACTGTCGGGCGGTCAGCGCCAACGCGTCGCTATGGGACGGGCGATCGTGCGCGATCCAGCCGCTTTCCTGTTTGATGAACCGCTCAGTAATCTCGATGCCAAGTTGCGTGTCAAGATGCGCGCCGAGATCAAGAAGCTTCACCAGCGGCTGGGCCGAACGAGCATCTACGTCACTCACGACCAGACCGAGGCGATGACCCTTGCCGACCGCATAGTAGTCCTGAACCGAGGCCGGGTCGAGCAGGTCGGCACGCCTTCAGAGCTCTACGAGCAACCCACCAACCTGTTCGTCGCTGGCTTTATCGGGTCCCCGGAAATGAACCTGATCAGAGGCCGAATCGACAACGGCGTATTCGTCGCCGAGCAGGGCCTACGCTTACCCTTACCGGAGGACGCTCGGATGGGAGACGGGGAAGCAGTGGTATACGGAATTCGTCCGCAGCACATTGCAATCGGCGGGAACCACGCTCGGGCGAGGGTTCAGGTGGTCGAGCCGACCGGTGAAGCCCAAGAACTCACCTTAAGTGCAAACGGCGTCGACCTTATGGTCGAGGTACGGGATCAACCGCCCTTCAAACTTGATCAGGAGATTGGGTTGGAGATCATGGTAGATAAGCTGCATCTGTTCGATGCCCGAAACGGCGCGAGGATTGTTTAGGGGGAGGCGCGGACGGGCAGAGCACTGCCTATCGTGTCCCTCCATCAGACTTCGGGGGGGCTGGATCGCGCTAATCCGGGCTGCCAGATCGAAAGCGGACGCCCGGCGGCGCAGTCGACTCCTGCTTTTTGCGCAGATGCCGGCGATACCGCCAGAAGGTCCGCCGCCCGCCGCAGGATAATCCATGCGCTAACTCGGGTTCTCCAAGCGCTTTGTCTTGCGCCATTCCTCGTATTCCCCGCGGGCATCATCATGCAGCGGATAGTAGCGTTGCAACGGGGCGCCCTGCATGAGCTTCTCTCGCGAGAACTCTTCCCAATCGTGATGCTTCTGTGATTCTTCGATTACCTTCGGGGCCATTGCGACGGGAACCACCACCACCCCGTCATCGTCGGCAACGATAATGTCGCCGGGGATCACCGTAACATTGCCGCAGGCAATCGGAACGTTGACGGCATTGGGATAAATACTGGTCTGCACATGATAGTTGGGCGTCCAGCCGCGCAGCCAAAGGGGCAGATCGAGCTTTTCGACATTGGGCCGGTCGCGCATGCATCCGTCGATGACGATGCCTGCCCCGCCTCTGCCCT
The DNA here is from genome assembly GCF_004962245.1 of Mesorhizobium sp. Lineage (GTDB taxonomy): Bacteria > Pseudomonadota > Alphaproteobacteria > Rhizobiales > Rhizobiaceae > Mesorhizobium. The sequence continues at coordinate 30,265 of NZ_SUHQ01000024.1, read as the reverse complement.
TGAAATACGTCGACATCATATCGCCGAAGACGCCCGAGCTCATGTCGCCGCGCGCGTCGACCACGACCACATCGCCCTCCTGGGCGTGGTAGAGCACGTGCCGGTGCAATTGCGTCTCTGGATCGGCATATTCTCCCTCGGTGAAGAGGTCGGGCCGCTGCGGCAGGAACTGCAGCGTCAGCGCCGGCCCGACGATCGACTTCCCGTGGTTCTGCGCCACCGGCCCCACCATGTGCGGATTGCGGAAGCCCATGTGGCCAAGCGTGCCGGCAACCGTCGCGGCGCCGATCTCCCTTAGCGCCTCGATCAGGTCCTTAGGTGGTCGCGTGATGTCGGGAGTATGCGTCATCTTAGACTCCGGTGGGATGGAAACTACCAGTTCGTGACAGAACCGTCGCGGCGCTTGAGGTGGGGAGCTTCCCAGAAACGGAAACTCTCCGCTTGGATCGCCTCCTCGTTGATCTCGACGCCCAGCCCCGGCAGATCGCTGACAACATAGTCGGGGCCGCATAGCCTTGGTTGCACGGGGAAGAACTCGGAATTGTCGAAGCCCAGCTTTCTTTCCGGCACCCTGGTCTCGAGCCACGCAAAGTTCGGTACAGCGGCGGCGAGATGCACGGTCGCGGCCGTGCACACTGGACCAAGGGGATTGTGCGGCATCAGGTCCACATAGTGCGCCTCGCTCCAGCCAGCGACTTTCATCGCCTCGGTGAGCCCGCCGACATTGCAGACATCGATCCGGTTGAACTGGTGGATGCCGCGCTCAATATAGGGCAGAAACTGCCACTTGCTGGCAAATTCCTCGCCGATTGCAAAGGGGATGTCGGTCATCGTTCGCAAGGACTCGTAGGCCTCCGGTGTCTCGTCGCGTATCGGCTCCTCGAGGAAATCGAGCACGCCGCGGCCGAGCTTGTTGCAGAAGCTCGCCGTCTCGGCCACCGACAGCCGATGATGATAGTCGATGCCGAGGACCACCTCTTCGCCCAGCGCCTCGCGTGCTTTGTTTAGCATCCTCGCGGTAGCGCCGATCGACCCGCGCGGCTCGAAGATGTCCTTGCTGCTTTGCCCAAACGGGAAGAAGCGGATCGCCTGCCACCCCTGCGCGTGCAGTTCCCGGGCTCGTTCGATGGCAGCGTCGCCCTCGGCCTCGTCTCCGGTCGAGGCGAAGGTGGGGATGCGGTCGCGCTGCTTGCCGCCTAGCAACTCGTAGACCGGCACCCCCAGCGCCTTGCCCTTGATGTCGTGAAGTGCGATGTCGATGGCGGAAATCGCCGCCTGCAGAACGCGCCCGCCTTCGAAATACTGGCTGCGATAGACTTCTTGCCAGATCCGGCCGATCTGCATCGGGTCGCGGCCGATGAGAAACTCGCGAAAGTGCTCGACCGCGCCGGCCACCGCCCTCTCGCGACCGCTCAAGCCGCTCTCTCCCCAGCCGAAGATCCCCTGGTCGGTCTCGACCTTGACGAGCATCTGGTTGCGCGTTCCTACCCACACTGGATAGGGCTTGATCGCGGTGATCTTAAGCTTCGTAGTCATCCACGCCCACGCTCCACACGCATCCGCCCTGTTTCAGTTGGCCTTGAGGGCCATTTCAGTTTCGCCATCGAACAGATGCATCCGCTCCTGGTCGAACTCGAGCCAGATCTGCTCGTCGGGCGCGACGGCAATGTTCGGCGGCACGCTGACGTTGACGATGGCGCCGGACAGAAACGCCTGCACGAAAGTGACGTCTCCGGTCGGTTCCACCGTATAGGCCTTGGCCGGAATGGCACCAGGGACCGCGCTCTTGTGCAGCTTGATCGTCGAGTGTCGTGCACCGAGCACGACCTTCTTGGTCGTCGCTCTCTGGACCTTGCGGGCATTGAGTTGCGACAGCTGGAGGGTCCAGCCTTCCGCGCTCGTCAGAACGGTGTCGCCGTTTGCCGTCGATGCCTCTAGCGGAATAAGGCTCATCGCAGGGCTGCCGACGAAGCTCGCGACGAACATGTTGGCGGGATGGGCGAAAACTTGCGCCGGCGAATCGTATTGCTGCAGATAGCCGCCGTTCATCACGGCCATCCTGTCTGCCATGGTCACGGCCTCCAGCTGGTCGTGCGTCACATAGATAATCGTCGCCTTCAGGTCCTGATGGAACCGCTTGATTTCGGACCGCATCTGCACGCGCAGCTTTGCGTCGAGATTGGAGAGCGGTTCGTCCATCAGAAACACCGCCGGATCTCGAACGAGGGCGCGGCCCAGGGCCACGCGCTGCTGTTGACCGCCTGAAAGTTCGCGCGGCTTGCGCTCGAGCAACTGCGTCATGTCGAGCACTCGCGCCGCTTCCCTGACCTTCTTGTCGATCTCCTGCTTTGGCAGCTTGCGCATCTGCAGCGGGAACGCGAGGTTCATATAGACCGACTTTTGCGGATACAGCGCGTAGTTCTGGAACACCATTGCGATGTCCCGGTCCTTGGGGTCGAGGTCGTTGACCACCCGATCGCCGATGAATATGTCGCCCGATGTGATCGGGATCAGCCCCGCGACGAGATTGAGAGTGGTTGTCTTGCCGCAGCCTGAGGGACCGACGAGCGCAACGAACTCGCCGTCATTGACCTTCAGCGAAACGTCATTGACAGCTTTGAAGCTGCCATAGCTCTTGACGAGATCTTTGAGGACCACGTGGGCCATCGGCAACTCCTTAGTGCTTGACCGCGCCTTCTGTAAGGGCGCGTACGAAGTATCGTTGCAGGACGAGGAACAGCACTACGACGGGCACGCTCATCATAAAGCTGGCCGCCATCAGGCCCGGAAAGTCCGTCGTATTCTCCGAGAAGAACCGCTGGATGCCGACCGGCAGGGTCAACTGGTCGTTCTTGGAGAGGAAGGTGTAGGCGTAGATGTACTCGTTCCACGCGCCGATAAAGGAATAGATTGCGGTGGCGATGATTCCGGGCGCCGAGAGCGGCATCACGATCAGGATAAAGGCCTGGAACCGCGTTGCCCCATCGATCCGCGCCGCCTGCTCGAGCTGTATCGGGATGTTGTCGTAAAAGCCCTTGAGCAGCCAGATCGCCAGCGGCAGGCCGAAGGTGAGATAGGTGAGAATCAGCGAGCCATGCGTGTTCACCAGCCCGATCGCCCGCATCAGGATGAACAGCGGCACGAGAAAGATCACCGCGGGGAACATGTTGCGCAGCAGCACAGCGAAGAACAGGAAGTTCCGGCCCGGGAAGGTGAAGCGCGAAAACGCGTAGGCCGCAGGGACTGCCACGATCACCGAAAGGATGGTCGTGGCGGTCGACACGAAAAGGCTGTTCCAGAAAAAGCGGAGGAAGTCCTGGCCGACGCTGTTCTGCGGATCGAGCAGCTTCTGGTAGCTGGCAAGGGTAGGTTGGTCGGGCCACCATTGCGGCGGGAATTGCATTGCCGCGAAGCCGGACTTGATCGAGGTGAGCAGCATCCAGATCATCGGCAACGCGGTGTAAAGCAGCATGAACAGGAGAAAGATTCGCCCGCCCCACCGCCATCCGTCGACGCGCATACGGCGACGGGCCTGGCTTCGAGGGGCTGGCTCGGCAATCGTGCTCATGCGCTCCCGTCCTTCCGCTCGTTGCCGCTTAGCGCACGGACGTAGAAGTAGCCGAGCGACATCAGGATGAGGAACAGAAGCACCGAATAGGCCGATGCCACCCCCCAGCGCTGGCGGCCAAAGGCGAGCTCATAAATGTGGGTGATCCAGATATGGGATGCGTTGGACGGCCCGCCGCCGGTCATGATCCAAGGGATGATGAAGGAATTGAAGTTGGCCACTGCCAGCAGCAGGATCGTCACCGTGGAGACGTTTCTCAAGTGCGGGAAGGTGACGTGCCAGAAGCGCTGCCATGCATTGGCTCCGTCGACTTTTGCGGCGCGCAGCAACTGGTCCGGGACTGTCTGCAGGCCGGCCATCATCATGATCATGGCGAACGGGAACTCGCGCCAGATATTGACGACGATCAGCGAGGGCAGCACCGTGCTGACGCTGTCGATGAAATTCGGTGGTCGGTCGGCCAATCCGAGTTGGACCAGCACCGCGCCGATGATGCCAAAGTCCGAATGGTAGATCCATTTCCAGATATAGGAAGCGGCGACTGCACTGATGACCCAGGGAATGATCAGGATGGCGCGCAGGACGCCACGGCCGATAAAGTCGCGATGGAGCGCCAGCGCGGTGGCAAACCCCAGGACAAAGGAAATGAAAGTCGATCCCAGCGTCCAGATAAGGGTGTTCCAGGTGACCTTCCAGAACACCTCACTGGTGAGGATCGCCGTGTAGTTGTCGATGCCGATGAAGTTCTTGTCGCGGAGCTGCAGGCCAGGCGGCGTGTTAAAGAACGACAGCTCAACTGTGTAGTAGATGGGATAGGCGATGACGATGAGCATCACGGCAATCGCAGGAAGCACGTACGCATAGTCAGCGCGATGCTCCCATATCTTGCGCAGCATACCGGACCTACCGGTTTGCAAACTTCGGCGAGCCTCGGCCTTCCCGGTCACGATCGTCACTTTGGCGTGCCCTTGTTCTTCGGAACGAACCGGCTGCACTCTCGGCGCAGCCGGTGAGATCGCGGGTCAGGTTTCGGCTAGAGTCCGCCGCCCATCAGATCTTTCACCTTCTTGGCCGCGTCGTCCGCTGCCTGGTCGACGGTCATCGCTCCGGTCAAGGCATTCTGCAGCATGTCCGGAACGATGATGTTCATGATCTCGGGAGACTGCGGCAGCGCCGGGAACGGGATGCCGTATGGCAGCATCGAGGTCGTGACATCGAGGAACTTGATGCTGTCCAAACGTTCTTTCATCCATTTGGTCTTGAAGCCGTTGAGGTTACCCGGGTTCGATCCGGCGTAGGCCATCTTCAGCGACCATTCAGGGCTCGTCCACATGCAGATGATGGCCTTTGCAGCCGGCTCGTCTACCTTGCCGCCCTCGACGTATTCGGGCTTCAGGATGTGAATGTTCGAGCCGCCGAAAACGACTGCGCGCTTGCCGTCGGGGCCGGTCGGAATCAGGCCATAGCGCATGTTGTCGATGACGGTCTGCGCCTTGTCCTTGTCGGTGCCCGTCGCCTTTTTCTGCAGGTCGAGCATGACATTGTAGTCGGACGGGTGAGAGATCATCATGCCGAGCTGGCCGGCGAGGAACAGCGGCTGGTTGTCGGCCTGCTGGTTGGTGAGTGCCGAAACCGGAACCGACTTGTCGCGGACATACATGTCGTAAGAGGCTTGCAGCGCGGCCTTGCTCTGCGGGCTGGCGAGCTCGATCTGCTTATAGGTCGGGTTCGCCGTGGCTTCGTCGAAGACGCCGCCGCCATAGGCCCACAACTGAGGCATGAAGCGGTATGGGGTATTGCCGGCATTCTTGCGAGCCACGAGGCCGTAACCGGCAATGCCGAGCTTGTCGTGGATCTGCTTGGAGTACTTCACGACGTCGTCCCAGGTTGCCGGAGCCTTGTCCGGATCGAGACCTGCGCGCTTGAAGATATCGGCATTCCAGATGAACGCCATCGTTTCATTGTTGGTTGGAATGCCGTAGGTCACGCCGTCCCAAGTCACGGCTTTCATGGCGCCGGGCCAGAAGTCCTCGGTCGAATACCCCACGTCCTCGGGCTTGAGCGGCTCCAGATAGCCCTTTGAGGCGAACTCGGTGCCACCCAGGATTTGCAGGCGTACCGCCATCGGCGCGGCATTGCCAAGGAGCGCCGTGCGGAACTTGTCAAGGAGATCGTTGTAGGTGAGGGCTTGTTCCTCGAGCTGGATGTTCGGATAGGTCTTTCGGAAGGTCTCGAAGAAATCCTTGTAGTACTGGCGCAGGAGGTCGGGGTCGCCCTCGAACACGCCCTGATACCAGAAAGTCAGTCGCCCCTTGTAGTCGAGCGGGGTGACCTTGGCGCAATCGGCCGCCGTATCAAAATCCTGTGTGCCTGCAATGGAGCGCACATATTCCGGCGACCACTTGCTCAAGTCGACCGGCGCCGCACCGAGCGCCGGCGCGGACATCAACGATGCCATTAAAGCAGTGGAGACAGTGCCGCGCAGGACGGCACCGCCGAGTGTAATCCTCGTCATAGGTATCCTCCAGGTTTCTCTCCCATGCCGCTCTGCATCAAGGCGAGCGGTCTTTGCTCGTCGACCGCGGGACAGCTCATTCAATGTATCCCTTCGAGCACTTTGTACGTTTTCAGATCGCAGATTGTCTGTCAACGCGATAAATCGTACATTGTTTGTGGAAACCGTGCGTGATATCGAACAAAATGTGTATTTATCGAGGGAGCCGGCCTTGGCCGAAACAAGCGATTTCAAAGCAGAGCCACCCGAAGGGATTGACCCTCTCGGGGCCTCCAGTGAGGGCGCCTCGCTTTACGAACTGATCAGGGAAGACATCATCGAAGGGCGGCTCACCGCCAACGAACGGCTCGTGGTAACCGATCTCGCCCGTCGTCACGGCACCTCGACCAACCCCGTGCGCGAGGCTCTGCAACTGTTGCGCGGGGAGGGCTTTGTCACCTTTGTTCCCAACCGCGGGGCGCGCGTTCGGCCTATAGATCAGGATTTTGTGCGCGATATCTACGAGATCGGAGTCCTGATCGAGCCGGCTCTGACGCGATGGTTCGTGAATATGGCGACCGGCGAAGACATTGCCGAACTCGAACGTATCCAAGGCCTGATCGAAGAGAACAACTTTGCCAACACGTTCAGGCACAGTGAGCTGGATACCGCTTTCCACACCGTGATGTACCAGCGGCACTATAACCGCCATGCCGCGGAGCTTTGGTGGAAGCATCGCGAAGTGCTGCGAGCCGTGAGCCGGCGTTTCAATTTCACGCTCGCTCGGCGTGCCGCGATCATTCGCGAGCACCGCGAGCTCATCGCGCATGTAAAAGCGGGAAATGCGGACGAGGCAGCCGAGCTCATTGCCCGCCACGTCGAGGGTTCCGGCCGGCATGTCCTCGAACACATGCGTGCGCGTAGCGCCGCTCGGGCAGGATAGAATATCCGGTCTGGAACATCGATGTCCCGACCACTTCAGATAAAGGCAGTTGAGATGAAAATCACGAGCATTCGTCCGTGGCTGATCAAGTCCGATGCTTCTTATTGGGGAGAGTACCTGTTCGTCGAGGTGACGACCGACGAGGGAGTGAGCGGCTGGGGAGAGATCACCACCACAACAAAGCTGGCCAACCGCGCTCTCTGCACGATCCTGCGGCAGATCGGGGTCGCCGTGACCGGCGAGGATCCGGCGCGGATCGAGCATCTGTGGCACAAGATTTTCCGCAGCTTCACCTATATGGGCAGCCGCGGCGCCGCCGTCGAATGCGTGAGCGCCATCGATATAGCCCTCTGGGACATCCGCGGCAAAGTCCTTGGCAAGCCGATTTACGAGCTGTTGGGCGGACCAGTACGCGATGAAATCGCGCTCTACACCCATCCCAACCAGGCCAAATTTACCAGCAAGGAGGCTGTGGTCCGCGAAATTCGGGATATCGTCGAGTCTGGGCATACTGCGCTCAAGTTTGATCCCTTCCCCCATCAGGGCCACACCGCCGATGGCCTGTCCCGCGAACAGCGGGACGGTTACCTCGATGGCAGCATGACCCGCAAGGACGAGCGCAAAGCGGCCGAACTTACGGCGCTGATCCGCGAAACGGCGGGCCCTGACATCGACATCCTCATCGATGCGCATGGCCGCTTCGACGTTCCCACCGCCATTCGCCTCTGTCGGAGCCTCGAGGAAGCTGGTCAGATCGACTGGTTCGAGGAGCCCTGTCCGCCCGAGAGCCTTAACGCCCTCAAGCAGGTGCGTGAGAAGGTCAGTGCCGCTATCTCGTGGGGCGAGTGCGGCCACACCAAATGGGATTTCGTGCCGGTACTCGAGAACAAGCTCGCTGACTACATCATGCCTGACGTCACCTGGACCGGCGGCATTACCGAACTCAAGAAGATTTCCGCCCTGTGCGAAGCCTACTACATCCCGGTCTCGCCGCATGATGCCGCGGGGCCGATTAACGTGGTTGCGGGAGCGCAGGTGATGATGACCGTTCCCAACTTCTACAAACTTGAGACGTCGGAGTGGAACCTCGGCAAATACGATCATCTCATCGACAGACCACTCGACGTTTCGAACGGCAGCCTCAAGCTGACGTCGAAACCTGGTCTCGGTGTCGAGATGAACCGCAATTACCTGCAGGCCCATGAGATTGAGCTGAGTTAACAACGCTCCATGCCGGGCGGCGTTTGGGGCGACAAGCCCCCGACCAGAACGAGGACAAGTCATGCCAAAGACGGACGGAGCCGACGAGGCTCTCAATCGGGTGAACACGAACTCCAAGCCGTCCGACCTTCGCATCACCGACATGCGGGTAGCCGAAATCGTCGGCGCGCCGTTCACCTCAGCACTGCTCAAGATCTACACCAATCAGGGGATCGTCGGGCTTGGCGAGGTGCGTGACGGCGCCAGCGCCACCTATGCGTTGATGCTGAAAAGCCGGCTGCTTGGCGAGAACCCTTGCGACGTCGATCGCCTGTTTCGCCGCATCAAGCAATTCGGCGGGCACGGCCGGCAAGGCGGCGGCGTCTCGGCGGTGGAAATCGCGCTCTGGGATCTCGCGGGCAAGGCCTATGGCGTCCCCATCTACCAGATGCTCGGCGGCAAGTTTCGCGACAAGGTGCGCGTCTATTGCGATACCGACGCCGAGAAACCGAGCGGGACCGAAACCGGAAAGCGCCTCAAGGAGCGCATGAGCCGCGGTTTCACCTTCCTCAAGATGGACCTGGGCTTGATGCAGATCGCCCATGTCCCGGGCGCCGTGGCCGCGCCCGCCGGTGCGCTCGAAGGGTTTCGCGCCAATCCACGCGGCCGTGGCGGCGCGCTCGAGGAGCGCAAGGCGCGCAATCTCGCCTACGACGTGCAGAACGTGCAGCACCCATTCACGGGCCTGCATTTCACCGAACAGGGGATCGACCTGCTCGAGCAGTATATCCACGAGGTTCGCGAGGTGATCGGATACGAGATCCCGCTCGCCATCGACCATGTCGGCCACATCTCGCTGCAGGACGGCATACGCCTGTCGCGCCGTATCGAGAAATACGTTCCGGCCTGGCTCGAGGATGTGATCCCATGGCAGTACACCGAACAGTACCGACAATTGCAGGAGGCCACCACGGTGCCAATCTGCACCGGCGAGGACATCTACCTTAAGGAGGCCTTCGAGCCTTTGCTCAGGAGCGGCGGCCTCTCCGTTATCCACCCGGACCTGCTCACAAGCGGCGGCATCCTTGAGACCAAGAAGATCGGCGATATGGCGCAGGACCACGGCGTCGCCATGGCGATCCACATGGCAGAAAGCCCGATCGCGGCAATGGCCGCGGCACATGTCGCGACCGCGACCGAAAACTTCATGGCCCTCGAATATCACTCCGCCGATGTCGACTGGTGGGACGATATCGTCACCGGCATTCCCAAGCCACTCGTCAAGGACGGCTTCATAACTGTTCCGGACAAGCCGGGCCTGGGGATCGACGATGTCGTCGACGAGGTGATCGCGCGGCATCTGCAGCCGGGTGTCACCGGCATCTGGCAGCCCACGGATCACTGGGACAATGAGTATTCCTGGGATCGCACCTGGAGCTGAGGCGAGAAAGACCAGAAGATGAAGATCACCGACCTTCGCTGCGCCGTTATCGGCAGGCACCCGATCGTCCGCATTGTGACCGACGAGGGCCTCTATGGCCTTGGCGAAGTTGAATTCACCAAGACCTACCTCAAGCCCTTTGTGCTGCATTTCCGCGAGGCGCTGATCGGCGAGGACCCGACCGACGTCGAGCGCGTGATGCTGAAGATCCGCCAACGCGGCTCTTTCAAGCCCTATGGCGCCGCGGTAAGCGCTATCGAACATGCGCTATGGGACATTGCCGGCAAGGCCGCGGGCGTGCCGGCCTACAAGCTGCTCGGCGGCAAGGTGCGCGACAAGGTGCGCGTCTACAACGGCTCGATCCGCAAAAAGAGGACTGGCGACAGGCCCGAGGACTATGCGGCGGATGTCAAATGGATGATGGAGCGGCCCGAAAACTTCTTCATGGTGAAGCAGGGCGTCAGCTTCCACTCCAACATGAAGACGAGCGTACCTGACTTCCACTACGGTGTCCGGCAGCCGCCGACCTATCACGGCGCGATGGACCAGGGGCAGATCAGCGAGCGCGGCATGGCGCACATGATCGACTGCGTCATCGCCATGAAGGAAGTGCTCGGCGACAAGGTTTCTCTCGCGCTGGATTGCGGTCCGGGCTGGTTCCTGCCCGACGCCATCCGCTTCGCGCAGGCGGTCGAGAAGTACAATCTCATGTGGCTCGAGGACATGCTGACGGGCGACTACGTGCCGTGGGTCAATCCGCAGGCCTACTGCGAACTCACGACATCCACCTCCACCCCCATCCACACCGGCGAGCAGATCTATTTGCGTCACAACTTCAAGGAACTGATCGAGACCCAGGCGGTGCGCATTATCGGTCCCGACCCCGCCGATATCGGCGGCATCGCCGAGCTCAAATGGGTGGCCGAGCACGCCTACATGCACTCGATCCTGATGGCCCCGCACGGAACCGCGAACGGCCTTCTCGGCCTCGGCGCGCTGATCAATGTCTGCGCCACCTTGCCCGCCAACTACATCGCTTTCGAGTATCCGAGCGCCTCCGACCCCTGGTGGAGCGATATCGTCATCGGCCTGCCTAAGCAGGTGGTGAAGGATTCGATGATCGATCTGCTCGAAGCTCCCGGGCTCGGCCTCGACATCGACGCCCAGGGTGCCAAGAAGTATCTGCTGGAAGAGGACGCCGGGTTCTTCGACTGATTGGGCGTCGAGCCAGCCCGAGCGAGCTATCGACATCGGGCCGACGCGAGGCAATATTGTGCGCTGGCTGCATCTTTGCCCCCGGCGTATCGGCAATCGGATGGCACCTTCACACTTACGTCTGGATGCTCATTGCCATTGACGCGTCAGGCAACGGAGCGCGACCGCCTAATGCCACGAGGCGTTTCGCCGATCTCGCGCCGCATCCAATGAGAAAGGTGAGATTGGTGAGCGAAGCCAGTTAGATGCGCCACCTCGCTTATGCTGAAGTCGTTTGCCAACAACAACACACGCGCTCTCTCAACCCGGCGACGAAGCACATAGCGATGGACTGTTAATCCCGTCGCAGCTTTGAACCAGGTTCTGAGGTGTGAATTGCTGACCCCAGCGACCCTGCTCAATGTTTCCAAGGACAGCGGTGTCTGGATTTGGGCTTCGATGAAGTCTAATACACGCTTTAGTTGGATTTCGGACAAACGGCTCGATCGCTCGCTCTCCTTTTCCTCTAGACCCAGCAGGCGAACCGCTAGCGCAACGCCGATGCTGTCCGCGAACAGCGATCCGCTCGGTGTGCCGGCACGGAAATCGTTCTCGAGCGCGCGAGCGAGATGCTCAATCCGTTCGTCACGGAGAAGGTGACGCGTCTCAAGCCGTCGAAGGCTTCCCGAACCCAGTTCCGCTGCGACGTTCTCTATCAAGGCTGGTGAGAGGCTAAGTTCAATGGTGTTGAACTGTGTTTCGGCTTCAAATCCTCCTTCTTCTCCTGCGGGCACGAGATCGATATCGCCGGCGCGCCGTACGAAATACTTCCCGACTTGGTTGCAATAGGAACGCGTCGCTGCGCTTGCGTGGACGAAGACGCGGTGCCGATGGGCTTGGGGCAATTGGAACCTGCCAGCCTCAACCTGCAATGCCGCGATCGTAACGGCATTGGCCGCAGACGAAGCAGGCTGTGAATGCATCGGCAGCCTCAACGATTGGCGAAACATGCTGAACATTTGGCGAATGCCGCGCGATTTTCAATGCGTTGCCTCGCTAACGTTGACGTTATCGCAACCTTCGAAGGGATTGACATGAGTACCTATGTTGTTGTGGGCACCGGCCCGGTGGGGCTCGAAACCGCTCGCCTTCTTGGAGAAGACGGACATGAAGTTGTTCTCACAAGCCGCGGTGTCGGCTCCATTGATCTGAAGCACGTGCGCGCGGTCCAGGCAGATGCCACGGACGCCGACGCGCTTGCGCGGATTAGCCGGGGCGCGGACGCCGTTTTCATGTGTGCCATGGCCGCCTATGACCGTTGGCCAATTGATTTCTTTCCAATCATGGATGGGGTCACACGCGCAGCGGAGATGGTCAACGCAAAACTGATCGTTCTGGGAAATCTCTATGGATATGGCGCAAATGCCAAGGGCCAGCTTCGCCCAGATCTGCCGCTTGATCCCACCTCGCGCAAGGGCACCGTCCGCACCATAATGTGGCAGCGAGCCCTTGGCGCCGGTGTTCCCGCCATTGAGGTTCGTTCCAGCGATTACCTTGGTTACGGCGCAGTCACCTACTTCTCGATTTTGGCATTGCCCTCGCTGTTGGAGGCGAAACCCGTTACCTTTCTGGGCAATCTTGATGCGGATCATGCCTGGACCTTCACGAAGGATGTGGCCAGAACACTTGTGGCTGCCTCATCCTATGCTGGAGAATGGGGCCGTGCATTTCACGTTCCGTCCCAGCATGCTTCGCCCCGGGACATCATGCAGAAGACCTCGGCGATGCTGGGAAAAAAACTTCCCGAAGTCAGCACCTACTCGCATGACCAGATGGACGCGTTGGGGATGCACGAGCTCGTGGAAATGAGCTACCTCTTCGAAAGTCCGTTGCTAGTCGATTCCTCCGATTCCGAGACGAGCCTCGGAGTGTCAGCACAGAGTATTGATGTAATGATCGCCGACACTCTTCGCGAGCATATCTAGCTTCACATCCGCGGTTGCAAATGTATCACGTCGACGCCCAGGAAACGCCTAGCCGCGACCAGGGCGATTCGAACAGCTGGCACGTCTACGAAACGGCTGCAGGCAGAATCGGGGCAATGTGTGGTGGGGCATTCTCTTATTTTCATCCGCTGGCGTTGCTGCCATGGCTGACCAGAGTTTCAGGCTGCCACGAGGCGGGCCAGCAGTGACGCGGCATCGGTGCCAGCCAAGCCAAGGTCGCGGACGCTGCTCATGTGGTTGGCTGCTGCAAGGGTAGTGCGTGCGACATCCAGTCCTTGTTGCTCCAGATGGTCCGCGAATATTGCGGCCTGACTGTGGAAGGGGGGCGTTTCATCGGCTCCGACCGAGATTTCGACAGCCACTGATGGATCGCAGGTTTTGTTGATTGGCGAGAACAGGCGGACTTCTTCGTCTGTGATCGCAATTTCGCTGGCAAGGAATGAGGTCTGCAATGGTTTCAGGTCATAGAGGCCCCCAAGCAGCACTGCGGCTTTGATGCCAGATGGCCGGCTATCGTCGTCAAAAAGCATTGTTGCCAGATGCGCTCCGGCTGAATGACCGCTAATGGTCAGCAGGCCAGGATCGCCTCCGTAGTCCGCGATGTGGTCGGCTACCCACTGTCTTGCGCGGCGTACCTGGTCCACGATCGCCGCCATCCTAACGGCAGGCATGAGGGCGTAATCTACAATGACCGCGATCGCACCTGCATTGGTGACGGTCTCGGCGACATAGGAATAGTCGCGTTTGGAGAACATCCTCCAGTAGCCACCGTGGATGAACATGTGCACCGGCAGGCGCTCGCGTTTGCCTTTCGGGAAGAACAGATCAACGGTTTCAGTTGCATCAGGTCCATAGGCTACGTCTGCGACCATGGGTATGTTCGCCCTGCTTTCTGTGCTGCGGCGAACAATCTCGGCGACGATGTCGTCAAACTCCGCCACGTGATCACGAATGCGGAACGGATCTTTCTGCACCGTATCTGCTCAGATGGTCACGGCGATGTACTTCGCCTCCATAAACTCGGCAACGCCGTGCTTCTGCCCACCTTCGCGGCCCAGTCCGCTCTGCTTGACCCCGCCAAAGGGCGCCGCAGGATCCGACATCAGGCCGCGGTTCAGGGCGATCATGCCCGCCTCGATCTTCGATGCCACACGCATTCCCCTGGCCAGGTCGCGCGTATAGATGTAGGCGGCGAGACCGTATTCGGTGTCATTGGCCTTTGAGATCACTTCCGCCTCGCTGTCGAAGCGCATAATCGGAGCCACCGGACCGAATATCTCCTCGTGGGCCATGACGGCGTCGGGGGACACGTCGCGAAGCACTGTCGGCGGGTAGAAGTAGCCTTTGCCTTCGGCGATCGCCCCTCCGCACAAAGCCTTGGCGCCACGGGCAACTGCGTCCTCGACGAGCCGATTCATCTTGTCCACGGCCTTCCTGGTGATCATCGGGCCGCATTCGGTTTCCGAGTGTGTGCCAGGACCTACATGGAGGGCAGCCATGCGTTTGCGCAGTCCATCCGCGAAGGCATCATGGATGCCGGCTTGGACGTAAAGCCGATTGGCGGCGGTGCAGGCTTCGCCGGCATTGCGCATCTTGGCAACCATCGCACCGTCGAGCGATGCCTCAAGGTCGGCGTCGTCGAAGACAATGAACGGTGCGTTGCCGCCAAGCTCCATAGAACAGGAGATGACGTGTTTTGCTGCTTCGGCAAGGAGCATGCGGCCGACGCCGGTAGAGCCGGTGAATGACAGCTTTCGCACGCGTTGATCGGCCAGCATGGCCGCCGTCACCGGCCCGGGGGTCGAGGTCGTCAGGACGTTAACGACGCCGGGTGGCACACCAGCTTCCTCATAGAGCGCTGCAAGCGCATAGGCCGTCAGCGGCGTCTCACTGGCGGGCTTCAGGATCACAGTACAGCCGGCCGCGAGCGCTGGCGCGATCTTGCGTGTCGCCATGGCGGCCGGAAAATTCCATGGCGTGATGAGCACGCAAATGCCGATGGGCTGGTAGTCGACAATGATTCGGTTCGCGCCCGAGGGCGCAAGGCCGAACTCGCCGCTGATGCGGACCGCCTCCTCGGCGTTCCAGCGAAAAAACTCAGCGGCGTAGGCGACCTCACTGCGCGCGTCACGTAGCGCCTTGCCGTTCTCCAGCGAGATCAGCGCAGCCAAAATCTCCGCCCGTTCGGTCATCAGTTCGAAGCAGCGCCGCAGGATTTCCGAACGCTTGCGTGGCGAGGTCTCGCGCCAGCCGGCCGCGGCCTTCGCAGCCGCGTCGACGGCTGAGGCCGCGTCGGCAAGCGTGGCATCGGGAACCGACGCGATCACGGCTTCGGTTGATGGATCGACCACTTCGATCATACGGCCCTCCGACGAGGGCTGCCAGCGTCCGCCAATGTAGAGACCGTGCGAGACCGTGGCGTAGTCGAACATATCTTGATCCTCGTTGGATATGCCTGCGACAATATTCATGGGATGAGCTCCTGGTCGATCACATCATGGTGGCGGACATGTCGCCGTCATAAGCAGCCCTGACCAGCCGTCGCATCGCGGCGAGGTCGAACGGACGCGGATTGTTCTTGATCAACCGGTCGATGCCGAGCGCCTGCTCAGCTGTCCAGTCGATCTTGTCCTCGGGAAGGCCAAGTTTGGCCAAGGTCGGTGGAATGCCGATGGCGCCAAACAGCCGGCTCACCTCCCGGATGGTGGCGTGTGCCGATGCATCGGCGCCGTCGCCGCTCTGACGGGAAACGCCGAGAGCGGCGCCGACTTCGGCAATCTCTGAGGCCGCGGCGGGAAGGTTGTAGTTCATCACATATGGCAGCATGGTGGCGACGCCCAGACCATGCGCAGTATGTGTAAGTGCGCCAACAGGATACTGCACCGCATGCGCAGCGGCCGTTCCCGCCGTGCCGAAGGCGCAACCAGCGGCCAGCGCTCCCATCATTACGTCGGCGCGCGCATTCTCGTCCGATCCGTTGCGGTATGCCTTTTCCAGACTGCGACCGAGCAGCCTGATAGCTAGAAGCGCGAAATGATCGGTCAGAGCGCTCTTGCCGACGAAGACATGCTGCTGCGGCAAACGAGGATCATCGCCGCGTTTGGCCGCGGTGAAGGCCTCGATTGCGTGCGTCAGCGCGTCTGCACCGGCGATCGCCGCCAGGGACGGGGGACATGTCGCCGTCAGATCCGGATCGCAAAGCGCCACCGCGGCGATAAGGTGAGGACTCGAGATACCCACTTTCAGCGTCCGATCCGGATCGGAGATCACGGCGACGGGGGTCACCTCTGAGCCAGTCCCAGCCGTTGTCGGCACCGCGATCACGGGAAGGGTAGGGCCTGGTACCTTGAACTCGCCATAGTAGTCCTGGAGTTCGCCGCCATGGCTGAGCAGAAGTGCTGCGCACTTGGCCATGTCGAGGCAGCTGCCACCGCCAATCCCGATCACCATGTCCGGCTTGTAATCCTTCGCCTGCGTAATGCAGGCGGCGACGCTATCGCGGGGCACATCCGGCAGCGTTCGGTCGTAGACCAGCGTCTCCACCGCGGCGGCGCGCAAGCCAGCAAGAATCTCGGCGAACTCCGTTGTCGTCGCGAAACGCTCATCAGTGCAGACGAACGCGCGCCGTCCATACTTGGCGGCAACGGCAGGCAGCACATGGTGCTGGCCTTTGCCGAACAGAATCTCGCGCGGCAGGCGCACCGCTGCAAACAAGGTCATGGACGGGATCCTTCAGTTCCAGAGACCGGCCTCTACGTTCCGGATCATTCTCGCGGGATATCCTCTATTAAATCGTATAGGATATAGTATTGAATTGGTCGGACCATCGTGCTAGTGAGTGCTCCTGTCAAGAGGCAAAACAATGCAGAACGCGGACCTGACGGTTGACAATGAAGCCCGCTCGACTGGCCGTATCCAGCGAGCCAACAGCCTGGCGGGCGACGTTTACGAGGCAATTTTCGCGCAACTGATGTCTCTCAGGATTGCTCCGGGGTCGCGCATCACCGTCGACAATCTCGTGAAGGAATTCAACGTCTCGCATACTCCCATTCGCGAAGCGCTTGGCAGGTTGGAGGGTGAGGGCCTGGTGGTGAAGACCCACCTGATCGGCTATCGGGCCGCCCCGCAAATCACCCGCCGCCGCTTTGACGAACTTTACGAACTGCGCCTTCTGCTTGAACCTGCTGCTGCGGCCAAAACCACCGCAACACTGGACGACGAGCGCCTGACCGTGCTGCAGGAGGCGGCTGGCGTCATGGCCCGGCGGGTGGGGAAAGACGAACGCCTGCGTTATTCGAACTTCGCCCGTCAGGATGCGATCTTCCACGACAAGATCGTCGAGTTCGCCCAGAACGAGCTCATTCGCGAGACACTGAATCACCAGCATACCCACTTCCACATCTTCCGCTTGATGTATCACTCGCGGGTGACCGAAGAGGCGCTAGACGAGCACGAGGCCATTCTCGCTGCCTTCTCCGCAGGCGATCCGGACGCCGCCGAAAAAGCCATGCGTGTGCACATCGAGAATTCGCGGGACCGGCTCCTGCCTGCGTTCGAGTAGCCATCGCGATGTCACTTGTCCGGGGGACCGCCAAGCTCGACGCGCCGCTGATCACCCAGGCCAACGCTATGGAACATTATTTCCCCGACTCACTGTTCTGCCCTGATTTCGATCCCTAGCTGGCGAGGCGCCAAGTGCACCTCGCCCTGCCACACACCGAGAGGAAGACCCATGCCAGGCAAAAAGATCCTGATGCTGACCGGTGAATTCACCGAGGAATATGAAATCTTCGTCTACCAGCAGGCGATGGAGGCCGTCGGCCATACTGTTCATGTCGTCTGCCCCGACAAAAAAGCCGGCGACGTGATCAAAACATCGCTGCACGACTTCGAAGGCGACCAGACCTACACCGAAAAGCCCGGCCACAATGCACTGATCAACAAGACTTTCTCCGAGGCCGAGAAGCAGCTTGATCAATATCATGCGGTCTACTGCGCCGGCGGGCGCGGACCGGAATATATCCGCACCGACAAGCGCGTGCAGGCAATGGTGCGCCACTTCCACGAGGCGAACAAACCGATATTTACGATCTGCCACGGCGTCCAGATCCTGATCGCGGTAGACGGCGTCGTCCGCGGCAAGAAGGTCGGCGCGCTAGGGGCTTGCGAGCCGGAGGTGACCCTTGCTGGTGGCACTTACATCGACCTATCTCCCACCGATGCCTATGTGGATGGGACGATGGTTTCGGCCAAAGGTTGGACCGCGCTTGCGGCGTTCATCCGTGAATGCCTGAAAGTGCTGGGAACGGAAATACGCCACGCCTGATACTTTGTCTCGACGCATTCCCGAGGGGATGCGTCGGTTTCCCCAACGACGCCCCGACTTCCGTCATTCATCAGGTCCAGATCAGCGAACGCATCAGCGTTGCTCTTGCCGAAGCGAGATGCGCCTGGCAGGCCCGTTTGATGCGCTCGGAATCACGGCTTTCGAGCGCATCAATATAGTCGAGATGCTCCAGGATCGCAGCCTGGTTGCGCTGTTTTTCGTCATGCTTGTTCCACTGATAATGGTAGTGAAAAATGAAGCTGATGATATCGTAGAAATCGTCGATGAAGCGGTTCGGCGAAGCCTCGTTTATGAGCCGATGAAACCGGTTGTCGAGGCCCGAAAAGTCGTGAAATCGGCTTTCAATCCGCTTCAGCAGTTCGGTATGCGCAATCTTGAGCACGGCCAGCTTCTCCCACAGGGGAGAAGTGTCGGGCTGTCGTGAAAACAGATGCGCCGAGCGCAGCTCGAACATCACCCGGATTTCGAACAGCTCAAGTGCAAAATCTTCCGTAAAGCCCTTGAAAAGCCAACCCGTGTTCGGCCTTTTTTCGAGCAGCCCAAATCGGCTGAAGCGGATCAAGAACTCGCGAATTCCGTTGGTCGCAACGCCGAACTGCCGCGCGAGTTCGAGCTCGTTGATGCTTGTTCCAGGTCTGGTGTCACCGCGCAGCATCCATTCCATGAACTGCTGTTCCACGTGCTTGGCCCGTGACGTGGTTTCGGCGTCGGGATAGTAATCGCTATCCTCGACCGCACGGCCTGCAGTCCTGACGCCGCTGCGCTCGGCGATAAGTTCGCGGTGGGCAAGTTCTTTCAGGACCTTTCGGACAGTCGTGCGGCTGACTCCCATTTGCCGTCTAAGCTCATTCTCGGAAGGGAGCTCGCCGGTCAATTGTCCGTCGCGCAGCATACTGGCGACGCGGTTGAAGGCCTTCTTGTAGACAGTGTCGGTTCGCATCGGATCTACCTCAGAGCAACACCTTGTCCTTTCTAGTATGAACTTTATCCATAAAAAACAACTTGACTAAGTGATGCTGGTTGTTTTTTATCGATAAGAGGGAGCTAAAATACAGCATAAGTTTTTGACGACGCGGCTTACACAAGCCGCGGCGGGGAGGGGAACTTTGCCTGAAACGGGAAACACCGGCACCACTGTCGGCGAGGCCGCATTGCGAGCACCCAAGAAGCAAGAAGCCGTTCCCGGCCTTGCGCTAGGCTTGGCCCTGCTGAGCGCTGGTCCGGTTGTCATCCTGGCGTTGCTGATTGTCGTTCTCAGTTTTCTGTCACCCTATTTTTTGACGGGGCGTAACCTCAGCAACATCCTCGCTCAGACCGCCGTCATCTCGGTTGTGGCGATGGGCCAGCATCTGGTCATCCTGACACGCGGGATCGATCTCTCCGTCGGCTCGAACGTTGCACTGGCTTCGGTCGTCGGCGCGCTCAGCTTTCATGCCGGCGCTCCCGCCTTCCTGGTGATCGCGGTGATGGTTGGCTGCGGTGCGGCGGTCGGCGCCATCAATGGGCTCTTCTACGTCTTCGGCCGGCTGCCGCACCCGTTCATCATCACGCTGGCGACATTGAGCATCGCCAAGGGGCTGGCGCTTCAGCTGGCCGACGGGCGCGCCATCCCTGGAATGCCGGATGCCATCGATGCGCTTGGCCGCGAGGCGGTCTGGGGTCTGCCTGGATCGGTTTTTGTGGTTGCGGGCGTTGCCGCGGTTCTTTTCGTTATGGCCAAGACGATGGTCTGGGGACGCTGGATTTATGCAGTAGGCGGCCGGCCCGATGCTGCCGTGCGCATGGGCATTCCCGTGTCCTGGGTCCTGGTTTCGGTCTATGTGATCTCGGGGCTGTGCGCTGGCATCGGCGCGGTCATCCTTGCTGGCCGCACCGACGCCGGTTCACCCCTGTTCGGCAATCTGCTGGAATTGGATACGATCGCGGCGGTGATCATCGGCGGTGCCAGTTTTCTCGGCGGTCGCGGCCATCTCGGCCATGCCTTGATCGGCGCCATCATGATTGGCGTCATCCGCAACGCGCTCAACCTGCTCAACGTCAACGTCTTCTTCCAACTCATCGTTATCGGCGTGGTCATCGTCATAGCGGTCGAGTCCGACGTGCTGCGCAACTATCTCGAAGGGCGCGTGCGTGTCATGCAGGCCGGGAGGCAGTCGTGAGTGCCGTTCCAGCAAGCGTCGATCATGCAGCCACCGCGGAACATCCTGTGCTTGCGGTACGCGGCGCTACAAAGCGTTTCGGCTCAGTTGTGGCGCTGGACGACGTCAGCATCGAGGTCCGACGCGGCGAGATCTTGGGGCTTCTCGGCGACAACGGCGCTGGTAAGTCGACGCTGACCAAATGCATCAGTGGGGTGCACCAACTCGATGCCGGCGCGATCCTTCTGGACGGTGCGCCAACGCAGATACGCTCCCCTGCGGATGCGCGCTTCGCCGGCATCGAGACCGTCTATCAGGATCTGGCGCTGTTCGACAATCTGACGCCGGGACAGAATTTCTTTGCCGGTCGCGAGTTGGCGGGACCGCAATGGCTTCCTCGCGGCATGCGATTTCTTCAACAGCGCAGGATGGATGCCGAAACGCGCATTCTGCTCGCCAATTTGAAAGTCACGTTGCCAAGGCTGGACGCCGTCGTTGCCATGATGTCGGGTGGACAAAGGCAAGCCATTGCCGTGGCCCGTTCGACAGTATTTGCCCGCAAGGTCGTGATCTTGGACGAGCCGACCGCCGCACTTGGGCTGCGTGAATCGCGGCAAGTGCTCAACTTGGTCGCTGCGCTGCGTGACCAGGGGAATGCCGTCATCCTGATAACTCACAACATGGAGCATGTCGTCGAGCTTGCCGATCGCGCCGTGGTGCTTCGCCAAGGCCGCAAAGTCGGCGAACTGGTGCCGACCAAGGACAACAAGCAGGAACTGGTCTCCATGATCGTTGGAGCCTGATCCGTTCGAAATTTGGGGACTGTTCCGGTCCGCAAATGACTGAAGCGACTTCCGTCCGGAAGCCGCCTCAATTCCAAGGGAGGAATGGAATGCCAATGAACCGAAAACTGTTTGCTGGGCTGGCGATCGCCGTTGCGTTTGCGATGCCAGCTTCGGCCGCCGACAAGATCAAGGTCGGTCTGATTACGAAATTCCCGGTGCCGTTCTACTCGACCATGGAGGACGCGGCCAAGAAATACGTGGCCGCTCATCCTGAAGTCGAGTTGGTCACCGGCCAGGGCCAGGCGGCGACCGACATCGAGGGCCAGATCGCGCTCATCGAGTCCATGATCACGCAAGGCGTCAAGGGTCTGGCGATCACTCCGGTCGATCCGACCGTTGCGCCGGCGCTCGACAAGGCGGTCGCTGCCGGCATCAAAGTGGTTCTTGTCGACAACAGCATTCCGAACTGGAAAGGCCAGACGGCATTGGTTTCGACCAACAACCTCAACGGCGGCAAGATCGCCGGAGAGTACCTGAAGACCGTGCTCAAGAGCGGCGACAAGATCGGTATCCTGCAAGGCGTTCCCGGAGTGCCGGCGCTGGACGACCGGGTCACCGGCATGATGAAGGGCCTCGGCGACGTCAAGGTCGACGTCGTCGGCAAGGGTGCAACCAATTGCACGCTCGAACTTGGCACGTCAGTGACCGAAGACATCCTGACCGCCAATCCCGATCTCAAGGCGATCTACGCAGCCTGCGGACCGCCAATCCCAGGAGCCGTCAAATCAATCAGCAATGCGGGGATCGCCAACGACAAGATCATCCTAGTCGGCTTCGACGCCTGCTGCGGTGAGATCGAAGCGATCAAATCCGGCGCGGAAGATGCCAGCGTTGCGCAATTTCCAGCAAAAATGGGCGAGCTTGGCATCGATACTGTCGTCAAGGCGATCCGCGGGGAAACCGTCGAAGCCAATGTGGATACCGGTGCAGGACTCGTGACGCTGCAGAACGTCAAAGACTTCGAATAGTCTCCACATCTTGGCCCGGCGGTGATTTCAGCCGCCGGGTTCTTTTTGAAACATTTCAGAAAGATAATTCGCATGAAAGCGCTCGTATGCCGAAAGCCCGGCGAATTGATCT
Organism: Mesorhizobium sp.; assembly: GCF_004962245.1. Lineage (GTDB taxonomy): Bacteria > Pseudomonadota > Alphaproteobacteria > Rhizobiales > Rhizobiaceae > Mesorhizobium. The sequence continues at coordinate 8,009 of NZ_SUHQ01000024.1, read as the reverse complement.
TCGAGGATCGCTCGGCGCCCGGCCCGCCGGGCGCCGGATGGGCGCTGGTCAGCATCAGCCATGTCGGCATCTGTGGCACCGATTACCACATTTTTGAGGGCAAGCATCCCTACCTGGCCTATCCACGTATCATGGGGCATGAACTCTCTGGTACCGTGACCGCGGTAGGCGAAGGCGTCGCCATCGAGATCGGTGAACGGGTCGTTGTAAATCCCTATTTTGCCTGCGGCAAATGCATTGCATGCCGTCACGGCAAGCCGAATTGCTGCGTATCAATCGAAGTGTTGGGCGTTCATCGCGACGGCGGCATGTGTGAAGAATTGCTGGTGCCTGCCGGCAACCTCTACCCGGTCGCAGGACTGCCGCTCGTTGACGCGGCAGCTGTCGAGTTCCTGGCGATCGGCGCCCACGCGGTGAGGCGTTCCAGACTTGCAGCTGGCGCACGTACGCTGGTCATCGGCGCCGGGCCTATTGGACTGGGTACGGCATTGTTTGCGCGCATTGCAGGCCAAGCGGTGACGATCATGGACACGAGCAGGGAGCGGCTCGACTTCGCCGAAAGCCAACTCGGGTTTCCCGTTATCGATAGTGCTTCGGTTTCACCTGTCGACCTAGTGAGAGAGCGAACCGATGGCGATTGTTTTGACCTCGTCTTCGATGCGACCGGTAGCAAGGTCTCGATACAAGCCGCGTTCGGCTACGTGGCCCATGGCGGCGCCCTGATAATGGTAAGCGTCATCAAGGACGAGATCACATTCTCGGACCCCGAATTCCACAAACGCGAGATGATGTTGATCGGCAGCCGCAACGCGCTTCGTGTCGACTTCGACCACGTCATGGCGGCAATGCGCGATGGTGCCATTCCTGCGGCCAAGCTCATAACGCACGACACGACCCTTCAGAACAGTCTGCACGATATTGCTCGTTGGACATATCAGAAGTCGGGGCTCATAAAGGCCGTGATCGCCTTCTAAAAAGTTAACGATTCTGACACACCTCCGGCTCGGTGTCGGGATTGCAAACCTCATGCACCTCTACAGTCCCGATGTCGTCGTTGTGGGGGGCGGCTTGGCCAACAGCTTCGATGCCCTGATGCCCGGCATTCGCAACAGGTTGAACCTGGCGGTCATGCCCCCGTTTCGCGAAATTCCGGTGGTAGCTGCGTCGCTCTCGGAGAATTCCGGCCTGATTGGCGCAGCGATCATGGTCTTTGATGACCTGGACAGAAACGCCCTCGCCGTCGCGGCCAAAACCAATGGCGGACACAGTGCGGCCCCCGGCACGGGTTCCGGCGTGCGCGCCACCTGAGAGCCGCGGAGACACCCCGTGAAGAAGGCCAGGAAGGCTGCGGACCCAAGAGCAGCCTTGCGCATGGAGTCCAGCCTCTCCCTTTAGCCCTGAGGGCGACACTCCGCGTTACATCCAAGTTGCTGATGCCTTGCGTCATCGCATCCTGGATGGCGAATTCGCGGCCAACGACCCGCTGCCGTCCGAGTCCGAAACGGTGCGCGCCTTCGATATCAGCCGGGTCAGGTGAGGCAGGCGATTGGACTGCTGTTCGAAGAAGGGCTGTTGGGCAAGACGCAGGGCAAGGGCTCTTTCGTCAAGGCGCTGGCAGTGGAACAGGACTTCCTCGGCCTGCTCGAATTCCGGCGGGATTTGCGCCGCCAGGGGCACGAGCCCTCGGCAGAGATTTTGAGCTACGAGAAGATTGTACCGCCGCTGGGCACGTCCAGCGCCTTGACCATTATCTCGATGGCGGCGCTCGGCCTGTCGGTCAACATCGTGACCGTCCTGGCCTCCGGCGGACGGGTGCTTGCTGCCGGAACGCTTTCGTTCGCCGCTCTCGCGTCGATCAGCCTGCTGATCCTCCTGAACGTGCCGCTCGTTTGAACGGTTCAGTGGAATTCGGCGTTTTCGGCGCTGACGTCGATGAAGAATTTCGCCGCATCGCCCGGAATGACGGACCGCGTCAGCAGGACCGGCAGGCCGTCTCGGCCGACGGCCAAATGGTGCGGTCGACCAGCAACCCGATTGAACTCGGCCGAACGCTCAGTTTCTTCGCTTCCGCGTTCTCCATAACGATCGGCTACACGATCTTTCGCGCGCGCGCCAGATGGATGCCGTGGCTGATCAGCAGATCGGCAAACCACGTCGTCCTCAGTTCGAGTTGGTCGAGTTCGGGCAAAAGGTGGCAAGGCAAAAACAGTCTGTCCAACATGATCGGCTGGCCATCACAGCGCTTCAGTCTTTCCACGCTGTGCACCTGCTCTTGCTCACCGAAGCCGAACATCGTGCGGACGTCTCCTTGATCGCCGGCAGCAGTCCGTCCCGGATGAGATTGAATGACCTCGGCCATCATGCCGAGGAAGCCGAGGATGAACCACGGCACAAGCCGCAGCAGGCTTGGCCGTTCTCCGCAGTCATGGTGCTCGGTGCCCTGCCGCAGAGGCCGATCTCATCTGTCAGGTCCAGGCCGCGAAATCCTTGAAACCATGTCCGGTCACAATGCAGACCACGGTATCGGTCGATCCGATCGTGCCTTTCATGAACAGATCCCGAGCCGCCGCCAATGAGGCAGCACCCGTCGGCTCACAGAAAAGACCGGCTTTGTGCGCCAGGTCGATCATCGCCGTGCGAATGTCGGCATCGCCGACGGCGTGAGCAACACCCTTGCTTGCGCGGACAAGCGAAAGCGTCAGACTGCCTTCCTCGGGATAGCCCAGCAATGGGTCGGAAATGCCAGAAGCGATCGTTTTGGGGTTTTCCCAACCATCAACGTCGATTTTTTTGTCCCTGAAGGCTCTCGCTATCGGAGCACAGCCCTCGGACTGCGCCGCGATCAGGCGCGGCACCTTGCCAGCCCTGTCCATGAAGCCCTGAAAGACGCCTTTGACCAACGGCCCGGAACTCGTCGGGATGGCGATCCAGTCGGGTCCGACGCCTTCCATCTGCTCATGGAGCTCCTGCCCGATCAGTCGCAGGGCATCCACGCCATAAGGGTTCAGATAGGTCGTCGTCAGATTTGCATAGCCGGTCTCGGCGCAGAGTCGTCGGGCATGTTCAAACGCGTTTCCGTAATGGCCAGGCACCTGCTCGAGCGCGGCACCATAGGCGACAATCTGCGCCAACTTGCCACGTGGCGTCGTATCCGGGCAAACGACGATGGCGGGAATTCCGGCATTCGCGGCATAGCAGGCGGCAGCGGCACCAGCGTTGCCGCTCGACGCACTGACGATACCCGTCGCGCCAAGCGCAATCGCCTGGCTCAACGCCGCTGCCACAAGGCGATCCTTGAAGGAGCCGGATGGATTGCGGGTTTCGTCCTTGACGAGCAGCCGGCCTCTGAAGCCGGCGTGGAGGAGACCGGGTCTGAGTTCTCGAAACGGCGTGCCGCCTTCTCCAAGCGTGATGTCATCTGCGACGAAGTCGGCTCTAAGCCAGCCGCGGCCTTCCGGTTTTTGACGGACAACCTCCAGTATCCCGCCGCAATCGGGGCAGCGGTAGATCAGGGTTGGCGGCAGGGCGGCATCGCAGCCAATGCAGCGCAGCTTCAGTTCCCGAGACATGGTTTCTGGAAGAACCGTAAGCGTCATTGCATCATTCCGCGCGCTGCGACAGGAAAGACGCATTCGACCCGCTTGCCGCGCATGCCGACATACCAGTCGTAGCGGTCGACCGTTGGATCGCAATGGCCGGGAACGAGGCGCAGCGTTTCTCCGATGGCAAGGTTTCCGGGGTCCGAACGCAGGATGAGCGAACCGTGCTCATCGGATGCGCCGGCATAGTCGATATCCTGTCTGGCGTGGATGAGAGGAAGCCCGCTGTCGACGGCAATCCCCTTGTGGCCGCAATCCAGAACCGCGATGCCGTGGCGCGCAGCACTCATGACGGTGCTCAACACGAACAGCGATTGTTTGAAATCGGGAGCGGGACGATTTCGCGCATAGTCGGCATCCATGAACAGATAGGAGCCGGCCTGCAGCTCGTTGTAGACACCGCTGGCCGCCTCGTGGGCGAAGGTTCCCGTGCCTGCACCGCCGACGATCGCGCATTCCAGGTTCCGCTTCCTGATTGCCGCAACTGTATCCGCCGTTCGCGCCGCAGCCTGGTCTATCGCGTCGCGCCGCTCCTGTTCGGTGCGCAGGTGCTGAGCGCGCCCGTGATAGGATTGCAGGCCGCCGAACACCAGATGGCGGCTTTTCGCTATGCGCGCAGCGAATGCCGCGGCAGGTTCGCCGGCTTCGATGCCGCAGCGGCCGCCGCTGACGTCGATCTCGACCAGCACGGTCAACCGCGTGGCGAAAGATTCGGCCACTGCCTCGATCTGGTCGACCACGGCTGCGCTATCGGCGCAAAGCGAGATTTTCGACATCCTGGACAGCGCGGCCAGTCGCGCCAGCTTGCGGGAGGAAACGATCTCGTTCGAAACGAGAATGTCGCTGATGCCGCCCCAGGCAAGAACCTCGGCCTCCGCTGTTTTTTGCACGCATTGGCCGATGGCCCCGCGAGCGATCTGCCAGTGGGCGATGACGGGGGACTTGTGGGTTTTCGCGTGAGCGCGCAACCGCACACCTGCGTTACGGCAGAATGCGGCCATACGGTCGAGATTGTTTTCCATTGCATCGAGATCGATGAGGAGGGCAGGGGTATCGATATCCGCTTCGCTCATTCCGGGCTCGGCAGGGGGGCGTTGGAGCATTTTGTCTTTCTCTGATCGCAGTGATGCCAATCACAACTACTCGGGCAGAACCTGCCGATCGTCTTTCTTTGGGGCGCGAGACGATTGTCGGATGGCCCGCGTCATGCGGCCATCGATGACCGCGTCTGCTGCGACAGGGTTTCGAAATTGTCGCGGATATAGGCCGCAGCACGTAAGGCGAGCGCTGAGATGGTCGGTGTCGGATTGACGACACCGCCGGTGGCAAGCACGCTTCCATCGACGATGAAGAGATTAGGAACCTCCCAGGTCTGATTCCACCGGTTGACGACGGATGTCGAGGGATCACTGCCCATGCGGCAGGTGCCGATCATGTGCCAGGCGGGTGTACGATAAACGCCCTCATTGTCGCGATAATCGTGCAGCCGATAGTCGAAAGCGCCGCAGGCCTTTGCAAGCTCTTCGAGACGATCAAGCATGTAGTTCATCATGCGCTTGTCGTTTTCGCCCGGCGCATAGTGGGTCTTTGCCGCAGGCACGCCATCGGAATCTTTCAGCACCGGGTCTAGCGTCACGCGGTTTTCCGGGTTCGGCAGATCGTCGCCAATGCCGAAAACGCCGATAGAATGGCCGAAATGGCGCTCGAACCATTGGTGATGGTCGCGGCCCCAGGGCGCACGGGCCGGTGTGAACCAGCCTGCCGCAAGCTCTCCTGCCGAAGGCGTGGAGGTGATGCAGTTGAAATTGAAACCGTTGACGAAACCCCGCGACGCGTCCGTTTCGGCAAACTGTCGTGAAATCAGGGATGCGACGTAACCGATATGACCATCGACCGGCTCGTCGACCCACATTTCGCAGGCAACCAGCGTGTGATGCAGGAGATGGCGTCCGACCTGATCATTGGTGTTGGCAAGATTGTCGGATGCAAGAAGGAGCCGTGGCGTTCCGATGCCGTTCGCAGCCACGATAACCAGTTTTGCCTTCTGGAAATGTTTCATCCCTGTGTTCCGGTCGACATAGAGAGCTCCGCTCGCGCGGCCGTCCGGGTTCTTCTCGATCTTGAGCACACGGGCATTGATGCGCAGTTCGCAGCCGGCATTCAATGCCTTCGGCCAGATGGAAAGCGAGTATTTGCTCATCGATCCACGTGGGCAGCCATTGCATGTGCCGCAGTTGTTGCAGGCCGGTCGACCGTCATAATCCTCGGAGATGGCTCCGGCCTCGACCGGCCACCAATGCCAGTCAAGCGCATCGAAACCGGAAGCAAGGCGCTTCGCCACCTTGGACACCGGCATCGGCGGGGTTGGGCAGCGTTCTCGCGGTGGCATGGCCGGGTCGCCGGCAAGTCCCGATACGCCGACGAGCTTGTCGGCCTGCTCGTAGAAGGGCGCGATATCCTCATAGGTGATCGGCCAGTCCGGCTGAAGGCCATGCTCCGTGCCCTTGCGGAAATCGGAAGGACGATAGCGCGGCCAGATTGCGCCATAGACGTTGGTCGATCCGCCGACGGCGTTCCACATCAGGATCTGGGAGGAGTCGGAACTGACGGGAAAATCGTCCGGATGGCTGCGCTTGTTGACGTCCGGGCTCCAGTTGGTCCGGCGCTGCCATGACCAGTCGGCATGCAGATGCGGATGATCGTTCGCCTCCACCCAGGAACCCTGTTCCAGGCAGACGACATCGAGACCGGCTTTCGCCAATGTCAGCGCCGCCAGCGATCCCGTCGCGCCGGCGCCCACGATCAACACATCACAGATGCGCTCTGTCGTCATCTTTCCAGTCCCCAATGATCTGTCTTTACCGTGTCGAGGCCGAGCGACGATGTATCGACAGGCCTGACGTTTTCAGTCTCCAGGTAATGGCCGCGCCGATGGGCGGGCACGTCCCGGTTGAAATCGAAGCGCGCCATGTCATAGCCTGTGAGATGAGGCCGGTGCGAATAGGGACGCCCGGTGTTTTGGATGGCTTCGATGACAAAGGGCGTTTCGTAGTAGGCAAGCGTCACCGCCGTATAGATCTTGTCGAAAAGCTCCGTGTCGGCGTCCTCGAACGCCTTGACGGACGCGTTGCGTGTTTCGCTATTGCCACTCGACAAACCGTCCTTTTCCCAGCCTAGCAGATCGGCCAGCGCCATTATCTGCACATCGCTCCAGTCCGCAAAGAGACGCATCGCCACGATGCCGTGCACACCGGCCTCGGATGCGGAGGGCCAGCCCTCGGCACCGGGGATCAGTTCATCGACAAGAGCGCGGATCATCCGCGCTCTCTCTGGCGGAGAAAGGGGCGAATTCCGTTCGCCGGCAAAAGCAATCGATTGAGGGCTCACTCTGCACCTGCCTTTCGGTCCATTGTGACCGTGATCATCTTGAGTTCCGTCATGGCTTCCATCGTGTGCACGCCGCCCAGCCGACCGATGCCGCTCTTGGTGCCGTTCCCGCCTCCGAAGGGCAGGTGGATTTCCCACCAGGTGCTGCTGGCATTGACGTTGACGATCCCGGCCGGGATCGCTTTGGCGAGCGAAATCCCCCGCGCCACGTCCGCCGTGAAGACGCCGACCGACAGGCCGTATTCGCTGTCGAGCGCCAGATCGAGCGCTTCGGCCTCGTCCTTGAAGGCGAGAACGGGCACCACGGGGCCGAAGGTTTCCTCGCGATTGATCTTCATCTCGCGCGTGACGCCGGCGATGATCGTCGGTTCGAAGAACAGTCCGCTGCCCAGATCGGGACGCGGCCTGCCGCCATAAAGCACCTTGGCGCCTTGTGAGACCGCCTCGTCGACATGCTCCTTTATCTTGGCCGCGACCTTGGCGTTGTTCAGCGGTCCCATGGTCGTTCCCTGATGGAAGGGATCGCCCAGTACGTGTTTTTCGGCATGGGCGACGAGTTTTTCGCACAGGCTCTCGGCGATTGAATGATGCGCGAGAACACGGCCTGTCGCTGCACAGACCTGGCCGGCGTTGAAGAATGCGCCGCCCGCCGCCGCCGCCGCCGCCGTGTCCAGATCAGCGTCCTCGAAGACGATCACGGGCCCGTTGCCGCCGAGTTCCAGAAGCAGTGGCTTGCCTGCGCCGCGCTCGGCGATTTTCCTGCCGGTCGCAGCGCTCCCTGTAAAGCCGATGGCGGTGACGTCGGGATGAACCACAACGGCGTCGCCCACGATTGCCCCTTCACCGATGACCAGATTGATGACGCCGGCAGGAAGATCGGCGCTCTCGATTGCCTCCATCAACGCGCAGGCGACCAGCGAGGTGGAGGGGGCAGGCACCCAAACGATCGTGTTTCCGGTCGCCATGCCCGGTGCCAGATATTCCACGGGGATGTTGACCGGGAAATTCCAAGGGGTGATGACC
>NZ_SUHQ01000023.1:7500-124340 GCF_004962245.1 Mesorhizobium sp. | reverse complement strand
GACTAGCGGGTGTGCTCCGTTGAGCATGCGGACCTCACAGAAGCCTCCAGATTCCCACAAGGGTTGGATTGTGATTCAAACTGCATGCTGGATAGGAGGCCAGCATGCATGACACGAGCCTATTCCAATGATCTTCGTGAGCGTGTTGTTTCGGCCGTTCGATCGGGCGACAGTTGCCGTGCGGTAGCCGATCGGTTCGGTGTTGCGGTTTCCTCTGTGGTGAAGTGGTCGCAACGCTATCGAGCGACCGGCAGCGTCGCGCCTGGCAAGATGGGTGGTCATCGCAAGCGCGTTCTGGAGCCACACCGCGCCTTCATCGTGGAGCGGATCAATCAGACATCGCATCTGTCGCTGCATCGTCTGAAGGCGGAGCTGGCCGAGCGCGGCGTGGCGGTTTCTCATACGGCGGTGTGGGAGTTCCTGCGCCGTGAAGGCCTGCGGTTCAAAAAAAACACTGTTCGCCCTTGAGCGCGGCAGGGCCGACATCGCACGACGTCGCGAGCGCTGGAAAGTGTGGCAACAGCGGCTGGATCCAAAGCGCCTCGTCTTCATCGACGAGACCTGGATCAGAACGAACATGGCGCCGTTGCGCGGCTGGGGAGCCAAGGGCAAACGCCTGATCGGCTTTGCCCCGCATGGCCGCTGGAAGACGCTCACCTTTCTCGGCGCCCTGCGCCTCGATCGGCTCACCGCGCCATGCGTCTTCGATGGCCCGATCAATGGCCAGTGCTTCCGCGCCTATGTCGAACAGGTCTTGATCCCAGTGCTGCGGCCCGGCGACATCGTCATCCTCGACAACCTCGGCAGCCACAAAGCCAAGGTCATCCGTTCTATGCTCAGGGCGGTCAACGCACGGCTGTGGTTCCTGCCCAAATACTCGCCTGATCTCAACCCGATCGAGCAGGCCTTCGCCAAGATCAAGCACTGGATGCGGATGGCTCAGAAGACCAATGCCCAAGACACATGGCGTGCCATCGGACACCTCATCGATCAGTTCAAACCAGACGAATGCGCCAACTATTTCAACAACGCAGGATATGCTTCCGTCAAAACCTGAAACGCTCTAGCTCCGAGCATCACCTAGCAAGTGCGCCCATGGCTTTGTTCGTTAGGAGCATTGTGCCGGAAAAGTGAAGCTAGCTGAAGGCTGGGTACGGCCATCCCAATAGGAACGCCACTTTTTTTCATACGGCCGCAAAGAACGTGAAAGACCAATTCAAAGGGAAGAATCCCTGTATCAAACAGCGTCACGCGACTCACACCGAGGCAATTCGATGCGACATCATATCAGTTAAGGTCACGTCGAATAATAGGGAGGCGAATGCGCACGCTACCGTTCGACTGTCGCAGCCATTTCTTCAACAGGAGGCAATCGGCAGTCGATCCGCTCAAGCTGATAATTGTCCTCATCCAGGATGCGGGCCACATATTCATCCTGGGCTGGCAGTAGTCCGGTCGGCACAGGATTAGTCGCCAATGGATTGTGGACGATCGCCGATGGCGGAACTTTCCCGAGCAACGTTCCTTCGTCGGCATCAATCGCCCAAATTGCGCTGACTGGAGTGAACCGATGGTCGAGGAAAGTGTCCGCCGGAACCGCCTCACCTTTGGGTTTAGGTATTAGCATGCGCCGCTGACGCTCGGGTACGCTGGCTTCCAACGTCTCGCGATTAAACCGCACCTGCAACGGACCGATAGCAAATGTTGCTTCCACTGCAAACGGGAATTGGCTGATCCCATCGATACAATCGAACGCGCCTTCATATCCTCGCAGTAGGCGGGGACTAATAGCGATGACATATGCGTCATCCGCCGCCACGACGCCACTCGCTAGATAGCCCTGCTGGCCGCGGTCGTTCCCCAGAAGCTTTTCTGCTTTCTCTTTGATGGCTGCGGTCCAACGTAGGAGAATGGCTTCGTGAGGGAAATCTCTCACATCGCCGCCCGGCGGGGCCAACCACGCTTCGGGTACATTGGCAGGCGTTGGCGTGATGACCTCGATCCATATGCGCCGTCCCTCGTGCTCGACGCAAAAGTCGGGACCTTCAGCGGGATGGAAGAAGCGCACCCCTGCCAGTTCAAGCTGGTGCGCAACGAGAACTTCGGCCAGTTGTTGCCAATATATCGAGTTGTCTATCGAACACAGCCGTCGCTCGGCATCCCGATCACCAAGACCGGTATCAATATAGCGCTGACACGCGGCAATGAGACTCTCACGCAGAGCAGCGATCCGTTCGCTCGCGTGGGGATAGCGGTGTTCAATTGCTTCTCTAAGCGGCATGGATTCATCCCGTCAGGCTTATGGCGTCTTAAAGGTCTTGAACATGTCGAGCATTGTCCCAGGCTTATCAAGACCGTGCTATCGCTTTAAGCGAAATTTCGTCCTTCGGCCCAACCCTCCCCTACGCTGTGTCTGCTTATGGGCGGCAAAGTCGAGCGCTGCGGCTAGCATGAGGGGCAAAGCGGTCCCAAAATTATTGCTTGTTCCGCTGGACTTCGTTGGAGCGGCAAGCATTGCTGTCGGGACCGGGGGACGTACCCCCGCCGCCTCGCCTAAAGCCCGCCCCAGCGCGGGCTCCTGTCAGTACCGGCATCGGACGGTCCGAAGCCGGCATTGATGGAGAAAAGCAATGCGCATTGCCGAAACCGACCAAACGGAAAGCACAGGGGCTGGCGCGCCTGAGAACACCTCCCTTCAAGCGGTGGCAAACCCGCCCAAGCGCCCTCGGAAGCAGGCGGCCGCGCATGCGGCTGTCGCGACCAAAAGTAACACCCTAAACCTGCGGATACGAAGACGGACACCGTCCTGAAGAAGCTCCGATTGGCCAAGGGTGCTACTCTTGAGGCCTTAGTAGAGACTACAGGCTGGCAGCCTCATTCGGTGCGCGGGTTTCTGTCCGGGACTGTGAAGAAAAAGCTTGGCCTGCCTCTTGTCAGCGAAGTCGGCAAGGATGGCGTCCGGCGCTATCGGCTCGACAACAAGGCCACGGCTGATTGAAGCCATGGCTATCGACCCAAAGCTTCAACAGGAGGTCGCCGCGCTCGGCGACCTCTCTCGCGATGAGCTCGCGGGCCGGTGGATCAAGACCTATGGGTGTCCGCCGCCGAGGGGGGTGCGGCGTGAATTGTTGGTCAGAGCAGCAGCCTGGCATCTGCAGGCAAAAAGGCTGGGAGGCTTGTCGACCGAGACAAAGAAGCGCCTCGCTGAAGCCGTGCGAGAGGTAGGCACAAATGGACAAGCGAAACCGTCGAATCCAGCGTCGGGTAAGTCCCATGAGATGCACGGCGCAGGCAAGAACGCCGGCACGGCTTCGAAGTCGCGTCGCTCGCTATCGAAGGGGGCTCGCCTCCTGCGCGATTGGAACGGCAAGACCCACATTGTCGATGTGACCGCAGAGGGGTTCTTGTTCGAAGGTAAGATCTATCGGTCTCTCTCCGCCATCGCGCGCGAGATCACCGGCGCGCACTGGTCCGGTCCGAGGTTCTTCGGGCTATGAGCAGTCAGCAAAAACTGCGCTGTGCGGTCTACACCCGCAAATCCACCGAAGAGGGCCTTGAGCAGGAATTCAACTCGCTAGATGCCCAGCGCGAGGCCTGCGTGGCCTTCATCGCCTCGCGAGTCGGTCTGGGCTGGAAGCTCGTTCCCGACTTCTATGACGATGGCGGCATCTCAGGCGGGACGATGGAGAGGCCGGCACTAAAACGCCTACTTCAGCACATTCGCGACAGGCGGATTGATGTGGTGGTCGTGTACAAGATCGATAGGCTCACGCGATCGCTGATGGACTTTTCCAAAATCGTTGAGACCTTCGATGCTCACAGCGTGTCCTTTGTCTCTGTTACCCAACAGTTCAACACCACGACGTCGATGGGCAGGCTAACGCTCAACGTGCTCCTCTCATTCGCTCAGTTCGAGCGAGAAGTGACCGCAGAGCGTATCCGGGACAAAATCGCTGCATCGAGGAAGAAAGGCATATGGATGGGCGGTACGATTCCGCTCGGCTACCGTGCGGTTGATAAAAAGCTGGTGATCGATGAAGCGGGGGCGATGACCGTCCGATCGATATTCCAACGCTATCTGGATTTGAAGTCGGTGCTGGCGCTGGCCGATGAGCTCAATCAAAGCCAAACGATGGACACAGCCAATCCCCTTCGATCGCCGGTCAGCCGTGGGCGGCTCTATCACCTGCTTTCAAACCCAGTTTACATCGGCCAGGCTCGTCACAAAGACACATGCTACGAAGGCGCTCATGAGCCGATCGTAGATACGGAATTGTTTGCATCGGTTCAGGCCCTGCTAAAGGAGCAAGGGCCGAGACGGCGATCGCAGTCGAATGCCGCGGACCTGCATCTGCTCACCGGCCTTGTCTTTGACGAGACCGGCGATCGGTTGAGTCCTGCCTATGCCAACAATCATGGCAAGCGCTACCGCTACTACATCTCGAACCGGCTGAAGGTCGCTCGGCGCAAAGACGATAGTGGCTGGAGAGTTCCGGCCGACGAGCTGGAAGCAATCATCGACCAGCAGCTGATCATTTTGCTGAAAGGCAAATCACTGTTGGCCGAGTGGATCGAACGATATGCCTCTAAGGAGGCGATCGCGAGCGGGTTGAACGAGGCGGATGGGCTCTTGAGCGACTTGCCAGGATGTGATGCAAAACGTAGATCGATCGTCAAAAGCGCGATCCTGAGGATAACGCTTTCGCCGCAGACCATTGAGCTCGTAATCAATCCTGCTGCTTTGGTGAGGCTGATCTTACGATCAGAGGGCGCTGGTTTTGATCCTGTGGTTGCAATCGAGCCTCACCAGATCACCGTCGCATGCCAGATTCAGAGGCGTGGAAATGAGGCACGCTTGATCATTGGAGATCAACCAAAACGCGAAAAGACGCCTGACCCGAGCCTCGTCAACCTGCTGGCGAGATCGCACGCGATGTTGTTCGCGCTGACAAATGGCTCGGCTCGCAGCATCTCTGAACTCTCGAAAGCTACCAGTATCCATCGGGCCGCCCTCAGCAAGGCATTGCCACTGGCCTTTCTCGCTCCCACGATCGTGGAGGACATTCTGGCGCGCAATCAACCTGTCGGTCTAACCGCCCGGCGGCTCGCTCGGCTGGCCGATCTTCCGGTTGATTGGAACCAGCAGCGATCCCTTCTGGGCTTCTAGTCACAGCCCCAGTCTGTTCGGCTTTCCATCCGCGGCGATGCTCATGGCCGGTCTCTCTGTATCGATTGCGAAAACAATAGGGCACGGAAAGCGGGTCAGAGAGACGGGCCCTGAAAACTCGGCAATTACAGAGACCGACTGGGCGTATGAGCCCGACTGTTTAAGGGAAGCCCAGTCTAACCCGCGGAAACGTCGACCGAATTTCGAGCCAGTCGAAATAGCCAAACCTAACGGTGACTGAGTGGTGATCCCGACAGGAATCGAACCTGTGACCTACAGATTAGGAATCTGCCGCTCTATCCTACTGAGCTACGGGACCACGCGGCCCGACACATAACCGCTTCGGATCGTTTCGCCAAGAGGCGCTCTGCATCCAATCAATCGGTTTCGACGAGGGGTGCCGCCCAGCTCGATGCTTGGCGGACGGCAAGTTGATCGGGAGCGCTCTGCACCCAATCAGCTTGTTGCCGCGCGGCCCGATGCTTACAGCTAAACCGCCAGCGCCGTTTCCGCGAGCTTCACCCAGTAGCTCATGCCATGCGGGATGACCTCGTCGTTGAAGTCGTAGGCAGGGTTGTGGAGACCGGCGGTGTCGCCATTGCCGATGAAGATGAAGGCGCCCGGCCGCGCCTCCAGCATATAGGAGAAATCCTCGCCGCCCATCACCGGCTGGATGGCGCGGTGCACCTGGGCGTCGCCGGCGATATCGGCCGCGACGTCGCTGGCAAAGACCGTCTCTTCCGCGTGGTTGAAGGTGACGGGATAATTGGCATTGTAATCGACCTCGATCGTTGCGCCGAAGGCCGCGGCCAACCCCGCGCAGATGGCGCGCACGCGCTCCTCCGCCTTCTTGGCAACCTCCTTCTTCAGCGTGCGTACTGTGCCGGCGATCTCGGCGCTCTCGGGAATGACGTTGTAGGCGTCGCCGGCGTGGAATTTCGTCACCGACACCACGACGGCCTCGACCGGATCGGTGCTGCGCGAGGCGATCGTCTGCAGCGCGCAGACGAGCTGGCTGGTGATGACGATCGGGTCGATCGTGCCGTGCGGCATCGCCGCATGCCCGCCCCGGCCCTTGACGGTGATGGTGAACTCGGCGGTCGCCGCCATGATCGGGCCCGGCCTGATGGCGAACTGTCCGACAGGCAAGCCCGGCATGTTGTGCATGCCGAACACCTTGGAGATGCCGAAGCGCTCCATCATGCCGTCCTTGACCATCTCGTTGCCGCCGCCGCCGCCTTCTTCGGCCGGCTGGAAGATCACTGCGACAGAACCGGAAAAATTGCGCGTTTCGGCCAGATATTTGGCGGCGCCGAGCAGCATCGCGGTGTGGCCGTCATGGCCGCAGGCGTGCATCTTGCCTGGAACGGTCGAGGCGTAGGGCTTTCCGGTGATCTCGTTGAGCGGCAGCGCGTCCATGTCGGCGCGCAGGCCGATGGTCGTGCCATCACCCTGGCGGCCGCGGATGATGCCGACGACGCCGGTCTTGCCGAGCCCGGTCACCACGTCGTCGCAGCCGAAGGCCTTCAGCTTCTCGGTGACGAAGGCGGCGGTCTTGAAGACGTCGAAATTCAGCTCCGGAGTCTGGTGCAGATGACGGCGCCAGCCGGCGACCTCGTCTTGCATTTCGGCGGCGCGGTTCAGGATTGGCATGATGGTTCCATCTCGCTGTTGGAGCAGACGGTCTTGGCCTGCTGTTTTGCGATTATGCCTGCTGTTTTGCAATTGTGATTGTCAGGCACTTTGCCATCTTGACGTCACATAGGCTAAATAGCACCGCAACTATGGTCCGGGCAGAGGGTCGGATCCACTTTGCTGGCGATCGCGTAACGAAACCTTACGGAGCCAGGGGCGACTACGGCAAGAGGCGATTTCGGATTTCACGATGCGGTACAGGCATTTCCCTAGACTATTGCTGGCGGGCGCCGTGGCGCTTCCGGTGCTGGCCGGACCGGCTCTCGCCAATCCGGCGATCGTGTTCGACCTGGAAAACGGCAAGATCCTCCAGCATCAGGAGGCTTTCAAGCGCTGGTATCCGGCCTCGCTGACCAAGCTGATGACCGCCTATGTGACGTTCCGCGCAATCGCGGCCGGCGAGGTTCAGCTCGATTCGCCGATCAAGGTCACGAAACGGTCCGCCGGCGAGCCGCCGAGCAAGATGGGGTTCAAACCGGGCTCCGTCATGCGGCTC
Source organism: Mesorhizobium sp. (assembly GCF_004962245.1). Lineage (GTDB taxonomy): Bacteria > Pseudomonadota > Alphaproteobacteria > Rhizobiales > Rhizobiaceae > Mesorhizobium. The sequence continues at coordinate 116,982 of NZ_SUHQ01000023.1, read as the reverse complement.
GACAATGCGCTGAAGATGATGCTGGTCAAATCGGCCAACGACGTCGCCATGGCGGTCGGCGAGAACATCGGCGGTTCGCAAGCCGCTTTCGCTGAACGCATGAACACCGAGGCGCGCCGGCTCGGCATGACCGGATCGCATTTCGTCAACCCGAACGGGCTCTTTTCGCCGGACCAGTACACGACGGCGCGCGACCTCGGCTTGCTGGTGATGGCGATCCGCACGGAATTTCCGCAATATGCCCCCTGGTTCTCGATCGAGGGCCTCGCCGTCGGCAAGAAGCAGATCCCGAACTACAATCTTCTGATCGGCCGCTATCCGGGTGCCGACGGCATGAAGACGGGCTTCGTCTGCCCCTCGGGCTTCAACATGATCGGCTCGGCAACGCGCGACGGCCGCACGCTGGTCGCCGTGGTGCTCGGCGAACAGTCGGCCATTACACGTGCCGAGACCACGGCGAGATTGCTCGACCAGGGTTTCGCGGCGCCTGAGTCGAGCCGGACCACGGTCGCGGCGCTGCCTGTCTATGGCGACACGACGTCCGTCAATGATCTGCGTGACGAGCTTTGCAAGAAAAAGCCGGCTAAGGAGCAGTCGGAAGCTGCCGCCCCGGTCGGCGACAAGGATGCGCCAAAATCCCCCTATCGGGAAAAGCTCGACCACGTGCCGACATTGGTCGCTGTCGGCCTTGGTGGCGCCACCGGGCCGAAGCCGAAGGCCATGCTCGATGCATCGGGCCGGGAGTATTCCGACGTGCCGCTGCCGACCTGGCGGCCCGACCTGCCGCAGCCACCCGGTGCCGAACCGACAGTGATCGGTTCCGCCACTGCGCCCCAGGACAACCAGCCCGCCAAGGCCTTGAACTAGCCTGATGAGCAGCGGCTTTCCCATCCCTGTCTCGGTGCTGACCGGTTTTCTCGGCGCCGGCAAGACGACGCTGCTCAACCGGTTGCTCAGGGATCCGGCGCTCGCCGACACCGCGGTCATCATCAACGAGTTCGGCGAGGTCGCAATCGACCATCTCCTGGTCGAGCAAGCCTCCGACGGCATCATCCAGCTTTCAGACGGCTGTCTCTGCTGCACGGTGCGCGGCGAACTGGTCGACACGCTGGCCGATCTCGTCGACCGGTTGCAGACCGGCCGCATCGCCCGGCTTGCCCGCATCGTCATCGAAACCACCGGCCTCGCCGATCCGGCGCCGGTGCTGCAGTCGATCATGGGGCATCCGGCGCTGGTCCAGGCCTTCCGGCTCGACGGCGTCATCACGCTGGTCGACGCGGTCAACGGCAGTGCGACGCTCGACGCCCATGTCGAGGCGGTGAAGCAGGTGGCCGTCGCCGACCGCATCGTGCTGACGAAGGCCGATCTGGCCACCGATTCGCGTGATCTAGAGGCCTTGCGGACCCGGCTGCGGCAAATCAATCCGGGTGCCGAGCTGCTCGATGCCGGTGACAGGAGGACCGATGTGGCGGCGCTGTTCGATTGCGGCCTCTACAACCCAGCCACCAAGTCCGCCGACGTGCGGCGCTGGCTGGGCGAGGAAGCCGCCCATGACCATCACCACCATGGTGACCATGACCACGGCGACCATGACCACGACCATCGGCACGATTCCCGTGTGCGCTCCCACGCGCTCGTCCATGATGGGCCGGTGCCGTTTTCGGCGATCGAGATGTTCCTGGACCTGCTGCGATCGGCGCATGGCGAGCGCCTGCTGCGCATGAAGGGCATCATCGAATTGCTGGAAGACCCGGCGCGGCCGCTGGTCGTCCACGGCGTGCAGAAGATCCTGCATCCGCCGGCGCGGCTGCCGTCCTGGCCGGACGGCCAACGCGGCACAAGGCTGGTGCTGATCACGCTCGACATGCCGGAAGATTACGTCCGCCGGCTGTTTGCCGCCTTCACCAACCGGCCGTCGATCGACACACCCGACCGCGCAGCGCTGGAGAACAACCCGCTGGCCATCGCCGGGCGGTAGGCTTTCCTCGGAGTTCAATTCGAGACACGAGGCTGGCGGAAGATCGCCGAACTCAGGCGATATCGCCGCGCTCGACCAGAAAGCGATGGCCGCCGGAAACCGCTGTGGATTCGACTAGATGATGACCGCTCTCGGCGCAGAAGGAGGGAATGTCGATGACGGCGAGTGGGTCGGTGGTCTCCAGCCAAAGCTGGCTGCCCGGCTGCATCCCCGCCAGCCGTTTCTTCGCCTTGAGCACCGGCAAGGGACAGTTCAGCCCCTTCAGATCGTAAATAGCAGCGCGCTCGGTCAAGGTGAGAAGCCTCAGCCGCCAAACATGCCGAGCAGCTTCCTCTTCAGCTTTGTCGCTGTGCTGGCCTCCGCGCTCGCCGCCTGCGTTTCGGTCACCGGGGCGGCCTCGGCGGGCGCGATCGTTGCAGTGGCGACAGGCGTTTCGGCCGCGACCCTGACCGCTTCCTCTTCAGCCAGGGACTGAATCCTTGCCGCCTCTTTCTCGGCCTTGGCTGCTTCTATCGCGGCAAGCCTTTGCTCCTCGGCCTTCTGCTTGGCGGCCTTCTCGGCGTCGAGCGCGGCCATCTTGCGGCCCGCCGGCGAATCGATGCGGCCCATGCGCGCCGTCTCCGTCAGCGAGCCGTCGGCGTTGAGCGACGGCGGCTCGATCGGCACGCGTTCGCCGCGGGCGCGGCGCTTGGACCAGTCGGAAACGATGCTGGCTTCCTTGATGCCGGCGATGGTCGGCTTGGGGGCCGGCACGCTGGCCTTGACCGCGCCGTTGAAAGCCGCTTCGTAGGTGCTCTGGTAGGCATTGAAGGCGCTCTTCAGCGAATCCGGCTGTGTCGTCGTGGGGCAGGCGCCGGTCGGATCGAAGGTCGCGCCGTCGGCCGCGACCTGGTTGAAGACATAGCGCCTCTCGCAGACGTCGACCTTCGGCGGCACTTTGGTGATCTCGAAATTGTCGTAGCCGACCTTCAGCATCTTCCAGAATTCGTAGTTCGGATCCTTGCGATAGCGCGCCATGTTGGCGGCGGTCATGCGGAACGGAAAGGCCTGGATCTGGAATTCGGTCTGGCCGCCCTGGAAGGCATCGCGGCCGAAGGCGTAGATTTGCTCGATCTGCGCGTCGGTCATCGAATAGCAGCCCGACGACGAGCAGGCGCCATGAACCATCAGATGGGAACCGGTGCGGCCATTGGCGCGGTCGTAGGCGTTGGGATAGCCGATGTTGAAGGCAAGGTGGTAGCTCGACCGCGGATTCATCTGCGACGGACGGACCGTATAGAAGCCTTCCGGCGCCTGACGGTCGCCTTCGGTGAATTTGGGGCCCAGCTTGCCCGACCATTTGCAGATGTCGTAGCTGGCGACGATGTCGTAGCGGCCGTTGGTCTTGGCCTTCCAGATTTCGAGCTTGCCCTCTTCCTTGAAGATGCGGGCCATCACCGGCGAGGTGCGGGTCATGCCCTTGGCCTTCATGTTGGCCAGGATCTTGTCGGGCAGCTGCTTGTTGGCCTGGGGGGAAAAATCCTTCATCGAAGAATCGGTGCAGCCGGCGACCCCTATCGCGGCAATCAGAAGTCCGGTGCGGGCAAGCTTGGCAAACATGCGTATGGCTATGTCTTTTTTCTTTCGGACTGCAGGCATCAGCGCCATCAGCCCCACCCTAAACCCGTTAACCTTGAAAATTCCTTACCGCAAGCGCCGGGCGCTATCCCTCACGGCAATCTGATTGAACCGAATGCAGCGGCAATTTTGTGGCGAAGGTGCTCAATCTTGCCACATTGCGCCGCCGAAATCGTCTCGCCCTAAAGGTTCCGGCCCATAGCCAGGTATTTCTCGCGGCGCTGCTCGCGAAAATCGGTGTTGGCGCCGGAGAATTCCTTCATCGTCTTCGCGATGAGGTCGCCAGTGGCGGCAATCACCGCTTCCGGGCCACGATGGGCGCCGCCGAGCGGCTCGGGAACGATGGCGTCGATGATCTTCAGCTCGAGCAGGTCCTGAGCCGTGATCTTCATGTTGGTCGCCGCATCCTTCGAGCGGGTTGTGTCGCGCCACAGGATCGAGGCAGCGCCTTCCGGCGAGATCACCGAATAGATGGCGTGTTCGAGCATGTAGACGCGGTTGGCGGTGGCGATCGCAATGGCGCCGCCCGAGCCGCCTTCGCCGATGACCACCGAGATCGACGGCACCTTCAGGCCGAGACAGGCAGAGGTCGAACGGGCGATGGCCTCCGCCTGACCGCGCTCCTCTGCATTGACGCCGGGATATGCGCCGGCCGTGTCGACCAATGTCAGCAACGGGATATTGAAACGATCGGCGAGTTCCATCAGCCGCACCGCCTTGCGGTAGCCCTCCGGTCGTACCGAGCCGAAATTATGCTTCAAGCGGCTCGCCGTATCCGAGCCTTTTTCCTGACCGATGATCGCCACCGGTTCACCGCGGAACCGGGCGAAGCCGCCGACGATCGCCTGATCCTCGCCGAAATTGCGATCGCCGGCGAGCGGTGTGAAATCGCTGAACAGACCCTTGATATAGTCGACGCAATGCGGTCTGTCCGGATGGCGCGCCACCTGCACCTTCTGCCATGGCGTCAGTGCCTTATAGATGTCGCGCAACGCATCGCGGACGCGTTTCTCGAGACGGCCGATCTCATCGCCGACATCGACCGCCTCACCGTTCTCGGCAAGCTTCTTCAGCTCGAGGATCTTGCCTTCGAGATCGGCGATCGGCTTTTCGAAATCGAGGTAATTGTACATTCTTGAGCGGACCGGTAAGTCGGAAGGCAATGACTGGCGGAACCTAGGAAACAAAGGCTCCGAGCGGCGGAACGTCGCCTCACATAGCGATATGACGCCTAGTCGGCAAGCGGATGATGATCGTTGACCAGTCGCACAAGCCGCTCCTCCAGCACATGGGTGTAGATCTGGGTGGTCGAGATGTCGGCATGGCCGAGCAACTGCTGCACGGCCCTGAGATCGGCGCCGTTCTGCAGGAGATGGCTGGCGAAGGCATGGCGCAGCACATGCGGCGATATTTTCGCCGAGGCGATGCCGGCTCGCGCGGCAAGGCCCTTCAGGTCGCGGGCGAAGACCTGCCTGGAGAGATAGCCGCTGTCGCTTGCTGCCGGAAACAAGAACGGGCTGTCTGCGAAAGCCGGCACCGTTGCCCGGGCAGTGAGCCAGGCCCGCATCGCCATGCACGCCTTTGCCGACAGCGGTACCATGCGTTCCTTGTCGCCCTTGCCGCGCACCATGAAGAAACGATCGTCGCGCAACGCCACCGTCACCGGCAGGCCGACCAGCTCGGAAACGCGCAGGCCGGTGGCGTAGAGCACCTCGACCAGCGCATGCAGGCGCAGCGCCGCCAGTCTGTCGCCGTCGTTCAGTGCGGCGTCGCCTGCCTCTTGCGCCGCACGGTCGATCAGCCGGCCGGTATCGGCCTCGCTCATCGTCTTCGGCAGCGGCCGGCCTTTCTTCGGACTGTCCAGGGTTCCGGTCGGGTCGTCGCTGCGCAGGCCCTCGGCATAAAGGAATTTGAAGAACTGGCGGATCGCCGACAGTTTGCGTGCCTGCGAGGTGGCGGCAAAACCGCGCGCGGCGATATCGTCGAGATAGGCGCGGATATCGGCGGCGGCGGCACCCGCCAGCCCGCCATCGATTTCGACTGAGGCGTCTTCGAGGTCGCGGCGGTAGCTGGAAAGCGTGTTTTCGGCAGCGCCCCGCTCGGCGCTCATCATTTCCAGAAAGGCTTCGATGCGGGCCGCGCTGTTCATTTCTTGGGATTCAGCTTTTCCGGAGGAATGCGCACGCTCATTTCGGTCTTTCTCGGCTCGACAAACATCGCCAGAGCGAACATCGCGCCATAGACAATGCCGGCCAGAATCGTGAGCGTCACGACAAAGCGAAACAGTGTCGGCATCAATTTTCGCCCGTCTTCTTGTTCTGCGTTTCCAAACCCTGTGCCCTTATGAGACGCCAATCCGGCCAATTCAAGGACGAAGCTCAAGCGACGCGCGGCGCGCGTCACGCTTGACGCAAACAGGCTTTTGATGTCGATACGCCGGCAAAGAGGGCGCGTCGCGTTTGAAACGGATTCATGCGACGCGCTTTTGAGTTTGATTTTATGCATGTCGTTATCGCAAAACCGCTGCGCACTTTTGCGCGACATGCATTAGAAGCATCATGGTGTCATGAACGCGCTGCCAGCAAATCCTCCTGATGAAAGCCATGCCGCGCTGCTCGGCCGGCTGGGTGACCGTTCCGTCGTCTTTGTCGGCCTTATGGGCGCAGGCAAGACGGCGATCGGCCGCAAGGTGGCGGGGATGCTGGGGCTGCCTTTCATCGACAGCGACCAGGAGATCGAAAGCGTGTCGCGCATGACCGTCCCGGACCTGTTCGAACGCTATGGCGAGACCGAGTTCCGGGCGCTGGAGCAGCGCGTCATCCTGCGCGTGCTGGAACACGGCCCGCAGGTGCTGTCGACCGGCGGCGGCGCCTTCATGAGTGCGCAGACGCGGGAGGCCATTGCGGGCCATGGCGTGTCGGTATGGCTGAAAGCCGAGATCGACCTTCTGATGGACCGCGTTTCCAAGAAGCAGAACCGGCCGCTCCTGAAAAGCTCCGATCCCCGCGCTGTAATCGAGCGATTGATGGTCGAGCGCTATCCGGTCTACGCAACCGCTGATGTCACCGTGCCGACCCGCGACGATCGCAAGGAGGTCATTGCGGCCGAGGTGGTGAGCGCGCTTTGCCGGCATTTCGGCGTTGCAGCCGAGACAGGCGAGGTGCGGTCGTGAGCGCCAATGCGACAGTCACCGTCGAAGTCGGGCTTGGCGACCGTGCCTACGACATATTGATCGGCCCCGGCTTGCTGTCCCGCGCAGGCACCGAGATTTCGCGCCGCCTGCCCGGCACGCGTGCCGCGGTGGTTACCGACGACAATGTCGCCACGACACACCTTGAAACGTTGCAGGCCGGCCTCGAACAGGGCGGCATCGAGCCTGCCATTATCACGCTGCCGGCTGGGGAAAAGACCAAGAGTTTCGCGCATCTCGAGGAGGTGGTGGACGGCGTGCTCGCCGCAAGGCTCGAGCGCGGCGATGTCGTCATCGCGCTCGGCGGCGGCGTCATCGGCGATCTGGCCGGCTTTGCCGCCGGCATTGTACGCCGCGGCATGAATTTCGTGCAGATTCCGACCTCGCTCCTCGCCCAGGTCGACTCCTCGGTCGGCGGCAAGACCGGCATCAACAGTGCGCGCGGCAAGAACCTCGTCGGCGTCTTCCATCAGCCGAAACTGGTGCTGGCCGACACCGAAGTGCTCGACACGCTGCCGATCAGGGAATTCAGGGCGGGTTACGCCGAACTCGCCAAATATGGGCTCATCGACCGCCCGGACTTCTTCGCCTGGCTGGAGGAGAACTGGGGCCAAGTGTTTGCCGGCGGTCCGGAGCGGGCGCAGGCCATCGCCGAAGCCTGTCGCGCCAAGGCCGACGTCGTCGCCCGCGACGAGTTCGAGACCGGCGACCGCGCGCTGCTCAATCTCGGCCACACGTTCGGCCATGCGCTGGAGGCCGCCACCCGCTATGACAGCGCCCGTCTCGTCCATGGCGAGGGGGTCGCCATTGGCATGGCGCTGGCTTATCGCTTTTCGTCACGCCTCAATCTGGCAAGCCCCGACGATGCGGCGCGCGTCGAGGCGCATTTTCGCGCCGTTGGGCTGCCCTGGCGCATGACCGACATTCCGGGCGAATTGCCTGATGCCGAGGCGCTGCTTGCCTTCATCACCCAGGACAAGAAGGTGTCGCGCGGCGCGCTGACCTTCATCCTGACACACGGCATCGGCCAGGCCTTCATCGCCAGGGATGTGCCGGCGTCGGAAGTGTTGTCGTTTCTGAAGGAGAACCATCCGGGTCGGCAGGAAAGCCGCCCGGATCGGCGGAAAAGCCGCCCGGGTCAGCAGAGCAGCAGCCCGGGATGAACGAGACCGGCTGGATCGTCGCTGCTGTCCTTGCCGGGCTCGGCCTGCTCGCTTTCGCCTTTCGCGCGCGCCTGCTCGCGGCCTTCGGCTACAAGCTCCTGCGCATCGAGCCGCAGAACCATGATGAATCGCGCGGCGCGAGCGACGATTTTCGGCGCGATGGCCAGGTGGTGCGCGAGGACCCCGTCCGCATCGGCCGCCTCTCCGATCTCGACGAACTCGAGGTGTCCGATGTCATGGTCCACCGCACCAACATGCGCTCGGTCAATGCCGACAATCCGCCGGAAGCGGTGGTGCGCGAGATCCTGCAGAGCCCGCACACCCGCATGCCCTTGTGGAAGGGCTCGCTCGACAACATCGTCGGCGTGTTGCACGCCAAGGACCTGCTGCGCGCGCTGAACGATGTGGGCAACGACTTTTCCAAGATCGACGTGATGAAGATTGCTTCAAAACCGTGGTTCGTGCCCGATACCACGACGTTGCAGGAGCAGCTCAACGCCTTCCTGCGTCGCAAGGCGCATTTCGCCGTCGTCGTCGACGAGTATGGCGAGGTCGAGGGGCTGGTGACGCTGGAGGACATCATCGAGGAGATCGTCGGCGAGATCGCCGACGAGCACGATGTCGACATGCAGGGCGTCAAGCAGGAAGCCGACGGCTCCGTCGTCGTCGACGGCACTGTGTCGATCCGCGACCTGAACCGGGCGCTCGGCTGGAACCTGCCGGACGAAGAAGCCACCACCATTGCCGGTCTCGTCATCCACGAGACGCAATTGATCCCGGACGAGAAGCAGGCTTTCACCTTTCACGGCAAGCGCTTCGTCGTCATGAAGCGCGACAAGAACCGGATCGCAAGGCTGAGGATCAGGCCGGCTGGCGAGGTTTAGGTTCTGGTCCGACTTACCAATCCTGACTGGACGCTCGCCGCGCCGGCGTGCACTTTCGACTGGGCTGTCTGGAGATGACGGTGATCGATCGGCGAACCCTGCTTTTGATGTCAATGGCTTTGTTGCCGGCCAGCGCCTCGGCGGCATCGCGCCGGCGTTCGCCGTCTCCGCAAACCTTCGACTACGGACCGGCCAGGCTCGACATCTACTCGCGCGATGGCGCACGCGGCCTGCCTGTGGTCTTTTTTATCCATGGTGGTGCCTGGCGGGCCGGCAATCGCACCAACGTGGATTCCAAGCCGGCCTTCCTGCTCGACAACGGCTTCTGCTTCGTCTCCATTGACTACCGGCTGCTGCCCAAGGTCGATGTCGCCACCCAGGCCAAGGATGTCGAGCAGGCATATCGTTACGTGCGCGCCAATATCGTCAAACACGGCGGCGATCCGAACCGGATAGCGGTGATGGGCCATTCGGCCGGCTGCCATCTCGCTGCATTGACCGGCCTGCGCGGCGGCCTGCCCGGTGTCGCAGCGCTCATCCTTGGCGATACCAAGGCCTATGACCTGGAGGCGCTTGCGAGGAGCGGCGGCTTGACACGGGCCTATGCCAGGGCCTTTCCCGACCCCGCGCAGTGGCGCGCGCTGTCGCCTGCCGCCCATATCGGCGGGCGCAAACATCCGCCGTCCTTCATCGCCTATTCGCGCGCATCCGGTCGCGCGACAGTTTCACGGGCCTTCGCCGAGCGCCTGCGGGCGACCGGAACGGAGGTGACGCTGTTCGACGGTCGCGCCTATTCGCACATGTCGATCAATCGCGATTTCGGCGACGAAGGCGACGCCTTGACCTCTGCGGTGATGATTTTCCTGAAGTCGGCGCTCGGCTGATGCCTACCATCTGGTCTTTTCGTCCGGTGCGGCCGGCTCGATAGCCAGCGCATGAACACCAGCCTTCAACTCGTCGGCCAGCAATTCGTTGACCGCGCGGTGGCGGTCGATGCGACTCATGCCGGCAAAGGCCGAGGAGACAATGCGGACGCGGAAATGCGTCTCGCCGGTGCCGTCATAGGTGCCGTGATGGTCGGAGTCCTGATGGTGATGGCCGGCATGCAGATGGCTTTCGTTGATGATAACCAGCCGCTCCGGCGAGAACGCCGTCTTCAACTTGCCTTCCATCGTCGACTGTATGGACATTCGCACCTCCCTTCACCACATATGGCCGGCGCATGACCCCGAAAATCGGAGCTCATTGCGCGTCCAGGAGGACGCGCAATGCCGTCGCCGCGACAAAATCCGCCAATCGCCCGCTTTATGCCGCGATTCAGCGGTTAGGGCGATCATCGCGAAAATGTCAATTCTTGTTTCGCATCAGCGAACAGCCCATAAATGGGTGAGATGAAACCGTATCCCAAATATTTCGAGAAGATTCGTATCCGGCCGGAGAAGGATGCGGAGCTGAAGTCGCGCTCGCCGATCTGCCAATGGGACGGCTGCAAGGAGGCTGGCACCCATCGTGCGCCGGTCGGACGCATGAAGGAGGGCGAGTATTTCCAGTTCTGCTTCGATCATGTGCGCGAGTACAACAAGGGCTTCAATTATTTTTCCGGCGTTCCCGACACCGAGATCGCTCGTTTCCAGAAGGAAGCGATGACCGGCCACCGGCCGACCTGGAAGATGGGCATCAACGGCGCCTCGACGCGATCTTCTCCCGATTTCGCCCAGCAGCGTTCCGGCCGCGCCGGCTACTACAACCGCATGCGTGACCCGTTCGACCTGTTCAACGGTCCGAAGGATCCGCGCGCGGCGCATGCGCGCAAGGCCAAGCCGCTTGAGGCCAAGGCGCTGGAAACGCTTGGTCTTGATACAAAGGCGACTGGCAAGGATATCAAGGCGCGCTATAAGGAACTGGTGAAACGCCACCATCCGGATGCGAATGGCGGCGACAGAGGTTCGGAAGACCGGTTCCGCGATGTGCTTCATGCCTATCGCGTGCTCAAGCAGGCAGGATTGTGCTGAGCGACCTTACGGTCCGTGTCGTTTTCCAACTTTCATAAGGTTGGAAAAGGCTCTAAGACCGCCCCCGGACAAAATCGATTGCCGGCGAAATCAGGCGTTTCGCCCGTGGAGACGTTGATAGAGATGAACAAGGTCGATCGCGACATCGCCAACCTGCCCGACACCACCGTGTCGGTGAAGGAGAAATTCGGCTTCGAGTCCAAGATGGTGGTGCCGGCCTATTCGGTGACGAGCGAGCATGTGCCCGACATCGATCCGGACTATCTGTTCGACAAGAACACGACGATGGCGATCCTCGCCGGTTTCGCCTACAACCGCCGCGTCATGGTGTCGGGCTATCACGGCACCGGCAAGTCGACGCATATCGAGCAGGTCGCCGCCCGCCTCAACTGGCCTATGGTGCGCGTCAACCTCGACAGCCATGTCAGCCGCATCGATCTCGTCGGCAAGGACGCGATCGTCGTCAAGGAAGGGCTGCAGATCACCGAATTCCGCGACGGCATCCTGCCCTGGGCCTACCAGCACAATGTCGCGCTGTGCTTTGACGAGTACGATGCCGGCCGCCCGGACGTCATGTTCGTCATCCAGCGCGTGCTCGAATCGTCGGGCCGGCTGACGCTGCTCGACCAGAGCCGGGTCATCCGCCCGCATCCGGCGTTCCGGCTGTTTTCCACCGCCAACACGGTCGGCCTCGGCGATACCACCGGCCTCTATCACGGCACCCAGCAGATCAACCAGGCGCAGATGGACCGCTGGTCGATCGTCACCACGCTGAACTATCTGCCGCACGACAATGAGGTGAACATCGTGCTGGCCAAGGCCAAGCACTATCGCGACGGCAAGGGCAAGGAGATCGTCAACAAGATGGTGCGCGTCGCCGACATGACGCGTTCGGCCTTCATCAACGGCGACCTTTCGACCGTCATGAGCCCGCGCACGGTCATCACCTGGGCCGAGAATGCCGAGATATTCGGCGACATCGGCATGGCGTTCCGGCTGACCTTCCTCAACAAGTGCGACGAACTGGAACGCTCGCTCGTGGCCGAGTTCTACCAGCGCGCCTTCGGTGAAGATCTGCCCGAATCAGCCGCCAATGTGGTGCTGGGCTAAGCGTGGTTCTGAAAAGTCGCACGGATTTTCGGGCAAGATCGTGCTCCAAGGAATGATCGATGGCGGGTCCGGGCGACAACACGCGCAACAAGTCGAAGACGGGTTCTGAAGCCGACAGCTTCAAACGCGCCGTCACCGTCTGCATGCGCGCGATTGCCGGCGACAAGGATCTCGAAGTCGGTTTCGCCAAGGATCGGCCGGCGCTCGCGGGCAGCCGCGCCCGGCTGCCCGAACTGCCGAAGAAAGCGTCGAAGGCCGACATCGCCATCACCCGCGGCCTCGGCGATTCCATGGCGCTGAAGCGCGCCTGCCACGACGCGCGCATCCACACTAGACTGGCGCCGGAGGGCAAGCAGGCCCGCGCCGTTTACGATGCGGTCGAGCAGGCCCGCGTCGAGGCGATCGGTTCTCGCGCCATGCAAGGTGTGGCCGACAACATCGGCTCGATGCTCGAGGACAAATACGCCAAGGCGAACCTCGTCGACGTCAAGGACAAGGCCGACGCGCCGATCGAGGAGGCGCTGGCCTTGATGGTGCGCGAAAAGCTGACCGGCCGCGCCGTGCCGAAGAGCGGCGAGCGGCTGGTCGACCTCTGGCGCCCCTGGGTCGAGGAGAAAGCCGGCGCAGATCTCGACGGGCTGTCGGCAAAGCTCGACGACCAGCAGGCCTTCGCGCGTGTCGTGCGTGAGATGCTGGCTTCCATGGAAATGGCCGAGGAACTCGGCGACGACCAGGAGACAGAAGACTCGGAGGACGATGACGACAACCAGCCGCAAGGCGAGGAGCAGAGCGAGGAAGGCGGCGAAGAGGATTCCGGCTCCGAGCAGTCGCAGTCCGACGACGCCGAGGCATCGTCCGACGACGAGCAATCGGCCGAGACGGAGGCGTCAGATGCCACCGCCGACGACCTGTCCGACGATGACGATGCCGATGCCGAGACGCCCGGCGAAGCGCGCCGCAACGACGATCCCTTCGCCAATCTGTCGAAGGAGATCGACTACAAGGTCTTCACAACCGCCTTCGACGAGACGGTGGGCGCGGAGGATCTGTGCGAGGAGGAGGAGCTGGATCGGCTGCGCGCCTTCCTCGACAAGCAGCTTGCCAACCTGTCCGGCGTCGTCGGCCGGCTGGCCAACCGGCTGCAGCGCCGCCTGATGGCGCAGCAGAACCGCTCCTGGGATTTCGATCTCGAAGAGGGTTATCTCGATCCGGCGCGGCTGGTGCGCGTCGTCATCGACCCGATGCAACCGCTGTCCTTCAAGCAGGAACGCGACACCAAATTCCGCGACACGGTGGTGACGCTGGTGCTCGACAATTCGGGCTCGATGCGCGGCCGGCCGATCACGGTCGCCGCCACCTGCGCCGACATCCTGGCGCGCACGCTGGAGCGCTGCGGCGTCTCGGTCGAGATCCTCGGCTTCACCACCCGCGCCTGGAAGGGCGGGCAGGCACGCGAGAAATGGCTGAAGGAAGGCAAGCCGCCGAATCCCGGGCGGCTCAACGATCTGCGCCACATCATCTACAAATCCGCCGACCATCCGTGGCGGCGGGCGCGCCGCAATCTCGGCCTGATGATGCGCGAGGGCCTGCTCAAGGAAAACATCGACGGCGAGGCGCTGCTGTGGGCGCATAACCGCCTGATCGCCCGGCCGGAGCAGCGCAAGATCCTGATGATGATCTCGGACGGCGCGCCGGTCGACGATTCGACACTGTCGGTCAATCCGGGCAACTATCTCGAACGGCATCTTCGCGCCGTCATCGAACTGATCGAGACGCGCTCGCCGGTCGAGCTTCTGGCCATCGGTATCGGCCACGACGTTACCCGCTACTATCGCCGCGCCGTCACCATCGTCGATGCCGAGGAACTGGCCGGCGCCATGACCGAGCAGCTCGCTTCGCTGTTCGGCGAGGAAAGCGCGCGGGACACACGACGCGGCAGCATGCGGCGCGCCGGATGAGTTTTTCGCGGGGCGGCTTTCGGCAGACGCTTTTCGCCGCCGCAGCGCTGTTTGTTGCCGGCATCGCCTTGTCGCCGGCCATCGTCGCCAGCCCGGTTTTGGTCGAGCCGATCGAAGTCTCGGTACGGCCGATAACCCGGTTTCATATCGGCCGCGACGAAGAACGGTTCGGCCCGCTCGAATTCGTCGGCGGACTGGAGATGACCTCGCCGTCACGCGATTTGGGCGGGCTGTCGGCGTTTCGCTTTCTCAAGCCCGGCAGTGATTTCATCGGCGTCGCCGACACCGGCTTCTGGTTCTTCGGCACCGTTATCCACGATGCCGACAAGCGCCCCGCCGGCATTCAGAATTTCCGCATGCAGCCGATGGTCGATGGATCAGGCCAGCCGATCGACGAGAAGTGGGAGGTCGACGCCGAAGGCCTCGCGGTCAAGGGCGGCATCGCCACAGTCGGCTTCGAGCGCCAGCAGCGTGTCGCCCAATTCAGCATCGATCCGGACAATATGAAAGCGCCGTTCAAGCAGTTGGATTTCCTGGTTCCGGCCCGGGAGCTTCGCCTGAATCGTGGCTTCGAGACCGTCACCCATGCCAATCCAAACGGCCAGCATCAGGGCGGGTTGGTCGTGGTGTCGGAAAAGAGCCTCGACAAATCAGGCAACATCTATGCCGCCATCATCGATGGGCCGCACAAGGGCGTCTTCACCGTCAAGCGCAACGGCGATTTCGACATCACCGACGGCGCCTTCCTGCCGGATGGCGACCTCCTGCTGCTGGAGCGCAGTTTTTCGATGGCCGGTGGCGTCAAGATGCGGCTGAGGCGTATCTATGGCGAAAGCGTCGAGAAGGGCGCCGTTGCCGACGGACCGGTGCTGATGGAGGCCGATATGGGCTACCAGATCGACAATATGGAAGGGCTGGATGCCTGGACCCGCGATGACGGCGCGCTGATGGTGTCGCTGATCTCGGACGACAACCACTCGATCCTGCAGCGCAATCTTTACCTGGAATTTGTTCTGCACGAGGATTGAAGGCAGTCGGCGGGAACGGCCGAATATAGGTCTACAGCTTCGTGCTGGCTGCTGCGGGCCGGGGTCCGTTGGTCGCGATCCAGATGACGTGGCGCGCGCCGCGTTTGCCGTTGGCGCGGACCTTGATTTCCTCGACCGCGAAGCCCGCCTGCTTGAGTCTGCGTGTAAAGCCGCTATCGGGCCCCTGCGACCACACCGCCAGCACGCCGCCGGGTTTAAGCGCTGCTCTCGCGCTGTTCAGCCCGGCAATGCTGTAAAGAGCATCATTGGCCTTGTGGACGATCCCCTCAGGCCCGTTGTCGACGTCGAGCAGGATGGCATCCCAGGCAGAGGCTTCCGACCGTATGAGTTGTCCGACATCCGCTTCGCGAACCGTCACGCGCGGATCGTCGAGACAGCCGCCGAACACCGGGGCCATCGGGCCGCGCGCCCACGCCACGACGGCGGGCACCAGCTCGGCGACAACGATACCGGCATCCGCGCCAAGCTCGGCAAGGGCCGCGCGCAGCGTAAAACCCATGCCCAGCCCGCCGATCAGGATTTTCGGTTGCCTGCGGCCGGCAATCCTCTGGCAGGACAGTCTCGCCAGCGCTTCCTCGGAGCCGCTGAGGCGGCTGTTCATCAGCTCGTTCGAGCCGAGCATGATTGAGAATTCGGTGCCGCGCCGTTTCAGGCGAAGCTCGTGGTCGCCGTCAGGCGTTTTCGCGGTATCGAGCTGGACCCATGGGATCACAGCTTAACTCTTTGTTTGACCATGATCTTCTCCGAAAACCGGATTCCACTTTTCGGGATCATGGTCTATACCGCCAGTGCGGGCTGGCTCCAGCGGGCGGCAAGCAGCCGGTAGGGGATCAGCGCTACCACCGCGATGATCAGCTTCACCGCCAGGTCGCCGAGCGCCCATGACACCCAGCGCATGGCCTCAATCGGCAGCACGCCCATCAGCGGCGCGGTCTCGAGCGCGAAGCCATCGTTCGGGCCAGCAAAGGCGAAGGCCGCTGAAAAGGCGACGGTGAAGAACACGGCGGTATCGAACACCGAGCCGACCAGCGTGCCGACGATCGGCGCCCGCCACCAGCTCTGCCGGCGCAACCGGTTGAACACGGCCACATCGAGCGATTGTGCGATCAAGAACGCGGTGCCAGAAGCCGCAGCAATGCGCACCAGCCGCTCGGCGGTCGTCTCGAACTCGATCAGGCCGTGGCGGAACAGCAAGGGCGGGACGAGGATCGAGCAGATCACTGCGGTCATGAAGCCGACAAAGACGATCCGGCGCGCCACCGCCGGGCCGTAGCGGCGGTTGGCAAGGTCGGTGACCAGGAAGGAAAAGGGGTAGGTGAAGGCGCCCCAGGTCAAAATGTCGGCCAGCGACAGGCCGCCGACTGCGCCTTGCATCGGGAACTGAACGAGGACGTTCGACGCCACGACGACAAGCGCCATAGCGGCCACGAAGGGCAGGTATCGGGAGAAAAAGATCATTTTTTTATCCTGGGTAATGGAACCAGCGAAGTGTCATGCCGAGTTCGGACGACACTCCTTGGAAGGCGGTCGCCTGAAGAATTAAGCGACCGGCTGTTCGGCCAGCTTCTTGGCAATCTGCTTCTTCAACAGACGGGCGCGCTGCGACAGTTCCTTGGCGTCGGCCTTGGCGAGGAAGGCGTCGAGACCGCCGCGATGCTCGACCGAGCGCAGTGCGTTGGCCGAAATGCGCAGGCGCACATTCTGGTTAAGCGCTTCCGAGATCAGGGTCACATTGACGAGATTCGGCAGGAAGCGACGCTTAGTCTTGTTGTTGGCGTGGCTCACATTGTTGCCGGACATGACTGCCTTGGCAGTGAGTTCGCAGGTGCGGGACATGGTTCTAAACCTTCAGTTCTCGGTCTGACCAAACCTTTGTGCCCGCGCCGGGTGGCGCGCGGTTTCGGTCAGGCGGCCTTATGGAAAAAGTTGGCGTTCCATAGTTGCATTTCGCCGATGCGTCAAGCTCAGGCTTGCGCCCGGTGTGACGGCGCCTTTCACATAAAGGCCGGAATTCAGCCTATAAGCGGTCGCACAGGGACATGCCAGGCCGGAATTGCCCATCTCCGGCCGAAAATCGAGGACCGATCGCCGCCATGCTTCGTTCGTCTCATGCTCTTGCTGTCTTGCTCGCCGTTGCGCTGCCTACGTCAACGTCCGCCGCCGCGCCACGATCCTTCAAGGGCGAGTATACGGTGTCGTTCCTTGGCCTCTCGGTGGCGAAAGCAACCTTTTCCAGCAGTTACGAAGGCGACACCTATTCGATCGACGGCAGCGTCTCCAGCGCCGGCCTCGCCACAATTTTCGACGACACGCGAGGCACGATCTCGTCAAAGGGGCGCATTTCGGGCACGCAATTGCAGCCGCAGGCGTTCCGTGCCGACTACAAGTCGGGCGAGAAAACGTCGATGATCGATATCCAGTTCGCCAATGGCACTGTTACCGCGACAAAGGTCGTGCCTGCGCCGAGGAAGCGTAATCCCAGGAATTGGATACCGCTGGGCGCCAACGATCTCGCGTCGGTGCTCGACCCGATGGCCGCCACCGTCATCCATGCCGATAGTCTCGACAAGGTCTGCGGGCGCACGGTGAAACTCTATGACGGCGAGATGCGCGCCAATCTGACTTTGACGTACGATTCGAAGGGTTCGACATCGGTGCGGGGCTACGAGGGCGATACCGTCACTTGCAGGATGGGTTTTGAGCCGGTGGCGGGTTACCGCAAGAATCGCAAGGCCTTGAATTACTTGAAGAATCGCAGCCGAATCATGGTAACGTTTGCACCGGTTGGCCAAACCGGCGTATATGCGCCGATCCACGCCACGGTCAGCACGCAAATCGGCACTCTCACCGTCAGTGCGGGGCGGTTCGAAGTTACAGAATAGGCGCGATCGCGCGCCGCCGGAGACGGATATGGGGCGCGCAACACTGATCGGCTTCTCGGCGGTCGCCATGTGGGCGCTGCTGGCGTTGCTTACGGACGCGTCGGGTGCGGTGCCGCCGTTCCTGCTTTCGGCGATCACCTTCACGATCGGCACCGGCGTCGGGCTCGTTGCGCGGCTGTTCATGCCGGCCGCCGACAGGAGCGAGAAGATACCGCCGCAAGTCTGGGTGATCGGCATTGCCGGCCTGTTCGGCTACCACTTCTTCTACTTCACCGCGCTGCGCAACGCGCCGGCGGTGGAGGCGAGCCTCATCGCCTATCTGTGGCCGCTGCTGATCGTGCTCGGATCGGCGCTGATGCCGGGCGAGCGGCTGGCCTGGAACCATGTCGTCGGCGCACTGCTCGGCCTCGCCGGCACTTTCCTGATCGTCACCAAGGGCGGCGACCTTGCCTTCGACGCGCGCTATGCCTTCGGCTATGCGATGGCCGGCGTCTGCGCGGTGCTGTGGTCGTCCTATTCGCTGCTGTCACGGCGCTTCCCGTCGGTGCCGACCAGCATCGTCACCTGGTTCTGCGCTGCTACGGCCGCGCTTTCGCTTGTCTGCCATCTCGCGCTGGAAGAGACGGTGCTGCCTGACGGCGCCGGCCAGTGGCTGGCCGTGCTCGGCCTCGGGCTGATGCCGGTGGGCGCGGCCTTCTACGCCTGGGATATCGGCGTCAAGCGCGGCAACATACAGGTGCTTGGCGCGGCGAGCTATGCCGCGCCGCTGCTGTCGACGCTGGTGCTGATTGCCGCCGGCTTCGCCGAGCCGTCCTTGCGCATCCTTGCCGCCTGCGTGCTGATCACCGGCGGGGCAATCCTTGCGGCGAAATCGCTGTTGTTGCGCAGGCAGGCAACGAGCGAGGCCGGTGCGTGACGCCGTTTCCCGGCGGCATCGAAGCCAATGCCAATGCGACGCTGCTGTTTTCGGTGGTGGCGGCGATCATTTATGCCTTGACCCTCGATATGCCACTGAGCCTCGCACGCTTGGCGGTCAAGACACTGGCCGCGGCATTGCTCGCCGTGCTGGCCCTGCTGCAGGGCGGTCCGGGGTTGCTCGTCACTGCGCTTGCGCTCTGCGCCATCGGTGATGCCTTGCTGTCGCGCGACGGCGATAAGGCCTTCCTCGGCGCGCTGGCCAGTTTTCTCGTTGCACATATGCTTTGTGTCGCGCTGTTCCTGGGCTCCGGCGGTGGAATCAGGCTGCTCTTGGCCGAGCCGTGGCGCGCGGCGATTGCCGTGGCAATGATCGTGTTTTCGCTCGCCATGCTGTTTGCGCTCTGGCACCGTGTCGGCCCCGCCCTGCGCCTTCCGATCAGCGTCTATATCGCGGCAATCCTTGCCATGGGGATTTCAGCACTCACCCTGAGCCATGTCTGGGTGATCGGCGGCGCCGTGCTGTTCATCGCGTCCGACGGGCTGCTCGCCTCGGAAAGGTTCCTGCTGTCCGCCATCTCGCGGCACCGCGTCTGGATGCGCTACGCGGTCTGGGTGCTGTATTACGCCGCCCAGCTGGGCATCACGATGGGCTTCTTGCTGGGTTAGGGCTCCAGCCCGGCGCGGCCAGCTCGAAGGCGGCGAAATCGAAGCCCGGCGCCACGGTGCAGCCGACCAGCGTCCACTCGCCCAGGCTGCGTGCCGACTGCCACCAGCCTGCCGGCACGACGACCTGCGGCCGCTCGCCCGCCGCCAGTGCCGTGCCGAGCACCTGCTCGATCACCGGCCCGCCTTCCTGATGCATCGACAGCGCCAGCGGGGCGCCGGCATAGAAATGCCAGACCTCGGCCGCGTCCTTGACGCGGTGCCAGGCCGACAGTTGCTCCTGCTCCAAAAGGAAATAGATCGCGGTCGAATGGCCGCGCGCGCCTTCCGCACCATCGCGGAAGGTCTCGGCATACCAGCCGCCTTCCGGATGCGGTTTCAGGCCGAGCGTGGCGATGATTTCGGCGGAACTGGTCATTGCCTCCAGAACTTCACGGTTTCCAGACCGCTACAGCACCGCGCGTCCTGTTGGACGCGCAAAGGACGCTGTAGCACTTTGATTTTGCGCATGATCCCCAGCGAAAATCGATTCCGATTTTTGCTACGCTGACCTTCGGTGCGGGGTCATGCGCCATGGTGCTCAGAAATTATCCTTGCGCTTGCGGATCTCGGCGAACACTTCGGCGTCGGAGGCCTTCTCCATACCGAGATGCTTGCGGATTGCCGGATCGTGCCACCGCAGGAACGGATTGGTCGACAGTTCCTCGCCGATGGTGGTCGGCAGCGTCGGCTTGCCATCGGCGCGCAGCGCTTCGATCTTCGCGGCGCGTTCCTTCAAAGCCGAGTTGGTCGGGTCGACGGTCAGCGCGAAGCGGGCGTTGGCGAGCGTATATTCATGGCCGCAATAGACGACCGTCTCGGCCGGTAATGCCGCGAGCTTTTTCAACGAATCGTACATCACCGGCGGCTTGCATTCGAACAGCCGGCCGCAGCCGAGCGCGAACAGCGTATCGGCGGTGAACGCCACTTTCGACGCCGGCAGATGATAGGAGACATGGCCTGCCGTGTGGCCGGGCGTGGCGATCACGTCGATCCTCTCCTCGCCGAGGTGGACGACCGAACCTTGCTCGACGGTTTCGTCGATGCCGGGGATCTTGGCCCTTTCCGCCTCCGGTCCGACGATGCGCAGCTTGAAGCGCTCCTTCAGCGCCAGATTGGCCTCGACATGGTCAACATGATGATGGGTGGTCAGGATCATGGTCGGCGTCCAGCCGGTACGCTCGATCGCGGCCAGGATCGGCGCCTCCTCGGGCGCGTCGATGATCGCGGTCTGGCTGCTTTTCGGGTCATGCACCAGCACACCGAAATTGTCGCTGCGGCACATGAACTGTTCGATTTCAACCGGCATCGCGTCTCTCTCCTTCGTGGCCCCCTTGCCGCCGCAGACATAGGGCGCTTGCCCGCCGATGTCATCCGCCTTTGTTGAACTTGAACAGCATCGAATATACCGTCCCGCGCATGCATTCCGATATCGTCGATCTCCGCTCCTTCTATTCGACCACGCTCGGGCGGTTGGCCGAACGCTCGATCACCATGGCGCTGTCCTCGATATGGGCTGTTATACCCAATGAGCGGCTGGTCGGCCTCGGTTACACATTGCCGTGGCTCGAGCGGTTTGGCACAGACGCGGAGCGCGTCTTTGCCTTCATGCCGGCGACGCAAGGCGCGGTGGTCTGGCCGGCCACGGGGCCGACCGCGACCGCGTTGGTCTTCGATGAGGAGTTGCCGCTGGTCGATGCCTCCATCGACCGCATGCTGCTCGTCCATTCGCTCGAGCATGCCGAGAACCCGCGCGAAACGCTGAACGAAATCTGGCGGGTGCTGTCGCCCGCCGGCCGCGTCGTCATCGTCGTGCCCAACCGGCGCGGTGTCTGGGCCCGTTTCGAGCATACGCCTTTCGGCAGCGGCCGACCGTTCTCGCGCGGCCAGCTCACCGAACTGCTGCGCGAAGCAAACTTCACGCCCGCGGCCTGGTCCGATGCCCTGTTCTTCCCGCCATCGCGGCGACGCTTCATGATGCGGTTCCACAATGTGCTGGAGCGCGCCGGCCGCAGGTTCTGGCCGATCTTTTCCGGCGTCATCGTGGTCGAGGCGCAGAAGCGGCTCTATCAGGGCGTGCCGGTCGTCCAGCGCGCCTCCCGCCGCGTCTTCGTGCCGGTTTTCTCGCCACATGGCGCCACAAGACTCGGTCGGCTGTCCCAGGCCGGGAACGCACCGTCGCCGGCTGACCGAGTGACGCGTTCGTGAAGGGAATTGCGCTTTTTCTCACCTATCTGTCGAGGACAGGTTCGGGTGTGCCCCGTCGATGCCGGTGACTGGGCCTGTTACCGGGTTAGCACCACTTTCGCATGCAAGGATCTCGCTTATGGCTGATCATCCGGACGACAAGGCCAACGCACGGCCGGGTGCCGCGTCGGTTGAGGCCAGCAGCCTGCGCGACCAGCTCGCGACAATCCGGCTGGCGCTGACGACCTCGCCGGTTCGCAAGACGCTGCTGTGGATGTCGATAGGCGTCATAGCCGTCATTGTGGCAACCTCGATCGGACAGATCCTGCTCAACCGCTGGAATCAGCCTTTCTACGACGCGATCGCACGCCGCGACATGCAGGGCTTCCTGCATCAGCTTGTTGTCTTTGCCGCCATTGCCGGTGGGCTTGTGGTGCTCAATATCGGCCAGACCTGGCTCGACCAGATGATCCGGCTGAAGCTGCGTGAGGCGCTGACGCTCGACCTGATCGACGAATGGATGCGGCCCAGCCGCGCCTTCCGGCTCGCCAACGCCGGCGCCATCGGCGTCAACCCCGACCAACGCATGCAGCAGGATGCCGGGCATCTCTCCGATCTCTCCACCGGTCTCGGCATCGGCCTGCTGCAGTCGCTCATTCTGCTTGTTTCCTTCGTAGGCGTCTTATGGACGCTGTCTTCGGGCTTCGTCTTCCATGTCGGCGGCTATTCACTGGCCATACCCGGCTACATGGTCTGGGCCGCGATCCTTTATGCCGGCACCGCCTCCTGGCTGAGCTGGCTTGTCGGACGGCCGCTCATTCGCTTCAACAACGACCGCTATACGCGTGAAGCGGAGCTGCGATCCTCGGTGGTCCGCGTCAATGAGAATGTCGATGCCATCGCCCTTGCGCATGGCGAGGCTGACGCGAAACGACGGCTTGAACTCGACCTTGGCAGCCTGCTCGGCGCCATGCGGCGCATCTACAGCGCACAGATCAATCTTTCCTGGGTGACCGATACCTATGGCTGGATCACCGTCGTTGCGCCGATCCTGGTCGCGGCGCCGGTCTATTTCGCCGGCGATATCAGCTTCGGCGGGCTGATGATGGCGGTCGGGGCCTTCAACCAGGTCCACTCGTCGCTGCGCTGGTTCATCAACAATATCGGCGGCATCGCCGATTGGCGGGCCACGCTGATGCGGGTTGCCGACTTCCGCATTGCGCTTGGCGAAACCGACGTGCTTCACCACACCGAAAGGCGCATCGCGTTCGGCGAGAACCCGGACGGTAGCCTGACATTCGAGGCACTCGAGGTTGCGTCGCCGGATGGATGCACGAGACTTGCCGAGCCGCATGTCGAAATCCGCGCCGGCGAGCGCATCATGATCACGGGAGAGCCGCGCGCCGGCAAGACGCTGCTCTTTCGCGCCATTGCCGGTCTGTGGCCGTGGGGAAGCGGGCGTATCGGCATGCCGGCCGGAGCAGTGCTCGCCTTCGTTCCACGCACCCCCTATTTCCCGCTCGGCACGCTGCGCGAGGTGCTCAACCATGCCGACGGCACGGCCACGGCGGACGATGCCGAGATCTCGGCGGTGCTTGCCGAGGTCGGTCTCGAGCGCTTGTCGTCCTCGCTCGACCGCTCCGCGCGCTGGGAGCGTGAACTGGGCGAAGACGAGCAGCGCCTGCTTGCCTTTGCCCGACTTGTCTTGCGGCAGCCAAAATGGGTGATCATCGACGAGGCTCTGGATACGTTCGACGGCGTGACGCTGAGGCGGGTGCTGTCGATGCTGAAGGCGCGTCTTGCCGACGCCGCGATCCTCAATATCGGCCGTGGTCAGCACAACATTGAATTCTTTCCGCGGTCACTGACGATCGTGAAAGACGTCGACCGACCGGCTCTCAAGCCAGTCCGTGTCAAGGCCGGCGCGATCGAGCCACCCCCGGCCATCGCCCCAGCCTATCAAGAGGAATAGCCGGTCATACGCAGGCAAGCTTTATTTCGCCGTGATCGCAGCGAAAGATCACGGCATCGTTCGGACGTCTGCGGCGTTGGACCGATGCTTGACGCGCCTAAAGCGCGTCCCATTGAAGGGAGTCATGCGACGCGCTCTAAGTCTTTGTTTCCATGCATGTAGGCACCCCAAAACCGCTGCACGCTTTTGGGCGACATGCACTAGCCTGCTTGCCTGCCTTGCCTGCGCTCAGGCAGCACCACTGGCCGCGCCCGCCGATACCATTGCCGTGGATGTCGAACTGGTGCTGGCGGTCGACATTTCGCACTCGATGGACGAAAGGGAATTCGCCCTGCAGCGCGCCGGTTACGTCGAGGCGCTGCGCCACCCAGACTTCATCAATGCGGTGCGTTTGGGTGTGACCGGCCGCATTGCGCTCACCTATTTCGAATGGGCGGGCACCGTCCGCGACGATGCGGTCATTGCCTGGCAGGTTGTCGACGGTGCAGAGAGCGCCGACGCTTTCGCCGACAAGATCGAGGCCCGCCCTTTCAGGAGCTTTCGCGGCACCTCGATTTCCGGTGCGCTCGCCTTTGGCGCGAAGCTCTTCGATGGAACCGCTTTCGACGCGCCGCGCCGGGTCATCGACATTTCAGGCGATGGCCCCAACAATATCGGGATGCCCGTCACCACGACACGCGACGCCGCGGTGGCGAAGGGCATCGTCGTCAACGGCCTGCCGATCCTGATCAGCCCGTCGCCTAGCTTCAGCCATCTCGACCAATATTATGCCGAGTGCGTTACCGGCGGGCCCGGCTCCTTCGTGCTGCCGGTCTATGCCGCCTCCGAATTCGTGACCGCCATACGCCGCAAGCTGGTCCTCGAGGTCAGTGGTATTGCCCATCCCTGGGCCGATCCCGGGCCGATCCGGATCGGAGCGGCAGCTCCCATCGACTGTTTGCAAGGCGAGCGCGACCGGCGGTTCTTTTCCGATCCGTATTTTCCGGAGCTTAATCGGTAAGATTTTGCCGGGAGGTGGGGGCGGTTCTTGTACCCAGTATCATTACCTTCGGGGTAATCGACCAGCGCGCAACGTCTCGGCAAACTACTTCTATCAAGCCGGTAGTCCGGCTTCGAATCCATCAGGGAGTACAGCCATGACCGCCTATGCCGTCGCCCATATGCACCAGGTCACGCCGGGGCCGCAAATCGTCGAATACCTGCAGAAGATCGATGCCACACTGGAGCCGTTTGACGGGCGCTTCATCGTGCACGGCAGCGAGGTGGACGTGGTTGAAAACACCTGGCCGGGGCACCTCGTCATTATCGAGTTTCCAGACTTGCAGCATGCGCGCGGATGGTACCACTCGCCCGCCTATCAAGAGATATTGCCGCTGCGTACCGACAATTCCCGGTCCGATGTGTTCTTCGTCGACGGCGTCAGGCATCCGCACAAGGCCACCGACGTTCTTGAATAGGGAAGGGCCGGCCGCGAGCGGCTCTTATCGCCTCAGCAGGAAGACCGCTTGCTGGCCAAAGAAATTCCAGAACCACCATGGCATCGAGAGGCCGATCTTCTGGCCGTTGGCGTCGAGCGCGGTTGCCTTCTCCACCGTTGCGCCGAGTTCGTCGCAGAGATTGACGAAGTCGCGGATGGTGCAGAAATGGATGTTGGGCGTGTCGTACCAGGAGTAGGGCAGGTCCTTGGTCACCGGCATCCGACCGTTGAGAAACAGCGAGAGGCGCACCCGCCAGTGGCCGAAATTGGGGAAGGAGACGATGGCGTGCTTGCCGATCCTGAGCAACTCGTCGAGCACCAGCTTCGGGTTGCGGGTCGCCTGCAGGGTCTGCGACAGGACGACGAAATCAAAACCCTTGTCGGGATAGAATTCGAGGTCCTTGTCGGCGTCGCCCTGGATGACGGACAGGCCGCGCGCCACGCATTCGTTGACGCCGCGCTGCGACAATTCCATCCCGCGGCCGTCGACCTGCTTCGTTGCCTGCAGCAATTCGAGCAGCAGCCCGTCGCCGGAGCCGACGTCCAGCACCCGCGACTGCGCCGGGATGAGATCGGCGACGACTTCGAGGTCGACGCGCTGGGCATGGTTGACGCTCATGGTCCCGCCTTTTGCTTGGCGCATGATCCTGATCCGAAAAGTCTGCAACTTTTCCGGGTCATGCGCTGAGCCCCCTGGCGCGGGCCGCCGAGGCGATGAATCCGTTGATGGCGGCAAACAGCTCCGGCTCGTCGAGCAGGAAGGCGTCGTGGCCGCGATCGGTCTCGATCTCGACGAAGGATACCGAGGCACCGGCCGCGTTCAGCGCGTGAACGACCGAGCGGCTCTCCTCGGTCGGGAACAGCCAGTCGCTCGTGAAGGAGACCAGGCAGAAACGGGTCTTGGTGCCGGCGAAGGCGTCGGCCAGCCGTCCGCCATGGTCGGCGGCGAGGTCGAAATAGTCCATCGCCCGGGTCATGTAGAGATAGGAATTGGCGTCGAAGCGGTCGACGAAGGTCATGCCCTGATGGCGCAGATAGCTCTCGATCTGGAAGTCGGCGTCGAAACCGAAGGTGAGCGCTTCACGGTCCTGCAGGTTGCGGCCGAATTTCCGGTGCAGGGCC
Source organism: Mesorhizobium sp. (assembly GCF_004962245.1). Lineage (GTDB taxonomy): Bacteria > Pseudomonadota > Alphaproteobacteria > Rhizobiales > Rhizobiaceae > Mesorhizobium. Next base: position 90,761 of record NZ_SUHQ01000023.1, on the reverse strand, counting down.
GCCTCCGACAGATAGGTGATGTGAGCGGCCATGCGCGCCACCGCCAGTCCTTTTTCCGGGCGCTTGCCATGCTCGAAATATTTGCCGCCATGCCAGTCCGGATCGGCCATCACCGCTTGCCGGCCGACCTCATGGAAAGCGATGTTCTGCGAGGAATGGCGCGCGCCGGTGGCGATCGGCAGCGCTGAGAAAACGCGCTCCGGATAGCTCGACGCCCATTGCAGCACCTGCATGCCGCCCATCGAGCCGCCGAGCACGCAGAACAGTTTTTCGATGCCGAAATGGTCGACCAGCATCAACTGCGCCCGCACCATGTCGCGGATGGTGATGATCGGCAGGTCGAGCCCGTAGGGCTTGCCGGTGGCGGGGTTGGTCGAGGCGGGACCGGTGGAGCCGAGGCAGCCGCCGATGACGTTGGAGCAGATGACGAAGTAGCGGCTGGTGTCGATGATCCTGCCGGGGCCGATCAGCACTTCCCACCAGCCCGGCTTGCCGGTCACCGGATTGGTGCTGGCGACATGCTGGTCGCCGGTCAGCGCATGGCAGACGAGGATGGCGTTGGCGCGGGCGTCGTTGAGCGTGCCGTAGGTCTTGTAGGCGATCTGGAACGGCGACAGCAGCGTGCCGGCGTCGAGCTTGAGCGGCTTGTCGGCACCGAAACGCAACACCGGGCTCGACGGCTCGTCGGCCTCGTTGTTGGTTCTTTTAGCGCGCAGCGCGACCATCGCGTCCCTCTTACACCAACCCATCGCGCTTTCCGAAAATCGATTCCGATTTTCGGGCCGATGCGGTTGTCCGGCCGGCAACGGACAACAAAAAACCGGCATTGCCTTCGCAAAAGCCGGTTACAGGATGCAAACGGCCCTTTAGCGAGTTGTTTAACGTGGCTGCAAGCCGACCGGCCAAATCACCACGGTATTTCGCCTCTCTTCTAGGACCGGCGCGCCCCGGCGTCAACGGTCAGCCGACACGACCAGCCGCTCACCCATGATTGCCGCCTCTCGACATTCCAGGCCACGGCTTGTATTTCCGCTGCGGCCTCCGGGCGGAAGCGCTCTCTCGACGGATTTTTGCAATATGAACCAGGCATCGGATCAGGCACGTCCAACGCCCCGCGCGGGGATCATGGACATCGAAGCCTATGTGCCGGGCAAAAGCACAGCGCCGGCCGGTGTCGCCAAGGTCCACAAATTGTCGTCGAACGAAAACCCGCTCGGCCCCTCGCCGAAGGCGATAGAGGCCGCGCGCGACGTCGCTGCAAGGCTCGACATCTATCCCGACGGCACCGCCAGGCGCCTCAGGGAAGCGATCGCCGAGGTGCATGGCCTCAACCCGGCGAACATCATCTGTTCCAATGGTTCCGACGAAATTCTGGGCCTGCTTGCGCAGACCTATCTCGCGCCCGGCGACGAAGCCATCATCACCGAACACGGCTTCATGGTCTACAAGATCTACATCCAGTCGGCAGGTGCCGTCCCGGTGTCGGTCAAGGAAACCGACGAGCGCGCCGACGTCGATGCGATCCTCGCCGCCGTGACACCGCGTACCAGGATCATCTTCCTCGCCAATCCCAACAACCCGACCGGCACCTATCTGCCGTTCCAGGAGGTGCGCCGCCTGCATGCCGGCCTGCCCCGGAACGTGCTTCTGGTGCTGGATGCCGCCTATGCCGAATATGTCCGCCGCAACGACTATGAAGCCGGCGTCGAACTTGTAGCCGGCGCGGAAAACGTGGTCATGACCCGCACCTTCTCCAAGCTCGGCCTCGGCGGCGCGCGGGTCGGCTGGATGTACGCACCGATGCACATCGTCGACGCGATCAACCGCGTGCGCGGTCCCTTCAACGTCAACGCGACGGCGATCGAGGCCGGCATTGCCGCGATCCGCGACCGTGCCCATGTCGAGCGCAGCGTAGCGCATAACGAGACCTGGCTGTCATGGGTGAGCGAGGAACTGACCAAGCTCGGGCTGCGGGTGACGCCGAGCGTCGGCAATTTCGTCCTCATCCACTTTCCCGAGGACAAAAAGCATTCGGCTGAAGCTGCGGACGATTACCTCTCCGCGCGCGGCTACATATTGCGGCGCGTTTCCGGTTACGGCTTCCCGAATGCACTGCGTATGAGCATCGGCACCGAAGAGGCCAATCGCGGCGTTGTCGCCGCTCTCACGACATTTCTGAAAAGCTAGAACACCATGACATCACCGATGTTCGAAAAGATCGCGCTGGTCGGCATCGGCCTGATCGGCTCGTCGCTGGCACGCGTCATCCGCCGCGAAGGCCTTGCCCGCCACGTTGCCATCTCGACGCGAAGCGAAACCACGCTGGCGCGGGCAAGGGAACTCGGTCTCGGCTCCTCCTACACGATAGATGCGAAAGAGGCGGTCCGCGATGCCGACCTGGTCATCGTTTCGGTACCGGTCGGCTCTTCGGGCGAGGTCGCCGAGGAAATCGCACCGGCGCTGAAGCAGGGCGCCATCCTCACCGATGTCGGCTCGACCAAGGCGTCGGTCATCGCGCAAATTGAGCCGCATGTGCCGGCTGGTGTGCATTTCATTCCCGGCCATCCGCTGGCCGGCACTGAAAAATCGGGTCCGGATGCCGGCTTTGCCGAGCTGTTCGAAAACCGCTGGTGCATCTTCACGCCTTTGCCGGGCACCGATCCGGCAGCCTTGGAAAAGCTCTCGGAATTCTGGCGCCGCTGCGGCTCCAACATCGACACGATGGATCCCCAGCATCACGACATGACGCTGGCCATCGTCTCGCATCTGCCGCACATCATCGCCTACAACATCGTCGGCACCGCCGACGATCTGCAGTCGGTGACCAAGTCCGAGGTCATCAAATATTCGGCCTCCGGCTTTCGCGACTTCACTCGCCTTGCCGCTTCCGATCCGACCATGTGGCGGGATGTCTGCCTGCACAACAAGGATGCCATCCTCGAAATGCTGGCGCGATTCTCGGAAGATCTGGCCTCGCTGCAGCGGGCGATCCGCTGGGGCGACGGCGAAAAGCTGTTCGACCTGTTCACTCGCACCCGCGCCGTCCGCCGCTCGATCATCGAGGCCGGCCAGGACATCGACGTACCGGACTTCGGCCGGCAGGCGGTCGAGCACCCGCCGAAGGGATAGATTGCCTCGATCCTGCCGGTCAGTCGGCAGGCCAATGGGCGGCGACCATCGCCAGCGTCTCGGCCCTGTCCGGTGCGCCGAGCCTGCCGCCGAAGCGCAGGCATTTGAGCGCGGCGGCGGCGCTGGCAAAGCGCAAACTCTGTTCGACCGGCATCGCCTCCGCCAGCCCGACGGCGAAGGCGCCGTGAAACACGTCGCCGGCGGCAAGCGTATCCACGGCCTTGATCCTTGGCGCCGCGACATGGCGCACGGAGCCCACCGAGCGGTCAAACCACCAGCTTCCTGCCGCGCCGCCGGTCACGGCGACGAATGCATCGGTGCGTCTGGCCAGCGCTTCGCAGGCCTTTTGCGGGCTTCGCTCCTCGCCGCAGAGAATGACGGCCGCCGGCTCCGACGCGACGATGTGCGAGGCCAGCGGAAACAGGCGTTCCAGCACGTCCCGTGACGCGGTGTCGGCGTCCAGTATGGCCGGACGGCCGATTGCGCGCGCCGCCTCGAGCGCCAGAGCCGCGGCGCCCGGCCAACGCACGTCGACCAGCACGGCGTCGAATGGGGTGAGATCTTGGGTGGGGAGCGCCTTGGGGTCGGCCTGGGCCAGCTTGTCGTAGAAAGGAACGATGATGCGCTCGCCATGCGTGTCGACCAAGATGGCCGACAGCGCCGACCGTGCTCCACTGACGCGCCGGACAAAGCTGCAATCGACGCCCTCGGCCTCGATCCTGGCGACCAGTTGATCGCCGACGGCGTCATCCCCTGTGCTTGCCCACAGCGACACCTCGGCGCCGAGACGGCGTGCGACGCAGGCCGCGCTCGAAGCCATGCCCGAGGCGATCTGGACGCCGTCGGGCGCGATGAACTTGCCCTGATGTGTCGGAAGCGTATCGACGCGAAGGATCGTATCGAGCGTCAGCGCGCCAACACTCAGGAGCTTCACCGGGGTGTTCATCTATCTTCCTGTTTGACCATGATCTTTTCCGAACTGCAGCTTCGGGATCATGGTCTAATCGACCGGCTTGATCTTGCCCAGCGGGATGAAACCGAGCGATGCCTTGCCCTTGACGATCTTGAGGGGCATCGACGGTTCGTTGCCAAGCAGCGCCAGCCCGGCAAAGCCCGTTTTGATTTGGCTCTTCTGCTCGGGGATGGCCTTGCCGAGGATTGCCGCTACGGCCTTCGGGTCGCTGAGCTTGATCATCAGGTCGGCGTCGATCAGGCCGTCGGCATCGATCGACACCGGCCCGGAAACGGTGATGCGCGCGGTTCCCGACGACAGATCGAGCTTGCCGATATCGATCGCCTGGCCGCGCAGGCTCCTTGGCTGCGTCTTGATCAGCGCCACGCCGTTCTTCAGCGTCACATCGCCGCCGCCGTCGAGCGGCGGCAGCACGCGGCCATCGATCGCCTGCGGATCGATTTCGAGATCGGTAAAACTCCCGGCATAGTCGATGTCCTGGCCATTCGGACGCAATTGTCCGGCCGCTGTCCCTGCGCTGAACAGCTCGACCGGGTCTGTGCCATCCGCCGGATCGGTCTGGGCGGAAAGGCCCTCGGCCTCCAGTGAAACGCGCCGGGGCAGGGGCCAGGACAGTTTCACATTCGCTCGCAGATTATCCCAGTCGATCCACAGCGGCGTCATCCCCGGGACGGAGGTCCTGAGCGGCCCGCGCAGGTCGGCGCCAGGCGACAGGATCTGGGTGATGCGCGTGACTGCGTTGAGGCTGCCGAGCGAGGCGGCGACGTTTCTGGCGTCGTCCTGATAAGCCAGACTGTCGCAGGAAACAGCGAAGCTCAGCGGATAGCCGCTGACCGTGAGGTTGGCGCAGTCCGCCTCGATGCCATTGCCGTTGAGCTCGGCCACCGCTTTGTCGGCCTCGATCTTGACCTTGTCTGCCAGGTAGAACCAACCGGCGCTGTAGAGGCCGAACAGCACGACGATGACAGCACCAAGCCAGAAGAGGCGGCGGCGAAAATTCGGCGGGCGCTCGTCACTTGACGTCATGCTGAGGCTCTCGTTGGCGCGTGTTGCAGAGGGACTGTCGTTTCCGGCAACATCAGGTAGCTGGAGATGAATTCAAAAAACACCGATTGCAGCGGGGTGATTCCAGTGCGGGTGTTGCAACCAGGCGTGGCGATATGGGCGATTTTTGGGTTTTTGGCTACGGTTCGCTGATCTGGCGGCCGGGATTCGCGCATGTCGAGACGCGCCGCGCCCGCCTTCACGGCTACCGCCGGTCGCTGTGCGTCTACTCGTTCGTGCATCGCGGCACGCGCGAACGGCCCGGCCTTGTGCTCGGCCTCGATCGCGGCGGCTCCTGCATCGGGCTGGCTTTCCGCGTTCCCGGCGATCTGCGCAACGAGGTCATCGCCTATCTGCGCGACCGCGAGCTGGTCACCAATGTCTATCTCGAGCGCACGCTTAGCATTCGCCTCGATGAGTGTAATAGGGGTGGGGGCGAGATGGTCTCGGCGGTCGCCTATGTGGTCGACCGTAGCCACGAGCAATATGCCGGCGCGCTCGACGCGGCCGATGCGGCGACCGTCGTTCGTGGCGCCGTTGGCCAGTCGGGAAAGAACGAGGACTACGTGTCCAGCACGCTGGAGCACCTCGAGGCGCTGGGTATCCGCGACCACTGGCTGGAAGAGGTGGCGCGGCGGGTCGCGCCTTTGTGAAGCGCGCTGATCGGGGGAAAAGACGGCCGGCCCTTTGACGTCGGTGCGGCACGCCATAGGTTAAGCCCGTCATGGGGCTTTCGCCCGTTCCTTTCCATTCCCCACGGAGATCAGTCTTGCTGAAACGTCGTCTCGGTCAAACCGACCTATCCATCGCGCCACTGGTTCTGGGCGGCAACGTCTTCGGCTGGACCGCCGACGAGAAAACCTCTTTCGACCTGCTCGACCGGTTCGTCGGCGCGGGCCTCAACGCCATCGACACCGCCGATTCCTATTCGCGCTGGGTGCCCGGCAACGAGGGCGGCGAATCTGAAACCATCATTGGCAAGTGGATGAAGAGCCGCGGCAACCGCGACGAGGTCGTGGTGATCACAAAGGTCGGGTCGGATATGGGGCAGGGCAGGAAAGACCTCTCCGCCGCCTATATCGAAAAGGCCATCGATGCGTCGCTGAAGCGGCTGCAGACCGATGTCATCGATCTTTATCTGTCGCACTGGCCGGACCCGACCACCCCCTACGAGGAAACGCTCGGCGCCTACCAGAAGCTGCTCGCCAAGGGCAAGATCCGCTATGTCGGCGCCTCCAATCTCGATGCCGGCCAGTTGCGCGCCGCGCTCGATGTGGCAAGCCTGCGCGGCCTGCCGCGCTACGCGGTGCTGCAGCCGGAATACAATCTCCACGATCGCGCCTCCTTCGATGGGCCGCTCCGCGATCTGTGTATGGCCGAGGCTATCGGCGTCATCACCTATTTCAGCCTCGCCAAGGGGTTTTTGAGCGGCAAGTACCGCAGCGAAGCCGATCTCGGCAAAAGCGCGCGTGGCGACGGCGTGAAGGACTACCTCAATGCGCGAGGCATGCGCATCCTGGCGGCACTCGACGCCGTGTCGGCGCGTCACTCGGCCAAGCAGGCGGAAGTGGCGCTCGCCTGGGTGATCGCGCGGCCCGGCGTCACGGCGCCGATCGCCAGCGCCACGACGCTGGACCAGGTCGACAGCCTCGTCCGCGCCGCATCGCTGAAGCTCAGTGCAGACGACATCGCCGAGCTCGACGGCGCGAGTGCGTAGCCCCATGTGAGTTGGCTGCTTGCGTATCCCAGGACATTAAGCAGCGGATGCGTCAAGGACACCCTGGGACACCCTGGCCGCGGAGGGGGTGCACGATCGTTCAAGACGCTCGGCGCTGCCTTGCCGTATCGTCCCTGCATCGTCGCAAGATGCGGGGACGACGCATGGCCGGACAAGTTTTTTCCCACCCGTACCTATGGCAGCAATTGCTCTCGCTTGTCCTGGCAGCGGCGGTTGTCATGGGCAGTCCGGGGCCGGCGACGATAAGCGTCACCGCCGTTGGCGCCGCCTTTGGCCTGCGCGATTCGCTCCGCTACGCCTCGGGCATCATTCTGGGCACGGTCGCCGTGCTTCTGATTGTGGCGACGGGCATCACGGCCATGCTTGCCTCCGTGCCGAAGCTCACACCGCTCTTGGCTGCCGCATCCGCAGCCTACATCCTCTACCTCGCCTTCAAGATTGCAACGGCTCCGCCTCCGGCGGCGCGTACCAGCGAGACAGTGCTTCCTACGTTCCTGGGCGGATTTCTTCTGGCCGTCGCCAACCCAAAAGCCTATGTGGCGATTGCCGCCGTGTTCGCCGGCACGTCATCGGCCGGTGATCTCGACTCAGGGCTCAAGCTGGTGGTCCTTGCCTTGATGATCATCGCCATCCATGTCCTGTGGCTTCTCGCCGGGGCAGCGTTTGCGCGGTTCCTGCGCAAGCCGCTGGCCTCGCGAATCATCAATCTGACATTCGCGGCGACACTGGTTTTGGCCACCGCGCTGGCCGTGATTCCCTAGGGGACCTGTCGATCTGGCAAGTGGCTCAGGCCGGGGTATCGGAGGCCAGTTCCCTCAGCCGCTTCACCGCCGTCGGCGGCATGGGCGGCGGGTTCGGCGCACGGGACGCCTCGACGAGCAACTGGTCGCAGGCGGCTTCCGTCTCGCCGATCAGCCGTTCCATGAATTCCTCCTTGCCGAGGCCCGGCGGGATCGCCGGCAGGAAGCGGGCCTTGATCGTGCCGGGATAGCGCAGGAATTTCCGGCGTGGCCAGTAGAGGCCGGCGACATGGGCGACCGGCACCACCGGGACGCCAAGCTGCGCATAGATCTCGACGATGCCGTATTTATAGGCCGGTTCGTCGCCCGGCGCCCGGCGCGTGCCCTCGGGATAGATGATCAACTGGCGGGGATTGCGCGCCAGCTCCTGCCTGGTCGCTGCAACCACCGCTTTCAGCGCTTTCGAGCGGCTGCCGCGGTCGACCGGAATCATCCGCATTTTCAGAATGTACCAGCCGAAGAAGGGGATCCAGGTCAGTTCCCGCTTCAGGATGTAGAGCGGATCCTGCAGGAAGGGGAAGAAGGCGATCGCATCCCAGAAGGACTGGTGCTTCGGCGCCAGGATGAAGGAACCGTCGGGCAGGTTTTCCTGGCCGGTGATCTCGCTTTTGGTGCCGGCGATCTTGTCATAGAGCCACATGCAGGTGCGCGACCAGAATTTCGGTACGAACCAGGCCCGGTGGCGCGGCGACAGGAAATAGTACGGGGTCCAGAGGATCATCTGGACGATCAGATTGACGTAGAAGACGAAGTTGAACGCCAGCGAGCGGACATAAAGCATGCAGGAAGGGCCCGGTGAGGAGGTGTGCGTTGGTACACCAAGCGCGGGCAAAAAGGAAACGGTGCGACGACGGACATCGCCCCGATTTTGATGAGCGCTATCCGCTCGTCAGGCCTGCCACGTCGCTTGCGCCAGCCGCTTCTTCAGGCGTGGGGCGGCGAAATCGAGGAACGCACGCAGTTTCACCGGCAGCAGGCCCTGGCGGACATGCACGAGGCTCACCGGCCATGGCTGTGGCTCGAATGCCTCCAGCACGGCGCAGAGTGTGCCCGACCGCACGGCAGCCGTGATCTGGTAGGAAAGCACCCTGGTCATCCCGACGCCGGCAATCGCGGCATCGATCGCCGCTTCCGCGGTGTTGACCCGAAGCCGTGAGCGGATCGGAACAGCGAGTTCGGTCTTGCCGGCGGCAAAAGTCCATGCGGCGGGAGCGGTGAGCCCCTCGAAGGTGATGCAGCTGTGTGCCACGAGGTCTCTCGGAGTGTCCGGCGTGCCGTGCTTAGCCAGATAGGCCGGGCTTGCGCAAACAACGCGCCGGATCGAGCCGACGCGGGTGGCCACCAGGCTCGAGTCGGGAAGCTCGCCGATGCGGACGGCGAGATCGATGTGCTCCTCGGTCAATTGGGTTATCCGGTCCGCGAGCATCAGGCGGATGGCCACGTCGGGGTAGGCGCCGAGGAAGCCGGTGACGACCGGCAGCACATGCAGGCGGCCAAAGACGATCGGTGCGGTGATGATCAGTTCGCCCGTCGGGGTGCTGTATTCGCCGGCGGCGGTCCGCTCGGCCTCGCCGACCTCGTCGAGAATGCGACGGCAGGCAGCGAGGTAGGCGTGACCGGCGTCGGTCAGCGTCAGTTGCCGCGTCGAGCGGTTCAGGAGACGCGTCTTCAGATGCCGCTCCAGGTCGGAGACCTTGCGGCTGACCGTTGCAAGCGGGATGCCGAAACGGCGTCCGGCGGCCGAAAGGCTGCCGGCCTCTATCGCGGCGACGAAAAGCGACATGGCTTCGAGGCGATCCATACTTCTCCCGAAAAATGGAAGGATTGATTGTACATATGCCATCTACATCCGGAAGATGGAAGGGTCCATTTTCGGTGCGAAACTGATCGACGAGAAGGAAATGCCAATGCCCCGTATCCCCACACCCGCATCCATAGAGGCCGCGCCTGCTGCGTCGCAGCCGATGTTGCATGCCGTCGAGAAGCAACTCGGCGTCGTCCCAAACCTTTTCAGGCTCGTTTCCAATAGCCCAGCTGCGCTCGAAGGCTATCTCGGCCTGTCCGGAGCGCTTGCCAAGGGCCGCCTGCCCGCGCCGACGCGCGAGCGCATCGCCCTGGCGGTCGCCGAGATCAATGGCTGCAGCTACTGCCTTTCCGCCCACACTTATCTCGGCAGGAACCTTGCCAGGCTTGACGATGCCGAGATGGTCGCCAACCGCGGCGGCGGGTCCAACGATTCCAAGGCCGCCGCAGCCGTGCGTTTCGCCACCAAGATTGCGCGCGACCGCGGCCATATCGGTGACGAGGATCTCAGCGCGGTCAGGCTCGCAGGCTACGATGATGCGCAGATCATCGAGATCGTCCAGCATGTCGCTCTCAATGTCTGGACCAATTATATCAATGAGGTTGCCAGGACGGAGATCGACTTTCCGGTCGTTTCCGCCCGCAGGGCAGCCTGAATTCAGCGACCAGCGTATCGTCGATCGCAGCGTCAGCCCTCGCAAGGAGTTCTCATGTCTGAAAGCCGCCCGCCGCTCCCGCCATTCACCGCCGAGACCGCCGCACAAAAGGCACGCATGGCGGAGGATGCCTGGAATTCCCGTGATCCGGCACGGGTCGCGCTTGCGTACACAGTCGACAGCCGCTGGCGCAACCGGGCCGAGTTCCTGCAAGGGCGCGAGGCCATCCAGGCTTTCCTGGCACGCAAATGGGATCGCGAATGCGACTACCGGCTCATCAAGGAGGTCTGGGCCTTCCGCGACAATCGTATCGCCGTGCGTTTCGCTTATGAATGGCACGACGACAGCGGCTCGTGGTTTCGCAGCTACGGCAACGAGAACTGGGAGTTCGACGAACATGGATTGATGCGCTTGCGCATCGCCAGCATCAACGATCTGCCGATTCGCGAGGCCGACCGAAAATACCATTGGCCGCTCGGCCGACGGCCGGACGACCATCCCTCTCTAACGGAACTCGGCCTTTGAAGGAGCCTTCCCATGAATGCTCACGCCTTCACCAGCGATGTCGCCTTCACCCCAACCGTCAAGGCGATCCAGTCCCGTAAGGGCTCACGCGAGGCCTATGCCCGTGTCGAGGCGCGCGGCGGCTGGCAAGCTGACATCACGCCCGATCTCGCCGCCTTCATCGAGGCGCAGACCAGCATCTTCCTGTCGACGGCCAATGGTGACGGCCAGCCCTACATCCAGCATCGCGGCGGGCCGGCCGGCTTTCTCAAGGTGCTCGACGATCGGACCATCGGATTCACGGATTTCGCCGGCAACAGGCAATTCATCACCCAGGGCAATCTCGACGATAACCCCCGCGCTTTTCTGTTCCTGATCGACTATGCCCACCGGCAGCGCATCAAGATCTGGGGCAGCGCGCGTGTCGTCGAGGACGACCCTGAACTGATGGCGAAGCTGATGCCGGAAGGCTACAAGGCGCGCCCCGAGCAAATCATCCTGTTCACGGTTTCGGCCTGGGATTCCAATTGCCCGCAGCACATTCCACAACGTTTCGAAGCCGCCGATGTGGCGGCGGCGCTGGCCGAACGGGATAAGCGTATCGAATGGCTCGAACGGGAGATCGCGCGCCTGCGTGGATGAGGCACGATGCGCAGACTGCTCAGTCTTCGGCTGTCGAAATTTCTGCGAGCGCGATGCCGGTTGGCGTTGGCTTCACCGGCACGATGCCGCGCGCCAGCGCCAGCAGATATTTGTTGTATTCAGTGAACAGGACGCGCAGCGCCCTGGGCTTGGTCAGCCAGCCGCCATTGCCAAGATTGCTGTTGACCACCGGATAGGGCTCGAGCTTGGCCTTGTGTAGCAGCCGGCCCATCTCCAGCAGGCTGCGCGGCATGTGATAGTTGTTGGTGACGAGGATCACGGTGCCATAGGCGTGGTCCTCCACCCATTTGGCGCTTTCCTCGGCGTTGCCGATCGTGTCGAGCGCGGCGCGATCGATGTCGACGCAGCAGGAAAACAATCTTTTGTCGCCGCGGGTCGCGACCTGAAGCTGGCGGCGGCTGGCGGAAGGATGCACGCCGCTGATCAGCAGCCGCTCGCCCTTGCCGGAGGCAAGCAGGCCCATAGCGGCGTCGAGACGCGAGTGGCCGCCGGTCAGCACGATGATGGCATCGGCCTTTGCCGGATTGGCGGGCGTCGTGAGATGGCTGACGGTGTTGGCGAACCAGCCGAAACCGCCGGCAAACAGCGTTGCAAGCACGAGGAGAAAGAGAGCGGAGATGCGCAATGCGCCAACCAATCGGCTGGACTTGGTGCGCTCGCGGGAACGCGTAATCACCAAGGGCAACTGTCCAGCCGTTCCGGTCGAGTCGCGCGCGTCCATCATCTTATCGTTAACCCCGAAATGCGGCGTTTAGTAGGTGAAAAAGCACACATTACGTTACGCTAATTCTCTATCCGTGATCACCCCGCGTCCGGTTGGCGGACATCGATGTCGCTGAGATAGGTGACGACGGTGACATGGGAGGTCGCCGCCGTCAGAACACCGATGACCAGCACCATCAGGGCAACGCCGAGATAGCCTGCCGAACCGATGGCGAAATTGCCGAACAGGGCGGTCGCCTGATCGGCCTGCGGCGTCGCCATATTGCGTGATGACCACCATGAAAAGACGATGAAGACGAACACCGCCGCCGCACCTCCGGCGGCTGCGCCCTTCATGCCGGTGACCAGAAAATGCTGGCGGAATTCGCGCGCGATGAAGCGCGCTTCGGCGCCGACGAAATGCAGCACCTCGATGATGTGGCCGTTTCCGGCCATGGCGCCGCGCGTTGCGAACACCACGGTCAGCACCGTTGCCGACAGCATCAGCGCCAGCACGGCGACGCCAATGGTCACCGTGGTACGGGCCATAGCCACCAGCCGGTCGACCCAGGTGCGATGGTCATCAAGAGCTGCGCTTGGCAGTTTCGGCGTGATCGCGGCGCGCATCGCCGCGAAGTCGGGCGGGTTATTCTCGTCTATGGTGACGATGACCAGACGCGGCACCGGCAGGTCGTCGATGTTGAGACCCGAACCCAGCCAAGGCTCCAAAAGCCGCGCCGTGGCGTCACGGTCGACGATCCGGGTAGCCTTCACGCCGGGAAATTCGCTGGCGATCTGCGAGGCCTGGGCAAGTGCCGCCTCCATGTCGAGGCCGTCGACCGGCTTGATCTGGATCGTCGCCTCGCGCGAGATCTGGTTCTCCCAGACCGAGGCGGTATCGCGCACCAGCGTCACCGCACCGAAAGTCAGACAGGAGAGGAACGTCATGATGGCGATGACCAGGACCAGTGCCCGGCCGGCGATGTTCTGCGCCGGCACGATCGGTGCCATCTTGCGCTGAACGCGCTGCGTCGTCCGAGCCCGCTCGGCGTGTTGGTCTTCGACGTGGTCAACGGAAAGGTCAGTCATAGATATCCAGCCTTCCGCCAGCCAGGATCATACGTCGCGCGTCGACCTGTTCCATCAGGCCGAGATCGTGCGTTGCGATCACCACCGCGGTGCCCAGCCGGTTGAGTTCGATGAACAGCCGCAACAGGCGCCGCGCCAGCGGCGGATCGACATTGCCGGTCGGCTCGTCGGCAAGCAGGATCTCGGGTTGCTCGATCAGCGCCCTGGCGATCGCGGCGCGCTGCTTCTCACCACCCGACAGCACTGGCGGCAGCACATGCATGCGCTCGCCGAGGCCGACCCATTTCAGCAACTCGGTCACATCGGTGCGGTAGCTCGCCTCCTCGCGCCCGCGCACGCGCAGCGGCAAGGCCACATTCTCATAGGTCGTCATGTGGTCGAGCAGGCGAAAGTCCTGGAACACCACGCCGATGCGCCGCCTCAGATGCGGCAGCTCCGTGCGCGAGATGCGCGAGCGGTCCTTGCCGAAGATGGTGATCAGCCCGCGCGTCGGTTTAAGCGACATGAACAAAAGCCGCAGCAGCGTCGTCTTGCCGGCGCCCGAAGGGCCGCTCAGGAACTGGAAGGAGCGCTCCGGTATGTGCAAGGAGATGTCGCGGAGGATTTCCGGACCCATGCCATAGCGGAGGCCGACATTTTCGAAGCGGATCACGTTCGACGACCTGAAACTTGTGGTGGCGACGAGCCAGCCTTCTCTGAGAAAAGACCATCGGCCGGCATGGTTAACCGGCGGTTAACTCTGAGGTTTTTTGGGCGCGTCACAAGGGCTCCGGAGGGGAAGCGTTAACCATTTCCGTTTACGCAAAAGAAACGAAGAGCGAACAGGTGCTGTAGTGCTGGGGCCGTATGGCTGAGGATCGAACCGCGCGCCCGATTTCCGGCGAAATCATGACCGATGCGGCTGCCGCACCGGAACGCATCATGCGCGGCCCAGCCGATGACATTGTCGATGCCGACTATCAGGTGCTGCCGCGCTTCGCCGCCGGCATAGACCCTTCACCGCCGCTTTCGCGCGTGATTGCCACGCCATCCATCGAAGGCATGGACATGCTGCGCAAACCTGAAGCCGCGATGGAACGGTCGCGAGCATCGCGCGGCGGGCCGATCTTCTGGATCGCCGGCCTCAGTGCCGTGTTTGCAGCCTTCTGGGTTTCGGGCGGGCACGCGCTGGTGCGCCAGGCGCCGTTTCTTCTCGCTGCACCGGAAACGGGCGATGCATTCAGCATCTCAGGCGTCACGTCGCGTGTCGATGCGTCCGGACTTAGGCCCGTCCTGTTCGTCGACGGCGAAGCCGCGAATGACGGCGCTGGCCCGTCGCCACCGCCGCCGCTGGAGATCCGGGTCACCGGCAAGGATGGGCGCATCACCCGCTACACGCTGGCAACCTCCAGCCGTTCGCTGGCGCCCGGTGAAAGATTTGGCTTTTCCAGCCGGCTCGAGGTGCCTAGAAACGGAGTGAGGGCCGTTTCGGTCGCTTTCGCCAACTAGGCGAATATTTTTGGAAAGGCTGCCAATGCCAGTCGTGCGCGGCAAGGATATCGAGGTTCTGTTTTCGGCGTCGGCGATTGCCCGCCGCAATCTGGAGCTCGCCAAGGAGATCGCCGGGCACGACTATCAGGACCTTCTGGTGATTTCGGTGCTGAAAGGATCGTTCATCTTCGCCGCCGATCTCATCCGCGCCATGCACGATGTCGGCCTGTCGCCCGAGGTCGAGTTCATCTTCATTTCCAGTTATGGCGCCGGCACCACCAGCGGCGAGGTGAGGGTGCTGCGCGACATCGACAATGAGGTCGCCGGCCGCGACGTGCTGTTGATCGACGACATTCTCGAATCCGGCAAGACGCTGTCCTTCACCCGCGACCTGATGCTGTCGCGCGGCGCCAAAAGCTGCGCCATTGCCGTGCTGCTCGACAAGCGCATGCGCCGCCAGACCGCGCTCAATGCCAACTATGTCGGCTTCGACTGCCCCGACTATTTCGTCGTCGGCTACGGCATGGATGTCGCCCACGCCTTTCGCGAACTGCCCTTTGTCGGCATCGTCAAGGGCGACGCCTAAAGCGCGCCGCGTCTGATTCATGCGACGCGCTCTAAGCCCTTGTTTTTAAGCATGTCGTTGCCGCAACCGCTGCGCACTTTTGGGCGACATACATTAGATTTTGTCTCAGGCGTCGTTTGCGGTTCAGGAAAAGTCAACTTTTCCCCGCCAAACATTGCCTATGGCAAAGCTCCTGATCGTCGAGGACGATGAGTCCGTCCGCACCCTCGCCGCCCGCGCGCTCGAACGCGCCGGGCATATGATCGACATCGCCGCCGACGGCGCGCAAGGGCTTGCCCTGATCCGCGCGGCGCGAGGCGGCTACGACCTTGTCGTCTCCGATATCCGCATGCCGGAAATGGACGGCATCGAGATGGCCAAGGCGGCGGCGTCCCTTTTCCCGGCGATGAAGATCTTGCTGATGACCGGCTATGCCGACCAGCGCGAGCGCGCCGAGGAATTGAACGGCGTCATTGTGGACGTCGTGCAGAAGCCGTTCACGCTGGCCGAAATCCGCGTGCGCGTCGAACAGGCGCTCGCCTGTTTCGCTTGAAGAAAGGCTAATTGCGCTCAGGCTGGATCGCAGGTCGCCGCGATTGCCGGCTGACTGCTCCGGCGCCGATTGGCGTTGAGCGCGAACAGGCCGGCGCCGATGATGAGGGCCGCGCCGATGACGGTGGTCGATCGCGGCACTTCGGCAAAGAACAGGAAGCCCCACAGCGGCGACCAGATGATGCCGGTGTATTCGAAGGTGGCGACGCTGTTGGCGGGCGCCAGCCGGTAGGCCTGCGACAGCAGGACCATCCCGGCCGAAGCGACGAAGCCGCAGGCGGCCATCTTCAGGAAATCGATTGGCGTCGGCCAGATCCACGGCCTGACCAGGAACTCCAGGCTCGGATGCGTGGCGTGGCCTATTCCCGCCAGCCAGAACAGCCCGGCGAGCACTGCCGCGCCCAAGAGGTAGACGCCGTTTTGGTAGAACGCCATGACTGTGGATGATTCGGTGTCGCCGATCTTGCGGGCCATCAATTGCGAAAAGCCGTAAAGCACCGCCGAGGCCAGCGACAGCAGCGCCGCCCAGTCGAACAGCCCGGCACCGGGCCGCAGCATCACCAGCACGCCGAGCATCCCGACCATGACGGTGACCAGCGTCTGCCACGCCACCCGTTCGCCGAGATAAGGACCGGCAAGCGCCATGATGAACAGCGGTGCCATGAAATAGAGCGCCACCGCGTCGGCAAGCGGCAGGGCGGCGATCGCCAGATAGTAGACCGTATAGGAGGTGAACAGGATGAAGGCGCGCATCGTCAGCATGCGAAATCGCTTCGAGAAGATCGCCCTGAGCCCGACATCGGCATGAACGAGCACGAGAAGAATAGGCAGGGCGACGATGGAGCGGATCGCCATCACCTCGGTCACCGGATAGGTGCCTGATACGGCCTTGATCAGCGGATCCTGGAGCGAGAACACCAGAACGCCGAGGCAAAGGCTTGCCATGCCGAGGACGATCCGGTTCTGCATGTCGTTCAACGGGCTCCCTGCGTGTGCGGCGTGAGTCTGCGTTCGGGCAAAAAGAACCCGCCACCGTTTCGGGCAGCGGGTACGAGTGAGGACTTTTGATTGGTCCGCGGCCGATTTCGCAGCCGCATATCCAATGGGTGAAGCGACTATTATCCGGCGTTTGACATGTTGCAAACGAATTGGAATGATACCAGCAATCAAATTTTCTTATGGCGGATGCATGAAGCCCACGCTCGACAGCGACCTGCTGCGCACCTTCGTCGCGGTTGCCGACGCCGGCAATTTCACCAAGGCTGCGATGCAGGCCGGCCGGACCCAGTCGGCGGTTTCGATGCAGATGAAAAAGCTCGAAGATGTGGTCGGCGACAGCCTGTTCGAGCGCGGCTCGCGGGGGGTGGTGCTGACGCGCCGCGGCGGCGAACTCATCGTCAACGCCCGCCGGATCGTCGCGCTGCTGGACGAGACGGCGGCATCGATGGTCGCGGCGCCGCTTGGCGGGCCGGTGCGCATCGGCATCCCGGAGGAATACGGCCATGCGATCCTGTCGCGCGCGCTCGGTGCCTTTGCCAAGCGCCACCCTCAGGTCGACATCACCGTCCGCTACGCGCATTCCGGTGCGCAGATCGCGGCGCTCGCCGCCGACGCGCTCGACCTGGCGGTAGTGTTCGAATGGCAGGATCTCTCCGGTGGTGAGGTGCTGATGCATGACCCCACCGTATGGGTGACGTCGGAGCTGCATCACATGCATGAGGAGCGCCCAGTGCCGATCGCGCTCTACAATCGTGCCGGCTGGTGCAAGGATTTCGCGATCAAGTCACTAGAACAGCGCGGCCTCGCCTATCGCGTCGCCTATACCAGCGATACCAATGGCGGCCTGCGGCTCGCCGTCACCTCCGGGCTGGCAATCGCGCCGATCTCGCGCAGCAACATCCCGGTCGGCTGCCGCGAACTTACGGCTGCCGACGGGTTCGGCGACATCGATTCCTCGAACGTGGTGCTGCGCCGCAATCCGAACGCTTCCGGCGAGGCCATCGACGGCATGGAAGAAGCGATCCGCGAGGCGTTCATCAACCGGTAGAGCATATCGCCAAGATTGCAGCCCGGCGATAGTGGCCACCTCGGTCCGTGCATGGCGATCTTCCGACGGTAAAAGCGGCGGCTTTACTTCAGCTCCAGCAGCCGTTCCAGATAGCTGCGTTCGATTTCGGGGCTGAGCGCGTTGCCGAGCCGCTTGCGGATCGCATCGAGTATCTGGCGGGCGCGCTGCACGTCGATCTCGTCCGGGACCTTCACCGAACTTCCATCATCGGGGCCTTCGCTGGCGCGCGGCCGGCCGAGCGGATCGCGGTCGGCGTTCTGCTGGCGGCCGCCTTGCTCGCTGCCGCCCTCGTCGCCCTGCATGGCCTGCAACTGCTTCATCATGTCCTTGGCGCCCTTGCGCAACGCCTCCAGCGCGCGGCCCTGGTGACCGACGGCCTGGTCGCCGTCGCCCTCGCCAAGCGCCTGTTCGGCATTGCCCATGGATTTACCGGCGTCGCCAAATCCTTCATTGGGCTCGAGACCCATGCCTTCGAGACCTTTCCTCAGTTGGTCGAGGTCGCCTTGCAGCTTGCCCTGACCTTCCTGCAACTGCTTCAGCGCGTCGGCGAATTCCTGCGGCGTCATCGGCTTCGGCCGGCCGAGGGGATCGCGGTCTTCACCCGGGCCGGGCTGGCCCTGTTCGCCCATTTGGCCTTGCTCACCGTTCTCGCCGAACTGCTCGTCGCGGTTCTCTCCGCGCTGGCGCTGGCCGCGCTGCAACTGATCCATGCGGAAGGTTTCGTTCATCATCTCCTGCTGGCGACGCATGATCTCGCCGAGCTTGTCCATCTGCTGGCGCATCTCGCTGTTCTGCTGGCCGCCCTGCTGCTGACGTCCGGCCTGCAGATTGTTCATCATGTCCTGCAGTTGCGAGAGCAATTGCTGCGCGCTGTCGCGATCGCCGGATTTCGCCAGATTCTCGATCTGGTCCATCATGCGTTCGATGTCGCTCTGGCGCAGTTCCTGGCCGTTCTGCTGCATCTGCGGCGCGTTCGGATTCTGCTGCGCACGCTGGGCGAATTCCTGCAGGAACTGGTTCATCGCCTCGCGCAGTTCCTTCATCGCCTTGTCGATTTCCTCGTCGCTGGCGCCGTTTTTTATCGCGTCCTGCAGCGCCTGCTGCGCCTGGCGCAGCCGCCTCTCGGCCGCCGAAAGATTGCCTTCCTCGATGCCGAGCGCGATCTCCCACAGATAGGCAACCTCGTCGCGCAACTGGTCGTCGTTGTCGGCCATCTTCAACCGGCTGCGGGCGCTCATGATAGCGAGGTAGTGCGCCATGTTGTCGAAGGTGTCTTCGGGCCTGAGCGTGATCGCGTCCATCAGGTCGAGCACGCGGCTCTTGGTGTTGGTGTCGAGCGCCAGCATGCGGCGCTGCTCGATCACGGCCCTCGCCAGCGGGTTGGAGAAAGGCCGCTCCGGCATCACCAGGGTCTTGGTTTCGCTGGTTGCCGCATGTCCGGCATCGTCGGTGGCGACAAGCGCGAGCTTGATGTTGCCGCCCGCCCAGACATGCTCGGTCAGGTCCTTCGTGGTCTTGGCTGCATTCCCCTTGGCGCCGCGGCGCGGCAGCGACAGCGGCATTTCGGGCGGGCCATAGAGCGGATGCGCATTCGGCGCCGGTGGGTCGGCCAACGCGAAATCCGCCTTGGCGGTGGCCGCGCCATAGTCGTCTTCGATCTGATAGTTGAGTTCGAATGTGCCGTTGGCAGCGCGTTTCGGCTCGCCGACGAAGCGGATCTGCGGCGGCTTGTCCGGGATCACCGCGAAAGCCCATTGACCGAGTTCGTCATCGCCCGATTTCAGCGTCAGCGTGCCGTTGGCCGTCAGCTTTCCGGTGAACTGGCGTACTGTGGAGGGCGTCGCCGGGGTTGCCGCCGCCTTGGTCGTGTCGGCCTGTTGCCCGGTCGGCTCGATGGTGCGGGCGTTGCCGCCGGCGTCGGCGTAGCTCAGCGTTTCCTCGCCCGAACCGCCGGTGACGCGCAGCGAGACATCGCTGCCTTCCGGAACGGTGAAGGCGGACGCCGCCTGATTGCCATTGTTGGCGAGGGCCGGGCTGGCGGCGACCGGGTTGGCGACGGCTGGGGCGGTGAGGAAGACCGGCGGCCTGCCGGTGTAAGCCGGCGGCGTCACCCAGGCGTCGATGCGCGGCGGCACGGCGTCACGCGCCGCGTGGGCACTGAACCCGTCTGCGATGCGGCCGCCCGACGGTCCGAAGGAGAAGGCAAAGGCGGTGACCAACAGAAGCGCCGCCACCGCGCGCAGCCCCCACGGATCGCGCTCTGGAACCCGCGTGCGCGGCAGGTCGCCACCGAGGTTGCCGAGTTTTTCGGCCATGCGTTTCTGGTGCTCGCGCCACAGCGCTTGCGAAAAAATGCTTTCCCGGCCGCTCGGCCGGTCGGTCTGCACCAGCACCGGGCTGTGCAGCAATTGGTTGGCCGCCTCGATGCGCCGGTCGATCTCGGCGCTGGACGGCACCCGGAAGAAGCTCAGGGGATAGAGCGCGGCAAGGGCTGCGATGCCGAACACTGCCAGGAGGCCGATGCGCGCCGTATCGGGCAGCAGAAGGAAGAGGCCAAGCCACGAGACGCTGAGGAACAGGCTGGCAACAATGACCAGCGGAAGCAGCAACGGCCAGCCACGCTCGACCGTCATCGAGACCCGCGTTGCCAACCGGCTCAGGGCAAGGCGCCCGGCCAGGCTGCGATCGCTGGTGAAGGTGGGTCGTTCCGTCATCGGCCCTTCCTGCTCGGGCGGGATAGCCCGAACCTCACGACTCGAAACATACCAGCAAACACGGCGAAGGCGAGGCGGTTCCCGAAAACGTGAACAGGACTGCCCTCGTTATCGTCAGAATTTAGCCGGATTGGCGTTTGCACCGCAGACCAGCACGGCGACACGCTCGCCCGCAGCCGGCGCGTAGCGGCCGGACAGGATTGCCGCGAAGGCCGCGGCGCCGCCCGGCTCGGAGATGATTCGCACCCGGTCCCAAAGCGCCGCCTGTGCGGCGATGATCTCGTCGTCGCTGACCAGTATGGAACGCTCGACGAAGGCCTCGGCGATTGGAAACATCATTTCGCCGACGCGCTTTGGCGCCAGCGAATCGGCGGCGATGCCTTCGGCCGGCGCATCGACGGGCCGGCCAGCCTCAAAGGCGCGATAAAGCGTCGGTGCGCCCTCGGGCTCGACGGCGATGATCCTGATGCGGCCGGCAAACCAGGCGGCGATGCCGCCGATCAGGCCGCCGCCACCAACGGCGACCAGCAGCGTGTCGAGCTCAGGCAGATCGGCCTCGATCTCGAGGCCAAGCGTGCCTTGCCCGACCAGCGTCTCCTCCTGGTTGAAGGCGTGGATCTGCAGCGCGCCGGACTTTTCGGCAAAGTCTTCGCTGGCAGCCAGCGCCTCGGCATAGCGCGCGCCGCCAACGACCAGTTCGGCGCCGTAGCCGCGGATGCGTTCCAGCTTGGCCGGCGGGCTCACTTCGGGAACGAAGATGGTTGCCTTGTGACCAAGCCGCATGGCGGCATAGGCGACTGCAGCACCATGATTGCCGCCCGATGCCGCGACGACGCCAGCCTTGGGAACCGGCCGTTCGAGAAGATTGGTGAAAGCGCCGCGCGCTTTGAACGAGCCGGAATGCTGCAGGCATTCGAGCTTCAGGTCAACGCTAAGAGGCGGGCGGCCGAAATCGGCCATGTCGACACGCAGCACCGGAGTGTGGCGCACGAATGGCCGGATGCGCGGTTCCATCGAAGCGATGCGTTCGCGTGTGATCATGATGCGTTCGCGTGTGATCATATTGCCGTTCAGCATGTCCTGCTCCCAAGGGTTGACATCACTTAGTAACTTAGCAAAATGGCTAAATGCAAGAGGTCAATGTCTTCAAGGCGATCGCCAACGAGCGCAGGCTGCAAATCCTCGATTGGCTGAGGGACCCGCGCGCGCATTTTCCGCCGCAGGTGGATGGCGATCTGGTCGAGGACGGCGTCTGCGCGCTGTTGATCGCGGAAAAGCTCGGGATCACCCAGGCAACGCTCAGCGAGCATATGCGGGTGCTCACCCAGGCGGGCCTTTTGCGCAGCAAGCGCATCAAGCAGTGGACGTTCTATCGCCGCGACGAGGACAGGATTGCCGAGACCAGAGCGCTTGTTCAGCACCGGCTGTAGCGCTGCAGGCGCTCTATTCTTGTTTGACTATGATCTTTTCCGAAAACCGGTTCCCACTTTTCGCTGACGCGGACCTTTGGTTCGGGATCATGGTCTATTCCAGCCAGTCGGGCAGCGAATCCAGTCCGATCAGCTCGTCATAGGTCTGGCGCGGGCGCACGACATGGAAACGGTCGCCGTCGACCAGCACTTCGGGCACCAGCGGCCTGGTGTTGTAGGTACCGGCCTGCACCGCGCCATAGGCGCCGGCGGTGGCGACAGCGATCAGGTCGCCGGCCTTCAGCCGCGGCAGGTCGCGGTCGAGGCCGAGATAGTCGCCGGTCTCGCAGACCGGACCGACGACGTCGACCGTCATGCGCGGCGCCGCGGCCGGCTGCTGCACCACCGGCTTGATGTCATGGAAGGCGTCGTAGAGCGTCGGCCGGATCAGATCGTTCATCGCGGCGTCGACGACCAGGAAATTCCTGGCATCGCCCTCCTTCACGAAGATCACTTGCGAGACGAGGATGCCGGCATTGCCGACGATCAGCCGGCCCGGCTCGAACATCACCTTCAATCCAAGCTTGGTGACGTGCTTCCTGACGATCTGGGCATAAGCGTCCGGCAGGGGAGGCGGGCTGTTGTCGACGCGGTAGGGAATGCCGAGGCCGCCGCCAAGATCGACATGCTCGATGGCGTGCCCGTCGGCACGCAGCGCGCCGACCAGCTCCGCCAGCAGCGCGAAGGCGTCGTCGAAGGGCTGCAACTCGGTGATCTGGCTGCCGATATGGGTGTCGATGCCGGTGACCTTGATGCCGGGCAGTTGTGCTGCGCGGGCATAGACCTGGCGCGCCTTCTGCCAGGGAATGCCGAACTTGTTCTCGGCCTTGCCGGTGGAGATTTTCTTGTGGGTCCTGGCATCCACATCCGGGTTGATGCGCAGCGAGATCGATGCCATCTTGCCCAGTGCCACGGCTCGGGCCGACAGCATTTCCAGTTCCGGCTCGGATTCGACATTGAAACAGAGAATGCCGGCCGAGAGCGCAAAATCCATTTCGCGCGCGGTCTTGCCGACGCCCGAAAACAGGATTTTGTTGGCCGGAATGCCGGCGGCCAGCGCGCGGCGCAATTCGCCTTCGGAGACCACGTCAGCGCCGGCACCGAGCTTGGCCAGGATCTTTAGCACCGCCTGGTTGGAATTCGCCTTCATGGCGTAGCAGACCAGCGCGTCGAGCCCGGCAAAGGCCTGCGCAAACACGCGGAAATGCCTGGTCAGCGTCGCCGTCGAATAACAATAGAACGGCGTGCCGACGCTTGTGGCGATATCTGATATCGCCACGTCCTCGGCATGCAGTACGCCGTCGCGGTAATCGAAATGGTTCACAAGAGTGGTTCCGGAAGTTGGAGCACGATGAGATCGGGTGATCTCATCGGCTCTAGATCAGCGGATCGAGAACGAACTTCTTGTCCTCGACCGGTTTTTCCGGCTCCGGCGGCACGGGCTGCTTGGCCTTCGCGGCGTCCTTGCGTGCCTGCACGGCCGCCTCATAGGGCGTGTCGAGCCCGGACTTCCTGCCGCAGGCTGTAACGGCCGCCATCGCCGCCAGCAGCGTCAGTGTCACCAAAATCCTGCTTCCGGTCATCCGTGCCATCCGTCCGAAACTTTTGCCTGCCGCTTCTAGCCGAGTTTTGCTGGCATTGCACCCTGGCATCACGCCTTGGCGATGTGCTTTTTCCAGTACCGGATCTGCTTCCTCACTTCCGACGGCGCTGTGCCGCCGAAGCTCGTGCGGCTCTTCACCGAATTCTGTACGGCAAGCACGGAAAACACGTCCGCCGTGATGCCGGGGTGAATGGACTGCAAACCTTCCAGCGGCAGCCTGTCCAGCCCGATCTTCTTCTCTTCGGCCAGCGCCACCGCGCGGCCGGTGACATGGTGCGCCTCGCGGAAAGGCAGGCCGAGCGCGCGCACCAGCCAGTCGGCAAGGTCGGTCGCGGTCGAATAGCCGGCGCCGGAGGCCTTCTTCATGGCGGCGGCGTTCACCGTCATGTCGCGCACCATGCCGGTCATCGCCGCCAGCATCAGGTCGAGCGTCTCGGCGGCGTCGAACACGGACTCCTTGTCCTCCTGCATGTCCTTGCCGTAGGTCAGCGGCATACCCTTCATCACCGTCAGCAGGCCGACCAGATGGCCGGTGACGCGGCCGGTCTTGCCGCGTACCAGTTCAGCCGCGTCGGGGTTCTTCTTCTGCGGCATGATCGAGGAGCCGGTGGAGAATGAGTCCGACAGCCTGACGAAGCCGAATTGCGGCGTCGACCAGATGATGATCTCTTCGGCCAGCCGCGACAGATGCGTCGCGCAGATCGCCGCCAGGCCTAAAAACTCCAGCGCGAAATCGCGGTCCGAAACGCTGTCCAGGGAGTTGCGCATCGGCTCGCGGAAGCCGAGTGCCTTGGCCGTCTGGTGCCGGTCGATCGGGAAGCTGGTGCCGGCAAGGGCGGCAGCACCGAGCGGGCTTTCGTCCATCCGCTCGATGGCGTCGCGAACGCGCGACAGGTCGCGCGAAAACATCTCGACATAGGCCATGCAGTGGTGGCCGAAGGTCACCGGCTGCGCCGCCTGCATGTGAGTGAAGCCCGGCATCACCGTTGCCGCATGCTCCTCGGCGCGTTCCAGGAACGCTGTGATCAGGCCCTTCAGCGCCTCGGCGACGCGAAAGCACTCGTCCTTGACCCACAGCCTGAGATCGACCGCCACCTGGTCGTTGCGCGAGCGGGCAGTGTGCAGGCGGCCGGCGGCCGGACCGATCAGTTCGGCAAGGCGAGCCTCGACATTCATGTGGATGTCTTCCAGCCGGGTCGAGAATTCGAACGTGCCGGCCTCGATCTCTGCCAGGATCGTGTTCAGCCCGTGAGCGATTTTTTCTTGATCGGCCGTCGAAATAATGCCCGTTTGCGCCAGCATCTCGCTGTGGGCGATCGAGCCTCTGATGTCCTGCGCGTAGAGTTTGCGGTCGAACGAGATCGACGCGTTGATCGCTTCCATGATCGCGGCCGGACCCGAGGCAAAACGTCCGCCCCACATCTGGTTGCTGGCCTTCTTGTCGCTCATCGCTATAACCCGTGCTCCGGAGCAGTATTCAGAAAATGGCAGACGGCAATCGATTTTTCCCGGCCCCGCGCCTCATCCTCGCCGCCTTGGTGGCGGGCGTGCTTGCCGGCGCGGTCGCGGTATATGTCAGCGAGAGCGGTTCTGGCAACATCGCACCCGCGCCAGTCGCGGTTGGCGACAGCAAGGACGATGCCGCCTGCGCCGCCAAGGCCGATCGCGCCAAGACGGTCGCGGCGGCCGCCACCGGCCAGGTTGCCGCGCTGTTGCCGGCCGATCCGCCGCAATCGCTGAAAGGCCTTGCCTTCAACGACCCTGACGGCAAGCCGATGACGATCGCCGACCATGCCGGCAAGACTGTGCTGCTCAATCTGTGGGCGACATGGTGCGCGCCCTGCCGCGCCGAAATGCCGGCGCTCGATGCGCTGCAGAAAGAAATGGGCAGCGACGCGTTCGAGGTCGTCGCGGTCAACGTCGATGCCGGCGACGACACCAAGCCGAAGAAGTTCCTTGAGGAAACCGGCGTCGAAGCGCTCGGCTACTATCGCGATTCGACGATGACGCTGTTCAATGATCTCAAGACGCGCGGCCTGGCGCTCGGCCTGCCGGTGACCATGCTGATCGACGGCGAAGGCTGCCTGATCGCCCATATGAACGGCCCGGCCGAATGGTCTGGACCGGACGCCAAGCGACTGGTCGAGACGGCGCTCGGCGGGGCGGACTGAGCGCTGGCGATTGTGCCGGTCTCCGTTGCCATTGTCGAATGGTAAGCCGGCTTGGCAATTCCTTTCCATCGGCTCCCATTCGGAGGCGTGCACCACTTTAAGTGGAGATCAAGTTCTTCGATCTGCAACAAAACCGTTGTCCAATTGTCACGAGCGGCACATATTGCCTTTGCGAGAGTGCCCCTTTCGCCAACGACAAACGGGAGATGAAACATGAAGTTCTTCGGCTTCGCGGCCGGTGTTGCCGCCACCTTGACCCTGCTTTCCACAACCTCCGCCTTTGCAGTCACGCAGATCAGCTGGTGGCACGCCATGACCGGCGCCAACGCCGAGGTTGTGGACAAGATCTCCAAGGATTTCAACGCCAGCCAGAGCGATTATGAGCTCGTTCCGGTGTTCAAGGGCACCTATCCGGAGACGCTGAATGCGGGCATCGCTGCCTTCCGTGCCGGACAGGCGCCCGATATCCTGCAGGTGTTCGACGTCGGTACCGGCGTGATGATGGCGGCCGAGGGTGCGATCAAGCCAGTGGCCGATGTGATGACGGGTGCTGGCATGACCTTCGACAAGAGCCAATACCTGCCCGGCATCGTCGGTTATTATTCGAAGCCGGACGGCACCATGCTGTCCTTCCCGTACAACTCTTCCTCGCCGATCCTCTACTACAACAAGGACATCTTCCAGAAGGCAGGGCTCGATGTAGACAACCCGCCCAAGACCTGGAACGAGGTGTGGGAAGCTGCCAAGAAGATCAAGGCGAGCGGCGCCGCTTCTTGCGGTTATACCTCTACCTGGCTGACCTGGATCCATCTGGAGAATTTCGCGGCATGGAATGATGTGTCGTGGGCCACCCAGCAGAACGGTCTGGCTGGCGGTGATGTCGAACTCAAGATCAACGCACCGATTTTCGTCAACCACTTCCAGGCGCTCGCAGACCTCGCCAAGGACGGTACCTTCAAATATGGCGGCCGCACCTCCGAGGCCAAGCAGATCTTCCTTGCCGGCGAATGCGGCATCTT
This sequence comes from Mesorhizobium sp., assembly GCF_004962245.1. Lineage (GTDB taxonomy): Bacteria > Pseudomonadota > Alphaproteobacteria > Rhizobiales > Rhizobiaceae > Mesorhizobium. The sequence goes on along the minus strand of NZ_SUHQ01000023.1, from coordinate 64,029 downwards.
CACCGAATCGTCGGGTGGCCTCGGCGACATCGTCAAGTCCGGCATGAACTATGGCATCGGCCAGCTTCCCTATGATACCGACGCCAAGGGCGCACCGCAGAACACCACGCCGGGCGGTGCCAGCCTGTGGGTGTTTGGCAACAAGTCGGATGAGCAATACAAGGGCGTCGCGGCCTTCTTCGCCTATCTGTCCAAGACCGACGTGCAAGAATATCTGCACCAGAAGTCGGGATACCTGCCGGTGACGCTCGCCGCGTATGAGGCGACCAAGAAATCCGGCTTTTATGACAAGAACCCCGGCCGCGAGACACCCATCCTGCAGATGACGGGCAAGGCGCCGACCGACAACTCGAAGGGCGTACGCCTGCCGAATCTGCCGCAGGTGCGCGATATCCAGAACGAGGAACTCGAAAAGATGCTGGCCGGCCAGCAAACCGCTCAGCAGGCGCTTGACAATGCGGTCACGCGCGGCAACGCCGCGATCAAGGAAGCGCTGGAGAACTGACGGGGATTATCTCGGTTAGTGTCGGTTTGAATATCGCCCACGCAAGCTCGCGTGGGCGATTCCTGAGATAGCGAGGAAATCAGCCTGTCTCCACGCGTCGTCTTTCCCAACAAGATCCTGCCTTACCTGCTGGTGGCGCCACAACTCGCCATAACACTGGTTTTCTTCTACTGGCCGGCCGGCCAGGCGCTTTACCAGTCGATGCTCAGGCAAGACCCGTTCGGGCTGAGGACCAAGTTCGTCTGGTTCGCCAACTTCCGGAAGGTGCTGGCTGATCCGGCCTACCTCAATTCGATCAAGGTCACCGTGGTGTTCTCGCTTGCGACTGCGATCGTCGCCATGGGCGTGGCGCTGCTGCTTGCGGTCATGGCCGAGAAGGCGATGCGCGGCAAAGGCCTCTACCGCACACTGTTGATATGGCCTTATGCCGTGGCGCCGGCGATTGCCGGCATGCTGTGGCTGTTTCTGTTCAATCCTTCGATCGGCTCGTTGGCCTATTTGCTGAGAAGCCTCGGCATCGCATGGGACCCGCTGCTCAACGGCACCCACGCCATGATCCTGCTGGTGTCGGCGGCTGCCTGGAAGCAGATCAGCTACAATTTCCTGTTCTTCGTCGCCGGCCTGCAGGCGGTGCCGAAAACGCTGATCGAGGCGGCGGCCATGGATGGCGCCGGCGAGACCAAGCGCTTCTGGACCATCGTCTTCCCGCTGCTGGCGCCGACGACCTTTTTCCTGCTGGTCGTCAACACCGTCTATGCCCTGTTCGACACGTTCGGCATCGTTCATGCCGTCACCGGCGGCGGGCCGGGCAAGACGACCGAGACGCTGGTCTACAAGGTCTACAATGACGGCTTCGTCAATCTGATCCTGGGCGATTCGGCGGCGCAGTCGGTCATCCTGATGGTCATCGTCATTGCGCTCACGGCTATCCAGTTCCGCTACGTGGAACGCAAAGTCCACTACGGTTGAGGGCAGCGATGATCGGCCAGTCCCCACTCCGCACCTTCATCGCCCATGCCGTGCTCATCCTTGGCATATTGATCGTGGCTTTTCCGATCTACTACACGTTCGTTGCCTCGACACACACGCTGCAAACGATCCTCAGGCCGCCGCTGCCGCTCTTGCCCGGCGGCCAGCTCTGGAACAATTACAGCGAGGCGCTGTTCGGCGGCATTGGTCGCATCGGCGGCGTCAGTGTCGGCAGACTGCTCCTCAACACCACGATCATGGCGCTCGGCGTTGCGGTGGGAAAGATCTTCATCTCGATCCTCTCGGCCTACGCGATCGTGTTCTTCCGCTTTCCCCTGCGCATGACCTTCTTCTGGCTGATCTTCATCACCTTAATGCTTCCCGTGGAGGTGCGCATCCTGCCGACCTACAAGGTGATGGTCGATCTCGGCATGATCGACACCTATGCCGGCCTGATCGTCCCGCTGATCGCCTCGGCCACCGCGACGCTGCTGTTCCGCCAGTTCTTCATGACCATACCGGGCGAATTGGTCGAGGCGGCGCGTGTCGACGGTGCCGGGCCATGGCGCTTCTTCTTCGATATCCTCTTGCCACTGTCGCGCACCAACATCGCGGCGCTGTTCGTGATCCTCTTCATCTATGGCTGGACGCAGTATCTTTGGCCGCTGCTCGTCACCAACAGCAACGATATGAACACCATCGTCATCGCGCTGAGAAAGATGGTTTCCTTCGCCGATGCCGACACCGAATGGCACCTGGTCATGGTCACAGCGATGCTGGCGATCGTGCCGCCGATCCTGGTGGTCGTGCTGATGCAACGCTGGTTCGTGCGCGGCCTGGTCGAATCCGAAAAGTGAGAAGCCGATGGCGACCGTCGATCTGAAGGACGTGAAGAAGGTCTATCCCAGCGGCATCGAAGCCGTGAAGGGCGTGTCCATCGCCATTCCCGACAAGGAGCTTTGCGTTCTGGTCGGCCCGTCCGGCTGCGGCAAGTCCACCCTTCTCAGAATGATCGCCGGATTGGAGACCATTTCTGCCGGTACGGTCGCCATCGACGGCAAGGTGGTCAACGCCATCGGCCCGACCGAGCGCGACATCGCCATGGTGTTCCAGAACTACGCGCTTTACCCGCATATGAAGGTCTACGACAACATGGCCTATGGCCTGCGCAATCGCGGCACGCCGAAGGACGAGATCGACAGCAGGGTGCGCTCGACAGCCAAGGTGCTGGAACTCTCGGCGCTGCTCGACCGGCGCCCGCGCGAGCTTTCCGGCGGCCAGCGCCAGCGTGTCGCCATGGGCCGCGCCATCGTGCGCAATCCGAAAGTCTTCCTGTTCGACGAGCCGCTCAGCAATCTCGATGCCAAACTGCGCGGCCAGATGCGGGTCGAGATCAAGAATTTGCAGCGCAAACTTGGCGTTACCTCGGTCTATGTCACCCACGACCAGCTCGAGGCGATGACGCTGGCCGACATCCTTGTTGTCATGAACGCCGGACTGGTCGAGCAAACGGGCGCGCCGCTCGACATCTACGAGAAGCCGGCCTCGACCTTCGTCGCTTCCTTCATCGGCGCGCCGCCGATGAATCTTCTGGCGCTGACCGGAAGTTCCTCAGGCCCGATACTGGCCGACGGCACGGCGATCGACTTCGCGGCTCCCGAAACACAAGCCGCGACACTGGGTTTTCGCCCGGAAGATGCCGACGTCACCTTCAATGCGGAGGCGCTGCCCGGTGCGCTCGTCCTGCCGGCGACAGTCGAGGCGGTCGAACCGGTCGGTGCCGAAAGCTTTCTTCACTGCGCGGCAGGCGGCAGCCGTATCGTCGTGCGCGTCTCTGGTCGCGCCAACGCCAAGCCCGGCGACCAGTTGCGCGTCGTGGCCAAGGCCGAAAAGCTGCATTGGTTCGATCAGGCTGGTAAGCGGGTCGATTGAAGCCAGCCTATTGTCCTGATCAGCGAGCGGCGAGAGACACAAGAGCGTTCAGGCAAACACATGCGCCTTGCCGGAAACGGTCAGCCGCACGATCTCGCCGACCACCGGTGTGTCCATGCCCGGCTTGCGCAGGATCAGTGGCGTGTTGCCGATCGCGGCTGCGTCCGGCGGATCGGGACTGTTCAAGAGCCGCACCGCGATGGTGCACATCGAGCCGGCGAATTCGGACTCCGTCACCTCGCCGAACAGCATGTCCGGCGTCCCCGACATGCCTTCACGCGACGTCCGTTTCAGCAGCACCTGTTCCGGCCGCAGCATGATGCGGACGATATCGCGCCGCTCGGTGCTGTCGACGGCGATGCGCCCGAGCGGCGAACTGGCGAAGCCGCCTGATATCTTGGCCGGCAGGATGATGGCGTCGCCGAGGAATTCGGCGACCATCCTGTCTTTCGGCTTGAGATAGAGCTCGCGCGGCGTGCCGACCTGCGAGAATTTGCCGTCGCGCATCACTGCGACCTGGCCGGCAAAGGACAGCGCCTCGGCCTGGTCGTGCGTGACCAGGATCGTGGTGATGCCGGCGGTTTCCAGAAGCTCGGCCACCGCCTTGCGCATCGAGGCGCGCAGACCCGTGTCGAGCGCCGAGAACGGCTCGTCGAGCAGCATCAGCCGTGGCTTCATGGCCATGGCGCGGGCCAGCGCCACACGCTGCTGCTGGCCGCCGGAAAGCTCGTGCGGCCGGCGTTTCAGGATCGCCTTGTCCAGCCCGACGATATAGGCGAGCTCGACGATGCGCTCGGTGCGCTTGTCCTCGTCGCGCGCCATGCCGAAGCCGATATTGTCGGCGATGCTCAGATGCGGGAACAGGGCGCCGTCCTGCGCCACCACGCCGATGCCACGCCGATATGCGGGCACGGCGCTGCCGCCATTGGCCAGCACCTCGCCGTCGAGCACGATGCGGCCCTGATCCGGCGCCTCGAAGCCGGCGATCAGGCGCAGCAAGGTCGTCTTGCCACAGCCGGACGGCCCGACGATCGCGGTGCGGCTGCCGCTGGCCACGCTGAGGTCGACCCCGTCCAGTGCGGCCACCGGGCCGTAATGCTTGTGCACATCGGTGAGTTCGAGGAAGCTCATCGCCCGGCCATCCGCTTCGACTGGACATACAGCAGCCAGGTCAGGGGCAGCGACATCGCCACCATGATCAGGGCGTAAGGTGCGGCGGATGCATAATCGATCTCGCCGCTGTGGGACCAGAACGCCATCGCCAGCGTGCGGGTGCCGTTGGGCGCAAGCATTTGCGTGGCGGTCAGTTCGTTCATGATGCCGAGCGCCACCAGCGCCATGCCCGCCGCGGCACCCGGCGCCGACAGGCGGATCGTCGTCGACCACAGCGCGTTGAGCGGTGATCGGCCGAGGCTGGCGGCGGCGCGTTCGAGTTCGACCGGCGCCTGCGCGATCGACGCCCGCAGGCTGATCAGGGCGCGTGGCAGGAACATCAGCGCATAGGCAATCAGAATCGTGAACAGCGTCTGGTAGAGCGGCAAGGCGACGCGCACGGTGATGGTGACCAGCGCCAGCGCCACGACGACGCCGGGCAGCGAGCCGGCGATGTAGTTGCAACCTTCCAGAAGGCGCTGCAGCGGTCCCGGCGCGCGGATCGATATCCAGGCCATCGGCATGGCGGCGACGGTGGCGAGCAGGGCGCCGGCGAGCGCCAGGAACAGGGTCTGGCCGAGCGCCAGGCCGATCTCGGCGAACCGCCAGACATCGACACCGCCGGCGACAAGCCAGCGGCTGATGGTGACGAATGGCACGCCAAGCGCCAGCAACGTGGTGACGACTGGAAGCAGCAGGCATGGGATCGTGGCGCGGCCGAGCCTTGTGCGTTGCTGCTGGCGCGCCGCGCCCGAGCCGACGCGGGCATAGCGCTCCTCGCCGCGCACGAGCACTTCGATCCCGAGCAGCACGAAGCAGCATGTCACCAGCACGGCGGCCAGCATGTTGGCGGCCGGTCCGTTGAAGGTCGATTGGAACTGGTCGACGATCGCCGTGGTGAAGGTGTCGAAGCGGATGAACACGTAGAGGCCGTACTCGGCCAGGAGATGCAGGCCGATCAGCAGCGAACCGCCGCAGATGGCGAGCCTGAGTTGCGGCAGAACCACCCGCAGGAAAACGCGCCACGGTCCGAGGCCGAGGGCTGCAGCGGCGTCTTCGAGAGCGGGATCGAGCCGGCGCAAAGCTGCCGCCACCGGCAGATAGAGGAACGGGAAATAGGCGATGACGGAAATCAGAACGCCGGCCCCCAGGCCGTGCAGTCCCGGCACCAGGCTGATCCAGGCGTAGCTGTGCACGAAGGCGGGGATGGCGAGCGGCGCCACCGACAGCCAGGCCCACAGGCGGGCACCGGGGAGATTGCTGCGTTCGGTGAGCCAGGCCAGCGCCACCGAGAGCACGATGCAGGTCGGTACTGCCAGCACCACCAGAAGGAGCGTGTTGGTCAGCAACTCGCCGACACGCGGCCGGAAGACCAGTGCCGATACCGTTTCCCAGCCGGTCTGCACGGCAATCCAGATGATGAAGGCAAGCGGCAGCAGGGAAAAAAGCGAGATGAGGATGGCAGCGAGCGAAATCCACGAGACCGAGCGCCGGCCCAAGGCCGTCGCCGATGGCAAGCCCGAACGTGCAAGGTCGGCCGCAGACTGCATCGGCTCAGGCGCCACGCCGCTGCCGCTTGGTGGCGGAAACGATCGAAGGGCCGCAAACACGGCCAATAACGCAGCTTGTCGTCATGGACGAATGCCACCTCGAAAAACAGAGCGCTCCTGCGGAAAGCGAATTCCCGCAGGAGCGCAGTCGGTTGCCCTTTTAGGACGAACGTGGACTAAAGCAAGCCGGCTGCCGTCATCAGATCGGTCACCTTCTTGGAGTTCAGCGTCGTCGCGTCGACTTTCGGCGCCTGCAGATCGGCCAGCGGCACGAGCGCCGGATTGGACTCCGCGCCCTTGCCGACCGCGTATTCGAAGGAATCACCGGTTTTCAGCACATCCTGCCCACCCTTGCCGGTCACCCATTTCAAGAAGGCCTGGGCTTCCTTCGGGTGCTTGCTGGAAGCCAGCACGCCGCCGCCGGAAACCGAGACGAACGCGCCCGGATCCTGGTTCTTGAAATAGTGGAGCCCGATGTTCTTGCTGTTCTCGCCGGTCTTGGCCTGGTCGCCGTAGTAGTAATAGTGATAGATCACGCCGCCTTCGACTTCGCCGGCATTGACTGCCTTCATCACCGTGCTGTTGCCCTTGTAGGCTGTGAAGTTCTCCTTCATCGCCTTCAGCCAGTCGGCCGTTGCGGCCTCACCCTTGAGCTGCAAAAGCGCGCTGACGATCGCCTGGAAATCGGCGCCGGAGGGCGAAGCGGCCCAGCGTCCCTTCCAGCTCGGATCGGCGAGATCGAGCAGCGACTTGGGCAATTGCTCGGCGGTCAGCTTGGTCTTGTCGTAAACAAAGACGGTGCTGCGCGCGGCGATGCCCACCCATTTGCCGCTGACCGGCTGGTAATCCTGCGGAACCTGCGTCTGCGTGTCGGCGTCGACCGGCGCGAACAGCCCAGCGGACTCGACCAGCACCATGGCGGGTGAGTTTTCCGTCAGGAACACGTCGGCAGGCGAGGCGGCGCCTTCGGCGACGATCTGGTTGGAGAAATCGCTGTCGCCGCCATGGCGAACGGTGACCTTGATGCCGGTTTCCTTGGTGAAACCTTCAACCCAGGCATTGGTCAGGCTCTCGTGCTGGGCGTTGTAGACGACTATGCCGCCGTCCTGGGCCATTGCCGGACCGGCGATCAGGCTGATTGCAAGCGCCGTGGCACCGGCAAGGGCGGAAAGAGCATATTTCATGGACGTCATCCCTCTCGATCTCGATGGTCTTTGGTTTAGCACGGCTGCACCTATCAATACATGATCGTCATAGTCAACATTCGTGAGCTGCTTCAATCGGTCGCCAAGGGGTGCAAACTTTCGTATTCCCGTAGTTTGGCTTGGACATTATTTTGTCGGCCACGTAACAAACCAGCGCCGAGTGCGAATATCGGGAGTGAACTCTTGTGACCGGCAAGGACGAGGCCGAGCTTTCCCGGCTGATGCGGGCCGCGATCGCGGGAGATGAAAGGGCTTACGCCGACTTTCTGCACCGGACGGCTGCTCTCGTTCGCGGCTTCGCCAGGCGCAAGATCGTGCAGGGCGGGGTCGACCCCGAGGATGTCGTGCAGGAAACCTTGCTGGCCATTCATGTGAAACGGCATACCTGGCGCCAAGACCTGGCTGTGTTGCCCTGGATCTACGCCATCGCGCGCTTCAAGCTGATCGACGCCTTCCGGCGGCGTGGGCGGCGCATCGAGATCGAGATCGACGGCATCGCCGAGACCCTCGCCGAACCGGAAGCGGAGACCGTCAGCGAGCGCGACATCAACCGGGCCCTGGACGGCCTGCCGCCTGCGCAGCGTTCCGTGGTGTCGGCCATATCGGTCGAAGGCCGCTCCATCGGCGAGACGGCGGCGAAATTCGGCATCAGCGAGACGGCGGTGCGCGTGTCGCTTCATCGCGGGCTTGCCGCCATTGCCAAGCGGTTCGGGGCCAAACGATTCGGGCAGGAATGACATGAGGACCGACGATCTCATCAAAGCGCTTGACGCCGATGTCCGCAGCAGGGCGATGCCGCTGGGGTTGGCCTGGTGGGTGGCCGCCGGGGCGGCTACCGTGATCGCGGCGGTGGTCTTCTGGCTGGCGATCGGCCCTCGCGCCGACATCGCGACCGCCATGCACACGATGCGTTTCCTCGCCAAATTCGTCTTCACGGCTGTCCTTGCCGTCAGCGCCTTCGCCTTGATCCGCGCCCTGTCGACACCCGGTGCATCGACGAGCAGGGCGGCGACCTGGATGATCGCCGCACCGCTGCTGGTGGTCATTGCGGTGGTTCTGGAACTTCTTTCCGTGCCTGCGGCGGACTGGGGCACGCGACTGGTCGGCAGCAACATAGCTATCTGCCTGACGTTCATTCCGCTAATCGGCATCGGGCCGCTGGCGGTCTTTCTCGCGGTGCTGCGCTATGGCGCACCGACGCGGCCGGTGCTTGCCGGAATGGTGGCGGGTCTGCTCGCCGGCGGGCTGGCAGCAACCTTCTATGCCGCACACTGCTTCGACGACTCGCCGCTTTTCGTCGCCGCCTGGTATACGATCGCGATTGCCATCCTCGCCGCGCTCGGAGCGCTCGGCGGGCGGCTTTTCGTGCGCTGGTAAAGAGTTGGAGCGTGTTTTGCGCGTCCAATTGGACGCGCAATGTTCTAACGCGTCGGAACGGGATGCTCGCCGCGATAATCGTAGAAGCCGCGTCCGGTCTTGCGACCGAGCCAGCCGGCCTCGACATATTTCACCAGCAGCGGGCAGGGGCGGTATTTCGAATCCGACAGGCCGTCATGCAGCACCTGCATGATCGACAGGCAGGTGTCCAGCCCGATGAAATCGGCAAGCTGCAGCGGTCCCATGGGATGGTTGGCGCCGAGCCTCATGGCGGTGTCGATCGCGTCAACCGAGCCGACACCTTCATACAGCGTGTAGATCGCCTCGTTGATCATCGGCAGCAGGATGCGGTTGACGATGAAGGCCGGAAAATCCTCCGAGACCGTGATCGTCTTGTCGAGGTGGTTCACATAGGCCTTTGCCGCTTCGAAGGTCTGGTCCTCGGTGGCGATGCCGCGCACCAGTTCGACCAGCTTCATCACTGGAACCGGATTCATGAAGTGGATGCCGATGAAACGCTCCGGCCTGTCGGTCTGCGCGGCGAGACGCGTGATCGAGATCGACGAGGTGTTCGTCGCCAGGATGGCTTCGGGATTGAGCTGCGGGCATAGCTGGGCGTAGATCTTGCGCTTGACCGTCTCGTCCTCGGTCGCTGCTTCGATCACCAGATCGGCACCTGCGAGATCGGCCATGGTGGGCGCTGCCGAAATGCGCGCCATCGCCTCGTTGCGCAGCTTTTCCTCGAGTTTGCCGGAGCCGACCTGGCGGGCCATGTTGCCGCTGATGGTGGCGATGCCCTTTTCGATGCGGTCGGGTGAGATATCGTAGACCAGCACCTTGTAACCTGAAAGCGCGGAAACATGGGCGATACCGCCGCCCATCTGGCCCGCGCCGATGATGCCGATCGTCTCGATCTTGCTCATTACACCGATCCCGTCAAAAGGCTTTTGCAGCCTGCTTTTTGTGCGGTGCAAACTAAAAGGGCGGGGCGACTTCGTCTACCCCACCCTTCACAATTTAATACGCTTCAGCGGAAAGCGTCAAAGCGCCTTTTGCAGTTCCGGCAGGATGACGAACAGATCGCCGACGAGGCCGTAGTCGGCGACCTGGAAGATCGGTGCTTCCTCGTCCTTGTTGATGGCGACGATGACCTTCGAATCCTTCATGCCGGCAAGGTGCTGGATGGCGCCGGAGATACCGACGGCGATGTAGAGATCGGGCGCGACGACCTTGCCGGTCTGGCCGACCTGCCAGTCGTTCGGCGCATAGCCGGCATCGACCGCGGCGCGCGATGCGCCGACCGCGGCACCAAGCTTGTCGGCGACCGGCAGGATAACCTCCTGGAATTTCTCCGAGGAGCCCAGCGCGCGGCCGCCCGAGATGATGATCTTGGCCGACGTCAGTTCCGGCCGATCGGTCTCCGAGAGCTTGTTCTCGACGAAGGAGGACAGGCCGGGATTGGCAGCCGCCTTGATGGTTTCGACCGTGGCCGAACCACCCTCGGGGCCTGCCTGGAAGGAGGCGGTGCGGACCGTGATCACCTTCTTGGCGTCGGTTGACTGCACCGTCTGGATGGCGTTGCCGGCATAGATCGGCCGCTTGAACGTGTCAGGCGAGACCACCTCGATGATTTCGGACACCTGCGCCACATCGAGCAGGGCCGCCACGCGTGGCGCGACGTTCTTGCCCGACGAGGTCGCCGGCGCGATGATGGTGTCATAGGCGCCGGCCAATGACACGACGAGCGCGGCCATCGGTTCGGCGAGACGCTCGGTGAGTTCGTCGGCGTCGGCGAGCAGCACCTTGCTTACGCCCTTGAGCTTGGCGGCGGCATCCGCAGCCGGCTTGGCGCCCTTGCCGGCAACCAGCACATGCACGTCCGAGCCGATCTGCAGGGCAGCCGAAAGCGCCTTGGCGGTCTGGTCGGAAAGGGTGGCGTTGTCGTGTTCAGCAATCAGAAGAATAGCCATTTTCTTGTTCCTTTCCCGATCGCTTACAACACGCCGGCTTCGTTCTTGAGCTTGTCGACCAGTTCGGCGACGCTCGTGACCTTGACGCCTGCCTTGCGGCCGCTCGGCTCTTCGGTCTTGATCACCTTCAGCCGCGGCTTGACGTCGGCGCCGTAGTCTGCAGGGCTCTTTTCGTCGAGCGGCTTCTTCTTGGCCTTCATGATGTTGGGCAGAGATGCATAGCGCGGCTGGTTGAGGCGAAGATCGGCGGTCACGATCGCCGGCATCGTCAATTCCACCGTCTGCAGACCGCCATCGACCTCGCGCGTCACCTTGGCCTTGTCGCCGTCGATAACCACCTTGGAGGCGAAGGTGCCCTGCGCCCAGCCCAGAAGTGCGGCCAGCATCTGGCCGGTCTGGTTGGAATCGTCGTCGATCGCCTGCTTGCCGAGGATGACGAGGCCGGGCTTCTCAGCCTCGACGACGCCCTTCAGCACCTTGGCGACGCCGAGCGGCTCGGTCTGCTCGTCGGTCTTGACCAGGATGGCGCGGTCGGCGCCCATGGCAAGCGCCGTGCGCAGCGTCTCCTGCGCCTGCTGCGGCCCGATCGAAACAACGATGATCTCTTCGGCCTTGCCGGCCTCCTTCAACCGGATCGCTTCTTCGACCGCGATCTCGTCGAACGGGTTCATCGCCATCTTGACGTTGGCGAGTTCCACCGCCGAACCGTCAGCCTTCACACGAACCTTGACGTTCGCATCGACCACCCGCTTCACGGGCACAAGGATCTTCATTTGCCTGTCACCTCTTTCACGAAAGCCACCTCTTTCAAGATAATTGGGCGCGCTATAGCAGTGTGCGCCTCTTCAGAATTGTCGAAAGCCGACATTCCGGACGGAATTCTAGTCTCCGACCGCCCAATGTGGTGGAAAGCTTCCGTAGTTGCGGTAACCTTGCTCGTCAATATCCGTAAAGCACTCAAATCGGTTCAGTCCGAACTGGACGCGCTTCCCCGTCCCCAGCGTGGTGCCGGCTGCGCCGGTGCTTCACTGCTCGCAACCGGGCCGGCAGGAACCGGCGTCTGGCCGGCTGCCACCGTGGGCTCCTCGTCAGCGCCGGCAAGCAGCGGTACGCCGCGGTTGCGCAAGATGAGCACCAGCACGGCGCCGGCGATGATGCCGCCGACATGGCAGGCCCAGGAAACCTGATCCTCGCCACCTGCGGCGAACATCACGACCTGGAACAGGATCCACAGGATGAGCGGGATGAAGGCGGGGATGCGCAGCGGAATGCGGGCAAAGGCCAGCACCCATACCTTTACCCTGGGATAGAGGATCAGATAGGCGGCGACCACACCGGCGATGGCGCCCGAGGCGCCGATCAGCGGAACCTGCGAATCCCACGCGACCAGACCCTGGAAGAAGGCACCGGCGACGGCGCAAAGCAGGTAGAAGACGAGAAAGCGGATATGGCCGAGCGCGTCCTCGACATTGTCGCCGAACACCCAGAGGAACAGCATGTTGCCGCCGAGATGGAAGATATCCGCATGCAGGAAGGAATAGGTGATGTAGCTCAGGCTCTCCGGGATCACGACAAACTGCGGAGCCAGTTCCACGCTGTCGTGGACGACCGACGGGATGAAGCCGAGGCCCAGCACAGCGGCGTTGGAGAACTGCTCGCCGCCAAGCGCGGTGGCGAAGTAGATGAGCGTGTTGAACGCGATCAGGCCGATCGTCACATATTGCTGCTTGATGTGGCGCAGCCGGTTGGTGTCGTAAAGCGGGATGAACATCAGACCCCCTCCCGCCTCGGCAGATTCAGCGGTTCTTGCCGGGAACCCATAGCACGTCGGCGTTTCCATTGTCATTGACGGCGCGTGCGGCGACGAACAGAAAGTCCGATACGCGGTTGATGTATCTTATCGCATCGCGGTTGATGTGCTCGTTTGGGTCTTGCGCCAGCGCCACCATGACGCGCTCGGCCCGCCGTGCCACCGTGCGGGCGAGGTGCAGGGCGGCGGCCGCCGGCGTGCCGCCGTTGAGCACGAAGGATTTGAGCGGCTGCAAATCCTTGTTGAGCAGGTCGATGTCCTTTTCGACGCGGTCGGTCTGCACAGCTGTGATGCGCAGCGGCTCATAGCCGAGCGGCTTGCCGTCGTCCGGCACGGCCAGATCGGCGCCGAGGTCGAAAAGATCGTTCTGGATCCGGCCAAGCATCGCGTCGATCGCCGGATGTGTTGCCGCTGTGTGGACGCGGGCCATGCCGATGCAGGCATTGGCTTCGTCAACCGTGCCATAGGCATCGATGCGCAGATCGGATTTCAGCCGTCGTTCGCCGGTGCCAAGGCCGGTGGTACCATCGTCGCCGGTGCGGGTGTAGATCTTGTTGAGCTTGACCACGCTCTGCCTCCCGAAATCGCCACTCTCGTCACTTGCGGGTGACATACACCGCCAGCAGGATCAGCACCAATGCCACGAACTGCAGCAGCACGCGCGTCTGCATCAACTTGTTGGAGGTTATGCCGGAGCCACCGCGCATCATGTTGATGAGGCCGCGGATCAGCACGATCACCACGGCGACCATGACGAGGACAGCGAGGACGTTGAAGACGGTTGCCATGGTGTGTTTCCAGGTTCGATTGCGTTCAGGCGCGTTTGGCAAGCAGGCGGTAGAGCATCGATGCCGGCAGGATCCGTTTGAGGATCACGCCGATCCTGGCCGGCACGGTTACCACATAATGCGGGCGCGGGCGCCGCGACAGAAGCGCATGGCGCAAGGCCGCATGAACCACCTCCGGCCCGGGCTTCAGCCGTGACGTGCTGCCGCCGGCCCGAAGCCGTTCCAGCTGCGCTTCGTAGGCGAGGCGATGGACGGACTTCTCATGGTCGATGTTCTTCAGGAACCACGCAAGACCGTTGCTGGCGATCTTCGATCTCACCGGCCCCGGCTCGATCAGCGAGACATGGATGCTGCTGCCTTCGAGTTCCTGATGCATGCACAGCATCAGCCCTTCGATAGCGTGCTTCGACGCCGAATAGGCGCCGCGAAAGCGCAGCGGCGCCAGGCCGAGGATCGACGAGCAATGGACGAGACGGCCATGGCCCTGACGGCGCATCACCGGCACGATACGGCGGGTGAGGTCATGCCAGCCGAAGACATTCGCCTCGAACTGCTCCCTGAGTGCTGCGACCGGCAGGTCCTCGACGGCGCCGGGCTGTGCGTAGGCGCCGTTGTTGAACAGGGCATCGAGCCGTCCGCCCGTCCGCTCCAGCACCGACGCCACCAGCGTCTCGATGGAACCGGCCTCGCGGTAGTCCAGATAGAAGGCCTCGATGCCATCGGCTTCGAGGGCAGCGATATCCGCGGGCTGGCGCGCCGTCGCGAACACCCGCCAGCCTTCCGCCTTCAGCGCCCGGGCACAATAGGCGCCTATCCCGGAGGAGGCACCGGTGACAATGATGGTGCGCAATTCCTTCGGCGGAGCAGAAGCGGTTTGACTTAGGCTTGTCATTTGCCGCAATCCCTTCCCATATTCGCGGCGTCGAGACAATCGAAGGGAACGCGGTTCTTGTTGCGGACGATCGTAGCCGTCAAACGCGTGCTCTATGATGCGCTCGGCCATTTCAACGCGGACGATGGCTGGGCGATGGCCAGTCATCTGGCGATCACAGCGCTGATGGCACTTTTCCCCTTTCTGATTTTTGCCACGACACTGGCCAGCTTCCTCGGCGCACAGGCTTTTGCGGACACGGCCGTGCATCTCGTCTTCGACACCTGGCCCGAGCAGATCGCCAAGCCGATCGCGCGCGAAGTGCTCAATGTGCTCACCGTCCAGCGCACCGACCTCTTGACCTATGGCGTGCTGCTCGCCGCTTTTTTCGCCTCAAACGGCATCGAGGCGCTGCGCACCTCACTCAACCGCGCCTACCGCGTTTCCGAAACGCGGGGCATCATCTACCGCCGGGTGCAGAGCATCGCTTTCGTGCTGATCGCCACCGCAGGCTTCCTGGCGATCAGCGTGCTGCTGGTCTTCGCGCCATTGCTGGGCCGGCTGGCCGAAGCCAATTTCGAATGGATAGAACCCTATATGGGCACGATCACGCTGTGGCGTTACATCATCGCCTCCGCCGTCATCGTCGGTGGGCTGTTCGCGGTGCATTTCTGGCTGCCGGCGGGCAAGCGCCGTTTCGTCTCGATCATACCTGGCATCATCTTCACGCTGATTGCCTGGCTCATCGGGTCGACCATCTTCGCCGCCTATCTCGACCGTTTCTCGTCCTATGTGACGACCTATGCCGGCCTTGCCTCGATCATGGTCGCGGTCGTCTTCCTCTACATCGTCTCGGCGATCTTCATCCTCGGCGGCGAGCTCAACGCCGCCATCAGCCGCTATCTGGAGGCACGCGCCCGAGTTGGCTGATTCCTGTTGAGCATGATCTTTTCCGAAAACCGGTTCCCACTTTTAGGGATCATGCTTTGGTCGGCTGAGCGGTTGCCAGCCCGACGCCGAGCGTCGCGATCGCCATGCCGACGATCTGGACCAGGTTCAACTGTTCGCCGAACAATACCCAGGCGATGATCGCGGTGACGGCCGGTACCAGATAGAACAGCGATGCGACTTTCGACATCTCGCCGTCGCGGATCATCACCATCAAGAGGAAGATGGCGCCGATCGACAGCACCAGCACCAGCCATGCCATGGCAAAGATCAGCTCGCCGTTGACGACGACCGTTCGCGTCTCGAAGGCGAGCGAGGCCAGGACCATCAGCGACGCGCCGCCGACATATTGCCACATGGTGGCCGCCACGAGATCGCCGCCAGAGGCGAAGCGCTTCTGCCAGATCGTGCCGGCGCTCATTCCAAGCACCGAGACAAGCGAGGCGATCAGCGTCTCGGCCGTCACGCCGCCGCCAAGCGCTCCGAGCTTCGGCCAAAGCACGATGACCACGCCGGCAAGTCCGACAGTGAGGCCGGCCCAATGGCGCGGCAGGATGGCCTCGCCGAGAAACCTGCCGGCCATCACCGCCGTGATCAGCGGCTGCAGCCCGACGATCAACGCCGAAAGCCCGGCCGGCATGCCCCTGTGGATGGCCCAGAACACGCCGCCGAGATAGACGCCATGCATCAGGATGCCGGCGCCGGTCGCGTGGAGCGCTTCCGTGCGCGTCGCCCGCTTGGAGCCAAGCGCCATCATCAAGACGGTCAAGAGGACGGCCGCCAGAACGAAGCGCACGGCCAGGAAGGTGAAAGGCTCGGCCCACGGCATGGCATAGCGAGCGCCAATGAAGCCGGTCGCCCACAGGACGACAAAGGAGGCGGGGATGAACCGCTTGACGCTGTGCATTTTCAGGAGGCTGCCCGTGAATCCGGTGAAGGTCGACTGTCGCGCCTGCTGTAATGTGGTTCAACCTGGCAAGCAAAACGAAACGGTTGATCCATAGGCTCATCCGAATTGAAGAGGCGCGCCGGATCAGTGAGAGTTCAAGACCAAACGTGATCTAGAACCCAATCAGCCGCTGGACGTCTTCGGGTGATGCGCCGGCCTCGCGCAAGGCGGCAAGGCCGGTATCCCTGGCGCTCTTCGACAGTTTTCGTCCGTCGGGGCCGAGGATGAGACGATGGTGGAAGTAGCTTGGTTGTGGCAGGCCAAGCACCGCCTGAAGCAGGCGCTGCACGCTGGTGGCGGAATAGAGGTCCTGGCCGCGCACCACGTGGCTGACGTCTTGCAGCGCGTCGTCGACGACGACGGCGAGATGATAGCTCGTCGGGATATCGCGGCGCGCGACGATCACGTCGCCCCAGTCCTGCGGGCGGGCTTCTACGGTGTGCGTCGCGGAAAGCCTCTCGTCCGAAAATTCCACCCACGACAGCTCCGTGCTGACGCGCGCCATTGCTGCATCGACGTCCAGCCGCCAGGCGAATGGCGCATTCTCGGCAATCCGTCGCTTGCGTTCCCTGGTCGGCAACGCCTTGTCGGCGGCGGGATAGAGCGGCACGCCGTCGGGGTCGCGCGGCCAGTCGCGCCCGCGCCTTTCGCTGTCGGCAATGAAGGCGCGGATTTCGCCACGGCTCATGAAGGCCGGGTAGACGAGGTCTTCCCTGATCAGCCGATCGAGCACTGCCCGATAGTCCGTGAAATGCTCGGACTGGCGGCGCACCGGTTCTTCCCAGGCAAGCCCGAGCCATCTCAGATCGCGAAATATGCCGGCTTCGAATTCCGGCGTGCAGCGCGTCGTGTCGATATCCTCGATTCGCAGCAGCAGGCGCCCGCCCGTCGCCGTCGCCAATTTCTGATTGAGCAGCGCCGAATAGGCGTGGCCGAGATGCAGTTCGCCATTCGGGCTTGGCGCGAAGCGGAATGTCAGGAGTGTCATCCTTCGGCGGCAATCGGGTTGTGCAGAACTTTCGCCAATTGCTACTTTGCACCTACAGCGCCGCGCGTCCATCGGTACGCACAAGGGACGCTGTGGAACCTGATTTTGCGCGGTCCAGGGAACTAGCAGACATGCAACGCATCGCCACGCTCGACGACATCTCGCAAGGGCTCGACGCGCTTTGCCTGCTCGACCCGCGCCTCACAAAGGTGCGCGGCATGGCCGGCGAGGTGCCGCTGAGGCTGTCGGAGCCGGGGTTCAGAAGCCTTGCCTCGATCATCGTCTCGCAGCAGGTTTCCCGCGCCAGCGCCGACGCCATCTTCGGGCGGCTGACAAAACTCGTCGATCCGCTGACGCCGCAAGCCATCCTTGCCGCCGATGAGGCGATTTTTCGCGAGGCCGGACTGTCGCGACCGAAGCAGCGCGGCCTGATCGCCGTGGCCCAGGCGGTGGTCGACGGGCTCGACCTCGATCATCTCTGCCTGCTCGATGCCGCCGAGGCGATCACGGCCATGACCAAGGTGTCCGGCATCGGCCCGTGGACGGCGGAAGTCTATCTTTTGTTCGCCGCCGGCCACCCCGATGTCTTCCCGGCTCGCGACGTTGCCCTGCAGAGCGCGGTCGGCCACGCGCTCGGCATCGACCCGCGTCCGCCCGAGAAAATACTGATCCAACTCGCCGAATCATGGAGCCCATGGCGAGGTGTCGCATCGCGGCTTTTCTGGGCGTATTATCGCGAATTGAAGGGCAGGGACGCCGCGCCCCCGGCCTGAATTCGCAAAAAACCATTGAAATCATGCATTTTTGGCGCGTCGTTTGATCGACAAGCCGCTTCACATCCCTGTCATGTCGGGCTTACAGTATCCGCGCCGATCGGTTCTAGAACCAAGGAGGTCAATGACGTGACGGTTGCCGTATCTCCGGATGGGCTTCCAGCGCTGGTGCTGAATGCGGATTATCGTCCGCTCAGCTATTACCCCCTGTCGCTCTGGTCGTGGCAGGATGCCATCAAGGCTGTGTTCCTCGAGCGGGTGAATATCGTCGCCGAATACGAGCACGCCGTGTCGTCGCCGACCTTCTCGATGAAACTGCCGAGCGTCGTCAGCCTGAAGGCCTATGTGAAGCCCTCGCGGCATCCGGCCTTCACCCGCTTCAACGTCTTCCTGCGCGACCGTTTCCAGTGCCAGTATTGCGGCACGCCGGAGGATCTGACCTTCGACCATGTCATTCCCCGCCATCGCGGCGGCGCGACGACGTGGGAGAACGTTGTCGCCGCCTGCTCGCCCTGCAATCTGAGGAAGGGCGGCATGATGCCGGCGCACGCCAAGATGTGGCCGCTGCAGAAGCCTTACCAGCCGACGGTGCATGATCTGCACAACAATGGCCGCCTGTTCCCACCCAACCACCTGCATGAAAGCTGGATGGATTATCTATACTGGGATGTCGAACTCGAACCATAGAGTTCGGCAGAAATCCGCCATGCCGGTCGCCTGACGCAGCTTTCTGCGCTTCCGGTGCTCACGTACTTTAGTACGCTCCGCTCCGGTTCTCGAGAGCCACGTCATGCGCTCCGGCCTGACGAATTTCTGGACGAACTCGGCGCTGTGCCGCTCAATCGCGCACAAACGCACCGCGGAAGGCGACGACTGCCAGGATAAAGCTGGCGATGGCGTTCCAGCCGGCCAGCGACAGGCCGAGGATGCGCAGCGCCGCCTTGTCGCAGGAGGGCGGCACGAATTTGTCGAGCGCGTCGAGCACGCCCTTGCCGCCGGTGTCCACCGGTCCCGCCGCCGCGGCACAATCGGTCGGTCCCGTCCACCACGCCCATTCGACGCCGGAGTGATAGACGCCGAGATAGAGGCCGTACACCATCAGCAGGCCGCCGACGGCCAGCAGGCCGCGTGTCAGCCAGGCCGGCCAGCGCAGCGCCGACGACAGCGCCGCCAGCAGCATCAGCGGGACGCCAACATAATAGGGGGTGCGTTGCTCGAAGCAGAGCTTGCAGGGGATGTAGCCGCCGAGGTGCTGGAAGGCCAATGCCGAGCCGACGGTTGCGGCCATGGCGATGGCCAGAAACAAGGCCGTCTGGGTGCGCTGGCGTCCAGTGTCGGCATTTACGGTCGCTGTCATCGATCTACCGTCCGTTTCGTTCGACCTGCTTGTTGAGCATTATCTTTTTTCGAAAAACCGGTTCCCACTTTTCGCTAACGCGGACCTTCGGTTCGGGATCATGCTCAGAAGGCGTATTTGACTGTTATATAGAGCAAAATCAGGGCGGCTGCGGCGGTGCCCGCGATCATGCCAAGGCGCTTTTCGATGAATTCGCGGATCGGTTCGCCATAGCGGCGCAGCAGCCAGGCGAGGAACAGGAAGCGGGCGCCGCGCGCCACGATCGCCAGCACGATGAACAACAGGAGATTGACGCCGATGACACCGGACAGGATCGTCACCACCTTGATCGGCGGCAGATGGGCGAGGCCGGAGGTGACCAGCATCAGGATGATGAAGCCGATGCCCGACGAGACGCGCAGCGCCTCGAAGTCGTCATACTTGCCATAGAATTCGAGGATCGGCTTCGCCACCGCGTCATAGGCATAGTGGCCGATGAACCAGCCGGCGATGCCGCCCAGCACCGACGCGAGGGTGGCGACCAGCGCGTAGCGATAGGCGCGATCCGGCCGCGACAGCGCCATCGGCAGATACAGCACGTCGGCCGGCACCAGAAACACCGAGCTTTCGACGAAAGCGATGAAGGCCAACCACCATTCGGCGGATTTCCTTGCCGCCAGCGACAAGGTCCAGTCGTAAAGTCCGCGAAGCATTGGGCACCCCTAATGTATGTCGCCCAAAAATGCGCAGTGGTTTTGGGATCACGACATGCACGAACAAAGACCAAAAGCGCGCGACATGAATCTCTGCAGACGCGACGCGCTTTAATGCGCAGCCTGTCTAGAAAGATTTTCCGCGCCGCACAATGGCCGTAGCTTCACGAAATTGAAGAGCTGGGCACGAAATCGAAGGCTGGGGTCGAGCGAAGGTCGGATGTCGGGAATTGGCCAGTTGACGAACAGGCCTCCGACCGTATAGTCCGCGCCCATCCAGGCCGCCCGGCCTGAGCCCCTATGGCGGAATTGGTAGACGCGCTCGACTCAAAATCGAGTTCCGCAAGGAGTGCTGGTTCGATCCCGGCTAGGGGCACCAATTTCTCACAATTGCGCTACCGGCGACCGAGTGGGCCTGACGGGCCTACATCGATCGGAGTTCCCTGGCTCGGTACGGCCGTTCGCGCGCCTGTGACCACGGTGATGTCAAGGTGATAGGGAGGATAGTAGCTAAGACGAATTCGGTATCCCTTGCCTCTGTGTCGCGGCTGCAAACCGGGATAGTATGCCTCACAAAATATGATCGACCTCTTCCAATCTTGGAACTGCGGTCAACTCGTCGAGGCGATGTAAATTTGAGCCTAGGAACCTTTTGTCCGGTCGAGACGCAACTATGGCAAAAAAAAAATCGCGTACCAGGCCAAGCAGCGACCTTCTGAAGCTGCTTGCCACCAGGCCAAGAGCGGTTGCGCTTGCTGCGCTGCATGTGAGTGAATCCGTGCTGCTGGAACTCGAAGCGTCCGAACTGTTGTCAGCAGCAGAGATCAGAGGATTGCTCAAGGACGCATCAATGACGTTGCGGAATGCCGCTGACCAGACAGACAACCGAAGTTGTCTCATTGCCAGCGAAATAGTCGATTCCATGCGGGAAAACTTCAGGAGAAACAAAACCTGATCGCCATCCCATAGCGATTTCAAAATCGTGGCTTCGGCAAGCCAGCGGAGCCTGTACAATCAACCAAAGGGCCGTTGCGGCACCATCCGATGGTGGTCATTGGAGGATACTCACCGCATCAATTTTGATGTACATTCTGTCCAAGAGAGGGAGTTCAAAGCGAAGACGGGCGTGCTTGTAGATGACCTACGCGTCACATCTTTTGCGCGGAAATGAAAATCGCCCGTCGTATGTCGGACTTAACGACGACGATACGGCGCTTATCAAGACGCTGGGATTCACGCCGAAGTGCTATCCGGCGGAGACGGTCATCGTCAGTCAGGGCGAAGACAGTGATCGCGTATTCATAGTCGAGTCGGGCTGGGGTTGCATTTCCCATGAACTCGCGGGCGGGCAGCGCCAAATATTGGATTTTGCCTTGAGAGGCGATATCGTCCTGCCTCAGGCATACGCGGGCAGCGCTCTTGAAACGTTTGTGGCTCAAACCGAACTTTCGGTGCTGGTGGCCTCGGCCAAGACATTCACCCTTGCTGCGATGAAGTCGCCCCATCTCTTCTCCATCATCCTCGAAACCCTTGTGCATCGGGGAGCGCTTGTCGCTCAACATCTCACCAATGTCGGACGACGCAGCGCCTTGGTGCGGACGTCGCATCTGTTCCTCGAACTGAGGGCGCGGCTGGAGCGAGTCGGCGCAGTCACCCGCGACAGCTATGAATGCCCCCTCACCCAGTACGATCTCGCGGACGCCCTCGGCCTCACTCCGCTTCATGTCAACCGAGTGCTGCGGAACCTGCGCGAGCGCAAGTTACTCGAATTCCGTCAGGGCCATGTTCGCGTGCTCGATCAACCGGGTCTGGCGAGGTCTGCTGGGTTCGAACCCGGATATATCGAAAGTTAAGGCGTATCGTCACACGACGCCGGGCGCGCCCGACAGCCGCTCAGCCAAATCCCCAAAGAGCGCCCATCTCTGCAAAGGTGCGCTACCGCCGCCCCAGCAAGCTCTTCATCCGGTTGCGCAGGAGGCGCGCCATGTTGCGGGTTTCGCGGTAGAGGTGAAGCTGCGACGCCGCCTGGCGGGCGAGGCGGTCGGCGTCCGGTGTCAGGCCGATGACCAGCGTGCCGATCGGCCGGCGCTCCATCCATAGCCGGCTCATCACCGGATGGTCGGGCACGGCGCAGGAATCGGTCATCATGATGTTGGGATCGTCGAGATGCTGCCTG
This sequence comes from Mesorhizobium sp., assembly GCF_004962245.1. GTDB lineage: Bacteria > Pseudomonadota > Alphaproteobacteria > Rhizobiales > Rhizobiaceae > Mesorhizobium. Next base: position 42,017 of record NZ_SUHQ01000023.1, on the reverse strand, counting down.
GTCACCTCGATCATCAAGAGCGTGCCCGGCGAATAGGCGGCGAGCGTCTCGTCATAGGCCGTCTTCCAGGTGTAGGCGACGCCGGCCTCGACGAAGACGACCAGGCAAGCGATGGTGCGGCCGTCGAGCGTCAGCGAATGGATGCGGCACAGATCCTGCTCGGCCAGCCGGTGCACGGCTTCGCGGGCAAAGGCGGCGCGGTAGCGGTCGATGGCCATGGCGGTGCGCTCGCGGCCCTTCCAGCCGGCAACCTCGAGCGTCAGGAAACGTTCGATGGCATGGCGGATCTCGTCCGGTCCGCGCGCCACGAGATGCTCCAGCCGGCCCAGATCAGCGAGGCGGCGCTTCAGGCGGCGGAACTCGCGATAGTGGTGCGATCGCAGCGAGGCCTTCAGGTAGTCCTCGCCGTCGAGCTCGCTTTCGAGCACCGGGCGTTCGGCCTTGCCGGTGGTGACCAGCGTCAGGCCACGCGTCTCGGCGACGGTGGCGGCCAAGCTGGCCACCGGGCCGTCGAGCCGGATGTCGGGCAGGACAAAGACCTTCGGCAGCTTGAGATGCGGCCGCGACAGCATCGAGAAGAAATCCTCGAGGACGCCGACGGGATCGTCACGGTCGACCAGCGGCGTGCCGATCGGGCCGAACGGGCTCGACCAAGTGCGCATGACCCGCACGCCGAGCGGCACCGCCGGCCGCTCCACCGAGAACGGCACCAGCAAGCGCAGCCGGTTGCGGTATTCGTCGCCGTCGCGGATGACTGCCAGCCGCACCTCGCGGTCTTCCAGCCTCGGCATGGCGGGCGCCAGGAAGCGCGGGTTGAAGAAGACGTTGGGCTCGATCGTGCGGGTGCAGAGGTAGTCGAGTTCCTCGACCAGATCGAAGCCGGCGGAGGCCGGGTAAATGGCCAGTTTGCGCTCGGGCCGGTTGTTGGCCAGCAGTTCGATATGGGCGGGATCGGCGTCGCGGGCGAACCCGGCGAGGCCGGACACCATGGCGCCGGCCGGGCCGCCGCTGGTTTCCTCGAGCAACGGGACAGCGGCCATCACGCGGCTCCTTTGGCGGCTACGAAAATGGCCATGACGATGCCGAGCTTGCGCCAGACCGTGAAGGACAGCGCGCCGGCCTCGAAGATCATCGCGAAGGCGGTGGCCATCGCCGCGCCCCACAGGCCGAAAAGCGGAATCAGCACCAGATTGAGGCCGATGTTGAAGGCCAGCGTGATGGCGTAGACGGCGGCGCAGATGTTCTGGTTGCCGCTCATCGTGAGCAGGCTTTCGCAAGGGCCGACGGCGGCACGGGCGACGACGCCGAAGACCAGCAGGAACAACAGCGGATAGCCGGCAACGAATTCGGCGCCGAACAAGGCCAGCATCGGCTGGCCCAGCGCCAGCAGCAGCAGCGCCATCGCCAGCGACGGCCAGAAGGTCCACGATACCGTTTCGCGGGCGAAGGCGGCGAGTTTTTCCGGCTCGCCATGGGTGAATTGCGCGTAGCGCTGGGCAACGCCTGCCTTGACCGCGAAATAGACGAAATGCACCAGCGCCAGCGTCTTGACCGTGGCGAAATAGACGGCGACGTCGTTGGGCTCCATATAGGCGCCGACCATCAGCACGTCGGCATTGGTGAGCAGGAAGAAGAAACCTTCGACCAGGAAGATCGGCAGCGACACCACGAACCACTGCGCGAAATGCACCTTCATCGGCCCGGCCGGGATATTCCTGTCCATGCGCGCCGTGACGCCGATGAGTTGACCGATCGTGGTGGCATAGGTGGCGGCGATCGAGGCGAAAATCGCGGTCCTGGCGTCAGGCGCGAAGCCGACCAGAAGCATCAGCGCCATGCAGGCCAGGATCAGCACCGGCCGCACCAGATAGGTCGGCGCCAGCGCAAACAGCGCCCATGAGTTGGCTCGCGACATCCCCTGCAGCAGGTCGGACATCGCGATCATCGGCAGGCAGATGACGCCGAGGATGAACGGCACGACATAGTAGTTTTCGATAAAGGGCGAGAGCAGCCAGACGCCGAGCGCGCCGAGGGCGGCGATCACCGTGGAGGCAACCAGCACGAACAGGCGGCTGGTCAGCACGATGCCGCGCAGCTCGGCCAGCATATTGCGCTCGCGGTATTCGGGAATGAAGCGGATGACCGAGGTGTGGAAGCCGAGGCAGGCGAGATTGCCGACGATGACCATCGTCACCCAGACGAGGACGAAGATGCCGTATTCGAACGAGCCCATCCAGCGCGCCATCAGCACCTGGCTGACGAATGCGATGACGGCGCTGACGATGCGGATGGAAAAGGCGATCAGCGACATGCGGCCGGCCTCGCCGCGCTCGTCGGCGGTGAACAGCACGGCATCGATGCGGCCAAGCAGCGGCTTTACACGCAGCGCAAGGCGCTGCGGCAGGAACCGCCCGGCTGTCGTCGCCGCGGAAAAGCGCACCCAATACTCTCCGTTTTCCGCCTCTTTTCTGCGTATGCGTCTAACGAGAACACATTAAGAAACGGTTGGGTGGGGTGGTGGAGTGCTCCCTTCTCCCCGTTCACGGGGAGAAGGTGCCGGCAGGCGGATGAGGGGCGGCGTCGGCGGAACGCAGCGCCTTACGCAAACGCCCCGTGGCAGTGCTTGTACTTTTTCCCCGACCCGCACGGGCAGGCCTCGTTGCGGCCGATCTTGCCCCAGGTGGCGGGGTTCTTCGGGTCGCGGTTTTCGGGGGCGACGATGGCGTTGGTTTCCTGGCGGACCAGAAGCCCGGTCTCGCCGCCGTTGAAATCGTCCTCGCCGGTGGTGCCGTCGAGATGGCTGCCGAACATGTCGGGCGCCTCGGGCGGCGGGGCTTCCGCCGCCTGGCGGACCAGCTCGACGCGCATCAGCTGCGCGGTGACCGCCTGGCGCAGATTGCCCAGCATCGCCTGGAACAGCTCGAACGCCTCGCCTTTGTATTCCTGCAGCGGATCGCGCTGGGCGTAGCCGCGGAAGCCGACGACCGAGCGCAGATGGTCGAGGTTGACGATGTGCTCGCGCCACAGATGGTCGAGCGTCTGCAGCACCACGGAGCGCTCGACATAGGTCATCACATCGGGGCCGAAACGCTCGGCGCGGTCTTTCGCGGCGGCGTCCGCAGCCTCGGTGATGCGCTCGCGGATGTCGTCCTCGGCAATGCCCTCCTCCTGAACCCAGTCCTCGATGGGCAGGTCGAGGTTAAGGAATTCGGCGACCTCGGCCTTGAGGCCGGCGACGTTCCACTGCTCGGCATAGGCGTTTTCGGGAATGTTCTTGGCGACGATCTCCTCGATGACGCCCTCGCGCATCTCGGCGATGGTCTCGGACAGGCCTTCACCGTCCATCAGCTCGAGGCGCTGCTCGAACACCACCTTGCGCTGGTCGTTCGAGACGTCGTCATACTTCAGAAGGTTCTTGCGGATGTCGAAGTTGCGGGCCTCGACCTTCTTCTGCGCCTTTTCCAGCGCCTTGTTGATCCAGGGATGGATGATTGCCTCGTCTTCCTTGAGGCCGAGCTTCTGCAGCATGCCGTCCATGCGCTCGGAACCGAAGATGCGCATCAGGTCGTCCTGCAGCGACAGGAAGAATTTCGAGCGCCCGGGATCGCCCTGGCGGCCTGAGCGGCCGCGCAACTGGTTATCGATGCGGCGCGACTCGTGGCGCTCGGTAGCCAGCACGTAGAGGCCGCCGGCGGCAAGCGCCTTCTCCTTCAGCCGCTGCACGTCCTCGCGGATTGCCTTTTCCTTGGCGTCGCGCTCGGGACCGGCCGGCATGTCGGCCAGCTCCTCGGCGATGCGCATATCGGCATTGCCGCCGAGCTGGATGTCGGTGCCGCGGCCGGCCATGTTGGTGGCGATGGTGATGGCGCCCGGCTTGCCGGCCTGGGCGACGATCGCCGCCTCGCGCTCGTGGTGGCGCGCGTTCAGCACTTCGAATTCCTTGAAGCCGTCCTTGCGCAGGCGTTCGGCCAGCTGCTCGGATTTCTCGATCGAGGTCGTGCCGACCAGCGTCGGCTGGCCCTTGGCGCTCGCTTCCCTGATCTCCTTGACGATCGCCTTGTATTTCTCCTCGACGGTCCGGTAGACCTCGTCGTCCTCGTCAATACGGATGACCGGCAGATTGGTCGGGATCTCGGTGACCTCGAGATTGTAGATGTTGCCGAATTCCTCGGCCTCGGTCAGCGCCGTGCCGGTCATGCCGGCGAGCTTCTTGTAGAGGCGGAAATAGTTCTGGAAGGTGACGGAGGCGAGCGTCTGGTTCTCCGGCTGGATCGCCACATGCTCCTTGGCCTCCAGCGCCTGGTGCAGGCCTTCCGAATAGCGGCGGCCGGGCATCATGCGGCCGGTGAATTCGTCGATGATGACGATCTCGCCGTTGCGCACGATGTAGTCCTTGTCCTTCTGGAACAGCTGATGCGCCTTCAGCGCATTGTTGACGTGGTGGACAATAGCGACGTTCTCGACGTCGTAGAGCGACTCGCCCTTGAGCAGGCCGGCGTCGCGCAAAAGGTTTTCCAGCTTCTCGGTGCCCTCCTCGGTGAAGATCGAGGTCTTCTGCTTCTCGTCGATCTCGTAGTCGGCCGGCTCGAGCTTCAGCATGAAAGCATCGATGGTGTTGTACATTTCCGAACGGTCCTCGAGCGGACCGGAAATGATCAGCGGCGTGCGCGCCTCGTCGACCAGGATCGAATCGACCTCGTCGACGATCGCGTAGCTATGGCCGCGCTGCACCATCTGGCTGCGCTCGTATTTCATGTTGTCGCGCAGATAGTCGAAGCCGAGCTCGTTGTTGGTCGCGTAGGTGACGTCGGCGGCGTAGGCGGCCTTGCGTTCCTCGTCGGTCAGGCCATGGACGATGACGCCGACGGTAAGGCCGAGGAATTTGTAGACGCGGCCCATCCATTCGGAGTCGCGTGTGGCAAGATAGTCGTTGACGGTGACGACATGGACGCCTTTGCCGGCGAGCGCGTTGAGATAGACGGGCAGCGTGGCGACCAGCGTCTTGCCCTCGCCGGTGCGCATCTCGGCGATGCCGCCATTGTGCAGCACCATGCCGCCGATCAGCTGCACGTCGAACGGGCGCATGCCGAGCACGCGACGCGCCGCCTCGCGCACGGTGGCGAAAGCCGGCACCAGGAGGTCATCGAGGCTGGCGCCGTTGGCGACGTCCTGGCGGAATTTTTCCGTGCGGGCCGCCAGATCGGCGTCGGAGAGCGCCCGCATCTCGTTTTCCATGGCGTTGATCGCCTCGACGCGCGGTCGGGTCGACTTGACCCGGCGATCGTTGGAGGAGCCGAAAACCTTACGGGCGAGACCGCCAAAACTGACCATTCAATGGTCCTTTCGATAGCATTCCAAGTCGTTGCGATGGCCGCCGGTTGGCCCCATCAAATCCACGTGAAACGCGGACGAACGCAAATAGCGCCCGGAAAACGGTTCTGGACGCAAAGTCGTTGGACAGATAAGAGGGGGCTCAATCGATGTCAACGCCGCGCTCGCCCTGTCGACCGCGCCAAATTCGGCCACAATCCGGCTGATCTGGAAGCCATCCCGCTCTAGCTTGTTCCCATTGGAGTTAATCGTATGTCCTTATTGTTCCGCCGCGCGTCGCTCGCCAGCTTCGGCCTGGCATTCGGGTTGTCGGCTCTGTCGCTGTCACCACTGATGGCGCAGGATACCGCCCCCGCCCAGCCGGCCGCACCCGCGCCGGCAGCTGCGCCAGTCGATCCGAACGCCGTGGTCGCCACGATCAACGGCCAGAAGCTGACCGAGGCAGACCTTGCGCTTGCCGAAGGCGAGCTGTCGCAGCAGTTCGCGCAGATGCCGCCCGAACAGCGCCGCGCCGCGGCGCTTTCGGCGGCGATCGAAATCAAGGTCATGGCCGCCCAGGCGGTCACCACCGGCCTCGACAAGGATCCCGACTTCCAGCGCCGCATGGCGTTCCTGCAGCAGCGCGCCCTGCATGGCGAAATGGTCGAGAAGGATGTCGTCGACAAGGTCACGGATGCCGAGGTTCGCGCCCGCTACGACCAGGAAATCGCCAACACGCCGCCGACCAACGAGGTGCATGCTCGTCACATCCTCGTGAAGACGAAGGAAGAGGCCGACGCGATCATCAAGCAGCTCGACGGCGGCGGCGATTTCCAGAAGCTCGCCAACGAGCACACCAGCGATCCGAGCGGCAAGACCAGCGGCGGCGATCTCGGCTGGTTCGGGCCCGGCCAGATGGTGCCGGAATTCGACAAGGCGGTCTTCGCACTGGCGGTCGGCAAATACACCGAACAGCCGGTACAGTCGCAGTTCGGCTGGCACGTCATCCAGGTCGAGGACAAGCGCGCCAAGCAGCCGCCGGCCTTCGAGCAGGTCAAGGACCAGGCCCGTCAGGCGGTCATCCGCGACAAGTATATCGCGCTGGTCAAGTCGCTGCGCGCCGACGCCAAGGTCGAGATCCCGGACGAGAATCTGAAGAAGACGGTCGACGCGCTGGAGAACACCAAGTAGGCCTGCCCAGACCTAAAGCGCATCGCTTTCGCGATGCGCTTTAGGTTCTTGTTTTTATGCGGGTCGTTATCCCAAACCGCTGCGCACCCCTCGGTTCACGTCCCGCTTTGCCCTGCTGGTGCTTGCCGGCGTCTATCCGCTGATCACAGCCATCCTCTCTGCAGTGTTCCCGCTGACCGAAGATCGGGAGATCCGGCAGCGCACGCTGGTCATGGCCCCGTTGATGGTCTCGATCATGATCTGCAGTTTCGTTTCCGGAAACGGGCTTTAGGGCGAAGCTCCCGGTGCCGCCCGCAACCGTTGGGAAAACGCCCTTGCGCCGGCGCCCGCTATCGGGCAAACCGGCGTTCCCCTTGCGTTTTCCCGCCCGAGGTCTTCATGTCAGCCACGATTTCGCCGCTCGCGCCGAAGAAGTATCCCAAAATGCCTGCTATCGAGGGCGTCCGCATCGCCACCGCCGAGGCCGGGATAAAGTACAAGAACCGCACCGACCTGCTCACCATAGTCTTCGACGCCGGCACCACGGTCGCCGGCGTGTTCACCAAGTCGAAATGCCCGTCGGCGCCGGTCGATTTCTGCCGGCAGAATCTTGGGGCCGGCAAGGCGCGCGTCCTGGTCGTCAACTCCGGCAACGCCAATGCCTTTACCGGCCAGAAGGGCCGTACCTCCACGGCAATGACCGGCGAGGCGGCAGCCAAGGCTGCGGGCTGCACGCCGGGCGAGGTGTTTCTGGCCTCGACCGGCGTCATCGGCGAGCCGCTGGACGCCGGCAAGTTCAGCCATTTGCTGGCCGGACTGGTCAAGGACGGCCGGCCGGATCTGTGGACCGAAGCCGCCAAGGCGATCATGACCACGGACACCTATCCGAAACTGGCGACCGCGACGGTGAAGCTCGGCGACGCCGACGTCACCATCAACGGCATTGCCAAGGGCGCCGGCATGATCGCGCCCGACATGGCGACGATGCTCTCCTTCATCGCCACCGACGCACCGATCGCGGCGCCCGTGCTGCAGGATCTTTTGTCGCGCGGCACCGCCAAGACCTTCAACGCGGTCACCGTCGACAGCGACACCTCGACCAGCGACACGCTGCTGATCTTCGCCACCGGCGCGGCCGCCAGGCGCGGCGCGCCCGATATCACCGATGCCGGGGATCCGCGCCTCGGCGCCTTCCGCCGCGCACTCGGCAAGGTGCTGAAATCGCTGGCGCTGCAAGTGGTGCGCGACGGCGAGGGCGCCCGCAAGCAGGTCGAGGTCACCGTCACCGGCGCGAAATCGGCCCGCTCGGCCAAGCGCATCGCGCTGTCGATTGCCAATTCGCCGCTGGTCAAGACGGCGGTCGCCGGCGAGGACGCCAACTGGGGCCGCGTCGTCATGGCTGTCGGCAAGGCCGGCGAACCGGCCGACCGCGACCTCCTGTCGATCTGGTTCGGCGACATCAGGCTGGCGCATGAGGGCGAGCGCGATCCAGGCTACTCCGAAGAGGCGACGTCGGCGTATATGAAGCGCGACGAGATCCGTATCCGTGCCGATATCGGCATCGGCCGCGGCAAGGCGACGGTGTGGACTTGCGACCTCACCAAGGAGTATGTCGCCATCAACGGCGATTATCGGAGCTGATGGCGTTGGTTTCCAGACATCCGGCAAGCGTGCTTGCCATCGTGCGCCGATACGAGGCGGCCGGTTTTCGTGCCTGGCCGGCGGCCGCCGTCCATTATGACGGCACCTGGGTGGTGCGGCTGACGGCAGGCCATCCGGCCAAGCGATTGAATTCGGTCAATCCGCTTGATCCCGGCGACATCCAGCACATTGCCGAGCGCATCGGCCGCGCCAGCCGTCGTTTCGACGCCTATGGCCGGCCGCTGACCTTCCGCATATCGCCACTGTCGGGCTCCGTTCTCTCCAAGCATCTCGACAGCGAGGGCTGGAGCAGCTTCGCCGAGTCGCTGGTCATGCGGCTGCCGCTGGCGGACGCCCAGCTCGACGCCGCCATGGACCAGATTCCGCTGAAGGACATCAGCCGCTTCATCGGCGCGGCGCTCAAGGTGAGCGACTCGGATGTGTCGCTGCGGCCGGGCCTGTCGGAGATTATCGGCGCCATCCAGCCGGAAGCCGGGCTGTTCGCGCTCGAAGAGGGCACCGAGCCGCTGGCGACGCTGATCTGCGTCCATGACGGCGATCTCGCAGGGCTGTTCGAGATCGCCACCGACAGATCGGTGCGCAACCAGGGCCATGGCCGCCACCTCATCCTGTCGGCGCTGAAATGGGCGCGGCTGCGCGGCGCCCGGGAAGCCTGGCTGCAGGTCGAGGCCGACAATGCACCGGCGCTGGCGCTGTATCGCTCGCTCGGGTTCGACGAAGTCTATCGTTACCACTATCGCCGGCCGCCCGGCGCATGACCGGCGCGAACCCTGTCGGCAAGCGCCTGCTCCTGGTCGCGGCCTGTGCGCTGGTCGATACCGACGGCCGCGTGCTTCTGGCGCAGCGGCCCGAAGGCAAGCAGCTCGCCGGCCTGTGGGAATTTCCTGGCGGCAAGGTCGAGCCCGGCGAGACACCGGAAGAATGCCTCATCCGGGAGTTGTACGAGGAGATCGGCATCGAAACCGATATTCCCTGCCTGGCGCCGTTCACCTTCGCCAGCCACTCCTACGATGATTTTCACCTGCTGATGCCACTGTTCGTCTGTCGTCGCTTCCGCGGCATCGCGCAGCCGAAGGAGGGCCAGGTGCTGAAATGGGTGCGGCCACGCCAGATGCGCGATTTTCCGATGCCGCCGGCCGATGCGCCGCTGATCCAGTTCCTCATCGATCTTCTGTGATTTGCGCCTTCACTGCCCGCGTTTAAGACAGCGTTAATCGAAGATTTATCTTGCCGTGAAAAATTGAGGGGCGTGGAAATCAAGGAAGGCCCTGTCCGGGCCTTTGCCGGAGAGCGGTTGCATGAGCCTCGACAGGGACTGGGATTCGATCCGACCCGATCGCAATTATAGCGCCGCCAATACCGGCATGGGCATATTGCGTATCACGTTGCTGTTCGGGTCGGCCGCGGTGGCACTGGCCTTGATCGCGACGCCTTTCCTCGACAGCCGGATGCGGTCGCAGTCCGGCCGCGCCGATTTTGCCGGCGGCCTCGATAGGATGAGCACAGGGTCGATCGGCCGCCGTGACACCTACACGCTGCGCAGAAGCGTGCTGCAGCCGTTGCCCAGTTCGGTCTGCGTGATACGCGACAATGGCAAGCGCAGTGGCGACTGCTGACATATGATTTGAAGCCGTCGTTTCATCGCCTGTTAAGCCTGTGCCATTAACCTTTCTTAACGGGTCGGCGCTAGGGTTTCGGCAAGCGGGATCGACGGTCATGAAGACATTGCTGCAACGATTTCTGGAAGATGAGACCGGCGCGACGGCCATCGAATATGGGCTGATCGTGGCCGTGCTGTCGCTTACCATCGTAGGCGGCGCCAGCCAGGCGTTCGATGCCATCAAGTGGCTGTTCAGCGACAACAACAGCAGGCTGGTGAACGCTTTCGCGACCACCCCCCAACCATAGCAATCCGGTTAACGCCCGCCGGGATTTTCCAGTATTGTCTTCAGCGATATTTTCGCCGAGCCCGGCTTCAGTGGCTTTTGCTGCGAGGCGTCGGGCGCCCAGCCTGACATCCAGACGATCGGAAAACTCGCCCTGACGCGACCATCGGCGTCGGAAAACCGCTCGGCGTAGATTTCGGCGACGCGGGCAAACAGCTTGCGTGTGCCCGGTCGCCTGCTGCGGTCGACGAGCGCGCTGGTCTCGCCCATGGCTCGCAGATCCGCCATCAGGCCGAACAGGGAATCGTACCGCACCGTTACCGTCTCGACATCGGCGACCGGCAGGGCCAGGCCGGCGCGCTGCAAAAGCGCGCCGGCGTCGCGCACGTCGGTGAACGGGATGACGCGCGGGCTGGCGCCGCCATAAAGCTCGGTCTCGGCGGCGAGCAGGCTTTCGCGCAGCTCGGAAAGCGTACCGGCGCCGGCAAAAGCGCCAAGGAAAAGACCATCGGGCTTCAGCGCACGGCGGATCTGCACCAGCATGCCGGGAATGTCGTTCATTGCCTGAAGGGACAAAAGAGAGACGGCGAGGTCGAGGCTTTCCGGCTCGAACGGCACGGTTTCCAGCGGCGCCACCAATCCCGCGGCACCGCGCCCCGCTCCATCGTCCAGGAACGCAGCGTCCGCCTCCACGCGCACGATGTCCGCCACCTTGCCGCTTGTCGCGAGCACGTCGGACGCCGCCGGCGTCTGGCAAAACAGCACGGCCGCTCTGTCGAATTTGCGCTCGACGGCGCCCAGCCGCTCGGCAAGATCCTCGGCCGCCCGCCGCATCAGGAAATCCGCGCCGGCAGTCGGATAGGCAAGCGCCCGGCGCTTGTGCGCCAGCCAGAGAGATGTATCGACTATAGGCTGCAACGGCTGGTTCCTGGTTTCCGCTCTCTGATATAGGGTGGCGGAGGACCAACCACGTGGCCGATCCGATGCCAGAGATCAAGCGTATTGAGATCAGGAGTATTGTCCGAACGGCATTGGGCTGGCCGGCGCGCATCCTGTTTCCGCCGGTTTGCGCCGGCTGCCGGCGGCATGTCTCGCAGCCCGGCGTGCTGTGTGGCGCCTGCTGGCCGAAGCTCAGGCTTCTGGAACGGCCATGGTGCCCGGTGATGGGCACGCCGTTCATCCACCACATGGGCGAGGGCTTCCTGTCGGCCGAGGCGATCGCCGACCCGCCGCCCTTCGAGCGCGCGCGGGCCGCGGTCGCTTACTCCGGCGTCGCCCGCCAGATGGTGCAAGGGTTGAAATACCAGGATCGCACCGACCTGGCGCCTTGGATGGCGCGCTGGATGCTGCGCGCCGGCGCCGAACTGATCGCGGAGGCCGATGTGGTCGTGCCGGTGCCGCTGCACTGGCGGCGTTTTTTCAGGCGCCAGTTCAACCAGTCGGCGGAACTGGCAAGGGCGGTTTCGCAGCTTGGCGGCCTGCCTTTCGCGCCCTCCGCGGTCAGGCGTGTCAAACTCACCCGCCAGCAGGTCGGGCTGGAGCGGCGGGAACGTGAGGAGAATGTGCGCGCCGCCTTTCGCGTGCCCGAGGAGGCCGAGATCGAGGTCGCCGGCCGCCGGGTGCTCTTGATCGACGATGTCTATACCACCGGCGCCACTGTCCGCGCGGTCACCAAGGCGCTGAAGAGGGGCGGTGCCGGGGCGGTCGACGTGCTGACCTTCGCGCGCGTGCTGCCGGGGGACTTTCGGGCCGACGAGTCCGCGACTATATAGGTTGAGGAAAGGCAGGATTGCTGACCGATGGTCGACGTGACGATTTATACACGGATGATGTGCGGCTATTGCACGGCGGCCAAGCGGCTGCTCGAACGCAAGGGTGTCGCCTACACCGAGCACGACGCCTCCTTCTCGCCGGAACTGCGCCGGGAAATGATTTCCCGTGCGAATGGCCGCTCGACCTTTCCGCAGATATTCATCGGCGACACGCATGTCGGCGGCTCCGACGATCTCCATGAGCTGGAGGCGGAGGGCCGGCTGGACCGCTTGCTCGCCAATGGCTCGACGAATTGAGGACATGACGATGGGTGCTTTCAAGGCGGCGGCGATCCAGATGCGTTCGGGCACGAGCCCGGAGCGCAACGCGGTCGATCTGGAGCGGCTGGTGCGCGAGGCGGCCGGCCAGGGCGCGGCCTATGTCCAGACCCCGGAAATGACCGGAGCGCTGGTCCGCGACAGCCGAGCGCGGGCCGCCTCCTTCACGTCCGAGGACAAGGATATCATCGTCTCGACGTCGCGGAGGCTGGCGAAGGAACTTGGCATCTTCCTGCATATCGGTTCGACCGCCATCCTGCGCGCCGACGGCAAGCTCGCCAACCGCGCGCTGCTGTTCGGGCCGGATGGCGCCACGATTGCCACCTACGACAAGATCCACATGTTCGACGTCGATCTCGACAATGGCGAGAGCTGGCGCGAATCCGCCGCCTACGAGCCAGGCACCGCGGCCGTCGTCACCGAGATCAGTGGCCCTGGGATCGACGGTGCGAGGCTGGGTTTCGCCGTCTGCTACGATCTGCGCTTTCCGCAGCTCTTCCGCGCCGAGGCGCTGGCCGGCGCCGACCTGCTTTCCGTGCCCGCCGCCTTCACCCGCCAGACCGGCGAGGCGCACTGGCATGTGCTGCTGCGGGCGCGCGCCATCGAGAACGGCGCCTATGTCGTCGCCGCGGCGCAGGGCGGACTGCACGAGGACGGCCGCGAGACCTATGGCCATTCGCTGATCGTCGATCCATGGGGCCGCATCGTCGCCGAGGCAGCGCATGACGAGCCCGCGGTGATCGTCGCCGAGATCGACCCGGCGCAGTCGGCCGCGGCGCGCAAGAAGATCCCGAACCTGAAAAATGCGCGGGATTTCGCTGTGAATGCCGGATCGGCCGAGGCATTGCCTCTCAGGGGGGCGGCGTCTTGATCCGCTTTTCCCTGATCTGCGAGCACGAGCACGAATTCGAAGGCTGGTTTCGCAGCAACGACGATTTCGATACCCAGAAGAAGCGCGGTTTCGTCGATTGCCCGACCTGCGGCTCGCACAGGATAGAGAAGGCATTGATGGCGCCGGCGGTCTCCACCGGCCGCAGCCAGGAAAAGATCGCGCTCGCCATGGGCGAGGCCCAGAAGCGGGCGTTGGCGCAACTGAAAGCCATGGCCGAAAAGGTGCGCGAGAACGCCGACTATGTCGGCGACAAGTTTGCCGAGGAAGCGCGCAAGATCCACTTCGGCGAAAGCGATCCGCGCGGCATCTATGGCGAGGCGACGCTGGAGGAGGCGAAGAGCCTGGCCGAGGACGGCGTCGAGTTCATGCCGGTGCCGGTGTTCCCGGAGGACCGCAACTGACTGCTGGAGCCATCCTGACAGATCGGGATGGGTTTTGCCAACCGGCCTCAACTGCCAATCTTCAACGCTGGCGATTAGCCATCAGCCACCATGCCTTCGTCATCCCAGGGCGGAGCAAGGAGCGAAGCGACGCGGCGCAGACCCTGGGATCCATGCCGTGACATCAAAGTATCGCGACGGTGCAGGACTTTGGAAGCCGGAGAGACAGCCCCCCTCTGCCCGCCAGAGCAGAAGGGGGTGGGAAGGATCGCGACAGAACAGCTTTTTTCTGGGCCGCTGCATTCTTCGGCTGAGGTAACGGCATGGATCCCAGGGTCTGCGCCGCGTCGCTTCGCTCCTTGCTCCGCCCTGGGATGACGAAGGAAGGGATGTCTCAGCCAATCTCCAAGGGTTGCGATTTGCCACTGAACGGAATGATTGACGGTCGCTGCCGATCGGCCCCGATCTGTCAAAATCACTGATTTTCACCCCTGGCTTACGCTCCCTATCAATTTCTCAAGGAGGTGAGCAAAGGTCTCTTGCTCCTGGCGCGTTAGGCCTGAGAGTATTTCGTGCTCGTTGGCGACGTGAGCGGCCAGCGCTTCTTCGATCAATGCGAGACCTTTGCCGGTCAGCTGAACGACAACGCCGCGCCGATCGTTGGGATGCGGCCCGCGCATGATCAATCCTGACTTTTCCAGTCGGTCGAGCCGGTTGGTCATAGCACCCGACGTCACCATCGTCGCTTCATAGAGAGCCGTCGGCGTCAGCGCGTAAGGGGCGCCCGAACGGCGCAGCGTCGCCAGCACGTCGAATTCCCCGGATTGCAGTCCGAAACGCGCAAACAGCGGCGCGAGGCGTTCTCGTGCTATCAGCGACGAGGCTTCGCTCAACCGTCCCAGTACGGCCATCGGAGAAACATCCAGATCCGGCCGTTCCCTGTTCCACTGCTCGATGGCCTTCGCCGCGCGATCCATCTATCTCACCGTTAAATATCTTGACGTTAAGAATCTTTATATTATCTTATCTCAAGTTGCGATGCCGGCCAAGAGCCGCAAAATAGGCGACAGGGTTACGAAATGAAATTAATCTGGGATTCGGCGCTCGGCCTTTTGGTCGTCACAGGCGGCCTGCTCGGCCTGACGCTGCCGTTCGGCAAGATCGCGACAGTGGCCGGCGTTTCCGCCATGGTCTGGGCGCTCGTCATCTCGCTCGGCGCCGGCGGCGTGCTTTTCTGCGCCTTGCTGCTGCGCGGGCAGCGCATCCGGCTCACTCCGCACAGGCTGCGCTATTTCTTCGTCACCGCGGCGGTGTCCTACGCCTTCCCCAATCTCCTGATGTTCTCGGCCATTCCGCATCTTGGCGCCGGCTACACCGGCATCATGTTCACGCTGTCGCCGGTGGTCACGCTGGTATTTTCGATCCTGCTCGGCGTCCGGCGCCCCAATCTGCTTGGCGTCGTCGGCATTGCCGTTGGCTTCGCTGGCGCGGTGATGGTGGCGGTGACGCGCGGTGAGGCCGGCCAGCCGGCCGAATTCTTCTGGGTGGCGGTAGGGCTGCTCATCCCGGTCAGCCTTGCCGCCGGCAACATCTACCGTACGGTCGACTGGCCCGAAGGGACCGGACCGATCGAGCTTGCCGTCGGCAGCCACCTGGCATCGGCCGCGCTGCTTCTTTGCGGCATCCTCACGCTGCAGGGCGGCGGTTCGTTCGCCCTGCTCGGCGGCGTGCCGCTGGTGGTCGTCGGGCAGGTCGCGTCAGCCGCGGCGATGTTCGCCTTCTTCTTCCGGCTGCAGGCAGTCGGCGGCCCGGTCTATCTCAGCCAGATCGGCTATGTCGCGGCTGCGGTCGGGCTGTTTGCCGGAACGGTCTTTCTCGGCGAGCACTATCAATTGCTGACCTGGGCGGGTGCCGTCATCATCACCGCCGGCGTCTTCATCACCACGAAAGCGCAAAGCCAGATCGCCACAAAGGCGCAAAGCCAGGCGGCGTGACCCAAGAGGCCCTTTAGTCTATATCGCTGTCGTTCTGATCGCCCCCAGGTTCCGGCTGCGGGTGTCGACGGCGGTGGGTGGCGGCGGCGCGGGCCGCCTGCTCGTAAATGCCCGTCATCAGTTCGAGCGTGCGCGCCGCTTCTTCGAGCTTGCTTGCCATGTCCGGAACGCGCATCACGGTTTCGATGAGCAGGACAGAACGGATATCGGCATAGCGTTCGGTGACGCGATAACCGAGCGGCGTGACTTCGTAGGTGACACCGGCCCTGCCGCTGCCCATGCGCTTGACGAGGCCGCCCTTCAGCAGCTTGCGCAAACTGTACTGGATGTTGGGAATGTCATCACGATTGGTCATCTGGGCCAGATCGCGGACGCTCTTTGGCCGGTCATTCATCCTGATGATGTGGAGCAGTGCGTTCTCAGGCCCGCTG
Organism: Mesorhizobium sp.; assembly: GCF_004962245.1. GTDB lineage: Bacteria > Pseudomonadota > Alphaproteobacteria > Rhizobiales > Rhizobiaceae > Mesorhizobium. The sequence goes on along the minus strand of NZ_SUHQ01000023.1, from coordinate 26,202 downwards.
GCGGAAAACTCGATCACCGTGGCAAGGCACTCGGCCTGCCAGTGGCCGAACGCCTCGTAGCAGCGCATCAGCGCGTACTCGACTTCCGCCACGTCGATTTCGAGCGGCGTGCGCGCGAGATGCCAGCCGCGATCCAGCAATTTCGCTTGCGTCTCCGAAAGTTTGCGCCGGTCGTTCATCACTCTGTTCCTCGCCGCGCAGCATGCGCCGATCCAAACGATTGCGTCTACAAAAGTTTATGATAGACTTTCTATCATAAATTATAATCAAAGATGGAGGGGGAACCACCGTGAGCATGCTCGACAAGACCGCGCCCAATGCGCAGCCCTTCTTTCTCGGCACATTCGCGTCCAACTGCTCCGGCGGCATGACCGTCACCAAGGTTCCCGAGCGCTGGGTCAGTTCCTGGGACAACAATCTGCGCCTCGCCCGCCTCCTCGACGAGGCCGGCATCGACTTCATGCTGCCGATCGCCCGCTGGATCGGCTATGGCGGGGAAACCAACTTCCACGGCAACGTGCTGGAGACGATCACCTGGGCGGCCGGGCTGCTGGCGCTTACCCGCAATATCACGGTTTTCGCCACCACCCACACGGCGGCAAACCATCCGGTCGTCGTTGCCAAGCAACTGGCGACCATCGACCAGATCAGCCGTGGCCGTATCGGCCTCAACATCGTTGCCGGTTGGAACAAGCCCGAATACGAAGCGCTTGGGCTGACGCTGCCCGACGATCATGTCACGCGCTACGGCTATGCGCAGGAATGGTTCGACATCGTGAGGGCGTTGTGGAGCCGAACCGAAGCGTTCGACTGGGACGGAACCTGGTTCAAGCTGAAGAATGTTCTCGGCGATCCGCGCCCGTCGTCACCGCTGCCGATCCTCAACGCGGCGGGTTCCGAAGAGGCCGCAAATTCGCCGTCCGCAACGCCGATTTCCTGTTCACGCCGGCAATCGACCTCGCGCGCTCGAGGGACGAGATCGCGGCATTGAAGGAACAGGCCGTGGCGGCCGGCAGCAGTGTCGACGTGCTGACCTTTGCGCATGTCGTCTGCCGGCCGACGGAAAAGGAAGCGAAGGACTATCTCGAGCATTTCGGCCGCACCAATGCCGACTGGGCGGCCGTCGACAATCTGGTGCGGCTGCAATTTGCTCATGCGCAGTCGTTTCCGCACGATCTGCTGGCGCTCATTCGCGACCGCATGGCGGCCGGCCATGGCGGCTTCCCGCTCACCGGCACGCCGGAACAGGTCGCCGATGGGATCACGGCACTGCATGAGGCCGGGTTTCGAGGATCGACGCTGTCCTTCGTCGATTATGCCGAGGAGTTCCCGTATTTCCGTGACACCGTCCTGCCCATTCTCGAGCAGAGAGGGATCCGCATAGCGCCGGCGGCGATGCAGTCGGCCGCCTAGGAGGAGGCCAGCATGACTGAATCCAGGTCTCCGGAGGAGCTTCCGGTCAGCATAGCTGATTTTCGGGCAGCGATGCGGCTGATCGTCGGCAATGTCAGCGTCATCACGGCCGGCATTGGCGAGGATCGCTCCGGTCTTGTCGTCATTTCGGTCGTTTTGCTGTCGGCCGAACCGCCGAAAGTGATTGCCAGCGTCAACCGATCCTCGTCGACCTGGCCGCTGATCGAGCGTTTCAGGCATTTCGGCGTCAATTCGCTTGGCCCCCGGCACCAGCGCGTGGCGGAGCGGTTTTCGGGTTTCGGCGGCATCAAGGGAAAGGATCGTTACGAAGGCGCCGAATGGACGACGCTGAAGACCGGAGCCGCGCTGCTTTCGGATGCGGTGGCCGCCTTCGACTGCAGCCTCGACGAGATGATCGATCGCGGCGCCCATTCGATCATCATCGGTTCGGTCGAGGCGGTCCGGACTTGCGATGCCGGTCAGGCGCTCGTCTACTGGCGCGGCGGCTATCGGCCGCTCGACGCCTGAGAGACCGTTTGGAAACTCTACTCTGGCGGCCATCTGATGGCGTTTTCTGCGCTTCCGGTGCTCACGGACCCAAATGTCCGCTGCGCTCCGGTTCTCGAAACCACCACCATATGACTCGCCAGAGCGAGTTTCGAAACGCTCTCTGAGCGTGCGCTGTGGCTGTTTCAGACGGGTGCCTTCTCCGCCAGCACCATATAGTTGACGTCCATGTCCTTCGACCGCTGCCAGCGGTCGGCGAGCGGGTTGTAGGTGACGCCGGTGCGGTCGATGATGACCAGGCCAGCGCCGGCAAGCGCCTTTTCCAGCTCGTCCGGCCGCACCAGCTTGCCGAACTGGTGGGTGCCGCGCGGCAACCAGCGCAGCACATATTCGGCGCCGATGATGGCCAGACCCAGCGCCTTCAGCGTGCGGTTGATGGTGGCGACGAACATGATGCCGTCCGGCTTGAGCATCTCGCCGCATTTGGCCACGAACAGGTCGATGTCGGCGACATGCTCGACCACTTCCATGTTGAGGATGACGTCGAATTTCTCGCCGGTGTCGGCCAGGTCCTCCGCCGTCGTCGCGCGGTAATCCACCGTCACGCCGACCTCCGCCGCATGCAGCTTGGCCACTTCGATGTTGGTGGTGGATGCGTCGGCGCCGACCACTTCGGCACCAAGCCGCGCCATCGGCTCGCACAACAGCCCGCCGCCGCAGCCGATGTCGAGGAACCGCAGGCCCTCGAACGGCCGCGCCGCACGCGGGTCGCGGCCGAAGCGCGCCGCCACCTGATCGCGTATATAGGCGAGCCGGATCGGATTGAACTTGTGCAGCGGGCGGAACTTGCCGTTCGGATTCCACCATTCGGCGGCAAGTGCAGAAAAGCGCTCCACTTCTCCGGCATCGATCGTCGAACGTCGGGGCTCTGGCATCGATTGGTCTCCCGAAGGCTCAAAAGTTCAGAGCGCGATCGGACGCAAAACCGGATACCACTTTTGCTGATCGCGCTCTGGTGCGTTTAGGAAGTCGGGCGCGAGGCAGCGAATGTCAAGACAGCATTTTCGGCTGCTGACAGGGCGATGCTCACGATGTCCGCGAATGTCGGGTGTTGCCGCTTGCGTTCCGTCAGCACATGTCAGCTTTGTTAAGCCCCATAAGGAAACAAATTACCCGGGCGAACGAAGGAAAGGCATCGCTTCAAAGGGAGTGGACCAAAATGCGAATCGTAGCTTCGATCCTTTGGCGTCGGCTTGACCTGGAGGGCCATGACGCGTGCCTGTTGTCCGAATCTGGCCGGCTTTCGCAATCGGATGGCGGGCACAGCCTCAAGGGGCAGGCCCTTTTCGTCCAGGACGGCAAGCCGTGCAACCTTGCCTACGAGGTGACCTGCGATGCCGGCTGGCGCGCGCGATCGGCGCGCGTCGACGGCTTTCTCGGCACGCAAGACCTGCATTATGCGATTGAACGACGTGCCGACGATGGATGGACGCTGAACGGCGAACGCCAAGGAGACGTCGCTGGCCTCATCGATATCGATCTCGGCTTCACGCCCGCCACCAATCTGCTGGCGATCCGCCGTTTCGACCTGGAGGTCGGCATGGCGACACCCGCTCCGGCCGCGTATCTGACATTTCCCGAACTAAGGCTGGTGCGCCTCGAACAGACCTACCGGCGTCTCGACGGGACCCGTTACGCCTATGCTGCGCCCATGTTCGGCTACGACGAGATCCTTGAAGTCTCGCCGGCCGGCTTCGTTGTCGACTATCCGGGCCTGTGGAGAGGCGCGGCGCGCCTGGGCTGAAGCCACCACCATTTCCCCGACAGGCGGTGCGGGCGCGCGCTGCTCCGCTCGAGTGCTGCCTTCTTCGCCAGCCGCAACCGGCGGCATGCCTTGCGAAACCCGGAGCATTTGGCTAAGGAGGCCGCGCATTCAGCGGCCGGCCCAGCCGGACGCTCTCTTTTCCGTTTTTTCGGCCGTCGGCACGGCACCCAGTCAAAGGCATTTCGCTTCCATGGCGCGCATCGTGATGAAATTCGGCGGAACCTCCGTCGCCGACATCGCCCGCATCCGCAATGTGGCGCGCCATGTCAAACGCGAGGTCGATGCCGGCCATGAGGTCGCGGTGGTCGTCTCGGCGATGGCCGGCAAGACCAACGAACTCGTGCAATGGACGCGCGAAGCCTCACCGATGCACGATGCGCGCGAATATGACGCCGTCGTCGCCTCCGGCGAGCAAGTCACTGCCGGCCTGCTGGCGATCGCGCTGCAGAACATGGGTGTCCATGCCCGCTCCTGGCAAGGCTGGCAAATCCCGATCAAGACCGACAATGCGCATGGCGCGGCGCGCATTCTCGACATCGACGGCGCTTTCCTGATCAAGCGCTTCGGTGAGGGCCAGGTGGCGGTGGTCGCCGGCTTCCAGGGCATCGGACCGGACAACCGCATCGCGACGCTCGGCCGCGGCGGCTCCGACACCAGCGCTGTCGCCATCGCGGCGGCGGTCAAGGCCGACCGATGCGACATCTACACCGATGTCGACGGGGTCTACACCACCGATCCGCGCATCGAACCGAAGGCGCGGCGGCTGGCCAAGATTTCCTTCGAGGAAATGCTTGAAATGGCCTCACTCGGCGCCAAGGTCCTGCAGGTGCGCTCGGTCGAGCTTGCCATGGTGCACAGGGTGCGTACTTTCGTGCGGTCGTCCTTCGACGATCCCGACGCGCCCGGAATGGGGGATTTGCTCAATCCGCCCGGAACGCTTATTTGCGACGAGGAAGAGATCGTGGAACAGCAGGTCGTCACTGGAATTGCCTACGCCAAGGACGAAGCGCAGATTTCGTTGCGCCGTGTCGGCGACCGGCCGGGCGTTGCCGCCGGCATTTTCGGGCCGCTGGCCGAGGCCAACATCAATGTCGACATGATCGTCCAGAACATTTCCGAGGACGGCAAGTTCACCGACATGACCTTCACCGTGCCGTCCGGCGATGTCGACAAGGCGCTTGCCGTGCTTGAGCGGCTAAAGGCCACGATCGGTTACGACGTGGTGCAATCGGAAGCCGGCATGTCGAAGGTCTCGGTGATCGGCATCGGCATGCGCAGCCATGCGGGCGTTGCCGCCACCGCCTTCAAGGCGCTGGCCGACAAGGCGATCAACATCCGTGCGATCACGACCTCCGAGATCAAGATTTCGATCCTGATCGACGGTCCCTACACCGAACTTGCAGTTCGTACTTTGCATTCCGTCTACGGTCTGGATAAGCAGTAGCAGACTGCATCGGCCCGAGAATCGAAGTCGATTTTTGCTGCGCTGACCTTCGGTTCGGAAAGTACGATGCAGCAGATCGAAAGTCTTAGAGCGTCCTTTGTGCGTCCAATTGGACGCACGGCGCCCTAATTGAGTTGTTGCGTGAGCGCCGGCCGCGGGAGAAACTGCGGCGGGCAAAATGTCCATTGGAGAACAAGCCGCGATGCGTGATACGGCCAGCGGCCCGCGCGTTTTGCTGAAACGGCTCCGCGAGCTCATGCAGGAGCCGCTGGAGCCGCAGGAGCGGCTCGACCGCATCGTGCGCGACATCGCCTCCAACATGGTCGCCGAAGTGTGCTCGCTCTACGTGCTGCGCGCTGATTCGGTGCTCGAACTCTATGCCACCGAGGGCCTGAACCCGAACGCCGTCCATTTGGCGCAGCTCCGGCTGGGGGAAGGCCTCGTCGGCACGATCGCGGCCTCGGCACGGCCGCTCAATCTCTCCAACGCGCAGGAACATCCCGCCTTCGCCTACCTGCCCGAGACGGGGGAAGAGATCTACAATTCCTTCCTCGGCGTGCCGGTGCTCAGGGCGGGGCGCACGCTCGGCGTGCTGGTCGTCCAGAACAAGACCATGCGCCACTACCGCGACGACGAGGTCGAGGCGCTGGAAACAACGGCGATGGTGATCGCCGAGATGATCGCCACCGGCGACCTCGCCCGGCTGACCCGGCCCGGGCTCGAACTCGACCTGCGCCGCCCGGTGAGCTTTACCGGCCTGTCCTTCAACGAGGGCGTCGGGCTCGGCCATGTCGTGCTGCACGAGCCGCGCATCGTCGTCACCAATCTGTTCAACGAGGACAGCGAGGAGGAGATCAGGCGCCTCGATACCTCCCTCGGTTCGCTCAGGCTCTCCATCGACGACATGCTGGAACGCCGCGAAGTCGCCTTCGAGGGCGAGCATCGCCAGGTGCTCGAAGCCTATCGCATGTTCGCAAATGACAGCGGCTGGGTGCGCCGGCTGGAAGAGGCGATCCGCAATGGCCTGACGGCGGAAGCGGCGGTGGAAAAGGTGCAGAGCGACATGCGTGCCCGCATGCTGCACATGACCGATCCGTATCTGCGCGAGCGGATGAGCGATTTCGACGATCTCGCCAACCGGCTGCTGCGCCAGTTGATGGGGCGCGGGCCGGACGATGTCGCAGCCTCGCTGCCGAAAGATGCCATCATCGTCGCCCGCTCGATGGGGGCCGCCGAACTGCTCGATTATCCCAGAGACAAGCTGCGCGGGCTGGTGCTGGAGGACGGCGCGGCGACCAGCCATGTCGTCATCGTGGCGCGGGCCATGGGCATACCGGTCGCGGGCCAGATGAAGGGCGCCGTCTCCATGGCGGAAAACGGCGACGCCATCATCGTCGACGGCGAAGAAGGCACGATCCATCTGCGCCCTCAGCCCGACCTCGAAGCCGCCTATGCCGAAAAGGTCCGCTTCCGGGCTCGGCGGCAGGAGGTCTATCGCGAACTGCGCAAGAAGCCGTCGGTGACCAAGGACGGCGTCCAGGTCGATCTTCTGATGAATGCGGGCCTGGCCGTCGATCTGCCGCAGCTTGCCGAGGCGGGCGCCGCCGGCATCGGCCTGTTCCGCACCGAGCTGCAGTTCATGGTCGCCTCGACCTTTCCGCGTGCGGAGGCCCAGGAACGGCTCTACCGTGACGTGCTCGACGCGGCGCGCGGCAAGCCGGTGACCTTCCGCACCATCGATATCGGCGGCGACAAGGTGCTGCCCTATTTCAAGGACGCGGCCCAGGAAGAGAACCCGGCGCTCGGCTGGCGCGCCATCCGCCTGACGCTCGACCGGCCGGGCCTGTTACGCACCCAGATCCGCGCGCTTCTGAAGGCCTGCGGTGGGCGTGAACTGAAGCTGATGCTGCCGATGGTCACGGAGCTCGGCGAAATCGCACAGGCGCGCGAAATCATCGATCGCGAGGTGCGGCATCTGTCGCGTTTTGCCCATCATTTGCCGACCAGCCTGAAGCTCGGGGCCATGCTGGAAGTGCCTTCGCTGCTGTTCCAGCTCGACGAGCTGATGAAGGCCGTCGATTTCGTCTCGGTCGGCTCGAACGATCTGTTCCAGTTCGTCATGGCGGTCGATCGCGGCAACACGCAGCTCTCCGACCGCTTCGATCCGCTGTCGACGCCGTTCCTGCGCGTTCTGAAGCAGATTGCCGACGCCGGGGTGCGCAATCAGACCCCGGTGACCCTGTGCGGTGAACTGGCCGGCAAGCCGATCTCGGCGATGGCGCTGATCGGCCTTGGCTACCGGTCGATCTCGATGTCACCGGCCTCGATCGGTCCGGTCAAGGCAATGCTGACGGAACTGCCGCTGGCCGAGCTGCAAGCGTTCTTCGACGACAATCTCATGGCGCCGTCCCAGAAGTCGCCGATGCGGGCGCTGCTGCAGGCCTTTGCCGACGACCGCTCAATTCCGCTATAGACTTTCGCCATGATCAACCTGCCCCGCGACCGTATGGATCAAGTCGTCAAGCGTTTCGACATGCTCGAAGCGCAGATGTCGGCCGGACCGGCACCGGACGCCTATGTCAGGATGGCGTCGGAATATGCCGACATACAGGAGATGGTAGCAAAGATCAGGGCGCTGCGCACCGCCGAGCATGAACAGGCCGATCTGGAAGCGATGCTCGCCGACAGAAGCACCGACGCCGAAATGCGGGCGTTGGCCGAGGCCGATCTGCCGGAGGTCAAGGAGCGCATCGAAGCGCTGCAGAAGGACATCCAGATCCTGCTTCTGCCCAAGGATGCCGCCGACGACAAGAATGCCATCCTCGAAATCCGCGCCGGCACCGGCGGCGACGAGGCGGCTCTCTTCGCCGGCGATCTGTTTCGCATGTACGAACGCTACGCCGCGGCACGCGGGTGGCGTTTCGAGATCGCGTCGGCCAGCGAGGGCGAGGTCGGCGGCTACAAGGAAATCATCGCCACCATTTCGGGCAAGGGGGTCTTTGCCCATCTGAAATTCGAGTCCGGCGTGCATCGCGTGCAGCGCGTGCCGGCGACCGAGGCCGGCGGGCGCATCCACACCTCGGCGGCGACGGTTGCCGTGCTGCCCGAGGCGGAAGAGGTCGACATCGACATCAGGGCCGAAGACATCCGCATCGATACGATGCGCGCCTCGGGCTCCGGCGGCCAGCACGTCAACACCACCGATTCGGCGGTGCGCATCACCCATCTGCCGACCGGCATCATGGTGGTGCAGGCGGAAAAGTCGCAGCACCAGAACCGGGCGAAAGCCATGCAGATCCTGCGGGCCAGGCTTTACGACCTCGAGCGCGGCAAGGCCGACGAGGAACGCTCCGAATCGCGCAAATCGCAGGTCGGGTCGGGCGATCGCTCGGAGCGCATCCGCACCTATAATTTCCCGCAGGGCCGCGTCACCGACCATCGCATCAATCTGACGCTCTACAAGCTCGACAGGGTGATGATGGGCGAACTCGACGAGATCATCGACGCGCTGATCGCCGATCACCAGTCGAAGCTGCTCGCCGATATCGGCCTCGATGGCTGACAGTCTGCCCGGTACGCTAGGGCAGTTGCTGAAAGCGGCGCGGGCACGCCTTGCCGCGGCCGCAGTCGCCGATCCGGCGCTGGATGCAAGGCTGATCGTCGAACATCTTTCCGGCACGACCCGCACGCAAGCCATCGCCGATCCCGAACGCAACGTCGATGCCGGCGCGATTGCCGCGATCGATGCAGCCCTGACGCGCCGCATCGCCGGCGAGCCGGTGCATCGCATCCTCGGCCATCGCGAATTCTATGGCTTGCGCCTTTCGCTCTCACCGGAAACGCTGGAACCGCGACCGGATACCGAAACACTGGTCGAAGCGGTGTTGCCCTTCGCCAAGGCGACAGCGGCGCGGCAAGGCGAATGCCGCATCCTCGACCTCGGCACCGGCACCGGCGCCATCGCGCTGGCGCTGCTAAGCGCCGTTCCGGCAGCGATCGCAACCGGTGTCGATATTTCACAAGGCGCGCTGGCGACCGCCATGCGCAATGCCGGGGAATTGGGGCTAGCCGGCCGGTTCCAGGTGCTCAAATCCGACTGGTTCGAAAAAGTTTCTGGCCGATACCATGTAATTGTCGCAAACCCTCCCTATATAGCATCCATAGACATTGGAAATCTGCAGGACGAAGTCCGCGATTTCGATCCACGCCAAGCCCTTGAAGGCGGCGTGGACGGTCTGGGTCCCTACAGGATCATCGCCGCCGAGGCGGCAGGTTTTTTGGAAGCCGAGGGCAGGATTGCGGTCGAGATCGGCCACACGCAACGCAAAGAAGTCACGGACATATTCTCCGCAGCCGGCTACATACCGGCGGGGATGTTCCGTGATCTTGGCGGAAACGACAGGGTTCTGATCTTCGAACTGACAAAGCCGTGATGCAGTGCGAAAAAACGCTTGGCAATGCCGGGGAATGCGGCTAGGGTCGCCTCAACCGGATGAGACGAAGCAGGCAGTGCTCTTAGCGATTCGGTTTCCTTGGAAATAGCTGCCTTCTTGCGCAAACGACGCCCAAGCTTCGTGCGGGAATCGTCCGACAAGTGATGTAACCGGAACAGGATGACACGTGGCGCCAACGCAATCGATGCGGGCGAACGCCGGTGAAGAAACGAAACGGCTGGCTGCATGAGCGCCTCCGTGCGTGAAAAGTTTTCGAAAATTTCAAAATGAAGAGAGTCGAATGAGGCCACAACAGCAGAACAGGCGCATGCGCGGTCGCAACAACAATGGCGGCGGTGGCAATAACAACAACCGCAAGGGTCCAAATCCCCTGACGCGCAATTACGAGAGCAACGGTCCGGATGTGAAGATCCGCGGATCGGCTCAGCAGATCGCCGAAAAATACGCAACCCTTGCCCGTGACGCGCAAAGCTCCGGCGATCGGGTGATGGCGGAAAACTATCTTCAGCACGCCGAGCACTACAATCGCATCATCGCTGCCGCGCAGGCGCAGTTACCGATCCAGAACGCTCAGCAGAACCGCGACGATTTCGACGACGACGGCGACGACGATCGCGATCAGTTCGACAATGTCGGCAACAGCAATGTCGGAGAGGCTGCAACTCCGGTGGTCAACCACGGTGCCGGTCCGCAGCCGGTCATCGACGGCACGCCGGCCGAGTTGGCGTTCAACCAGGAAAACAACAGCCGCGACAATCGTGATAACGGTGGGCGCGACGGCAACGGCCGCGACAACAATGGCGGCCGCCATCGCGACCGTCGTCCCAATGGCGGCTACGGCCAGAACGGCCAGCGCAGCGAGTATGGTTCGCGTGGCGAGCAGGGCGGACAGCGCGGTGGTCAGAACCAGCGCAACGAGACACCGGTACAGAACGAGACACCGGTACAGAACGAGGCGCTCGTGCAGGTGGAAGCTGTGCCTCCGGTCGAGCCTGTTTCTGCGGCCGACCCCGCGCCGCAGTTCGAAGACTTTTCGCCGGCGGGTCTCGCCGCCCAGGCCGAGATGAAGGAAGCAGCCGCCGAAAGCGGCGCTGCCCGCCGCCCCAGGCGTCCGCGCCGTCCGCGTGTCAGTGCTGATCAGGTGGATGGCGGTAATGCTGGCGCCGATAAAGTGGATGCAGCGCCGGCGGAAGACGCCGGTGGCGAGCCCGCCATAGTCGACGTCAACAACTGATCGAGCAAGGCTTCAGACATTCCTGGACGGCGGAGAGAAACCTCCGCCGTTTTTGTTTGGCGCGCCCGTGGAATATAATGAGTTGACCGACATCAAGGCGTCTTGAGAGACCGTGGGCTATGCACCATATCTCGCGTGAACAGGACCTGGCTCGAACGGGCGGGTCCGTCACCGCAATCTGATCCGGTGCCGCAAAGCGGGCTGGTGACGGAAGGAGACAGATATGAACCTTGAAAAATACTCCGAGCGCGTGCGCGGTTTCATCCAGTCCGCGCAGACCATGGCGCTCTCGCGCAACCACCAGCAATTCACCCCCGAACATATATTGAAAGTGCTCGTCGACGACGACGAGGGCTTGGCCGCATCGTTGATCGAGCGCGCCGGCGGCAACCTTCGCGACGTCAAGCTTGGCGTCGAATCGGCCCTGGAGGCAATGCCCAAAGTGGAAGGCGGCAACGGGCAGCTTTATCTGGCGCAACCGCTGGCCAAGGTGTTCTCGACCGCCGAGGAACTGGCCAAGAAGGCCGGGGACAGCTTTGTCACGGTCGAACGGCTGCTGACGGCGCTGGCGGTCGAGAAATCCGCCAAGACCGCCGACATCCTGGCCAAGGCCGGCGTGACCGCGCAGGCGCTGAACCAGGTGATCAACGATGTTCGCAAGGGCCGCACCGCCGATTCGGCGAGCGCCGAGCAGGGCTATGACGCGCTGAAGAAGTACGCGCGCGATCTCACCGCCGACGGCCGTGCCGGCAAGCTCGACCCCGTCATCGGCCGCGACGACGAGATCCGCCGCACCATTCAGGTGCTGTCGCGCCGCACCAAGAACAATCCTGTGCTGATCGGTGAACCCGGCGTCGGCAAGACGGCGATCGCCGAAGGGCTGGCGTTGCGCATCGTCAATGGCGACGTGCCGGAATCGCTCAAGGACAAGCAGTTGATGGCGCTCGACATGGGGTCGCTGATCGCCGGCGCCAAATATCGCGGCGAATTCGAGGAGCGGCTGAAGGCGGTGCTTTCGGAAGTTACCGCCGCCGCTGGCGGCATCATCCTGTTCATCGATGAGATGCATACGCTGGTCGGCGCCGGCAAGGCGGATGGCGCCATGGATGCATCGAACCTGTTGAAGCCGGCGCTGGCACGCGGCGAACTGCACTGCGTCGGCGCGACGACGCTCGATGAATACCGGAAGCATGTCGAGAAGGACGCGGCCCTTGCCCGCCGCTTCCAGCCGGTCTTCGTCAATGAGCCGACCGTCGAGGACACCATCTCCATTCTGCGTGGCCTGAAGGAGAAGTACGAGCAGCACCACAAGGTGCGCATCTCGGATTCGGCGCTGGTTGCTGCGGCGTCGCTGTCCAACCGCTATATCGCCGACCGGTTCCTGCCGGACAAGGCGATCGACCTTGTCGACGAGGCCGCGTCGCGGCTGCGGATGCAGGTCGATTCGAAACCCGAAGCGCTGGACGAGATCGATCGCCGCATCATGCAGCTCAAGATCGAGCGTGAGGCGCTGAAGGTCGAGAAGGACGATGCGTCAAAGGACCGGCTCGCCCGCCTCGAAAAGGATCTTTCCGGTCTGGAAGAAGAATCGACCGAACTCACCTCGAAGTGGCAGGCCGAGAAGCAGAAGCTCGGGCTCGCCGCCGATCTGAAGAAGCAGCTCGACGAGGCGCGCAACGAACTGGCCATTGCCCAGCGCCAGGGTGAATTCCAGCGCGCCGGCGAACTCGCCTATGGCAAAATTCCGGAACTGGAAAAGAAGCTGAAGGAGGCCGAAGCCCAGGACGGCAAGGTCGGCATGGTCGAAGAGGTGGTCACCCCCGATCACGTCGCCCATATCGTGTCGCGCTGGACCGGCATTCCGGTCGACAAGATGCTGCAGGGCGAGCGTGACAAGCTGCTGCGCATGGAAGACGAGATCGGCAAGCGCGTCGTCGGCCAGGGCGAGGCGGTGCAGGCGGTATCGAAAGCCGTCCGTCGTGCCCGTGCGGGCCTGCAGGATCCGAACCGGCCGATCGGCTCGTTCATGTTCCTCGGGCCGACGGGCGTCGGCAAGACTGAGCTGACCAAGGCGTTGGCCAGCTTCCTGTTCGACGACGAGAGCGCCATGGTGCGCATCGACATGTCGGAGTTCATGGAGAAGCACTCGGTCGCCCGGCTGATCGGCGCGCCTCCCGGCTATGTCGGCTATGAGGAAGGCGGCGCGCTGACCGAAGCGGTGCGGCGCCGGCCCTATCAGGTGGTGCTGTTCGACGAGATCGAGAAGGCGCATCCGGACGTGTTCAACGTGCTGCTGCAGGTGCTCGACGACGGCCGCCTGACCGATGGGCAGGGCCGCACGGTCGACTTCCGCAACACGCTGATCATCATGACGTCGAACCTTGGCGCCGAATATCTGGTCAATCTGGGCGAGGGCCAGGACGTCGATGTCGTCCGCGACGAGGTGATGGGCGTCGTCAGGGCGTCGTTCCGGCCGGAGTTCCTCAACCGCGTTGACGAGGTGATCCTGTTCCATCGGCTGCGCCGGCAGGATATGGGCCGCATCGTCGAGATCCAGCTCAAGCGGCTGGAAAACCTGCTCGTCGATCGCAAGATCACGCTTTCGCTGGATCAGGAGGCGATCGACTGGCTGGCTGCCAAGGGCTACGATCCGGCCTATGGCGCGCGGCCGCTGAAGCGGGTGATGCAGAAGGATCTGCAGGACCCGCTGGCGGAAAAAATCCTGCTCGGCGACATCCTTGATGGCTCGACCGTCAAGGTTACCGCCGGTTCCGACCGGTTGAACTTCCGGTCGAAGCCGACGGTCGTGGCGACCGAGGCGGCCGAGGCGGCCGCCTGATTCGAGGCCGCCTTGTGTATCAAACGGCGGGGCGCGGATGACGTTGGACGATTACAACAGCTTCTGCGCCTCGCTGCCTTCGACGACCCATGTCGTCCAGTGGGGCGGCGCCCATGTCTGGAAGGTCGGAGCCAAGGTCTTTGCGATCGGCGGCTGGGATAACGGCAGGGAGCCGTTCGTCACCTTCAAATGCTCCGACATCGCCTATGACGTCCTGAAGGAACAGCCGGGTCTTCGGCCCGCGCCCTATCTTGCGTCACGCGGCATGAAATGGATCCAGCGCCAGACAAGCCAGAGCATGGACGATGACGCGCTGAAGGACTATCTGCGCGAAAGCCATCGCCTTGTCGTGCTGAAACTGACGACGCAGGCGCGCAAGGAACTGGGACTCTCCGCCAGCTAGAGCAGGATGCGTTCGAATTGGACCGGCATCCCGCCCTAGCTATTTTTGGTCTAGCCGCATTTCTGCGGCGCCAAGTGATTCCACTAGGCTGTAAAATGCTCTAGCTCTTGCTCCAGACCGCCAGAAATCCGCCATCTTCATGCCCGGTTCATGTTGGAACCTTATGCTCGGTAACTGATTTGCTGGCGAAGGGGTTCGCCTACCGCGTCGGTCCGAAAATCGAAGTCGATTTCCGGAAGGCACGATGCGGAGATTCAAGGCGTTAGAGCGTCCTTTGCGCGTCCGAAACGACGCGCGGCGCTCCAAAGAGGCAATGCCGGGCAGCGGCAATTACGGACCGGAGAATTTGGCCAACATGTTCCGCACGATCTTCACCCTTTCGGCGTTCGCCGCCGGGCTGCTTTCTTCGAGCGCAATGGCCGCGCCGACGGAAGATATCACGCCGCGATCAGCTCGTGCAGGCGATGACGGTGGTGTGCTGGTCGCCCAGAACGGCGATTTAGACGTCTACTACGACGCCAGGGGAAACCGCGTCATCGTCGATGCGGAAACCGGCAAGGTCCTCGCCATCCAGCCGCCGCAGACCAGGTTCGACCGCCGTACGCTCCGCCGCGACAGCGTGCGTAATCTCGGACCGGTCAAGGACGACCGCTATTATCTCGACGACCCGGAAGATGCGGCGCGCTTGCGCCGCAGGCAGTTGGAAGAGGAAGGCCTGGTTGTCGTACCGCCGGTCGACGAATACGATTCCTATAACGACAATTCGGTGGAAGCTTTTCCCGAAGCACCGCGGAATGACGGCAGCTATGGCAATGACTATCCGGAAGCGCCACAGCCGGTAAATCCGCGCACCGTCAAGCGCCAGCCGCTCAACGAAGCTTCGATCGAACCGGTCGAGCCGACGGTGCCGGGCGACCAGGCGGCGCTGCCGCCAAAGATCGGCGGCAAGACTGTCGCCGATCCGTCGCTCTCGCTCGGTGCACGCGAGGATGTTGCAGCGTTGCAAGTGCTGCTCGATCGCGCCGGCGCTTCGCCCGGCGTCGTCGACGGGCGCTTCGGCTCGAATGTCGACAAGGCGCTCGCCGCCTACAACGAGATCACCGGCAGCAATCTACGATCGACCGATGCGATCGGCATCCAGGCGGCCCTTGAGCAAACCGGCGGCGATGCCTTCGCCTCCTACGAGATCACGCCCGAGGATGCGGCCGGCCCCTATGTGGCCTCGGTGCCGGAAGACTACGGCCAGAAGGCGCAACTCGACCGGCTGAGCTACACCTCCGTCACCGAAGCGCTGGCCGAACGCTTCCACATGGACGAGAAATACCTGAAGGCGCTCAATCCGGAGGCCAATTTCAACCGTCCCGGCACGATCATCAAGGTCGCCAATTTCGGCAAGCTGGTGGCGAAGCCGGTGGCGCGCATCATCGCCGACAAGGGCAACAAGCAGGTCCGTGCCTATGACGCGTCGGGCAAGCTGGTCGCGGCCTATCCGGCCACCATCGGCTCGTCTGACACGCCATCGCCGTCAGGCCTGCATGAGGTGTCGCGGGTCGCCTTGGACCCGAACTACACCTACAACCCGAAGATCAATTTCAAGCAGGGCGAAAATGACAAGGTCCTGACCATTCCGCCGGGTCCGAACGGCCCGGTCGGCTCGGTCTGGATCGCGCTGGACAAGCCGACCTACGGCATTCACGGCACGCCAGATCCCTCCAAGATCGGCAGGAGCGAGAGTCATGGCTGCGTGCGGCTGACCAACTGGGACGCGCGCGAACTGGCCAAGGTCGTGTCGCCGGGCGTCACGGTGGAATTCATCGACTGACGCCATCGCTTGGGTCAGCCCATAATTTTTCGCAAGAGAAGGAGCCGGGGTCCGGTGGCATAGAGGTCCTGATCCTGTTCTGGTGCCAGCGACCGCAATCCTCTGGCCGGTTGTTGCCGGCACATAGGAGGTCTAAGCAGGCTCCATGAAGTCTCCAAGCGAAGCCGCCGCCATCCCTCTGGCCAGCTCTCTTCCAGCCGATACGTTCTGCCCGCAGTCGCGGCGCAGGTTCGTGCTGATCGCGGCGATTCTGGCTTCCTCGCTCGGCTTCATCGACGGTTCGGTCCTGGCCATAGCCACGCCGGCGATCCGTGTCGATCTCGGCGCCAGCCTCGCCGAGGCGCAATGGATTTCCAATGCCTATGCGCTGACGCTTTCGGCGCTCATCCTCGCCGGCGGTGCCGCTGGTGACCGATTCGGTCTGCGGCGCGCTTTCGTGGCGGGCATAGTCCTGTTCATTGCCGCCTCGCTGGCCTGCGCGGTGGCACCGAACCCGGGGGTGCTTATTGCGTTCCGTGCACTCCAGGGCATTGGCGCTGCCATCATGGTGCCCGGCAGCCTCGCCATCATCGCCAAGGCCTATCCGAAGAAGGAGCGTGGCAGGGCGATCGGCATCTGGGCGGCGGCCTCGGCGCTGACGACGGCACTTGGCCCGGTGCTGGGCGGCCTTGTGCTGTCGGCCTTCGGCGACGGCATCTGGCGGGCGATCTTCGCCATCAACCTGCCGCTTGGTCTTGTCTCGATCTATCTTCTGCTTGCCAAGGTCCCTGCCGATGCGCCGACGGAGAAGCGCAGCCTCGACCTTGGCGGCGCCGGACTGGCGACGCTCGCGTTTGGAGCGCTCGCCTACGGCTTGACCTCGATGAGTGACAAGGGTGAGGGGCTTATGCCGGGGCCGAGCATTGCCGCGGGCGGGGTGTTGCTCGTCGCTTTCATCGTCTTCGAGCGCCGGCAGCGCGAACCGATGATCGATCTGTCGCTGTTTCGGATCGGCGCCTTCGCCGGCGCCAATGTGGCGACTTTTTTCCTATACTTCGCGCTGTCGGCCAATCTGTTCTACCTGCCAATGTTGCTGATTGCCGGATGGGGACTGAGCGCGGCAGAGGTTGGCTTCATCTTCCTGCCGCTGTCCGCGCTGATCGCGCTGTTGTCTGGGCCGGTCGGGCAGTGGTCCGACCGAATCGGTCCGCGTTTTCCGATCGCCAGCGGCAGTCTCGTCGTCGCCGCCGCCTTCGCCGGGCTTGCCTTGCTCGCCTATGCCGGCATCCACAATTTCTGGATGGGGGTATTTCCGATGATGGCGCTGATGGGACTCGGCATGGCGCTGGTGGTGTCGCCGCTGTCGACGGCGATCATGACGGCGGTCGAGGACAGAGATACGGGTGCTGCTTCGGGAATCAACAATGCCGTCTCGCGCATTGGCGGCCTGATCGCGGTGGCGGCCATGGGTTCGCTGGCGGCCGGGGTCTATGCCGGAGTGCTGAACGGCGGCGCCGGCATTCCGGGTTTCGGCGAACCGGCGCCGGCAGGCCTGGCACCGGATCTCGATGCAGCAAGGCTTGCCGCCAGCGATGCAGCGTTCGCCGCCGTCGCCTTGGTCACCGCGCTGCTTTGCCTGCTCTCGGCGATCGTGGCGTGGACGACTGTTTCCGGCGAGCGACTGCCATGGTCGCGTGGATCCGAGAATCCGCAGAGCTGAGGCCAGAAGGCTCCGAAGCCGGCTCAGCCTTCGATCTTGGCGCTCGCGACCTTCAGCGAATCACTGTCTTCCTGCTTGAGCAGGTCATCGATGCGCTCGCGCTCGCGCTTGAAGGCAACGAGGTCGTCGCCTTTCAGCACCTTGCCGACCGGCAGGCGGACGCGCATCGAGTCGACCTTGGTGCCGTTGACGATCAGTTCGTAATGAAGATGCGGACCGGTGGAGAGGCCGGTTGAGCCGAGATAGCCGATAACCTGGCCCTGGCGAATGCGAACGCCCGGCGCGATGCCCTTGGCAAAGGCGCTCTGGTGATTGTAGGACGTCTCGTAGCCATTGGCATGGCGGATGATGATCTGCTTGCCATAGCCGCCGGCCCAGCCGGCCTTTTCGACGACGCCGTTGCCGACGGCAATGATCGGCGATCCGACCGGAGCTGCCCAGTCGGTTCCGGTATGCATCTTCACATATCCCAAAATGGGGTGACGCCTGGCACCGAAACCAGAGGTAAACCTGCCATTGGGCAGCGGATTGCGCAGCAGGAATTGCTTAGCGCTGCGGCCGTTCTCGTCGAAATAGTCGGTGCTGCCGTCCTGCATTTGGAACCGGTAGAAGTTTCGGGTCGTGCCGCCGAAGATCGCCGAGACGTAGAGAAGCTCGGAGTCGTCGGATGCCTGGTCGTCGCCGTCCGGCTGCGAGAACAGCACCTCGATACGGTCGGACGGATTGAGCCGCGACTGGAAATCGACACCGGACGCCAGGAGCTTGATCAGCCGTTTGGTCATCGCCTTGGACATGCCGTAGGAATAGGCGGCGCGGTAGATGCCGTCATAGACGTTCGGCAGATTGCCGCGCACCACCACTGGCGGCGAATCATCGAATGCGGTCAGCAATTCGGGATTGGGTTCCGGCTCCTGTGCCGGCACATATTGGCCGCGATCATCGAGCGCGATGGTCACGATATGCTGGGTCCTGTCGTAGATGCCGGTGCGGACGACCTTGGCAGCGTCGCCACGGACCTCGAGCCCGACGCGCAGCACGGTTCCCGCCTTGAGCGCCGTCGCA
>NZ_SUHQ01000023.1:0-2500 GCF_004962245.1 Mesorhizobium sp. | reverse complement strand
GCTTAGAAGCAGCCATCATTTAAAGAAAGCGTAACAGCTCACTGGTCTAAATAAGGGTCTTTGCGCCGAAAATGTAACGGGGCTAAAGCCATACACCGAAGCTTAGGGTTTGCAGCAATGCAAGCGGTAGCGGAGCGTTCTGTAAGCTGACGAAGCCATACCCGTGAGGGGTGGTGGAGGTATCAGAAGTGCGAATGCTGACATGAGTAACGTAAGGGGAGTGAGAGACTCCCCCGCCGAAAGTCCAAGGGTTCCTGCTTAAAGCTAATCTGAGCAGGGTTAGCCGGCCCCTAAGTCGAGGCAGAAATGCGTAGACGATGGGAACCACGTTAATATTCGTGGGCCTGGAGGAAGTGACGGATCATTGAGGTAGTCCAATCTTATCGGATTGAAAGGGCTGCTGCGTGGTTCCAGGAAATAGCTCCTCCTTATAGACCGTACCCGAAACCGACACTGGTGGACTGGTAGAGTATACCAAGGCGCTTGAGAGAACTATGCTGAAGGAACTCGGCAAATTGCACGCGTAACTTCGGAAGAAGCGTGACCCTTTCATGCGCAAGCATGGGAGGGTGGCACAGACCAGGGGGTAGCGACTGTTTATCAAAAACACAGGGCTCTGCGAAGTCGCAAGACGACGTATAGGGTCTGACGCCTGCCCGGTGCTGGAAGGTTAAGAGGAGGGGTGCAAGCTCTGAATCGAAGCCCCAGTAAACGGCGGCCGTAACTATAACGGTCCTAAGGTAGCGAAATTCCTTGTCGGGTAAGTTCCGACCTGCACGAATGGCGTAACGACTTCCCCGCTGTCTCCAGCATAGACTCAGTGAAATTGAATTCCCCGTGAAGATGCGGGGTTCCTGCGGTTAGACGGAAAGACCCCGTGCACCTTTACTATAGCTTTACATTGGCATTCGTAGTGGCATGTGTAGGATAGGTGGTAGGCTTTGAAGCCTGGGCGCCAGCTCAGGTGGAGCCATCCTTGAAATACCACCCTTATCACTATGGATGTCTAACCGCGGCCCGTTATCCGGGTCCGGGACAATGTATGGTGGGTAGTTTGACTGGGGCGGTCGCCTCCTAAAGAGTAACGGAGGCGCGCGATGGTGGGCTCAGAACGGTCGGAAATCGTTCGCTGAGTGCAATGGCATAAGCCTGCCTGACTGCGAGACTGACAAGTCGAGCAGAGACGAAAGTCGGTCATAGTGATCCGGTGGTCCCGCGTGGAAGGGCCATCGCTCAACGGATAAAAGGTACGCCGGGGATAACAGGCTGATGACCCCCAAGAGTCCATATCGACGGGGTTGTTTGGCACCTCGATGTCGACTCATCGCATCCTGGGGCTGGAGCAGGTCCCAAGGGTATGGCTGTTCGCCATTTAAAGCGGTACGTGAGTTGGGTTCAGAACGTCGTGAGACAGTTCGGTCCCTATCTGCCGTGGGTGTAGGAATATTGAAAGGATCTGTCCCTAGTACGAGAGGACCGGGATGGACGGATCTCTGGTGGACCTGTTGTGGCGCCAGCCGCATAGCAGGGTAGCTATATCCGGACGGGATAACCGCTGAAGGCATCTAAGCGGGAAACCCACCTTAAAACGAGTATTCCCTGAGAACCGTGGAAGACGACCACGTTGATAGGCCGGGTGTGGAAGAGCGGCAACGCTTGAAGCTTACCGGTACTAATAGTTCGATCGGCTTGATCGTTCTCATTCCTTATGCCCATTTCTGGCGACAATCCTTTGGATTGTGCCGAGATGGATGGCACAGAAAACAGCTTCTCGAGCAACGTGCGTTTTGCCGACCTGGTGGTTATGGCGGAGCGGCTGCACCCGATCCCATTCCGAACTCGGCCGTGAAACGCTCCAGCGCTGATGGTACTTCGTCTCAAGACGCGGGAGAGTAGGTCGCTGCCAGGTCTGCCAAGCGCACGTTGTTGAAATCTTCTCCTTACGAACAGGCCCGCCATCGGGATTTCGGGCCGCGCAAGCGGCCCTTTCATTTGGCGAAAGCTTGAATCCAGTAAGTCAAGGCTTACTTCTAAGGTTGACGCGGGGTGGAGCAGCCCGGTAGCTCGTCAGGCTCATAACCTGAAGGTCACAGGTTCAAATCCTGTCCCCGCAACCACCGATCCCGACACTCCCGCGAGCCCAGCTCCGGGAGTGTTCTTTTTTGTAGCCCTTCCAGCCTTCTGCTGCTCGATCCAGCCGAGGATCGTGCTCAGTTCGCCGTACAGCGAGGCGTCAACTACGCCACGGCCTGGGCCGGGCGTAGCTCGATCTTTTCGATGACGCTGCGGATGGCGTCTGCCGCTTCTGCTCGATCCTCCGTGCGGTTGAGAGCTTCTGTCAGCCTTCCAATTTTCTTCGCATAGATGTACGCGGCGCTCGGCAGTTGGTCCGGCACATCGTCGGGCACTTCCGCAAGCAAGATCGAAAGTTCGGCCTTACGAGCTTCTAGAGCGTTTCAGTGATTAATTGAATCTTTGGGGGATTGAACGAAGCCGCTGA
>NZ_SUHQ01000022.1 GCF_004962245.1 Mesorhizobium sp. | reverse complement strand
GCGCTGGCTACTTCTACATTCCCGGCACCGAAACCTGCCTGCGCATCGGCGGCTACATCCGCTACGACATCGGCGTCGGCGACGTCGGCTCGTTCGATGGTGCGAAGGCCTTCGACCGCGAGGACGGGGACGAGCAGGACACCTTCTACAAGCAGGCCCGCTTCACGTTTAAGACCTGGACCGGCCAGGAAACCGAGCTCGGCACCTTGAAGACCTACACCGAGACCCGCTTCAACTTCGGCAACCGCAACAATTACGGCTACATAAACGACGACGGCGACCTCAACGTCGCCGAAAACAAGGGTATTTCGCTGAACTTCGCCTGGATCCAGCTCGGCGGCCTGCGCGTCGGTAAGGACGAATCGGCCTTCGATACGTTCATCGGTTACGCCGGCAACGTCATCCAGGATACGCTGGTCCCCTACGGTGGCTTCGACACCAATGTCGTCCAGTACTATTTCGACGCCGGCAACGGCTTCTCGGCCGTGGTTTCGCTCGAAGAAGGCTATGGCCCCTTCACGATCGACAGCTATGTTCCGCATGTCGTCGGCGGCGTGAAGTGGACGCAGGGCTGGGGCGCGATCACCGGCGTCATCGCCTATGACAGCGCCTACGAAGAGGTGGCCGGCAAGGTTCGCCTTGACATCACCCCGATGGAGAACCTGTCGCTGTTCATCATGGCCGGCTACGGCACCGACGACAACTACACGGACGACACCTGGGCAATCCCCGCGGGCGGCCGCGGCATGTACAAGCTGTGGGAAGGCAACTGGGCAGTCTGGGGCGGTGGCACCTACACCATCAACGAGAAGACCTCGTTTAACACCCAGATCTCGTATGACGAAGGCGAAAATCTCGGCGTCGCTGCCAACATCGCCTACGACATCGTTCCGGGCCTGACGATCACGGCCGAAGTCGACTACGTGCACGTCGGAGAGTTCGACCCCCTCGAACCCAACTGGACCAATGCCGACGACGAAGACAGCTTCGGCGGCCTCCTTCGCTTCCAGCGCTCATTCTAACAGGCTTTGCCTGACTGAACTCGAACCCGGCGGGCAACCGCCGGGTTTTTTGTGTCTAGGACCACCCTTGATGCAGGCGGGACAGCGCCCCTCTGTCCTGCCGGACATCTCCCCCACAAGCGTGGAGATTGGCGGCTGCACTGACCGCACCTTCTCTTCAACGTTGGAGATTTGGCGAAAGCAGCGACGACGGCCAATCTCCCCACTTGTGGGGGAGATGTCCGGCAGGACAGAGGGGGCCGCGAAGGATCGCTACAGAGCGCTATTATTCCAGCCGCTGCATTCCGGCTAACGTCACGACAGGGATCCCAGGGGCTGCTCTCCGCTTTCGCGTTCGCTTTCCCCCTGACGAAGGCACAGCTAATCGCAGATGCTGGGATTTGGCGGCTGAAGGTCGGTTGGCAGGAAGCCTATACGATCTAGAATCTCGCGGTCCACGCAATGTGGACCGCCGACCTCAAGTCAAATCTCTGCGAGGTCGCCCAGCGACTGTATCAGCGGCTGAATTTCGTTTTCATAATTCTTCCAGCGCTTGACGGACGATTTGTAAATCGGCTGACGAACCTGCCAGCGACTGGGCGTGTTGACCGAACCGTCCCTGTCGAAAAAGCGCAGGCAGGCGTCATCCCAAGGCAGCCCAAGATACTCTATGAGGCGGCGCGACTGCGCTTCCTGGTCCTCGACCAGCGTTTCGTAGCGACTTTCGAAGATAAGGCCCGGAAAAACCTCGTTCCAATGCCGCATCAGGCGGTCATATTCGCGATAATACAGGCCTAGTGTTTTCAGGTCGGTGTTGTAGCTGTGTCCCTCGCTGAAGTTGAGGACAAAGCAAGAGACGCAATTGTCGATGGCGTCACGACGGCAATGAATGATGCGTGCGTTGGGAAAGAGAAGGCCGATAAGGCCAATCATTTCAAAATTGTGTGGCATCTTGTCCACGACGCGAAGCGCGGCAGGCGCCCGCTCCCGTAAATAGGACAGATGCTCCTCGGCCAAGGTTCTGGACAGGTCTTCCGTGATCGACCTGATTGGCCGGTTCAAATCTCCGGCCGATGAGGATTTGAGGCCGATCGCATTCGCGACCCGCCTTAGTTTGGCAAGCTCCCCTGCCCCATGAACATCGGGATGGCTGGCGCAGATCTGTTCCGTGAGCGTCGTTCCCGAGCGGGGCATGCCAACCACGAACACAGGCACTTCAGAAGGATTTCCATAGCCGGCCCTGGCAGCAAAAAAGTCCGGCGTGAAGGTTTCAATCAGCGAGTCGATCCAGCGACGATGCAAGTCGATATCGAACTTGTAGCCGGAAGCCAGTTTCGCCTTGTTGAAATGGTCGAATGCATCCTCATAACGTCTGAGGTCGTTCAGCACCTTGCCGGCAGCGTGATGGAGCTTGTGAGCACCGTCCGCATCAAGCTTGGGATTGCCGAGTTCACGAAGGATGGATTGGAGCTCCTCGGGCTCTTCGGTGAACTTTTTCGTCTGCACGAGGTCGTTGTAGGCAGTCGGTATTTCGGTGCGACGTTCGATTGCTTCCTTCAGATAGACGGCGGCTTCATCCATGCGCCCCAGGCTGCTGAGCGCGCTCGCCAGCCCGGTCCGCACCTTGGGATGATCGCGCTTGATTTTCAGCGCCCTCTCGTAAAGCGGCAATGCCATGTCGGGTTTGTCAAACTGGGTGTATGCGCGCCCCAGTGCACAAAGTGCCTCGACAAGGCCGGGCTGCAGTTCCAAGGCGTACTGCATATGCTTGATTGCTGGCGTATATTCGCTGACCTTCAGATAGGCGTCACCCAAGCTTAGGTGATAATAGGGATTTTCAGGTTCCTCGCCGACCGCCCGTGCGAAATATCGCAAAGCCGCTTCGTCGTCATAGCCCAGGCAGACGGTCCCCAAGATGTACAGGGCGAGCGGATGGTTTGGCGTGCGCGCCAGAACCCGAAGACATAAGTCCTGAGCCTCGTCGAGGCGCTTTGCCTGCTGATGGATATACGCCTGTTTCAGCAGCGCGTCGTCGGCCTGCGCACGCGATTGAGCGTTTCCTTGCTTCACGATCGGCTTCAGTATCGGCACCTTCGCTTTCGGCGCGGGTCCGGGCTTGAGGTGCTTTGACCAGGCAGGCGGGAGTCGATTGTTCATGACATCTCGCTAGCAAAAAGAGCCGAAGGAATCCAGCATGCTGGTTGCAGCCAAGCGGGAGCTTGCGCGACCAACTGTGCCGCGCTAGCAAGATGCTCCTATTCGAACGAGCCTTTGCCATGCGCCAGCGCCCTCCCCTCACGCCGATCATCGTTGCGCTTCCTTCGACGGTGCCGTTTGTCGGCCCGGAGGCGCAGGAGCGTGACCGTGGGCGCGCGTTCCGTGCCCGTATCGGTGCCAATGAGAGCAGTTTCGGGCCTTCGCCGCGCGTTATCGCCCGCATGGCCGGCATCGCCCGCGACATGTGGATGTATTGCGACCCCGACAATCACGATTTGAAGGTGGCCGTTGCCGCGCATCTCGGCGTGAGCGCCGAAAACGTGGTTGTCGGCGAAGGCATAGACGGGTTGCTCAGCCTGGTGGCGCGCATGTATGTGGCGCCTGGAGACGCGGTGGTCACCTCGCTCGGCGCATATCCGACCTTCAATTTCCATGTTGCCGGCGTCGGCGGCCGGCTGGTCGCGGTTCCTTACGAGAACGACCGGGAAAGCCTGGACGGCCTGTCGGCTGCAGTCGCCAAGGAAAATGCGCCGCTGGTCTATCTGTCCAACCCGGACAATCCGATGGGAAGCTGGTGGGAGGCGGCCGAGCTCATTCGCTTCATCGAAGCCCTGCCGGAGACCACCATGCTGGTGCTCGACGAGGCCTATGGCGAGTTGGGCCCAGCCTCGGCGCTGCCGCCGATCGATATCTCCAGGCCAAACGTCATCCGCATGCGCACCTTCTCGAAGGCCTATGGGCTGGCCGGCATACGTTGCGGCTACGCGGTGACTGAGGCCCAGGTGATCCGCGATTTCGAGAAGATCCGCAACCATTACGGCGTCAGCCGCATGGCGCAGATCGCCGGCGTCGAGGCGCTTGCCGATCAGGACTATCTCCAAAGCGTGGTGGCGCGGGTCGCGGCCGGCCGCCGGCGCATCGCTGAAATAGCCGAAGCTAATGGGCTGAAGCCGCTGCCCTCGGCAACCAATTTCGTCACCATAGACTGCGGCGGCAACGGCGCCTTTGCGCTGAAGGTGCTGCAGGCGCTTTTGGCGCGCGATGTGTTCATCCGCAAGCCGATGGTGCCGGTGCTCGACCGCTGCATCAGGGTCAGCGTCGGCCTCGACCAAGAGCTCGACATCCTTACTGAGGAGCTGCCTGGCGCGCTGGCGGCGGCACGGGGGGACTGAGGGGCGCGAAGGAACGCTATCGTTTCGGCACTGCCGCTATTCGCCCTCCCCACCGAGCAGGCGCATGACTCGTTTCAAGGTGTCAGAAAGCTCGGTGGCTTCGTTGTCGGCCAGGCCGGCCGTCAGTCGGGTGAGATCGCGATCCACCGCCGCCTGAAGCGTGGCCAGCTCCGAGTTTCCCCGAGCGGTCAGCGACAGGATGCGTCGACATCGGTTGTGCGGGTCGGCGCGCAGTTCGGTCAAGCCCATGGCTGCGAATTTTCTGAGGATCCGCGTGAGATAGGCGGGGTCCAGCCGGAGATCATTGGCAATCCTGGACGCCGTTAATCCGAGGTCGAGATGGAACGCCCGCGCAAGAAATCCTGCCTCCCCGCTCTGGTTGGCAGCGACGGTGCCCGCCCGGTGACCCAGCTCGAACAGCACCCGCGCCTCGGTCAGAGTATAGGCGCTCTGCATCAAGGTCTCGTCGAGCAGCCCGATCAAACTGGTGTAAAACCTGTTGAAGTGGCGGATTTCGGTGACTACGGCATTCCGCTCGTCCGGCATGTCAGGCTCCTTCCCAGGAGATTTCTACGCCGCAGGATCATCGCTACATTATTTGACCTAGTCAACTATTCAAGAGTCTTACCGTGAAGTGCAGCCCACACTTGAATTAATTGAACGTTCGTTTTATTATCATCTCTCGACGAGGTGATCATGGCGCGCACGACCGGTTCCGACGGAGAAAAGACCGAGGCAGCGATCCGCGAGGCGGCGGTCAACCTGATCGCACGTCTCGGCTACGAGGCGATGTCGATGCGCCAACTGGCCACCGAGGTCGGGGTCCAGGCCGCCGCGCTCTACCGCTACTTTCCGACCAAGGAAGACCTCCTGTTCACGCTGATGCGCGGGCACATGGAAGGACTGATCGATGCGTGGGACGCGGCGCGCCCCGCCGCGGCCGATCCGGCGACGCGGCTTGCCGCCTATGTCGAAAACCACATCGCCTTCCACATCAAGCGCCGCCATTCCACCCATGTCTCGAACATGGAGCTGCGCAGCCTGTCGCATGACCGCCTGTCGCAGATCCTCAAGCAGCGCACGGCCTATGAAAAGGAACTACGCACCATCCTGCGCGACGGTTCGGAAGCCGGGGTCTTCAGTGTCGACGATACCGGCCTCACCGCCATGGCGCTGATCCAGATGATGACAGGCGTCATCGTCTGGTTCCGGCCAGGCGAGCGGCTATCGATCTCCGAGGTAACCGCCACATATCTTTCAATGACAATGCGCCTCGTTGGGGCAAAGGCCCATGGCGCGACAACGAGCTACAGCGCCGCGCGTCCCTTGGGACGCTCAAAGGAGGCTGTAGCACTTTGATTTTGCGCATGATCCCAGCGGACCGAGGGGCAGCGCAGTAAAGAGCGAGTTCGATATTCGCTGACGCGAACCTTTGGTTCGGGATCATGCGGCGGGAGGAAACGGCATGTACACGCACACGCTCAACTTCGGGCTTGATGAAGACATCGAGGCGCTGCGTGACCTCGTGCGGCGCTTCGCCCAGGAAAAGATCGCGCCGATCGCTGCCGAGATCGACCGCAGCAATGAATTTCCGGCGCAACTGTGGCGTGAACTCGGCGCGCTTGGCCTGCTCGGCATCACCGCCGATCCGGATTTCGGCGGCACCGGCATGGGCTATCTCGCGCATGTGGTCGCGATGGAGGAGATTTCCCGCGCCTCGGCCTCGGTCGGCCTCTCCTACGGCGCCCATTCCAACCTCTGCGTCAACCAGATCAATCGCTGGGCGACGCCGGCGCAAAAGGAAAAATATCTGCCTGCGCTCTGCACCGGCGAAAAGGTCGGCGCGCTGGCGATGTCGGAATCCGGCGCCGGCTCCGACGTCGTGTCACTCAGGTTGCGCGCCGAAAGGCGCAACGACCGCTATGTGCTCAACGGCACCAAGATGTGGATCACCAACGGCCCGGATGCCGAGACGCTGGTCGTCTACGCCAAGACCGATCCGGAGCTGCATTCGCGCGGCATCACCGCCTTCATCGTCGAAAAGGCTTTTGCTGGGTTTTCCGTCGCGCAAAAGCTCGACAAGCTCGGCATGCGCGGCTCGA
Organism: Mesorhizobium sp.; assembly: GCF_004962245.1. Classification (GTDB taxonomy): domain Bacteria; phylum Pseudomonadota; class Alphaproteobacteria; order Rhizobiales; family Rhizobiaceae; genus Mesorhizobium. The sequence goes on along the minus strand of NZ_SUHQ01000022.1, from coordinate 119,127 downwards.
ACACTGGCGAGCTGGTGTTCGAGAACGTCGAGGTGCCGTTCGACAATGTGCTGCACGAGGAAGGGCGTGGCGTCGAGGTGCTGATGTCGGGCCTCGACTATGAGCGCGCCGTGCTCGCCGGCGGCCCGATCGGGCTGATGGCGGCATGCCTCGACGTGGCGATCCCCTATGTGCACGAGCGCAAGCAGTTCGGCCAGCCGATCGGCGAGTTCCAGCTGGTGCAAGGCAAGCTCGCCGACATGTATACGACGATGAGCGCCGCGCGTGCCTATGTCTATGCTGTCGCCGCCGCCTGCGACCGCGGCCAGACGACCCGCAAGGACGCCGCCGGCTGCGTGCTGTTCGCCGCCGAGAAGGCGACGCTGATGGCGCTCGACGCCATCCAGCTTCTGGGCGGCAACGGCTACATCAACGACTATCCGACCGGCCGGCTTTTGCGCGACGCCAAGCTCTACGAGATCGGCGCCGGCACCAGCGAAATCCGCCGCTGGCTGATCGGGCGCGAGATCATGGCGGAGGGCCGCTGACATGCCCACCCTCACCTCCAATATCTCCCCCGCCTCCGACACCTTCCGCGCCAATGCCGAGCGGATGCGGGCGCTGGTCGCCGACATTGCGGAGAAGGCGGCGAGCGTCGAGCGCGGCGGATCGGAGGAAGCGCGTGAGCGCCACGTCTCCCGCGGCAAGCTTTTGCCGCGCGAGCGTCTCGCCCAGTTGCTCGATACCGGTTCGCCCTTCCTGGAGATCGGCCAGTTCGCCGCATGGTCGATGTATGGCGAAGACATCTCGTCGGCCGGCATCATCGCCGGGATCGGCCGCGTCGAAGGCACCGAAGTCATGGTCGTCGTCAACGACGCCACGGTGAAGGGCGGCACCTATTATCCGATGACGGTGAAGAAACATCTGCGCGCCCAGGAGATCGCGCTGCAGAACAAGCTGCCTTGCGTCTATCTGGTCGACAGCGGCGGCGCCAATCTGCCCAACCAGGACGAGGTGTTTCCCGACCGCGACCATTTCGGCCGCATCTTCTACAACCAGGCCAACATGTCGGCGGCCGGCATACCGCAGATCGCCTGCGTCATGGGTTCGTGCACGGCGGGCGGCGCCTATGTGCCGGCGATGTCGGACGAGACGATCATGGTGCGCAACCAGGCAACCATCTTCCTAGGCGGCCCGCCGCTGGTGAAGGCCGCCACGGGCGAGGATGTCAGCGCGGAGGATCTGGGCGGCGCCGATGTGCATACGCGGCTTTCCGGCGTTGCCGACCACTATGCGCTGGACGACGAGCATGCGCTGGCGATCGCGCGCCGCATCGTCAAAAATCTGAATCGAAAGAAGCAGATCGGGCTGGCACTTCGCGATCCGATTCCGCCGTTTCATGCAGCGGATGAGCTCTACGGCATCGTGCCGACCGATTTGCGCCAGCCCTATGACGTGCGCGAAGTGATCGCCCGCATCGTCGACGGCTCCGAGTTCGACGAGTTCAAGCAGAATTACGGCACCACGCTGGTCACCGGCTTTGCCCATCTCAACGGCATGCCGGTCGGCATCATCGCCAACAACGGCGTGTTGTTCTCCGAAAGCGCGCTGAAGGGCGCACACTTCATCGAATTGTGCTGCCAGCGCGGGATTCCGCTGGTCTTCCTGCAGAACATCACCGGCTTCATGGTGGGGCGAAAATACGAGGCGGGCGGCATCGCCAAGGACGGCGCCAAGCTGGTGATGGCGGTCGCCACGGCCCGCGTGCCGAAGGTAACCATGATCATCGGCGGTTCGTTCGGCGCCGGCAATTACGGCATGTGCGGACGTGCCTATTCACCCCGCTTCCTGTGGATGTGGCCGAATGCCCGCATTTCGGTGATGGGCGGCGAGCAGGCGGCCACCGTGCTGGCCGTGGTCAAACGCGAGGGCATCGAGCGCAAGGGCGGGGAATGGAGCGCGGAGGAGGAGGCGAAATTCAAGAAGCCGATTCTGATGAAATACGAGCATGAGGGCCACCCGCTCTATTCCTCCGCCCGGCTCTGGGATGACGGCATCATCGACCCGGCCAAGACGCGCGAAGTGCTGGCGCTCAGCCTGTCCGCGGCGCTGAACGCCGAGATCGAGGAGACACGGTTCGGCGTGTTCAGGATGTGAGATGAGCGAAATCGATCAGAAGATTCGCCTTCACATTGGCGACATCACGAAGCTGGCGGTCGATGCCATCGTCAACGCCGCCAACACGTCGCTCTTGGGAGGCGGAGGCGTCGACGGCGCCATCCACCGCGCCGCCGGCCCGGAGTTGGAGTTCGAATGCCGGATGCTGAATGGCTGCAAGGTCGGCGACGCAAAGCTCACCAAGGGCTACAGGCTGCCGGCACGCTACATCATCCACACGGTCGGGCCGGTCTGGCAAGGCGGCGGCAAAGGCGAAGCCGATCTGCTCGCCTCCTGCTATCGCCGATCGCTCGAATGCGCCGTTGCCAAGGATTGCCGGACGGTGGCGTTCCCGGCGATCTCGACCGGCGTCTATCGCTATCCAAAGGACCATGCAACGCAGATCGCCGTTGGCACCGTGCGTGCCTTCATCGGCCAGAACGCGGCTCCGGAAACCGTCATTTTCTGCTGCTTCGACCAGCAAATGGCGGAATTGTACCGGCAGGCAATTGCTGACCTTGCGGAGCGTGATCTGCACCGATGAGAAATCCCGTCCGCACCTTTCAGACTTATTTTCAACCATTGAACTGGCCACACGGAAAAATTGTGGCTATTGCTTTTTGCAAATACCAATGGGGATTGGGTGAAGATGAGACTGCAATTTTTTCAGAAAACAACTGTGTCTGTACTTGCGGGGCTGCTTATATTAGCGGCCCCTGGCGTTGGTACGGCGGAATCGCTGGCGGGAAGCAAAGGCGACAGCCGTTTCGCCGTCAATTTTCCGCCGGGTTCGACGGGAGACTGCCCGAAAGCCTACAAAGCCTATCTGGTGGCCAGCGGGCATTCCGCCTATGCGACGACCTTCTATTCGCGCGTGACCGATTTGTACGTCATTTGCAGCGCACGGCTGAACGCGCCCTCCAAGAAGGCCGCGGAAGATCTGGCCCTGCGGTCCTGTCAGGCCGGTGTCAAAAAGTACAAGGTCAAGACCGCAAGCGGGGGCTGCGGAATCGCCGCCTCGAAATAGACGGGCGCCTGCCAGGCCGGCGGGATAGCGGGAGCGCGAAGAAACAACCACGTCGTCCGTCGCAAACCCTGGCTGCGGAGGCTGCATGTTCGCCAAGATCCTGATCGCCAATCGCGGTGAGATCGCTTGCAGGGTGATCCGCACTGCACGCAAATTGGGTGTGCGCACAGTCGCCGTCTATTCCGACGCCGATGCCCGCGCCTTGCATCTGGAGATGGCTGACGAGGCGATTCATATCGGTCCCTCGCCTGTCGGCGAAAGTTATCTGCGGGGCGACAAGATCATCGCCGCGGCTTTGGCCACCGGCGCCGAGGGCATCCATCCCGGCTACGGTTTTCTATCGGAAAACCCTGATTTCGTCGACCAGGTGACGGCGGCGGGGCTCATCTTCATCGGCCCGTCGGCCGCCTCGATCCGTGCCATGGGGCTGAAGGACGCGGCCAAGCGGCTGATGGAGAAGGCCGGCGTGCCGGTTGTGCCGGGCTATCACGGCGAGGCGCAGGAGATCGTGCTGCTCGCCTCCAAGGCCCGCGAGATCGGCTATCCCGTACTGATCAAGGCGCGCGCCGGTGGCGGTGGCAAGGGCATGCGGCGCGTCGAACATCCCGACGACTTTTCCGAAGCACTGTCGGGGGCGCGGCGCGAGGCGAAGGCCGCCTTTGGCGACGACCGCGTGCTGGTCGAAAAATATATCGACAAGCCGCGCCACATCGAGGTTCAGGTGTTCGGCGACAGTATCGGCAATGTTGTGCATCTCTACGAACGCGACTGCTCGGCGCAGCGCCGCCACCAGAAGGTGATCGAGGAAGCCCCCGCCCCCGGCATGACGCCGGCCTTGCGCAAGGCGATGACGGAGGCGGCGGTGAAGGCCGCCAAGGCGATCAACTATTCCGGCGCCGGCACGATCGAGTTCATCGTCGATGCCTCGCAAGGGCTGAAGGCCGACCGCTTCTGGTTCATGGAAATGAACACACGCCTGCAGGTCGAGCACCCCGTCACCGAAATGGTCACCGGCATCGACCTGGTCGAATGGCAGTTGAGGGTGGCCTCCGGCGAAAAGCTGCCGAAGACGCAGGGCGAAATTGCGCTCTCCGGTCACGCCTTCGAGGCGCGCATCTATGCCGAGGACGCGGCGAAGGGTTTCTTGCCGGCGACGGGCACGCTGCATCACCTGAAATTTCCCGATAGCGCGCCCGAGGGCGCCAGCATGCGGGTCGAGACCGGCGTGCGCGCCGGCGATGCCATCTCGCCCTTCTACGACCCGATGATCGCCAAGCTGGTCCTGCATGGTAAGGACAGGCACGCGGCGCTCGAAGCGCTGGGCACAGCCCTTTCGCAGACCGAGATCGCCGGCTCGACCGTCAACACCGCCTTTCTCGCTGCGCTTGCCGCTGACGCGGATTTTTCGGCAGGCGACGTCGATACCGGTCTGATCGGCAGGCATCAGCAAGCGCTGATCGCAGTCCCACCGCCGAGCAGCGAGATCGTCGCCGCAGCCGCGCTTGCGGCCTCCGGCGCCGGGGCGCGGGCGCCGACCGACGACCCGTGGTCGTCGCTTGCCGGCTATGCACATTTCCACAGCGTGGCGCGGCGCATACGGTTGCGCTACGGCGAAGACGATATCCTCGCGCTTGTGTCGGTGCGGTCGGACGGACGCTTCCAAGTGGCACTGGACGCACCTTACGACAGCGCCAATCTGTTTGATCTTCGCGCCGCCCCTCGCCTCGCCCGCTGGCTCGGCCACGTCACTGTGTTCGAAGGCGCCGTCGGCTACAGCTTCGCGGTGCCGGATCCGCTGGCGAGGGCCGACGAAATCGCCGCCGGTTCAGACAGCCTGCGCGCGCCGATGCCGGGTCTGGTCAAGATGGTGCGCGCGGCAAGAGGCGAGACCGTCATCAAGGGCCAGCCGCTGTTGATTGTGGAAGCGATGAAGATGGAGCACACGATTTCCGCCACGCATGACGGCACGATCGCCGAGATCGCCACAGAAGGCGCGCAGGTCACCGACGGGACGGTGCTGGTGCGTTTTGCCGAGGAAACCCACGGATGACCGCTGTTCGTTCATCCGCGAGGCGATGTCGAAACACCTGCCCCAAAACGTATGACAGAATGAAAATGGCCGGGTCTGTCTGCCCCAGCCATCTTCGATTGTCGCCAGGCGCCGCAAGTTGTTACGGCTGGATCGGCGCGTATTTGCCGTCATGCCACTGGTTGATGTCGTAGCTGGCGTTCTTGAGGTCGCCCTTCTCGTCGAAGGTGACCTGGCCGACGACGGTGCTGATCGGCTCGCCGTTCTTCAAGGCTTCGGCAACCTTGGCCGGATCGTCGCTGCCGGCGCGCTTGATACCCTCGGCAAACGTCTGGATCACGGCATAGGAGAAGAGCGTGAAGCCCTCGGGAACGAAGCCGCCGGCCTTGATCTTTTCGATCGCTTCCTTGGCTTCCGGCTTCGCTTGCGGATCCGATGGGAACACGAACATGGTGCCTTCACCGGCCGGACCGGCAACCTGCCAGAATTCCGGCGTGGCAATCGAGTCCGGCATGATCAGCTGATACTTCAGGTTCTGTTCCGCCGACTGGCGCAGGATGAGGCCGGCTTCGGGGTGATAGCCGCCGAAATAGACGACGTCAGCCTTCAGGTCCTTCAGCTTGGTGACGAGCGCGGCGTAGTCCTTTTCACCGGCGTTGATGCCCTCGTAGAGGATCTCGTTGAGGCCGTTCTGGTTCATTGTTGCCTTGACGGCATCGGCTACGCCCTGCCCATAGGCGCTCTTGTCGTGCATGATGACGACGTTCTTGCCGGCATATTTCTTGGCGATCCATGGACCGATGAAAGCGCCCTGCGCATCGTCGCGCGTATAGAGGCGCATGATCGTCGGCCAACCGGCCTTCGCCGCCGCGTCGGTCAGCACCGGGTTCGACGAAGCCGGGCTCATCATCAGCGCGCCGGCTTCGGCGTAGACGGCGGAGGCCGGGATGCTCGAGCCCGAGCAGGCATGGCCATCGATGAACTTGACCCCGTTGGCGACGATGCGGTTGGCGACCGAAACCGCCTGTTTCGGGTCGCACTGGTCATCCTGGACGTCGAGCTTGATCTGACGGCCGTCGACACCGCCGGCCGCGTTGATCGCGTCGGCGGCGGCTTGCGCGCCCTGCTTGAACTGATCGCCGATGGTGGCAAGCTGACCGGTCATCGGTCCAACCACCGAAAAGGTGATGTCGTCGGCGAAGGCAATCGGCGCACTCATCATCAGGCCCACGATGGCCGCGCTCAAAATACCCAACTTTTTCATGGTGATACACTCCTCCACTCTCGCGCGGCCGCCCCGGTCGCGCCTCTTCCAGAGTGGGCGGGAGAATTTCACCCTTCGCCAGGCCTGTCTAGGCGCATCGGCGGCACTCGATTGGGCCTGCAACGTTTCTGTTTGACCATGATCTCTTCCAAAAACCGGTTCCACTTTTTGGGATCATGGTCTGAAAACGCAAAAGCCGCGCCAGCCTTGTTTCGGCCGGTCGCGGCTTTTGTCGGTCGAACCAGCCCCCAACGCTCCCGCGCCGAAAACCGCTCGCCTTCCCTGTCCGTCGCGCAGCTTGGCCGTATCCGGCCTGCCGCGTTCTTGTCATTGTTGGTGCGACCGTCTTGCGCGGCCTTGTTCTTGCCGGTCCGGCCGTCTTGCGCGGCCTTGACCTGAAGCATCCCTGTCGGTGATCTCGGTGCCTGATGAATTCAGAGGCCCCATGAACTCAGTGCATCGTCATCCATTCGCGGGCTTCGCGCAGCGCCCTGGCGATCTCGACCTTCGACATGGCCGCCGACAATTCCGAGCGCAGTTCCGCGGCGCGGACCGAGCCCTTGATCGCGGCAATGTTGAACCATTTGTGGGCGGCGACGACATCGGTCTCGCAATCGCGGCCGGTCGCATACATCATGCCCAGTTCGAAAAGAATGTCGGCCTGGGCGGTTGCCCCCATGGCGCCGAAGCCGGCTTCAGGCATTTCAAAACGTGCCATTTCAATCCCCTGTTCTAGCCCCTGTCAGGCTCCCGAGAGCCGCCTCCTTCTGTCCCTTGGTATCCGTTGATATCCCTTGGGGTGGCCGCTCTTTCGATGCTTTCGAGAATGACGCGGAGGCTTGAATCCGTCGTTAAATGGCGTGCTTAATTTGAGGAAAACAAAGCTAAAACAAGAGGTAAACGCGGAAATTCGTTAAGGATACAAAGCCAGCAATTTCGCCGGTTCGCGCTCAATTTGACGAAAGTTTGCGAGGCGCGGATCAAGACTCCGCTAACCAAGGGAGACAAAGACGGAGTTGCGATCGTTTCATTTCCGGTCGACGGGACCGCTTCAGGCGGTCAAAATCCTGAAGTCTTCCGCAGCGGCACCGCTTTTGTTTTGCCGGGAGGTGAATTAGCTTACGTTTGCGTAAAGGGCAGACGGTGGGGCGGAACATCCGACCGGATGCCCACAGGGAGGAAAAACATGGTTCGCAAAATCAGCATCGCCCTCGCGGCAACCAAAATCAGCATCGCCCTCGCGGCAACATTGATCATGGCCGGCACGGCTTGGGCCGATCCGATCGAGGGCAACTGGAAAACCAAGAACGGCGACACGGCAGCCATCAGTGCCTGCGGCGGCTCATTCTGCATCAAGCTGAAGACCGGTCAATATGCCGGAAAATCGATCGGCAGCATGAAGGCGAGCGGTGGCGGCAAATATGTCGGCTCGATCACCAAGCCGTCGAACGGAAAGACTTATTCGGGTAGCGGGACCCTAGCCGGAAATTCGCTGAAAATGACCGGATGCGTCCTGGCCGTTCTCTGCGAGAGCCAGATCTGGCACAAGCTCTGATCGTTGCATTCTGACGGAATGAAGACGGGGGGCCTTGGCGGGCTCCGTTTTTGTTTGGCCAGCTGTTGCGGCCGATAGATCAGGCATGCCGGCTCACGCGCGCCCGGCGCTCGTAAAACTCCGTCAATGAATTTGAACCGCAGATGAACGCCGGCATCAGAGCCGGTTCAGTCGCGCTCGGGCATTCTCATGCGTGTTGAAGGAGACACCACGCAATGCTCGTCCGCCGCTTCACCATCGTCTGCCTGCTGCTGAGCCTGTTCGGCATGTTGTTCGCCATCCTCGTTGCCGAGGCCGGCCGCCCGGCCCGCTCCGGGGACCAGGCCAATTCCTGCCGGTTCGATTGCCTGAACCATTTTCGTCCCTGAACCGACAGACACCTAGAAAGAAGCAAACACCATGAACCGCATCGTCGCCAACGCACTCAGGACCCTTCGGCTTTTGCCGCGGGCGACGCTCATCCTGATGGTTCTTGCCGCGCCGGTTCTGGCCGTACCCACGATGCGCGCTGATGCGGGTTCGACGATCGAAGCGCCAGCGTTGAGGAAGAACGGCGTCGGCTTTGTGTTGCTGGTCAGCCTGCAGCGCGGTTAGGATCAATCGATCTTCATCGAAACCATTCAATAAGAAAAACGACGTTTTTGACCGCGTTCGGGCCGGCATACCCCTCCCAACCGCATGGCCAAGCCTCTATATTGGGTCATGGAAAAGCGAATCTACCCCCAGGCTATCGAATCGGTCGTGATGCCGGAGCCATTTGGCCGGCAGAGTTTCAACGATGCCGAAAAGGCCGTCGCGGCCTTGCAGGTCCTTTACGATCGCAACACCAAATTCCTGCGCGATTCGTTCACGGCGCTCGCCGCAGGCAGTGACAACAACAAGCGCTACCGAGCCTTCTATCCCGAGATTGGCGTCACCACGAGTTCGTTCACCCAGATCGACTCGCGGCAGGCCTACGGCCATATGCCGACGCCTGGGCATTTCTCCACCACCGTCACCCAGCCTGCCCTGTTCGAACGCTATCTCATCGAACAGCTTCAGCTGATCATGCGCAATCACGGCGTTCCGGTCACGGTTTCGGAATCGACGACGCCCATCCCGCTGCATTTCGCATTCCTGGAAGGCTCCCATGTCGACGGCGCGGCAGCCGAACGCATCAGGCGGCCGATCCGTGACCTGTTCGACGTGCCGGACCTCGACGGCACCGACGACCAGATCGCCAACGGCACGTTCGAAGTGGCGTTGGGCGAAGCCAGGCCGCTGGCAGCGTTCACGGCGCAACGCATCGACTACTCGCTGCACCGGATGTCTCACTACACGGCGACCAGTCCCCAGCATTTCCAGAATTTCGTGCTGTTCACCAACTACCAGTTCTACATCGATGAATTCGTCGCCCGCGCGCACGAGCTGATGGCGAATGGCGGCGGCGGATACGTCGAATTCATCGAGCCGGGAAACGTCGTCACCAAGGCTGGACAAAGCGCGCCCGCCGGTGGCGTGGCGCCGCCGCGCCTGCCGCAGATGCCGGCCTATCATCTGAAGAAGCCGAACCATGGCGGCATCACCATGGTCAATATCGGCGTCGGCCCCTCCAATGCCAAGACGATCACCGACCATATTGCGGTGCTCAGGCCCCATGCGTGGGTGATGCTCGGCCATTGCGCCGGGCTGCGCAACACCCAGGCGCTCGGCGACTATGTGCTGGCGCATGCCTATGTGCGGGAAGACCATGTTCTGGACGACGATCTTCCAGTCTGGGTGCCGATCCCGCCGCTGGCTGAAATCCAGGTGGCGCTGCAGGAGGCGGTCGCCGAAATCACCGGCCTTTCCGGCTACGACCTCAAGCGTATCATGCGCACCGGCACCGTCGCCACAATCGACAACCGCAACTGGGAACTGCGCGACCAGCGCGGGCCGGTGCAGCGGCTGTCGCAGTCAAGGGCGATCGCGCTCGACATGGAATCGGCGACGATCGCAGCCAATGGCTTCCGTTTCCGCGTGCCCTATGGCACGCTGCTTTGCGTCTCCGACAAGCCTCTGCATGGCGAATTGAAGTTGCCCGGCATGGCGACCGAGTTCTACAAGCGGCAGGTGGCGCAGCACTTGAAGATCGGCATCAGGGCGATGGAGAAGCTGGCCGAGATGCCGATGGAGCGGTTGCATTCGCGCAAGCTCAGGAGCTTTTCGGAGACGGCGTTCCAGTAGCGCCAATCGACCTTCATCGACCGGAGCATGGCCGGAGTACGGTAAGAGCGCGGCAGGGCATTTCGTCATCTTGATTGGGCCGCATTTCTGCCGGTAGGCAAAGCAGATGGCACGAATTCGAAACATGATGGCTTCGGTGGCGTTCGTCGCAATGCTTGTCTTCTCGGTCCCGCTGGTGGCCGGGTTTTTCGGAACGCTGCATCCGGCCTTCGATTCCTTCGCCCATTTTCGCGTCCATCTTGCCGTGCTGATGGCGCTTTGCGCGCTGCCGCTGCTCGCGACCTCGTTTCGCTTGCAGGCGGCCACAGCGCTGCTCTTTGCTGTAGCTGCCTTTGCTACCACGTCGAACGCCCTGCCGGTAACCCGCCTGTGGCCAGTCCAGGCAGCCTACGAAGCCAAGCCCGGAGATCAGACGGCGATCTACCCTGGTGACCAGAAGATCTACCACCTGCTGCAAATGAACCTGCGGTTTGACAATCCGACGCCTGAAAAGGTGCTGCCACTGATCGGCCGGACCCAGCCTGACGTGATCACCCTCGACGAGGTGTCCGAAATGTGGGAGGCGAAGCTTGGCCTTCTCGCCAGCGACTATCCCTACCGGATCCTCTGCCCCTACCCCAATGGCGTGTTCGGCGTTGCGCTGCTGTCCAGACGGCCGTTTGCCGCCGGCACGCAACCGCGCTGCGATGGCCGCGGTGCGATGGCCATCGCGACCGTCGACTTCGGCCAAACCAGCGTCGATGTCGCCGCTGTCCATCTCACTTGGCCGTGGCCGCGCAACCAATCACGTCAGATCGGCGGATTGTCGCAGGAGTTCGCCTCGCTCGGCGAGACCGCGATCATGGCAGGTGACTGCAATGCAGTACCCTGGAGTGCCGCTGTCCGGCGCGTCGCAGATCTTGGCAAGCTGACCGTGGGGCCTTCGCCGGGGCCGACGTGGCTCTACGACAAGCTACCGGATTTCCTGCGCTTCACCGGACTGCCGATCGACCAGGTTTTCAGCAAGGGCGCGGTTCTCATCCATTCGGTGTCGAGGCTGGAAGACACAGGCTCCGACCATCTTCCGGTGATGGTGGAATTCTCGCTGAGGCCGGAAGAGAAAAAGCCGGTCGACGACCGTGAAACCGCGACCGCATCCGTGACACGGAACGGCAACACGCGAAGCTAAGCGGCCTATTGCTTGCGCGACAGGGCATCGACGAGGTGCTCGACATGGCCGCCGTCGCGATGCTCGCGCGCGTCGAAGGCGTTCTGTTTCGCCTCGTATTCGGCATAGACAGCCTTGATCCGGCGTCTCGCCTCGCGGTGCGTCTTGCTGCAAAACCAGTTGTCGGCGAACTCCAGTCCCGTAATCGATTTCTCGGTGACCCGCATCATTGTCTTGGCGATGCGGCCGTGGCTATGCTCGTGGGCACGAACGCCCGCGAAAAACCGCTTCCAGCGTTTCTGAAGCGCCGGCGTCGCGGCTGAGGCCAGGTGGGGTAAGGTATAGGTGAGATCGAGTGTTCCGTTGGCCTGCTGCAGTCGGCAGACGCCACCGTCCCTGCTGATGTCAAGGTCCCAATTTACGGTGTAGGCGGTCAGCGCGATGGCATGCGTCATGAAGCCGTGCCTCTTCGGACCATTGCGGTCCATGGCCTCGATCAGGGCGGCGCCCGTGGTACCTGATATGTTGTAGGTCCGCGTCTTGATCAGCACCTTGGTGTCAGCCGATGCCGACGGTGCGAAGCCGCACAAGGCGCCGATCGCCGCAAGGCACGTCAGAACCGCCAGGCGCATGGTCATCTCTCCGGGTTAGGAGAGAAAAGGGAACCACAAGCGCCGCGCCACTTCAACGTTTTTTAGACGCCGCAAATATAGCGGGCCTTCTCCGGCTTTCATTTTGGTCGACGGTCGAGACGGCCGGCGCGGCGGCTACCATGTCTTGGTAGACTACATGTTCTGGTAAACTGGGCCTTCGCCACCTTGTGGCGGCACCCAGGTGATGTTTCGGTTCGGGTCCTTGATGTCGCAAGTCTTGCAGTGGACGCAGTTCTGCGCGTTGATGACGAAGCGCACGTCCTTCGCCGCAGGATCGGCGGCGGCGTTGCCGTCCTTGTCGACCCATTCGTAGACGCCGGCCGGGCAGTAGCGTGTCGAGGGTCCGGCATAGACATCGTGTTCGGAACGCTGCTGCAGATCCATATCCGCGACCAGCAGATGGACAGGCTCGTTTTCCTCGTGGTTGGTGTTCGACAGAAACACCGAGGACAGGCGATCGAAAGTCAGAACGCCGTCCGACTTGGGATAGGCGATCTTCTTGTGCTTGGCAGCCGGTTCCAGCGTCGCATAGTCGGCCTTGCCGTGCTTCAGCGTGCCGAAGGGCGAGAAGCCGAACAGCGTGTTCAGCCACATGTCGAGACCACCAATGCCGACACCGACGATAGTGCCGAAACGCGACCACAGCGGCTTGACGTTGCGCACCTTCTTCAAATCCTTGCCGATGTCGGTCGCCCGCCATGCGGCCTCGTAGGAAGCCAGTTCATCATTGGCGCGGCCGGCGGCAATCGCATCACAGACATGCTCGGCCGCCAGCATTCCGGAGAGCACGGCATTGTGCGAGCCCTTGATGCGCGGCACGTTGACAAAGCCGGCAGCGCAACCCATCAGCGCGCCACCGGGGAAGGACAGTTTCGGCACCGACTGCCAGCCACCCTCTGTGATGGCACGGGCGCCATAACCCAGCCGCTTCGCGCCCTCGAACGTGCCTTTGATCGCCGGGTGGGTCTTGAAGCGCTGGAATTCGTCGAACGGCGACAGCCAGGGGTTCTTGTAGTTGAGGTGGACGACGAAGCCGACCGCCACCTGGTTGTCCTCCAGATGATAGAGGAAGGAGCCGCCGCCGGTCTTCATGTCGAGCGGCCAGCCGAAAGAATGCTGGACCAGGCCTGGCTTGTGGTTTTCCGGCTTGACCTGCCAGAGTTCCTTGAGGCCGATGCCGTATTTGCCGGGCTCGCGACCATCGGAAAGATTGTACTTGGCGATCAGCTGCTTGGCCAGCGAGCCGCGCGCGCCCTCGCCGATCAGCACATATTTGCCCATCAGCGCCATGCCCGGCGCGAAGCCCGGGCCGTGCGTGCCATCCTTCTCGACGCCCATATCGCCGGTGACAACGCCGGTGACCGCGCCAGCCTCATTGTAGAGCAGGCCGGCCGCGGCGAAGCCCGGATAGATCTCGACGCCCAGCGCCTCGGCCTTGGTCGCCAGCCAACGGCAGACATTGCCGAGCGAAACGATGTAATTGCCGTGATTGTTCATCAGCGGCGGCATCAGGATGTTGGGCAACCGGAACGAACCGGCGGGGCCGAGGACCAGGAAATGGTCTGCCGTGACCGGCGTCTTGAAGGGATGTCCCTCTTCGTCACGCCAGCCCGGCAACAGCCGGTCGATGCCGATCGGATCGACGACGGCGCCAGACAGGATGTGGGCGCCGACTTCGCCGCCCTTTTCCAGCACGACGACGGAAAGCTCGGGATTGACCTGCTTGAGACGGATCGCGGCGGCGAGGCCGGCCGGACCGGCGCCGACGATGACCACGTCAAATTCCATGCTTTCGCGTTCGATATCGCTCATCAACCCCTCACTGGCTGCCGCATTTACGCATCTTGCTGGCTTATCCGCTGCATAGCGCATCAATTCGCGACGCGAAACCGGCGCTGACGTGACAATGCCGATTTCGTCAAAAAGTCGCGCATCGTACTACAAGATCGCGTTTTGGAGTCCTCCGGAACATCGATGCGGGCCGGGTCCATTCCGAGGAGAGCCGCCGCCCTCACGTTTTTAATTGTTCGACGGCTTGCTTATCGGCCATACTTCGAGCCATGCGCATATACGGGCCAACCGGCTTTTCATTGACGCGCTTTTTTTCCTCGCCCGGACGGACTTGCCGGGCGCTCCTTTTGGTCTTTTCGCCGCTGGCGCCGATTGACGCCAGTGCCGACCCACAAAAAGCCTGGGCGGCCGGGGCCTATTCCTTTTCCGACGAGCTCGGCGGCTTCCGCATCACCGGCGCTTCTGGCACCGGAACCAAGGACGACCCGCTCGTCATCACCGAAGAACTGAATTCGGCAACGCCAGTGACGCTGACCATCCGCACGACAAAGCCGATCCAGCCCTTCGGCAAGGCAGGGGAATTCGCCAACGGCCTCATGTATATGCGCATCGACGTGCTCAACAACAGCGGCCAGGCCTGGGTCGAATTCCAGTTCGAGCTCCAGGAGGTGCTCGACCAGCCGAGCGTGTTCGGCGACGGCCTGTCGTTCGACCAGCGCAACAAGAAGCCTGATAATATCTGGTCGAGCAGCTTTCCCGATTTCGACCGCGATTTCGAACCGTATGACCAGCTGCTGTTCAGGAACGGCAAGATCGACCCACTGAAGACGGCGAACTTCATTTTCCTGATCACCGACTACACGCCGCGCTGGACGTTTTATCTGGTTCAGGATCCGCGTATTCCGACCGGTTAGGTCGTGATCTGAACGGAAGACGCGGGGGCAATGTTGCCTTTACGATTGGCGAAGGCGGCCGAGCGCGCGCCGATCTTCCCCTCGAGGAGGGAGATTGGCTGTCACCATCGCTTTCGCCAATCACCAACTTGCAAATCGTGGTCGCGCGGACGATGGTGGCGCCATGTCTGCCGCCTCCCCCATGAACAGATCCGATCTCGCGGATTTGCTCGCCTTCTACGCCAGTGCCGGCGTCGATGAAGCGCTCGAAGAGGCGCCGGTAAACCGGTTTGCCGAGACGGCGCCGAAGCCGCCGGAGCGTATGCCGGAGGCGACGGTGCCTGCCGGCAAAACCCTGGCGCCAAGGCCTCCTGCCCAACCGCCGCGCCCCGACATGAGCCGGTTGCCGGACGCTCCACCAGCGCGCCCGCCTTCCGCCTCCGCGACGGTGCCCGACGAGGCGCAAGCGGCGTTGGCGCGCCAACTGGCGACGACGGCGACGACCCTGGACGAGCTTCGCCAGCACATGGCGGCATTCGACGGCTGCAACCTCAAATTCACCGCCAAGAACCTGGTGTTCGCCGACGGCAATCCGAACGCTGCTGTCATGCTGGTCGGCGAGGCGCCTGGCCGCGACGAGGACATCGAGGGATTGCCGTTCGTCGGCCGCTCCGGCCGGCTGCTCGACCGGATGCTGGCCGCGATCGGCCTCGACCGGACGTCGGCCTACATCGCCAATGTGATCCCCTGGCGGCCACCGGGCAACCGCACCCCGACACCGCACGAGACCGAGATCTGCCGGCCGTTCATCGAACGACAGATCGAACTGGTCAATCCGAAGGTGTTGGTCAATCTGGGCGGCCCCTCGGCAAAGACCCTGCTCAACACCACCGAGGGTATCCTGCGGCTGCGCGGCAATTGGCGCGTCCACACGACCGCCTCCGGCGTTGCCATTCCCGCCATGCCGACCTTGCACCCCGCCTACCTCTTGAGAACCCCCGCGCACAAGAAGCTGGCGTGGCGGGATTTTCTTGAGGTGAAGGCGAAGCTGAAGGAATTGGGGTGATTGCCAATCTCCCCCCTTGTGGGAGAGATTGGCTGCATCATCGCTTTCGCCAATCTCCGACGTAGATGCTGTACCGATAACCTCCAAGGTAATTGAAATGCATCCCCTGGCGGCCTAGTCATACCGCCATGACTTCAGCACAGACTTCCGCCGGCAGCCTCATTCGCGAATGGCGCACGCGCCGGCGCATGAGCCAGCTTGACCTCGCCATGGAAGCCGAAATCTCGCAACGGCATCTGAGCTTCGTGGAAAGCGGGCGTGCCGCACCCTCGCGCGACATGGTTCTGCATCTAGCCGAGCAGCTGTCGATCCCGCTGAGGCAGCGCAACCAGCTCCTGCTGGCCGCGGGCTTTGCTCCGAGTTTCAGCGAGCGTTCACTCACCGACACGGCGCTGGCGCCCGCAATGGCCGCCGTCGAGATCGTGCTCAAGGGACACGAACCCTTCCCGGCGCTCGCTGTCGACCGGCACTGGAACCTGGTGTCGGCGAATGCCGCCATCGGCCCGTTCCTGGCCAACGTCGCCGAGCCCTCCTTGCTGAAGCCCCCGGTCAACGTGCTGCGGCTTAGCCTGCACCCGGGTGGCGTTGCGCCGCGCATCGTCAACCTCGCCGAATGGCGCGCGCATCTTCTTGACCGGCTGAAACACCAGAACGACGCCTCGGGCGACCCGGTTCTGGTCGAACTGGAACGCGAGCTTCGCACCTATCCGTCAGGCCTGAAAGGCGGACGGCCGGTACCGGTCGAGCCGAACGCGATCGTGCACCCGCTGCGGCTCGCCCATGGCGATGCCGTGCTGTCGTTCATCAGCACGATCACCGTGTTCGGCACGCCGCTCGACGTGACGCTGTCGGAACTGGCGATCGAATCCTTTTTCCCCTCCGACGAGCAGACAAGGACGGTGCTGGTGCGATTGGCAAAGGAGCGGGCCGAGCCGTCCTGATCATCACCCCTGCGGCGGGACCGCCTGGCGGGTGCGGGCACGTTCGAGGCCAAGCTGGCGCTCGCGCCAGATGATGAAGATGCCGGCGGCGACGACGATCAGGCCGCCGATGAGCATATGAACCGTCGGGACGTCGCCGAAGGCGAGATAGCCGACGACGATGCCAAGTATCATCGACGTGTATTCGAAGGGCGCCACGACCGAGGCTTCGGCATGGCGATAGGCTGCCGTCATCAGAATCTGGGCGAGCCCGCCGCAAAAGCCTGCGGCAACGAGAAGACCCGCCTGCAGCGGTGTCAGCGCCTGCCAGCCGAACGGCAGCGAAAGCAGCGCCAAGACGCTCGCCGTCACCGAAAACCACAGCACGATGGTTGCCGTCGGCTCGCTCTGGACGAGATTGCGCACGAGCAGCATGGCGACGGCCGAGGTCGCTGCCCCGGCCAGGGCTGCGATGACGCCAAGCACCTCCTGATCGCCGAGTGCCGCGCCCGAACTCAGCAGCGTCAGTTCCGGCCACGAGATGATCAGCACGCCGACCAGTCCGACCGCAACCGCGCTCCAGCGATAGACGCGGATCGCTTCGCCGAGGAAGATCGAACTGAACACCACCACCAGCAGCGGCTGTGCGTAGTTCAGCGTGATCGCCTCGGGCAGCGGCAGCCGTGTCAGCGCGAAGAAGCTGAGGCCCATGGCGCAGACGCCGACAACCCCGCGCGCAATGTGGTTGAGCGGGCGCTTGGTCGAGAACGCGGTGCCAAGCTTCCCCTGGAAGGCGAGGAAGATGACGATCGGAAAGATGGCGAAGAAGGAGCGGAAGAAGGCGATCTGGCCCACCGGCACCGTGCCCGCCGCCTTGATGCAGGACGACATGCCGACAAAGACCGCCACCGACACGATCTTGAGCATGATCCCGGTGAGCGTATTGTGGCCGCCCGGATGGTCTGCTGTTGTCACTTCGAGCCTGATCCATCCCGACAGAATCGAGATAGGGTTCTAACCTGTTGTTTGATCACGATCTTTTCCGAAAACCGGATTCCACTTTTCGTTGACGCGGAGCTTCGGTTCGGAATCATGGTCTGGCAGTTGCCTGTATTGTCGCCCAGATGCGTGCCGGCGTCGCCGGCATGTCGATGTGTTTGATGCCATAGGCGCGATAGAGCGCATCGGTCACCGCATTGAGCGCGGCCGGCGTCGCCCCGATCGTGCCGGCCTCACCGGCGCCCTTGATGCCCAGAGCATTGGTGGTCGATGGCACGTTGCGGGTCTCGAAATGGAAGAACGGGAAATCGTCGGCGCGCGGCATGGCATAGTCCATGAAGCTCGCCGTCAACAGCTGCCCGTCCTCGCCATAAACCGTGTTCTCGGTCAGCGCCTGGCCGATACCCTGGACGACGCCGCCATGCACCTGGCCGGCCAGCAGGATCGGATTCACGGTGACGCCGAAATCGTCGACGATCGTGTAGCGGACAATCTCCGTCGTGCCGGTATCGGGATCGATCTCGACCTCGCAGATATGGGGGCCGTTCGGATAGGTGCATTCGTCCTGCACGAACTCACCAAAACCTTTGAGATCGTCCGGGTCCTTGGCGGCCTTGGCGATGCTGGAAAAATCGATGGTGCGGTCGGTGCCGACGATGCGGGCAACGCCGTTGGACAATTCGATGTCGCCGGCCGAGGCTTCCAGTTCATCCGCGGCGATGCGCTTGATCTTGTTGGCCAGATCCTCGCCGGCGCGAGAAGCTGATACGCCGCCGAGCGGGATGGAACGCGAGCCGCCGGTGCCGCCACCGGCCTTCAGTTCGTCGGTATCGCCCTGACGGACATGGATCTTGTCGATGTCGAGATGAAGCTTTTCCGAAAGGAACTGCGCATAGGCGGTCGCGTGTCCCTGCCCGTTGGTCTGGGTGCCGATCTTCAGCGTCACCGTGCCGTCGCCATTCAATTCGACAAAGGCCGGTTCAGAGCCCGGAAAGGCACAGGCCTCGATATAGGTCGCCATGCCGATGCCGCGGATCTTTCCTTCAGCCTTCGACTGCGCCAGCCGCTCCGGGAACGCCGCCCATTCCGCCTGTTCGATGGCGCGGTCCATATGGCCTGCGAATTCGCCGGTATCGTAAAGGCGGCCGGTCTGCGTGCGGTAGGGAAACTGGTTTGGCCGAATGAAATTGCGCCGGCGGATCTCTTCGACGGGAAGGCCCAGATCGTGAGCGCAGGCGTCGACGAGCTTTTCCAGCAGGAATGCCGCTTCCGGACGGCCGGCGCCGCGATAGGCATCGACCGGGCAGGTGTTGGTGTAGAGGCCGGTCACCGAAACGTCGAGCGCCTGGATGTCGTAGACGCCGGTCGACATGGTGACGCCGATGTAGGGGATGAACGGGCCGTATTGCGAGACATAGGCGCCGATATTGGCGAGAAGATCGACCTTCATGCCGAGGAAACGGCCGTCCTTGTCCATCGCCATTTCTGCCGTCACGACATTGTCGCGGCCTTGCGCATCGGTGAGGAAATGCTCGGTGCGGTCGCCGGCCCATTTCACCGGACGGCCAAGGCGCCTGGCGGCCTCGAGCACCAGCGGATGCTCGCGATAGACGAAGCTCTTCGGCCCGAAGCCACCGCCGACATCCGGCGTGATGATGCGCAGCTGGTCCTTCTTGATCTTGAAAACGTCAGCGAGGATCGACTGCATGGAATGCACGCCCTGCGAGCCCGTCGTCAGCACGAAGCGGTTCTCTTGCGTATTCCACTCGCCGATCGCCGAGCGCGGCTCCATGTAGTTGCAGACCAGCCGGTTGTTGATGAATTCGATGCGGGTGACATGCGCGGCCCTGGCGAATGCCGCCGCCGTCTTCGCCTTGTCGCCGACGTGGTAGCTGAAGGCGCGGTTGGAGCCGAGTTCCGGCCACACCAGCGGCGTGCCTTCGTCAAGCGCCGTGGCGGTGCCGGACGCGGCATCCTCGTCATCGTAGTCGACCTCGATCAGCTCGGCCGCGTCCTGTGCCAGAGCGCGGCTGTCGGCGACGATGAATGCGACGGCATCGCCGACGTAATTGACCCGGTCGCGACAAAGGATTGGAATGTCGCGCGTCGGCGCCTTGGTGCCATCCGGCTGCCTCTGCATGACGCCGGATTTCAGATCGCCGAGATGAGCAAGGTCCGCACCGGTCAGCACCAGATGGACACCAGGTGCTGCTTTGGCCGCCTCGGTCGAACCGACGGTGAAGCTTGCCTTTGCTACCGGCGAGCGCAGGACATAGCCGTGCAGGATGCCGGCCGGCTGGATGTCGTCCGTATAGCGACCGAGACCCTTGATGAAGGCCTGATCCTCGCGACGTAACACAGAGGCGCCCATGCCGAATTTCGGTGTGACGACGGTCATGGATACCTCGCGATGATGATTGGAGAACGAGTGCCTGAAATAGGCGTTGCGCCAGTTTTGTCGAGTGACGGTTTCGTGTAAAGAGCGCGGGCTTCGAATTTTTTGGACCAGCGGCCCCACCTGCCGCTGCGGGAATCGACAGGAAACCCCACGGAATGCGCACTGACACCGGCCAGGTCTTCAAGCTCGAAGACTATCGCCCCAACGACTATCTCATTCCGGAAACCAGCCTGACTTTCCGCCTGTCGCCAGAAGCCACACGCGTCACCGCGGTGCTGACAGTCGAACGCCGCGATGGCGTAGCGGCGTCAGTGCCGCTGGTGCTGGACGGCGATGGCCTGACGCTCAACCGCATCGCAATCGACGGCCAGACACTCGCGCCGGCGGATTTTTTTGCCACGCCCGATCAACTGACGATCACCGCGCCGCCCGCGGCAATCCGCTTCCAGCTCCTGATCGAAACCGAGCTGGCGCCGGCACGAAACGAAGCCCTGATGGGCCTCTATCGCTCCAGCAACGTCTATTGCACGCAATGCGAGGCCGAGGGCTTTCGACGCATCACCTATTTTCTCGACCGCCCGGATATCCTGTCGGTCTATACGGTGCGCATCGAGGCGCCGCACAGCGAGGCGTCACTGCTTCTTTCGAACGGCAACCCGGCGGGCAGCGGCGAACTTGCCGACGGCTGGCACTATGCAGTCTGGCACGACCCCTTCCCCAAGCCGTCCTATCTGTTCGCCCTGGTGGCGGGCGCGCTCGGCAAGGTCGCCGACAGCTTCGTCACGCTGTCCGGCCGCAGGGTCGAGCTCGGCATCTATGTCGAGCCGGGCAAGGAGCGGCTCGCCGGCTACGCCATGGATGCCCTGAAACGGTCGATGAAATGGGACGAGGATGCGTTTGGCCGCGAATACGACCTCGACGTCTTCAACATCGTCGCCGTGTCCGATTTCAACATGGGCGCGATGGAGAACAAGGGCCTCAACATCTTCAACGACAAATATGTGCTGGCCGACCAGGAGACCGCCACGGACGCCGATTTCGCCAACATCGAGGCGATCATCGCGCATGAGTATTTCCACAATTGGACTGGCAACAGAATCACTTGCCGCGACTGGTTCCAGCTTTGCCTGAAGGAAGGGCTGACGGTCTTCCGCGATCATGAATTCTCCGCCGACCAGCGCTCGCGGGCGGTGAAACGCATTGCCGAAGTGCGCACGCTCAGGGCGCATCAGTTTCCCGAAGACCAGGGACCGTTGGCGCATCCGGTGCGGCCGCGCCGCTACCGCGAGATCAACAATTTCTACACGGCGACAGTCTACGAAAAGGGCTCGGAAGTGGTGCGCATGATCCGCACCATTCTCGGCGCCGAGGCGTTCCGGGCCGGCATGGATCTCTATTTCGAGCGCCATGACGGCCAGGCAGCGACGATCGAGGACTTCATCAGGGTGTTCGAGGATGTATCCGGCCGCGATCTGTCGCAATTTTCGCTCTGGTACCATCAGGCGGGCACGCCCAATCTGACGGTCAGTTCGACGCACAATCCGGCAGCGCAGGAATTCACGCTCGAGATCGAGCAGTCGGTGCCGCCGACGCCATCCGAAAGCCGCAAGCGGCTGATGCACATTCCGCTTGCCTTCGGCCTGGTCGGTACCGATGGCAAAGCGATAGCCTATAGCGGCGTCGAGGGCGCCAGCGTCGAGGATGGCGTCATCCATATTCGCAAGCGCCGGCACATGGTGCGCTTTTCGGGCGTCGCCGAGCGCCCGGCGATGTCACTCAACCGCGGCTTCTCCGCGCCGGTGACGCTTTCGGTCGAGCAGAAGGCCGACGATCAGTTCTTCCTTGCCGGCCATGACAGCGACGCCTTCGCGCGCTGGCAGGCGTTCAACACGCTTTTGACCGACGCGCTGATATCAGCCTTCCGTCAGGTCCTTGGCGGCAAGCAGCCCGGTTTCGCATCGCGGCTGACAGATCTTGCCGGCAAGATAGCCGGCGACGAGACACTCGAACCGGCCTATCGGGCGCTGGCCCTGGCGCTTCCGAGCGAAGCCGATATCGCCCGTGACATCGGCAAGAACATCGATCCCGATGCGATTTTTTCGGGCCGTGAGGCGCTGGCGGTCGCGATCGCAGAGGCCAACCGGGAGATATTTCCCCGCCTCTACGATCGCCTCGGCGACAATGGTCCGTTCAGTCCGGACGCGGCGAGCGCAGGACGCAGGGCGCAGCGCAACACCTTGCTCGACTATCTCTCGCTGCTGCCGGGAGGCGCCGTGCTTGCGGCCCGGCATTTCCAGTCGGCAACCAACATGACGGACCGCGCCGCCGCACTGACCGTGCTTGCGCTCCGCCACAGCGGTTCGCCCGAGACGGTCAAGGCGCTGGCTGACTTCGAAACGAAATATGCGGCCGACCCGCTGGTGATGGACAAATGGTTCCAGATCCAGGCCAACGTGCCCGGCCCGCGAACCGTCGACGCGGTGCGCGCGCTGACCGGCCACCCGGCCTTCTCGATGGCCAACCCGAACCGGGTGCGCTCGCTCGTCGGTACGTTTTCCAGCGCCAACCAGACCGGCTTCCATCGCGCCGACGGCGAAGGTTACCGGTTTTTCGTCGAAACGGTCCTGCAGGTCGAAAAGCGCAACCCGCAGGTGGCCGCCAGGCTGGCGACCGCACTCAGATCATGGCGCTCGCTCGAACCTGCCCGGCAAGCCAAGGCAAGGGAAGCGCTGCTAGCGATTGCCAATGCCGAGAACCTGTCGGCCGATTTGCGCGATATTGTCGAGCGTACTCTGGCATGAGGAGTTCCCCTCCCCTCAAGGAGGAGGGATATCGGCGGCTTTGGCATTATTTTAGTCTATTTTTAATCTTTTTTCGCAGCGCCTCTGGACAAGGCGAATCACCTTTGATTCTTTACTGACGATTCGGAAGTGCGGCGTCGCCGGATCATCTAGCAGATTTGAACCCGGGGAGAGCCATTTATGGCAAAGGCGGACGCGTGGGGCGCGCCCGGAGGGACGGCTTTTGAGCGACGTGAGGCGAGAAGCGACGGTCTCGCCGGCAACGCGCGGCTCATCGCCGAACCCGCCTACCGACGGCTCCTGGCAGCCGAACCATTGTTGCGCCGATCGATACCGGCCCTCATCATCATTTTCCTGCTCGTCATCGCCGCGCTGCGGTTCCTGTCACTGATGAACGAGCGCGACGACGTGGAACGCGACGCCAAGGCTATCCTCTCGCTCGCGGCGGGCCAACTGGCCAGCTCGATTGCCGCCGACGCGAACATTGCCTCAACGCCGGGCGCGACGCAGGACCTTCTGGAAGGTATCAGCCGTCAGGGCGGCATGGGCCGAAGCCACGTGCTTGCGGTCACAGACGGAGCGTTCAAGATCGTTGCCGTGACCCCTCAATCGACCCGTTGGGAGGGACGGTCGCTCGACGTCATCGCCCAGGGCGGTCAACCGCTGTTCATGTTCGGCGACCGCGCCGGCGTCATGGAGGTCAGCATCGGCGGCCAGGACTGGTATGCGGCGGTGAGCCTGACAAATGGCAGGAACAGTGCTGCCGCGGCACTCGTCCCGCGAGAAGCGGTCTTCGACACGTGGCGCAAGACCGTTTCGCTCAACGTCACGCTGTTCGTGCTGACAGCCGGCGTGCTGATCATCATCCTTTATGCCTATTTCGGCCAGGCGGCGCGCGCCCAGGCCGCCGACCGCATCTATCTGGAAGCGCACCAGCGCATCGACATGGCGCTGGTGCGCGGCCGCTGCGGCCTGTGGGACTGGGACATGGTGCGCGGCAAGATGTACTGGTCACGCTCGATGTACGACATGCTGGGCTATGAGCCCTGCGACACGATGCTGTCGTTCGGCGAGGTCGACGAGATCATCCATCCCGAGGACGGCGACCTGTTCCAGCTCGCCAACATGATCGTCGCACGCGAGATCGATCACATCGACCAGGTGTTCCGGATGCGCCATGCCGACGGACAATGGGTGTGGATGCGCGCAAGGGCGCAGGTGATCGACCCGGAAGCGCCTGAGATCCAGCTGATCGGCATCGCCGTCGACGTCACCGAGCAACGGCACCTGGCGTTGCGCTCCGAGGCCGCGGATCTTCGTCTGCGAACAGCTATCGAAAACATCAACGAATCCTTCGTGCTCTGGGATTCCGCCCAGCGTCTGATCATGTGCAATTCCAAATACCAGCAGGACAACGGCCTGTCGGATCGCGACGTGATGCCGGGTGCCTCGCGCGCCGTTCTGGAAGAACGCATGCTTGCCTTCGCCTCGGAGCGCCGGCTTGCCAACACCAACGGGCAGCAAGGCGGCGTGACCTTCGAGCGGCAGCTTGCCGATGGCCGCTGGCTGCAGGTGAACGAGTTGCGGACCAGGGACGGCGGTACCGTCTCGGTGGGCTCCGACATCACCCAGATCAAGCTGCACCAGGAGAAGCTGGTCGACAGCGAGCGTCGGCTGATGGCGACGATCCACGACCTCAGCCTTGCCCGCCGGGCGGAGGAAGAACGGTCGCGCGAACTGGTCGAACTCAACCGCAAATACATGAAGGAAACCGAGCGCGCCGAGGCAGCGAACCGGGCCAAGTCCGAGTTCCTGGCCAACATGTCGCATGAATTGCGCACGCCGCTCAACGCGATCATCGGCTTCTCGGAGCTGATGGAGCAGGCTCTGTTTGGGCCTTTGGGTTCGCCCCGCTACGAGGAATATGCCACCGACATCAATGGCAGCGGCAAGTATCTTCTGGGCGTCATCAACGACATCCTCGACATGTCGAAGATCGAGGCCGGCCAGTTCTCGATGGATCAGGAAGAAATCGATCTTTGCCCGCTGATCAGGGAAACAGTGCGCGTCATCTCGCTGCAGGCAGCGGAAAAGTCGATCACCGTCGAAACACGTATCCCCGATTCACTGACGCTGTTCGCCGACCGCCGGGCGATCAAGCAGATCGTTATCAATCTTCTGTCGAATGCAGTGAAATTCACCGGCCAGGGCGGCCGTATTGCGGTAAGGGCCCGCAACACGTCCAGCGCTCTGGTCCTGACGATCGAAGACAATGGCTGCGGCATTCCGAAGGAGGCGCTGAGCAAGCTCGGGCGGCCGTTCGAACAGGTGCAGAACCAGTTTTCCAAGAGCCATACCGGTTCCGGCCTTGGCCTTGCCATCTCACGCTCGTTGGCGGAGCTTCAGGGCGGCGCCTTGAAAATCCGCTCCACCGAAGGCGCCGGCACGATCGTGTCGGTGCGCATTCCGATCAAAAAACCGACGCAGCCGGTCAGGGCCGCCGCCTGAGGAACGATCAGGATTTGCTCCGGCGAGTCATGCCGCCGGCGCCGGCGTGACTTTTACTGCATGCTGTCGTCGCCATCGCTCCACTGAAGATGACGGCCAAAACCGCGGCCCTTCTCGCCGAAACGGCCGCTTGGCATTACGCCTTCATGGTCATTTCGCACGAAGCAAAAGGTCGAAATCCTTTCTGACCTTTTGCGACGTCTCCTTGAGGTGTGCTTCCAGCACACCGAAATCCGGCAGGTCGGTGACCGCCAGAAGCAGATCCGAAAGCCCGGGGGGCACGTCGTGCCGCTCGAATACGCCGGTGAGGCAGAGCCGCGTCATCTGAGTCAGCGCCAGATAGAGCACATAGGCATCGCAAAGCTCCTGCCTGACCTGCGTATCGGCGAAATCCGGCGACAGCCGCGACAGGATCTCCGCTGTCCCGGTGACCCGGCGCCCTGCTTCGACCTTCCCCGCGATTACCGCCACTTGCGCGATGAATTCCAGGTCGATGAGACCGCCCGGGATCAGCTTGATGTCCCAGAGATCATGTGGCGGCTTCTCCTTCTCAATCATCGCGCGCATCTCGGACGCCTCGGCTATCACCTTGGCGCTGTCGCGCGGCAGGGCAAGCACCGCCGCCACCTCGGTTTCAACCTCGGCGCACAGCGCTTGATCGCCACCGATCGCGCGAGCCCTGGACAGCGCCATATGCTCCCATGTCCAGGCGTCCTGGCGCTGATACTTCTTGAAGGCGTCGACATGGGTGGCCACCGGCCCCTTGTTGCCGGACGGCCGCAGGCGAAGGTCGAGCTCATAGAGAACGCCTTCGGCCGTCGGCGCAGATACGGCGGCAATCAGCCGCTGCGTCATCCGACTGTAGTAGTGGGAGGGAGCGAGCGGCTTGTCGCCGCGGGACTCTTCGGCATCGGCGTCGTGATCATAGAGCAGGATGAGGTCGACGTCGGAGCCGGCCGTCAATTCGCGGCTGCCGAGCTTGCCCATGCCGAGCAGCGCAACCCTGCCGCCGGCGATGCGGCCATGGCGCGCCGAGAACTCGGCGATGACCGCCTGCAGCGCCGCGCCGATGGTCAGATCGGCCAGGTCGGAAAAGGCGCGGCCGGCGCGGGCCGGATCGATCGAGCCGGCAAGCAGCCTGACGCCGATCAGGAATTTTTGCTCGGACGCAAAGATGCGCAAGCGGTCGAGCACGTCCTCATAGGCCCTGTCGCCTTCAAGGAAGGCGGCGAGACGCGCCGACAGATAGGCGCGGTCGGGAAGTTCGGTCAAAAGGGCCGGATCAAGCAGGCCGTCGAAGACGTGCGGCCGGCGCGTGATGATGGCGGCCAGCCTCGGGGCCGCGCCCATGATCGTCGCCAGCAGCTTCAGCAGAGCCGGATTGGACTGGAGCAGCGAGAACAGCTGAATGCCGGCGGGCAGGCCGGCGAGGAACTCGTCGAAGCGTATCAGCGCCTCGTCCGCGCGGCGCGTCTGGCCGAAGGATTGCAGCAACGCCGGCGTCAATTCGGTCAACCGCTCGCGCGCCTCTGCCGACTGGGTGACGCGATAACGGCCGAAGTGCCAGCCGCGGATAACACGGCAGATGTCGCTCGCCCGCTGGAAACCGAGGCCCCGCAAGGTTCGCAACGTATCGGGATCATCGACATCGCCGGTAAAGACCAAATTGCCAATGCCCGCCGAAAGCTCGGGCGCGGTTTCGAAAAGTGCCGCGTAATGGCGTTCGACCTGATGGAGCGCGGCGCGGAACGCCTCGGCAAAGGTCGCCGCATCGGCAAAACCCAGCATGCGGGCAATGCGTTCGAGCCCTTCGTCATCTTCGGGCAGTACATGGATCTGCTCGTCAGCGACCATCTGGACAGCATGCTCGACGCGGCGCAGGAACCAGTATTGCCGGACGAGCGCGTCGCGCGCTTCGGCCGTGATCCAGCCGCGTGCCGCAAGCTGGTCAAGCACCGGCACGGTCTCGCGGCCGCGCAATTCGGGGAAGCGTCCGCCGGCGATGAGCTGCTGCGTCTGGACGAAAAATTCGATCTCGCGAATGCCGCCGCGGCCGAGCTTGACGTTGTGGCCCTTCACCGCGACCTCGCCATGGCCCTTGTGGGCGTGGATCTGGCGTTTGATCGAATGAACGTCGGCAATCGCCGCGTAGTCCATGTATTTGCGCCAGATATAGGGCTGGAGATCCTTCAGGAACGCAGCACCGGCCGCGAGATCGCCGGCCACCGGACGCGCCTTGATCATGGCGGCGCGCTCCCAGTTCTGGCCGCGCGCCTCGTAGTAGTTGAGTGCGGCCTCGACCGGGATCGCCAGCGGCGTCGAACCGGGATCGGGACGAAGCCGGAGGTCGGTGCGGAAAACATAGCCGTGTTCGGTGCGGTCCTGGAGAATGCGGGCCAGCCTGCGCGTCAGGCGCGAAAACAGCTCCGTCGCATCGAGCGGATCGACCACGGCGGGCGCTTGCGGATCGAAGAACACGACAAGGTCGATGTCAGAGGAAAAGTTCAGCTCATGCGCGCCAAGCTTACCCATGCCGAGCAGGATCCAGCCCGACTGGCGCGCCGGATCCTCGGCGTCCGGCAGTTTGAGTTTGCCTTGCCCATGCGCGTCGCGAAGCAGGAAGTCGACCGCAGCGCGGATGCAGCCCTCGGCAAGATCGCTCAGCCGCCGTACCGTGACGGCGGTCTCAGCCTCGCCTGCAAGGTCGGCCAACGCGATCAGGACATGTGCTTCAGCTTTCCATTGCCGCAACTCCATCATCAGGCTGCTTTCGGAGGTGGCTTCCGCCCACGCGGCCTTGTCGATCGCCCCGCCGATCGCAATCAGCCGGGCCTCGACGGTCTCATCGAAAAGCGCATCGAGGATCCGCGGGCGGCGACGCACCTTGTCGCGCAGGAATGGCGACAGGTCGAATATTGCAGCGAGGAAGTCCTGAGCAACCCCCTTGCCGGCCAGGAATTTCGCCAACCGGGCAAGCCCCTCTTCCTGCGCGGCGGAAGCGATCTCCGACAATTCCCGCCGGGCTCGGCTCTGATCCAAAGGAAGTAGCTTTGCCTTCGGCTTCAAGAGCCAGCTGGTTTCGACCCGCTCCGTAGCCGCCTTCACCGCCATCAGTGATCCTCCGGTTCGGGAAAACTCATGACCACGGACAATCCGGGGTCGCCGGGCAGAAGATCAAGCCGCCCGTTGTGGAACTTCATGATCGCCTTGGCGAGGCTGAGACCCAGGCCGGAACCCGGCTGCGAGCGGCTTTTTTCCAGCCGCACGAAACGTTCGGTCGCCCTGGCGCGATCGGCATCGTCGGGAATGCCCTGGCCGTTGTCCGAGACGGAAAGCCTGATTTCCCTGCCAACGCGATCGAGCTCCACGCGCACGGTCGGCTTGGCTGTCGAGTCGGTTGAATATTTGATCGCGTTGTCGACGATGTTCGACAGCGCCTGGCCGATCAACTCGCGATTGCCTTCGACGACGAAGGCATCCTTCACCGAGGTCTCGAGTGTCACGTCAGCCTCCTCCGCCACCGGCTCGTAGAGCTCGACGACATCGCGCACCGACGCAGCCAGATCGACGCGGCTGGTGCTTTCGGAAGAATAGCCCGCTTCCAGCCTGGAGATCATCAGGATGGCGTTGAAGGTTTTTATCAGCTGGTCGGACTCGGCGATGGTCCCCTCCAGCGCCTGCCGGTAGTCGGTGGTCTTCTGCTTGCCGGAAAGCGTCGCCTCGGCACGGTTGCGCAGTCTGGTCAGCGGTGTCTTCAGATCGTGGGCGATGTTGTCGGAGACCTGCTTCAGCCCCTCGTTGAGCGTGGCGATCCTGGCCAGCATGGAATTAAGATTTTCGGAGAGCCGATCGAACTCGTCGCCTGCCCCGGTGACCGGCAGCCGGCCGGAAAGATCGCCGCCCATGATGCGGCGGCTGGCCTCCGATACCGAATCGATGCGCTTCAGCGCCGCGCGTCCGACAAAGAACCAGATCAGAAGCCCGCCAAGCCCCATCATGCCCAGCGCCAGCATCAAGGCGCGGCGGATGACGGCGCGGAACCGTTCCGGCTCGCCAAGGTCGCGACCGACCAGCATGATCATCTGGTTCGGCAGGCGCAGCACCAGTGCGATAGCGTTATGGCCCTTCTCGCCTTCCGCCTGCACTTCACTCTCGCCGGATTGCATTTCGCTCTGATCGGACGCCGGGTTGCGTTGCCGCTCGAGCTCGCCCTCGCCGAAGCGCCGGTAGGAGAACGGACGAGTGGTCCAGCCCTCCGCCTCGAGAACGCCCGGCTCCAGGCTTTGCACGTTTCCGGTCAGGATCTGGCCGTTGACGTCGGCGATCAGGTAGAGATTGGCTCCCGGCTGGCGGGAGCGCTGTTCGACCACACGTACCAGCACCGGCAGGCCGCCGCGCTGATAGGCCCGGGCGAGGCCGAGCACTTCATCGTTGATGGTCTCCTGCGTCTGCGCGGTCAGCATGCGCGCCGACAGCGAGGTCATGTAGAAGACGAGCAGTACCGCACAGATAGCGAACAGCAGGAAATAGAGCGCCGAAAGCCGCGCTGCCGTCGTCCTCATGATGGCCGGCACGGAAAGAGCCATGCTACCCGCTCTTGAGCATATAGCCGGCGCCGCGAACCGTGTGCAGGATCGGCTTGTCGAAGCCCTTCTCGATCTTGCCGCGCAACCGCGAGACGTGAACGTCGATGACGTTGGTCTGCGGATCGAAGTGGTAGTCCCAGACATTTTCCAGCAGCATGGTGCGCGTTACTACCTGGCCGGCATGGCGCATCAGATATTCGAGCAGGCGGAACTCGCGCGGCTGCAGTGTGATCTCGCGCCCCCCGCGCCGCACCGAATGGGAGAGCCTGTCGAGTTCGAGATCGCCGACCCGGTAGACGGTTTCGGCTTCTCTGGCGCTGGCGCGGCGGTTCAGCACCTCGACGCGGGCCAAGAGCTCGGAGAAGGCATAGGGCTTGGTCAGATAATCGTCGCCACCGGCGCGCAAGCCGGTGACCCGGTCGTCGACTTCGCCGAGCGCCGAAAGGATCAGCACCGGCGTCGTGTTGCCCCTGGAGCGCAGACCGGCGATGACCGACAGGCCATCGCGGCGCGGCAACATGCGGTCGACGACCATCACGTCATAATCGCCGGCATCGGCGAGTGCGAAGCCGGTTTCGCCGTCGCCGGCGACATGCGCGGTGTGTCCAGCCTCGGTGAAGGCTTTCTGGAGGTAATCGGCCGCTTCGCGATCGTCTTCTATGACGAGAATCTTCATGGAGCCGTTATACGCGATTTCGCTGGAAGATTGAGTGGCCGGCATATGCATCATGGCCTTCATCAGGCGTATCGCGAACAAAGTGATTCAAGGATACGCAATAAGTCTTTGTTTTGGCATAGCGCCCAAAACCGGAAGGCACCCTCGGGTCAAGCCTAGAGGGCAAGCTTTTGGGCGACGTGAGCATGTCGTTGCCCCAAAACCGCTGGGCACTTTTTGGACGACATGCTCCGGGTTGACGCGGCAGCGGGCGATGGGAGCCCGCTGCCGCGGGAGCGGAACACGATGACTGACTAACGTGTTCCGTCCCCGTGCTTTCCCATGCGGCGGCCCGGGGGTGTTTGAAACCACCGCACCGGAAAAGTCCGGGACGTCAGCCTTTGGCGACAGGCAGCGCGACGAAGCGGTTGCTGTCGTCGCGGCTGATCTGCATCAGCACCGCCTTGCGGCCGGACTTCACGGCGTCGGCCATGGCCTTGGCGACGTCGTCGGTGCCATTCACTTCGGTCGAATTGACCGAGGTGATGATGTCGCCGGGCTGGATGCCGCGATCGGCGGCATCGCTGTCGGGGTCGACATCGGTTACCACCAGCCCCTTGCCATCGTCGGACCTGGCGACGGTGAGGCCGAGATCGGCCAGCGTGTCGGCCGCTGGCGGAGCGGAAGGCTGCTGCTCGGCCGAGGCCTGCTTGTCGTTCGAGGGCAGCGTGCCGAGATCGACCTTGACGGTCTCACTCTTGCCGTCACGCCACAGCGTGACGTCGACCGGCTTGCCGGGCTGGTAGGAGCCGATCAGACGGGCGAGTTCCTTCGGCGAAGCGACATCCTTGCCGTCCACCTGAGTGATGACGTCACCAGCTGATATACCGGCCTTCTTGCCGGGACCATCGTCCTGGGCACTGGAAACGAGCGCACCCTTGTCGGACTTCAGCCCGAGCGATTCGGCGATTTCGGAGGTGACCGGCTGGATCTCGACGCCAAGCCAGCCGCGCTGGACGGTGCCGTTCTTCATCAGATCCTGCACAACCTGCTTTGCCGTCGAGGCAGGAATGTCGAAAGCAATGCCGACATTGCCGCCGGACGGCGAGAAGATCGCGGTGTTGATGCCGACGACCTGGCCGTTGAGATTGAAGGTCGGGCCACCCGAACTGCCGCGGTTCACCGACGCATCGATCTGGATGAAATCGTCATAGGGACCGGCGCCGATATCGCGGCCACGGGCCGAGACGATGCCGGCGGTGACCGTGCCGCCGAGGCCGAACGGGTTGCCGACGGCCACGACCCAGTCGCCGACGCGAACCTTGGAATCATCGGCGAAGTCGACATAGGTGAACTTGCCGTCGCCTTCGACCTTGAGCACGGCGAGATCAGTGCGCGGATCGGTGCCGACCAGTTTGGCGTCAAGTTCCTTGCCGTCATGCATCACCACGGTGAAGGACGAGCCTTCTCCGACGACGTGGTTGTTGGTGACGAGGTAGCCATCCTCCGAAATGAAGAAGCCGGATCCTTGCGCCACCGGCCGCGGCTGGCGGTTGTGGTCACGGCGTCCGAAACGCCGCATTCCATCCCGGCCGTCCTGATCGCCAAAGCCGCGGAACTCCCTGAAGAAGCGGCGCAATTGCGGATCGTCGGGAAGATTGCCGAAGCCGTCGGGCATGTCGGAGCCGTCGTCGGCGGTCGATTCGATCTTGGCCTTGACACGGACACTGACGACCGCCGGCGAAACGCGCTCGACCACATCGGCGAAGCTCGGGACCTGCGGCGCCTCGACACGCACGGCCTCGGCCAGGACCGGGACTGTGCCCGTGGCAACGGCGCCGAAGCCGATCGCGCCGGCAATGGCCACTGAAGCGGCGGCCGCCATCAGGCGTTTGCGGGTGCGGGGATATGAATTGGGGGCAGTATTCATGGGTCTCGTATCCTCTTTCAAGGGATGCGCTTCGGTCGGCATCCTCGGCCAAGAGAAATAGAGAGGCGCACATTACGGCACCATTTCCGGTGCATGAAACTTTGGTAATGTTTGCGGGGCCGCGTCGCCTTCAGTCGCGGTGCAAAATGGTGTCCAGTTCCGCCTGCTCCTCGGCGGTCAACGCATTGGTTGCCGTCGCACGGCGCGACCGGGCGGCCAGCACGATGAAAATCCCGCCGGCAAGGAGCAGAAGGACCGGCGTGCCCCACAGCAACGCATTGCGCAGGCTGAAGCGCGGCTTCAACAGCACGAACTCGCCATAGCGGGAAACGATGTAGTCGATCACCTGCTGGTCGGTGTCGCCGGCGACGAGACGCTGTCGCACCAGCACGCGCAGGTCGCGGGCAAGCTCGGCATCAGATTCGTCGATCGACTGGTTCTGGCAAACCATGCAGCGCAATTCTTCCGAAAGCGTCCGCGCCCTCGCCTCGAGCGCCGGGTCGGCCAGAACCTCGTCGGGCTTCACCGCAAGTGCGGCGCCGGCAAACAACAGCGTCAGCAGCAGGATCAGCGAGGCCAGCGAAAATCTTGCGGTAGAAGATCTTGCGGTCATGGCAGGCTCGCGGAAGGCACAGCGCCCGTCGACTTGCGGCGGCGGGACGGCGCCCCGACGCGCAGGCGCCGGTCCATGAGCGACATCGCAGCACCTGCCATCATGACAAGGCCGCCACCCCAGATCAGCGTCACCAGCGGCTTCCACCACAGCCGCACCACGACGGAGCCGTCGGTCCCCTCGTCGCCAAGCGAGAGGTAGAGCTGGCTGAACCCGATCGTCTTGATACCGGACTCGGTCGTCGTCATCTGTCGGACCGGATAGGAGCGCTTGGCCGAGGTGATTAGGGCGGTAGGGCTTCCATCAGCGCCGAGCAGGGCGAAGCGGCCACGATCCTCGCTGTAATTGGGCCCCTGGGCCGGATAGAGCCCTTCGAAACGCAATTTGTGGCCGGACAGTTGCACGGTCTCGCCCGCATGCATGGACAGGATATTCTCGGTGCCGAAGCAAAGCGTGCCGACAATGCCCAGCGTCGTCAGCCCGAGGCCGAGATGGGCGAGCGCGGTGCCGAAGACCGAACGCGGCAGGCCGGCAAAGCGCCTGAGCATGATGCCGGGCGCGACAGAGCCAAAGCCGGACTTGACGGCAATATCGGTGAGCGCGCCGCAGATCAGCCAGACGGCCAGGCCGACGCCAAGTGCGGCGAACACCGACGCGCCGTCGATGAACAAGGCCGTCACCAGCACGGCCAGAAGCGCTGCGGCGAAGGCCGCCATCAGGCGCTGGGCGACGGCGAAAATGTCACCGCGCTTCCAGGCCAGCAGTGGCCCGAACGGGACCACGACCAGAAGCGGCACCATCAGCGGGCCGAATGTCAGGTTGAAGAACGGCGCGCCAACCGAAATCTTGTCGGCTGAAACTGCCTCGACCACCAGCGGATACAATGTGCCGACCAGCACGGTGGCGGTGGCCGTGGTCAGGAACAGATTGTTGAGAACCAGCGCCCCTTCGCGCGAGATCGGATGAAACAGGCCGCCGGCCGTCAACCTCGAAGCGCGAAAGGCAAACAGCGCCAGCGATCCGCCGATGAACAGCGTCAGGATACAGAGAATGAACACGCCGCGCGTCGGATCGGTGGCGAAGGCGTGGACAGAAGTCAGCACGCCGGAGCGCACCAGGAAGGTGCCGAGTAGCGACAGAGAGAAGGTCAGGATCGCCAGCAGCAGCGTCCAGATTTTCAGAGCCGAGCGCTTTTCCATGACGATCGCCGAATGGAGCAGCGCCGTGCCCGCCAGCCATGGCATGAAGGAGGCACTTTCGACCGGATCCCAGAACCAGAAACCACCCCAGCCGAGCTCGTAATAGGCCCAGTAGGAGCCCATGGCGATGCCGCCGGTCAGGAACATCCAGGCGACCAGCGTCCATGGCCGCACCCAGCGCGCCCAGGACGCGTCGATGCGGCCTTCGATGAGGGCGGCGACCGAGAAGGAAAAGCAGATCGAAAAGCCGACATAGCCGAGATAGAGCAGCGGCGGATGGATGGCGAGGCCGAGATCCTGCAGGATCGGATTGAGATCGCGGCCCTCGATCGGCGCCGGATTGAGCCTGGTGAACGGGTTGGACGTCGCCAGGACGAACAGGAAGAAGGTGGCGCCGATGGCGCCTTGCACGGCCAGCACATTGGCTCGAAGCGTCGCGGGAAGATTGCCGCCGAAGACAGCGATGAGCGCGCCGAAGAAGGTCAGGATCAGCACCCAGAGCAGCATTGAGCCCTCGTGATTGCCCCAGGTGCTGGTGATCTTGTAGATCAGCGGCTGCAGCGAATGCGAATTCTCCCAGACGTTGGCCACCGAAAAATCGGAGCTTGCATAGGCTGTCGTCAGCGCCGCGAAAGACAGCGCGGTCAAGGCAAAGCCGGCCACCGCGACCGGACCGCCGACGGCCATCATCTTCTGGTTGTTCATCCGCGCGCCGAACAGCGGCACCAGCGTCTGTACCAACGCCAGCGCGAACGCCAGGACCAGCGCGAAATGTCCGGTTTCAACCATTGTGGCCAACCCCGCCAGGCTTTTGTCTTGCCGCAGGTCCTCGCCGCAAAACCGTGGACACCCTCGGGTCGAGCCCGAGGGCAGGCTTTTGCGGAACCTGCTTAGTCACTTTTGCTCTCCTGCCACACGCCCTTGGCCTTAAGGCCGTCGGCCACCTCCTTGGGCATGTAGTTCTCGTCGTGCTTGGCCAGCACGCTGTCGGCGGCGAAGACGCCGTCCGGGCGAAACGTGCCTTCAGTGATAACGCCCTGCTCCTCGCGGAAAAGGTCGGGAAGAATGCCGGTGTAGGTGACCTTGACCTGCTTCTGGTTGTCGGTCACCGAAAAGGCGACAGTGGCTCCCTGATCGCGCTCGATCGTGCCTTTTTCGACGAGGCCGCCGAGCCTGATGCGCTGCCCGGGCTGCAGGCTGGCGGTGGTCAGATCGGCGGGCATGTAGAAGTAGGAGGCCTTCTGGCCGAGCGCGTAGAAGGTCAGAGCGGTAGCGGCACCGAGAAAGGCCAACCCTCCGGCGATCACCGACAGTCTTTTCTGCTTGCGCGTCATTTTTTACTCCGTCGCCGTCAGGCCAAGCGAGACAGCAAAGGCGGTGAATTTCTTCGCTTCGTCACTATCGGAGCCAAAAACGGCGATACCGCGATTGAGCGCGTCGCGTGCCTGATCGGCCTTGCCCAGCACGACATAGGAACGAATAAGCTGCATCCATCGTTCCGCATCGCGCGGGTTTTGCCGAAGTTTTTCATCAAGTCCCGCAACCATGGTGTTGATCATAGCCTCCCTGTCCTGCGGCGACATCGACGCGGCCGCATCGACATCCCCGGCGTCCGGGCCTTTCGCAGGCTCTCCCGAAGCGGCGCTCCGCTGGGCGGCTTCGGCCAGTGCCTGCTCGACAGGTTCGCGCCAAGCTGAGTCCTGCGGCAAGGCGCCAAGCATTTTCTGCCAGGCCGCTGTCGCCTCCTCAATGCGGCCTTCCTGCGCCATGCCCATCGCGAGATAAAAGCTGGCCTTCGGATTTGCCGGATCGAGCTTCAACGCCGCCTCGAAAGCGGCCTCAGCGTCGGCCGAAACAATGCCGCCCGCCGCGTTGGCGATCGCCTCGCCGAGGCCGGCCTGGCGGGCGGCACTGTCGCCGTCGAGGCGAATGGCGTTGCGATAGGCCGTCACCGCATCGGAGAACCGCTGCATGCGCAGATAGACCGGCGCCAGAACGTCCCAGCCACGGCCATCGGTCGGGTTGGCGGCAAGATGGGCCTCGGCGCGCGCCACCAGCTCGTCCACCGAACTGTCGGCGGGATTCTTGGCCAGCCGCTCGCTGAGCGGCTGCGACGGCAGATCGGGCGAGCCGAGCTGGCTGTACAAGCCCCAACTGACCAGCGGAACCGCCAGGACGGCGGCCGTCGCAACCAGCCTGGTCGCCATCGACGGCTGCCGCGCCGCAGCCTTGCCGGCCGGATCGGCCCCGGCCCCGGCATTGTCCAGGCGAAGGATGCGGCGGGCGATCTCGGCACGTGCCTCTTCGGCCTCAGCCGGCTGGATCAAGCCGCGCGCGACGTCGCGGTCAAGCTCGGACAGCTGGTCGCGATAGACTTCAAGGTCATGATCGCTGCTCGCCGAACCACCCTTCGGGCCGCCGGCCAGCGGCAGCAGCACCGCCAGGCTTGCACCCAGCGTGAGAACGGCAGCTATGACCCAGAACAGCATGCTTCTTCCAATAACGGCAGAGCCCTGCCCTGCCAACACAGGCATCCTGCGACGCTTTGACGGTAGGCGCGTCGCATGTCCTTGATCAATATCAACCGGACCGAGGTCGATATCCAGCCAGATATCAGGTCAGCGGCGTCCAGCTGCCGTCGGCGTTGCGGCAAGCGGTTCCGCGCGCGGTGGCGCCGGCGGCGCCGGTAAAGACCGTATGGGTGTATTGCCGGCAGTCCTGCGAGCCGACACGATAGGGCTGGGCGGGCACGACTTCACCGTAATGCGCCGACCGATCGCTCTTCCACGTCACCTTCTGGCCGCTCGTCGTGTATTCGAGCGCCTTGTATTCCGCCTCCAGCGCCTTGCGCTTCTCGGCATCGCTCAAGCCGGTACCGATCGATCCGCTGACGAGGCCGCCCCCCATGGCGGAAATGACTGTCGTCGCGATCCTGCCGCCGCTTGGCGGCGTGGCGGCCGGCTGCGGCGCGACTGTAGCGCCCGGGCTCTTGCCCAGCGTCGTGCAGCCGGAAACGGCCAGCAGTGCGGAAACGAGCGCGACGCGAATCTTCATGCAGACAACCGGTTTTCTTGAGTTAGGGCTGGAAGCCGCGCCATCGGGGAAGTCGGCGTGGCCATAGTGTTGATGTTTGTCGGAAATTTGGCCATGGCCGACGGATCCGGGACCAATCGGCACGCCGCCATATCACGCACCGTCGATTAATTGTCGATGGGGCAAAAGTGTCACTGGAGGCTCCGCAATCGAACCACCGCCTTCAATCCGCCCATGCCGGACCGTTCGAGAGCCAGAACGCCTCCATACTCGTTGACGAGGTCGGCGACAATGGCAAGTCCAAGCCCGGTCCCCGGCTTTGTCTCGTCGAGGCGCCGTCCGCGCTTCAACGCCTCGCGTGCCTTGTCTTCGGGAATGCCCGGGCCGTCATCCTCGATGCTGATCTCGAACAGATTGACAGCACTTTCCTTGCCGGCGCCACCCTTCTTGCCGGAGATTGGTGTCACCGACACGGCGACCGCGCTCTTTGCCCATTTCATGGCGTTGTCGAGCAAATTGCCAAGCAGTTCTTCCAGATCCTCGCGTTCGCCGGCAAAGACGACATCGACTGCCGGCAGCGAAAGCGAGAGATCGGTCCGCGGGTTGAGTTTTTGCAGCACCCGCACCATGCGCCGGACCAGCGGCGCCACTGGCGTGCGGTAGACGACGCTGTCGCGTTGCGCCGCGACGCGTGCGCGCTGCAGATAATGGTCGACCTGCTTCTGCATCGAGGCGGCCTGCTCGGCTATGAGCTTGCCCTTGGCGCCACCGAGCGCCCGTCCCTCGTTGATCAGCACCGCCAGCGGCGTCTTCAGCGAATGGGCGAGATTGCCGACCTGCGTGCGCGAGCGCTCAACGATACGCCTGTTGTTTTCGATCAGCGCGTTGGTCTCGTTGGCGAGCGGTTCGATCTCGGCCGGGAAGCGGCCATCGAGCCTTTGCGCGGTTCCTTCGCGCACCATGGCGAGGGCGTTCCGGACCCGGCGCAATGGCTGCAGACCCAGCAGGATGGCAATGGCGTTGATGGCGATCATGCCGACGCCGAACAGGGACAGATAGGTCAGCAGGCGGCGCTGGAAGGCGCCGATCTCCTGTTCGAGCTCGGTCTGGTTGCCCATGACACGGAAGCGCGCCGCACGATTTTTCGCGTCGAGAACGAATTCGCTCTCGAACACTTCCAGCTCCTCGCCATCGATGCCTTCCGTCGCGTAGCTGCGCTGGAAGCTGGCGTTGAAAGGGACCTCGGCGACGCTTGGCGACGGGATCGCCTTCGTCATCGAGGAGGAGTGCAGATCACCGCGCACGCCCTCCGACGCAGGTTCCACCGACCAGTACCAGCCGGAGTTCGGCTCCGAGAACCGGAGATCGCCAAGGTCGGGAGCACCTGTCAGCGAGCCGCCTTCGGACACGCCGACCGAGCCGATCAGGTTGAACAGATGCGCCGACAACAAGCTGTCGAAACCGCGCTCGTTCGCCTGGCGATACAGCGTTGTGATGAGGGTGAAGATGACGACGAGGGTCAGGATCGCCCAGACCGTGGAAAAGGCGATCACCCGAAACGCCAGCGAACGCGGCCAGAACCGCGAAAGCGACGTCCCTGTAGTCTGTTTGAGCGGTTCCGCCTTACGCCTCCGGCTCACGCATCCGATAGCCCATGCCGCGAACGGTCTCTATCATGTCGATGCCCATCTTCTTGCGAAGCCGTCCGACAAAGACCTCGATTGTGTTGGAATCGCGGTCGAAATCCTGATCGTAGAGATGCTCGACCAGCTCGGTCCGGGACACGACCTCGCCCATATGGTGCATCAGATAAGCAAGCAGGCGAAATTCGTGCGACGTCAGCTTCAGCGGCACGCCGTCGACATCGGCCTTGGAGGCCTTGGTGTCGAGCCGCAGCGGCCCACAGGTCAGCTCGGACGACGCATGGCCGGCCGCGCGCCGGATGAGCGCCCGGACCCTGGCCAGCACCTCTTCGATGTGAAACGGCTTGGTGACATAATCGTCCGCGCCGGCGTCGATGCCCGATACCTTGTCGCTCCAGCGATCCCGCGCCGTCAGGATCAGAACCGGCATCTTGCGGCCGCCGCGCCGCCAGCGTTCGACCACGCTGATGCCGTCCATCTGCGGCAGGCCGATGTCGAGCACCACGGCGTCATAGGGTTCGGTATCGCCGAGGAAATGCCCTTCCTCGCCGTCGAAGGCCCGGTCGACGACATAGCCGGCATCGACCAGCGCGTCCGATATCTGCCGGTTGAGATCCTTGTCATCTTCGACAACGAGTACGCGCATGCGGGGATCACTACCTGTTGAAGAGCTCGGCCTGTCGACGCGTTAAGCCTGTTGACGGGTCCGGTGTCAGATATAGGCCGATTCCAGCGGCCTGGGAAACGGCAGGGATCAGTTCAGCGGAACGACGATCTCGGAACGACGCGGACGCTGACCGTCCTTGCCCGGGACCAGCACGACTATGACGCAGACCGGCTGGCCACCGCGCGTCGACTGCGACGCCTTGGCCAGCGTGCCGCCATTCTGCTCGGCAACCTGCTGACCGATCGCGTAGCAGTCGGCCGCAGCCATGACGATCGGCTGGACATGCTCGGGCACGACGACCGGCAGCGCCGTCGCCTGCGACGCGAACAGACCGGCAGCGCAGAGCGCCAGTGTCGCGGTTCGGAAATGGGAGCGAAGCGTTTTCATGATCAGCGTTCTAACGCATCGGTGCTGAACGTGAAATGAACAGTGAACGCCTGCAATCCATGCCTATCTCACCCCCTGAACCGCGAGACAACCGACCTTATGATTTCGCCGCCCCAACCCGGCAAAATCATCCCAAGCCTCAGTCTAGACTGTCTTGCAGGCATATTGAAAGCGCGTCAGTCGTTTTCTTCCGTCACGGCACGAAAGCGCAGCAGCCCGTGGTAGGCCGAAAGATCCTCGTCGTAACGGGCTTCGGTGAATTCGAGCCTGATATTGACGTGGTGATGCTCGTCGAGCGCGAGCACCGCATCCCGGAGGCGGGCGCTGACCAGATCCATCATATCGAGCATTTCTTGCCTGGCCTCGGACTTCGACCAGAAATGCAGCGTGAAAAGCTGCTCGGCGGGATTCTCCATGCCTGTTGCCCAGTCGTAGACGCTGGTCCGGCCGAAGGTCACATAGGGAAACGGGACATTTTCGGGGACATGGTCGAACAGTTTTGCGCCGCCCAACGCCGCTGACAGGGAACCGTCACCGTTCAGCGCTTCGAACAAGGCCTTCTGCAACGCGGCAGCCGGTGCGGTCATCGTCCTCTCCCCCGCCCGTCACGGCTGAACAGGCCTTTGCGCCGTCAGCGATTCCTGCCTGCAGCGTAACCGCGTTGAAGTTCCTGCGCCAGATCACGGGATCTCCAGTACCGCGGCCCCTTCGCATCAGGAATGTCGGTGGCCAACGCCGCGCCTTCTCATTTGGCATGCAAGGCGTTTGAAAAACGGTGCTATGGAGGTGATTGTTTCTCCGGACATTCGAGGTCGTTTTCGTGCGCGAGCCATCGCTGCTGCCTGTTTTTGGAAAGCTTGGGGTCAAGGCACCGGTTGTAACCGCGGCAGCCCCGACCATGTCGAGGAGCGTGAAGAGCATGGCGACCCGCATGAGGGAGGTTCTATCTTCACACGGGGGCATGGCCTTGAAGCTGTTCGTCGTCGTGTGGACGATCCTTGTCCTTGCGGCGGTTTTCTTCATTACGCAGGCCTGACCAATCGACATTCATCGATCGGAGGCGGAAAACGAAAGGATGCCGGAATGGCAAACCGTTACGCGCTGCGCATGGAGCATCCGCACAGCTGGACCGTCTTCGATGTCTTCACCGGCCAGCCCGTTGAACTCAAGCGCCAAGTCTTGGTCGGCATGAACACACGCGATGCGGACGCGATGGTCGATCAGCTGAATAGCCGAGACGTCAAGCGGCGGGCCAAAGCGGACCGCAAGTCCTGAGCCAACCTCACCGAGGCACATTTGGGCCTAGCGAAAATCGGCTGCCGTCAGCACATATATGCTCTTGCGGGTCCGGGCATAGGCATTCCTGGCGATCTCGTGGATGGAACTGGACGCCGTATCGAACGCTGCCAGAAAGGTGGCTTCGGCAGTTGGTGCCTCTGATGATGCCTTCGAGATGGCATCCGTGGCGACAGAGAAAGAAATCTGAAACATGCCGTCATGGCCGACGAAGCGGATGCGTTTGCCCGCCTCGTCATAGCTGCGGCTTGGATTGGGAAATGTCAGGCTCATGACTTGACCTCCGTTGATGCAACGTCTGCTTTCTTGGCCGCTCGCGACGCCCGCTTTTTCTTGGGGGCGACGGGATTGAGGGCCTCCGCGGCGCGATCGGCCTCTTCCTTGGCCAGCCGCAGCGCCCGCAATCTTGCCGTCTTGATGTCCCTGGCCTTCGCCTCGGAAACATATTCGGCCGTTGCCTGGTTTCGCTCCGCGGTTTTCTTCTGCTTTTCCATGAAGCGCGCTTCAGCTTTTTCCATGATACTCTGATTGACTTCTGCCATCGGTAAAATTTCCTTTTTGCTGAAATGATGAAAGCGAGTTTCCCTACTTAAAATAGTAGCTCGGAGTCGAAAAATCAATTTCTGGTCTATTTTTTGATTGATAAATTTCTGAAAATGAAATGGCGAAATAATACTATTAAATGTTTTACAACGGCCAATTAATATTTTTTGGCACTCCTATCAATCGAGTGCCAACGCGCCTATAAAAGGGGAGCGGCCGCCTAAGCCGGCCCTAGAAAGAGTTCCCATGAAATTCCGGCCACTCCACGATCGCGTCGTCATTCGGCGCGCCGAAAGCGACACCAAATCCAAGGGCGGCATCATCATCCCCGACAATGCCAAGGAAAAGCCACAGGAGGGCGAAGTGATCGCCGTCGGGCCGGGCGGGCGCGATGAAAGCGGCACCTTGATCGCGCTCGACGTCAAGGCCGGCGACCTCATCCTGTTCGGCAAATGGTCGGGAACCGAGGTCAAGATAGACGGCGAGGACCTTCTGATCATGAAGGAGGCCGACATCATGGGCATCATTGAAAAGACCGTGGCTGCCAAGAAAGCCGCCTGATTGGAGCGCTGCGCGTCCTCTTGGACGCGCAAAGGACGCTTCAAGTTTTCATTCAGGCGGCGCTGCCAGCGCTTCGCCACAACCAATCGAACTGGAAAAAATCATGTCTGCCAAAGAAATCAAGTTCTCCACCGATGCGCGTGACCGGATGTTGCGCGGAGTCGAAATCCTCAACAACGCGGTCAAAGTGACGCTCGGCCCCAAGGGCCGCAACGTCATCATCGACAAGGCCTATGGCGCGCCGCGCATCACCAAGGACGGGGTGACGGTGGCCAAGGAAATCGAGCTCTCCGACAAGTTCGAGAACATGGGCGCGCAGATGGTGCGCGAAGTGGCCTCCAAGACCAACGACCTCGCCGGCGACGGCACTACCACCGCCACGGTGCTTGCCGCTTCCATTCTGCGCGAGGGCGCCAAATTCGTTGCCGCCGGCATGAACCCGATGGACCTCAAGCGCGGCATCGACCTTGCTGTTACCGCTGTCGTCAAGGAAATCCAGGCACGCGCCAAGAAGGTCAAATCCTCCGGTGAAATCGCGCAGGTCGGGACCATTGCCGCCAATGGCGATGCCACCGTCGGCACCATGATCGCCAAGGCGATGGACAAGGTCGGCAATGATGGCGTGATCACCGTCGAGGAAGCCAAGACCGCCGACACCGAACTCGACGTTGTCGAGGGCATGCAATTCGACCGTGGCTATCTCAGCCCCTATTTCGTCACCAATGCCGAAAAGATGCGCGCCGAGCTGGAGGACCCTTACATCCTCATCCATGAAAAGAAGCTCGGCAATCTGCAGGCGATGCTGCCGATCCTCGAAGCCGTGGTGCAAAGCGGCAAGCCGCTGGTGATCATCTCCGAGGACGTCGAAGGCGAAGCGCTGGCGACGCTGGTCGTCAACAAATTGCGCGGCGGCCTCAAGGTTGCAGCCGTCAAGGCGCCGGGCTTCGGTGACCGCCGCAAGGCGATGCTGGAAGACATCGCCGTGCTCACCGCCGGCCAGATGATCTCGGAAGACCTCGGCATCAAGCTCGAAAACATCACGATCGACATGCTCGGCCGCGCCAAGCGCGTGCTGATCGAAAAGGACACGACGACGATCATCGATGGTGCCGGAGAGAAAGCGACCATCCAGGCGCGCGTCCAGCAGATCAAGGGGCAGATCGAGGAAACCACTTCCGACTACGACAAGGAGAAGCTGCAGGAGCGGCTGGCGAAGCTCGCCGGTGGCGTCGCGGTCATTCGCGTCGGCGGTGCGACCGAGTCCGAGGTCAAGGAAAAGAAGGACCGTATCGACGATGCGCTGAACGCCACGCGCGCGGCCGTGGAGGAAGGCATCGTTCCCGGCGGCGGCGTCGCGCTGCTGCGCGCCAAGGCCGTCCTGAACGGGCTGACCGGAGCCAATGCCGATGTGACGGCGGGCATTTCGATCGTGTTGAGAGCGCTCGAAGCGCCGATCCGCCAGATCGCCGAAAACTCCGGCGTTGAAGGTTCGATCGTTGTCGGCAAGCTCATGGACAGCAAGGATCACAACCAGGGCTTCGATGCCCAGAACGAGATCTATGTCGACATGATCAAGGCCGGCATCGTCGACCCGGCAAAGGTGGTGCGGACCGCGCTCCAGGACGCCGGTTCGATCGCGGCATTGCTGATAACTGCGGAAGCCATGATCACCGACATTCCAGCCAAGGATGCCGCGCCTGCGGCTGGCGGCGGCATGGGCTACTGACCATCGCCTAGACAAGCCTGCAGCGCCCGGCCGGCAAGGCCGGGCGACCGATCCTAATACCAACCAGGAAGGAACTGTTCCGTGGCCACACCAAGCAGCAAGCCGTCTCTCGCGCGTCGATGGGAAGATTACCAGCCGGCCAAATCCACGCTCTTGTGGGCATGTGCGGCAACCGTCGCCGCCACGCTGATCATCGGTTTCAACTGGGGTGGCTGGGTGACCGGTGGCACCTCACGCGCACT
This sequence comes from Mesorhizobium sp., assembly GCF_004962245.1. Classification (GTDB taxonomy): domain Bacteria; phylum Pseudomonadota; class Alphaproteobacteria; order Rhizobiales; family Rhizobiaceae; genus Mesorhizobium. Next base: position 74,654 of record NZ_SUHQ01000022.1, on the reverse strand, counting down.
GGCGGTAACCGCCGGCGACGTGGCGCGCGGCGAACTGGCCTCGGCGGTCTGCGTCGATCGCTTCAATACGGCACCTGACGCTGCCGCCAAACTCGTCGAGTTCAAAGCCCTGACCGACAGCTACAAGAAGCGGCAGTTCATCGAGACGGGCGGCTGGGCGACCATGCCCGGGAAAACCGCGCCCGACAGGCTGGGTGCGCAAAGCTGCGCGGTCGCTCTCGCCGCCTGATCCTCGAATTCTCCCAGAGAAGCGAGAAAGCCTGAATGACAGCCGCCGGGGCATCTTCCCCGGCGCGTGGCCGCTGGCAAGGAAATCTATCCATGATTGCATTCGTCCCGAAGCCAAGTGCTGCGGCGAAGACCAAAGTGGCCGAGGAAAGCCGCTTCGATCGCATTCGCAGACTTGCCGCCGACAAGCACACAGGAAAATCCGATGCCGGCACGATACGCCGGGAGCCGCAAAAGACCGGCAATAAGCGCCCCATCTGAGCGCCTGCTGAACTACGTCACGAAACCGGTGCCGCGCCGCCCTGCTCGGTGCGCCGCGCTATGAATTCGTCGAGGACATCTGATGTGGCAGCGGCGGAAGCCGGCGGCCGGAAGTCGGCAAGCAGCCGTTTCCAGACACCGGTGGCGCGCTCTGTCGCGGTTTTTGACCCGGCCTGCGTCCAGTTGCCGAAATTCGACCAGTCGGCCACCAGCGGCTCGTAGAAAGCGGTGCGGTAGCGCGCCATGGTGTGTCCGGCCGAGAAGAAGTGCCCGCCCGGCGGCACTTCGGCGATGGCCTCGAAACCGATCGCGTCCTCGTCGCCCGGCGTCGCCGCGCACAGCTCCGCGACCGTCTGCAGCGCCTCGATATCGGTGATCAGCTTTTCGAAGGACACGCTTAAGCCACCTTCGAGCCAGCCCGCGGCATGGATGCAGACCGTGGCGCCAGCAAGCACCGAGCCCCACAGCGCAAACTGCGTTTCGTGGGCCGCCTGCGCGTCCGAAATGTTGGCGGCGCTGCCGCCGCCGGACCGCCAGGGAAGACCGGTGAAGCGCGCAAGCTGGCCGGCGCCAAGCGTCGCCTTGACGTGCTCGGGCGTGCCGAAGGCCGGCGCCCCCGACTTCATGTCGACGTTGGACGAGAAAGAGCCATAGACGACCGGCGCGCCCGGCCGCACCATCTGGGCCAGCGTCAGCCCGGCCAGCGCCTCGGCGTGCTGCAGGGTCAGCGCGCCGGCGACGGTGATCGGCGCCATGGCGCCAGCCAGGCAGAAGGGCGTGATGATCAACACCTGCCCCGCCTTGGCGAAGTCGATGATACCTTGCGCCATCGGAATGTCGAGCTGACGTGGCGAGTTGGTGTTGATGACGGTGTAGCAATGAGCGCCCGAACGGAATTCGTCCTCGGACAGGCCGCGCGCCAGCCGCAGCATCTCGAACCCGTCCTCGACCTGCGGCGTGCCGCGCGCGAAGACGAACGGGAATTTGTCCGACAGCGTCAGCTGAGCACGGTTGACGGCATAGTGGCGGAAGCGGTTGTCGACGTCCTGCGGTTCGATACAGGGACCGAGCATATGCAGCACGTCGAAATGCTGCACCAGCCGGATGAGATCCTCGAAAGCGGCAAGCGTGCCCGGTCGCCGGCCGCGTTCGAGATCGGTGACGTTGGGCGCCCCGGATCCCGCCAGGAATGTCATCGAGCCGAGCTCGAGCGTCAGGTCGCGGGCACGGTCGCCGGCATGCGCCAGGATCGATTTCGGCGCCGAAGCCAGCGCCGCCGCAACGACGTCGCGGCCGATGCGCACCATCTGGCTGTCTTCGTCGACCAAAGCGCCGGCACGGGCCAAGCGAGCGCGCGCCTCAGGCAGCAGCACCTTGACGCCGAGTTCCTCGAGCACGCGCAACGCCGTGTCATGGATCGCGGCGACCTGATCGGCCGAAAAGACCGGCTGCGGCAGAAACGGATTCTTCAGCGAACGATAGTCCGGCCGGCGACTGGTCTCGCTGCCGGCCTCGCCGCTTCGTCCGCGCCGGCGTTCGCGCCTGAGGTTGCGTGCGGCGTCATCGACCATGGCGAATGCTCCTCATTGCCGTATTGCCTTGCCCTGGGGATCGTAGGGGGAGGCCGCGATGACGCGCGCCGACCGCTCGACGCCGACAATGTGCGCCGACAGGACCGTGCCTTCCCCCGCGAAATCGCGGTCGACGAGTGCCAGCGCCAGGCTCTTGCCGACTGTGTAGCCATAGCCGCCGGAGGTAACGAAGCCAATGCGCCGGCCCTGATGCCAGACCGGCTCGAAGCCGCTGGCGTCGGCGTCGACAGCGTCGACCTCCAGCGTCACCAGACGTTGCTGGACGCCGTCATTTCGCTCCTTCAACGCCGCCTCGCGGCCGATGAAATCGCCCTTGTCGAAGGCGATGAAACGGTCGAGGCCGGTCTGGCCAGGTGTGTAGCCTTGCGTGAATTCGCGCGACCAGATGCCAAAACTCTTTTCCAGCCTGAGCGCGTTCAGCGCGTGGAAGCCGACTTCGGCGAGTCCGAGATCCTGGCCGGCGGCGAGCAGCGTTTCGCGCAGGCTGGCATGCATGGCAGAGGGGCAATTGATCTCGAAGCCGAGCTCGCCCGATATCGACAGCCGCGCGACGCGCGAGCGCACTATGCCGATGTCGAATTCGCCGCAGGCCATGAACGGCAGGGCGCTTGCGGAGATATCCTGATGCGTCGCGCGCGCCACGATGGACCTTGCATTCGGCCCGGTGACGAGGAACCCGGCCATCGTGTCGGACAGGTCGCTGACGGCGACGCCGTCCGCCGCATGGGCCTCGAACCAGCGCATGTGGAATTCGCGCAGATAGTAGGAGCCCATGAGCCAGTAGTGGCCGTTCCCCCAATTGAAGACGGTGAGATCGCCTTTCACCCGGCCGTCATGGCCCAGCATCGGCGCGAGCCTCGCCCGCCCCGGTTCCGGCAGCCTTGAGGCGAGCAGCCGGTCGAGCCAGGCTTGCGCACCCGGGCCGGACACCGCATAGCGCGAAAAGGCCGAGGTATCGACGATGCCGGCGGCGCGCCGGACCCGCAGCGCCTCCTTGCCGACAATGTCGAAGGCGTTGGAGCGTTTCAGCGTGGTGTTTTCGCGAAAGCCCATCGGCGCGAAATAGGCCGGGATTTCCAGCCCCCATGAAGCAGTCCATTGGCATCCTGCCGCCGTCATGCCGTCATAGCCGCCGGGCCGCTTCAGCGGCCGGCCGGCCGGTAGGCGCTCATTGGGAAAGGTCATGACGAAGCGGCGCGAATAGAACTGACGCGTCGTCTGCCTGAGATATTCACGATTGGCGGCAAACGCCCCATAGCGGGCGATGTCCATGCCGAAGATATCGGCCTGCGGTTCGCCATGGACCATCCACTCGGCCAGCGACTTGCCGACGCCGCCGCCCTGGCTGAAGCCGGCCATGACGCCGCAGGCGACCCAGTAGTTCTTCAAGCCGCGCACCGGGCCGACGATCGGGTTGCCGTCCGGCGTGAAGGTGAACGCGCCGTTGACCCATTTGCGGATACCGGCAGTCGCCAGGCAGGGAAAGCGCCCGTAGGCCCTGGAAAGTTCAGGGCTGATCCGCTCGATGTCTTCCGGGATCAGCTCGATGCCATAGTCCCACGGCGCGCCGTCCATGTTCCAGTGCCTTGGGTCCTGCTCGTAAACGCCGAGCAGGATGCCCTTTCGCTCCTGTCGCAGATAGGAAAAACCTTCGAGGTCGACGATGATGCCGATTTCCTTGTCGAGTGCCGCGACCTCGGGGATGTCCTCGGTGACGAAGTAATGGTGCTCCATCGGCGTCACCGGCAGGTCGACGCCGGCCATGCGGCCGAGCTGCTTTGCCCACAGCCCGCCGGCATTGACGACATGCTCGGCAACGATGGTCCCTTGCTCGGTGAGGACGTCCCAGCCGCGGTCGGCGCGCAGCTTCAGGTCGAGCACGCGGTTACGCAGGATGACATCGGCGCCGCGCTTTTTCGCAGCACCCGCATAGGCATGCGTCGTTCCATAGGGGTCGAGATGGCCTTCGTTGGAATCGTAGAGGCCGCCCAGTACATCGCTGACATCGACGATCGGGCAGATCGCCTTGATTTCTTCCGGCGTTACGAGCCGGGCCGTTTCGATGCCGACCGACTGGAACACCGCCCAGGCAGATTTCAGCCACTCCCAACGGGAAGGATCACTGGCGATGTTGACGCCGCCGGTCATGTGCAGGCCGACGTCCTGGCCGGATTCGGCCTCGATCTCGCGATAGAGCTTGATCGTGTAGTCCTGCAGCGCCGCGACATTGGGGTCGGCATTGAGTGCATGGAACCCGGCCGCCGCGTGCCAGGTCGAACCGGCCGTCAGCTCGGCGCGCTCGATCAGTGCCACGTCGGTCCAGCCGAACCGCGCCAGATGGTAGAGCACCGATGCCCGACCACGCCACCCCCAATGACGACTGCGCGGTAATGCGACTTCACGGCCTTCCCCTTGTTGGAGAGTTCACCATATATGCACTGTACATATATGTCTAGACTGTAGACATATATGTCCATAAGTCTTGCGCGAGGCTGGCGCTCATGCCTATTGTGAGGCCATGATCATGATTGCTCCGCAGGACGAGCCGGCGCCCGGCAACATCAAGGTGACGCGCTGGGACTGGATCAATCTTGCACTCCAGACACTGATTTCAGACGGCATCGAAAGCGTGCGGGTGCTGCCGCTCGGCCAGAAGCTCGGCGTTTCGCGCTCAAGCTTTTACTGGTATTTCGAGAGCCGCCAGGATCTGCTCGACCAGTTGCTTGCCCATTGGCGCAACACCAATACCAAGGCGATCGTCGAACGCGCGATGCGGCCGGCCGAAAGCATCATCATGGGCGTCATGAACGTGTTCGAATGCTGGGCGGACGAGCGTCTGTTCGATCCGCGGCTCGACTTCGCCATCCGGGAATGGGCGCGTCGCTCCGATGACGTGCGCCGGGCCATCGACCAGGCCGACAATGACCGCCTGGGCGCAATACGCGACATGTATCGCCGTCACGGCTATGATGAAGAGGACGCCTTCATCCGCGCCCGCGTGCTCTACTACATGCAGATCGGCTATTATGTGCTCGACCTCAAGGAACCGGTCGAGGCGAGGGTCAGCCATCTCGCTGCCTATCTGCGCAGTTTCACCGGCCAGGAGCCCAGCGAAGCCGACGTGGCGCATTTCCTGCGCTTTATGGCTGCGCGGTGACTTCGGACGCCAAACCGAGCCCGCAAGGGCGGTGCGGCGACTTTAAAGCATGTCGCGTTCGATAAAATTCACGCGACCTGCTTTAAGTCTTTGTTTTGATGCACGTCGTTATCATCCCAAAACCGCTGCGTACTTTTGGGGCGACATGCATTAGGCCCTGCCCTTGGCATCGACGAACCGAACCGCATAAACCTCCCTCGCCCTTGTGAGCGACGCAAAAATGGACGAATAATCTTGGCTGGGGCGCAGCCTGAAATTGCCCGCATGCAGTTTCTCAGCTCACGCCGCCGCCGCAGCCGGATTCCTGGAATGGGCAGTCCTTTGGAACCACGCAAGAGAAGAGGTCCGATCGCCGCAAGGTTGCTCGCGGCGGATGCGTGGTTCGATTCCTCGCTCTACGACATCGGCTTCAAGGCGCGCCGGTTCTGGGAAGCGGCCACGATTTTTTTCCGGCGCTTCCGCGTCTCCGGCTGGCGCCGCGGCATCATCGAACTTTTGAGCGAGGGCTTCACGCTCGGTGCCGGCGGCATCGTCGTCATGCTGGCGCTCGCCTTGCCGGCCTTCCAGGAAACCGCCGGTGACTGGCGCGCCCAGGGCGACTTCGCCGTCACCTTCCTCGACCGCTACGGCAACGAGATCGGCCAGCGCGGCATCATCCAGCGTGACTCGGTGCCGGTCGACGAGATGCCCGACCAGGTCATCAAGGCGGTGCTGGCCACGGAGGATCGCCGTTTCTTCGATCACCACGGCATCGATGCGCTCGGCCTTTCGCGCGCGATCTTTGAGAACGTGCGGGCGAATTCCGTGGTGCAGGGCGGCTCGAGCATCACCCAGCAGCTGGCCAAGAACCTGTTCCTGACCAATGAACGGACATTGGAGCGCAAGATCAAGGAAGCCTTCCTGTCGCTGTGGCTCGAGGCCAATCTGTCGAAGAAGGAGATCCTGCAGCTCTATCTCGACCGCGTCTATATGGGCGGCGGCACCTTCGGCATCGAAGCGGCGGCCGATTTCTATTTCGGCAAAAGCGTCAAGGATCTGAACCTCGCCGAAGCGGCGATGCTGGCCGGTCTGTTCAAGGCGCCCACCAAATACGCGCCGCACATCAACCTGCCTGCTGCCAGGGCGCGGGCCAATGTGGTGCTGTCCAATCTCGTCGACGCCGGCTTCATGAGCGAGGGCCAGGTGCTGCAGGCGCGGCTGCATCCGGCCGAAATCGTCGATCGCGGCGAGCAGAAGAGCCCAGACTATTACCTCGACTGGGCATTCGACGAGGTCAAGAAGATCGCGGCAAAGTCCGGCCAGCATTCGCTGGTCGCTCACACCACTTTCGACGCCAACATCCAGAAGGCGGCGGAAGAATCGATGGAGTTCCATCTCCGTCAGTTCGGCAAGGAATACAACGTCACCGAAGGTGCCATGGTCGTCATCGAAACCAATGGCTCGGTCAGGGCGATCGTCGGCGGCCGCGACTACGGTGCCAGCCAGTTCAACCGCGCCACCAAGGCGCTGCGCCAGAGCGGCTCGTCGTTCAAACCCTACGTCTATGCAACGGCAATGGAGCATGGCTTCACACCGGACTCCGTCGTTTCCGGCGCGCCGATCTCCTGGGGCAACTGGTCGCCTCACAATTACAATGGCGGATCGGCCGGCAATGTCACGCTGATCACGGCGGTTGCCAAATCGATCAACACCGTACCGGTGCGGCTGGCCAAGAATTATCTCGGCATCAAGCCAATCAAGGCGATGGCTGAAGCCATGGGCGTCGAATCGCCGCTCGAATCGCACAAGACGATGGTGCTCGGCACATCGGGCATGACCGTGATGGACCAGGCGACAGGCTATAGCGTGTTCGCCCAGAACGGCTTTGTCGGCTCCCGGCATGGCATCACCCAGCTCGTCACCCGTACCGGCGAGGTGGTTTACGATTTCGCCAAGGATGCGCCGCCGCCGCACCGTGTGCTTTCGGAACAGGCGCTGAAATCTATGAACACCGTGCTGGCGGCGGTGCCGGTGATAGGCACGGCGCGGCGCGCCGCCCTTCCCAACATCGTTTCGGCCGGCAAGACCGGCACCACGCAGTCTTACCGCGACGCCTGGTATGTCGGCTTCACCGGCAACTACACGGCCGCCGTGTGGCTTGGCAATGACGACTTCACCCCGACCAACAACATGACCGGCGGCTCGTTGCCGGCGATGGTGTGGCAGCGGCTGATGGTCTATGCGCACCAGAATATCGACCTCAAGCCGATCCCCGGTCTCGATCATCCGTTCGTCGACGAAAAGATCGCGGCCAAGGCTGAGGAGGCGGAAAAGAAGAATGCCGAGCAGGCAGCAGTCAACGCCGCCGAGCGCCCACCGGTGCTGTCCAGCCAGACCACGCGGGCGCTCAGGGACATCACGAAGCTGTTCCAGTCGGCGCCCGTCCTCCAGACACCTGCGACGCCGGAGACCCTGTCGGCGCTTTGATGCCGACACGACGGGCCAGGCCATCCTCATGCCAGCAATCCACAGAGGTCCGCTTGCCATGGCCCCCTGCCCCGCGATATCCCCGAGCGGCACTCCTCTTTCCCGCGGCTCTTCATGCTCAAGAACGCATTCCTGACGCTCCTCGCGCTTGCCATAGCCATCGGCGGCGGCGGCGGCAGCGTCTGGTACGCTCTCAAGACGCAGGATGGCATCGGTGCGATCAGGATCGGCCAATGGACGGCATTCCCCGATATCGGCACGCAGGCGGCGGACCCTTATTCGAAAGCCCGCGTGGCGCGCGAGGGGGTCCTCGCACTCGGGCAGGCAGAAGGCCTGTCCTTTGTCGCCGAACGCGATTCCGGCGGCGAACTGTTGAAACGCCAATGCGCCTATGAAATCGAAGGCGGATTTCCCACGGCGCGGTTCTGGACCCTCTATGCGGCCGATCAGTCGCTCGGGGTGGTCGAGACCGGCAAGCCAAGGCCTGCGGCACTTCAATCCTACCAGGTGCTGCGCCAGCCCGACAATTCGGTGGTGATTTCCGTCGGCAACCGTCCCGCCCCCGGCAACTGGCTGTTTTCCGACGGCGTCGGGCGGATGTATTTCGTGCTGACATTCTACGACACGCCGATCGCCAGCAGCACGGGTCTTTCGGATGTCACGCTGCCGCAGATCGCGAAGGTCGGCTGCAATGCGTAAGCTGCTGCACGCGATCCTGCTTGGCCTGCTTGGCGCCGGTATCGTGCACGTCGTCGTACTGTTGCTCGTCCCGGGATTTTCCGAACGCGATGCCTGGTCGCGCCTGGCCATGGCCTCGGACCTTTACAGGATGACCAGGCTGGACGCGGAGGCCGGCGGGGCGCCGGTGGTGAAGTCCGTCGATCCGCTGTTTTATGCGGCGGCTTGCCGGTTCGATCTGTCCGAGGGGATGGTGCGGGTCAAGGCGCCGGGAAACGTCCCGTTCTGGTCTGCATCGGTCTATGACCGCGGCGGCCACAACATCTACTCCTTCAACGACCACACTGCGACCGGAAAGGTCCTCGACACGATCGTACTGACGCCGGCGCAGATGATCGAGATCCGCAAGGACCTTCCCGAGGAATTGCAAGGGGCGATCTTCGTCGAGGCGCCCATCGACGAAGGCATGTTCGTCGTCCGCTCCTTCGTGCCAGACGACAGCTGGAAGCCGGTCGTGTCACGGTTTCTCGAGCAGAGTTCCTGCGAGCTGCAGGATTACTGACGTCAGCCGAAATAGGCGGCGGCGCGGCGCGTTTTCAAAGCGCTAGAGTGTCCTTTGCGCGTCCAAATGGGACGCACGGCCGCTCTAGTGATGCGGAACAGGCATCGTCCCAGACGACCCCGACGAGCCCGGTTTGTCCGGACCGGCGCCCGGCCGCGTCTCGCCCGTCAGCTGCCGTTGCTCATAGCGGACGCCGGGAAAAATGATCACCGCCGCCGGCGTTCCGGTGTTTCGTCCTGCTCGATTGGTTGCCGCCGCTCGCGGCACGAAAGACAGTACCATGCCCATGGTTCGTGCATTCCTCTCGGTTGCCCCGGAGCACAACGCAACGCCTCCAATCTGATTAAGGACGGCAGTAGGTTAACGGAACGCTAACGGATCGCCTCTAACTTGATCTTTGTCTAGAGGTCGGGACGTCCTGGCCCGAGGCAGATGCGAAACCGACACAGTCCCGGTCGAGCATGGTTCCAGATCGTGTCGAGTGTCAGGCGTATCCTTCGTGTCATCTGCGGATTTCAGGCAAATCGCTATACGGGCTGAATCGGGAAAGGCCGAAAGGCTCTTCCGCGCCGCGGTGTCTGCGTTCTGTTCGCTCACCCGCCCTTCGCGCCGGGAGATCGCGCAACTTGAGGATCTGACACTTCCGCTTTTCGCCAATATATCGGTCGAATCGCGCCGCTACGTCGCCGCCGCCCTTTCCGAATGCGAATATGCGCCCGCCGCGCTGGTCCGGCGGCTTTGCGAGGGGCCGGTCGACATCGCCGCCCCGCTGCTCATCCGCTCGCGCGCGCTCAGCGATATCGACCTCATCGCGCTGATCGGACGGCACGGCCTGCCGCATGCGCGCGCCATCGCACGCCGCAAGGATCTGAACCCTACCATCGCCCACCTGATCAGGGCGCTTGAAAAGCCGACGCTGGTGAGCGTGCGGCAGCCGGAGGCGATTGCCAGGACGGTGCCCGAAAGCGCCGAAGTCGTTGTGCCCGGTCCCGACAGGCAGCAGGCGCCCGGCGCCGCCGCCGAAAATGCACGGCGCCGGCTGCGGTCGATGATGCGGGCCGACGCGGAGAGCGGCGGCGCGACCATCAGTCCGCTCGCTGGCGCCGAAACCTATGTCAAGCTGCGCGAGACGGCGCTGACCGGCAACGCCGCATTCTTCCAGACAGCACTCGCCGACGCGCTCGAAATCGATTTTTCAACGGCGCGGTCGCTCACCGCGAACCAGAATTACACGTCGCTGCTGGCCGCCCTGCGCGCGCTCGATCTCGGCGAAGACAGGGCGTTCCTGATCACCGTCGCCGTCTATCCCAAAGAGTTTCCGCATCCGCAGGCCATCCGCATTTTCCTCGACCGGTACCGACTGCTGCATCGCGACGCAGCGCTGGACAGGCTGCGCGGCTGGAAAGCCGAGACACTGTCGAAGGCCATTCGCAATGCCGGACCCATTGCGGCAAACGCCGACATCCGCAAGGCCGACAGCGACAATGCTGCCGCCAGCCCTAAAGCGCGTCGCCTCTGAAGTGATTCAGTCGCCTCTGAAGAGGTTCAAGCGAACGCATTAAACTTTTGTTTTTTCATGCATATCGCTGGGGTGTGTTGATATTCAGCGAAGGCTGCGACGCGGCGCAGACCCTAGGATCCATGCCGTTACAGTGGCCGTGGAGTGCAGCGATCCAGTGGTTGCTTGCGCCGTCTCCGATTTGGGCCTGACCTGAATATCAACAGACCTTAGAGCGACTTGACGGAAATAAGCTCCTCGACGGGAACAGCGCCGGCCTCGATCTCGACCACCCAGATGTCGGGATCGAATCTCTTCTCCTTTTCCAGTCGTGCGTCAAAGACGGCGGCATCGTCGCCGGCGCCGAGCAGGCTGAAAAACCGGTCGTCGGGCCTGGCTGAATCGTAGCTCGTCTGCGGCGCCGGCCCAAACAAGGCAACCTCACCCATGCGGCCCCGCGCCAGCACGAAGACCGCGCCGGCCTCGGTCGCGCCGCGCTTGACGACAGCGGCAAAGCCGCCGTCGCCGAAAACCCGGCGCAACAGGGCCGACACCCACAGATCGGTGGTTACGCGCATGGCAAGGTGCTGTTCAACATCGGGGCTGTATTATCGAGATTCTCGCTCATTCGCGAGTGGCGGCTTTTTCCAGCCGCCCCTTAGTACAGTCTCCAAAGGATCGGCAATATTGCCGCATCGTGCAGATATTCGACCAGTTCGACAGCTGGAAAGATCGCCAGAAAATAAAGTCCGTCAAGAAAGGTTCGCTTCAGGGTGCGTTGCGAGAAATTGCCGTTGGAATGGTCGCGGTATCGGGACGGATTGGGCCACAACAGCGGCGTACGACTGGCATATTCGTCGTAGTCTTGTCCGAAGGCCGTGCGCAGAAACGCCGCCTCCTTGAGAGCCGTCATCATGAGAATGGAATAGATGAACGCCCCGGAAGTCGCGGCCAAAACCAGCGAGCCGAACATCAATCCGATGCCAATCGCGCCAATGGTGGAGAAGAAATAAAGCGGATTGCGCGTAATCGAGTACGGACCAACGGTCACGAGTTCGGCATTCTTCCTGCCACCGATATAGGCGGCCAAAGATACAAAACAACAGCAGGAGGACGCCGATGACTTCGATGGTATCTTCGACGATCTCAAGAGTGCCCGTTTCCTCCTCCCATGCGGGAGCGGTAAGCAGAATTAATGCCGCAACGCAAACCGCTCCAACCTGGATCGCGAGAAGGCGCCTTTTTTGATTGACCGGGCCGATTTTCTCCAAACCCGCCATCCGCCAACTCCAAACATCGTGCAAGAAGCGATTAGCGTAGCTTTCGGTTTTTTTCGCGGCGCTCGCGAAGTTCGAGCGCGAGCTGAACCGATCAGGGAGAGCCGCGCAAGATGCCGCGCGCCGATCTGCAGCGCTAGTTGGTCAGGCCGATCTCGCGCATCTTGACGTAGACGACCTCGTCGGGCTCGCCGGTCTCCGGCAGCCCGAACAGCGACTGGAACTCCTTGATCGCCGCCTTGGTGCGCGCGCCGACCACGCCATCGAGCTGCATGTCGTCATTGCCGAATGCCTTCAACCCGGCCTGGATCTTGATGATGCGGGCGTCGGGTGCCGGCGTTGACGCATTTTCCGGCGCCGAAGCGGAAACGGGAACCGCGGCCGTCTCGTCCGGGCGGGGTGCCGGATGCGGCACGACCGTCGAGGCGGTTGGCGTGGCGCCCAGTTGGTCGAGCAGAACGCTGTCGATCTCGCCGGAAGCGTTGAGCCCGACCTTCTGCTGATAGGCTTGTATGGCCTTGCGCGTGTTGGGGCCGGAAATACCGTCGACGGTGCCGGAATAGAAATCCAGGTCCTTCAAGATGCCCTGGACCTGCTCGACAACCGGGTCGCTCTTGATCGGCGCCGGGGCCGGACCCGGCCGCACGATGTTGATGGTGGTTTCGGGCTCGTCGGCGCCCGCTCGAGGAAAGCCCTCCATGCTCCTGGTCGCGAAAAACGCGCCGGCATGAGGAAAAGGCTGGTACCACAGAGCGTTCGCCGAGACGTAGAACAGCGTCACCAGGAAGGCGGTCGAACCGCCGACCAGAACCGGATTGCGTGAAATCAGGCTGCCGATCGCGACCGCGCCACCCTGGAAGGCATTGCCGCGGCGCTTCACCGCCTTAGGCCGTTTTGCGGAGCGAGCCATCCCTGTCCCCTTTCGTCTCCCCTTCCGTCTTGGCCGCAGGCATCGGCAGCACGCCGGGCTTGTCCGTCGAACGTCCTTTCGGTCCGTTCACCGGCAAGCTGATCGTGACCGTGGTGCCCTCGCCCGGCATGCTTTCGATCGACATCGTGCCCTCGTGCAGCGCCACCAGGCCCTTCACCAGCGACAGGCCGAGCCCGGTTCCCTCGAAGCGGCGCGTATAGTCGTTCTGGATCTGCATGAACGGCTTGCCGAGGTTGGCAAAGTCTTCCTCGGCGATGCCGATGCCGGTGTCCCTGACCCAGAAATGCAGTCGCGAGCCGATCCGCTTGGCGCCGATAACGACATCGCCGCCATCGGGCGTGAACTTGATCGCGTTGGAGACGAGGTTGATGAGGATCTGCTGCACGGCACGGCGATCGGCGTTTATCTCGCCTGCGTCGGGCGCGATCTGCGCCTGCAGATCGATGTTCTTTGCCTCAGCCTGCAAGCGCATCATCGACTGGCACATTTCGACCGCTTCCAGGAAGCGGAATGGTTCCGGCTCGGTTGCGTAGGCACCGGCCTCGATCCTCGACACATCGAGTATCGAGGTGACGACGGCAAGCAAATGCTGGCCGGACTCCTTGACCAGGCCGACATATTCCTTCTGGCGCGGATCCTTGAAGGTGCCGAACATCTCATGCAGCAGCATGTCGGAAAAACCGATGATGGCGTTCAACGGCGTGCGAAGCTCGTGGCTGACGACCGCCAGAAACCGTCCCTTCGCCACTTCGGCAGACGCGGCCGCCTCTTTCGCAGCGGCAAGCTCTTCGCGCAATCCGGCGACTTCGTCGTTCTCGCGCAGGACGAATGTGAAGACGTCCTCCTGCTCTTGCGCCCGCGTCAGCTCAAGGGAAAACGGCCGGTAATTGTCCGCCGTCGGGCCGTTGCCGTTTTGCGGCAGCCGGACGCGAAGATCGAGCCGGCGCGCCGACGCGCCATCGCGCATGTCGGCCAGCGCGCTGAGGTATGCGACGCGGTCGGACAGATGGATACGGTCGAACAGGCCGGTGCCGAACAGCAGCTCCGGCTGCAGCTTCAGGATCGTGCGCGCCTTTGCCGACGCATCGACAACCTCGCCATGCCTGCCGACCCGCAGGACAACGGCGTCGATGACGGTCTCGAGCCGATCATCGGTCATCGGATCAAGCTGCGCGCCGGCCGGGTTGCCAAGTGCTGCGACGCGCGGAACCAGAGTGAACGCCCAGGCCAGCGGCAGCAGCCAATGCCACGCGGCGATTTCCGCCGCGCCGAACGGGAAGACAGATCCGGCAAAAAACTGCAACAGGATAGCGACACATGCGGATACGGAACCCCACAGTGCGGCGCGACGAGACGCGCCGATCCACCAGGCCTCGAACGGCAGTGCCACGACAAGCATGGCGACCGGCGAGGCCAGACCTCCCGCTGCGGCAATGACACCGGCAAGAGCAAGACTGCCCATCGCCAGGGCGGCCTGGCCAGCGAACGTCATCTTGCCCGATGCCGCCACCAGCAAAGCGGTAAACCAGCAAAGGCCGAAAGTCGCAAAGATCGCAGCCATCGTCACCGCCGCGCCCAGGCCCGAGGTGACCAGCGTGACTGCTGCCCCCGCGGCGAAGAACGGAGCGGCCAGCATGACACCGATAAACCGGCGCTGGCGCAAGCGGTCGTTCTGTCCGAGGATGGACGGATGAACCATACGTTCGCAACCGGCCGCCATCGCGCCGGGCAACTCAACGTATCTGGCCCTGATCGAACTCAACTCAACGCACTCGCACCCGGTCGTGAACGGCCCCGCTTCGAAGGTCGCTTCTTGTTGGTCTGAAACTCGCATCCAGCGTTTAAGGAATGAATAAGGCGGGGCCGACCGATGCCCGGTCTGAAGCAAAATATTGGGAGGCCGGCGCGGCGAAAGCTGGGCAATTGCAGCCATAGTAAATGGAGGGTTATCCGAGCGGACCGACCCTGCGCCTGTAACAATCGCCATCGACGCGCCGCGCTTCGGGGAAATTACTATAGAAAACAGTTAGATGGATGGTTAACCTTACGTGAAGAAAATCCACTGGATTTAAGGCAGATCCATTGCAAAATGCTTCGTTTCGAATTTGCCTAAAAATTGAGGAAAATTTTCACTGACCGGGCAAGCCGTCCTTTGCGCGGTCATGCCACTATCGTATCCATAAAGAGGTCATGCCGCACGAATGCATGATCCGGTCACGGATGAGAGGGCATACAGATGGGCTTTCTGACAAGGATGGCTTTCTGGTTTTCGCTGGTGCTTCTGGCGCTGCCGCTGAATGTCGGCTCCGACGAGGCAGGCCACCAAAGCGTCGGGCCGATCCAGGCCTTGTTTGCGGCACGCGAAGCGGTCGGCGACATTGCCGGCATATGCGAGCGCAAGCCCGATGTCTGCGAGACCGGCAAATCCGCAATGCACACGATCACCGCCCGCGCCAGGGAGACCGCCAAGATCGCGGCCGCCATGCTGGACGACAAGACCGCCGAACCCGACACGGCGACAACGACCGGCAGCGTGCCCGAGGCCGTCGTGTTGCCCGCGAAAGTCGACTTGCCGATGAAAGTCGACTTGCCGGTGAAAAACTGAGCTATTTTCAGCTGTGTCTGTCAATGCACCGCAGGGCGCCCGCGCTTTCGACGCCTATGGTGTTTTTCCTCTTTTTCCGTGACGCGGCGCCGCCGGATGACTATATCCGAGGTGATGACCACGACGATCCAAACGATCCGCGACGACTTCTCCCTGCTTGACGAGTGGGAAGACCGCTATCGCTATGTAATCGAGTTGGGCGAGGCCCTGCCGCCGTTTCCCGATGAGGAACGCACCCCCACCAACAAGGTGCCTGGCTGCGTCAGCCAGGTCTGGCTGACCACTGACTATGGGCCAGGTGCCGACCCGGTCGTCACCTTCGCCGGTGATTCGGACGCCCATATCGTGCGCGGCCTTGTCGCCATCATGCTGGCGCTGTTTTCGAGACGACCCGCCAGCGAGATCCAGAAAATCGACGCGGAAGCCACGCTGAAGGCACTCGGCCTCGACGAACACCTGTCGCCGCAACGCGCCAATGGTCTTCGTTCGATGGTCAAGCGCATCAAGCGCGACGCCGAGGCGGCCTTGAGGCAGACCGCCTGATTAGACGACCTGCGCGCGATTGCCCCCGCACTGCGGAATCTTGCATATGGCGCAACGCATATCGATTGCTCCAGCAATGCCCAAACGCAAAACGGCGCCCGGAGGCGCCGTTTATTGTTTGACCCAGGTTGTTGTTTGACCCAGGTTGGGACGAGAGCCGGTATCAGCGCCCCTTGCGCTTGCGGCCGAGACCCATCTTCTTGGCAAGCTGCGAGCGGGCAGCAGCATAGTTGGGAGCAACCATCGGATAGCTCGCGTCCAGGCCCCATTTTTCACGGTACTCGTCGGGCGTCAGACCGTAGTGGGTCATCAAATGACGCTTCAGCGACTTGAACTTCTTGCCGTCCTCAAGGCAGACGATGTAGTCGTCATGGACGGAGCGTTTCGGGTTTACAGCCGGCTTCTGCTTGTCGGCTGGAGGTTGTTCACTGGCGCCGCCCACGCGCCCGAGGGCAGCATGGACATCGGCGATAAGGCTCGGCAGCTCGCCGACCGGCACCGGATTGTTGCTGACATAGGCGGCGACGACGTCGGCCGTCAATTCGATCAGCGCATCACTATTTCTGGAAGGTGTTTCGACAATATCCATGGCTTCATGGCCCCAACGAGAGTTGTTTCTATCTGCGCCCTATTTTTGATAGGTCGGGCATTGCGCGAAATTTTTGCAGGAAAGAGCCTCTGCGATTCGCGTCGCGGTATCCTAATGAGGCAGTGAACCAAGTAAGTCAATTCGCTTCTTGCGCTATATTCATCGATGTTAATCAAATATTCCACGATCAGCTTCAATCTTTCGTGCACTCTGTAACTTTGCGATATTTTCTGGTCAGACCAGCAACGGCTGACGCTGCGTCACGCTTCCGTTACATCCGTGATGGCCAGTAAAAAGATCTCAATGCTTGGCTATGCTTGGTTGCGACGCAGGCTATCTGGTTGTTTTCACAATCCGCGAAACCATAGGTTGCGGCTTATCTCTCGTCTGCGAGCAAGCCAGAAATCAGCGCTGCGGATAGGCACCGATCCATCAATATGGAGTGATGTATTTTCCATAAACCCAGCCGGTAACGAAATCGCCGTTCCGTGCCGGATCGTGCCAGACTTCGCACCAGCGATAGCGGATTTTCTGTTTCTGCTTCCAGGCTGGCTGATTGGCGATGTCGAGCAGGTTTGTGCCGCCGGTGCATTTCCCGGTCATCTGCAAAACGGCACCGTTGGGATAGGCGGCCTGCTTCTGGGATGACCCCGCCGGATACTTGCGCACGTTGAGCGTGTCGCCAAACGGCACGTTGGTCACTTGCCAAGCTGCGAACACGGTTGCATGAGACTGGCCGGTAAAGACCAAAACTGTCGAAGCGACGGCGAGAGCCGCGGCAGCGTGAAAACGGAATTTCATCTTTCTCTCTCCTCCGGCTCATCTTCTGGAGCGCCGCGCGTCCTTTTGGACGTGCAAAAGGACGCTCCAGCACTTTTGATTGACGCATCGTGCTTTCCGAAAATCGATCCCGATTTTCGGGCCGATGCGGTAGAGCCCGGCGAAACATACGTTCCGGCTCTTGAACCCGCGCTGATCGGCGTGTTCATTCGCCGTTCAAATAACTTCCACAGCGAGGCGCAATGACCAGAACCCCAGTATTTCCAACTGTCAGCCCACCGCAGCCAGAGAAGCGACCGGTTTTCGACATACATCATGGAGTAACCCGGACGGACGACTATGCCTGGCTGCGAGCCGACAATTGGCAAGAGGTGTTCAGGGATCCATCCCTGCTCGACAGCCGGATCCGCACCCATCTCGAAGCCGAGAACGCCTATCAGGCGGCGCTGATGGCCGACACCGCCCAGTTGCGGAAGCAGCTTTTCAAGGAGATGAAAGGCCGCATCAAGGAAGACGATTCTTCCGTGCCGATGAAGGATGGGCCCTATGCCTATGGGTCATCCTTCAAGCTTGGCGGCGAGCAGCCGCGTTATTTCCGCATGCCGCGCGATGGCGGCGACCAACAGATCCTGCTCGATGGCGACCTCGAAGCCGAGGGCAAGGCCTATTTCCGCCTCGGTGGCGTCGACCATTCGGCCGATCACGGCAAGCTGCTGTGGGCGTTCGACGACAAGGGCTCCGAATTCTTCACGCTTCGTGTGCGCGATCTCGCCAGCGGCAACGAGTTGACGGACCAGATTCCGGACACAGGTGGCGGCGGCGTGTGGGATGCCGGCAATGACGGGTTCTTCTACACCCGCCTCGATTCCAACCATCGCCCCTCCAAGGTGCTGTTCCACGCCCTTGGCGACAACCCGCAGAATGACCGGCTGATCTATGAGGAAACCGATCCCGGCTTCTTCATGAATGTCGGCGGCACGCGCTCCAACGAGTGGATCATGATCGGCATCAACGATCACGAAACCTCGGAATACCGCCTGATGAGCGCCAGCGAGCCGTTCGCTGAACCAAAGCTGGTTTCGCCGCGCGAGACCGGCCTGCAATACGACCTCGAAGAAGGCGGCGACATCTTCTTCATTCTCACCAACGCCGACGGCGCCAAGGATTTCAAGATCATGACGGCGCCGGCGAGCGACCCGGTGCGCGCCAACTGGCAGGAACTGGTGCCGCACGAAGCGGGCCGGCTGATCCTCTCGGTGATCGGTTTCAAGGACCATATGGTCAGGCTTGAACGCAAGGAAGGCCTGCCGCGCATCGTCGTGCGCGACCGCAAGAGCGGCGAGGAACACCTCATCTCTTTCGACGAGGAAGCCTTCTCGCTTGGCCTGTCGGGATCGTATGAATACGACACCGAGATCATGCGCTTTTCCTACTCGTCGATGACGACGCCGGCGCAGGTCTTCGACTACAATATGCGCACCCGCGAGCGCGTGCTGCTGAAGACCCAGGAAGTTCCGTCCGGTCACGACCCGGACCACTACGTCACCCGGCGGCTGATGGCGCCTGCCAGCGACGGCGAGTTGGTGCCGATCTCGCTCATCCACCACCGCGAAACGCCGCTCGACGGAACAGCGCCTTGCCTGCTCTACGGCTATGGATCCTATGGCATCACGGTGCCGGCCGCGTTCAACACCAATTGCCTTTCACTGGTCGATCGCGGCTTCGTCTACGCCATCGCCCATGTCCGCGGCGGCAAGGACAAGGGCTATGGCTGGTATGACGACGGCAAGCGGGCGCACAAGATGAACACGTTCACCGATTTCATCGCAGTCGCACACCACCTCGTCGCCGAGCGCTACACGGCCCATGACCGCATCGTCGCTCAGGGCGGCTCGGCTGGCGGCATGCTGATGGGCGCGATCGCCAACATGGCGCCGGAATGCTTCGGCGGCATCGTCGCCGAGGTTCCGTTCGTCGACGTGCTCACCACCATGCTGGATGCGACCTTGCCGCTGACGCCCCCGGAATGGCCTGAATGGGGCAATCCGATCGCCTCGGAGGAAGACTACCAGACGATCGCCGCCTACTCGCCCTATGACAATGTCGCAGCGCTCGACTATCCGCCGATCCTGGCGCTTGCCGGCCTTACCGACCCGCGCGTCACCTATTGGGAGCCGGCCAAATGGGTGGCGCGGCTGCGCGACCGCAAGCGAGGCGACAATCCGGTGCTGTTCAAGATCAATATGGACTCCGGCCATGCCGGCGCATCCGGCCGATTTTCCAGGCTCGAGGAAATCGCTTTCACCTATGCCTTTGCGCTGAAGGTGGCGGGCAAGGCCGACTTTGCCCCCACAGCGCCAAGCGTCCTTTCGGACGCGTAGAGGACGCTGTAGCACTTTGACTTGGCGCGTGATCCGAACCGAAGATCATGCGCTATCGATTGGAGGCGTCCGGCGTTCAGCTCGAAGGCTGTTTGCGCGCCGGATAGCCGTTGGGATGCGGCGGTATGGCCTTCAGATAGGCTGATATCGCCGCCCGGTCCCCGGGCGTCAGCTCGGCCATATTTCTCTGCACGTCGACCATGGCGCCACCCACGGAATCGAAATCCGGCGTGAAGCCGGTTTCGAGATAGTAGGCGATGTCGGCCTCCGACCAGTCACTGAGCCCGCCTTCGCCCGAGGTGATGTTCGGCACGATGCCGCTGCCCTCGGCGGCCGTGGCCCCGGCCAGCCACTCGCTCTTCTTGGTGCCGCCGGTGAACGCGCGCGGTGTGTGGCATTCGCCGCAATGTCCTGGCCCTTCGACCAGGTAGCGGCCGGCCATCACCGGATCCGGTGTGCCATTGGGGAAGGAAACCACCGGC
Source organism: Mesorhizobium sp. (assembly GCF_004962245.1). Classification (GTDB taxonomy): domain Bacteria; phylum Pseudomonadota; class Alphaproteobacteria; order Rhizobiales; family Rhizobiaceae; genus Mesorhizobium. The sequence goes on along the minus strand of NZ_SUHQ01000022.1, from coordinate 54,624 downwards.
TGGTCACCCAGATAGAGACGTTTCCACAGCCCGATGCCGCGACGGATGTTGAACGGGAATCTCAGAGAATTCGCGCGTGTCTTGCCGGCGACAGCGGGAAGTGTCTTCAGGAAGGCATGGAGATCGGCAATGTCGGCCGGCTTCATGCGCGCGTAGGATGCATAGGGAAACGCCGGATAGAAATGCTCGCCGCTCGGCGACACACCCTTCAGCATGGCGTTGGCAAGGTCTTCGACCGACCAGGCGCCGATACCGTCCTTGGCATCCTGCGAGATGTTCGGCGGCACGAAGGTGCCGAACGGCGTCTTGAGTTCGAGACCGCCGGCCAGTTGAAGACGGGCATCGCCTTGCGAACCTGGTTTGGCATGACAGGACGTGCAGCCGCCAGCATAAAAAATGCGCTTGCCCCTGGCCGCATCACCGGAGCCGAGTTGCGCCAGGGTCTCAGCGTCGAGCCTGGCCGGCGCCGACAGGAACCAACCGGCAACCGCGCCGGCGGCCCCCAGAACGAGGGCGGCGCCGACGATTCTTTTCAGCAGGCGCATCGCCCGCTATCAGTCCTTTTTTATCCGATAGGTCTCATGGCAAGTGCCGCAATCGCCGCCGATGGTGTTGAATTGCGCCTTCAAGGCATCGACGTCGGCAGGGGCGGCGGCGACCGCAGCCTTGACGTCGGCGAGATACTTGTCGTGAGTTGCCTTGAAACCGGCCATGTCTTGCCAGATCTTGGGAGCAGCCGTGGTGTCGCCGGTGTCGCTGCCGGCCGGGAAAAGCGCGTCGATATCGAGTTTTTCGGCATTAGCCTGAAGCGCCTGCAACGACGTCATCACAGCTGCGGCATCGAAAGGGTTTTCGCCCTTGACCACTTTCGACAATCCGCCGGCGATCTTTCCACGTTCCTTCATCAGGGCCTGTCGGTCCAGGATCGGATCGGCAAACGCCGCCGAACCGGCGAAGGCGAGCATCGAGATGGCGAGGATAAGCTTTCTCATTCATTGGCTCCATGGTGAAGATGTTTCGGGGTGAAGGCATTTCCGAACTCATCGATAACGGCAAAGGTGGCTTAAAAATTCCGGAAATTCGCCTCACGCTTGTGTGAATTTTTGCGACAGTCGTTCTGTGCTGGAAAAGGGCGGCCGATCTCGAGCCAAAAGAAAAGCCCCGGTTTTGCCGGGGCTTTTCTGCAACTCGATCGAGCGATTACAGCGCCGCGCGCCTTTCCGGCGCGCAAATGACGCTGTAACACTTTGATTTTGCGCATGATCCTTTCCGAAAATCGATTCCGATTTTCGGGGTCATACGCTGGCTTTTTCGTAAAGCTCAAGGACATGGTCCCAGTTGATGAGACTGTCGACGAAGGCTTCGAGATATTTCGGCCGGGCGTTGCGGTAGTCGATGTAATAGGAGTGCTCCCAGACATCGACGCCCAGGATCGGCGTCGCACCATGGACCAGCGGGTTCTCGCCGTTCGGCGTCTTCGAAATCGCCAGCTTGCCGTCCTTGACCGAAACCCAGGCCCAGCCCGAACCGAACTGGGTTGTTCCGGCGGCGATGAAATCCGCCTTGAACTTGTCGTAGCCGCCAAGGTCGCTGTCGAATGCCTTTTGCAGCGCGCCCGGCAATTTGTTGCCGCCGCCGCCCTTCTTCATCCACTTCCAGAAATGGACGTGATTGTAGTGCTGGGCGGCGTTGTTGAAGAGCCCGGCGTTTTTGCCGAAGGACTGTTTTACAACGTCTTCGACCGACAAGTCGCCCAGGCCAGCTTCGGCAGCCAGCTTATTGCCGTTGTCGACATAGGCCTTGTGGTGCTTGTCGTGATGGTACTCCAGCGTCTCCTTCGACATGTAAGGCTGCAGGGCCTCGTAGTCATAGGGCAAGGCGGGCAATTCAAAAGCCATCGGTCGTACTCCTCGTGGAAAAAAATCCGGTGTCGATACCGGACTAACATAGGTCTGGATTGATGTGGAACAACTCCGGAATGAAGCGCCGGTTCCCCTTTTAGCCAGTCAGCCGGCCGAAGTCGAATGCGCCCAATCCCAATAGAGTTCGCGCGCCTTCTTGGCTACCGGCCCAGGCTGGAGATTGCGGTCCTCGATGCGGGTGACCGGCACGACTTTCGAATGGTTTCCCGTCGAGAATATCTCGTCCGCTTCGAGGAATTCGCGCACCGACAGCGCCTTTTCGGTGGTCTTGAACCCATACTCGTCAAGCAGCGTCATCGTCCGCGAGCGGGTGATGCCGGACAAGAACGTGCCGTTCGGCGCCGGCGTCAGGACATGGCCGTCCTTGACCAGGAAAATGTTCGAGGTTCCGGTCTCGGCGACATTGCCCAGCATGTCGAGCACCAGGGCGTTGTCGAAGCCACGCATCTTGGCTTCGAGGATGGCACGACCGTTGTTGGGATAGAGGCAGCCGGCCTTGGCGTTGGTCGGCATGGTTTCGATGGTCGGGCGCCGGAAGGGCGAGACGGTGACCGAAAAGCCCGCCGGCGAGATCATCGGCGATTCGTAGAGGCAAAGGCAGAAACGGGTCGAGGCCGGATCTGCCGGCACGCCCATATAGCCACCATGCTCGGCCCAGTACATCGGCCTTATGTAAACCGCCGTCTTGCCGTCGAACTTCTTCAAACCGTCCCAGGTCAGTCCGACGATCTTTTCGGTGCTCATGGACGGCTTGAGACCAAGCGCGATCGCCGAGGCGTTCACCCTTGCGGCGTGGCGGTCGAGGTCGGGGGCGACGCCCTCGAACCAGCGGGCGCCGTCGAACACGCTGGTACCGAGCCACATGGCATGGCTGCGCGGCCCCAGAATGGCGACGTTGCCTTCATACCAATCGCCATCCACGAAGGTCCATGTCGCGGATTGCGCCGCAGTCGCCAGTGTCATCGCTTGGTTCCGCGTTTTTAGAACTGTCCCGTATCGCCATTGGAAGATGCTTTGGCGTCTGCCGTCAACCGGCATGGCCGAGATTTATTGAGGCCAGCGGCATGTGAATTGCAATCTGTGCTTGCGCCTTGCCTTGCCGCGCCGCAAAACTGTCACCATGCACCACGCGGCTTACGTTTTCGATGCCTACGGCACGCTGTTCGACGTGCATGCCGCCGTACGCCGGCATGCGGACCAGATCGGACCGGACGGCCAGCTCCTGTCGGAGATCTGGCGCGCCAAGCAATTGGAATATTCCTGGGTGAGGACGCTGATGGGCGCCTATGCCGATTTCTGGCAACTCACCGAACAGGCGCTCGATTTCGCCCTGCGCAAGGTTCCCTCCGCGGACAAGGGGCTCAGGGCCAAGCTGCTCGACGCCTATTGGCGGCTGGACTGCTATCCGGAGGTGCCGGCCGTCCTCAAGGCGCTCAAGGCATCGGGCGCGAAACTGGCTATCCTCTCCAACGGCTCGCCTGAAATGCTGGAGGCGGCGGTCAAATCCGCGGCGCTCGACCAGGTTCTGGACGACATCTATTCCGTCGATGCCGTCAAGCGCTTCAAGACCGATCCGTCGGTCTACGACATGGTCACGACAGGCTGGCGCCTCTATCCGGATGCTGTGTCCTTTCAGTCGTCCAACCGCTGGGACGTCGCCGGCGCCACCAAATTCGGCTTCCGGACAGTCTGGATCAACCGCTCCAACCAGCCCGAGGAATACCAGGACTTTCCGCCGGCCCTGATCCTGCCCTCGCTCGAAGGCCTGCTGGCCGGAGGCTGACCGATGACCCCAAAAATCGGAATCGATTTTTGGAAAGGAATCATGCGCAAGGTAAAAATGCTACAGCGTCCTTTGCGCGTCCAAATGGACGCGCGGTGCTATAGGCCTGTTGCCCCGGCGCAACAGCGATGGCGCCGTCACAGCTTTGCCTTTGTTTGTCCACCCTCAGGCCAGAATCGGAACCGCCTATCGCGCCGGGCATTGATAGGGCTGGCGCCGTACCGATCGGCGTATTCATGTTTTGTTTCGACTTGAGACTTAAAAAAGGCAACCATGTTCACAACCGAAATCGAATCCCGTCGCCTGAGCCGTCGCGGCTTTCTCAACGCCGCCGCGCTCGGCGCCGCCTCGATTGCGGTTTCCGCCTGCACCACGATGGCACGGCGGCCGTTCGAGCCTCCGCCTCCAGCCAATGTCGAGCCGCCGCTCCTGGACTATGCAACGATGTACGCGCCGATGAGCGACAGCGGGTTCGACCTCCCGGGCATACCGTTCGAGAAAATTGACCCGCAATTCCTGCGTCAGATCGTTCCCGATCCGACCGGCCAGAAGCCCGGCACCATCGTCGTCGATACGGCCGGCCACCACCTCTATCTCGTGCGTCCGGGCGGACAGGCCATCCGTTATGGTGTCGGGCTCGGTCGCGCCGGTTTCGAATGGTCGGGAGACGCCGTCGTCCAGTGGAAGCAGAAATGGCCGAAATGGACCCCGCCGGACGATATGATCGCCCGGCAGCCCGAGCTTGCAAAATACAGCGCCGACAATGGCGGCCAGCCCGGCGGGCTCACGAATCCGCTCGGCGCGCGGGCGCTGTATCTCTTCCAGGGCAACCAGGACACGCTTTACCGGCTGCACGGCTCGCCGGAGTGGAACTCCATAGGCAAATCGGTATCATCAGGCTGTGTTCGCTTGATAAACCAGGACATCATCGATCTCTACGACCGTGTGCCCGGCAAGACGCCGGTGATCGTTACCGCCGGCGTCGGTCAGCCGATGGATGCCCCGGCAAACCGGAAGGCCATTCCGATCGATGACGGCGTGCCGGAAGGATCGATCCTGCTCGGCGCGGCAAGAACGATCTCGGACACGATCTTCTGATCTGGCGAAAGGCGATCAAACGGTCCTGATCCAAGACCGCCGGAATCGGCGAATCGTGTCCTTGCCAGTCACTTACGGTGGGACAGTGCGTTTGGACGCCCATCAATGATGGCGCTGACCATGCGAGCCGTCACCGGTGCCAACGTCAGGCCGAGATGGCCGTGGCCGAAAGCAAGTATGATGTTGCTGCCGCCACGCGACGCGCGGATAACTGGCACTGAGTCAGGCACGGAAGGCCGAAAGCCGAGCCATGTGCGGTCCGGTTTGCCCAGTGTCGGAAAGATCGCCTGCGCGCCGCGTTCCAGAAGCTCGATCCGACGCGGATTGAGCGGTGCGGTCAGCCCGCCCAACTCGACGGTTCCAGCTACTCGCAGCCGGCCGGCCATCGGCACCAGATAGAAGCCGCGTGCGGTTGGGCAGACCGGACGCGAGAGCGGCGGCGTCTGCATGTCGAACTCGACGTGGTAACCGCGCTCGGTGTCGAGCGCTATGTGGTCGCCGGCCTGTGCAGCCAGCATCCTCGAATGCGCTCCGGCGGCAATGACGATGGTTTTAGCCAGGAGATCGAGCGCTGCGCCCTTGACATGGACTTGACGCTCGCCACGCTCGATCCGCTCAGTTCTTGCGGTGATGAAACGGACGCCCGCTGCTGCCGCGGCTTTGGCCAGGCGTTTCATCATCGCGCCCGGATCGGTGAGATTGACGGCGTTAGGAAAAAGCACACCGCCGCCCTCGAAAGGCGGCAGCTTCGGTTCGAGGGCAGCCACCTCGTCGGCGGTCATGAATTCCTGTGCGATGCCGTGCTGCCGGCGCAGGCCGATGTCGGCGGAAGCTGAGGCGAACTCCAGTTTCGAGGTATAGAGATAAAGGCAGCCGTTCTGCTTCAGCAGGTCGTCGGCGCCGATCTGCGAGGCCAATTCGCGCCACCCTGAAAGCGAATCCATAAGCAGTGCGGCGATCGCCGCAGCGTTCTTTTCCGCATTTTGTGGCAGCGACTGCCAGGCAAAGCGCAAGAGCCACGGCATCAGCGCCGGCAGCGCCGAACGGCGGATCGACAGCGGGCTGTCGCGTTTAAACAGCAGCGACGGAAGGTTGCGCAGCACAGCTGGCGTGCCGACCGGGATCACCGCATAATCGGCAATCGTGCCGGCATTGCCGTAGGACGCGCCCGAACCCGGTTCGTTTGGTTCGACAAGCGTCACCTCGCGTCCTTCAGCCGCCAACCGCATTGCGGTCGCCAGCCCGATGACGCCGCCACCTATGATGGCAATCTCGGTCGAATCCCGTGCCATCGATTCAGATCATCGTATCGAAGAGGCGGCGATCGCCCGAAAGGATGGCGCGCAGACTTTCCAAGGCGCGGCGGAGATCTTCGCGAGAGCGCGCAGCACCGACATTGATACGAACCGCGTGCGGTACCGAATCGCGCCCCACCGCGAAAGCTTCCCCCGAAAGCACGCCAACGCCGCTCTGATGCGCCGCACGCGAGAACGCGTTGCCGTTCCATGGTTCCGGCAGTTGCAGCCATGCATGGGTCGCGACATCGTCGGTCATGACGTCGAAGCCTGACAGGACCTCCCTGACAATCGCCTGTCTATGCGCGAACTCTTTGCGCTGGCCGGCGATCACGCTGTCGACCAGACCGTCCTCGATCATGCGCGTGGCGATCAGCGCGTTGAGCGGACTGGTGCTCCAGCAATTGATGCGCAGCATCGCCGCGATGTCGGCGATCATTGATTTCGGCGCCAGCACCGCACCAAGCCGCAAGCCTGGCGCCACACATTTGGACAGACCGCCGATATGGATGGTGATGTCGGGATCGGTTGCGACGAAGGCAGGCGGCGACAGTTCCTTCAGCGGGCGATAGACGTCGTCCTCGATAATCAGCACATCATGCTTGCGCGCGATCTCCGCGATGGCCTGGCGTCGCCCGGGATCAAGCGTGATGGTTGTTGGATTGTGCAGTGTCGGCACCAGAAAAACCGCCCGCGGCTTATGTTTTGCGCACATCGCCTCGAGCACATCCGGGCGCATGCCGCCGCGATCCATGCCGACGGGCCTAAGCGTAAGGTCGAGCGAGCGGCAGAGCGCGCCGATTCCTTGATAGGTGACCGCGTCAGCAAGGATGGTATCGCCGGGCCGGGCCACTGCGCCAAGTACGCAAGCCAGGCCGTGCTGGGCTCCATTGGTCATGACGATCTGCGCCGGTTCGTTCACACCGGCCATTGCCGAAAACCAGCCGGCCATCGCCTCGCGCGCCCAGCCAGGTCCCTCCGGCGCGTGGAAATCCTGCAACGCCGGGTAGCGACGGTCGACCGGCAGTTGGGGCATCAGTGTCGCCAGCGCCTGCAGATAGCCGGTGGTTGCAGGGCGATTGACGGAGAGATCGATGAAACCTTGCTCGTCGACCGGCGCGGATTGGAAGCTCGCCGTCATGGCGGGGTCGGCGATGATCGAGCCACGCCCCGGCCGGCTTTCGACCAGCCCGCGCTCCTGCAGGGATGCAAAGGCGCGTGTCACGGTTGTCAGGTTGACGCCAGCCATGCGGGCGATGTCGCGCTGCGGCGGCAGCCGGTCGCCGGCGGCCAGCCTCCCTTCGGCGATCTTGTCAGCGATCAGGTCAGCGATCTGACGATAGATCGGCACGTCGCCTGTCGTGAACTGCGATTTTTCGAACATGCGCTGGGGCGAATCCTCTTTGTCTGCCATTTAGTGCCACAAGGTACGCCGTCATGCAATCACGCAGATTTTGCATATTGTATGACATATAAGTTGTTTTATGCGGGAGAAACGCCGTTGACGACGTTCGCGAATGGGTGTTAGCGTAAGAATATTGAATTGTATGGTCATACAAAATGAAGCTGGGCGCAGCCCAAGCGACCAACAAAAAGAGGAGAACGACGATGACATTGCATGCCCTGAAACTGACGGCACGAATCCTGACTATCACGTCGGCTCTCCTGCTCGCCGGCGCCGCCCACGCCGAAACGCTGCGGCTTTCAACGCTGAAACAGCCTGGCTCGGAAGGCGAAGCAGCCGCGCTGAAGTTCGCCAAGTTGGTCGGCGAACGCACAGAAGGTCGCATCGAGGTCAAGGTCTATCCGGCCAGCCAGCTCGGTGACTGGACCGAGGTCTACGAACAGGTCATGCAAGGCGCGGTCGACATGGCTATGCAGCCGCTGGCGACCGCCGATGACAAGCGGCTGGCGATCACCTGGTTCCCGTACGCCTTCACCAACTATGACACAGCCAAGGAATCGCTGTCGCCGGGTGGCGCGGTGTTCGGCATCGTCAGCGAGGCAATCTCCTCCAAAGGCTTGACGCCGCTCGGCGTCTACGGCGAAGGCATGGGCGGCGCCGGTTTCGCGAAGCCGGTCGAGAATCCGGCCGATCCGGAATTGAAGCGCAATTTGAAGATCCGGGTGTGGCCGGGCGGCACGACGCATCGTGTGCTTCTGGAACGCTTCGGCTTCAACACCGCGACACTGCCATGGGCAGAGCTCTATACCGGCATGCAGACCGGCGTGGTCGACGGGCAGATCGGAGGTACCGCCGGCATGGCGCTGGAGTCGTTCAAGGACATCACCAAGACCTGGGTCCAGTACAACGACCATTTCGAAGGCGACTGGTTCATTGTGAATTCTGAGAAATACGCATCGCTGCCGGAAGCCGATCAGAAGATCCTGCTCGGGGCGGCCCAGGAGGTTAGCGCGGAGCGGTTCGAGCAGGTCAAGGCGGCGGACGCCAAGCATCTCGAGACGATGAAGGCCGCCGGCATCGAGGTGGTGACGTTCGACGACGCGACGCTGGAAAAGCTCGCCACCGTGGCGCGCAAGGATGTGTGGCCACAGATCGCCGACGAGCTCGGCGCCGAGACGCTCGGCCAGCTCAAGTCCTCGCTCGGCATCAACTGATCCGAGGTAGGTCCCGGCCGCTCGATCGGCCGGGACCATTCCGCTCGCGTTGTTTCGCTGGGAGGGCGATCCGTTGAAGGACGACGAAACGACCGTCGCGGTGGCAGTGCCCGGAAGCATTCATTCCGGAATCAACACGCCCCTCTTCCTATCGGGAACGGCGCTTTCCATCTGGAACGCCAAGCTGCAGCTGCAGCGCTTCCTGCTGCTCCTGTGCGGCGCGGTCCTGACGGTATTGATCACGGTCCAGGTCTTCACCCGCTACGTGATGAGCATCTCTCTCTTCGGCATCGAGGAACTGGCAAGCTTCGTCGCCGTCTATCTCTACTTCATAGGCGCCTCGCATGGCGCCTGGGAACGCGGCCACATCTCGGCCAGCCTGGTCGAACTCGTTGTGCCTGAAGGCAGAACGCGCGAAGCGATCGCGGCCTTCGCAAGCCTCATCACGCTCCTACTGTGCGGCTGGATGACGCTGTGGGCCTGGCAGTATCTGGCCTTCACGCTGAAGCGCGGGACGATGTCGCTCGAAACCGGCATTCCGATGGTGTGGGTGCACGGCGTCATGCCGGTGTGCCTTACATTGATGACGGTCTACTTCGCGGTCGAACTCCTCGACCATCTCCGCCGCTTCGGCAGGGGCGGCGGCAGATGAGCATACTGATCATCGCCGACGCGCTGCTGCTTACGTTCCTCCTGGTCATCGGTGTCCCGGTTCCATTCTGCTTCGCCGGCGCGGTGCTGCTGCTGATGACGTTCGGCGATCTCGGCGCCGCGACCTTCCTGGTCGGCGCTGGCTATTCGAAAATATCGTCGCTGGTGATCATCGCTATCCCGCTTTACATCCTCGCCGGTGGCATCATGAGCCAGGGCGGCATCGCCGCGCGCCTCGTCGACCTCGCTGACAGCCTGTTCGGGCGTATGAGCGGCGGGCTCGGCATCGTCGTCATCCTGACGACCGCCGTATTTGGCGCGATTTCCGGAATGGCGTCATCGGCGGTCGCCGCCATCGGCACCATCATGATCCCGCGCATGGAGGCGCGCGGCTACGACCGTGGCTATGCAACCGCGTTGGTCTCAGCATCCTCGGTGCTGGCGCTGCTCATCCCGCCCAGCGCCTCGATGATCCTGTATGGCTGGGTCACCGGCACCTCGATCCTCGCCTGTTTCCTGGCGCCGGTGGTTCCTGGCCTGCTGCTTTGCCTTTTCCTGGGTTTTTGGAATTTCGTGCTGACGCGTAGCATGCCGATCGCCGGGCCTGAAAAGACCGGCGCGCGCCAATTCGCCCGAGAGGTTGCGCGGCGTACCAAGCGGGCCAGCCTCGGGCTGGTGATGCCGGTGTTGATCCTCGGCTTCATCTATGGCGGCGTCACCACGCCGACCGAAGCCGCGGCAGTCGCCGTCGTCTATGCCATCCCGGTTTCGATCTACCTTTACAAGGACATCAATTGGCGCGATTTGGGCGAAGTGTTCTGGCGAGCCGGCCAGACGACGGGCGTGCTCCTGCTTTTGATTTTCTTTGCCGCCATGCTCGGCCGGGTTTGGACGCTGGAGAACGTGCCGCAACAGATCATGGAGGGCTTTCTCACCATCAGCGAGAACCCGATCATCCTGTTGCTGCTCGCCAATCTCTTCCTGATGATCGTCGGCATGTTCATGGAAGATGTCAGCGGCATACTACTCGCCTCGCCGCTGCTGATGCCGGTGATGACGCAAGCCGGCGTCGACCCGATCCACTTTTCCGCGATCGTCGCCACCAATCTCGGTATGGGGCTGATCACGCCGCCGACTGCGCCGATCCTCTATTTCGCCGCGCTGATCGGCAAGGTGCCGCTGGCGCGGATGCTGACGCCGACGCTGGTTTTCGTGTTCTTCGCCTATATGCCGGTGGTGCTTCTCACCACCTTCGTCCCAAGCCTGTCGATGGCGCTGCCGCGGCTGGTGCTTGGACTGCCTTGACCTTTGTTTCGCGGCCGACCTTCAGCGCCCTTATACCATCCAGGACGCAAAAAAGAGCTCCGTCGGCTTGCCTGATCATCGGCCTAAAGCGGCCGTTCGTCCGCCCGCCGAGGAACGTCCGCCTTTGGCGCCAGGAGCCGACGCACAGCAGCGACGTATTGAACGAGTTGATATGGGCCGAAAGCGGAAGGTTGCGGGCGCCGAGAAAGGAGAGCGGACCCCGGGCTCCACCAGCCAGCTCGCCTAAGCTTTGGCGGGTTGTCACCGGCCTCGCGCGCGTACTTGGTGTCGAAAAGCCGACATCGCGTTCCTTAAAGACGGTCAACTGTCGATCGGAGGAATAGGCGTTAGGGTTGTTCCAAAATCGTGAATGCACGAACGCCGTTGTCGTGGCACCAGCCAAGACTATGTTCGCCACCGGCCTCGTTTCGTAGCGGTCTTCCCGCGGCCGGATTCAGGCCGCGTGCTTGGAACTAATGACGGGCGAGACTGTTCAGCTATGACTTTGATAAGCGGCGATCTTGAGGAGCTCTCATGATGAAGATTTTGTCCAGATTTCGTTCAGTCGCGGTTGCCGTCATCGCCGTCGCGGGAGTTAGCTTTGCCAGCGCCGCGCATGCCGACAGCGGTACGATCCGCTTCACCATCTACAAGGCGGCCTTCTTCATCGGTGGCGCCGGAGGCGAGGGCACGCTGACCTTCCATGGTCGCCGATATCCCATCTCGGTCGGCGGCATCTCGGGCGGCCTCGCCTTCGGGGCCTCTAAGACCTATTTCCACGGTACCGTGCGCCACATACGCCGCGCCCGAGATGTGACGGGGGTGTACGGTGCAGCGGGGGGTGGCGGCGCGCTCGGCAAAGGGGCCCAGGTGATCGTCATGACTAATGACAAGGGCGCCCAACTCGAACTCTCAGGCAGGCAGGTAGGCCTGCAAGTCAATGCCGATCTCAGCGGTATGAGCATCACGGTGAAGTAAGGGCCGAAATGGCGGCTCCGTGGACGCGCTGATGGCCTCATCAAGGGCATTTAAGAAAACGGCCGGGCGGTGGCACTGGCAGTTTTGTTGGCTTTTGGGTCCGGTAGCCGCCCGTAAACCACGAGGCGAAGACGTTCAGAGGAGGTTGGCCGCGCATCAACAAGGATAGCAGCTTCCGTGATCGGCAAACACCGACCTAAACGGCAACGATGCGGCGCAAAGCTACCATTGGCAACCTCAAATCAGGCTGGTGCACCTGCTACACAGTACCGGGATTTTTCCAGAGCCGGCGCCATTTTGGCGCCCTATATTTTTGCGCCCGAGCATCGGTGCCCACTTTAAGCCTGATGCCCCTTATCGTCCCCTTGCCAGGCTGCCGAGAATACCGCGCACGATCGCCCGTCCCACGGACGAGCCGACCGAACGAACCACCGATTTGATCGCCGCCTCCGCCACCGTCTGGCGATTGGACGGTCTTGGCGCCGGTGCGCGCCTGCCGCCGGGCTGCGGAGCCGGATCGTCGTTGCCGAAGCCGGGGATGGTCCAGCGGCCACTCTCCTGCTGTGCCTGCGCCTCCGCGTCCTGAGCGGCCTTGGCTTTTTTCTGCAGCATCTCAAAGGCTGATTCACGATCGATGGTCTGGTCGTACTGTCCCGCAACCGGGCTTTCGGTGATCAGCTTGCGGCGCTCGTCGGGCGTGATCGGGCCAAGACGCGAAGACGGCGGGCGAATCAACGTCCGCTGGACCATGGACGGAGCCCCTTTGGCTTCCAGCGTCGAGACCAGCGCCTCGCCGGTGCCGAGCTGCGTGATCACGGTCGCACAATCGAAGTCGGGATTGGGCCTGAACGTCTCGGCGGCCGTTCTCACTGCCTTCTGCTCCCGCGGCGTATAGGCGCGCAGGGCGTGCTGCACCCGGTTGCCGAGCTGGGCCAGGACCGTTTCAGGGATATCCAGCGGATTCTGGGTGACGAAGTAGACGCCGACGCCCTTCGAACGGATCAGCCGGACCACCTGCTCGACCCGGTCGATCAGCACCTTCGGCGCATCGTCGAACAGAAGGTGCGCCTCGTCGAAGAAGAAGACCAGCTTTGGCTTATCGGGGTCGCCGACTTCGGGGAGCTCCTCGAACAGTTCCGACATCAGCCACAAGAGGAATGTCGCATAGAGCCGGGGATTCATCATCAGCTTGTCGGCGGCCAGCACGCTGATGGCGCCGCGTCCGTCGCGGGTGGTGCGCATGATGTCGGCGATCCGCAACGCCGGCTCGCCGAAGAAATTCGTCGCTCCCTGCTGCTCCAGAACCAGCAGCGTGCGCTGGATCGCGCCGACCGAAGGCTTTGTGACATTGCCGTAGCGAGCTCCGATTTCTTCGGCGCGTTCAGCGATGTTGGCAAGAAGCGCTTGCAGGTCCTTCAGGTCCAGCAGCAACAAGCCTTCCTCGTCGGCGATGCGGAAGGCGATGTTCATGATGCCTTCCTGCGCCTCGGAGAGGTTCATCAGGCGCGACAGAAGCAGCGGCCCCATTTCCGAGACGGTGGCGCGGATCGGATGGCCCTGCTCGCCGAAAAGATCCCAGAAGATGACCGGAAATTCCTGGAAATCGTAGGGATCGAGCTTGACCTGCTCGGCTCGCTTGACCAGGAAATCCTGCGCCGTGCCCATCATGGCGATACCCGACAGGTCGCCCTTGATGTCGGCACAGAAGACCGGCACGCCGGCATTGGAGAAGCCTTCCGCCAGAATCTGCAAGCTCACGGTCTTGCCGGTGCCGGTCGCGCCGGTGACCAGGCCATGGCGATTGCCGTACTGAAGCAGCAGATTCTCAGCGCGCTGGTAGCTGTCATCGGGCTTGCGGCTGGCTCCTAAGAAAATACTGGTGTCGTCAGCCATGTGTCGGGTTCTCCGCAAACCTGAAGTGTTGAAAGCCCTGATGTATTGAAAGTAACGGGGCTCGCCGCAGGTATAATGACGTCATTGCGCAGCGACAATGGCCATGGCCGAAAATGGGTTTTTGGCGCTTGCGGATTTTGCGCGTGTTTGGCAATCGGTTGGCGGTTCATCGTCGCAGGACGCGTGTTGCATTGTGATATGGGACGGGGAACCGTAGACTGACGTTACAGGCCGATGCGGCCGACAAGATCAAAAGTGCTACAGCGTCCTTTGCCGTCCAAAGGACGCGCGGCGCTGTAGGCGAGGAAAAGCGGATGGGCGCCGGTGCCTTGATCCAGGATACTGAAGTTCCAAACCCTGACCGGCAGCGGTGGCTGGCCCTTGTGGAAAAAGCCCTGGCCGGCGGATCCTTCGAGGAAAAGCTCGTATCCCATACGGACGATGCCATCCGCATCGAACCGCTCTATGATCGTTCGGTCACCGCTGAGCCGCTCGCGCGGGCAAATCCCAGATCGCCGTGGATCGTCAGCCAGCGTATCGACGATCCGGATGTCGGCCGGGCCAAGGCCCAGGCCCTTGACGACGTCGCACAGGGCGCCACCGGATTGTCACTTGTCTTCGAAGGCGCGCCGAATGCGTTCGGCTACGGCCTGCCGAGAACTGCCGAGGCACTGGAGACCGTGCTGGACGGCGTGCCGCTCAACCGCATCCAAGTGCGCATCGATGCGCATCCATGGAGCCGCGCCGTGGCCGACTGGCTGGTAGCGTTCCTGACCAAGCGCCGATCCGACCCGGCAAAGCTCAACCTTTCCTTCGGCATCGATCCGGCGGCGATCTTTGCCGGAACCGGCCGGTTGCGCATGTCTATCGAGGCCCTGCAGGCGTCGATGCCGCAGTCCCTGGCGCATTTTTTCTCGATGGGCGTGCCCGGGGTTCTGCTGGAGGCAGACGGACGCGTCTTCCACAATGCCGGCGCCACCGAAGCGCAGGAGCTGGGCACCATGATGGCTTCTGCGGTCTCCTATCTTCGGATGTTCGAGGAGGCGCGCCAGCCGCTTGTCTATGCGGCGCCCCATATCGGCTTTGCCCTGAGCATCGACCAGGACCAGTTCGTGTCGATGGCCAAGGTCAGGGCCTTGCGCAGGCTGTGGGCGCGTGTTCAGGAGGCCTGCTCGATCCCCGCCGCCACCGCCAACATCCATGCCGAGACGTCCTTCCGCATGATGACTTCGGCGGATCCGGAGACAAACATCCTGCGCACCGCGATCGCCGGTTTTGCCGCGGCAGCCGGCGGCGCGGATTCGATCTCCATCCTGCCGCATACGATCGCGCATGGTCTGCCAGCGGGCTTTGCCCGCCGTGTCGCCCGCAATACGCAACTGATCATGGCCAACGAAAGCCATATCGATCATGTCGCCGACCCTGCTTGCGGTTCGGGCGCCGTCGAAGCGCTGACTGCGGACCTTTGCGAAGTGGCCTGGGAAGAATTCCAGCGGATCGAGGCGGAAGGCGGCGTGCTGTCCAGCCTGCAGCAAGGACACATCCAGAAACGGGTTCAAGCGGCCTCCGCCCACCGCAATGCCGCCTATCGGGCCGGCGAGCGGGCCATCATCGGCACGACACTTTACCCGTCGAAGACCGAACGTCCGGTCGAAACGCTGGTGGCGGAGCGGCGGCCCGCCGTCACCGAGAGCGTGGCGGTGTGCGAGCCGCTGTTTCCGATCCGCATCGATCAATCGATCGGAGCAGCACCATGATCCCGGATTTCAGCCAGATCGGCTGGTTGCCGCCGCGCCGGGCGCCGGTCGAGGTCAAGGGGCAGCGGATGACGCCGGAAGGCATCGCCGTCAAGCACCTGTACAGTCAGGGCGACCTCAAGGGATTGCCGCATCTCGATACCTATCCGGGCCTGCCGCCGTTCGTGCGCGGCCCCTACCCGACCATGTATGTCCAGCAGCCCTGGACGATCCGGCAATATGCCGGCTTCTCGACGGCGGAAGAGTCGAACGCCTTCTACCGGCGCAACCTTGCGGCCGGCCAGAAGGGGCTGTCGGTCGCTTTCGACCTCGCCACGCATCGCGGCTACGACAGCGACCATCCGCGTGTTGCCGGCGATGTCGGCATGGCCGGCGTCGCCATCGATTCCATCCTCGACATGCGCCAGCTGTTCGACGGCATCCCGCTCGGCGAGATGACGGTGTCGATGACCATGAACGGTGCTGTGCTGCCGATCATGGCGCTCTACATCGTGGCGGCGGAAGAACAGGGCGTTGCGCAGAAGGATCTCGCTGGAACCATTCAGAACGACATCCTGAAAGAGTTCATGGTGCGTAACACCTACATCTATCCGCCCAAGCCTTCGATGCGGATCGTGTCGGACATTTTTTCCTACACCTCTCAGCATATGCCGAAGTTCAA
Organism: Mesorhizobium sp.; assembly: GCF_004962245.1. Lineage (GTDB taxonomy): Bacteria > Pseudomonadota > Alphaproteobacteria > Rhizobiales > Rhizobiaceae > Mesorhizobium. The sequence continues at coordinate 38,662 of NZ_SUHQ01000022.1, read as the reverse complement.
TTCGATTTCGATCTCCGGCTATCACATGCAGGAGGCAGGAGCGACCGCAGACCTCGAGCTTGCCTACACGATTGCCGACGGCATCGAATATGCCCGCGCCGGCGTCGCGGCGGGTCTCGATATCGACCGTTTCGCACCGCGCCTTTCGTTCTTCTGGGCGATCGGCATGAACTTCTTCATGGAAGTGGCCAAGCTGAGGGCGGCGCGCCTGTTGTGGACCAGCCTGATGCGGAAGAATTTTTCGCCGAAGGACGAGCGCTCGCTGTCGCTGCGCACCCATTGCCAGACCTCGGGCTGGTCGCTGACGGCGCAGGACCCTTACAACAACATCATCCGCACCATGATCGAGGCGATGGCGGCCACGCAGGGTCATACGCAATCGCTGCACACCAACTCCTTCGACGAGGCGATGGCACTGCCGACCGATCATTCGGCCCGCATCGCCCGCAATACGCAGCTCATCCTGCAGAAGGAATCCGGCACCACGCGCATCATCGACCCGTGGGGCGGCTCAGCCTATCTCGAACGGCTGACGCATGATCTGGCGGCGCGGGCGCTTGCCCATATCGAGGAGGTCGAGAGCCTCGGCGGCATGGCCGCGGCGATCGAAAAAGGCATACCCAAACTGCGCATAGAGGAAGCCGCCGCGCGCACGCAGGCGCGCATCGATTCCGGCGAGCAGATCCTGGTCGGCGTCAACGCTCATCGGCCCGGCACTGACATCGAAGTCGACGTGCTGAAGATCGACAATGCCGAAGTCAGGGCCCGGCAATTGTCGAAGCTGCAACGGCTGAAAGGCACGCGCGATGTCGCCACGGTCGAAAGCGCGCTCGATGCGCTGACCCGCGCTGCGGAGAGCGGCGAGAACCTGCTGGAATTCGCCATCCGCGCCGCGCGTGCCAATGCCACGGTCGGTGAGATTTCGCTGGCGCTGGAAAAGGTCTTCGGCCGCCATGTCGCCTCGGTGCAGACGATCTCCGGCGTCTACCGCAAGGCGCTTGGCGACAATCCGGTGGTCGACCGGCTGCAGGACAAGATCGTGGCGTTCGAGGAGAAGTCCGGCGGCAAGCCGCGCATCCTGGTTGCCAAGATGGGACAGGACGGCCATGACCGCGGCCAGAAGGTCATCGCCACCGCCTTTGCCGATCTCGGCTTCGACGTCACCGTCGGGGCGATGTTCCAGACGCCGGAAGAGATCGCCAGGCTCGCGGTCGAGCAAAATGTGCATATCGTCGGCGCTTCGTCGCTGGCAGCGGGGCACCTGACGCTCATTCCCGAACTCAAGGACGCGCTGAAGAAGCTCGGCCGCAGCGACATGCTGATCGTCGCCGGCGGCGTCATCCCGCCACAGGATTACGACGCCGTGCGGCAGGCGGGTGCGGCGGAAATCTTCCCGCCGGGCACCGTCATCCCGGAAGCCGCGGAACGGCTGATGGACCGGCTGCTGCAGGCCATGTGACTCCGTTATAATATCTGTTGCAACAATTGATAGGTCGATTTATAATTGGTGTTGCAACAGGATATGCCGTCATGAACACGACCATTCGCAAGATCGGTAACTCCGAAGGCGTGATCCTGCCCAAGGAAATTCTCGACCGCCTGAACCTGAAAGCGGGTGACCAGCTTCAAATCGTTGAAACAGGTGACGGCCTTGCGCTAAAGCCGGTGGATGACAGCTTCGAGCGACAGATGAAGGCCGCTCGCGAGATCATGGACAAATACAAGGTCGCGCTTCAGAAGCTCGCCGAATGAGCTGGGAGTTCCTGACGCGGCGTGCAATTGAAGCGATGCACGCCGAGCAGCTGCGTCGACATGGCGGAGCGCAAGGTTTGAGGGATGAAAATGCCCTCGAATCGGCGCTCGCCCGCGCCGAGAACAAGGCCAATTACGGAGATCCGTCAGTTGAAAATCTCGCAGCCGCCTATGTCTTCGGTATTGCCAGAAACCATGCCTTTGTCGACGGCAATAAACGCACGGCAATGGTCGCGGCCGGCGCGTTTCTGATTGTGAACGGCTATGCTTTGACCGCTGACAACGGCACGATCTACGAATTCGTCATGGGCGTCGCAGCCGGCGAGATCGACGAGACCGGCGCGGCGGCATTCTTCCGCGACCATGTCGTCAAGGTCGAGGACTAATTGTCCGAGAGCTTGACGATCTCCCATTCCTTGCCGTTCACCACGGCAATTTCGCCGACCCTCTTGCCGTACAAGGCCAAGGCCATCGGCGACACATGGGAAATTGTGCCCTTGGCCGGATCGGCCTCATCCTCGCCGACGATCTTCCAGTGTACCTTCCTGCCGTTATCGCCTTCCAGCGTGACACCCATGCCAAAGCGAACCAGATCGCTGCCCGGTTCCGGCACGGAAAGCTCTGCGCTTTCACGCCGTGCGGTCCAGTAGCGCAGGTCGCGCGAGATGAGCGCGATGCGCTCGCGGTCGGCCCTTTTCTCCGCCCTGGCCAGGTCATCGCGCAGGGTGGCCAGTTCGGCGTCGATCAGCGCCAGGCCGCGCTCCGTGACCAGATTGCGGTGCGGACTGATCGGCCGCTCGCCGATGCCGGCGATGGCGTTTTCGCTATCCTCTTCGCGCGTGAAGGCTCTGCTCATTGGTCGAACTTATGCCTCGCGCGGCGACTTCACAAGCCATTGCCGGCAAACCGAATTGGGGCCGATGCCGTCTGGCACGATTCCTGCGGCACGACGGCCGAACGCTGGGAATCTGTGCCGATGTTGAACAGACGAAAATTGCTTATGCAAACCGCCGGCTTTGCCGTCATGGGCCTCTCGCTCGGCAAGGCAGCGGCGGCCAGCCTGCCCGGCGTCGAGAATGCCTCGATGCGCGGCTCGATCAACGCTGCCGACCTCGGCGTGCAGCCCGGCGCGCTTGACGACCAGAGCAAGGCCTTCGCCAGGCTGCTGCGCGATGCAAACGACCGCGACATGCCGGTGTTCCTGCCGCCGGGAACCTATGTCGTATCCAACCTGTCGCTGCCCAGCCGTATCAGACTTTCCGGCGTGCCGGGGGCATCGCGGATCGTCTATGGCGGCAACGGCCATCTGCTCATGGCTGAACAGGCCGAGCACATCGAATTCACCGGACTGGTGTTCGACGGCACCAACCGCTGGCTGGGCGACTACGCGCAAGGCCTGCTCGATCTCCGCCGCGTCAACCATCTCGTCATCGACAATTGCCAGATCACCGGCAGCGGCAAGAACGGCCTGGCACTCGAGCACGCTTCGGGCCGCATCGAGCGCTCGGAAATATCAGGCGCGGCTGACGCGGGCATCTATTCGATCGAAGCCGCCGGCCTGGAGATATCAGATAACACGGTGTCCGACTGCGGCAATGGCGGCATCCTCGTGCACCGCTGGCAGGCCGCCGAGGACGGCACCATCGTCAGCGGCAACCGCGTCGAGCGCATCCAGGCGCGCAGCGGTGGAACCGGCCAGAACGGCAACGGCATCAATACGTTCCGCGCCGGCAATGTCATCATCTCGGGCAATATCGTCGCGGACTGCGCGTTTTCGGCAATCCGCGCCAACAGCGCAAGCAATCTGCACGTCACCGGCAACACCTGCTCGCGGTCGGGCGAAACGGCGCTCTATTCCGAATTCTCCTTCGAAGGAGCGATCGTCAGCAACAACATCGTCGATGGCGCCGCCAACGGCATCTCGTTCGTCAATTTCAACGAAGGCGGCCGCATGGGCGTGTGTTCCGGAAACGTCGTCCGCAACCTCTCGACCAGCGGCCCCTACCCTGCCGATGCGCCCGGTTTCGGCGTCGGGATCAGCGTCGAGGCGGATACCACCGTCTCCGGCAATGTCGTCGAGAATGCGCCGCTCTACGGCATGCACATCGGCTGGGGACCATTCATGCGCAACGTGGTCGCCACCGCAAACATCATCCGCAAGGCCGGAACCGGCATCGCCGTCACCGTGGTCGAGGGCGCCGGGACGGCGGTCATCTCCGACAATGTTATCGACGGCGCCCAAAACGGCGCGATCGTCGGCCACCGCTGGGCCGAGCCGGTGACCGGCGACCTCGCCGCAGCAGGCAATGCCGGCTATGCGCATCTGACCATCGAGCGCAATCATGTGAGCTGAATGCCGCTCTCAGCTCAGCGCGGCGGCGGTGAGGCGGAGGGCGCCGACCTTGGCGCCGATCCGGCTTTCGATGGGCGGATTTGCCTGTTCGATCAGTTTCGCCGCCAGCGCCTCGTCGGTGTGCAAAAGCCTGGCAATGCATGCCGCGACCATGACTTCAGCCGCACGGCCGGCGCCATCATCGCATTTAAGCGCAATGCCAAGGCCAAGCTCGGGAAGAGCCGCGCAATAGACGCCCTCGGCCCCCACCTTCACAAAAATCCGGCCTGGCGCGGCTTCCATCAGCGCAACATCGGCCCTGCCCGTGCCGGCGACCAGAAAGGGCTCGGCCATGCAGGCTGAAAGCAGCCGCTTTGCGGCCTTGGCGCGTGCCGGTTCGAAGCCGACACCGGTTGCCATGCGGGCAAAGCCGAGCGCGAAGCTGCGCAGTGGCACGGCATAGGTTGGGATCGAGCAGCCGTCGGTGCCGCAATGATGGACGTCATGGGCAGCACCGGTTACGGCCTGCATCGCATCGCGCACCATCTCCTGCAGGGCATGGCCTGATTTGACATAGCCGCGATGTGCGATGCCGGCGTGGACGCAGGTGCAGAGGAAACCCGCATGCTTGCCCGAACAATTGTTGTGCAGCGCGTTTGGCAAGTTGCCGGCACGGGCAAGCGCAATTGTCGCTTCATGGCTCGACGGCCAATGCGCGCCGCACTCCAGCGCGGTCTGGTCGAGGCCGGCCTTCGCCAGCATTGCCCGCGCCAAGTCGACATGCGCGGGTTCGCCGGAATGCGAAGCGCAGGCCAGCGCCAGTTCCCGGTCGCCGAAGCCAAACGCATCGGCGGCACCGCTTTCGACCAGCGGCAGCGCCTGGATCGCCTTGACGGCCGAGCGCGGGAACACCGGGCGTGCCGTATCGCCGATCTCCAGGAACGGCTTGCCGTCGGCATCGAAGACCGCAATGGCGCCACGATGGGCGCTCTCGACCACCGCGCCGCGCAAAACCTCGACCAGAACCGGATTTGTCATGAATTCCCCGCTAGAGCGCGATGCGTCTGATGGAACTTAGCATCCCGCTCTATCTCTTTGTTTTTAGCCGCATTTCTGCGACGCCAAGTGTTCCACTTGGCTGAAAAATGCTCTAGCGTATGACCTCGAAAATCGGAATCGATTTTCGAAAAAGATCATGCGCAAAATCAAAGTGCTACAGCGTCCTTGCGCGCCCAAGGGCGCGCGGCGCTGTAATGCGGGCCGCTTTTATCTGATCCGGTCGAGAATGGAAACGTAGTTGGCGACCGCGGCACCGCCCATGTTGAAGATGCCGCCGAGCTTTGCGCCCGGCACCTGGATGCCACCGGCCTCGCCGACAAGCTGCATGGCGCTCAGCACATGCATCGACACGCCGGTGGCCCCGATCGGGTGCCCCTTCGACTTCAGCCCGCCGGACGGATTGACCGGCAGCCGGCCGTCCTTCGCCGTCTCGCCGTCCAGCGCCAGTCTGGCACCCTCGCCGGGTTTGGCCAGCCCCATCGCCTCATATTCGATCAGCTCGGCGATGGTGAAGCAGTCATGCGTCTCGACGAAGGACAGATCGTCGAGCGTCACACCGGCATTCTTCAGCGCCTGATTCCAGGCCTGCTCGCAGCCTTCGAACGCCAGGATGTCGCGCTTCGACATCGGCAGGAAATCCTGCACATGTTCATTGGCGCGGAAGGCGACGGCGCGGCGCATCTTCAGCGCCGTCGCCGTGTCGGCAAGGACAAGGGCGGCGGCGCCGTCGGAAACCAGCGAGCAGTCGGTGCGTTTCAGCGGGCCGGCGACGAAGGGGTTCTTCTCGCTCTCGTGCCGGCAGAACTCGTAGCCGAAATCCTTGCGCATCTGCGCGTAGGGATTGTCGACGCCGTTCTTGTGGTTCTTGGCAGCGATCATCGCCAGCGCGTCCGACTGGTCGCCATAGCGCTGGAAATAGGCCTGCGCGATCTTGCCGAAAACGCCGGCGAAGCCTGCCGGCGTATCGCCCTCCTCGGGCAGATACGAGGCCTTGAGAAGGTTCTTGCCGATTTCCGGACCTGGTGTCGTCGTCATCTGCTCGGCGCCGACCACCAGCACGATGCGCGCCGCATTGGCGTCTATGGCCCGGATGCCTTGCCTGACCGCCGCCGAGCCGGTGGCGCAGGCGTTCTCGACGCGCGTCGCCGGCTTGAAGCGCAGCCGGTCGTCGGCCTGCAGGACCAGGCTTGCGGTGAAATCCTGCGCGGAAAAGCCGGCATTGAAGTGGCCAAGCATGATCTCGTCGACCTCGTCCGGACCGATGCCGGCATGATCGAGTGCGTCTGCTGCAACCTTGGTGATCAGGCCCTCCAGCGTCTCGCCTTCGAGCTTGCCGAAGCGCGAATGCGCCCAGCCGACGATGCATGCTGTCATGGCGATCTCCATCTTCCGCGCCGGCCGGTTCGTGGCGTCACGGCGCATTCCATCAATATTGTTCAACTATGAACCGCTTTCCAGATCCTGTGAAGGGCCAGAGACACACAATCGGTTGATCCGGCCGGCCTTTGTCCCCAGTGCCGACCTCGGGTCATGGAAATCGGACTGGATTTTTTGTTGATTGATCCGTCAATAAAAAATAAACTCGCCGCGAGAGACGGGAGCAAGAATGCCGAAAGTCGGAATGGAGCCGTTGCGCCGCAGGGCGCTCATCGACGCGACGATCTCGGCGATCGGCGAGCGCGGCTCGCTTGATGTGACCATGTCGGAGATCGCCGGGCGCGCCGGCGTGTCCTCGGCGCTTGCCCATCACTATTTCGGCGCCAAGGACGAGCTTTTGCTGGCGACGATGCGGCATATCCTGGCCGAGCTGACCGCCGATATGCGGCGCGCGCTGCGATCGGCCAGCACGGCACGCCAGCGCGTTTCGGCCGTGGTCGCCGTCAATTTCTCCGACGCCCAGTTCCAGCCGGAAACGATCGCCGCCTGGCTTGCCTTCTATGTCGAGGCGCAGAAATCGTCGGCGCTGCGCCGGCTGCTCAAGGTCTATGCGCGGCGCCTGCATTCCAATCTGTTGAGCGGATTGACCGGCATCCTGCCGAGAAGCGAAGCCGACCGCGTCGCCGAGGCGACAGCTGCACTGATCGACGGGCTCTATATCAGGCGCGCGCTGAAGGATGGCGTGCCCAATGCCGCGACCGCGATCGCCCTGATCGAGGATTATCTCGAAACGAAACTCAGCCGGCGGAGCGCGCAGTGACGTCCAAGCGACCCAATTTCCTGATCGTCATGGTCGATCAACTCAACGGCACGCTGTTTCCGGATGGGCCGGCGGACTTCCTGCATGCGCCGCATCTGAAGGCGCTGGCCGCGCGTTCGGCGCGCTTCAAAAACAACTACACCGCCTCGCCGCTCTGCGCGCCGGGCCGGGCCTCGTTCATGAGCGGCCAGTTGCCGTCGCGCACCGAGGTCTATGACAATGCCGCCGAGTTCGCGTCGTCGATCCCGACCTATGCGCATCATCTGCGCGCCGCCGGCTACCACACCTGCCTGTCCGGCAAGATGCATTTCGTCGGGCCGGACCAGTTGCATGGCTTCGAAGAACGGCTGACCACCGACATCTATCCGGCCGATTTCGGCTGGACGCCGGATTATCGCAAGCCCGGCGAACGGATCGACTGGTGGTACCACAATCTCGGTTCGGTGAGCGGCGCCGGCGTCGCCGAGATCACCAACCAGATGGAATATGACGACGAGGTCGCCTTCCATGCGGCGCAGAAGCTCTATGATTTCGCCCGCGTCTCCGACGATGCGGCGCGCCGGCCCTGGTGCCTGACGGTTTCCTTCACCCATCCGCACGACCCCTACGTCGCCCGGCGGCGCTATTGGGATCTCTACGAAAACTGCCCGGCGCTCGAGCCTGAAGTGGGCTTCATCACCTATAGCGATCAGGATCCGCATTCGCAGCGGCTCTACCGGGCCAGCGACTACGACAGCTTCGACATCACCTCGGAGCAGATCCGCCGCGCGCGGCGCGGCTATTTCGCCAACATCTCCTATCTCGACGACAAGGTCGGCGAATTGCTGTCGGTGCTCGAGCGCACGCGAATGCTCGACGACACGACCATCCTGTTCTGCTCGGATCACGGCGACATGCTCGGCGAGCGCGGCCTGTGGTTCAAGATGTGCTTCTTCGAGGGCTCGGCGCGGGTGCCGCTGATGATCGCCGGCAAGGACATCCCGGCCGCCCTGGTCGAGGCGCCGGTCTCCAATCTCGACGTGACGCCGACGCTTTGCGACCTCGCCGGCATCGACATGAGCGCCATTGCGCCGTGGACGGACGGCCAGTCGCTGCTGCCGTTGCTCGACGGCGAGGAACGCACCGCACCTGTGCTGATGGAATATGCGGCGGAAGGCTCCAACGCGCCGATGGTAGCGATCCGCGAGGGCCGCTACAAATTCATCCATTGCGAGATCGATCCGCCGCAACTGTTTGATCTTGAATCGGATCCGCTCGAGCTGACCAATCTCGCCGCCGATCCGGCGCATGCCTGCCTGCTGGCTGCATTCACCGGCAAGGTCCGGGCGCGCTGGGACATGGCCGGCTTCGACGCCGCCGTGCGCGCCAGCCAGGCGCGCCGCTGGGTGGTTTATCCGGCGCTGCGCAACGGCACCCACTACCCCTGGGAATTCCAGCCGCTGCAGAAGGCCTCGGAACGCTACATGCGTAACCACATGAATCTCGACCTGCTCGAAGAGCAGAAGCGCTTTCCGCGAGGCGAATGATGGCAGACGGTCGTGTTCCCTTGCTCGCTACCTTCATGGCGTATGTGAACCATGCTTGAGGCGGATTTCGTCATCATCGGCTCCGGCTCGGCCGGCTCGGCCATGGCCTACCGGCTTTCAGAGGATGGCAAGCATTCGGTGATCGTCATCGAATTTGGCGGCAGCGACATCGGTCCGCTGATCCAGATGCCGTCGGCGCTGTCGATCCCGCTCAACATGAGCCTCTACGACTGGGGCTTTGCCAGCGAGCCGGAGCCGCATCTCGGCGGCCGCGTGCTGGCGACGCCGCGCGGCAAGGTCATCGGCGGCTCGTCCTCGATCAACGGCATGGTCTATGTGCGTGGCCACGCACGCGATTTCGACCATTGGGCCGAACAGGGCGCGGCTGGCTGGGGGTTTGCCGACGTGCTCCCCTACTTCAAGCGCATGGAGGACAGCAACGGCGGCGAGAATAGCTGGCGCGGCCACGGCGGCCCGCTGACCGTGCAGCGCGGCTCAAGGACGAACCCACTCTACGGCGCCTTCGTCGAGGCAGGCCGTCAGGCCGGCTTCGAACTGACCGACGACTACAACGGCGCGAAGCAGGAAGGCTTTGGGCCGATGGAGCAGACCATTCGCGGCGGACGCCGCTGGTCGGCGGCGAGCGCCTATCTCAGGCCGGCGCTCAGGCGGAAAAATGTTAGCCTGGTCAAGGGTTTCGCCCGGCGGGTGATCATCGAGAATCAACGCGCCACCGGCGTCGAGATCGAAGCGCGCAAACGGATTCAGGTGGTCAAGGCGCGACGTGAGGTGATCATTGCCGCCTCCTCGATCAATTCGCCCAAGATCCTGATGCTGTCCGGCATCGGCCCGGCCGAACATCTCAGGGAATACGGCATCCCCATCGTGGCCGACCGGCCCGGCGTCGGCCGCAACCTGCAGGACCATTTGGAGCTTTATATCCAGCAGGAATCGACGCTGCCGATCACGCTGAATTCGGTGCTCAACCCCTTCTCCAAGGCAATGATCGGCGCGCAATGGCTGTTCTTCAAGTCGGGTCTCGGCGCGACCAATCATTTCGAGGCGGCTGCCTTCGTGCGCTCGCGCGCCGGTGTCGACTATCCCGACATCCAGTATCATTTCATCCCGGCTGCGGTTCGCTATGACGGCAAGGCGGCGGCGAAGGCGCACGGTTTCCAGGCGCATGTCGGACCGATGCGATCGAAGTCGCGCGGTTCCGTCACGCTGCGCTCGCCCGATCCCAAATCGAAGCCGGTGATCCGCTTCAACTACATGTCGCATCCGGACGACTGGACCGAGTTCCGCCACTGCATCCGGCTGACCCGGGAGATCTTCGGCCAGTCGGCATTCGACCCTTATCGCGGCAGGGAGATTTCGCCGGGCTCGCACGTCCAGTCGGACGACGATCTCGACGCCTTCATCCGCGATCATGCCGAAAGCGCCTATCATCCCTGCGGCACCTGCAAGATGGGCCGCACCGATGACCCGATGAGCGTCGTCGATCCGGAATGCCGTGTCATCGGCGTCGAAGGGCTGCGGGTCGCCGATTCCTCGATCTTCCCGCGAGTCACCAACGGCAATCTCAACGCGCCGTCGATCATGACCGGCGAAAAGGCCGCCGACCACATTCTCGGCCGCACGCCGCTGGCGCCGTCCAACCAGGAACCCTGGATCAATCCGCGCTGGCAGGTGTCGGACAGATAGGCCATGATCGGGCGGCCTGCTCCGCCCTAGCGAAGACATTGGAGAACAGCCATGCGCGCGCAGCCGACCGCATCGCACTATGTCAACGGACGCTACATCGACGACGAGCAGGGTGCGCCGCTGCCGGTCATCTATCCGGCAACCGGCGAGACCATCGCGATGCTGCGTTCGGCGACGCCGAATGTGCTGGAACTCGCGATCGAAGCAGCGCGTGCTGCACAACCGGCCTGGGCGCGGCTGAAGCCGGTCGAGCGCGGACGCATCCTGCGCCGCGCCGCCGACATATTGCGTGCGCGCAACGCCGACCTGGCGCGCATCGAGACGCTGGATACCGGCAAGGCGATCCAGGAAACACTGGTGGCGGATGCCCCCTCGGCCGCGGATTGCCTGGAGTATTTCGGTGGCGCGGTCGCAGCCTACAATGGCGAGGCCGTCGACCTCGGCGGACCCTTTGCCTATACGCGGCGCGAGGCGCTTGGTGTCTGCGTCGGCATCGGCGCCTGGAACTACCCGATCCAGATCGCAGGCTGGAAATCGGCACCGGCACTGGCCATGGGCAACGCCATGGTGTTCAAGCCGTCGGAGAACACGCCACTGTCAGCGCTGGCCTTGGCCGAGATCTATACCGAGGCCGGCCTGCCCGACGGGCTGTTCAACGTGGTGCAGGGCTATGGCGATGTCGGTGCCGGCCTCGTCGGGCACGATGTCGTCGCCAAGGTCTCGGTGACCGGCTCGGTGCCGACCGGCCGCAAGGTGCTGTCGCTCGCCGGCTCGAAGATGAAGCACGCCACCATGGAGCTCGGCGGCAAGTCGCCGCTGATCGTATTCGAGGATGCTGATCTCGAAAACGCCATTGGCGGCGCCATGCTCGGCAACTTTTACTCCACCGGCCAGATCTGCTCCAACGGCACGCGGGTCTTCGTCCAGAAGGGCATCCATGACCGCTTCGTCGAACGGCTCGTCGAGCGGACAAAGAAGATCCGCATCGGCGATCCGCTCGACCAGGAAACGCAGATGGGGCCGCTGGTCAGCAAGGCGCAGCAGGAGAAGGTCATCGGCTATATCGAGGCGGGCAAGCAGGAGGGTGCCGTGCTCGCCTGCGGCGGCAATGTGCCTTCGCTGCAGGGTTTCCAGGGCGGCTTCTTCATCGAGCCGACGGTCTTCACCGGCGTCACCGACACCATGCGCATCGCGCGCGAGGAGATTTTCGGGCCTGTCATGAGCGTGCTGAAATTCGACAGCGAGGACGAGGTGATCGACCGCGCCAACAACACGGAATTCGGCCTTGCCGCGGGCGTCTTCACGCGCGACCTGCCGCGCGCACACCGCGTCATCGCCGAGCTGCAGGCCGGCACGTGCTGGATCAACGCCTACAATCTGACGCCGGTCGAGATCCCGTTCGGCGGCTTCAAGCAGTCGGGCATCGGGCGGGAGAACTCGCTTGCGGCGCTGGCACTCTATTCGCAGTTGAAGTCGGTTTATGTCGAGACGGGTGACGTGGCGAGCCCGTACTGAGACGGCTGGCTGCTAAGCCGTCGGCAGTCAGATCCAGATACTGCGTTAGGGCGCAGACGTTGGTGGATTAGGCGCCATGCATGCCTTTAAGCGGCGTTTATTCGATTGGAAATCCGCTCGGCCGCCAGCTCGATGAAAGCCTTGACCAAGGGCGAGAGGTGCCGGCTGCTCGGGTAGAGAACGTAGAGGCCACCGGCTGGCGTCGCGTAATCCTTGAGGACGTGCTGCAACCGCCGCTCATAGATCAACGTCTCGGCGATCGAATGAGGCAATTGGGCGATGCCGAAGCCTGCAGCAGCAGCGGCGACAACCGCCTGCATCTCATTGGCGGCGAAGCGTCCGGCCACCGTGACCGTTTCCTGCCCGTGCGGCCCGTCCAGCAGCCAGTGAGCACCTGATGTCGAGGAGCCTGCAATGACGCACTGGTGGCCGGTGAGGTCCGCAGGCGCTTCCGGTACCCCGTGGCGCGCGAGATAGTCTGGGCTGGCGCAGAGCAGCCTGTGCGTGGAGCCGAGTTTGCGGGCGATCAGCGTGGAATCCTGAAGGACCCCAGTGCGGAAAGCGAGGTCAATACCGTCCTCGACCAGATTGAGCTTGTCGTCGGTCAGGCGCAGCTCGACCTTGGTTTTCGGAAACATCGCAAGAAAATCGACCACGGCCTGGGTGAGGAAATAGCCGCTGAAGCCGACGGGAGCCGAAATGCGGATCGTGCCCGATGGCTCCGCTCTTGCTTCGGCGAGGCGCAGATTTGCGTCCTCGAGCGTCCGCAGCGCCTGGCTGCTCTGCTCGTAATAGAGGCGCCCGGCGTCCGTCATGTTGAGGCTGCGTGTCGTGCGCTGCAGCAGGCGAACCCCGACCTCGCGCTCGAGCGCGGCAATGCGGCGGCTGACCGTCGTCTTGGGCATGGCGAGCAGTCGCGCGGCGGCGGTGAAACTGCCGGCTTCGACGACGCGAGTGAACACGACGATGTCGTTGAGGTCGATCATTGTATCCAAGATTGGGACAAAGTTTTCCAATTATAGGCAATTATGCACCAATGCGACAGAGCCTAATTCTGCTCCAGCGAAACGAAAAGGAGCAAACAAGATGATCACCAAGCGAAGCATTCTGGTTACCGGTGCCACGGGCCAGCAGGGCGGCGCGGTTGCGCGCGCCTTGCTGTCGAAGGGACATCGCGTCAAGGCACTGACCCGCAAGCCGGACAGCGATAGCGCACGGCAGCTGGCGTCGGCGGGTGTCGAAATCGTGGCTGGCGATCTCGGTGACTCGGCTTCCGTCGTGGAAGCGGCAAGCGACGTCGACACCATGTTCCTGATGGGCAACAGCTACGAGGCTGGCATGGCAGAGGAAACCCGCCAGGGCATTCTTGCCGCCGACGCGGCGAAGGCTGCCGGCGTCGGGCATTTGATCTATTCATCCGTTGCCGACGCCGACAAGAATACCGGCATCCCGCATTTCGAAAGCAAATATCTTGTCGAGCAACATGTCGCCGGGCTCGGCATCCCCTACACGATCAGCGCGCCGGTTGCCTTCATGGAGAATATCGTGGCGCCGTGGTCGATCGGCGCGCTCAGCCGAGGCACGCATGCCTTTGCGATGCCTGCCAAACGTGTCCTCCAGCTGGTCGCCCTGGCCGACATCGGAGCCTTCGTTGCCGCCCTGGTCGAGCGGCGCGAGCGCGTGTTCGGCAAGCGCTTCGACTTCGCCGGGGACGAATTGTCCGGCGAAGACCAAGCCAAGATCCTGTCGCAAGCCATTGGCCGCCCGATCGGCTACCACGAAATCCCGATCGCTGCGGCTCGCCAGCAGAGCGAGGATGCAGCACTCATGTTCGAGTGGTTCGACCGCGTCGGTTACGACGTCGATATCGCCGCCTTGCACCGCGATTTCCAGGAGGTTCGCTGGCACAGTTTTGCCGACTGGGCGAGAGCGTTCGACTGGAGCGTGCTTGTGCAGTCAGCCACCTGAGTTCACTTGGGCGACTGGGTCGATGGAATCCGGAGGCTGAGCACTGCAGATGCTGGGTCCGCCTTTCATATGCCTTTCCTCGCGATGCGACGAAGGGCATATCTAGAACGTCTGATTGTAGGCGCCGACCTCCGGGCTGCGGCGCAGCACCGCATCGACGGCTTCGAACATCTGCCGACGCCGCTCGGACGACACCGGGCTCTCCACCACCACGACAAGCTCCGGCTTGTTCGACGACGCCCGCACCAGGCCCCAGGTGCCGTCCTCGGCAACGACGCGAACGCCATTGACGGTGATCAGCTCGGCGATCTTCTGGCCGGCGAAGATGGCGCCTTCCTGCTTCATTGCCTGGAAGTCGGACACGACCCGCTCGACCACGCCATACTTCAGCTCGTCGGCGCAGTGCGGCGACATGGTCGGCGTGCCGAAGGTCAGCGGCAGAGCGCGATAGAGATCGGCCATGCTGCTTGTCGGGCTGCGATCGAGCATCTGGCAGATGGCGATGGCTGTGATGAGACCATCGTCATAACCGCGCCCGATCGGCGGGTTGAAGAAGAAATGACCGGATTTCTCGAAACCGGCGATGGCGCCGAGCTCGGCCACGCGCCGCTTTATGTATGAGTGGCCGGTCTTCCAGTAGTCGGTGACGGCGCCATCGGCGCGCAACGCGGCGTCGGTGTTGAACAATCCGGTCGACTTGACGTCGACGACGAAGGTCGAGCCCGGATAAAGGTGCGCAATGTCGCGTGCGAGCATGACGCCGACCTTGTCGGCGAAGATCTCGTTGCCCTCATTGTCGACCACGCCGCAGCGGTCGCCGTCGCCGTCGAAGCCGAGTCCGACATCGGCTCCCGTTTCCAGCACCTTGTCGCGGATCGCGTGCAGCATCTTCATGTCTTCGGGGTTGGGATTGTAGTTCGGAAACGTATGATCGAGCTCGACATCGAGCGGGATCACCTCGCAGCCGATCCGTTCCAGCGCCTCAGGCGCAAACGCGCCGGCGGTGCCGTTACCGCAGGCGGCAACCACCCTGAGCTTTCTCGATATGCGCTTGTCCCGGGTCAGGTCGTCCAGGTAGGTTTTGCGGAAATCCGGAATGAAGTCATACGAGCCGCCGCCGACAAGGTCGAAGTCGCCCGCAAGCACGATCGTCTTCAATGCGCTCATTTCCTCCGGACCGAAGGTCAGGGGACGCGCAGCCCCCATCTTGACGCCGCTCCAGCCGTTCTCGTTGTGCGAGGCGGTGACCATCGCGACGGACGGCGCATCGAGCGCGAACTGGGCGAAATAGGCCATCGGCGACAGCGCCAGCCCGATATCCCTGACCCGCGCGCCGGCGGCCATCAGCCCGGAAACCAGCGCCAGCTTGATCGCCAGCGAATAGGAACGGAAATCATGTCCGGTCACGATATCCGGCCCGGCGCCCAGGCGCCGGATCAGCGTGCCGAGCCCCATGCCGAGCGCCTGGACACCAATCAGGTTGAGCTCTGGCGGCTCCGCCGAGGCCGGATGGCCGAACCACCAGCGCGCATCATATTCACGAAAGCCGGACGGCTTGATCAGCGCCGAGGTTTCAAACTCGAAGGTGTTGGGACGGGCTTCGCTAACGATCTTCAGGGGCAAGACAGCAACTCCAAGTGACTGGAACCAAGTGTTTCAAGGCAGGTGGCCGATGCGTATTACACGAGCCTTTAAGCCGTGTTCATCCCTCGGGAAACTGAAACCTGCATGACCTTAAGGCGAAAGCGCAAGAAATGCGACAGAAGCACCGCCATTGGCGCTTGCAGGAACGAAGTGCGGCGGCTATAAGCCCGCGGTCTGGTCACGGAGTGTAGCGCAGCCTGGTAGCGCACATCGTTCGGGACGATGGGGTCGCAGGTTCAAATCCTGCCACTCCGACCAGAAAAAACAAATACTTAGCGGTTCCCGAAACTCGCTACGCACCTGGAACCCTCAAAGGCGCGGCGCAAATTCGAACGGCGCCCGCCGTCCTGCGACATGCCTTCATCCAGTTTGCGCCAGCGCAAAGAAAAGGCGCCTCACGTCCGGTAGTTTCCCCTCATCAGCAACGATTGAGAGATAGGAGACTAAAATGCTCACGCGACGCGAAGCCCTCTTCGGCGCAGCGATTGGCGCTGCCGCCGTGGCGGCGATGCCCGCATTTTCCACAACGGCCGCCCAGGCGAACATCGGCACGCTTGCCCGCGAAAGGATCAAGCTCGTGGCGCCGCCGTTCGTCCATCCGCACGACCAGGTTGCCAAAGGGGCCCCGAAGATCATCGAATTCACCATGACGATCGAAGAGAAGCCTGTTGTCATCGACGCCGACGGCACGACGCTCAATGCGATGACCTATAACGGCTCGGTTCCTGGCCCGCTCATGGTTGTGCACCAGGACGATTACGTCGAACTGACGCTCATCAATCCGGATACCAACACGCTCGCCCACAACATCGATTTCCATGCCGCAACCGGAGCGCTGGGCGGCGGCGAGCTCACGCTGGTCAATCCCGGCGAACAGGTAACCCTGCGCTTCAAGGCAACCCGAACGGGAACGTTCGTTTATCACTGCGCGCCCGGCGGCTCGATGATCCCTTGGCATGTCGTATCCGGCATGAGCGGCGCGATCATGGTCCTGCCGCGAGATGGCCTGAAGGACGACAAGGGTAAGCCGGTCAAATACGACAGTATCTTCTATATCGGCGAGAACGACTTCTACATCCCGCGTGATGAGAAGGGCAACTTCAAGAGCTATGAAACGGCCGGCGACGGTTACGACGACGTGATTAAAGTGATGCGCGGACTGATCCCGACGCATGTGGTGTTCAACGGCAAGGCCGGATCGCTGACCGGCGACAACGCGATGAAGGCGAAGGTTGGCGAAACGGTATTGATCGTCCATTCGCAGGCCAATCGCGATACGCGCCCGCACCTGATCGGCGGACACGGCGACTACGTCTGGGAAGAGGGCAAATTCGCCAACCCGCCGGCCAAGGATCTGGAAACCTGGTTCATTCGCGGCGGATCGGCGGGCGCGGCGCTCTACACTTTCCTGCAGCCGGGCGTCTACGCCTACGTCAACCACAATTTAATCGAGGCCGTGGAACTTGGAGCGACCGCTCATTTCATGGTCGAGGGCGAGTGGAATGACGACCTGATGACGCAGGTCGAGGCGCCGAAGCCCGTCGCCACGAACTGACGATGCCCTAATTTGCCCGGACAGCGACGCTGTCCGGGCATGGACAAATGCCATGCCACTCCACATCCCAAGGTTTGCATCGGTCGCCATGGCGGCCGCAGTGATTCCGGTGGGCTTGTCGATGCAAGCCGTCGGCGATCGGGGTGGAGATCGACAGCCCTACTCTGCGGCCCCTCCCGCGGCCATGACCGTTTCCCTGCTTCCCGGTTCGATCGTCTATCCCATGCCGGGCGAGTTTCTGAAGGACGGGCGTCCGCAACGCAATCCCCGCCTCAGCCGACAGTTCAACAAGCCTCTCGAGATCATGACCTATCAGGTCAGCGCGGCAGACTACGCGGACTGCGTGGCGGCTGGCGGATGCCAACCGCCACAGGAGGCACGCGCGATCCCGGACGATGCTCCGGTGACCGGAGTGAGCTATCTCGATGCCAATGCCTACGCGCGGTGGTATTCGGAGGCGACCGGCGATCACTGGCGGCTGCCATCCGACGAGGAGTGGGCGTTTGCCGCGGCGGAGCGCTTCACGGGCGAATTCGAGGGGGTAGAAGACGACGCCGACAATCCCGCCAGGCGTTGGCTTACCAGCTACAAGGCCGAGGTCGCACTCAACCGCAGGCCGGACCCATTGCCGAGGAGCCGAGGCTCCTTCGGCGTTAACTCCCGTGGCCTCGCCGATCTTTCCGGCAACGTCTGGGAGTGGACATCGACATGCTATGTCCGCGCGACGTTGGCGGCAGACGGAATTGGTGTTGCGAGTTCGATCGACAATTGCGGCGTCCATGTCGTCGAGGGATTTCACCGGACCTACATGTCGAACTTCGTCAGCGACGGCAAAAGCGGGGGCTGCGCCGTTGGGACACCTCCCGACAATCTGGGGTTCAGGCTGGTGCGGGACCGACCAGGGTGGGCGAAAAGGATTCTCAGCCGCCTAGGGCTTATCTGACAGATAGGAAAGCGGCGGCCGCGCCTTTTCCATCGTGGCCGCCCGTGCCTGCTTCCCGCCTGCTTCACCGCGCCCTTGGTGTCATCAACGCGGTTCCATAGACCAGGATGAAGCCGGCAAATGCCGCCACCCATGCGGCGCCGGCCAGATGGATCACCCCGTCATAGGGAACGAAGGCGCCCAAGGTTCTCAGCGATCCTGCGAGAAGGATGGCTGCGAAGACAAACGACGCTCCTCTTCCAGCCTTGAGCGCTCGCCCAGTGTGTCCGAGCGTTGCGCGGGCCATCACGGCGAGCGTCATCGAGCCGATCGCGCCGGCGCCAAGAGCGTGGAATCCCGCCGCAGCAGGCACCGCGCCTGGAAAGAATATCGACGCCGAGACCAAGGCAAGACCGACCGGCACAAAGGCGTATGCGGCATGGAGCACGAGCACGAGCGGATCCCGTGTGGTGCGCTCTCCGGCCCAGCGCGACAAACGCCATGCCTGGCAGATTGCGGCGATCGCCATGAGCAGTCCGGAGATATTGCTGTCCGGGATGACCGTCCATGCTCCCAGCGCAGCGACGGTGACGGCTATCGACGCCATGTCGAAACGATCGAAGGGCGCCGGAAGCCTGCCCGGGTTTTCGCGGACGAGCCAGTTGCGCGTGAAGCTCGGAATGATGCGCCCGCCGATGAGCGAGATGAGGACGATCGCCGCGGCAATGCCGAGCCTGCGGCTGATGTCCGATATGCCCTGAAGATGCGCCTCCATATGGAACGCACCGTTGGCGCAGGCCAGAACGGCCAGCGGCAGCAACACTTTGAGATTGCGCCAGTTCCTTCCCGCGACGATTTCGCGGGCCGCCGCAGCCGTGACCGCAAGCAGAAAAGCCACGTCGATCACAGCGGCTGCTGCCCAGCCGATATCCGCCGAGAAGAAGACAGCAGCGCGCCCGGCAATCCAGAGGATAGTCAGTGCCAGCAATGGCGGACCTTGCACGGGCAGCCGGCCGGTCCAGTTCGGGATCGCGGTCAGCAGGAACCCGGTAACGATCGCCGGCAGGTAGCCGAACAGCATCTCGTGCACATGCCAGTCGACCGGAACAAGCGCACTGTGAGCATCGAGCTCACCAGCATACATCGGCAGCCAAAGCATGACGGAGAGCCCGGCCTGAAGGGCCCCGAGGAAAAAGAAAGGCCTGAACCCGTAAGAAAGAAACGCAGGCCCGGAGTAGGCCCGCAGACGTGGAATTCCCATGATTGTGACTCCAGATAAAAAAGGGCCGGATGAACCGCCGCCCTCGGTCCGTCCGACCCGAACCTACCCTCACGTCGGGCAGGCATGGCTGTATATCGGTGACTGATCAGTTGGCCGGAAGCTGGCTGAGCAGATCCGCGAACACCTTCTTTGCTTTCCCGGTGTGCTTGACCGCCGTGGCTGCATCGAGGTTGACCGGCTTGCCGACAGCGATCAGCGCGACCATGCCCATGCCGTAGTGAGGCGCGCATTTGACGCCGTAGACACCCTCCTGGGTCAGCGTGACGGTGATTTCCTCGTTCGTTTTGCCCTTGAACGGCTCTGCGCCATCCGGAATCATGCCCTTGATCGACTGGGCGTCGTGGGTCTTGTCGGTCGGTACGAACTTGACGGTGTCGCCGGGCGCAGCCTGGACGAAGGCCGGCTGGAAGACCATTGCGCCTTTTTCGCCCTTGTTGAGCATCTGCACCACGTGCTCCTCCGCGCTTGCGCCGCCGGAGAGCGCGAGAATGGAGATTGCGGCAGCCAGGATAGAAAGTTTCATCGATTTGTCCTTTGTTGCGTCTTCGCGGCATTTGGCCGTTCCATGCCATTTAGCCTGATCTGCCCCGGGAGAATTTGCGCTTGCGCAAACTCGGGTAAGAAGGCCTCAGCACGACGCAGGCGCGGTGCTGGAGATGTCGACGGAGGTGGAGCAGCGGGTCGCTCACGCGCTGTTGCGGTTGGCAAACCAGACTGGCCGGAAGACCGACAGCGGCGTCGAAATCGACTTCCCGATTTCGCGGCAGGACATTGCCGAAATGACGGGAACGACCCTGCACACCGTCAGCCGCTTGCTCAGCAAATGGGAAGAGAATGGGGGTAATTGTCAGCGGACGCCAGAAGTCACAGTCAAGGATGCGCATCGGCTTGTGGTCCCCGAACCAAGGGCTGACCGTCACCTCCCCGCTCGAACAGCCGATTCCAGATCCAACAGGAAATCCGTCTCGTTGATCTGATGTTCGCGGCACGCCTCAGCCACCGTATGGAAGGTACCGATTGGGCAACCGACGCAATGCATCCTGTATCTCAGCACCACGGCCACCGTTGCCGGCCATTTCCTCATGATCTCGTCAACGACCATGTCGGGATCGATCGAACCGCGCTCCTTCACGATCGAGCCTCCTCGATTGCAAGCGTCATCATGGCTCCCCGACGTCGCCTTCGTTGCGAACCCGAAGCATGCGGCTGATTGCGGACTAGACAAACGCCATGACCGCTATCGCCCCGACGACAATCAGAACGAGCCCGCCGATCAGCATCGGGAGCAGCGTATTGTCCAGGTCGATGCCCGACTCGAAATGGTTGGTTATCGGCATATCGTCCTTCTTCGGCTCAGTCATGGCTCGTCTCCATTCGAGGAAAGCGGATTGGTAGCGGGTGAAGCGCGTGGCGCTGAGGTTGCAGGTCGAGCCCCCTTAGCCGCCGTTTAGCGCCATGCCGGCACTGCGGGACGCGGGCGGCCCGCCGAGAAAGTCGTGGGGCATCAGGGTGATGTCGGCCAGCGTGTAACCGTCGAGGACGTTCTGGAAGGCGGTCATCGCTTCGCCAAACATGCCTGAAAGCTTGCAGGAGCCGGTGACCACGCATTGGTTTCCAGTGGCGAAGCACTCCACAAGCGCGAAATCCGGCTCGGTTAGGCGCACGATATCGCCTATGCGGATCATCTCGGGCCGACGCCCGAGGGCAAGCCCGCCCGAACGGCCGCGGACCGCTTTCAGGTAGCCGCTGCGCGTCAGGGTATTGGCGACCTTGTTGAGGTGCGTCTTGGACACGTTGAACGTGCGTGCGACCTCCTCGATCGTGATCAGGCGATTGTCGGCAGAGGCCGCATACATCAGCATCCTCAAGGCGTAGTCCGAGAAGTTGGTCAGCCGCACAAATGGTTCCTCCGATGAATCACGACGCCTTTACAGAGGCCACTCCATTTCGGCATCACAGGTCTTTCTCGACGATTGGTTCTATGCCCATCGTGGTCTCGCCACGGTTGAAGGCGACCGCGAGGCGGAAACTGTGCGCGATGCGCAGGGCGCGATCCATGAACAGCGCCGCAACCTCGGGTGGGCAGATACGGCGCACCGTTGCGCGAAACAGCTTCAGCCAACGCCGGAAATGCGCCTCGCCAAGGCCGGAAATCGCCAGGTGTGGCGGTAACGGCCGGCCGTCATATCGGGACGTCCGGAGCAGTGTCGCGGACCAGAAGTCGCACATCTTCGCGAGATGGCGCGGCCAGTCGTTGGGCTCGATCCTGTCGTGGAAGATTGGGCCGAGAAGTTCGTCGCGGCGAATCTCGTCATAGAAGCCGTGAACCACGCAGCGGATCATGGTCTCATCAAGCACGTCCGGCAACGGACCCCCGTCGACAATGATCGTTCTCCTGCTGAGACCATTCACGGTCATGTGCGTGCTCCTGATGTGCCTGCAGTCAAGTCCTGCGACCGCGATCGGTGAACTTGCTTTCGAGGAATGTCCTGTTCGCGGTTCAGCCGGCATCCCATGTAAAAGATATATTGTCAATATATGTTTATTTTGGTCGTCGGGTGCTGCCTGCCAAAGCTGCATGGCCGCCGGCGTTCACCGGCCAGGTTTGATTTTGCGCAAGGAAGGCACTGTTGCGATTGCTACTTTTTGTGCATGGTTCTCAACCTGCTCATCGGCACCGTGGTCATAAGTCTGACGGTCCTGGTCCACACCTTTGGCCTGATCGCCGTCACGCATGTGATGGGGCTTCTTGTTGCGCGGTTTCGCATGCATGGACGGCGCAGCCGCACAGTCGCGATGATCAGCGTGGTGATGGGCCTCTTCGCCGTCATGACAACGGAGGTATGGCTCTGGGCCGGGCTTTACCTGGCGCTCGATATCTTTGCCGACTTCGAAACCGCCCTGTACTTCTCGACCATTACCTTCTCGACCGTCGGCTATGGCGACATCGTACCCGCACACGGATGGCGCGTGCTGGCGGCCCTCGAGGGCGTGAACGGCTTCCTGCTCATAGGCTGGTCGACCGCCTATCTGGTAGCGGCGGGAACCCGGATCGGCCCGTTCAAGGCCGGGGAGCATTTCTGAATCGGAGACGCGCTCAAACAGCCGCCGAATGCCTGGCTTGGCCGACCGCGAGATAATGATCGAACTTGGCCGCGATCGACCTGACTAACGGACGGCCGCTGTCGGTCACCAGGAAAACGTCGCCGGAACGCTCAAACAGCCCATCCTGATCGGCTTGGGCAACGGCGACCGCGTCACCAATCACGGACACTGCCGCATTGCCAAAACGGGCGATCGCCTCGCGGCCGGAAAAGGCGAAATCGCACATCAGCCGCTCGATGACCCAGCCGCGAACGCGATCATCATCGGAGAACGCGATGCCGCGGACAGCGGCCAGCCCGTCATCTGCGACCATGCGTCCGTATTCGGCGGTCGAAGGCATGTTCTGTACATAGCCTTGGCGAAAACGGCCGATGGACGAAGGGCCAAGTCCGATCAATGTCTCGCAGCGATCCTCGGTGTAGCCCTGAAAGTTGCGATGCAAGGCGCCACTGCGGGATGCAACCGCCAGCACATCGCCCGGCTTGGCAAAATGGTCGAAGCCAACGGCTTCGTATCCCGCGTTCAACATCAGGCAGGCGGCAAGTTGCGATTGAGCGAACCGTTCGGCCGGTCCCGGCAACCATGCCTCGTCGATCATCGTCTGATGCTTCTTGAACCAAGGCACATGCGCGTAGCCGAAAAGCGCCACCCGATCCGGTTCCAGGGTCAACGCCTGCGCCACGGTGGAACAGACGCTCTCCCTGGTCTGATGCGGCAGGCCGTAAAGCAGATCGAGGTTCACGGACCCTACGCCGCGTGAGCGAACTCCGTCGACAACCGCCTTGGTCTGCAAAAAGCTCTGCTCGCGGTTGATCGCCTTCTGCACCTTTGGATCGAAATCCTGCACGCCGAGGCTGGCCCGCGTCATGCCGATTTCGGCGAGTGCGTCGAGGCGTGCCTCATCCATGTCGTTGGGGTCGATTTCGACGCTGATCTTGGCGTCCGCAAGAAAATCGAAGCTGTCCCGCAAGACAGTGCCCAGCGCCGTCATATCCTCGGGCTTCAGCATGGTCGGCGAGCCGCCACCGAAATGGACGGCGCGGACACGGCCCTTGCCGTTCACAAGACGGGCAACCGTCGCGATTTCCGCATGCAGTGAGCGGAGATATGCGGTCACCGGCTCATACTGACGCGTCTGCTTGGTATGGCAGGCACAGAACCAGCAGAGCCTGTCGCAGTAAGGGATGTGCAGGTACAGCGAAATCTCGTCACCGTTTTCGAGCGCCTCCAACCAGCCTCGGTAAACGGCGGCGTCGACACCCGAATGGAAATGCGGTGCGGTCGGGTAGCTGGTGTAGCGCGGGACATTCTCGCCAAGCCTTGCAGCTAATTGTGGTCGCATGTCGCCATCCACTGTGTTTGCATCGCCGGAACTTTGGTCGCATTTGGCGACCCGAAACCTTGATTTCGGTCAAAGCCCTGAGCTGCGGACAAACTGCCGCAAGGATTTTTCAGCAGCCGATGCTATCTTGCCGGCACTTTGGCTCCGTCGGGACGATCATGATGACAGTGCGGCAGGACGTTCACAGCGCCGGCATTCCTGTGCTTTGCCAGTCTTGCGAGGCACGTCATCGCGGCGTCTGCGGTGCGCTCGATCCCGACCAACTGGTCGGACTCGCCAAGACCTCGTCGAGGCACAAGATCGAGCCGGGGATAGAGCTGATAGGCGACGCCGAGGCCGTCGACAGCTATTCGAACGTGCTTTCAGGTGTGGTGAAGCTGACAAAGAGCCTTTCGGACGGCCGCCAGCAGATCGTCGGACTGCAGTTCGCGCCGGATTTTCTTGGACGGCCGTTCAAGATGGAAAGCGCGATCAATGCGGAGGCCGCGACCGCCGTTTCCCTGTGCACGTTTCCGAAAGCGACCATAGACCGGATGATGAAGGAATCACCGGAGCTCGAGCATCGTCTGCTCAAGCAAACGCTGAACGAACTCGACGAAGCACGCGAGTGGATGGTGACGCTGGGACGCAAGACCGCTTCGGAAAAGGTGGCGAGCTTTCTCCTGATGATCGCCAGGAATATCGACCCCACGGCTGATCCCACCGCCAAGTCGGCGACCTTCGATCTGCCGCTGACACGCGCCGACATCGCCGATTTCCTCGGCCTGACGATCGAGACGGTGAGCCGCCAGATGACCAGGCTAAGAACGGACGGCGTGATCCGGATCGAGAACAACCGGCATGTGACGGTCGACAGCCTGAGCCGGCTGGAGCGACGCTCCGGCACCTAGAGCATCGGACACAAAGTGGGTACCGGTTTTGGGAAAATCCGGCCTTAGCCCTGATCGGTGATTCCGATCGCCGGCAAGACGTGCTCGCGTTCGAACGCGATGTGCCGACGCATGCTTTCGAAAAAACCGCGCAGCATGAAGCCGACGGCTTCGGCATTCCCGACTGTCTCGCCGTGGCCGATCGCCAGCAGGATCTCAGTCACCTCGCCAGCAAAGCATTCATCTTCCACGTGTTCGGCGCGCAATCGCCTGATTGAGGCAAGGTTGGCATTGCTGCCGCCCGTGGCCGCCTCATAAGCGGGGAAGATAATCGTCTCCTCATATTGATGAATATTGCGCAGCAGCGGGACGATTGCGTTGGCTGTGCCAAGGCACTTCAATCGATCGACGTTCGGCAGGGCGTCCGCGATTTTCTCCAGAGCATCACAGAGCTTTAGTTTCTCCTCATACGCGCGCTTCATCACCACGCTCGGGACTGCCGCTCTGCCGGATCGGCCAGCTGGCATCGAATTCTCACAGCGTTCCTCGACCGGCGTCGATCCCCGCTCTTTCTCTTCATTCAATGGCCGCCTCCCTTTCGTTCGTTAGATCGACGCTGCCCAATCCAAAACCGTGCATCTTTGATTTGGATCAAGGCGGCGACGATGTGGGCGCGGAATTGGTGTTACTGCGGATTGGCGTCCGCGCATCGGAATCCGAGGTCGGGGACATGTCATGAAATTTGGCACGGAAATCGTCGTAATGTGCGTCTTCACTTTCCTGGCGCTCGTGGCGGCAGGCTTTGGTGTGGACGAGCCGTTTCGCCAGCACATGTGGGTGCTTTTCTTCGTGCTGCTTGGCTTTGTCATCGTCCTTCTGCGCAACACCAGCTTTGCGCCGGCGGCACCGGTCGATCCTTCCGCCTACATGGATGGGCCAGTCCGCTACGGCGCCATCGCCACCATGTTCTGGGGTGTTGTCGGCATGCTCGTCGGCGTGATCATCGCGCTGCAGCTTGCCTACCCGGACCTCAACATCGAGCCGTGGTTCAACCTCGGCCGCCTGCGGCCATTGCATACGTCCGGCGTCGTTTTTGCCTTCGGCGGTAATGCGCTCATCTGCACGTCCATGTACGTCGTGCAGCGCACCAGCCGCGCCCGGCTGTTCGGCGGCAATCTCGCCTGGTTCGTGTTCTGGGGTTATCAGCTTTTCATCGTCATGGCCGCGACCGGTTACCTGCTCGGCATCACCGAGAGCCGCGAATATGCCGAGCCCGAATGGTATGTGGATATATGGCTCACCATCGTCTGGGTCGCCTACCTCGTGCTGTTCCTCGGCACCATCCTGAAGCGCAAGGAACCGCATATCTACGTCGCCAACTGGTTCTATCTGTCGTTCATCGTGACAATCGCGATGCTGCACCTGATCAACAACCTGTCGATGCCGGCCTCTCTCCTGGGCTCCAAGAGCTACTCCGCCTTCTCCGGCGTACAGGACGCCCTGACGCAATGGTGGTACGGCCACAATGCGGTCGGCTTCTTCCTCACGGCCGGCTTCCTCGGCATGATGTATTACTTCGTGCCCAAGCAGGTGAACCGGCCGGTCTACTCCTACCGCCTCTCGATCATCCATTTCTGGGCGCTGATCTTCCTCTACATCTGGGCAGGTCCGCACCACCTCCACTACACCGCCCTGCCCGACTGGGCGCAGACGCTCGGCATGGTGTTTTCGATCATGCTTTGGATGCCCTCCTGGGGAGGCATGATCAACGGCCTGATGACGCTGTCCGGCGCCTGGGACAAGCTGCGCACCGATCCGATCGTCCGCATGATGGTGATGGCAATCGCCTTCTACGGCATGTCGACCTTCGAAGGTCCGATGATGTCGATCAAGGCAGTCAATTCGCTGTCGCACTACACGGACTGGACCATCGGGCATGTCCATTCCGGCGCCCTCGGCTGGGTAGGCATGATCTCGTTCGGCGCGATCTATTACATGGTGCCTAAGCTCTGGAACCGTGAACGTCTCTATTCGCTGCGGCTCGTCACCTGGCACTTCTGGCTGGCGACCCTCGGGATCGTCGTCTACGCCGCGGTGATGTGGGTTTCCGGCATCATGCAGGGCCTGATGTGGCGCGAATACGACGAGCAGGGCTTCCTGGTCTACTCGTTCGCCGAGACCGTGGCCGCCATGCATCCCTACTACGTCATGCGCGCAGTGGGTGGCGCGATGTATCTCGCCGGCGCCGTGATCATGGCCTGGAACATCACCATGACCATCCTCGGCTACCAGCGCGAGGAAGAACCGATGCCGGGCTCCGTCCCCGCCCTTCAGCCTGCACAATAAGGAGCCAGAGAATGGGCTTGATGGACAAACACGCGATCATCGAGAAGAACGCCACGCTTCTTCTCGTTGGTTCCCTCCTGGTGGTGACGGTCGGCGGCATCGTCGAAATCGCACCGCTCTTCTATCTCGACAACACGATCGAGAAGGTCGAAGGCATGCGGCCCTATTCGCCGCTCGAACTCGCCGGTCGCAACATCTATGTGCGTGAGGGCTGCTATCTCTGCCACAGCCAGATGATCAGGCCGTTCCGCGACGAGGTCGAGCGCTATGGTCACTACAGCCTGGCGGCCGAGTCGATGTACGATCACCCGTTCCAGTGGGGATCGAAGCGCACGGGGCCGGACCTCGCCAGGGTTGGCGATCGCTACTCGAATGAGTGGCACGTTCAGCACCTTGTCGAGCCGCGCTCGGTGGTGCCGGAATCGATCATGCCGAGCTATGCCTTCCTGAAGGATACGGCGATCGACGTGAAGGACTTCTCGACGCACCTTATCGCAAACCGGCGCGTCGGCGTCCCCTACTCCGATGACATGATCGCTCGCGCCGGAGATGACCTGACGGCGCAGGCCAATCCCAATGCCGACACATCCGACCTGGAGGGCCGCTATCCGAAGGCCAAGCTCGGCGACTTCGACGGCAACCCGCAACAGGTCACCGAGATGGACGCCCTGGTCGCTTACCTGCAGATGCTCGGCACGCTGGTCGATTTCAAGACCTACGACGAAGCCGCCGGCTACCGCTGAGGAGAATGACGATGGACTACAGTTTGATGCGGGAGTTCGCCGACAGTTGGGGCCTGCTCGCCATGGCACTTTTCTTCGTCGGAACGGTCGCCTTCGCGTTCCGCCCCGGGAGCCGCAAGCAGGCCGATGAAGCCGCCCGGATCCCCCTCAAGGACGACTGATCATGAGCAACGAGCATATTGACGAAGTGTCGGGCATCTCCACCACCGGCCACGAGTGGGATGGTATCAGGGAGCTCAACAACCCACTTCCGCGCTGGTGGGTCATAACGTTCTATATCACCATTGTATGGGCGATCGGCTACACTATCGCCTATCCGGCATGGCCGATGCTGACCTCGGCGACCAAGGGCGTGCTCGGCTATTCGAGCCGCAATGACGTCAAGACCGAGCTTGCCGCTGCTGAGGTCGCCAAGGCCAAATATGCCGCGGCGATACAGTCGAAAACCGTCTCGGAGATTGCCGGCGACGATGCATTGCGCGAATTCGCTGTTGCCGCCGGCAGCGCTGCGTACAAGGTCAATTGCGTGCAGTGCCACGCCTCCGGAGCCCAAGGATCCAAGGGCTTTCCCAACCTCAATGACGACGACTGGCTGTGGGGCGGCACGGCCGAGCAGATCCAGCAAACGATCACACACGGCATCCGCTTCGCATCCGCCCCGGATACACGCCTGTCGGAAATGCCGGCTTTTGGCGAGGTCATCACCGGCGACCAGATCGCACAGGTCAGCGCCTATGTCACCAGCCTGTCCGGCCCGGTTCAAAATGCAAGTCTGGTTGAGCCCGGGGCTCAGGTTTTTGCGGAGAACTGCGTGGCCTGCCACGGCGATAATGCAAAAGGCAACAAAGAGTTCGGCGCGCCCGATCTGACCGATGCGATCTGGCTCTACGGATCCGGCGAAACAGCCATCGCCGCGCAGATCCGCGCACCCAAACACGGAGTGATGCCGGCCTGGATTGAGCGTCTCGGCGAAACCAAGGTCAAGGAACTCGCGGTCTACATTCATTCGCTTGGTGGTGGAGAATAGAAAAAGGGGGGCCTATTCTCGGCCCTTCACCACCGAAGGCGACGAGGCCCGGCTTGCCCGGGCCTCGACTGCGTTCCGGCGTCGGCGATTGACTTGCATCAACGCGCGACAGCCTGCCCTGCGGCAAGGCTTGTCCAACGCAGCATTTCGCGCACCGGCCAAGATCCGACTGCGCGCCCCGAAATCATAAGCTGCGCGACTGGAGATGCTCGTGCTGGACAACACGCAGGTAGAACGGCTCGAAGCCGAGGCGGTCAACTCCGCAAAGGTCCGCCAGCCGCTGTACGCACCTCGCAAGAAGATCTTCCCCAAGCGGGCTTCGGGCAGTTTTCGCAGCTTCAAGTGGCTGGTGATGGCGATCACGCTGGGCATCTACTATCTGACGCCCTGGCTGCGCTGGGATCGAGGTCCGTTTGCTCCCGATCAGGCCGTGCTGATCGATCTTGCCAACCGCCGCTTCTATTTCTTCTTTATCGAGATTTGGCCGCAGGAATTCTATTATGTGGCCGGCCTTCTGGTCATGGCCGGCATCGGCCTTTTCCTGATCACATCCACGGTTGGCAGAGCCTGGTGCGGCTATACCTGCCCGCAAACCGTATGGGTCGATCTGTTTCTGGTTGTGGAGCGCGCGATCGAGGGAGATCGTAACGCCCGCATGAAGCTCGACGCCGGACCATGGACCGCGCGCAAGCTTGCGCTGCGTGTATCGAAACACACCATCTGGCTGGTCATAGCGGTAGCGACCGGCGGCGCCTGGATCTTCTATTTCGCCGATGCGCCAACGCTGATTGGCGAGGTCTTCACCGGCACTGCCGCGCCCGTGGCCTACTTCACCATCGCGGTGCTGACGGCGACCACCTACACATTCGGCGGGCTGATGCGCGAGCAGGTCTGCACCTACATGTGCCCATGGCCGCGCATCCAGGCGGCCATGCTCGACGAAAATTCGCTCACCGTGACCTACAATGACTGGCGCGGCGAACCTCGGTCGCGTCACGCCAAGAAGGTACAGGCCGCGGGGCAGCCGGTCGGAGATTGCGTCGATTGCAACGCCTGTGTCGCCGTCTGCCCGATGGGGATCGATATTCGCGACGGCCAGCAGCTCGAATGCATCACTTGCGCGCTCTGCATCGATGCCTGCGACAGTGTCATGGACAAACTCGGCAAGGAGCGCGGGCTGATCTCCTACGCGACGCTGTCCGATTACAACGCCAACATGGCTGTGGCGACCGCAGGCGGCTCTTGCTCGGTGAACCCGTCGCTCGTTCGGACCGACGGCGGCGCTTTCTCCGACAAACTAGCCCATTTCCATATCCGCAAGATATTTCGGCTGCGCACCTTCATCTACATGGGCGCATGGTCGGCGGTCGGCCTTGCGCTGCTCTATTCGCTGCTGACCCGCGACCGGCTCGAGGTCAATGTTCTGCATGACCGCAACCCGCAATTCGTCACGCTGTCAGACGGTTCGATCCGCAACGGCTACACCGTCAAGCTGCTCAACATGATCCCCGAGCCGAGGACGATCGTCGTCACGATGCAGGGATTGCAGGGAGCCGAAATGAGCGTCGTTGGTGTCGACCTTCCCGCAGACCGGTCCTTCGCCGTCGCGGCCGAACCCGACCGGCTGAAGACGCTGAAGGTTTTCGTGCGCCAGCCGGCGGACCAGGTCGGAGGCGCAACGCAAACGTTCAAATTCCGCGTCGAGGACAAGGCGAGTTTCGAAACGGACGAATACACAGCCACTTTCAACGCGCCGGAGATCGCCAGATGAGTGCCAATACGCAAAAATCCCGCGAATTCACCGGCAGGCACATGTTGGTCACCATTCTCGCCTTTTTCGGCGTGATCATCGCGGTCAATCTGACGATGGCGACACTTGCCAGCACGAGCTGGACCGGCCTCGTCGTCGAGAACACCTATGTGGCCAGCCAGCAATTCAACCGAAAGGCCGAGGAAGGGCGCGCGCAGGCGGCACTCGGCTGGACCGGCAAACTGACGATCGCTTCGGGCGAGGTCCGCTACAGTCTCAGCGATGCCACCGGCAAGCCGGTCCCCTTGCGTGGCGTGAAGATACTGTTTCGTCATCCCGCCTACGAGGGCGGGGACAAGGCCGTCACTCTCGCCCTCGCCTCGGACCAGGAGTTTGCCGCGCAGCACTTGCCAAGGGATGGCGTCTGGATCGTCGAAGTCGACGCCGATGCCGGTCTGGCAGAGCCCTATCGCGACGTTCGCCGGATCATGATTTCGCAAGGAGTGCTGCAATGAGCTGCTGTGCGCCGGGCGCTGAAATAGCGCTGGATCTGAACGGGATTACATCCGCCCTGCCGTCGAGCCAGGAGATCAGGCTGGCAAGCCGCTCGCTTGGCGGCGACCTTCGCCAGACCGATCTGTCAGTACCGACGGTTCACTGCGCAGCTTGCATCCAGACGATCGAGACGGCTCTTGGGAAGCTTGATCGCGTGGAGGGCGCTCGTGTCAACCTGTCGACGAAACGGGTATCGGTCCGGTGGCGTGGGGATGAGGTTCCGCCATTCGTCGCCGCACTTGGACGGCTGGGCTACCCGGCGCATCTGTTCGACCCCGAGATTGGCGAGAAGGATAAAACGCTTTCGGAGCTGATCCGGGCCGTGGCGGTCGCCGGCTTTGCGGCAGGCAACATCATGCTGCTTTCGGTCTCGGTCTGGTCCGGCGCTGAAGGCGCGACCCGCGACCTGTTCCACTGGGTCTCGGCGCTGATCGCCATCCCGGCGCTCGCCTTCGCCGGCGGCATCTATTTCCGCTCGGCTTGGAATGCGTTGAGCCACGGCCGCATGAACATGGACGTGCCGATTGCGGTTGGAGTCTCGCTTGCCTACACGATGAGCCTCTACGAAACCATCAACCATGGCGACCACGCCTATTTCGACGCGTCGGTATCGCTGCTGTTCTTCCTGTTGATCGGCCGCACACTGGATCACGTGATGCGGGAGCGTGCCCGGACCGCGGTCAACGGCCTGTCACGGCTGGCGGCGCGCGGCGCCATGGTGCTGCGCGACGATGGTTCGCGCGATTACCTGCCGGTTGACGAGATCGAACCGGGCATGCATCTGCTGATCGCGGCCGGCGAAAGGATTCCCGTCGACGGCAAGATCATTCGGGGCACTTCGGATCTCGACTGTTCCCTGGTTTCCGGTGAGAGCACACCCAGAACCGTGGCGTCGGGGGAAACCGTGCAGGCCGGCACGCTCAATATCACCGGCCCACTGACCATCGAGGCCACAGCCGCCGCGAAGGATTCCTTCCTGGCCGAAATGGTTCGGCTCATGGAAGCCGCCGAAGGCGGTCGCGCGCATTATCGCCGTATCGCCGACCGCGTTTCAGCGCTCTATGCTCCAGTCGTCCATCTGACCGCCTTCGTGACGTTCCTTGGCTGGATGATGGCCACCGGCGACTGGCACCGGGCGATGACGATCGCCATCGCCGTTCTCATCATCACATGCCCATGTGCGCTCGGCCTCGCCGTGCCGATCGTGCAGGTGGTCGCTGCGCGGCGTCTGTTCGAAAGCGGCGTCATGGTCAAGGACGGTTCGGCCATGGAGCGCCTGGCGACGATCGATACGGCGGTGTTCGACAAGACAGGAACGCTTACGCTCGGACAGCCCCGGCTCGTCAACGTGGCATCCATCGATCCGGCCATGCTGGCAATCGCGGCTGCGATGGCCGCGCATTCCCGCCACCCGTTTTCAAGGGCCATAGCCGGCTCTGCGGGCTTTGTCGGTCAGCCGAACCTCGAGTCCGTCAGCGAGCACCCCGGTTTCGGGATCGAAGCCACCGCCGCGGGTAGCACTTGGCGGCTTGGCCGGCGCGGCTGGGCTGGATGGAAGGCTCGAACCGATGGCGAAAGCGGGCATGGCGGAACAGTCCTGACGAAAGACGGGATCATTGTGGCATCCTTTGTTTTCGAGGATGCGCTGCGTGCCTATGCCGGGACCGCCTTGGCGCAGTTGAACGACGCTCAAGTGTCGGTAGAAATGCTGTCGGGCGACACCGCGGCCGCCTGTGGCGAAGTCGCGGAAATATTGGGTATCGACCGCTTTGTTCCAGCACTGCTTCCCTCCGGCAAGGTCGACCGCATCGAAGCGCTGGCGCGAGCCGGGCACAAGGTTCTGATGGTTGGCGACGGGCTAAACGATACGCCCGCACTGGGCGCTGCACATGTCTCCATCGCTCCAGCCACCGCCGCCGACATTGGCCGCAACGCCGCGGATTTCGTGTTCCTGCGCGAAAGCCTTCTGGCAGTACCCCTTGCCGTGGACGTCTCGCGCAAGGCCGGAGGGCTGATCCGCCAGAACATCGCCATCGCGATCGTCTACAACGCTGTTGCCGTGCCGATCGCCATTCTGGGGCATGTCACGCCGTTGATCGCCGCGATCGCGATGTCCGCCTCGTCGCTGCTGGTCATCGGAAATGCACTGCGCCTGCAAGGCTTTGCGCCAAGCGCACCGGAAAGGATTGCGCCGCAGGACAGATACTCCAACGTCAACTCATTGGCACAATTCTCATGACGACGCTTGTCTATCTCATACCGGTGGCTCTGTTTCTCGGCGCGCTTGGGCTGTTTGGCTTCCTGTGGGCCTTGAGGAGTGGTCAATACGAGGATCTTGACGGAGCCGCCGAGCGGATCCTCATCGACCGGGATGACAGGCCGAGCTAAGGAGCGAGGCTGTCCTGTGAGACCGGCCTCCACTCGCCTGATTGTGTCGTCGGCCGATCCTGAAATGACTCAGATCAAGGCACGTCGGGCACAAGACCTCGATAAACAACCGGAAGACATCTGTGGAGGTTGGCGTGCAAGCCGAAGCCATAATGACAACACCGGTTATCGGGATCGAACCGTCGGCGTCGGTCGCCGATGCGGCAGGGCTGATGCTTTCGAAAAATATCAGCGGCCTTCCCGTCATTCGTAATGACGGCGCACTGGTGGGGATTGTCAGCGAGGGCGATTTCCTGCGCCGGGGAGAACTGGGTACGCAACGCAAGCGCTCGCGCTGGCTGGAGTTTTTCGTCAGCCCTGGAAGGGTCGCCGATGAATATGTCCACGCCAATGGGCGGCGGGTCGAGGAGGTGATGTCAGACGACGTCGTCACGGCATCCCCCAGCGCATCGCTCGGAGAGATCGTCGACCTGATGACGCGCCATCATGTCAAACGCATTCCGGTCGTCGATGGTGGGAAAGTTGTCGGCATCATCGCCCACTCCGATCTTCTGCGTGCCTTGCTACGCGTCCTGCCGAGCCCGGCCTCGACGGCCATAGGCGACGAACAGATTCGCCAGAACATTGTTACCGAACTGGCGGCTCGCAAATGGGCGAGCACTGAGATGATCAGCGTCACTGTGGACAAAGGGGTCGTGGAACTGAGCGGCGCCATCTTCGACGAACGCGAGCGCCAGGCAGCCATAGTCGCGGCCGAAAACGTGCCGGGCGTCAAAGCCGTGAAAGACAATCTCTTCTGCGCCGGGCCGCTGTCCGTCATCTTGGTTTCTTAGGTGTTGCGATCAACACGACCAAGCCGACGATAGCTGTCGGGTTTGGGGCCGGTCTCTAGACAGACACCACAAGCCGGTCGAGAAAGGGCCGCTGGCCGACAAGCATCTTTTCCCGAGCCACGTCGAGGCCGAACCACTCTGCGCGATCGATCTCCGGAAAAAACTGCATGCGGCCGCTGCGCGGCGGCCATTCCATCTCGAACATATTGCTTCGCAAAGTGCCGGTGTCGAAATCGCCTTCGACGCCGAAGGCTGTAATGAGCTTGCCTCCGCGCTGGCGCAGTTCTCCCAAGGGAAATAGTCCTCCCTTGAGCTCCCAGCCGGTTTCCTCGACAAATTCGCGCCGCGCCGCAGCTTCCGGCTGTTCGTCATCACCATACTCGCCCTTGGCGATGGACCAGGCACCGAGATCGCGGTTTTGCCAGAACGGACCACCCGGGTGGACAAGCAACACCCGCAACCCGTTCGTCGACCTGCGGTAAGGCAGGATGCCCGCACTTCTTTTCGCCACCGCTCACGCCTCCGTCATGCTGCATTTCATTGTGGTCGGCTTGTCAATACGGGTGTCCTGAACGGGACATGTTCCCCGTGTCGGCGACGTGGCCTGCCCTGTGTCGTTGCGACCGGCGGTTCTCCTGTCCGAAGAACCAGCGCTTGGTTACCTCTGAAGCCGCCAGATAGAGCACGGTGATCGCGATGAGCCCGGCAAGTATGGGCAGCGGCAGCGGCACGAAGCCGAACCATGCTGCGAAGGGCGCGAAGGGGATGATGATCGCGACGACCCCTACACCCAGGGTAAGCCAGGCAAGCAACGGACTTGGACGGCTCGCCCAGAACGCCTTGCGCGTACGCACGATGAGCACGATTGCGAGCTCTGTCAGCAGCGATTCGATGAACCATGCCGTCTGGAACGTGGCGGCGGTTGCATGCGCGAAGAGCAGCAGAAAGGCGAAGGTCGCGAAATCGAAAAGTGAGCTGACCAGGCCAAAGCTGACCATGAACCGCCGGACGAAACGGATGTCCCAGCGGCGGGGTCGGCGCAGTTGATCTGCGTCGACGTTGTCGCTTGCGATGGCCAGCGAGGGAACGTCCGAAAGGAAATTGTTGAGCAGTATCTGCTTTGCCAGCAGCGGAAGGAAAGGCAGAAACAGCGAGGCGACAGCCATGCTGATCATGTTGCCGAAATTGGCGCTCGTGGTGATGGAGATGTATTTCATCGTGTTGGCGAAGGTCTTGCGACCGTCGTCGACGCCACGCACCAGCACACCCAGATCCCGCCTGAGAAGGATGATGTCCGCAGCCTCGCGGGCGACATCGACGGCGCTATCGACAGAGATACCAATGTCAGCCTCATGGAGGGCCGGTGCATCATTGATGCCATCGCCGAGATAGCCGACGACATGGCCGCGACTGCGGAGCGCCTGAACGATGCGTTCCTTCTGGTTTGGATCGATCTCGGCAAAGAGATCGGTATGCTGCACGCGTGCGAAGAGCGCGCTCTTGGTCAATTTCGACAGGTCCTCGCCAGTCATGATGCGGTCGTGGCGCAGACCCACGGCCTCAGCGAGATGCGCGGCGACATAGCGATTGTCGCCAGAAATCACCTTTACCGCGATGCCGCGTTGGGCGAGTTCGGAAAGCGTCTCCTTGACGCCCTTCTTCGGCGGATCGAGGAAAAGCAGGAATCCCGCAAAAGCGAGATCCGTCTCGTCCCTCCTGCCAAACGCGATCCGGTTGTCGAAACGACGGATTGCCAGGCCCAGAACGCGATAGCCATCCGCACTCCAGCGCCGGAATTTCTCATCGATCGCCGCACGATGCGCGTCATTCAGAGGCTCCAGTCCGTCCGCAGTTCGAACGAAACCACAGGCCTCGATGACATTTTGCACTGCGCCCTTGCAGATCATGACGTCTTCTGCGCTGGTCCGGACAACAACCGACAGCCGTTTGCGGACGAAATCATAGGGAATCTCATCGACCTTTGCGAAGGCGGTCAACGTTGCGCCCTCGCCTTGAGCACCCGCTATCGCTTCGTCCAGCGGGTTCCTCAACCCGGTCTGCATGGTTGCGTTGAGACGTGCCCAACGCAAGATGTCCGTCGACGGATTGCCGTCGACATCGAGCCATCCATCAAGGTGGATGACGCCTTCTGTCAACGTCCCGGTCTTGTCGGTGCAAAGCAGATCCAAGCTGCCCAAATTCTCGATCGCATCGAGGCGGCGCACTATGACGCCGCTGGCTGCCATTGTCCGGGCGCCTCGAGACAGGGTCACACTGATGACGGCCGGAAGAAGCTCCGGCGTGAGGCCAACCGCGAGCGCCAGCGAAAACAGCAGCGATTCGATCAGCGGTCGATGGAGCATCAGATTGGCGAAGAACACCATGATGACAATCGCCAGCATGATCTCCGTCATCAGATAACCGAACAGTCTGATGCCGCGAGCAAACTCTGTTTCAGGGATGCGTCGCTCCAAGGCCGCGGCAATGGATGCAAACTCGGTGCGAGCGCCGGTCACCGCGACGAGCACGGTCGCGGTGCCGCTACGGACCGATGTGCCGGTGAAGACCGCGTTGGTGCGCTGTGCGACCACGGCCTCTGGTGCCGATCTGCCCGGCGCCTTCACAACAGGGAAAGTCTCGCCGGTCAGCACAGCCTCGCTGACGTTGAAATCGCGCGCATCCAAAATGACGCCGTCCGCGGGAACGAGGTTTCCGGCCCAAAGGCGGATTACGTCGCCAGGCACGATATCTTCGGCATCGACTGAGCATTCGGCGCCGTCGCGCAGGACGATAGCCTTGCGCGAGATGCGCTGTTTCAGCGCTTCCATCGCGCGTGAGGCACCGTACTCCTGGGTAAAACCCAAGACACAGCTGGCCAGAACGATCGCGCCGATGATCATGGCCTCATGGCCCTCACCGACGAAAGCCGACACAATGGCTGCAAAAATGAGGATGATGACCAGTGGGCTACGGAACTGTCGGACAAACAGGGTCAAAGCCGACGTGCCGGAGCGCGACGCCGGTGTATTTCGACCGAATTTTGCAAGCCTTGATGCGGCCTCGGAGACAGTAAGCCCCGAGGGCGACGTCGTCAGGCGTTGCAGGAGTTCGCGGGTCTCGATCGACCAATAGGGGTCTTCGCCAACCACGCCCATCGATGCGGAAACGGGTTGCATTGTGTTTCCTTTGATCGGCCCGTCCCGCTGCATGGACTCGACTTCGCTGAGCGCGATGCGACAGCCGTCAATACGACATGAAGCGACTGATGCCGCTCTCTTCGATCAGCGTACGCGTGACGCCGCCGAATGCCCATTCCCGCAGGCGACTATGACCATAGGCACCGGAGACGATCAGGTCCGCATGAATCGAGCGCGCGAATGTCAACAGCCGGTCGCCATCGGCCTCGCCGGAGATCAATTCGGTTCGCGCCTTGATGCCGTGGTGTTCAAGATAGACCGCGACGTCGACAAGGCTGTTGCGAATGCTCCCGTCGCGGTCGGTATCTATCGTGGCGACGACGACCTCGTTGGCCTTGGCCAGAAAAGGCAGTGCATCCGCCATCGCCCGCCGCGCCTCCCTGGTGTCTTTCCAGGCGACAAGCACGGTTTTCGCCGGAACGTGTTCGATATCGCTCGCCGCGACCAAGACCGGCCGGCCGGCGCCGAGTGCAAGGCTGCCGATATCCACCGCGCGATAGATATTTTCTCCTTCCCCGCTGCCGGTAACGATGAGGTCGGCTGCCCGGGCGAAAACGCTGAGGAGGCGAGTCGGGCCGCAAATGGCTTGCCTCCATTCGCTCGTGATCGAGGCCGGGACCAGCCTCTCGAATTCTGCACGCAGTTCGGCAAGCCGCTTTTCGATTTCGGTTCGCTGGATCTGCATGATCTCGCCTTCATAGACCATGCCATCGCCTGTCGCGACCAGCGGTGGGACATCCGCTGCCGCCAGGCCGATAAGATGGGCTCCAAACCGTTCGGCAAGCTCAACCCCCACGTTCACCATGGCTGCAGGAGGCGCGTCCACGGCGAGGTTCATGATGATTGACTTGTAGGACATTGCGGACGCCTTTCTATGGAGCGGTTGAGTGCAACAATGAAATGCATCGGCCGGCGCCCGGCGCCTTGATGCGTATCAAAATCCTACCTACTGACTCGATCACGACTCTCTGCCTTGATCGGTTTTGCGTTGCGGGAAGGATCGTGCCCCATGGCGTGGTGTAGGTAACGGCATTGGTCGCCGTGCTCTCCG
>NZ_SUHQ01000021.1 GCF_004962245.1 Mesorhizobium sp. | reverse complement strand
GAGAGGATGGGCAGTTCGGTGTTAGTCATAAGTCGGCTATCCTTTTGAAGGCGGCAGGACAGAGGGGGGTGGGAAGGATCGCGACAGACGAGGCATTCTCGCTACCGAAGCTAAACCCTTCTCTCCACCATCATCTTCTTGATCTCGGCGATCGCCTTGGCCGGGTTGAGCCCCTTGGGGCAGGTTTGGGCGCAGTTCATGATGGTGTGGCAGCGATAGAGCCGGAACGGGTCCTCGAGATTGTCGAGCCGTTCGCCCTTGGCCTCGTCTCTGGAATCGATCAGCCAGCGATAGGCCTGCAGCAGCGTCGCCGGGCCGAGATAGCGGTCGCCGTTCCACCAGTAGCTCGGGCAGGAGGTCGAGCAGCAGGCGCACAAGATGCATTCATAGAGGCCGTCGAGCTTTTCGCGGTCCTCGTGGCTCTGCAGCCACTCCTTGGCCGGCTCTGGCGACACCGTTTTCAGCCACGGCTCGATCGAGGCGTGCTGGGCGTAGAAATTGGTGAGATCGGGCACCAGATCCTTGACCACCGGCATGTGCGGCAGCGGATAGACCTTGATCGCGCCGGAAATGTCGTCGCAGCCCTTGGTGCAGGCCAGCGTGTTGGACCCGTCGATGTTCATGGCGCAGGAGCCGCAAATGCCCTCGCGGCAAGAGCGGCGCAGCGTCAGCGTCGGGTCGATCTTGTTCTTGATCCAGAGCAGCGCGTCGAGCACCATCGGCCCGCAATCGTCCATGTCGACGAAATAGGTGTCCATGCGCGGGTTCTCGTCATCGTCCGGCGACCAGCGGTAGATGCGATATTCGCGCAGATTGGTCGCGCCTTCCGGCTTCGGCCACGTCTTGCCCTGCTTGATCTTCGAGTTCTTCGGAAGCGTAAGTTCGACCATTACCTCAGGTCCTTTCGGATGACGAGCTTCAGCCCGGACCAGATCCCGTTCACGGCGGCGACCTTCACGTCGACAAGGTCGAGCTTCAGCGCCTCTGTGCGGATGACGTCTTCGGTGACGTCGGTCGGCACCTTGGACGTCTTTTTCGGCCACGACACCCAGATCATGCCGTCGCGCTTGATGGCAGCCTCGACGCCGGCGAGGCGATCCTCGATCTCGGCGCGCTGTCTGGTGAAAGCGTGAACGGCATCGTATTTTTGGCGAACGCCCAAAATTGCCAACCAGTCGGCCAGTCGGTCGACATGGGTGAAGTCGACGGCGTCGGCCAGATCGTCGAGTTCGGACGGCAGCGCGATGAAGGCGGCGGTCATGCCGTCCTTCAGGCCAAGCTTGGCCGGAAGGGGCGTACCGGAATATCCCGAGGCCGCCAGCGCCATTGTCAATACACCCTGGCCTTCGGCGCGATCTTGGCCGGGTTGATGCCGCCGTCTTTCTCCCTGAGCAGCGTCTCGGTGTGCACCGGCCGGTAGGTCAGCGTCACCTCGCCGGCCTCGCTGAGCCGAGCCAGCGTATGCTTGCGCCAGTTCGCGTCGTCGCGCGCCGAAAAATCTTCGCGCGCATGCGCGCCGCGGCTCTCCTTGCGCGCCTCGGCGCCATGGACGGTGGTGATGGCGTTGGCCATCAAATTTTCCAGCTCCAGCGTCTCGACCAGGTCGGAGTTCCAGATCATCGAGCGGTCGAACACTTTGACGTCCTTGAGCTCGCCCCAGATCTGCGAAACGCGCTTGCAGCCGCTTTCCAGCGATTCCTGGGTGCGGAACACCGCCGCATCCTCCTGCATCGCTTTCTGCATCTTTTCACGCAATACGGCGGTCGGCGTCGAGCCATTGGCATGACGCAGCCGGTCGAAGCGGTCCATGATCTTTTCGACCGAGGCTTCGTTGGGCGACGCGATCGCGGCGTTACGGTCGATCACCTGGCCGGCCCTGATCGCCGCCGCGCGGCCGAACACCACCAGATCGATCAGCGAGTTCGAGCCCAGCCGATTGGCGCCATGGACGGAGGCGCAGCCGGCTTCGCCGACTGCCATCAGCCCGGGCAACACCTGGTCCGGGTTCAAGGCGGTCGGGTTGAGCACCTCGCCCCAGTAATTGGTCGGCACGCCGCCCATATTGTAATGGACCGTCGGCAGCACCGGAATCGGCTCCTTGGTCAGGTCGACGCCGGCAAAGATTTTTGCCGACTCTGAAATCCCCGGCAGCCTTTCGTGCAAAACGGCCGGATCAAGGTGGTCGAGGTGGAGAAAAATATGGTCCTTCTTCGGTCCGACGCCACGCCCCTCGCGGATCTCCAGCGTCATGCAGCGCGAGACCACGTCGCGCGAGGCAAGGTCCTTGGCCGAAGGCGCGTAGCGCTCCATGAAGCGCTCGCCCTC
Source organism: Mesorhizobium sp. (assembly GCF_004962245.1). Classification (GTDB taxonomy): domain Bacteria; phylum Pseudomonadota; class Alphaproteobacteria; order Rhizobiales; family Rhizobiaceae; genus Mesorhizobium. The sequence goes on along the minus strand of NZ_SUHQ01000021.1, from coordinate 126,271 downwards.
GGAATTGACGAGATAGCCGCCCTCGCCGCGCGCACCCTCGGTGATCAGACAGCCGGCGCCGTAGATGCCGGTCGGGTGGAACTGCACGAACTCCATGTCCTGCAGCGCCAGCCCGGCACGCGCCGCCATGCCGCCGCCGTCGCCGGTGCAGGTGTGCGCCGAGGTCGCCGAGAAATAGGCACGGCCATAGCCGCCGGTCGCCAGCACCACCATCTTGGCCGAAAAGCGGTGGATGGTGCCGTCGTCGAGATTCCAGGCGACGACGCCGGTGCAGGTTCCGTCCGGCTCCATGATCAGGTCGAGCGCGAAATACTCGATGAAGAACTGCGCATTGTGCTTCAGCGACTGGCCGTAGAGCGTGTGCAGCATGGCGTGGCCAGTGCGGTCGGCGGCCGCACAGGTGCGCTGCACCGGCGGTCCCTCGCCGAAATTCATCATCATGCCGCCGAACGGCCGCTGGTAGATTTTCCCGTCCTCGGTGCGGCTGAAGGGAACGCCGTAATGCTCAAGCTCGTAGACCGCCGCCGGCGCCTCGCGCACCATGTATTCCTGAGCGTCAGTGTCGCCGAGCCAATCCGAACCCTTGACCGTGTCGAAGAGATGCCACTGCCAGTTGTCGGGGCCCATATTGGCGAGCGAGGCGGCGATGCCGCCCTGCGCCGCCACCGTGTGCGAGCGCGTCGGGAAAACCTTGGTGACGCAGGCGGTGCGCAGGCCTTGTTCGGCCATGCCGAGCGTGGCGCGCAGGCCGGCGCCGCCGGCGCCGACGACCACCACGTCGAATTTGTGGTCGACATAGGTGTAGGCGGACGCCGTGTTGGCGTTTTTTGCGTCCTTGGCCAAAATTTCAGCCTCCAAATGCCAGTTTGAGCAGGGCGAAGATCGAGGCGACGCCGACCACTACGGAAAAGAATGTGTTGAGGGCGAGCAACGCCAGCTTCGTACCCTCGCCATGCACATAGTCCTCGATGATCGCCTGCATGCCGAGCCGCATATGATAAAGCCCGGACAAGAGCACCAGGGCCAGCACCACAGCCACGAACGGATTGGCAAGTGCGGCACGCACCTCCGCATAGCCGGCGCCGTTGAGCGCAATCAGAAAGCCGACGAAGAACAGGATCAGCGGGATGTTGGCGATCGCCGTCAGGCGCTGGCGCCAGAAATGCTCCGTGCCCTCGCGGGCGGAGCCGAGGCCGCGGACCTTCGCCAGCGGCGTGCGCATGTCGGTATTGTTGGCGCTCATGTCAGGCTCCCCGCGCCATATATCCGGCGATCCAGATCAGCAGCGTCAGCACAATCGAGCCGGCCAGCGTCGCCCAGGCGATCCTCGAGGCGGTGTTCTTTTCAAGACCTGTCCCGGTGTCCCAGATCAGATGGCGCACACCGCCCAGCATGTGGTGCATCAGCGCCCAGGTGTAGCCGAACAGCACCAGCCGCCCCAGCCACGAGCCGAAGGCCCAGTTGACGGCATCGAAGGTGGATTGCGAGCTCGCCGCCGCCATCAACCACAAGGCGACCAGCAGCGTGCCGAAATAGAGCGCCCCGCCGGTGATGCGATGGACGATCGACATCGTCATCGTGATCGGCGGCCGATAGACGGTCAGATGCGGCGAAAGCGGTCGTTCACGTCTGGCAAATTCGCGGGTGGCTGGTGATTTGCTCATGGCTCCCCCAGTTCGGCGTCTCTGGAGCCCCAGGTGGAAATGCGGCATGACCGCTTCCGGATGCGACTTCGGACAGCCGGTTTCTAATGCTCTTTTTGCACCGCGTCAAAGCCGGAAAATCGTTTTGGAAACGTAATTTAGTCTGAAGAAAAGGCTGCTTTCGCTTCAATCGATTAGGGCATGAGCCCGAAGCCGGCGCAATGTCGCTGCAGTGCAGTATATCTGTCCAGCTTGGGCGCCCGGGGTGTGTTGAGATTCAGGTCAGCAAGCTGCCATTTGCAGGCCGGCCTCACCTGAATCTCAACACATCCGATCAGCGGGTGCAGGTCAGCGGCGTCTTCCCACCCTTCATCACCAGCGCGTCGCGGCCGTCGATCACGATTGCGTCATGCGCCTCGCCGAAGCGGCTGTTCTGGTTGGCGGGCGAAGCCGGCAGATCCTGGCTGACGCCGTCGGAACCAAGCACGCGCACCGACGTGCCGAGATTTTCGATGGTCATCCTGCCGCCATCGGCGCAATTGTAGGTCGCGGTGCGCGGCTGCGGTGCCGTCACATCGGTCGCGGTGGCCGCGGCCGGATTCCCGGCCTTGGTCTGCGACACGCAGGCAGCCGTGGTCAGCAATGGCAAAAGGGCAAGCGTCACCCGAAACGTCCGGCGTAACGCCATGTGCTGTCTCCTTACGCATCAATCCAACGCAGTGCTTGCCAAGATCACCCGACGCCGCGCTCGCCCCCGGCCGCGATGGTGCGGGCAAGCATGGCCGAATGATGGCCGCGGCTTTCCAGGGCGACGGATATTAACCATGTTTGCCAAGACCTGGTGGCCTGCAAGGCTAGCCTCTTAACAAAGGTTAAGAAAAGGTTAATTTCTGAGTCAGAGGAGGTTCGCCTCTGACAATGGAGGACGCCATGCGTTCGAATTCAAGCAGATCGCGCCTCCCGGCGCTCGTCCTGGTGGCGGCGGTCATCGGCTTGGCGGCACCGGCACACGCCGGGACGCACGACCGCGTCTACGCCGATTCCTTCGGCAATCTCGTCATCGAAAGCGCCGCCGGCCACAAGCGCATCCTCGTCGGCGAGGGCAAATTGGCCAAGGAATTGTCCGACTATGTCGGCGCCGACCAACCCAAAATCATCTATGAAAACGAAACGGACGATGTCAGCGGCCGCGACTGCTACAGGCCGCCGGTTTTCGTGAAGGGCCGCAGCTATATGTACGGCCTTTCCGACGGCGAGATGCCCGAACTCAGCCCCTGCCGCTGATTCGATCTGGCGTTGCCACTCCCGCCTGTCCCACGGTGATCGACCCCATGGAGATGCGCACCCGATCGCGTCCACTGCCCTTCGCCTGGTAGAGCGCTTCGTCGGCACGCCGCATCAGATCGGCGAAACCTTCGGCCGGGTGAAGCTCGGCAACGCCGAAGCTGGCGGTGCAACGATGGTCCGCCGGCAGACTGTCTATCGGCAAGGCCCCGAAAGCGCTGCGCGCGCCCTCGGCGAAGAGCCGCGCGGCGGCGAGGTTGGTTCCCGGCAGGATGATGGCGAATTCCTCTCCACCGATACGGCCGGCGACGTGATGGTCGGCGGCCGCATCACGCAGGAATCCGGCAAAGGCCTCGATGACCCGGTCGCCGGATGCGTGGCCGAAATTGTCGTTGATGCTCTTGAAATGATCGAGGTCGGCGATGACCAGGGCGACCGGAATACCCTTGCGCACGGCGTCACGCATCGCGATCTCGGCATGACGTTCGAAGCCGCCTCGGTTGAGCAGCCTTGAAAGCGTGTCCGTCTCCGACTTCGACGTCACCTCGGCGAGCACGTCACGGACCAGAATGACCAGTGTAAGAAGCGCGATTGCCATGCCGAAGATAGTGCCAAGCGATTGCGACACCAGAGCGTAGTTACTCTGCAGGTAGGCCTGCGGATTGGCGCCCCAGCCACCCAACGCATGGGCGATGAACGGCTTGCTCACGAATTGCAGGGCGCTGGCTGCCAGAACGGCCATCAGCAGATAGTCGAGCCGGTCGCGCCTTTGCCGGGACGACCAGACGATGCCGACGCCGACGAACTGCATGGCGGCATAGGGAAGCTGGTAGGTCATCATGCGGGCAAGCGACTGGCGCGGCAGATCCTGCACGAAATACACGGCAGCGGTGGCCGCGAACAGGAAGACGAGCATCGGCGCCCAGGGCGGCGCCACGCCGTATTTATGGGCAAGCCCGCCATTGAAGGCGACGGTGGCGCCGAGGAAAACGGCGAAGCCCGCGACGACAGCGGGTCGCGCATTGTCGAAGATCGGAATGGCGAACTCGATGGCGAAATAGGCCATTCCGAGCAGATAGGCGAAAACCAGCCAGCGAGCCGACGCGCGCCCCACATCGTAGAACGAGACAGTCATGAAAGCTGCCGCCAGCAGGCCGGCGACGAGCAGGTTGATTGCCAGGATGAATTCTGCGCCGCCCATGTGATTTTCGCACTCCCTGCGACAGCAAATCACGGACGGGCGAAAAAGACGTTAACGTGTGCCCAGGCACGGAAGATCAGACGGCTTTGAGCGGTGCCAGAACGAACACCGTTTCCGACCGTTCGCAGGACAGGTGCACGCTGTCGCGGCCGTTCCTTTTGGCTTTGTAAAGCGCCTCGTCGGCGCGCCGCATCAGCGACTCCAGCCCCTCCTCCTCGCCGGTGCGGGCCGCCACGCCGAAGCTCGCCGTCACTCGTGTATCGCGTGGAAGCCCGTCGACGCTGCCCGCCGAATAGAGCATGCGGATGGTTTCGGCGAACAGCCTAGCCGCCCCAAGGTCGCTCAGCGGCAAAAGCACGGCGAATTCCTCGCCACCGATGCGCCCGGCGACGCCGCTGGTGCCGACAGCCGATCGAAGCTTGGCGGCGAAGTCGGCGATCACGCGATCACCCGCCGCATGCCCGTGCAGATCGTTGAGCGCCTTGAAATGATCGAGGTCGGCGAGCACCAGCGCGACGGGCAGCTTGGCCGTGGCGCAATGCCGCAGGAGAAGCGTCGCGCGCTCCTCGAAGCCGCGGCGGTTGAGCAGGCCCGACAGCGGGTCGGTATACGCCTCGGCCTTCAGCGCTTTCATCACGTCGAGCGCAGCCGCGCAGAACAGGCAAAGCGCGATGAGCAACGACAGCAGCGCATGCGACAGCAGCGCCGTCGTCCAGTAGGACGAGGCATAGAACCCGTCATAGCTTTGATAAGGTCCGTGCGCGATGACAACGACGAGCGTGCGCACGAAGAAGTTCAGTCCGGAAAGCAGCGACAGCACGAACAGGATCATTTCCGTCGGGCCTCTGTCGCGCACCACGCGCAGTTCGGCGGCGACAACCAGGCTGAGGCCGCCGAAAGCGAAATTCATCACCAGGACACGCCAGGTGAGATCGGGCTGGATGAACATGAACCAGCAGAAAGCGGCCAGGCCGCCGGCCGCCAGAATACCGATCGCGACAAAGGGCACGCGCCGCCCATAACGCGTCACGATCGCGCCGGCGAGACCACAGGCGGCAATGGTGAAGCATATGTTGGAGATCAGCTTTGTCGGCGCCATGCCGATGGGCAGCGTGAAATGCTGCAACAGGAAACCGGCCGCCGAAAGCCAGTAACTGGCGGCCAGCACGGCCAGATAGGGGCGGTGACGTTGATAGAACCACAGCATGAGAAACACCGCGCCGAGCGCAAGCGCGATCGTCGGGTTGAGCAACCCTATCAGCAGACCGGTGTCCAAGGACCGTGACCCCACGCTTCCGTGAGGTAAGATCCTTAGAGGGGAAGCCCAAACAAGCGGTTAAGCAAAGTCGAATATGCGCAAGATCCCCGTTGAACCTGCCGCACGGAACTCGAAACCGCGGTCGGCGTTTTCCAGCGGCAATCGATGGGAGACGCTTTAATGGCCGATACGATCATGCTGACCGATCATGAGGCAATTCGCTCATGGGCCGCGGCGCGTGCTGGATTTCCAGCAATCGTCGACGTGTCGCCTGAAACGGGAACGCAAGCCTTGCTGAGGCTGGTCTTCGGCCAGCACGCCTATCAGGACCAGGACCAGGCCGAACGCCCGGCCAACGCCGGCGGCTACGAACTGGTCGAATGGGACGAGTGGTTCAAGCTGTTCGACGAACGTCAGCTGGCGCTGGTGGTCGCTGCGGAGCAACCCGGCCGGCGTGAGCAATTCCATGAGCTTGTGAGGCGCCCTGCGTGAAAAAAAGCCCGAACCGCATCGCGGTTCGGGCTCTGGCATGCACTCATATACGGACTATGGCGGCCCTGGGTTATTTCCACTCACGGATGTCGACGAAGTGGCCGGCGATCGCCGCCGCCGCCGCCATGGCCGGCGACACCAGATGGGTGCGGCCCTTGAAGCCCTGACGGCCCTCGAAATTGCGGTTCGAGGTGGAGGCGCAGCGTTCGTGCGGCTTCAAGCGGTCGTCATTCATGGCAAGGCACATCGAGCAGCCCGGCTCGCGCCAGTCGAAGCCGGCCGCGACAAAAATCTTGTCGAGACCTTCGGCCTCCGCCTGCTCCTTGACCAGACCGGAGCCCGGCACGATCATCGCGTCGACATGCGGGCTGACTCGTCTGCCCTCGACGACCTTGGCGACGGCGCGCAGATCCTCGATGCGGCCGTTGGTGCAGGAGCCGATGAAGACGCGGTCGAGCGTTATATCGGTGATCTTGGTGCCCGGCTTCAGTCCCATATAGTCGAGCGCGCGCTGCTTGGACGTGCGCTTGTTCTCATCCGTGATATCGTCCGGGTTTGGCACGATGCCCTGGACCGAGACGACGTCCTCGGGCGATGAACCCCAGGAGACGATCGGCGGCAATTTCGCCGCGTCGAGCACGACCACCTTGTCGAAATGCGCACCCTCGTCGGACTGCAGCGTCTTCCAGTAGGCGAGCGCGGCATCCCACGCCTCGCCCTTGGGGGCGCGCGGCTTGTCCTTGACATAGGCGAAGGTCGTCTCGTCAGGCGCGATCAGGCCGGCCCGGGCGCCGCCCTCGATCGACATGTTGCAGATGGTCATGCGGCCTTCCATGGACAGCGCGCGGATCGCTTCGCCGGCATATTCGATGACATAGCCGGTGCCGCCGGCGGTGCCGATCTCGCCGATGATCGCCAGAATGATGTCCTTGGCGGTGACGCCTTCCGGCAGCGCGCCGTCGACGCGCACCAGCATGTTCTTGGCCTTGCGCTGGATCAGCGTCTGCGTGGCCAGCACATGCTCGACTTCCGAGGTGCCGATGCCATGCGCCAGTGCGCCGAAAGCGCCGTGCGTCGAGGTGTGGCTGTCGCCGCAGACGATGGTCATGCCGGGCAGCGTGAAGCCCTGCTCCGGACCGATGATGTGGACGATGCCCTGGCGGACATCGTTCTCCGAATAATATTCGACGCCGAAATCCTTGGCGTTCTTGGCCAGCGCCTCGACCTGGATGCGGCTTTCCTCGTTCTTGATGCCGAACTTGCGCTCGGGGGAGGTCGACACATTGTGGTCGACCACGGCCAGCGTCTTTTCCGGATGCCGGACTTTTCTGCCGGTCATGCGCAGGCCTTCGAAGGCTTGCGGGCTGGTCACTTCATGGACGAGGTGACGGTCGATGTAGAGCAGGCAGGTGCCGTCGTCCTGGCGGTCGACGACATGGTCGTCGAAGATCTTGTCGTAGAGGGTGCGCGGTGCGCTCATGTGCGTAAATCCGTCGATATGAAAATGGGAAGAGGTAGACGCCAGGTCGGCCCGGCAAAAACGACCTAACGAAGTCGGCTGGTCAGAGCGCCGGAAATGCGCGCGGAGAATCGCGACGGCAGGCGTTTTTTGTCCTGCAGCACGAAACCCTTATAGGCCGGATCGCCAAAAAGCTCTTCCATGGCGTGGCTCATATCAATGTTTTGGCTTTTCGGCAATTGCAGCTGTGTTCGCAGGACCTAGGTCCCTCGCGCGACGGAGCGGGGAGAGGAACCCAAGTCGTGCACCGTTCAAAGCACCTCGAACACGAAGGTTTTCACCAGCGCCTCGGGCTCGGCGATCGCATAGCAGCGGAACCACGGGCTTTCCTCGATCGGCCGCCATTTCTTGTCCTGCTCCAACTCGGCGAAAACGTCGCGAAAGCCGCCGCTCTCGAGCACCTGGTCGCGAACGGTGAAAATGGCATGGCCGCCCTTCTTGGTGATGCGCACCAGCTCCTGCAGGCTGGAAGCCGGCGCGTGGCTGATGGTGAACACGCCGGTCGAGAAGAAGGCGCGGAAATGCCCGTCCGGCCAGGGCAGCGGGCCGCCGAGCATCGCCTGTTTCAGCTCGCCATAGGTATTGCGGCTGCCGGCAATCTCAAGCATGTCGTCCGACAGGTCGAGACCAGCAATGTCGGGATAGCCAAGTGCTTGCAGCGAAGGTCCCGACAGGCCGGTGCCGCAGCCGGCGTCGAGCAGCGGTCCTTCGCCCGCCGGCACATGGCGCGCCACCCAGGCAGCGATCAGGAACGGCAGGAGATAGCCGAGCGACGCGGTCTCGCCGTCATAGGTCGCGGCCCATGCGGCATAGGCTTGCGCCAGTGCTTCCGGCGTCTCGGCGGTGTAGACCGAATCCAGCGCCGCACTGGCCTTGTCGATGTTCATGGGATTCTCCCGCATTGTGGCTTTTCCCGACCGTAGCGCCGTCTTCGCCTGCCTTCTATTCCTCATGCTGGCGGCGCAGCCGCTTCTCCAGCGCCCGCAACGCCAGCGACAGGCCGACCGTCAGGATGAGATATATATAGGCGACGATCGAATAGGTCTCGAAGAAGCGGAACGAGCCGGCGGCGTAGATCTTGCCCATCTGGGTGATGTCGGCAACGCCGAGCACCGAGACCAGCGAGGAATCCTTGACCATGGCGACGAAATCATTGCCGAGCGGCGGCAGGATGGTGCGGATCGCCTGCGGAAACACGATCAGCCGGAAGCGCTGCATGCGCGTCAGCCCGAGGGCCTTCGCCGCCTCGATCTGGCCTTTCTCGACCGCCTGGATGCCAGCGCGAAAGACCTCCGAGATGAAGGCTGAGTAGCCGATGGTCAGCGCCATGATGGCGCGCCACAAGAGCGACACGTCGCGCACCAGGAGCTCACCGATGAGGCCGGCGCTTTGTAGCGGCGCGGTCAGCGCGTTCCACGCCGCGACAAAGGCCGGCGCGCCGGCAAACGCGATCCAGAACAACAGCACCAGGATCGGCACGCCGCGGATGATCTCGACATAGAAGCGGGCAATCTGGCGCAGCCAGCGCGACCCCGAGAGCCCCATCAGCGCAATGCCGAGCCCGATGGCCGAGGCCAGCGCAAAGGCGACCACGGTGACGAAGACGGTGATGCCGATGCCCTTGGCGACTGTGGCGAAGACCTGGGCATAGAGATCGCTTGCGGCGATGAAGATAGCGGCTGCCACGGCAAGCGCCGCCGCCACGGCTAGCCACCAGGGGAAGTCGGATTTGGGGGTGGATCCGGGCGCGGTCGGCATCAGGCGATGCCGGTGACGGAGCCACGAAGGCTGCGTTCTGTCACACCCCCCTCTGTCCTGCCGGACATCTCCCCCGCAAGGGGGGAGATCAGATGTCGTGACGGCTTTCGCCAATTCCCAACGCTGGTGAATGTCCGCCTTCGCAAGAGCTGCCAATCTCCCCCATTGCGGGGGAGATGTCCGGAAGGACAGAGGGGGGTGGGAAGAAACTCCGTCCGTGCAATATTCGGCGCACGGTCCTCACGCAGCAAGCGTGCCAAGACCAGCCTACTGCCCCATCTTGTAGTCGAGGAACCATTTCTTGTTGAGCGCGTCGAGCGTGCCGTCGGCCTTGAGTGCGGCGATCGCCGCGTTGACCGGTTTCACCAGATCCGAGCCCTTGGGAAAGATGAAGCCGAAATCCTCGGTGCCGAGCGGCCCGCCGATCAGCTTCAGCCCACCATTGGAGGCGTCGACGTAACCCTTGCCGGCAGTGCCGTCGGTCAGCACGACATCGACGTCGCCCGCCTTCAGCGCCTGCACCGTCGCGCCGAACGTCTCGAACAGTTTGATGCGCGGGTTCTGCTCATTGCCGTCGAGCACGCTGTAGACGGCGGTATAGAAGGGCGTGGTGCCGGCCTGCGCCCCGATCAGCCCATCCTTGAAGGCACCAAACGTCTTGGCGTCGGTGAAGCGCTTCTCATCGCCGCGCACCAGCATGAACTGTTCCGAACGCATGTAGGGATCGGAGAAATCGACCTTCTGCTTGCGGTCGTCCTTGATGGTGATGCCGGTCATGCCGATGTTGTACTGGTTGTCGGAAACCGCCTGGATCATCGCGTCCCAGGAGGTGTTCTGGTACTCGACCTGGAAATTCAGCCGCTTGGCGATCTCGTTCATCGCGTCATATTCCCAGCCGATCTGCTTGCCGGTCTTGGCGTCGATGAATTGCAGCGGCGGATAGGCGTTTTCCGTCACCACCACCACCTTCTTGCCGCCGAGGTCGGGCAGCGTCTGCGCCAGGGCGGCGACGGGCGCGAGAATCAGAGCCAACAGGCCGGCCAACAGCAGTTTCGATCTGGTCATGGTACACCCCGAGAACTTGAGCGACCTCGACAATGGTCGAGGCTTGCAGGAAACTTCGGCGCCGACTTTAGCTTTCCACAAGCGCCTTGCAAGCCGGTCCGATGCGCTGCTTTGCGCGAAAGCCCCGGGAGGTGTTCTCCTCCAAAACGAAAAGGCGGCCGAAGCCGCCTTTCCAAAGCATGGTTTTGAAAAAATCTTACTCGGCGGTCGCCGCTTCCGCAGCCTTGGCGGCCTCGTCGGCGGCCTTCTTTTCGGCGGCGTCCTGCGCGGCCTTCTCGGCGGCGAGCGCCTGGGCGGCGGCCACCTTCTCGGCCTCGATGCGGGCCTTCTCGGCGTTCAGCGCATTGCGCTCCTCATCGTTCAGCTTGCGGGCGCGCACGCCGGTGTTTTCCGAAATACGGGCCGACTTGCCGCGGCGATCGCGCAGGTAGTAGAGCTTGGCGCGACGCACCTTGCCGCGGCGCACGATCTCGACGCCCTCGACCATCGGCGAAAAGACCGGGAACACGCGCTCCACGCCTTCGCCGTAGGAAATCTTGCGGACCGTGAAATTCTCCTGGAAGCCGGCGCCGGCGCGGGCGATGACGACGCCCTCATAGGCCTGGACGCGGGTGCGGGTGCCTTCGGTCACACGGACCTGGACGCGCACGGTATCGCCGGGCTGAAATTCGGGAAGCTTGCGCTTGGCTTCGATCTTGGCGGCCTGTTCGGCCTCGAGCTGACGGAGGATATCCATCTTAAAAATCCACTTCTTGTTCTTCCGACAGTCAGAGCGTCCGACACTCACCTTGCAGTTCCATTGACCGCTCGGCTATGCCCTTTGTTCCAAAACATCTGGGTTCGAAAACATCGGGCAGGGGCGACTACACCGTCATTGTTGACGGGTCCGGCAGATTGTTCTTGCCAGTACGGGCGGGCACATACAGCTATTTCGACGCTTTGTCACGCCTTTGCCGCGTTCTTTTTTGGTCGTTGGCCAACGCTGCGATCTTCCTGCATAGGGGTTGCGTCGAGCGCTCAAGCTTTCTAAGGCGGGTAAACGCGACTTTTCCTCCGGCGGCAATGCCCTCATGTCAGTTCTCGATGCGGCCCTGCTCTTTTTCGCGGGCTTTCTTTCAGGTGCCGTCAACGCGATAGCCGGCGGCGGGACGTTCATAACCTTCGGCGCCATGTCGCTGGTCGGCTTGCCGCCGATCGTAGCCAACGCCACATCGTCGGTGACACAGTTTCCCGGCTACATCACCTCGACGCTCGCATACTGGGCCGTCATCAAGCATTTCTGGCGCAGCGCATTGCTGCTCGGCCTCATCTCGGCTTTCGGCGCACTGGCCGGCGCGCTCATCCTTTTGGCGCTCGACAATCCGTCATTCCGGGTCCTGGTGCCATGGCTGCTGCTGGCGGCAACCGCGCTGTTCGCCGCCGGGCCGTGGCTGAGGCCGGCGCCCAAGCCGGGGCATGAGGCTGCCGTGGGTTCGCTGGCCGGCTCCCTGGCGCAGTTTGCCACCGCCGTCTATGGCGGCTTCTTCGGCGCCGGCATGGGCGTCATGATGCTGGCGACGCTCGGCCTCACCCAGGCCGGGGACTATCACCGCCTGAACGCGCTGAAGAACATGCTGGCCGTGGTGATCGCCGCGGTAGCCATCCTGGTCTTCGTTTCCGGCGGCGTCATCGCCTGGCCGCAGGCGATCATCATGATACCGGGCGGCGCGCTGGGCGGTTATGCCGGCGTCTGGATCGCCAAGCGCGTGCCGCAGAATGCCGTACGTGGCTTCGTCGTCGGGGTCGGCGTGTTCCTGGCCTTTTATTATTTCACCAGGGGGTGAGCGGCCAACAGGTCCGGCCGTCTTTCCCTGGTAAGCCTTTCCGCTTCGCCGCGCCGCCATGCGGCGATCTTCTTGTGATTGCCCGAGGTGAGGACCTCGGGGATTTGCCGGCCCTCGAAGTCCTGCGGCCGCGTGTAGTGCGGGTGTTCGAGCAGGCCGTTTTCAAAACTCTCTTCGTCGCCCGACACCGCATTGCCCATCACGCCAGGCAACAGCCGCACCACGGCGTCGAGCAGCACTAGCGCTGCCGGCTCGCCGCCGGAGAGGATGAAGTCGCCGACCGAGACCTCCTCAAGCCCCCGCGCTTCGATGACCCGCTGGTCGACACCCTCGAAGCGGCCGCAGACGATCACCGCGCCAGGACCAGCGGCCAGCTCGCGGACGCGCGCCTGCGTCAGCGGCGTGCCGCGCGGGCTCATAAGCAGGCGCGGGCGCGGATCACCTGCCGGCGAAACATGGTCGATGGCGCTCGCCAGCACGTCGGCGCGCATCACCATGCCGGCGCCGCCGCCAGCCGGCGTGTCGTCGACGGTGCGATGGCGATCGGTGGCGAAATCGCGAATCTGGATTGCTTCCAGCGACCATGTGCCTGATGCCAGCGCCCGGCCGGCCAGCGACAGGCCGAGCGCGCCGGGAAACATCTCCGGATAGAGCGTCAGCACCGAGGCGGAAAAACTCACCGGTTGCCCCCGGCGTCCTTCGGCCCGCGCGGCCTGCCCTTCGGGTCGAAGCCATCACGGCCGGGAGCCTCGCTGTCCTCGTCATCGATCAAGCCCGCCGCCGCCGGATCGATGCGGAGGAAGCCCTCAACGATCGACACGTCTGGCACGGCGGCCTGCGTGAACGGGATCAGCACGCCTTTGCGCTCGCCAAGCGTCACGTCGAGAATGTCGCCGCCGCCGAAATTATGCACGGCGACGACCTTGCCGATGTCGGCACCGGTGTCGTCCCGGACCGCCAGCCCGACGAGATCGGCATGATAGAATTCGTCCTCTTCGCCATCGTCCGGCAGCATTGAGCGGTCGACGAACAATTCCGTGCCGGCGAGCGCCTCGGCGGCGTTGCGGTCGCTGATGCCCTTGAAGCGCACCACGACGACGGTATTGGCCGGCCTGATGTCGACGATCTGGAAGGCACGGCCGTCCCTGGCATAGAGCGGTCCGTAGTCGGCCAGCGCCAACGGATCGCCAGTGAAGGTTTTCACGCGCAATTCGCCCTTGATGCCATGGGCGGCGCCGATCACGGCCATCTGGACGGGGTTTTGCGGTTTGGTCATCGGTGGTAAAAATCCTTTGCCCTGCTCTAGCTCCACCCTCTTGTCATTTCAATGACGCGGCTCTTCACCGCTTCCTAACCCGGCTACCGGAAGATGGCCCGGAGTTGGAAGAACGGACTATCGGAAGAGCCCAATGCAGGAATTCCTCATCCCGGCCAAACCGGACCTTCAGGCGGCCCGCGAAAGCTGGCTGAAGATGCTGGCACGCGAACGCCGGCTGTCGCCTGAAACCGTGGAAGCCTATGAGCGCGACACGCGCCAGTTCCTGCACTTCCTGACCGGCCATTGCGGCGGCTCGCCCGGCATTTCGGACATCGCCGATCTGCGCCCGGCCGATCTGCGCGGCTTTCTCGCCGCCCGCCGCGCCGGGGGCGCGGGCGCCCGCACGCTCGGACGCGGGCTCGCCGGCATCCGCTCGCTGCTGCGCTTTCTGGAGCGGCGCGGCCTCGTCAATGCGGCGGGTGCCGCGGCACTGCGCGCGCCACGGCAGCCGAAGTCGCTGCCCAAGCCGCTGACGGCAAGCGATGCGAAACATGTCGTCTCCGTGGAAGGCCAGTTGGCGCAGGAGCCGTGGATCGCCGCCCGCAACGCCGCCGTGCTGACGCTGCTCTATGGTTCGGGCCTGCGCATTTCCGAGGCGCTTGGCCTCTCTGGCGCCGAGCTGGCCTCACCCAACGACACGGTGCTGCGCATCACCGGCAAGGGCGGTAAGACGCGGCTGGTGCCGGTGCTGCCGGTGGCACTGCGGGCGATCGCCGAATATCGCCGGCTCTGCCCCTATCATCTCGATCCGAAGGGCCTGCTGTTTCGCGGCGCCCGCGGCGGCCCGCTCAACCCGGCCATCGTCCAGCGCGACATGGCCAAGCTGCGCTCGGCGCTCAACCTGCCCGATACCGCCACGCCGCATGCGTTGCGTCATTCCTTCGCCACGCACCTGCTTGGACGCGGCGGCGACCTGCGCACGATCCAGGAATTGCTGGGCCACGCCAGCCTGTCGACGACGCAGATCTACACCGGCGTCGACACTGCGAGGCTGCTCGAAATTTATCAGTCGGCGCACCCGAGAGCATGACCGGCCGCATATCCCGCAAGGCAGCGGACATTCGGACACGGTCATGCGCAGTGAAGCCTCATCCGAGACAATTTTGCCGCGCCGGTTAACCGTTTTGCCGTTCTTTGTATCTAGAAAGCGAGCCATGAAACGCGTCATTGCCATCGCCGACCGCGCGGCCCTTGCGTCGCTGAAGCTGCTCGTGGCGCTCAACGTCCTGTTTTTCCTCTCTTTCCTCATCATCGCGCTGCTCACCGCCGGCAAGGCGCGCGCCGAAATCCCGGACTGTGCCGGCACCGACATGCTGTCGGCCTTGCAGAAGAGCGACCCGGCGACTTATCGCAAGATCGAGACCGAAGCGGCTGCGACACCGAACGGCAAGGGCCTGTTGTGGAAACTGGAAAAGGCCGGCGAAAGACCATCCTTCCTGTTCGGCACCATGCACATGACCGACCCGCGCGTGATCACGCTGCCGCCCGCCGCGCAAAAGGCCTTTGACGCAGCCGACACCGCCATAATCGAGACCACGGAAGTGCTCGATCAGCAGAAGATGATGGCAGCGCTTTTCAAAGAGCCGGAGCTGATGATGTTCACCGACAGCACGACGCTGTCCTCGCTGCTGTCGCCGGACGACGCGGCGGCGGTGAACAAGGCGCTCGACGCGCGCGGCATCCCGCTGGCGAGCGTTGCCAAGATGAAGCCGTGGATGCTGTCGGCCATGGTGACGCTCCCGGCTTGCGAACTGGCCCGGAGGGCCGGCGGCGCGCCAGTGCTCGACATCAAGCTCGCGGAGGACGCCAAGGCCTCAGGCAAGGTTGTCGAGGGGTTGGAGACCATCGCCGACCAGCTTCGCGCCATGGCTTCGCTGCCGCTCGCCTTTCACATGAAGGGCCTCGTCGACACACTGAAGCTCGGCGACACGATGAACGACGTCAACGAAACCATGATCGTGCTTTATCAGCGCGGCGACACTGGCATGCTCTGGCCGCTGTTCCGTGCCGCCCTTCCCGGCGAGGAAGACGATCCGGCGGGCTATGCCGCCTTCGAGGAAACCATGATCACCAGCCGCAACAAGGTGATGGTCGATCATGCCGGGCCGATCCTCGCCAAGGGCAACGCGTTCATGGCGGTCGGCGCCCTGCATCTTCTGGGCGCGGAAGGCCTGGTCGAGGATTTCCGCAAGGCCGGCTACACCGTCACTGCCGTCGACTGAGTTGCACGGTTGAGTTGCGGACCCTAAAAGAGGTAATTCTGGTCGAAGCCGCCCGAATCACGGCGCGAGGGCAGCAGCCTCGTCGCGATGCAGGAAGATCGAAAAGGCTCGTTTTGGCTCGTTCGCTGCCAAGTTCGCGAGGAAAATGCGTGCAAACAACCGATCCCAGCCGCGAATTGCCCTGTTTTCGGCGTTTTCGATCCCTAGCGTGAAACCTGTTCAACGATTGCGCGTTGATTGGTGTTGATTGATACTTTTCATCCACGGAGGACACTTTTATGGCGAATCCAAACGACCCGTTCACCACTCCGACACCCCCTCCTAAGTTGGGTGGCGGCGGCAGCGGCTGGCTGATTGCCCTGGTTGTCGTTATCCTGGCCATTGTCGCTTACTATATTTTTGGCAGAAGCGGTGAAACGCCGGCGCCTGCCGAACCGCCGGCCGCCAGCACACCGGCCCCGGCGCCCGCTGAACCGGCGCCTGCACCGGCCCCGGCAGAGCCTGCGCCAGCCCCGGCACCCGCAGAGCCTACTCCAGCACCTGCCGAGCCCGCGCCGGCGCCTGCAGAGCCTGCGCCTGCTCCAGCGCCCGCAGAACCGGCTCCAGCGCCCGCACCAGCCCCGGCACAGTGATCGGCTGCTGATTTCAAAATGCGAACGGCCCGCTGAAAAGCGGGCCGTTTGCTTTAACGTTTGCGATATATCGCTGAATTACATATGGATCGGCTTGAAGAAGGCCGCCAGTGCCGCTTCCTTCACCGCTTCCGACATCGTCGGGTGGGCGTGGCAGGTACGGGCAAGATCTTCCGACGAGCCACCGAACTCCATCAGCACCGCCGCCTCGTGGATCATCTCGCCGGCGCCGAAGCCGACAATGTGGACGCCGAGCACGCGGTCGCTCTGCTTGTCGGCCAGGATCTTCACGAAGCCGTCGGTATGCAGCATGGCGCGCGCCCGGCCATTGGCGCTGAACGGAAACTTGCCGGCCTTGTAGTCGATGCCGGCCTTCTTCAGCTCCTCCTCGGTCTTGCCGACCGAGGCGATTTCCGGACTGGTGTAGACGACGCTCGGGATCACCTCGTAGTTCACATGCCCGGCCTGGCCGGCAATGATCTCGGCCACCGCCACCCCCTCGTCCTCGGCCTTGTGGGCGAGCATCGGCCCGGCGATGACGTCGCCGATGGCGTAGATGCCGGGCACATTGGTCTTGAGATGGCCGTCCGTCTTGACCCGGCCGCGCTCGTCGACCTCGACGCCGGCCTCCTTCAATCCGAGACTGTCCGAATAGGCCCGGCGGCCAGTCGCGATCAGCACCGCATCCGCCTCGATCGTCTCGGCCGCGCCGCCCTTGACCGGCTCGAAGGTGACGGTGGCACCCTTCTTGACCTTGGCGACGCCGGTCACCTTGGCGCCGAGCCTGAATTCGAACCCTTGCTTGGACAGCATGCGGTGGAACTGTTTGGCGACCTCGCCGTCCATGCCGCCCAGAATGGTGTCGAGGAACTCGACGACGGTCACCTTGGCGCCGAGCCGCGCCCATACCGAGCCGAGTTCCAGCCCGATGACGCCGCCGCCGACCACCACCAGATGGCCGGGCACCTTGTCAAGCGACAACGCGCCGGTCGAGGACATGACCACCTTCTCGTCGATGTCGACCTTGACGCCCGGAATGCCGGCGATGTCGGAGCCGGTGGCGATAACGATGTTCTTGGTCTCGATCTCCTCGACCTTGCCGTCCTCGCCGGTCACCGACACCTTCCCGGCGGACAAGACTTTGCCGGTGCCGCGAAAACTGTCGATCTTGTTCTTCTTGAACAGGAAGGCAACGCCGTTGACGTTGGACGCCACGGTCGCGTCCTTGTGCGCCATCATCTTCTTCAGGTTCAGCTTCGGCGCGCCGATCTCGACGCCCAGCATGTCGAAGGAATGGCCGGCCTCGGCGAAAATCTCGGAGGCATGCAGCAGCGCCTTGGATGGGATGCAGCCGATATTGAGGCAGGTGCCGCCGAAGGTCGGGTTCTTCTCGATCACCGCCGTCTTCAGGCCAAGCTGTGCCGCCTTGATAGCGCAGACATAGCCGCCTGGTCCCGATCCGATGATAACGACGTCATAAGCCATGATACTGTCCTTCTGGTCTGGCACTCAGCCTTGGCAGGCATTCAGCGGCCGCCGCTCACTTCCAAATTCGCGCCTGTCGTGTAGGACGCTCCGTCCGACATGAGCCAGAGAATTGCCGCAGCGACCTCTTCGGTGGTCCCCGCCCTTTGCATGGGCACGACGTGACGCATCCTCTCGACGCGATCCGGCTGTCCGCCGGAGGCGTGAATTTCGGTGTCGACGATGCCTGGACTGACCGCGTTGACGCGAATGCCTTCGCCGGCCACTTCGCGCGCCAGGCCTATCGTGAAGGAATCGATCGCACCCTTCGAGGCAGCGTAGTCGACATACTCGCCCGGTCCGCCAATTCTCGCAGCAATCGAGGAAATATTCACGATGGCGCCGCCCTTGCCGCCATGGCTGGTCGACATGCGCTTCACCGCTTCGCGGGCACAGAGCATGGAGCCGATGACGTTGATGCGCATCATGCGCTCAAGCCGTGCCCCGCTCATTTCATCGACACGCGCCCTCTGGTCGACCACACCGGCATTGTTGACCAGCGCATCGAGCCGGCCGAAGGTCCGATCGACCTTCTCGAACATCGACAGAATATCGGCTTCGTTGCCGACGTCGCCCTTGATGGCAAGCGCTTCTCCGCCCGCTTCGCCAAGCGCCCGCACCAGGGCAGCGGCCGCCGCCTCGTTCGATGCATAATTGACCGCGACGCGGTACCCGGCCTCGACGGCGAGCCGGCAGACCGCCGCGCCGATACCGCGCCCGCCGCCGGTGACCAGAACAACCCGCGCCGCACCGCTCATTCCTGACAACCTTTCAAAGCGAAGACATCCCACGGCACTTTCGAAAACCCGTTGGCGCCATAGGCGGCCGACATCTGCAGGGACGGTCCGAGGTCGGGAAAGATCAGTTTCTTCGGAGCATCGACACCTTCAGCCGGCAGCAAAGCGATGTTGCCCTGATCGTCGGAACCGTAGATCACACCCTCCCACACGGTACAGGCGGCGAGCTCGTCGCCGGTGACGTCGCCGGTCGGGCATTTGTACATCAGCGAGCCATGCGGCCGCCCCACGCCTTCCGTCCACATGACGATGCCGTCGAGCACGACGCTGTTGTCGAGCACCATCTTGAACGTGTTGGTGACGACAGCCGATTCCATGGTCGGCCTGAAATCGATCTCGGCGGCACTTTCGGCGTCGCCATAAACGGCGAGTTCGAGCGGGCAGGCGGCAAGGGCAGCGGAGCTCGTGAACAAAACGGCCAGCGACCCAGCTATACATCCGATGGTGGGTGACATGGCGCTTTGCATGACGACGGGTCTACCTGGTCTCGCGCCCATCGGCGTTTTCCAGCACGCCGAAGTCGGTCATGAGCAGCAGCGGTTCGCCAGCCGCATCCAGCCCCCAGAAAGACGGATAGGATCCATCGCCCCAACCGCTCCAGAATATGGCAATGTTGAGGGGGTTGCCGGCAACCGGGTGATGCAGCACGAACCTATCCCGGTTCGGTGCAAATTCGGCAGCCAGAACCTCACCATAATAGTCGCCATATTTCAGCTTGTCCTGCTCATCGGACATCAGCGCCATGGCCGTCTTGTCCATGAACGAACCTAGGCCGGCGTCGACGGGATACCCGTATACCTCGTCACCTTTCAATGCCGCGACATCCTCGCCAGGCACAGTGGCCAGCTCCCAGCGAACCGGCGTACCAAGGCTGAAACGCAGCACCGCAGCCGCCACACGGCCTCGTGCTTCCAACAGCGAAACCGGATAACGCCCCGGCTCAACCTTGCGGCTCAAGGCTGGGGTTTCAACGTCGCTCACAAGAGGATCACAGGCGATGATCTCACCCGTCGGCAAATCAAGCTCACCGATTGGGGTGACCGTGATCTGTCGCTCCGCCAGTTCGGCATCGCTCAGGGCGAAAACACCAAGGTTGCTGCTCGCCTTCGTCACGTCCCAGTCGGCAGCCAGCGCCATCGGCGGCAAGGCGGAAAAAATGCCAAGCCAGACGAGGCTACGTCGAAACGATCGCCGCACAGCACCCGCCCAATCAGCCATGGCGCGATCAGCTTCGCTCACAGGTCGAGCACCAGCCGCTCCGGATCCTCCAGGCTTTCCTTGACGCGGACCAGGAAGGTCACCGCTTCCTTGCCGTCGACGATGCGGTGATCGTAGGAGAGCGCCAGATACATCATCGGCCGGATCACGATCTGGCCGCCGACCACCACCGGCCGCTCCTGGATCTTGTGCATGCCCAGAATGCCCGACTGCGGCGCGTTGAGGATCGGCGTCGACATCAGCGACCCGTAAACGCCGCCGTTAGAAATCGTAAACGTGCCTCCTTGCATATCCGCCACGGAAAGCTTGCCGTCACGCGCGGCAAGTCCCAATCGGCCGATATCCTTCTCGATCTCGGCGATCGACATCTGGTCGGCGTCGCGCACCACCGGCACGACGAGCCCCTTTTCGGTGCCGACGGCGACGCCGATATGGGCGTAGTTCTTGAAGATGATGTCGGTGCCGTCGATCTCGGCATTAACCGAAGGTATCTCCTTCAGCGCATGGGTGACGGCCTTGGTGAAGAAGCCCATGAAGCCCAGCTTCACGCCGTGCTTCTTCTCGAACACATCCTTGTATTTTGTCCTGAGCGCCATCACCGCGCTCATGTCCACCTCGTTGAAGGTGGTCAGCATGGCGGCGGTCGACTGCGCTTCCTTGAGGCGGCGCGCGATGGTCTGCCGCAGCTTGGTCATGCGCACGCGCTCTTCGCGCGACGCGTCATCGGCCGAGGACGGCGCACGGGCAGCGACCGGGGCTGCCTTCGGCGTCTCGGCCGGTTGCGACGGCGCGCCCCTGGCGATCGCGTCGAGCACGTCGCCCTTCAGCACCTGGCCACGCTTGCCGGAACCCGAGATCTGGTCGACCGCGAGATTGCTCTCGGCCAGCAGCTTCGCCGCCGCCGGTGCCGGCGGCATCGCGCGCGCCTCGATCGGCCCGGCGTCGCCGGCGATCTTGGCGGTCTCGGCCGCGGCTTGCCTGACGGTGGATGCGGCGGTCGGCGCCGAGGCCTGCGACACCGCGTCCTGCCTCGGTTCGGAAGGCGGCACCTTCGCGGGTTCAGGGGCTGCCGCTTTTGCGCCGTCACCCGCCGAAATCATGCCGAGCAACGCGCCGACCCCGACCGTCTCGCCTTCCCCAGCGGCGATCTCGCTGAGCGTTCCTGCGGCCGCGGCCGGCACTTCCACCGTCACCTTGTCGGTTTCGAGCTCGACCAGCGGCTCGTCGGTGGCGATCGCATCGCCCACCTTCTTGAACCATTTGCCGATGGTCGCCTCGGTGACGGATTCGCCAAGAGTGGGGACGCGGATTTCGGTAGCCATTGTGCCTGTCCGTTTTTCTGTCGGTTCTGTTCTATTCGCCGAGCTCTGTTCTATTCACCGAGCGCGTCTTCAAGCAAGGCGGCAAGCTGGGCGAGATGCTTCGACATCAATCCGGTCGCCGGCGAGGCGGCTGCCGGCCGGCCGGTATAGCGCACCCGCTGATGCTTGGCGTCGATATGCGCCAGCACCCATTCCAGATACGGATCGATGAACGACCAGGCGCCCATGTTCTTGGGCTCTTCCTGGCACCACACCATCTCGGCGTTGCGGAAGCGTGAGAGCTCGTTGATCAGCGCCTTTGCCGGGAACGGATAGAGCTGTTCGACGCGCAGCAGATAGATGTCGTTGATGCCGCGCTTCTCGCGCTCCTCGTAGAGGTCGTAATAAACCTTGCCCGAGCAGAGCACGACGCGGCGGATCTTCGAATCCTTGGTGAGCTTGATCGCCTGGCCGGGGAGCTGCTGGGCATCGTCCCACAACAGCCGGTGGAACGCGCTTTCGCCCGACATCTCCGGCAGCGTCGACACCGCCCGCTTGTGACGCAGCAGCGACTTCGGCGTCATCAGGATCAGCGGCTTGCGGAAATCCCGCTTCAGCTGCCGGCGCAAGATGTGGAAGTAGTTAGCCGGCGTCGTGCAATAGGCCACCTGCATGTTGTCTTCGGCGCATAGCTGCAGGAAGCGCTCCAGCCTCGCCGACGAGTGCTCCGGCCCCTGACCTTCATAGCCATGCGGCAACAGGCAGACGAGGCCCGACATCCTGAGCCACTTGCGCTCGCCCGACGAAATGAACTGGTCGAACACCACCTGGGCGCCGTTGGCGAAATCGCCGAACTGAGCCTCCCAAAGCGTCAGCGCTTTCGGCTCGGCCAGGCTGTAGCCATATTCAAAGCCGAGCACGGCCTCTTCCGACAGCATCGAGTTGATGACCTCGAAGCCGGCCTGCGCCGCCGACAGATTGTTGAGCGGGATGTAGCGTGTCTCGTCGCGCTGATCGTAGAGCACGGAGTGACGTTGCGAAAACGTGCCGCGCTCCGAATCCTGCCCGGACAGCCGGACCGGATTGCCGTCGAGCAGAATGGCGCCGAAGGCCAGCGCCTCGGCCGTCGACCAGTCGATGCCTTCGCCCGACTCGATCGCCTGGCGGCGGTTCTCGAGAAACCGCAGGATCGTCTTGTGGGCCGCGAAATCCTTCGGCACCTCGGTCAGCTTCCTGCCGATCTCCTTCAGCGTCTTGACCGGCACCGCGGTCTTGCCGCGCCGCTGTTCGTCCTGGTTGTCGGCCGTGCGCAGGCCCGACCAGGCGCCGTCCAGCCAGTCGGCCTTGTTGGGCTTGTAATGGTGGCCGACTTCGAATTCCTGCTCGAGATGCCCCCGCCAGTCGGCCTTGAGCTTGTCGAATTCGGCCTGGGTTATGTGGCCCTCGGCGATCAGCCGCTCGGCATAGATCTGCACCGTCGTCTTGTGGCGACGGATGCTGCTGTACATGATCGGCTGGGTGAAGGCCGGCTCGTCGCCCTCATTGTGGCCGAAGCGGCGATAGCAGAACATGTCCACCACCACAGGCTTGTGGAACCTCATGCGGAATTCGATCGCCACCTTGGCGGCATGGACCACGGCTTCCGGATCGTCGCCATTGACGTGGAAGATCGGCGCCTCGATCATCTTGGCCACATCCGACGGATAGGGGGACGAGCGCGAGAAGCGCGGATTGGTGGTGAAGCCGATCTGGTTGTTGATGATGAAGTGCAGCGTGCCGGCGACGCGGTGGCCGCGCAGGCCCGAGAGGCCGAGTATCTCGGCAATCACCCCCTGGCCGGCAAAGGCGGCGTCGCCATGCAGGAGCAATGGCAGCACCTTGGCGCGCTCTTCCAGCGGCACGATCTCCTCGCGGCTGCGGCCGAACAGAGAGTCCTGCTTGGCCCGCGCCTTGCCCATCACCACCGGATCGACGATTTCCAGATGCGAGGGATTGGCGGTCAGCGACAGGTGCACCTTGTTGCCGTCGAACTCGCGGTCCGACGAAGCACCGAGATGGTACTTCACGTCGCCCGAGCCCTCGACCTCGTCGGGTGCGGCCGAGCCGCCCTTGAACTCGTGGAAGATGGCGCGGTGCGGCTTGGCCATCACCTGGGAGAGAACGTTCAGCCGGCCGCGATGCGCCATGCCGAGCACGATCTCCTTCATGCCGAGCTGCCCGCCGCGCTTGACGATCTGCTCCAATGCCGGGATCAGCGCCTCTGCGCCGTCGAGGCCAAAGCGCTTGGTGCCCTTGTACTTGACGTCGATGAACTGCTCGAAGCCTTCGGCCTCGACCAGCTTCTGCAGGATCGCCTTCTTGCCGGTGGCGGTGAAGGAGATCTCCTTGTCGGTGCCCTCGATGCGCGCCTGGATCCAGGCCTTCTCCTCGGGATCGGAAATATGCATGAACTCGACGCCGAGCGTCGAGCAATAGGTGCGGGTCAATATGTCCAGCATCTGCCGGATAGTGCCGAATTCGAGTCCGAGCACATTGTCGAGGAAGATCGGGCGGTCGTAATCGGCTGATGTGAAGCCGTAGTTTTCCGGCGACAGCTCGTTATAGTCCTCGAGCGGCTTGGCGATGCCGAGCGGATCGAGATTGGCGTGCAGGTGGCCACGCATGCGGTAGGCGCGGATCATCATGATGGCGCGAACGGAATCGCGCGTCGCCTGATGCACATCGGCGTCGGAAAGGGCGACGCCGTTGACGACGGCCTTGTCCTGGACCTTCTTCTCGATGTGCTTTTCGACGATGCCCCAATCGCCGTCGAGCGCCGACACCAGTTCGCCATTGGCCTGCAGCGGCCACGACGGCCTGGCCCATGAGGCGCCCTTGGCATTCTTGCGGACGTCGCCCGCATCGTCCTTCAGCGCCGCGAAGAAATCCTGCCATTCGGGGTCGACCGAAGAGGGATCCTCCTCATAGGCGGCGTAGAGCGCGTCGATATAATCGGCATTACCGCCATAGAGGAAAGAGGTAAGCGAAAATTGGTCGTTGGCCTGATCTTGTCTTGCCATGTCATTCAGCGGAGGCTGCGCTCCGTCTCCTTAGTTGGAGGGGAGTAGGGGAATAGGGCAGTAGGGGAGTAGGGCTTTTGCCGCTGAACTTTTCCCTACTGCCCTACTCCCTTACTCCCCTACTCCCTTAACCCTTGATCGCCTCGACCAGTGTCGTGCCGAGCCGGGCCGGCGACGGCGAAACCCTTATTCCGGCCGATTCCATCGCCGCGATCTTGTCCTCGGCGCCGCCCTTGCCGCCGGAGATGACCGCGCCTGCATGGCCCATGGTACGACCGGCCGGCGCCGTGCGCCCGGCGATGAACCCGGCCATCGGCTTCTTGCGGCCACGCTTGGCTTCGTCCTTGAGGAACTGCGCGGCGTCTTCCTCGGCCGACCCGCCGATCTCGCCGATCATGATGATCGACTTGGTCTCGTCGTCGGCGAGGAACATCTCCAGCACGTCAATGAACTCCGTGCCTTTGACCGGGTCGCCACCGATGCCGACGGCAGTGGTCTGGCCGAGGCCGACATTGGTGGTCTGGAACACCGCCTCATAGGTAAGCGTTCCCGAGCGGGAAACAACGCCGACCGAGCCCTTGCGGAAGATGTTGCCGGGCATGATGCCGATCTTGCATTCGTTGGGGGTCAGAACGCCGGGGCAGTTGGGGCCGATGAGCCGCGATGTCGAGCGGTCGAGCCTCGCCTTGACCTTGATCATGTCGATCACCGGGATGCCCTCGGTGATGCAGATGATCAGCGGAATCTCGGCGTCGATCGCTTCCAGGATCGCCTCCGCGGCGCCCGCCGGCGGCACATAGACGACGGAAGCGTTGGCGCCGGTCTGCGCCTTGCCTTCGGCGACGGTGGCGAAGATCGGCAGGCTCTCGCCCTTGGCGCCGGTCCATGTCTCGCCACCTTTCTTGGGATGGATGCCGCCGACCATTTTTGTCCCGTGATAGGCTAGCGCCTGTTCCGTATGGAAGGTGCCGGTCTTGCCGGTCAGGCCCTGCACGAGGACCTTGGTGTTCTTGTCGACGAGAATGGACATGGTGGCCCTTTTTACAAACTATTGATCGAGGAAGGCTGCACGGTCATCGTCAGAGACGCCATTGTCAGAGACGCTTGAGTTCGGCGACGGTGAGGTCGCTCTTGGCATTGCCGGTGTTGAGCGTCGTCGCCGGCTCGAACATCAGCACCACCGGCTCCTCGCTCAGCGAGCGCGGCCGGTGCTCGACGGCCCGTGGCACGACGATGAACTCGCCGCTCGAAAGCTCCACTGTGCCGTCGCGGAAATCGATGGCGATGCGGCCGCGCAGCACCAGGAACGCCTCGTCCTCGTTGTCATGCGCGTGCCAGTCGAAGACGTCGCCGAACTTGGCGATCTTGACCTGGGAATCGTTGACGTCGCCGGCGATATGCGGGTCGAAGACTTTCCTGATCTTCGCATCCGCCGCCTCGACCAGATTTATCTTGTGCGGAGGCACCAGATCAGCCCTTCACCGCCGCCACGATTTTCTTCGCGGCGTCGTCGAGGTCGTCGGCCGAGACGACGTTGAGGCCGCTGTCGTTGATGATCTTCTTGCCGAGTTCGGCATTGGTGCCCTCAAGCCGCACCACCAGCGGCACTTTCAGGCCAACTTCCTTGACTGCCGCGATCACGCCCTCGGCGATGATGTCGCATTTCATGATGCCGCCGAAGATGTTGATCAGGATGCCCTTGACCGCCGGATCCTTGGTGATGATCTTGAACGCCGCCGTCACCTTCTCCTTCGACGCGCCGCCGCCGACATCGAGGAAGTTGGCGGGTTCGGCGCCATAGAGCTTGATGATGTCCATCGTCGCCATGGCAAGGCCGGCGCCGTTGACCATGCAGCCGATATTGCCGTCGAGCGCGACATAGGCGAGGTCGTATTTCGACGCCTCGATCTCCTTCTCGTCCTCTTCGGTGATGTCGCGGAGCTCCATCACGTCGGGATGACGGAACAGCGCATTGTTGTCGAACGACACCTTGGCGTCGAGCACGCGCAACCGGCCGTTCCTCATGACGATCAGCGGGTTGACCTCGAGCAGGCTCATGTCCTTTTCGACGAAGGCCTTGTAGAGGATCGGGAACAGCGTCTCGCCGTCCCTGGCAGCGTCGCCGTCGAGCTTCAGCGCGCCGTTGAGTTCTTTCAAATCATCCGCCGTCACGCCTTTTTCCGGGTCGATGGCGACGGTGATGATCTTTTCCGGCGTGTCATGGGCGACCGCCTCGATGTCCATGCCACCCTCGGTCGAAACGACGAAGGCGATGCGGCCGACCGAGCGGTCGACCAGCAGCGACAGATAAAGCTCGCGCTCGATGTCGGCGCCGTCCTCGATATAGAGGCGGTTGACCTGCTTGCCCGCCGGGCCGGTCTGCTTGGTGACCAGCGTGTGGCCGAGCATCTCCTTGGCGTTGGCGACGACGTCGGCCACCGACTTCGCCAGCCGCACGCCGCCCTTGGCGTCGGGGCCGAGCTCCTTGAATTTGCCCTTGCCGCGGCCGCCGGCATGGATCTGGCTCTTCACCACGTAGAGCGGACCGGGCAGCGCCTTGGCGGCGGCTTCCGCCTCACTTGCCGCGAACACCGGCACGCCTTCGGCCACCGGTGCGCCAAAGCCCTTCAGCAGCGCTTTGCCCTGATATTCATGGATGTTCATGCGCGTTGTCTCCGGATCACTTCGAGGCGAGATGCGGAGCGATCTTGACGCAGGCCTCGCACAGGCCTTGCACCGCCGCCACCGAATTGTCGAACATCTTCTGCTCGGCCTTGCTGAGGTCGATCTCGATGACGCGCTCGACGCCGCCGGCGCCGATCACAACCGGCACGCCGACATAGGTGTTCTTGACGCCATACTGGCCGGAGAGATGCGCGGCACAGGGCAGCACGCGCTTCTTGTCCTTGAGATAGGCCTCGGCCATCGAGATCGCCGAGGCGGCCGGCGCGTAGAAGGCCGAGCCGGTCTTGAGCAGGCCGACGATCTCGGCGCCGCCGTCGCGGGTGCGCTGCACGATCTGGTCGAGCTTCTCCTTCGAGGTCCAGCCCATCTTGATGAGATCGGGCAGCGGGATACCGGCGACCGTCGAATAGCGGATCATTGGCACCATGGAATCGCCATGGCCGCCGAGCACGAAGGCGGTGACATCCTCGACCGACACCTTGAATTCCTCGGCCAGGAAATAGCGGAAGCGCGCGCTATCCAGCACACCAGCCATGCCGACGACATGGCTCTTCGGCAGTCCGGAAAACTTCTGCAGCGCCCAGACCATGGCGTCGAGCGGGTTGGTGATGCAGATGACGAAGGCTTTCGGCGCGTATTTCTTGAGACCCGCGCCAACCTGCTCCATGACCTTCAGGTTGATGCCGAGGAGGTCGTCGCGGCTCATGCCGGGCTTGCGCGGCACGCCGGCGGTGACGATGCAGACGTCGGCGCCCTCGATGCCGGCATAGTCATTGACGCCGGTCAGCCTCGAGTCGAACCCATCGACCGGCGACGACTGCGCGATATCCAGCCCCTTGCCTTGCGGGATACCCTCGGCGATGTCGAACAGCACAACGTCGCCGAGATCCTTGAGGCCGATCATGTGGGCGAGCGTGCCGCCGATCATGCCCGAGCCGATGAGCGCTATCTTATTGCGTGCCATGTCAGGATGTTTTCCCTTTAGACTGTGACGACGCCCCAATCTTGGGATGACGGCGTCGAGGAAGGAGACCGGAATGCTGCGGGGGAGCCGCGAGATTTCGCCGCACCCATAGCCTCGGCGTAAAAGAAATTCAAACGATTATTTTTGGGTGAATAATTTCAATCGGTTAGAAACAGTGGGAGTTACGTAAGCGTCAAAATAATTAAGCCGACTTGGGAGATTTTACATAATGAGGATGGAGATAAGAAGGCTATTTCCTGGCGATGACGCCTTTGTGACGCGGATCGCCGAGGACGTGTTCGACGAGCCGGTGAGGCCCGATCGCCTTGCTGCCTATCTCGCCTCGCCAGATCATCTGATGATCGTGGCGCTTTTCGACGACATGATCGTCGGGCAGTGCGCGGCCGTCATCCACCGCCATCCGGACAAGGTGAGCGAACTCTATATCGATGAAGTCGGCGTGGCGCCGGCCTTTCAACGCCAGGGCATCGCGACAAGAATGCTCGACGCCATGTTTGACCTCGGCCGCGAGCATGGCTGCGAGGAGGCCTGGGTCGGCACCGAAGCGGGCAATGTTGCGGCGCGCGCGCTTTATGAGGCGCGGGAGGAGCCGCATGGATTGGCGGAGGAGTTTGTGATGTATGTTTATGAGCTTTAGAGCTTTGACGCCGGAGGGGCAGTACCCCCCTCTGGCCTACCGGCCATCTCCCCGAAAGGGGAGAGATCGGCAGCTTCACTGGCGGCTCCAAATCTCCAACGTCGGCGATTGGCGAAAGCAGGGATGACAGCCAATCTCCCCCCTTGCGGGGGAGATGTCCGGCAGGACAGAGGGGGTGGGAAGGATCGCTACAGAACGGCTTTCTGGTAGTAGTCGGCGACTGGCTGCTAGGCGCGCGCCTGCTGCGCTTCAGGCGACGGCACCTTCGCGCTTTGCCTCTCCGCCCAGTCCTCCAGCCATTCGTGGCTCTGCATCTCGATCAGCCGTGACGCCGTGCGCTCGAACTCGAAGACCTCGTTGCCGCGCCTGGCCGTATAAAGCTGCGGCGGCGGTGCAGCGGCACTCATCACCAGCCGCACATGATGGTCGTAGAGCGCGTCGATCAGCAGGATGAAGCGCTTGGCCTCGTTGCGCATGCCTTCGCCGAGCACCGGCACATGATCGATGAAGATAGTCGAGAAGCGGTTGGCAATCGCCAGGAAATCGCGGGCGCCGAGCGGTTGTTCGCAGAGATCGGCAAAGGAAAACCGCGCCGCTTCGCCAGCGGCGCGCGGCACGACGACCTGTCGGCCCTTTACCGTCAGCGCTGCCCCGGCCGTCGGCCTGCCATGCGTCATCACATCCCACGCCTCGTCGAGGGCAGCATCGGCGGCGGCATCGGCGGGGGTGACATAGACCGGCATGCGGCTGAGCTTGTCCAGCCGGTAGTCCTTGTCGGCGTCCAGCGCCAGCACCTGCGCATGCCGCTCCAGGATACCGATGAAGGGTAGGAAAAGCTTGCGGTTCAAGCCATCGCGGTAGAGATCCTCCGGCGCGACATTGGAGGTGGCGACCAGCACGACGCCGTTGGCAAACAGCGCCGAGAACAGCCGGGACACGATCATCGCATCGGCGATGTCGGTGACCGAAAATTCGTCGAAGCACAGCACCCAGGCTTCCTCGGCCAGCGCGCGAGCCACCGGCGCGATCGGGTCGTCTTCCCTGACAGCGCCGTTTTTGCGCGCCAGCCGGTGTTTCTGGATGCGGTCCTGCACATCGGCCATGAAGTCGTTGAAATGCACACGGCGCTTGCGCCTGACCGGCACCAGTTCGAAGAACATGTCCATCAGCATGGTCTTGCCGCGGCCGACGCCGCCATGGATGTAGAGGCCCTTGACCGCCTCGCGGGTCTCGCGCTTGCGCGCGAACAGCCAGCCCAGCGCGCTCGATTTGTGCGCCAGCCGCTTCGCCGAAATCTCGTCGATCAGCCGGTCGAGCGCAGCGACGATCCGCTCCTGCGCCGGATCGCGGCCGATCAGGCCCATCTCGACCAGATGGTCGTAGCGCTGCCGGACGGTCGCATGGGTCTGAAGGCCGTCACGCAGATGCATCGGTCACGTCGTTCTAAAGCAATTCCAGGAAAAGTGTGTAACAGTGCGGAATTGCGTAAAACAAATACTTAGAGCGATTTCGGCGATCTATCAAACGCCGAAACCGCTCTGAGGGGCGGGTCAGCCTACCTTGTAAGCGAGATTGGCAGGCCGTTGGAAGTCTGGCCGTCGAATTTCTCTCCGCCCGAGGAATAGAGCCGTGCCAGCGTGCCGCCATTCTCGTCGTACAGTGTCAACTGCTTGCCAGCGACGTTCCAGGATTTGATGCCGTCGATCGGCGCCGGGCAATGCAGCGGGCCGGCCCGATAGCCGGCGCCGAATTTGGTCTGCGGCGTCGCCACCTGGCAGCTCTGGCCGGACACGCTGGCCTTCCACACGCCGGCGACGCTGCCTGCGGTAAGATCCGGGGCTCCGGCCGGAGCCGTCCCGTCCGGCGGCAGCGAGGCGACCTGGGGGTCGAGCGTGCCTTGTGGCGCCGTCGGGAATTTCGACGGGTCGGCCGTGCCGGGCGCCGCCGGTGGCGGCAACTGATTTCCCGTCACCTTGCCGGAGGGCGCGGCTTGCAGCGGCGCCGGCTGCTCCTGGTCCATCGACGAGAACCGTGAGGTTGAGCAACCGCTCGCAACGAGCGCGGCAAGCGATACGGCCAGCAGACCGGTCTTCGAAAAATTCATTTCAAACCTCCGTGGGATCCGGCTGGGGCTGCGGTCCACACAATCTCTCCCTCACCAAGATGGAGAAGGTGGCGAAATTTCAACCCGATATGGTTAAAATACCATTTGCGGCAGCATCTGTTGCAACTTTATCACAAAATGCATGCCGACCAAAGCCTGGCCATCTAGCCTGACCCGAGGGGTCTGCTTGGACGGGTGCCCTTGGCATTCCGGTCGCCAAATGCTTGCGCCGGCCGGCTTCGGCCCTATCTCTGATAAAACGGAACCCTGCCGGAGTGAAACTTTGGCTGCGAGAAAAAGAGCCGCCAATCGCTATTACAGCGGCCCGCCCAGCGATCATTTCGACGGCACCTTGTTTTTCAATCCCGACGGCAAACCGCCTGGCCGTTTTTCCGATCTCTTGAAGTGGCAGTTGGGCGGCGAACGCGCGAAATGGCCGGCGGCGAATCCGAGTCCGTTTCCGCAGGCGAAACCGGCTGAGCAGATCGACGGCTCGGGACTAAGGCTCACCATGGTCGGCCACTCCTCGCTGCTCATCCAGACAGCCGGCCTGAACATCCTCACCGACCCGGTCTGGTCGCGGCGCGTTTCGCCGCTCTCCTTTGCCGGGCCGAAACGGGTCAATCCACCGGGCATCGCCTTTTCCAACCTGCCGCCGATCGACCTCGTATTGGTCAGCCACAACCACTACGACCATCTCGATCTCGCCACGCTGAAGCGGCTGAAGGCAAAGCACGACCCGCTGGTGCTGACGCCGCTCGGCAACGACGCTATCATCGACGATGTCGTTCCCGGCATGCGGCTCTCCGTGCATGACTGGGGCGAGCGGATCGACATCGGTAAGGATGTCGCCGTCCATGTCGAGCCGGTGCATCACTGGTCGGCGCGCGGCACCCGCGACCGGCGCATGGCGCTGTGGGCGGGTTTTGTGGTCGAGACGCCGGGCGGAAAGGTCTATTTCGCCGGCGACACAGGTTTCCACGACGGCGCCAACTACCGGCTGATGGCCGAAAGACACGGCGGCTTCCGCCTCGCCATCCTGCCGATCGGCGCTTACGAGCCGCGCTGGTTCATGGCGCCGCACCACCAGAACCCGGAGGAGGCGGTGCAAGGCATGCTTTTGTGCAACGCCGCCCATGCCGCCGGTTGCCATTGGGGCACGTTCCGGCTCACCAACGAGCCGATCGACGAGCCGGCCAGAAAGCTTGGCGAGGCCCTCGACGATCAGAACGTCGCACGGGAACGCTTTCGCGCCTTGCGTCCCGGCGAGGTCTGGGACGTGCCGGCGATCCAGACGGGCGACCGGCCACGGGCCATCGGAACCCAGGCATAGCCGATGCGTTGCACAGAGGTCAGATTTATCGCTGCGAGGTATTTCTATGATCAAATGGATCATCATTCTTCTGATCATCGCGGCCGCGGCGAGCCT
Source organism: Mesorhizobium sp. (assembly GCF_004962245.1). Classification (GTDB taxonomy): domain Bacteria; phylum Pseudomonadota; class Alphaproteobacteria; order Rhizobiales; family Rhizobiaceae; genus Mesorhizobium. The sequence continues at coordinate 94,317 of NZ_SUHQ01000021.1, read as the reverse complement.
GCTCGGCATGCCGGCACTGGCCGGAGCCGCCGCCACCGGCGCCCGTATCCTCATCGGCATCGTGCTGATCATCTTCCTGCTGATCGTGCTCGGCGTCTTCGCGGTGACGTAGAAGCGGCCGCACTGGTAATTTCGGCCGGTATCCGCCATATAGGCGCCAAACCGGCATGAGACCTTTCGATCGATGGCAAGTACTGCCCCCTTCGCCAAGATGAACGGCATCGGCAACGAGATCATCGTTGCCGACATGCGCGGTCGTGCCGATCGGGTGACGCCGGCTGCCGCCGTTGCGCTCAATGCCGATGCGGCGACGAAATTCGATCAGATCATGGCGATCCACGACGCCAGGACGCCGGGCACCGCTTTTTTCATCGACATCCTGAATTCCGACGGTACCGGCGCGCAGGCCTGCGGCAACGGCATGCGCTGCGTGGTGCAGGCACTTGCCGCCGAGACCGGCCAGAAGGCATTCGCCTTCGAGACAATCGCCGGCATCCTCAACGCCGAAGAACATGCCGACGGGCTGATTTCGGTCGACATGGGCAAGCCGCGTTTCGGCTGGCAGGACATTCCGCTGGCCGAGGAATTCCGCGATACCCGCATGATCGAGCTGCAGATCGGCCCGATCGACGCGCCGGAGCTGCATTCGCCGTCAGTCGTCTCGATGGGCAATCCGCACGCCATCTTCTGGGTAGACCGTGACGTCTGGTCCTACGAGCTCGACCGTTTCGGCCCGCTGCTCGAAAACCACCCGATCTTCCCCGAACGCGCCAATATCACCATTGCGCGGGTGACCTCGCCCGAGACGATGGTCATCCGCACCTGGGAGCGCGGCGCCGGCCTGACCAAGGCCTGCGGCTCGGCGGCTTGTGCGGCTGTCGTTGCTGCCGCTCGTACCAGGCGGACCGGACGCAGCGTCTCTCTGGTGACGCCCGGCGGCGGCTCCTTGCATGTAGAATGGCGCGGCGACGACCACGTCATCCTCACCGGTGCCGCCGAATGGGAATTTTCCGGCAGCTTCGACCCGTCGACCGGCGTGTGGGCTCGCGACTACGAAAGCGTGGCCTGATGCCCGCTCTTCCCAAGAAGGGTCCCGTTCTTTCCGGGGGTCCCGTTCTTCCCAAGGGCGTCGACGTCGTCACCTTCGGCTGCCGGCTGAACACCTACGAATCCGAGGTGATGCGCAGCGAGGCGGAAAGCGCCGGCCTTGGCACGCTGCAAGGCGGCGCCATCATCTTCAACACCTGCGCCGTCACCGGCGAGGCGGTGCGCCAAGCAAAACAGTCGATCAGGAAGGCTCGCCGCGAGAACCCGCAGGCCCGCATCATCGTCACCGGCTGCGCCGCGCAGATCGAGCCGGAGAATTTCGTCGCCATGGACGAAGTCGATCTCGTGCTCGGTAACGAGGAGAAGCTGAAGGCGCATTCCTATCGCGCGCTGCCGGATTTCGGCGTCAACGACACTGAAAAGGCCCGCGTCAACGACATCTTTTCGGTACGCGAGACCGCCGGCCATATGGTCGACGCCATCGAGGGCCGGGCGCGGGCCTTCGTCCAGGTGCAGAACGGCTGCGACCACCGCTGCACCTTCTGCATCATCCCCTACGGACGCGGCAATTCGCGCTCGGTGCCGATGGGCGCCGTGGTCGAGCAGGTCAAGCGGCTGAGTGGCAATGGCTATGCCGAGGTCGTACTGACCGGCGTCGACATGACCAGTTTCGGCGCCGACCTGCCGGGCCGCCCGAAACTCGGCAAATTGGTCAAGACGATCCTGAAGCAGGTGCCCGACGTAAAACGCCTGCGCCTCTCCTCCATCGATTCGATCGAAGCCGATGACGACTTGCTCGACGCCATCGCCACTGAGCCCAGGCTGATGCCGCATCTGCATCTGTCGCTGCAGGCGGGCGACGACATGATCCTGAAGCGGATGAAGCGCCGGCACAACCGGGATCAGTCGATCCGTTTTTGCGAGGACGTGCGCAAATTGCGCCCCGGCATCGTCTTCGGCGCCGACATCATCGCCGGTTTCCCGACCGAGACGGATGCCATGTTCGAGAATTCGCTGAAAATCGTCGAGGAATGCGGGCTGACGCATCTCCATGTCTTCCCGTTTTCGCCGCGCGAAGGCACGCCCGCCGCGCGCATGCCGCAGCTTCGCCGCGAGGTGGTCAAGCAGCGTGCGGCACGGCTGCGCGCCGCTGGCGACGCCGCCTACCGCGGTCACCTTGCCGCACTCGCCGGGTCGCGCCAGTCGATCCTGGTCGAGCGCGAGGGGCTCGGCCGCACCGAAGGCTTCACGCTTGCCGCGGTCTCCGCGGGCGCGCCGGGCGAAATCGTCGAGGCTGATATCGCCGGCCATGACGGCGCCCGCCTGATCGCGGCGCCGCTCGCCGCCCGCGCCGCCTGAGACGCAAAACATGGCTGGTTTTTTCAAGAAGATATTTTCGTTCGGCAAGAAGGAAGTGGTCGAGGAGCGGATCGACGAGTCAGCACCACTGCCGCCGATCAAATGGGATGCGCTGGAGGCGCTGAAGCCAGCCGCCGAGCAGGCCGTTCCGGAATCCCTGAAGCGCGAGGAGCCCCGGCCCGAAGCAGAAGCGGCGCCTCCGCCACCGGTCGAGCCGGAAGCACCTCCCGCGCCGCAGCCGGCGCCTGTTGAAGAGGCCAAGCCTGCTCCGATCATTCCACCCGAGCCTAAAATCCAGACAGAGCCTGCTCCGGTCGAGGAGCTGCAGCCGCCGAAGCCGGAAACGACTGCTGAACAGCCGGCGCCCGAGGAGATTCCGGCTGCTCCCGTCATCCCCGAGCCAGTTCCCAAGCCTGAGCCGCAGGAAATTCCTGAGCCCGAGCTGACGCCGCCAGAGATCGTCCAGCCTGAGCTTCCGTCATCCGAACGTGGCGCTGCCCCTCATCCGCCTGCCGGCACCTTCTCCCCGTATAGGGACGGGGAGAAGGGAGCTGACCGTGCCGCCGGAACCACTTCCGCATATGCCGACGAAGAAGCGCCCGCGCTGACGCCCCCCACTCCCCGTCCTTCACGAGATGAAGGGCAGCGCGAACCTCTACGAGATACCGCCCCGCCCGCCGAGGCTCCCTCGACAGCGCCGGAGCCTGAAGAAGCGCCGCCGGCCGAAATAGCGCCCCCCATTCGCCAGCCCGCGCCGGTCGAAACACAGCCGATCCTCGACGAGATCGCGCCCGAACCGCAGGCCGTACCGCAACCGGAGCCAAAGCTCGCTCCCACCCCCGGCAAGGTGACTGTCACCAAGAAGGTCGAGCAGAAAGCCGAGCCGCAGAAGGCGCCGGAACCGGCACCGAAACGCTCGTGGTTCCAGCGCATGAAGCAGGGGCTTGCCCGCTCTTCCCGGGAACTGTCCGGCAACATCGCCGGTGTCTTCACCAAGCGCAAGCTCGACGAGGACACGCTGCAGGATCTGGAGGACGTGCTGATCCGCGCCGATCTCGGCATGGAAACGGCATTGCGCATCACCGATTCGCTGGCCGCCAGCCGCTACGGCAAGGACGTCTCCGAGACGGAAGTGCGCGCCATCATGGCGACCGAAGTGGAGAAGGTGCTGACCCATGTCGCCTTGCCGCTGGAGCTCGACCTCAGCCACAAGCCGCATGTCATCCTTGTCGTCGGCGTCAACGGCACCGGCAAGACCACGACCATCGGCAAGCTGGCGGCAAAGCTCACCGACGGCGGACTGTCGGTGATGCTCGCAGCCGGCGACACCTTCCGTGCCGCGGCAATAGAGCAGTTGAAGATCTGGGGCGAGCGCACCAAGTCGCCAGTCATCGCCTCGAAGCTTGGCGCCGATGCGGCAGGTCTTGCCTACGACGCCTTCGAGCAGGCCAAGCAAGCCGGCTCCGACGTGCTGATCATCGACACCGCCGGGCGGCTGCAGAACAAGACCGAGCTGATGGCGGAACTGGAAAAGATCGTCCGGGTTCTGGGCAAGCTCGATCCGGAGGCGCCGCACACCGTGCTGCAGACGGTCGACGCCACCACCGGCCAGAACGCGCTCAACCAGGTCGAGATCTTCCGCAATGTCGCCGGTGTCAACGGCCTGGTGATGACCAAGCTGGACGGCACGGCGCGCGGCGGTATTCTGGTGGCGATTGCGGCAAAGCACAAATTGCCGGTCTATTTCATCGGCGTCGGCGAGCAGGTCGACGACCTCGAACCATTCTCCGCAAGCGAATTCGCCAGGGCGATCGCCGGAGTGGCGTAACAAGCGTGACCCCAAAGAGCTGCAACTCTTTGGACAGGATCATGCGCAAGAAGGAAGCCTATGAACCCGCCCATCCTCGAACGCGACCCGTCCGATCCGCAGAAGCAGAAGAAGGAAGGCGTGAATCCGCTGCTCAAGCTGATGCTGGAGCTCGGCCCGCTGCTGGTGTTCTTCTTCGCCAACGCCCGTGGCGCATGGCTGTCGCAGAAATTTCCGGCCCTTGCCGAGCTCGGCGGGCCGATCTTCGTCGCCACCGGCCTGTTCATGGCCGCGACCGCGATCGCACTGATCGCTTCCTGGCTGCTCACCCGCACCTTGCCGATCATGCCGATGGTGTCGGGTGTCGTCGTCTTCGTCTTCGGCGCGCTGACGCTCTACCTGCAGGACGACATCTTCATCAAAATGAAGCCGACCATCGTCAACACGCTGTTCGGCGGCGTTCTGCTCGGCGGCCTGTTCTTCGGCAAGTCGCTGCTCGGCTACGTCTTCGATTCGGCCTTCAGCCTCGATGCCGAGGGCTGGAAGAAACTCACCCTCCGCTGGGGCCTGTTTTTCCTGTTTCTGGCCCTTGTCAACGAGGTGGTCTGGCGGAATTTTTCCACCGACGCCTGGGTTACCTTCAAGGTCTGGGGCATCATGCCGATCACGCTTCTTTTCACCTTCAGCCAGATGCCGCTGATCATGCGCCATTCGCTTGAAGGCCAGGCCGCAAAAGAAGAGAAGGCCGGCAAGTAACTGTTAAGGACAGGGCATGGAATTCGTCACCACGCGCGAAGAGCTGAGAACGATCTACAAGACGCCCCGGCCGACCGACGGCTCGATCCGCAAGGAATTGAGGGCGCTGGATGGTCACTGCCGTTCCTTTATCGGCAAAAGCCCCTTCGTGCTGATCGGCTCCTCCGACGGCGCCGGCAATGCCGATGTGACGCCGAAGGGCGACAAACCGGGTTTTGCCACCGTACTCGACGAGAGGACCATCGCCATCCCCGACCGGCCCGGCAACAACCGGCTCGATACGCTGGAGAACATCCTTCTTAACCCCTCGGTCGGTCTGCTCTTCCTCATTCCGGGCATGAACGAGACGCTGCGTGTCAACGGCGACGCCCGCATCACCGTCGATGCGGCTTTGCGCGAACGGCTCGCCGTCGACGGCAAGGAACCGCAAAGCGTCATCCTGGTGACGGTCAAGGCCGCCTACATGCATTGCGCCAAGGCTTTCATGCGCTCTGATTTGTGGAAGCCCGAAACCTGGTACGACCGCGCGACGCTGCCGACACTCGGCCAGATCCTGCGCGACCAGCTGGCGCTCGCCGACTCGGCCGAAGCGACCGACCGCTGGCTGGACGAAGAATACAAACACACCATGTGGTAGCTTTTTTCGAACATGGTTCGTCGAAATCCCTCGGCGTTCGCCGAGTTCATCGGGACCCGCTGAGCGACCACGCCGCAACCATTTAAAGGGCGCGAAGGAAGCCTTCAGCCCTTGCTGCGCCGCGTCTCGACATCGGTCTCGCCGACGAACCAGTCGCGCGCATTGACTTCCTCGAAAACCACCCAGACGTCGTTGCTGGTCAGGCCGGTGGCGCCGGTGATGGCCGCCGTCACCTGGGCAGCGATGGCGGCTTTCTTGCCGGCAGGGTCGGCGGCGATCGCCTCCTTGACGATGCGGATGTTCACGAACGGCATGGCGTCCTCCCTTGGATATTGCCTGGCGACCGCTCAGTAGGTCTTTGCGCCGTTGACCATCAGCCGGACCATGTAGAGCGAGGTCGTGCCGGCGATGTAGAGGCAGTTCAGCTTGTTGCCGCCGAACACGCAATTGGCAACGACTTCCGGCACCTTGATCTTGCCGATCAGCGTTCCGTCCGGATCGTAGCAATGGATGCCATCGGCGGCACTGGTCCAGATGCGTCCCTGGTCGTCGAGCCTGAAACCGTCGAACAGGCCGGCCGTGCAGTCGGCGAAGACCTTTCCGCCGGAGACCTTCTTGCCGCCCTCGTCGACATTGAACACCCGCATATGCGCCGGATTCTGCGCGCCATGCGTGCGGCCGGTGTCGACGACGTAGAGCTTGCTCTCGTCGAGCGAGAAGGCAAGCCCGTTGGGCCTGACCATGTCGGTGATCACCGCTTCGATCTCACCGGTGCCGGGGTCGACCCGGTAGACATGGCAGGCGCCGATCTCGCTCTCGGCCTTGTCGCCCTCGTAATCTGTATCGATGCCGTAGGTCGGGTCGGTGAACCAGATCGACCCGTCAGACTTCACCACCGCATCGTTGGGCGAGTTCAGCCGCTTGCCGCGCCATCTGTCGGCGATGGTGGTGATCGAGCCGTCATGCTCGGTGCGGCTGACGCGGCGGCCCGAATGCTCGCAGCTGACCAGCCGGCCCTGCCGGTCGACGGTGTTGCCGTTGGAATTGCCGGACGGCTGCCGGAACACGCTGACACCGCCGTCGGTCTCGTCGTAGCGCAGCATGCGGTTGTTGGGGATGTCGGACCAGACCACATAGCGGCCAGCCGCGAACCAGGCCGGCCCTTCCGCCCACCGGCATCCGGTGAACAGCTTTTCCACCTGCGCGTTGCTGTTGAACAGCCGCGCAAAACGCGGATCGAGAACCTCGTAGTAGTCGTCGGCGGCCATGGTTTCCCTCCCAGTCATCGCTAGTGCCGGCGCGATCAAGCCAGTCGGCGATCGATATGGCAAGATCGTTGATATCAGTCTCACCGCATCTTGAGGCACCGAGACGACCCGCGGCAACGCCGTCTTGCCCAAATGGCAGGTTCATGCGCCGTTAATCGGCTATGCGCCCAGCGCAATGGTGCGTTGCAACATCTTCTTTTTGCAACGCACCATAACTATGTCATGCTCCGTATCGCTCAAGGGAGGAACAACCTGCCGCAACAATGCGGCGCAGAAGGAACCTCGCTATGATCCTCGACAGCCTCATGAGCCGCGCTCGCGCCGGCATCGCCAAGCGCCGACAATACAACCGCCTCGTCGCCGAAATTGACTCCTTTTCCAGCCGCGATCTGGCCGACATGCGCGCCGACCGCTCAGAAATGCTCTATCAAGTCCGCAAGCAGATCTACGGCTGAGTGAACGCAATCGGGCTTAGCCCATCCATTCGATCCAGCGGCCGTGGTAATCGCAATGGGCCAGGCGGCGCGTCTCGCCGCCCGGCCATAGAGTGAGGCTGAGTACCGCCCAATTGTTTGTGGGATCGCGCGGCTCCATCCTCAACCTTGCGATAGGCGCAGCGGCGGTGGCCTGCCTGCCCGCCCGCTCCAGCATGGCGGTGATGGCATCCTTGGTCGCTCGCGGCAGATATTGCCACATGATCGAATGATAGAGCACGAAGGCGCGGCCCTGCTGCCGTGTGGCCAGTGCCTTCCCGACAAAATCCGCCGCGTCCGCTTTGACAAGCAGCGGTGGAAATTTTTCGGCAAGCGACAGCGCGGCGTCGAGCCGAGCCAGCCGCGCTGCCTGATCGGCCCAGACATAAGACCGAAGCCGTAGCCGCGCGGCTGCATCGGCGAAATCGACCGGCGCGATGTCGCAGCCGGCGCGATGGCGGACGTCGATCTCTCCATCAAGTGGAACAGCGAGACCGCGCGCTTCTGGCGCCAACCGGACGGGGGAGGCCGGGTCGCCCCACTCGGCATGGCCGTAGCGGAAGTGAAAGCGGTCCAACAGGAGATTGAGCCCGGCGCTGGCGCCGATCTCGCACAGGTCCAGCGGCAGGCCAGTTTCCCGCGCGACCGTCAGAAATCCAGGCAGCAGCATCGCCGACCGGGCGATTTCATTGGTCTGCGGCGCGCCGGCGAGGCCAGCGACAATCCGCTCGTCGAATCGCGCAATTGCCTCCGGCAGCACCGCCGCGATCTCCGATTCGCTAGCCTTGTTGGGTGGATAGGTTCGTGCCAGTCGCTCACCGGCACCCGCCAGGACCAACGCATGCAGCGCACCGCAGAGCCGCAATACCAGGGCGTCGGCGCGCGCGTCGCCCGACCAGCCGAGCACCGCCTGCCCGGTTCTGGTGTTGGCATCGAGAACCTTGGCCAGCGCACGGCATAAATTCGCGGTGAAAGGCGAGCCAAGCCCATCGCAGGCTTTCGCCTGCGCCAGAAAATGATCGCGGATGTCGCGTTCGTCCATCGCGTTTCCGGAGCCTCAGCCGGGCGCTGCCAGCGCCTTCTCGATCTCCGGCAAAAGCAGCGTCTGCGCCGAGCCTGGCGTCAGGGGGCCGACATGCTTGTAGGCGATCTTGCTGTCCTTGCCGATGACGAAGGTTTCCGGCACCCCGTAGACGCCCCAGTCGATCGCCGCCCGGCCCGCCACGTCGACACCGATCGCTTGGAACGGATTGCCGAGATCGCCGAGGAACCGGCGGGCGTTTTCCGGCTGGTCCTTGTAGTTGAGTGCGGCCATGACGAAGCGCTTGTCCTGAGACAGCGCCAGCAGCACCGGATGTTCGTCGCGGCATGGCCCGCACCAGGACGCGAAGACGTTGACCAGCGTGACCTTGCCGGCGAACGACTTCGAATCGAGCCCCGGCAAATTCATGCCCTCCAGCGCCGGCAGATCGGTCTGCGGCGCCGGCAGCCCGATCAGCGCCGATGGCACTTCCGAAGTGTCGCGACCGGACAAGAGCTGCGTCAGGAACAATCCCGCCAGTCCGAGGAAAATCAGCAGCGGCAAAAGCACGATCAGGCGCCGCCCGCGCGCCGGCGTTTCCGTTTCCATGCTCATGGCTTCCCCGCCTTGTCGGAGCGACGCCGCACACCGGACGCCTCCAGCTCGGCAAGATCTCGTCTGCGCGCCCGCTGGTCGAACAGGATCCAGCCGATCAGCCCGGCCAGAACCACGGCCGTGATAGCATAGGCAGCGGCGACATAAAGGGCGTGTGCGCTCATATGGGTCGCTCCGCCGGCGCAAAACCTTTCAACCGGACCATTCCGCTTTGTTCGAACATGCCTTCCCTTAACCTTGCGCCATCGGCTTCGCAATCGACAGCGGCGCCGCAGCCTTTGACGTCAGGTGGCCGCCTAATTTAATCCGCCCCATGACGCAGCGCCAGCGCCGCAGCGACCGGCCCCAGCACGGCAAGAAACAAGGTGAGCGCGGCAAGAATGAGGAAGGGCTGCAGGAACGGATCGGGGTCCGCGACCGCGCCATAGCTTGCCGAGACCCCGAAGATCAGCACGGGAATGGTCAGCGGCAGCACCAGCACCGAGATCAGCAGCCCGCCGCGCGGCAGCGCGACCGCCACCGCCGCGCCGGCAGCGCCGATGAAGGTGATCGCCGGCGTGCCGACCAGAAGGGTCAGCGCCGTGGCGCCGATGCCGATCGGCTCCATGTTCATGAACAGGCCGAGCAAGGGTGCGGCGATGACTAGCGGCAGCACGCTTCCCGCCCAATGCGCCAGGCATTTCGTCAGCACGCTCAGCGCCAGCATGTGCCGGCTGTCGCCGAGCACCAGCAGATCGAGCGAGCCGTCTTCCCGGTCGGCCTGGAACAATCGGTCGAGACCGAGCAGGCAAGCAAGCAAGGCGCCAATCCACAGGATCGCCGGCCCGATGCGGGCGAGCAGGTTGAGGTCCGGCCCGACGCCGAAGGGGATCGTCGCGATCACCGCGAGAAAGAAGATCACACCGGTCAGCGCCCCACCGCCGGCACGGATATTCAGGCGGATGTCGCGCAGGAAGAGGGACCACATTACGATGCCGCCCCGATGTATCCGTAATGGTCAGGCAAAGGCCGGAGTTCCTTCACGCCCCCCTCTGGCCTGCCGGCCATCTCCCCTACTTGGGGGAAGATCGGCTGTCGCCTCCGCTTTCGCCAACTTTTAACGTTGCAAATTGGGCCGTGACGCTGAAGCTGCCAATCTCCCCCCAAGTGGGGGAGATGTCCGGCAGGACAGAGGGGGGCGCGAAGAAATGAGACTTGCATTATTCAACCCTCCCCATCACCAGCGCTTGCGCCCCCTCTAGCCCCAGCGGCAGATGCGTCGCCGCGACGATGATGCCTCCGCCTTCCAGATGCTTCCGCATGAGCACGGCGAATCGTCCTTCCGAAGCCTTGTCCAGGCCGGCCGTCGGCTCGTCGAGCAGCCACAACGGGCGCCGGCTGACCAGCAGTTTTGCGATCGCAGCGCGGCGGCGTTGCCCGGTGGAGAGATAGCCGAACGGCAGATGACCGATACCATCCAGCCCGACCGTTTCCAGCGCCTCTTCAGCGCTCAAGAAATCCGCGCCCGCAAAATCACGCCAGAAGCGCAGATTTTCCACCACGCTCAGCACCGTCTTCATCGCGTTCTGGTGGCCGAGATAATGGCAGGCCGAGGCAACCGACGGAAAATCCTCGCCGCCGCCTTCGATAAGCAAACGGCCTGCCGCCACCGGCAGCAGCCCGGCGACGACCCTGAGCAGCGTCGATTTTCCGGCGCCGTTCGGCCCAGTGACAATCAGCGCCTGGCCTTTTTCGAGGGCAAAGCCGACGCCGGAAAAGACCGTCTCGCCGCCGCGTTCACCGCCCAGATTTTCGGCGATCAGCCGCATTCGTTCCCCTTCGCCGAAAATCCAAGCGCGGCTTCGGTGCACCGCAACAAAAATGGCGATTCCGTGTCTAGAACTATTCCAGGAAATTCTCTATATGCGGGTCATCCGTGCCAGCGGTCGGCACGGGAACAGAATTAGCGCCGAACCAGCGCACGCGCCGCCTTGAACGGCTCGGGTTGGCTGGGAGCGGACAGCGGAAATGGCCGTACCCGCACCTTTGCGCGTGATTGCATGCCATCGGCGTCCGTTCCCTTTCAGGCTGAACAGACAAGGACGGACCGCACGTGTCAAAATCCCTCGACAGTTTCAATTGCCGCCGCACGCTCACCACAGGCGGCGCCGACTATGTCTATTACGACCTCATCGAGGCCGAGAAGAACGGCCTCACCGGCATCGCCCAGTTGCCCTATTCGATGAAGGTGTTGCTGGAGAACCTGCTTCGCAACGAGGACGGCCGTTCCGTCACCAAGGAGAGCATCCAGGCGGTCGCCGGCTGGCTGACCGACAGGGGCACCGCCGGCGTCGAGATCGCCTATCGCCCGGCCCGCGTGCTGATGCAGGATTTCACCGGCGTTCCGGCCGTGGTCGACCTGGCCGCCATGCGCGACGCCATGGCCTCGCTCGGCGGCGACCCGCAAAAAATCAATCCGCTGGTGCCGGTCGATCTGGTCATCGACCACTCGGTCATCGTCGATGAATTCGGCACGCCGCTGGCTTTCGCCCGCAATGTCGAGCTTGAGTACGAGCGCAACGAGGAGCGCTACAAATTCCTTAAATGGGGCCAGCAGGCCTTCCGCAATTTCCGCGTCGTGCCGCCCGGCACCGGCATCTGCCATCAGGTCAATCTCGAATATCTCGGCCAGGTCGTGTGGACCAACACTGAAGATGGCGAAACCACCGCCTATCCCGACACCTGCGTCGGCACCGATTCGCACACCACCATGATCAACGGCCTTGGCGTGCTCGGCTGGGGCGTCGGCGGCATCGAGGCCGAGGCCGCCATGCTCGGTCAGCCCGTCTCCATGCTGTTGCCCGAAGTCATCGGCTTCCGGCTCACCGGCAGGCTGAAGGAAGGCGTCACTGCCACCGACCTCGTGCTCACTGTCACGCAGATGCTGCGCAAGAAGGGCGTCGTCGGCAAATTCGTCGAATTCTTCGGTCCGGGTCTGTCCAACATGACGCTGGCCGACCGCGCCACCATCGGCAACATGGCGCCCGAATATGGCGCCACCTGCGGCTTCTTCCCGGTCGATGGCGAAACCATCCGCTACCTCACCATGTCCGGCCGCGAGGAAAACCGCATCGCGCTGGTCGAGGCATACGCGAAGGCGCAGGGCATGTGGCGCGATGCCGGCTCTGCCGACCCGGTCTTCACCGATCTGCTCGAGCTTGATCTCGGCGATGTCGTGCCGTCGATGGCCGGCCCCAAGCGTCCGGAAGGCCGCGTAGCACTTGAAGGCATTCCGGACGGCTTTGCCAGGGCCATGGAGACCGAATACCGGAAGGCCGCCGAAATCGACAAACGCTACGCCGTCGAAGGCACCGATCATGATCTCGGCCATGGCGACGTCGTCATCGCCGCCATCACCTCCTGCACCAACACCTCGAACCCGAGCGTACTGATCGGCGCCGGGCTGTTGGCACGCAACGCCAACCGGCTTGGGCTCAAGCAGAAGCCGTGGGTCAAGACATCGCTGGCGCCGGGCAGCCAGGTCGTCGCCGAATATCTGGAGAAATCCGGCCTGCAGAAGGAACTCGACCAGATCGGCTTCAATCTGGTCGGCTTCGGCTGCACCACCTGCATCGGCAATTCCGGCCCATTGCCGGCGCCGATCTCCAAGACCATCAACGACAAAGGTTTGATCGCTGCCGCGGTCTTGTCCGGCAACCGCAATTTCGAGGGCCGCGTCTCGCCCGACGTGCAGGCGAACTACCTCGCTTCGCCACCGCTGGTGGTCGCCCATGCGCTGGCCGGGACCGTGACCAAGGATCTGACCACCGAGCCGCTCGGCGAGGACCGTGACGGCAATCCGGTCTACCTCAGGGATATCTGGCCGAGTTCGGTCGAGATCCAGGAGTTCATCGAGAAGAACGTGACGCGCGAACTGTTCGCGCGCAAATATGCCGATGTCTTCAAGGGCGACGAGTACTGGCAAAACGTCAAGGCTCCGGAAGGCCAGACCTACGCCTGGGACGACAATTCGACCTATGTGCAGAACCCGCCCTATTTCGCTGGCATGACATCAGGCTTCGGCACAATCGGCGACATCAAGGGCGCACGCGTGCTCGGCCTGTTCGGCGACAAGATCACCACCGACCACATCTCGCCGGCCGGCTCCATCAAGGCGGCCTCGCCGGCCGGCAAATACCTCACCGACCATGGCGTCGGCGTCGCCGACTTCAATCAGTACGGCACGCGGCGCGGCAACCATGAGGTGATGATGCGCGGCACGTTCGCCAACATCCGCATCCGCAACCACATGCTGGGCGAGAACGGCCGCGAGGGCGGCTACACCATCCACTATCCGTCGAAGGAAGAGACATCGATCTACGACGCCGCCATGGAGTACAAGAAGGAAGGCGTGCCGCTGGTCATCTTCGCCGGTGTCGAATACGGCAACGGCTCGTCGCGCGACTGGGCGGCCAAGGGCACCAACCTTCTGGGCGTCCGCGCCGTCATCGCCCAATCCTTCGAGCGCATCCACCGCTCGAACCTGGTCGGCATGGGCGTCATTCCCTTCGTCTTCGAGGAGGGCACCTCATGGGCCTCGCTCAACCTCAAGGGCGACGAACAGGTGGAGATCGACGGACTGAGCGCCATCAAGCCGCGCCAGAAGATGATCGCGAAAATCACCTTTGGCGATGGCACGGTGAAGAACGTTCCGATCATCTGCCGCATCGATACGCTGGACGAGCTCGACTACTTCAAGAACGGCGGCATCCTGCAATACGTGTTGCGCGATCTGGCAGCTTAAAGCAGCAAGGGAATAGGGCATAGGCAGTAGGGGATAGGACTCCTACTGCCTACTGCCTACTGCCTTCCCAAACCGCGCCGTCGCCGCCAGCAGCACGCCGAGCATCAGCCCGTTGAGGATGTGCCACAGGAAATGCGTGCCGAGCGGAAAGCTGCCGCAGACCAGCGGATCGATTATCCGGCAGATGACCGATACGACGAAGATTGCCGCGCCCGCCAGGTTGTACCAGCCGGCACGGTTGCCACTCGCCACCACGACGGCGCCGAAGAAGGCGAGCGCCAGGAAGGGCGGCAGATAGCCGGTCGTGCCGTTCGACGCCTGGCGCAGCCAGTCCGGCACGGCCCATGTCAACAGCCCGGCAACGGCATAGAAGGCGACAAAGACGACTATCGCCGCGCCCCATTTCATGCCCAGGAAGCGGCGCAGGTTGAACAGCGTGTAGGCTAGCGTGAACCCGGCGATCGGTAGGACGTCGGCCCAGACCGTGCCCCACGTTGCAAAAGTGTGGAACAGCGTCGAGCCGATGCCGATCGCCACCACCCACCAGGCCAGCACTTCGGCGAAGATGCCGGTGCCGCGCCGGCGCACCTCCCGGACACCCCACAGGCCCGCGGCAAGAAAAGCCAGATTGGTCAGTGCGTTGACCGGTTCGGCCCAAAGCTCCGGCCCGAGCCGCTCGCAATAAAGGTCGACTGGCGTCAGGAGGGTTTGCCACATGCTGATTGTTGCCCGAATCGGCTTCTACCGTGAAGTGTGGCCCTTCCTATTGCGCCCTTGCAGTTGGTTGCAATGGCAAAGTTTCACCGCAACGTGACTTCCCGTTGAGTGCCGCTTCTGCCAAATATTTCGCCAATCAGAATAAGGCCGGCGTCACCGGCGGGAGTCGAAACGGCTATGACACCTCGAAGACCATTGCGGCTTGCGGCACTTGCGCTGGCCCTCTCGGTGTTTGCCGGCGCCGGACTTGCCGGCAATGCGCTTGCCGGCGAAGCCGACCAGGCCGACAAATCCCAGACTGACAGATCCTTGACCGACAAACCTTTGGGCGTGGTCGAGCTCTTCACCAGCCAAGGCTGCAATTCCTGCCTGCCGGCCGATAAATTCTTCGCCGAGCTTGCCGCCAAGGAGAACATCGTCGCGCTGGCCTATCATGTCGACTACTGGGATTACCTCGGTTGGAAGGACACGCTGAGCCGCAAGGAGAACACCGAGCGGCAATATGAGTATATGCGCGCCTTCGGCAGCCGCTCGGTCTATACGCCGCAGGCCGTCATCAATGGCCGCAGCCATGTCAGCGGCGCCAGCCGCAAGGAAGTCGACGGCGCGCTCGCCCGCATGCAGAGATCAGGCGAGGGCATGCGGGTCAGCATCAAGGTCAGCCAGACCAGCGATCGCGTCATGATCGACGCCGGCGATGCCGGAAGCGGGCCTAGCGATGCCCATCTCGTCATCGTCTATTTCGATCCGCCGCAGACGATCAAGATCGCCAAGGGCGAAAACTCCGGCCGCAGCATGACCTACTGGAACGCCGTCACCGGCATTCAGACGGCCGGCATGTGGCACGGCAAGGCGCAACGCTACGAATTGCCGATGAGCGAGATTTCCAAGAAGTCCAAGAAGGGCGGCTGCGCCGTGTTGCTGCAATCGGTTGGCGAAGACGGCCTGCCGGGGCCGATTCTGGGCGCCGCCTTCATCACCAGCGGTAACCGGCCGCGCATTCCGCTTTAGCCGTCCACTTTCCATCCAGACATAAAAAACCGACGTCAGCTTGCTTCTGACGCCGGTTATTTAGGTTTTTGGGATCGTCGCACCCGATTTTTCCAAGGAAAAACCGAGGTTGGTTCGATCCGACGCAGACCCGTGGGCGGGGGGCTTGGGGTTTACGAGCCAGTGCCGGACCGAACCGTCTCAGGCAACACCCGTAAATTCGTCGGACATTGGGGCATTAGCGCGGATAAAAGAAGGCAGGATTGTGGCGAAGCATCACCAATTCCAACGAACGTTTTATAAACGTGACTGGACACTGCGGAAACGGTACGGCGCCGCCTGTGCCCGGCTGGGCTTGCAATTCCACGGCGAAAGCGTCAATTTTGGTCGGCGTAAGATTCATTCGAAGGGATCGAGGCATGACTGATCACGGCAGTGGGACGGAGGATGGAGACGCATCCGCAATACTGATCCCGCTGTATGAGGCAAGACGCGAACACCTCGACCAGCCGGTGCGGTTCGACCGGCGCGAACTGGACCAGATCCTGAGGCTTTACGGGCGCATGGTCGCCGCCAATGAATGGCGCGACTACGCCATCGACCATCTCACCGACCGCGCCGTCTTTTCCGTGTTTCGCCGCACCAGCGAGGTGCCGCTGTTCCAGATCGTCAAGGATCCGAAACTGGCGCGCCGGCAAGGCGCATTCACCGTCATTGCCGCCGGCGGCCGCATCCTCAAGCGCGGCCAGGAACTTGGCCGCGTGCTTGGCGTCTTCGACCGCAGATTAAAGCTGGTCGAAGCCTAACTCATTAGACCGCCGCGCGTCCATTTGGACGCGCAAAGGACGCTCCAACGCTTTGAATCTGCGCATGATCCTTTCCGGAAACCGAATTCGGTTTCCGGGGTCATGCGCTAAATTTATTGACGGAATTTCCGTTCCGGCAAAGAGCGGGGATCCGGCGGAGCCAGGGCCCCGTCATTGATCGACAATTGCATGAACACCGTGTCCAGCCAGCGTCCATGCTTGTAGCCGGAGCCTTCCAGGCGACCCGAATGACGAAAGCCGAGCTTCTCGTGCAGCCGCACCGAGGCACTGTCCGGCCGGCCGTCGCCGATCACCGCGATGATCTGGCGGAAACCCGCCGCCTCTGCCGCCTCGATCAGCCCTCGCATCAGCTTGAGCCCGACGCCTTGGCCCTTGGCCTCGGGCGCGACATAGACGGAATCTTCGACGACAAAGCGGTACGCTGGGCGCGGCCGGAAGGCGCCGGCATAGGCATAGCCGAGCACGATGCCGTCTTTTTCCGCCACCAGATAGGGAAAGCCGCCCGCTATCAAACTGTCGAAGCGCTGGCCCATCTCGGCACGGCTCGGCGGCTCCAGTTCGTAGCTCGCCGTGCCATGGGTCACCGCATCGGCATAGATCTCCGTGATCCGGTCGAGATCGGCCGAAGTCGCGGCCCGTATCGTGATGCTGCTCATAATTTATGCAAGTCGTCCATCTGCCTTCCATCACAGCAAAGGCCGGTACAAAAGGAAAGGGCGGCCGTTGGGCCGCCCTTCAAAAATCGCTGGTCCAGAGACTCAAGAGATTGCCTTAACGGCGATCGCCCATGAACTGCAGCAGGAACATGAACAGGTTGATGAAGTCGAGATAGAGCCTCAATGCGCCCATGATCGCCTTGCGGCCGGCGACATCCGTCTCGTCACCCTCGAAATACATCTCCTTGATGTTCTGCGTGTCGTAGGCGGTGAGACCTGCAAAGATCAGCACGCCGATCGCCGAAACGGCGAAGGAAAGCGCCGACGACTGCAGGAAGATGTTGATCACCATCGCGATGATCAGACCGATCAGGCCCATGACCAGGAACGAACCGAACGCGGAAAGGTCGCGCTTGGTCGTGTAGCCGTAGAGCGACAGGCCGCCAAAGGCGGCGGCCGTGGCGAAGAAGGTCTGCGAGATGCTGGCGGTGGTGTAGACCAGGAAGATCGACGACAGCGACAGGCCGACGAGGCCGGCATAGACCCAGAACGTCGTCTGCGCGGCCGAAACGCTCATCGACTGGACACGGAACGACAGGAACATCACCGCTGCCAGCGGCGCAAAGATCACCAGCCATTTCAGCGGCGAGCCGAAGATCGCGTAGCCGAAGGAGGTTAGCATATCGCCGTTCGGCAACGTAGCGACCGCCGAAGCCGGATCGGTGGTGGTGGCCAGCATGACCGTGCCGACCGCCGCAAGGCCGGTGATGAGGAGGCCAAGCCCCATCAGATTGTAGACCTTGATCATGTAGGCGCGCAGGCCCTGGTCGATGGCAGCATCGACGCGGGCGCCGGGTACGGCGCGCGTCTGATAATTGCGAAGGGGTTCAGCCATGGAAATCCTCATATTGCTTCTGCCCCGTCCGGTGTCAGGTCCATTTTGAACCCAGGCGCCGCTGGCGGGGCTCCAGCATGCCTGCGGCGAAATATGATGGTTCTTGGCGTCAAGAACAAGAGCGTAACCGGACGTAATGCTTCGTGAAGTACCGGAAATCCGGTTTTATTGGCCCTTCAGGCCGCAACATTAACCAGATTTAATCAAAACCCGGTCGCATGACCGCGAGAATCGACCGATTTTCGACAGGCATCGTCCGCGAAATCAAAGTGCTAGCGTTCTTTGCACGTCCAGGAAAACTTGGCGCTGCGGCCGCGTTGGACCCGCAGATCTTTGCGGATCAGAGATTGCGCAGCACCGGCGCCGCCTTGTGGCCCAGCACCCGCCATGTGCCGGCGAGGCCAATGCCGACCGTCACCACCAGCGCGAAGACGATGGTTGCCACCGCCACATCAGGCATGAAATGCGATGGCAGCGTCATGACGCGCGCGACAACGAACCATGCCGCGACCCCGCCGGCCGCCAGCGCGAAGATCGCCGTGGCGAGGCCGATCAGCAAATATTCCAGCGAAAAGGCCGCGATCAGCGTCTTCCTGGTGGCGCCCAGCGTCTTCAGCACCACCGCGTCGTGGATGCGAGCCCGGTTGCCGGCGGCGAGCGCGCCAGCCAGCACCAGTACCGAGGCGATCAGCGCCACGCCGGCCGCAGCCCTGATCGCGGTGCCGAGTTGCGCCACCAGTCGGTTGACGATGTCGAGGGCGTCCTTGACCCTGACCGTCGTCACTGCGGGAAAGGCACGGGTGACGGCGTTGAGAACACGGGCATCGTCCGCCCCTGACGCGCCCTTTTCGGTCAGCGTCGCCAGCCAGCTATGCGGCGCGCCGGCAAATGTGCTGGGCGAGAACACCATGACGAAGTTGATGCCCATCGTCTCCCACTCGACCTGGCGGAAATTGGCGATCTTCGCCGTCACGTTGCGGCCAAGCACGTTGACGGTGATGGTGTCGCCGAGCTTCAGCCCGATCTCTGCGCCTTCCTCGGCCGAAAACGACACCAGCGGCTCGCCGGCATAATCCTCCGGCCACCATGTACCTTCGGTCAGCGTCGCATTCTGCGGCAGCCTGGCCTCGTAGGTCAGCCCGCGATCGCCGCGCAGCACCCAGGCCCCTTCCGCCGGAACCTTGACCTTGTCGACGTCGACGCCGTTCAGCGCCATCACCCGGCCGCGCAGCATCGGCACCTTGACCAGCGTGCCCTGCGGCGCTTGCCTGCCGACCAGCGCGGAGAACGCATCGACATCGCTGCTCTGGATGTCGACGAAGAAGAAGTTCGGCGCCCGCTCCGGCAGGCTGCCGGAAATCTGCCGCCTGAGATTGCCGTCAATCAGCGCCAGCGTCACCAGAAGCGTCAGCCCCAGTCCCAGCGACAGCACCACCGACGGCGTCAAGGCGCCCGGCCGATGGATGTTGCCGATAGCGAGCCTGAGCACCGTCGAGCGAACGCGCGGGCTTTTCTTGGCGGCCCATTGAACCAGAGCGCCGACGATGCGCAGCACCAGGAAGGCAAGAATGGTGGCGCCGACGAAGATCGAGGCGATACGGCGGTCGCCGGAAAACAGGATGGCCAGCGCCGCCAGGAGCAGCGCGATGCCGAGCGCCGCCATCAGGTAGAGCGGACGCGGAAAACCGCGGCTCTCAAAACCCATTTCGCGAAACAGTGCCGTCGCCGGCACGTCGCGCGCACGGCCAAGCGGCAGCAAGGCGAAAGCCAGCGTCACCAGCAGCCCGAACAGCGCCGCCATGCCCAGCGCGCCGGGATAGAACCCGCCTTCCGCCGGCACCGGAATGACCGAGTGGAGTGCCGCGCTGGCGGCGAACGGCATCAGCGCGCCAAGCACAAGCCCGAGCGCGATGCCGAGGGCGGCGATCATCAGGATCTGCACAAGATAGACGGCAAAGACGAAACCGCCCGAAGCGCCCAGGCTCTTGAAGGTGGCGATGACGCCGCGCTTGCCGTCGAGATAGGCGCGCACCGCATTGGCCACGCCGACGCCACCGACCACCAGCGCCGTCAGCCCGACCAGCGTCAGGAACTGCGAGAACCGCTCGATGTTGGAGGACAGCGCCGGCGCCGCATTGCTGCGCGTGCGGATCGACCAGCCAGCCTCGGGAAAATCCTCCGCGGCCTGATCCTGGATCGCCTTGATGCGCGCTTCGCTGGCGCCGCTGGGCAGGCGGATCTTGTAGGCATTTTCGACCAGGCTGCCGGGCTGGATCAAGCCGGAAGCGACAAGCCCTTCCGTCGAGATCATCAGCCGCGGCGCAAAGCCGAAACCGTCGGACACCGCGTCCGGCTCGTTGACGAGCCTGGCCCGCAGTTCGAACGTGGCGCCGCCGAGCTTCAGCCGGTCGCCAATCCCAAGGTTCAGCCGCTCGAACAAGAGGTCGGGTGCGACAGCGCCGAAAACACCAGATTTTTCGTCGAACAATTCCTGCTTCGACAGCGCCGGCTCGGTCTCCAGCGCGCCATAGAGCGGATAGGCTCCATCGACCGCTTTGGCCTCGACCAGCGCCTGGTCGGAGCCGTCCTCGAGCCGCGCCATCGAGCGCATGTTGGCGCTGTGCGAAACCGCACCCAACCCGTCGAGAAAGACATGCTCCGCTTCCGTCGCGGCGCGCTGATTGAGCTGGAAACGAAGATCGCCGCCGAGCAGCGACTGGCCTTCGTTGGCGACGCCGGCGGTAATCGCCCGGGCCACCGAATTGACGCCGCCGATCGCCGCAACGCCAAGCGCGATGCAGGCAAGGAAGATCAGGAACCCGGACAGCCCGCCGCGCATCTCGCGCAGCGAGAAGCGGAAGGCGAGCTTCAGCGTGCGCGACAGCGGCATCAGGCCGGCACCTTACCGGCCTTCTGAGCCGGCGTTGGCGCGTCCTCGATCCGGCCCGACCGCATCGACACCTGCCGGGAGCAGCGTGCGGCGAGCGCCGGATCGTGGGTGACGAGCACCAGCGTCATGCCGCGCTCGGCCGCCTTGGCGAACAAAAGGTCGGCGACCTGCCGCCCCGTCGCCTGATCGAGATTGCCGGTCGGCTCGTCGGCGATCAGGATGCGCGGCGAAGGCGCCAGCGCCCGGGCGATCGCCACACGCTGCTGTTCGCCGCCGGACAATTCGCCGGGATAATGGGTGACGCGGTCGCTCAGGCCCACCGCCTGCAGCTCTCGCGCCGCCACGCCAAACGGATCGGCATGGCCGGCAAGTTCCAGCGGCACTGCGACATTTTCAAGCGCCGTCATGTTGGGGATGAGATGGAAGGACTGGAAGACGATGCCGATGTTTCGCCCCCGAAACGATGCGACCTGGTCTTCGCTCTTGCCACCCAGCAATTCGCCGGCAATTCGTACCGTACCCGAATCGACCCTTTCCAGGCCGGCAAGAACCATCAGCAGCGTCGACTTTCCCGAGCCCGACGGCCCAACGATACCGGCTGCCTCGCCGCTCGCGACATCGAGGCTGACGCCTTTCAGCACATGGACGGAGGACGCTCCTTCGCCGAGCGTCAGCGATACGTCTTTCAGCGCGATGACGGCTTCTGTCAAAATGAAATCGTCCTATATGGGATGAGGGGAGGCCGGAATTCGGCCTGCCGCCAACAAAATGTCCTTGGTCATATGGGGCCTGCCGCATGGCTTTCAAACACACTCTTGCCGCAGCCTTCATCCTTTTTCTCGGAATCTGCGGCGCCATTTCGTCGGCGCGCGCCGAGCCCTTCAAGATCGTTGGCTTCGGCGACAGCCTGATGGCGGGCTTTGGCCTCGGACCGGACGAAGGCTTCACCCAAAAACTTGAGGCAGCACTTCGCGCCAAGGGCCACGATGTGACGGTCGCCAATGCAGGCGTTTCCGGCGATACGTCGAGTGGCGGCCTGTCGCGGCTCGATTGGTCGGTGCCAGACGGCACGCAGCTCGTCATCCTCGAGCTCGGCGCCAACGACATGCTGCGTGGCGTTTCTCCCGACATCACGCGAAAGAACCTGGACGCCATGCTGGCGAAGTTGAAGCAGCGCAAGATCGCCGTGCTGCTGGCCGGCATGCGCGCCGCACCCAATCTCGGCGCCGACTACCAGAACGGCTTTGACGCGATCTTCCCGAAACTGGCGGAAAAATACGGCGTCCCGCTCTATCCGTTCTTTCTCGACGGCGTCGCCGGTGAGCCCGCCTTTCAGCTCGACGGTCTGCACCCAAATGCGCGGGGCGTTGACCTTATGGTCGAGCGCATCCTGCCGGCCGTCGAAAAGGCCATCACAGCAGTGCAAGACAATTCCTGAGGAGGAGAGTTCGGTGGCGGCATGCGTTCCGTTCGTGCTTTCCAACCGAAGATCAGCGCTGGCAAATCGGTTTCTTTCGGGCCGATGGGTTGGGAGAAGATTTTAGGTGGGGCTGCGACCAACAAACCACTTGCCCCGCTCGATTATCGATGATTCGCTAGGGACAAGAGTTCGATTCGAGGACAGGAGGCTTACCATGCCGCGTCTTTTTACCGCCCTCGAAATACCACGTGACGCCGCCCTTTCGCTGTCCCTGCTCCGGGGCGGCCTGCCCGGAGCCCGCTGGATCGACGTCGAGAACTACCATCTGACGCTACGCTTCATCGGCGATGTCGAGGGCCATGTCGCCGACGAGATCGCCAACGCACTCGACCGCGTCCATCGCCCGTCCTTCTCGTTGAAGTTGTCCGGCGTTGGCGCCTTCGGTCAGAAAAAACCGCATGCGGTGTGGGCCGGCGTTTCCGCCTCGCCTGATCTTTCGGCGCTGCAAAGCGAGATCGAGCGCATCTGCCAGCGCCTTGGTATCCCTGCCGACCCGCGCAAGTTCATGCCGCATGTGACACTGGCCAGGCTGCGCAATTCGAGCCCGCTCGACGTCGCCCAATACCTGTCGGCACGCGGCAATTTTTCGACGCTGCCCTTCCGTGTCGGTCGCTTCGTCCTGATGTCGTCGCGCGATTCGGTGGGTGGCGGACCCTACATCGTCGAGGAGGCCTGGCCGCTGTCGGGTGCCGACAGCCGCACCTCGATCCGGGTCGCCAACGCCTCCGACGCTTCGCGGATCATGCGGTAGACCGAGGCGAACGCGTCCGGCCCGTCGTGATAGGGGTCCGGCACGTCGCTCACCCTTCCCTCGGCGAACTCCAGGAACAGATGGACACGGTCGCGCATGGCGGCGGGCGCCAGCGCTTTCAGATCCCGAAGATTCGATCGGTCCATGCCGAGAATAAGGTCGAAACGGGAAAAATCGTCTGGCGTCAGCTTGCGCGCCCTCTGTGTGGAAATGTCGATGCCGTGCCGCTCTGCGATCGACATGGAGCGCGGGTCTGGTGCCGAGCCGGCTTCCCAGTCGCTGGTTCCGGCCGAATCGAGCAGGATATCCCGATCGAGGCCGCGCTCCGCCAGGACAGCGCGCAACACGCCCTCCGCCAATGGCGAGCGGCAAATATTGCCGAGACAGACGAAAAGAATGGATTTTATCGGCTTTGCACTCATCGATCGGGCACTATGCTGAGAACTGCGAATCCAGATAGCACGGGAAGAGAGCATGGCGAGAGAGAAACTGAGCAAGGAGGCGGTCGCTGAAGCGTTGGCCGGCCTCGACGACTGGTCGCTGGCCGGGGATGGCGGCTCGATCACGCGCACCTTCATCTTCAAGAACTTCTCCGAAGCCTTTGCCTTCATGACCCGCGTCGCCTTGGCGGCGGAGAAGATGGACCATCACCCCGACTGGTCGAATGTCTACAAGACGGTGAACGTGACGCTCAACACCCACGATGCCGGCGGCCTGACCGCGCTCGATTTCGAACTGGCCAAGGAGATGGACCGCTATTTCGATTAGAGCGCTGTGCGTCCTTCTGGACGCGCAAGAGACGCTCTGACGCTTTGGACCTATGCATCGTGCTTTTCCGAACCGAAGGTCAGCGGAGCGAAAATCGGAACCGATTTTCGGGCCGGCTCAATTGAACTCTTGTAGAGGGGCAGCGCTTTCACCACATTTTCCGCTGGCAGGCGCGTGTTGAACGATACGCACAGCCTCGTTAGGAGACACTGATGGCGCAAAAATCCGGTTTTGATTTCTTCGGCTTTGGCGACAAGCTCGGCGACGAGAGCGACGTGCGCGAGAAATTCTGGCGCACGGCCAAGAAGGCTGCCCGGCAGATCCCGTTCATGGAAGAGCTGGTCGCCGCCTACTACTGCGCCATGGACAAGAACACGCCGCTGCGCGCCAAGGGCATCTTGGTGGCGGCACTCGGCTACTTCGTGCTGCCGACGGACGTCGTCCCCGACTTCGTCTTCGGACTGGGCTTTACCGACGACATCGCCGTGCTGACCGCCGCGATCACCGCCGTCAAAGCCCACATCACCCCCGCGCACCGGCTCGCCGCCAAGCAGGCGATTGCCGACAACAGTTGAGCCGGCGATAAGGCAGAAAAGTCAAACTCTTGCCGTTTTCGTGGCCTCCAAGTCGCCAAAGGGACATTGCGACTGCCGCTTTTCGAGCGACGGGCGCAAGGATGGCGGTGGTTTCCTGGGGTGGATGTCCTTTTCCTGAAGGAACTTCACCGTTTGGTAACCCAGATTAAATCAAAATGAAGCGACGGGCAGGACGCCGAGCCGGCCTGCCCCGCACCATTTGGAATACGGGAAAAGCGATGCGCGGATTGATTGCTACAATTTCGAGCCTGGTCCTGGTGGCCATGACAGCGCCGGCACTGGCGCAGTCGGCAACCAAGATCGGCCAGCATAATGCCTGGGGCACCTACAGCTACCAGGCGTCGGGCGGCAAGGTTTGCTATGTGCTGACCGTGCCGACCGACAAGCAGCCGCCAACGCTTGACCACGGCGACATGTTCTTCTTCGTCAGCCAGCGGCCGGGACAGCAGGTATCTTACGAGCCGCAATTCATCGCCGGCTACAATTTCCAGGAAGGTTCCAAGGCCACCGTCACCATCGACGGCAAGAGCTTTTCGATGTTCACGCGCGGCAAGTCGGCCTGGGTCGAGAACGCCGCCGAAGAGCCGGTGCTGATCGCCGCGATGAAATCCGGCAGCGACATGAAGGTGCAGGCGAAATCCGGCCGCGGCAACACCACCACCTATGTCTTTTCGCTGAAGGGCATTTCAGCGGCGCTGTCGTCCATCGCCAAGTGCAATTAGCCAAAGCTGGGTTTGAATGAGAGGCCGGGCCCGCAAGCCCGGCTCTTTGCTTTTTCAAAACGCCGCCGGCCGGCACATTGCGGCGAGCCTTGCACCGCCACCACCCATGACTTCGCCATCAACCTGTGCTATGCGCCGCGCTTCGTTTCGGGCACGATGCTGTAATCGGCCGCAAACCACTTATATTGGCCCAACAATGACCCTGTCGTTCGATCTCACCGCCGAAGGCGCCCGTGACGTGTTGCGCGCCCACGCCACGCCGCCTGAAAAACCGTCGCTGATCGGCCTGACGCGGCCCGAACTTGGCGCCGCCCTCGTTGCATCAGGCATCGTGCCGGAGCGCCAGGCCAGGATGCGCGCCCAGCAGCTCTGGCACTGGATGTATGTACGCGGCGTCTCCGACTTTGCCGGCATGCTCAACATCTCCAAGGATTTGCGCGCCGAGCTCGACAGGCATTTCACCGTCGCCAGGCCAGAGATCGTCGAGGAGCAGATTTCCTCCGACGGCACGCGCAAATGGCTGTTCCGCTTTCCGCCGCGCGGCGCCGGCCGGCCGGTCGAGATCGAGACCGTCTACATTCCCGAAGAAGGCCGCGGCACGCTCTGCATCTCGTCGCAGGTCGGCTGCACGCTGACCTGCTCCTTCTGCCACACCGGCACGCAGAAGCTGGTTCGCAACCTGACATCGGAGGAAATCCTCGGCCAGTTGCTCACCGCGCGCGACCGGCTCGGCGATTTCCCTGATCGCAACACGCCCGACGGCGCCATCGTGCCAGCCGAGGGCCGGAAAGTGTCCAACATCGTCATGATGGGCATGGGCGAGCCGCTCTACAATTTCGAGGCAGTGAAGAAGGCGCTGCTGATCGCGTCCGACGGCGACGGGCTTTCCCTATCCAAAAGACGCATCACGCTGTCGACCTCCGGCGTCGTGCCGGAAATCTTCCGCACCGGCGAGGAGATCGGCGTCATGCTGGCGATCTCGCTGCACGCCACCAATGACGATCTGCGCGACCTGCTGGTGCCGATCAACAAGAAGTATCCATTGAAGGAGCTGATCGCCGCCTGCCGCGCCTATCCCGGCCTGTCGAACGCCAAGCGCATCACCTTCGAATACGTGATGCTGAAGGACGTCAACGATTCGATCGAGGATGCCAAGGGGCTGATCAAGCTGCTGAAGGGCATTCCGGCCAAGATCAATCTGATCCCGTTCAACCCGTGGCCGGGCACCAACTACCAGTGCTCGGACTGGGAGACGATCGAGAAATTCGCCGACTACATCAACAATGCCGGCTATGCCTCGCCGATCCGCACGCCGCGCGGCCGTGATATCCTGGCCGCCTGCGGCCAGCTCAAGTCGGAGTCGGAGCGCATGCGCAAGGTCGACCGGCTGGCACTGGAAGCAATGATGATCGCGGGGCACGGCGAGGCGTGAACCGCCTCGTTGCCTATCTCATCCGCTTCGCCGTCATCCTGATCGGCTATGGCGTCGCCTCGTTGGCGGCCAGCGCCTTCCTCAACATCATGTTTCTGGCGTCGCTGGGCTACACGCCGGAGCACGCGCACCCTACGGCGACCGCTTCCCTGTATTTTTCGGTTCCATTCGTTGCGCTGTTCGTCGCCTATTTCGCCTTCATGCCGGCAGCCATCGTCATCCTCGTCTCCGAAATCCTCGGCCGGCGCGACTGGCTGTTCTATGCGCTGGCGGGCGCGGTGGTCGCGGTGGTTTTCCTCGGCTTCGCCTACCAGACGGCCGATGGCAATTTCGAGGTCACCGATCCGCGCGCCGTTGCTGCCGTGGTCGGCTGCGGCATGGTCGGCGGCATTTTCTACTGGCTGAGCGCCGGACGCTGGGCCGGAACCTGGCGTCAGATCGGCTAAAGCATCGGCCCGAAAATCGGAATCGATTTTTGCTCCGCTGACCTTCGGTTCGGAAAGCACGATGCGAAGATTCAGAATTCTAGAGCCCTACTTCGCCTGGGCCGTCAGGATCTTGAGCGCGAAGGCTGAGAACACCCCCGCGAACAAATAGTCGACGACGCGTGTGACGCGCGGGCTGGTCTTCATCGCCGCTGAGAATTTTTCCGCCGCCAGCACCATCGGCGCCGTTACCGGGATCGACAGCACGACGAACATCGCGCCGAGGAAGAACAGCTTTCCGGGCGCGTTCGGGTCGTGCGCCGAGACGAACTGCGGCAGGAAGGTCATGAAGAACAGGATGATCTTCGGGTTGAGCAGGTTGACGCCGAGCCCCGCCGCCCAACTGCGAAACAGCGAGATCTTCCGCGGCCCGGTCTTCTTCTCCGGTGAAAAGGCCGATCCCTTGGTGATCGCTTGCCACGCCAGGAAGACGAGATAGCCGGCGCCGAAAATCTTCAGGACAAAAAAGGCCGCAGGCGAGGCGACGATCAGTGCCGAGATGCCGACCACCACCAGCGTGGTGTGGATCAGCGTGCCGCACAGCGCGCCCGCCATCGAGGCAAAGCCGGTGGCGCGGCCATGGCTCAGCGTGCGCGACACGAACAGCGTCATGTCGGGCCCCGGCGTGATCGCCAGGATCACGGTGGCGATGGCAAACTGGATCAGCGTAGTGGCGTCGGGAATGAAGGACATGGGCGGCCCCAAGGAGGCGTAAGACAGCGCAGCCTATAGCGCAAGCACGGTGCCTGTGCCAGCGATTGGCTTCCGCAATAGCTGATCCAGCGTGCCTGTCGCACCCTTCGTCTCTTGCGCAGTCCGGAAACGCCGTGATACCTCGCCCAGCGAGAACCCCCTGTCGCGGAACCGCCAAGATGTCCCCCAGCATGTCGAAACCAAAAGACGTCAAGAAAGTCGTGCTCGCTTATTCCGGCGGCCTCGACACCTCTATCATCCTGAAATGGCTGCAGACCGAGCTCGGCGCCGAGGTCGTAACCTTCACCGCCGATCTCGGCCAGGGCGGCGAGCTGGAGCCGGCGCGGCGTAAGGCCGAGATGATGGGCATCAAGGACATCCGCATCATGGATGTTCGCGAGGAGTTCGTTTCCGACTTCGTCTTCCCGATGTTCCGCGCCAACGCCGTCTATGAAGGCACCTATCTGCTCGGCACCTCGATCGCCCGTCCGCTGATCTCGAAGCACCTAGTCGAGATCGCCGAAGAAACCGGCGCCGACGCGATTGCGCATGGCGCCACCGGCAAAGGCAACGACCAGGTCCGTTTCGAGCTCTCCGCCTATGCGCTGAACCCCGACATCAAGGTTATCGCGCCATGGCGCGATTGGTCCTTCAAGTCGCGCACCGACCTGATCAACTTCGCCGAGCAGCACCAGATTCCGGTGCCGAAGGACAAGAAGGGCGACGCGCCGTTTTCCGTCGACGCCAACCTGTTGCACTCGTCTTCCGAGGGCAAAGTGCTGGAAGACCCGTGGAGCGAGCCGCCGGAATTCGTCCACCAGCGCACCATTTCGCCAATGGACGCGCCCGACAAGGTCACCGAGATCGAAATCGAGTTCCTGAAGGGCGATCCGATCGCGCTCGACGGCAAGAAGCTGTCACCGGCGACGATGCTGGCCGCGCTCAACGATCTCGGCCGCGACAACGGCATCGGCCGGCTCGACCTGGTCGAGAACCGTTTCGTCGGCATGAAATCGCGGGGTGTCTACGAAACTCCCGGCGGCACCATCCTGATATCAGCCCACCGGGCGATCGAATCGATCACGCTCGACCGCGGTGCGGCCCACCTCAAGGACGAGTTCATGCCGCGCTACGCCGAGCTGATCTACAACGGCTTCTGGTTCGCGCCCGAGCGCCTGATGCTGCAGGCGATGATCGACAAGAGCCAGGAAGATGTCGAAGGCACGGTGCGGCTGAAGCTCTACAAGGGCAACGTCATCGTCACCGGCCGCAAGTCGAAGAAGACGCTCTACTCCGATGCGCTGGTCACCTTCGAGGACGACCGCGGCGCCTACGATCAGAAGGACGCCGAAGGCTTCATCCGCCTCAACGCGCTGAGGCTGCGGACGCTGGCGGCGCGGAACCGTAAAAGCTGACATCTGAACAGCGCCCTGGGGCCACTCTACCGATCCCGTGAAAGCTGAAACGATTCGAGAAACCCGGCGGAGACGCCGGGTTTTATTTGTTAGTTATAATATAATTGAAATTAAACCACCTCAAAAGAGTTTTGTTTGACCTTTCGGCGACTTCATCTAAGTTCTCGCTTGCTGCATGGGGGCTTTTCACAATGAAAAATGGTGTTTTTATTCTGCTTGCAACGGTCACCGCCTTGACGGTGTGCCAGTTGTCAGAGGCAAGCGCGAAACGCAACCCGGGCGCGAACTTGGGCGGATGTGTCACCGCTGTCCACGCATGGGGCATCACGCTCAAGCACGATATCGCCTCTTTCATGGGCGTCTCGCAGGAGCGCATGCCGGCCCTGTTCTGCCAGCGCCTTGCCGAAGGGGTGCGCACCGGACGCATCAGCTACTCCGACATAAACAGCCTGCAGCTAGACCAACCGACCGAAATCTGGATGGTCATCAAGGGCAAGTCAAAGGCGGCTACGCAAGCCCCGGCGCCGCGGACGTCCGAATTCCGTACCTGCAACCGTAATAACGGCACCTTCCAGATTCCCGCTTCCCGGAAATGCCCGTTGAGCGGCCACGCTCAGCTCGACCAACCGACCGAAATCAAGATGATCAAGGGCAAGTCAAAGGCGGCTACCCCGGCGCCGCGAAACTCCAAGTTCCGTACCTGCAACGGTATTGAAGGCACCTTCCAGATTCCCAGCTCCCGGAAATGCCCGTTGAGCGGCTACGCGCATTATTGAGAGTGGTGATGAGATCGGACCTGATCTTTCCGAGTGATTGGGTTTTGACCCTGCTCCATCAACAAAAAAGCCCGGCTCATGGCCGGGCTTTCCGTTAATTAATCTGGATACCTCTATCAATCGGCATCGATCGCCGTGGCCATGCGGGCGATGGCCTGTTGATAGACGCTCGCGGAATTCCAGCCAGCAATTGCGCCCAAATTCGCCTGCGCGCTCCCGCCGGCCCGCCAACCATGACCCTTGAGGAAGTTGGCGGTGGAAGCCAGCGCAGTGGCCTTATCGCGCAGATTTCCGTTGCCGACGCCATACTTCAAAACATTTCCGGGCAGGAACTGCGTGTGGCCAATCTCGCCATGCATGGCGCCGACCGACGAGGCGCTCAACGCTCCGCGGTCAACCAGCTTCAGGGCAGCAATGGCATGCGGGTAAAAGAACTCCGGGCGGCGGCAGTCATAGGCAAGCGTTAAAATGGCAGAAACCGTATTCTGCTTGCCCAGGTAGGAACCGAAGCCGGTCTCCATCCCCCAGATGGCGAGCAACACACCCGGCGACACGCCGTAGGTTCCCTCGATCTTGTCGAACAGCGCCGCGTTCGACTTCTTCAGCGAACGGCCCTTGGAAATGATCGTGGACGCGCCACGGCGCTTCATGAAAGCTTCCACCGAGCCGCTGAACGCCTTATGGATGGCGCGGTCGGCGGAGATCGTCTTTGTTGCGTAGGTCGCCCTAGCCAGCGCGGCAAGACCCTTCGAGCGTACACCGTCAGCCCTAGCCTCCGCGGCGAACTCAGCCTTCCACGCTTCGAAACCCGCGCTGGTGTTGCCGCACTGGGCGGCCTGTGCGCCTGTCGCCGCCGCAAGCATCATCAATGCCGCCGCCGCGAAAATCTTTCCCTTGGCAAGAAATGCCATGTTGCTCTCCTGGTTGCCTCAATCACGTCCCAAATACGAATTTGCCAGCGAAACGCCCGCTTGTCACCGTTAGAGCGACGAGCGTCCAGGTGGACGCACGTCGCTCTAACGCTTTAGAACCTGCGCATCGTGCTTTCCGAAAATCGGAATCGATTTTCGAGCCGATGCGCTAAGAAGTCGTTTACGCGTTCCCGCAGCAGCGCTGGCGAATGCCGGAGAACTTGCTTACGATCAAGTAATTATTGTGGCGGGGCCAGAATATTCATGGAAGACGTTGATGTCGTGGTCATTGGCGCCGGTTCGGCGGGACTTTCCGCCGCCAAGACCCTGCGCGCAGCCGGCCTTTCCTTCAAGCTGTTCGAAGCGATGAACCGCATCGGCGGCCGCGCCTGGACCAGCGACCAGCATTTCGGTGTGCCTTTCGACATCGGCTGCGCCTGGCTGCACGCGGCCGACCGCAATCCCTACTTTCCCGAGGCGCAAGCCGCCCGCTGGACGCTGCACCATCACGACATGAATGTCGACCATCTCTATTATCGCAACCGAAAGGCGAGCGAGGACGAAGAGGCCGCGATGAAGGTGGCCGATATCAGGCTGTTCGAAATGCTGGCCGCGCATGAGGTGAAGGATGGCGACGACGATCGCCTTTCGGCGTTGCTCGCCAGGGGCCATGCACCGCGCGCCGCCGCCACCTTCGCCGGGCCGATGGATTTCGGCGCCGACGAGGACGAGATATCGATCCGCGATTTTCAGGCCGCCGCCGATCTCGACCCGAACTATTTCACCAAGGAGGGATTTGGCGCCTTGGTCGCCCGTTTCGGCGCCGACGTGCCGGTCGAGTTGTCGACGCCGGTGCGGAAAATCCTCTGGGACGTGCCAGGCGTCGCCTGCGTCACCGATCGCGGCACCATTCGCGCCAAGGCAGCCATCGTCACCGCCTCGCCGGCGGTGCTCGCCTTCGAGGAGATCGAATTCTCGCCGGCGCTGCCCGACACGCATTTCGCTGCCTTCTTCGACCTGCCGATGGGCATGCTGACCAAACTGCCGGTCGAAATCAGGGGCACAAGGCTCGGACTTGAGCCGTTCGACGATCTGCTGATCGAGCGGCTGGCCAGGCACGACATCTACTTCCTTTGCTTTCCCTTCGACCTCGACCTGATGGTCGGTTTCGTCGGCGGCGATTTCGCCTGGGAGATGTCGGCGGCAGGCGAGGCGGCAGGCATCGACTTCGTCGTCGACCGCCTGTGCGCCATCTTCGGCGGCGATATTCGAAAACATGTCGGACGCGCCATGATGACCCATTGGGGCGGCGAGCGGTTCGTGCGCGGTGCCTATGCGGCGGCCCGCCCCGGCCGTTCGGGCGCGCGCGCCGCGCTGATGCAGCCGGTGGCGGAAAAGATTTTCTTCGCCGGGGAGCATCTGGCGGGTCCGCTGATGCAGACATGCGGCGGTGCCAGGCTGTCGGGCGAGGCGGTGGCGAGAACGGTCGCCGCTCAGCTTGCGGCAAAATAGCATCGGCAGGAACGCTGGTTGCTCACAGGCGTTTGGGCGATGTGCCACTCCGCACCATATCCGCGCCTGATGATTTGAGACTGACATGAAGCTCTTCGATTGCCCGCATTGCGGCCACCGCCTCTATTTCGAGAACGCCCAGTGCCTGAACTGCGCCAGCTCCGTGCTCTACGATCCCCGGCATGGGCGCTTCGCGTTATCCGGCGCCGACGGCGTTTTCCAATGCACCAATGCCGACGAGTGCGCCTGCAACTGGATGGCGGAACCGGGCCATGCCTTCTGCCGCGCGTGCATGCTGAACCAATTGATCCCGGACCTTTCGGTCGATGGCAACCGCCGCCGCTGGATCCGTGTCGAAGCGGCAAAGAAGCGGGCCATCTATTCGCTGCTCGCCGCTGGACTGCCGGTCGCACCCAAGCAGAACGCCGGCGACGAGACCGGCCTCGCCTTCGACTTCCTCGCCGATCCGATCGGCGGTCCGGGCGGCGAGCGTATCCTGACCGGCCATGACAACGGCCTGATCACACTCAATGTCGCCGAAGCGGACTCGGCCGAGCGCGAAAAGCGGCGTGTCGAGATGGGCGAGAACTATCGCACTTTGCTCGGCCATTTCCGCCACGAGCTCGGCCACTATTACTGGGACCGCCTGATCCGTGACGACCCGCAACGGCTCGCCGCCTTCCGCGCACTGTTCGGCGACGAACGCGCCGATTACGAGCAGGCGCTGAAGAGCTACCATGCCAATGGCGCGCCGCCCGACTGGCAGCAGGGCCACATTTCGGCCTATGCCACGTCCCATCCCTGGGAGGACTGGGCCGAGACATGGGCGCACCATCTGCACATCACAGACACGCTGGAGATGGTGCATGCGCTGAATTTTCCGCTCGGCCGGCTGCAAACCGTGGAGGCCAACGACCTGCCGCGGGGCGACACCGGCGGCGAGTTGCAGCCGGCGCCGTCGGAACCTGCCGCCGTTCCTGAACCCTTCGAAAAGATCCTCGCCCGCTGGCTGGTGCTGTCGGAAGCCTCCAACTCGATCAACCGCTGCATGGGCCTGCCCGACCTCTATCCTTTCGTCATCTCGGAGGTGACCGCGCAAAAGCTGGCTTTCGTCCATGAACTCCTGACCGGTGTAGCGAAAGAATCTGGAATAAAACGTGAGCCGGCCGAGGCATTTTAGCCGGAACGCATGAGGCCTTGTTTCGTTTTCGTTCGCGAGGGATTACGAAAACGGAGCGAAATCATGAACCGCATACTGCTTCCTGCCGTTGCTGGAGCGCTTGTCGCCATGTCGGGCGCAGCCTTGGCCGAAACCGCCGTCTCGGCCGTCGCCGATCTCAACGTGCGCGCCGGCCCCGGCCCGCAATACCCGGTCATCGGCGTGCTCGCCGCCGGCCAGTCGGCAACGCTCGAGGGCTGCATCGAAAACAGCAAATGGTGCACCATAGCCGAGGCCAATGGCGAGGGCTGGATCTATTCCGATTACGTGACGGCCGATTTCGGCGGCAGTGAGGTCGTCCTGACCCGGCGCCCGGCCGACGCCGACATTGCCATCGTCGAGGCGCCCGCCGACAGCGAGTTTTCCGACACCTATACCGGCGCGATCGTCGCTGGCGAGCCGATCGAAACCATCAGACGGCCGCCGGCCGAAGTCCGTACCTATATCGACACGAACCGGCTCGACCCGGTCTATCTCGAGGGCGAGGTGGTTACGGGCGCGACCTTGCCCGATACCGTCGAGTTGCGCGAGATTCCGGACTATGACTACCGCTATGTCTATGTAAACGGCCAGCCGGCACTGGTCGATCCGGGCACCCGACGCATCATGTACGTCGAGCGCTGACGTCACCAACCAACAGGGCGGCCGGCGGGCACGTGCCACCGGCGGTCGCCGCCATCGGACATTGTCGTAACCCGAGTGATCCCGCATCGTTGCTCGGACGGGGTGATTGCGCGAAAGATGCCGATCACATAGATCATCCAAACCGAAGCACCAGCCTGTGAACCCGCGTGACGATCGATCCAGATGCCTTCGAGCGTTACCGGCGCTCTCCCAACGCCAAGACGACCTTGCCGCGCCTGTTGCTCGGAACGGCGATCGTCACCCTGTTCTGGGTCGCGACAACCATCGCGGTGCTGGTCGGCGGCACTTATTTCTTCGTTCTCTGGCAGGCATCCTCTGGCGCCCCGATAGTCGGAGGGGCGGTGCAGGATTTTATGGCAACGCCCACCGGGATCCTCGCCGCGCTCGCTTCCTTTGCCGGAATCTGGCTCGGCCTGTGGGCTGCCATGCGCTGGGTCCATCGCGAGCCGCTGATGGCGCTGATCGGCACCAGCCGCCGGGTTTCGCGCTCGGGATTCCTTAAGGGACTGGCTGCGGTGCTGCTGACATCGCTGCTCTCCGAGATCCTGCTCTATCTCTTGCAGCCCGACATTGCGCGCGGTGCGATCGGCGTGTCGTCGTGGCTGCTGTTCCTGATCCCGATCGTTGTGCTGACCCTGATGCAGATCTCGTCCGAGGAAGCGCTGTTCCGCGGCTATCTCTTGAGGGGCTTGGCCAACCGGTTTCAAAATCCCCTCATCTGGGCGCTGCTGCCGGGGCTTCTGTTCACTTCGATGCATTGGAGCCCAAGCTCGACGGCTGCCATCAACGCCTGCGTGCTGGCCTCGATCGCCGCCTTTGCGCTGCTGCTGACGCTTGTGGTCTATGCCACGGGCAATCTGGGTACTGCCTTCGGCGCCCATCTCGGCAACAACCTCACCGGTTTCCTGCTGATTTCGCACCAGCAAAGCTATAATTCGTTCGCCCTGTTCAACGCCAAGCCGCTCGAAGGCGCCGGCTGGACGACGCTTGATGCCGTCCTCATCGCGGCGATCGGCATCGTCTGCAGCCTGTTGACGATCCTGCTGCTGCTTCATCCGCGCTCGCCGCTGAAGGTCGAGCCGGATATTTCGCACCCCGGCGGATCAAGCTTGCCGGCCGATTAAGCCGTGTTTCAGCGACCGTATTCGGCCCGCACCTTGACTCCGCGGCCGATTTCCTGTCTACACGCCGCGAATTCCGCGACGAGTATCCCTCCGAGCAAGCCGACCAGGACGCCGAAACCTCTTTGAGGTGACGTGCTGTAAATCGATCCTGGAGGCCAACATCCGGCAGCGCTATGCGCCCCCGGGTGCTTTTTGGCTTTGGCTTTTGCCTGCACGGGCTTTTGCTTGGACACTGGGCGCGAACGCATTACCTCTCGGATCGAACCCGAACCGAGATTGAAGGAAGACAGATGTTTGAATCCCTTCAGGAGCGCCTTGGCTCCATCCTGAACGGCCTGACTGGCCGCGGTGCCCTGTCCGAGGCGGATGTCTCGGCGGCGCTGCGCGAGGTGCGCCGTGCGCTGCTCGAGGCCGACGTGGCGCTGGAAGTGGTGCGTTCCTTCACCGACAAGGTGCGCGAGAAGGCCGTCGGCGCCGCCGTGGTGAAGTCGATCAAGCCCGGCCAGATGGTCGTCAAGATCGTCCATGACGAGCTGGTCGACATGCTCGGCGCCGAGGGCGTCGCCATCGATCTCAATGCGCCGGCTCCGGTCGTCGTCATGATGGTCGGCCTGCAGGGCTCCGGCAAGACGACGACGTCCGCCAAGATCGCCAAGCGCCTCACCGAGCGTCAGAACAAGAAAGTCCTGATGGCCTCGCTCGACACGCGGCGCCCCGCCGCGCAGGAGCAACTCCGCCAGCTCGGCGAGCAGGTCAAGGTCGCCACGCTGCCAATCGTCGCCGGCCAGACGCCGGTCGACATCGCCCGCCGCGCCGTGCAGGCGGCAAAGCTCGGCGGCCATGATGTCGTCATCCTCGACACCGCCGGCCGCACCCACATCGACGAGCCGCTGATGGTCGAGATGGCCGACATCAAGAAGGTGTCGTCGCCGCACGAAATCCTTTTGGTCGCCGATTCGCTGACCGGCCAGGACGCCGTCAATCTGGCGAAAAGCTTCGATGAGCGCGTCGGCATCACCGGCCTGGTGCTGACCCGCATGGATGGCGACGGCCGTGGTGGTGCAGCACTCTCCATGCGCGCCGTCACCGGCAAGCCTATCAAGCTGATCGGTACGGGCGAGAAGATGGACGGGCTGGAGGAATTCCATCCCAAGCGCATCGCCGACCGCATCCTCGGCATGGGCGACATCATCAGCCTTGTCGAAAAGGCCGCCGAAAACATCAACGCCGAGCAGGCGGCGGCGATGGCCAAGAAGATGCAGTCGGGCAAGTTCGACCTGAACGACCTTGCCGGCCAGCTTCAGCAGATGTCGAAGATGGGCGGCATGGGCGGCATCATGGGCATGATGCCGGGCATGGGCAAGATGAAGGACCAGATGGCCGCCGCCGGTCTCGACGACAAGATGTTCGGCCGCCAGCTCGCCATCATATCGTCGATGACCAAGGCCGAGCGCGCCAACCCCGATATTCTGAAGCACTCGCGCAAGAAGCGCATCGCCGCCGGCTCCGGCACAGATGCGGCCGAGATCAACAAGCTGCTGAAGATGCACCGCGGCATGGCCGACATGATGAAGGCGATGGGCGGCAAGGGCAAAGGCGGTGGCCTCATGCGCGGCATGATGGGCGGCCTGGCCCAGAAGATGGGGCTCGGCGGCATGATGCCCGGTATGGGTGGTCCGGGCGGCATGATGGGCGGCGGCATGCCGGACCTGTCCAAGATGGACCCCAAGCAGCTCGAAGCCTTGCAGAAGCAGGCGCAGGCAGCCGGTCTCGGCGGCATGAAGGGCCTTCCCGGTGGCCTACCCGGGGGTGGCGGCCTGCCTGGGCTGCCCGGCGGCATGAAGCTTCCTGGTTTGCCGGGATCTGGCGGCGGCCTGCCGGGACTCGGCAAGAAGAAGTGAGGGCGCGATGAACGAAAAAAAGGACATGGCCGACGCACGTGCGGCGCTGGTCGACTACCGCGCCTCGATCGACAACATCGACGCAGCGCTCATCCACATGCTGGCTGAGCGTTTCCGCTGCACCAAGGCGGTCGGCGTACTGAAGGCGACGCATGGCCTGCCGCCGGCGGATCCGGCGCGCGAGCAGCAGCAGATCGCCCGCCTTCGCCAACTGGCGAGGGACGCGCATCTCGATCCGGATTTTGCGGAGAAATTCCTGAATTTCGTCGTCCGCGAAGTGATCCGGCATCACGAGCAGATCGCCGCATCCAACGGCGCAACGAAAACCGGCTGAGGACCAGTGCATGTCGCCCAAAAGTGCGCAGCGGTTTTGGGACAACGACATGCATAAGAACAACAGCCACAACCCCGACCAACGAAAATCAGAGTTTTAGGAGAAAAGAAATGCCACTGAAAATCCGACTGGCCCGTGCGGGCTCGAAGAAGCGTCCCTATTACCACGTCGTCGTCGCCGACGCCCGTTCGCCGCGCGACGGCCGTTTCATCGAGTCGCTCGGCTCGTGGAACCCGCTGCTGCCCAAGGACGGCGAGCGCGTCAAGGTCGACGCCGACCGCGTCAAGCATTGGCTCTCGCACGGCGCCCAGCCGACCGACCGCGTGCTGCGCTTCCTCGACGAGGCCGGCATCGCCAAGCGCGAAGCTCGCTCCAACCCGAAGAAGGCCGAGCCCGGCAAGAAGGCGCAGGAGCGTGCCGCCCTTCTGAAAAAGGCGCAGGAAGATGCAGCCGCCGCTGTTGCCGCAGCGGCAGCCGCGCCGGCCGAGGCGGAAGCCGCGACCGCCGAATAATTCGCTTTCTGTTCCCTACGCAAAACGGCGGGCGCCTTACCCGCCGTTTTGCTGTTTCGTCCGACTTATGACGCGGGGTCTATCAGTAACCTCGCGGGCAGCGGGCAACGTAGACGCGTCCGTAGCGGTCGCGGTAGCGGCACTGGCCGCTTTCACTGGCACGACCGATCAGCGCGCCAGCCACGGCGCCGACAGCGCCACCAATGACAGCACCTTCCACGGGATCGCCTGCCACGGCAGCGCCGACAGCCGCACCACCCAGGCCACCGACCGCCGCGCCCTTTTCCGTTTGCGAGCAGGCGCCGAGCGGCACCAGCAGGGCCATCAAAAGCATCGTCTTTCTCATTTGTCGTTCCTCCCGCACGGGAAACGCCTACTACCCGCCGTGCGTCGATAACGCGCGGATGCGAAATTTGATCCGTTTTGGGGAATAACGACGACCGTCAGCCGTGAAGGGGATCAGCGCGCGCACCCTGGGATCGCGCAGGAAAAGGCCACCCCACAGAATGACGCCGAGATAGACGCCGAACAGTGTATGCGAGAACAGCGGGCTGCCGAGGCGCGCATGGGTCGCGATGGCGCCACCGAGATAGAAGGTGAGCAGGATGGCGCCGAGCACCGAGGTGCGCGGGACCGCATAGAGCGCGGTCGAGACCAGCCCGATGATACCGAGCATGCGCGAGACATCGGCATCGGCCGGCCAGCCGAGCTGCACCATGGTCTGGGTAACGATATCGAGCGGCGGCAGCTTTATGACGCCGTCGAAGATCATGAACAGCACGATGAGGGCGCTGAGCCCACGGCCTGCCCACAGCGCGCCTGGCGTGATGGATGCTTGAGAAATGGTCATTGGTGTTCCCTTCGGCTGTTTCGAGCACTGGCTCTCTTCGCCAGGACCCGAACCAAGGACGCAGCGTAAGGCGACTATCCGACACGTCCGGTTTGTTTTTCACGCTGGTGGAATGCCGATCCATCCGTTGCCTTGCAGGGAAAGGGTTGAGCGCGGTATCGAAGGTTCGTGCGGCCGAAGAGCATAGGCGCTCGCCACAATCACCGTCTGACCCGCGTAACATCCGGAACCAAGCAATGGCCGGCGAGACCGATCTGAAGAAACTTCTGGCAATGATGACGCCGGAATTGCATCCCGGCGTCCATGTCTTCGTCACGCTGCCGCCTGACGCGCTGGCGCCTCACTCTCTCGATCCGGTGATGCTGTTTCGCGAGCGCGAGGGCACGACGCTGATCGTGCGTGAAGAGGAAG
This sequence comes from Mesorhizobium sp., assembly GCF_004962245.1. GTDB lineage: Bacteria > Pseudomonadota > Alphaproteobacteria > Rhizobiales > Rhizobiaceae > Mesorhizobium. Next base: position 55,039 of record NZ_SUHQ01000021.1, on the reverse strand, counting down.
CCAGGGCCACTGGCCTGGAAGCCGTGTTCCCTGCCGGATGGTGACGCTGAACATCCATTCGTCGCTGGAAGCGGTGGGCTTCCTCGCCGCCATCACCACGCGTCTGGCCGCTGCCGGCATGGGCGTCAATCCGGTCTCGGCCTTCTATCATGACCATCTGTTCGTCCCCGCCGACCGGGCGGAGGAGGCGATGGATGTGCTGCGGAAACTCGCGGTGGAGAGCACCGACTGAAGGTCAGCGCCTTCGGACATAAAAAATATCCGGCAGGCCCTCTTCATTGTTCGTGCCGCTGCGGAGAGCTCCCACGCGAAAGCCATGGCGCTCATAGAAGCGCCGGGCACCGGTGTTGGACTGAAAACAGTACAGTTTCACGACCGGCAAACCGACTGTCGCCTCCGTCAGCAGCCGGCTGCCGATGCCTCGCCCTGTCCAGGCGGGGTCGAGATAGAGCTGTTCCACCCACTCGCCGCTGACGGCGATGAAGCCGGCAATATTCCCGCCAGCCTCGGCGACCGTGACGTGTTGCTGCTGCAACACCACACCGCTGATGAAAGCCAGGTCCTCAGGCGGCGTGTGCATGACCGGCATCCAGTCGAACGACGCAAGCGCCGCCCGCATGATATTCGCAATGACGCCTGCATCCGAACTCATGGCCGGACGCAGCACGACTTTGGCGTCAATGCTCATACTATAAGCCCCGCGACTGCGGGCCGCCGGTCGCCGGCGCCCCTGCGGAGAGCCAGCCGCGATAGCGGCGGTGTGGCCCGGGAGCGAAACCACGGCCAAAGGCCAAGCTCGCGACTGCGGGCCGCCGGTCGTCCGGCGCCCCCGCGGAGGGCCAGCCGCGGTAGCGGCGGTGCGGCCCGTGAGCGAAAATTATGCCGCCTTCTTCTTCGGCTGGATCAGCCCGCGCTCGATCAGCAATTCGGCGATCTGCACGGCGTTGAGTGCGGCGCCCTTGCGCAGATTATCGGAGACGATCCACATCGACAGGCCGTTGTCGATGGTCGAATCCTCACGGATGCGCGAGATGAAGGTGGCATCCTCGCCGGCCGATTCCAGCGGCGTGATGTAGCCGCCGTCCTCGCGCTTGTCGAGCACCTGGCAGCCAGGGGCGTCCCGAAGAATATCCCGCGCCTCGTCGGCTGTGATCGGCTTTTCGAACTCGATGTTGACGGCTTCCGAATGGCCGATGAACACCGGCACGCGCACGCAGGTCGCCGTCAGCTTGATCTTGGGATCGAGCATCTTCTTGGTCTCGGCCACCATCTTCCACTCTTCCTTGGTGAAGCCGTCGTCGAGGAAGACGTCGATATGCGGGATGACGTTGAAGGCGATGCGCTTGGTGAACTTCTTGACGTCGACCTGGTCGGCGACGAACACGGCCCGCGTCTGCGTGAACAGTTCGTCCATGCCTTCCTTGCCGGCGCCCGACACCGACTGGTAGGTGGCGACGACGACACGCTTGATGGTGGCGAAGTCATGCAGCGGCTTCAGCGCCACGACGAGCTGGGCCGTCGAGCAATTCGGATTGGCGATGATGTTCTTGCGCGTGAACAGGGAAATCGCGTCCGGGTTCACTTCCGGCACGATCAGCGGCACGTCCTGGTCGTAGCGGAAGGCCGATGAATTATCGATGACGACGCAGCCCTGCTTTCCGATCTTCGGCGACCATTCCTTCGAGACGTTGCCGCCGGCCGACATGATGCAGATGTCGGTGTCGGAAAAATCATATTGGTCGAGCGCCCTGACCTTCAGTGTGCGGTCGCCGAACGACACTTCCGTGCCCTGGCTGCGCCGCGAGGCCAGCGCCACCACCTCGCTCACCGGAAAGCCGCGCTCTTCCAGTATATTGAGCATTTCCCGGCCCACATTGCCCGTGGCGCCGACGACTGCAACTTTGAAACTCATCGAAATCTCCTGTCCTCTCCGCTCGGTTTTTGGAGAAAACCCGCTGGCCGAAGCGGGTTTCAACCCCCGGGCCGGACCCGGGAGAGGGTGGTTAGGCCAAGGGAATCAGACCGTTTTAGTGGTCGTTTTGCCGGTTTCTTTGACCAAGAATGGGGTTTTGCTGAAACGAGGAGACGCGCCGACGCGCCCGGCCCAATGGTTTGCATTGCGGCCAGGGTAGTCGAATGCAAGAAGCGCCATCAAAAGGCCGCGCATCGAAAACTGTCCCGTTCGGTGCCGGCTTTTACGCGCTTTGCGTAAAGAGTCAATCGCGACGAGGCGAGACGGCTTGCCCTGTACAATGGCGGCGGCGCGAAGTACGAACGACAGGATCGTTTGGCTCGTGGCGCTCCTGGCGCTCGCCGACGGATGACCCATTGCCGGGCATAAAGTATCCGAATTCCGAAAGAGTAATATGTCCAATTTCGAAGCTATCGTTCCTGCGCTGGCAAAGGCGCTGGAAAAACGCGGCTATGTCGATCTGACGCCGGTGCAGAAGGCGGTTCTGGCCCCTGGGCTCGGCCAGGCCGATGCACTGGTTTCGGCGCAGACCGGCTCAGGCAAGACAGTCGCCTTCGGCCTAGCCTTGGCGCCGACCCTTCTCGATGGCGCGGAGCGCTTTTCTCACGCCGCGGCACCCCTGGCGCTGGCCGTGGCGCCAACGCGGGAACTCGCCCTGCAGGTGACACGCGAGCTGGAATGGCTTTACGAACTGACCGGCGCGACCGTGGCGTCCTGCGTCGGCGGCATGGACATGCGCACCGAGCGGCGCGCGCTGGAACGCGGCGCCCATATCGTCGTCGGCACGCCCGGCCGGCTGCGCGACCACATCACTCGGCACTCGCTCGACATGTCTGAACTGAAGGCAGTCGTGCTCGACGAGGCCGACGAGATGCTCGACCTCGGCTTTCGCGAGGATCTGGAATTCATTCTCGACGCCGCTCCGGCCGAGCGCCGCACCTTGATGTTTTCGGCCACCGTGCCGCGCTCCATCGCCACTCTGGCCCAGGGCTACCAGCGCAACGCCGTGCGCATCTCGGCCGCTGGCGAGGAGAAGCAGCATCTCGACATCGAATACCGGGCGCTGAGCGTAGCCCAGGCCGACCGGGAAAACGCCATCATCAACGTGCTGCGCTATTACGAGGCGAAGAACGCGCTGGTGTTCTGCAACACCCGCGCTGCCGTCAACCACCTGACCGCGCGCTTCAACAACCGCAATTTTTCCGTCGTGGCGCTCTCGGGTGAGCTGAGCCAGAACGAGCGCAGCCACGCGCTGCAGGCGATGCGCGACGGCCGCGCAAAAGTCTGCATCGCCACCGACGTGGCGGCACGCGGCATCGACCTGCCCAACCTCGAACTGGTGATCCACGCCGACCTGCCGACCAATCCTGAGACGCTTCTGCACCGGAGCGGTCGGACCGGACGCGCGGGACGCAAAGGCGTCAGCGCGCTGATCGTGCCCAACAACGCCCGCAGGCGCACCGAACGGCTGCTGCAAAGTGCCGGCCTTGCGGCGACATGGGCAAGCCCGCCTTCGGCCGACGACGTCCTGCGGCGCGACGACGAGCGTATTCTTGCCGACCCGGTCTTCAGCGAACCTGTGACGGACGAGGAGCGCGACTTCGTAAGCACGCTTCTCGACCAACGTGGCGCCGAACTGGTGGCGGCGGCCTTCGTGCGTCTCTGCCGCTCCAGCCGCTCGGCGCCCGAGGATCTCCTCGACGTCGCTCCGTTCACGCCGTCGGGCGACAGGCCCTCTGGCGATAGATCCGCCCGTCGCGACGAGGCGCCAAGCCGCCGCGATGATTTCGGCGACAGCGTCTGGTTCTCGCTGTCGGTGGGACGCCGGCAGAATGCCGAGCCGCGCTGGCTGATCCCGATGCTGTGCCGCACCGGCGGCATCACCAAGCTCGAGATCGGCGCCATCAAGATGCAGCCGGAAGAAACCTTCGTGCAGATATCAGCCGATTGGGCCGATCGCTTCCTCGCCGCGATCGGCCCCGACCGCAAGCTGCAGAACAACATCGCGGTGAAGCGGCTGGACGGCACGCCCGACCTGTCGCGGGCGGGCTATCAGGAGCCACGGCCGGACAAGAAGCCGCATCGTGGCAAGCGGACGTTCGACCAGAACGCGCCCAAGCCGAAATTCGAAAAGCGCCCGCCATCCCCAGGCGACCAGCGTCCCGCCGGGGCATTCGAGGCAAAGCCTTGGGCGAAAAAGCCGGGCAAGCCGAAATTCGAAGCCGGTGGCGCGCCGAAGCACAAGAAGGTGAAGACGCGGCCTTCGTAGAGCGGCCTTGCGGTCACGGCGCTCGATTTTTGGAGCGGCAGCTCGCCGCGCTGGTCTGCAGGCCGGCCTTGATGGTGGCCCAGCTTGCCGAAGTCGGCGTCGGCCGATGTTGCTTCGCGATGCGGTCCACCAGCGAGGAACGCCACGCCATATCTTCCGCCATCCTGCGGATGGCGGCGTACCAACCCGCCTGATCATTGGAATCGATCGCCGGCATCAGACCTCCGGTCGCCTCGATCAGCGATGGCGTTGTCGAGACGATGACCGGAATACCGAAATCGAGACATTCCGAGGCTCCGTAGCCCCATCCCTCGATATGCGACGGGAAGACGCCGAAGGAAGCACTGCGATAGTATTGGATGAGCTCCTCATCGCTGACCAGCCCGGTGAACGTGATCGACTGGAGCAGGCCTGGATGAGCCTTGAGATAGGCGCGCAACGGCTCGATCATCCAGCCCCAGCGCCCGGCGCAGACAAGTTTCGGCAGCTTGACGCCTTCTTCGAGTGCCTGCTGCCATATCCGCGCCAGCAGGATGTGGTTCTTGCGCACTTCAATGGTCGAGCAATAGAGCACGAACGGCTCGCCAGCCTCGATGCGAAAGGTCGCGCCCATACGGGAAGCGGTCTCGTGCAGGATGGATGGCATCGGAAACCGATACACCACCGGCGGGGCGATGCCGGCCTCACGCATATGATCGGTGAGCGTGGCACCGACCGCGTCGGAGGCGCAGAACGCTGGCGCGCCCGAGCGTACGAGCTGCTCGAGATAGGACCCGTAGCGGCCCTCGCCGGTGTCCACACCGAGGAGGTCAGGACGCAATACCGGGATAAGATCATGGCAGAGGAAGGCGAGGTCACCGGCGACTCCCGAGACCGCCGACCGGTCGTCCTGCGTGAGGATGCGCTGGCTGATCAGCACAAGGCTCCGTTCAGCCCCAGCGGCTTGGCTCGGAACACCCTGGCGCAAGCCCAACCGAGCCCGCGCCCGCTGGTACAGACGATAGGCGCGGATCAGCAGCCTGACCGCATGAAAATTGAACCCGCCTTTGCCGTTGGTCACCGTCCTGGCAAGGTGGCAGTCGGCGTCGCGCTTGCCCCACGGATGTTGCCTCACCGCCTCGAAGGACTGCGCCAGCGCCGTGCTTCTTCCCGACCATCGTTTGGCGCGATGAGGTGGAACTTCACCCATCGCGACATGCTCCTGTTCAAATGGGGCAAGAGGTCGAAACCGGCCGGACCTGAACGCCACCACCTCCACGCAAGGGTCGGGATCCGCCAACGCCGCGTTGATGAGAAAGCTCTCTACCCGCGGAACGCCTGCCAGACCCTTGCCGGGTGGCCAGTACATAAGGCCGGTGGCGTCGATGGCCAGTATCGGGGGAACTACAGGGACCAGCGTCGGGGGCCTTGTGATCTCGCCATCCTCGGTCCTGGCATCAGATCGCTCGATTGTCATTGTCTGCTTTGGGGCGAAGGCGGTTGCTCCTTATGCCTTATCCTTCATTTGTTGCGAAGACGGTAGCCACGTTGCACGGCCTTGCCCGCGGGATCGCTCCTGTGTCACACCTTGGCCGGTACGTGGCGAGCGGGGTGGCGGATGCGCGGCGAAGTGCTTCACTACGACGAGGACCAGGGCTTCGGTTTCATCGCCGGAGCCGACGGCAACCACTACACGTTCGCGCGCGAGGATCTGCGCCGGGAAGTGTCGATGACCAAGGGCACGCTCGTCGAGTTCCAGCCGGCTGGCGGACGGGGACGCGACGTTTTTCCAGCCCGCGCCCAAACCGCCAGTCCGCCGGCCGACGCCCCGTCTCAAGCCAGCAATGTACCCGGGGCACGTCAGCCGCAACATTTCGGCCGTTCCGCGGAAAGGAGTCCCGTCACGGCTGCTACCGGATTGTGGGATTATTTTTGGCGCGGCCTGACCGGGAATTACTTCAACTTCGCCCACCGTGCCCGCCGCAAAGAATATTGGGGCTATTGCCTGTTCTGGACGATCGCGCTGATCGTAGTCGTCGGCATTGGCTTCTTCATCGACGACGCCATGAGCAATTTTGACGAATTGCCGACAGTGACGGTCGGCCTTTGCGGTGTGTTTGTATTGGCGACAATCCCGCCATGGATCGGACTGAACGTGCGTCGCTTGCACGACATCGGCTTGACCGGCTGGCTTTTTCTGGTGGTGCTTATCCCGACCATCGGCTGGCTGATCATCCTGGTCTTCGCGCTGGTCCCGACGCAGGCCCGTGAAAATCAGTGGGGTCCGGTGCCGGCAGGTGTCAACCATCTATCTTAAAAGTGTATCTTGCAACGTGATACAACTCTAGATAGCATATAGGCGGTGCGATTTAGGGGAAACCAATGCGCGGCACAGAGTTCCACTACGACGAGGGTCAAGACTTCGGTTACATCAACGGAGTGGACGGCAAGCGCTATATCTTCGCGCGTGAAGACCTGAGCCAGGACGTGGCGCTGGTCAGGGGCGCGCTCGTCGAGTTCCGGCCGGACGATGGAACGGCGCGCGACATCGTCGCGGCCTCACCGGCTGGCGATATGTCGCCGTCACGCGCCGGTCAGCTACGGCAGCCTGTGCGTTTCGCCGAAGATCGGCCCGCCGCCGGTTCTACAGGACTGTGGGCTTACTTCCAGCGCGCGGTAAGCGAGGACTATCACAATTTCAGCGGACGCGCCCGCCGCAAGGAATTCTGGGCCTTTTGGCTGTTTTGGGCCATCATGTTTGTCGCGCTTTTTGGCTTTGGCATACTGCTCAACCTAGCCATCAACGGTTTCGGCTACGACGCGGGCAGGACGGAGATAGGGTTCGTTCCCGCCCTCTTTTTTGTGCTGCTAACCATCCTGCCGTCGATTGCGCTCACGGTACGGCGCCTGCACGATATCGGCCTGAGCGGCTGGCTTGTCCTGTTCTGCTACGCTCCGGCTGTTGGTGGCTTGGCCGTTCTGGTCTTCGGGCTTATCCCGTCTCAGGTAGGCGAAAACCCTTGGGGTGCGGTGCCGGCCGGCGTCAAGATCTAGCTGGGATCGCCTTCAGGGCTTCGCCCGAAAGCCTGAGAAAGACCTTCTGGTCGTGGCGCTCGGCACCAAGCCCGTCGTAGAATCGCAGCGCACCCTCGTTCCAGTCCTCGGTGGTCAGGTCGATGCGGCCGATGCCTTCGCGCGGGCAATGGCTGGCGAGGAACGCCATCAGCGCCCGGCCGACACCGGCGTTGCGGGCATTCTCGCGCACGAACAGGTCCTTGAGAAACAGCAGCCGCTCAAGATCAATGCCGGGATGTGCGATCGCAACCGAGGCAAGCCCGCAAACCTCGCCTTTGGCGAAAGCGAGCGCAAAATGCGGATAGGCCGGGCTTTCCTGGCCAAGCCATTTCTCCGCCGCCGACAGAGCCCGATCCGCTTCGAGAGGCGGCTGCCGGTAGTGTACGGCCATCTCGCGCAGCATGACGGCAAGCGCTGCCGCATCCCCGGCCGTCGCCCAGCGGACGTCGACCGCCACAAGCTCAGCCCAGGAACTTCGCGATGATCGCGTCACCCATCTGAACCGTGCCAACCTCGATCATCCCATCGGACAGGATGTCCCTGGTACGCAGACCCTCGTCGAGCACGGCGGCGATGGCGCTTTCCAGACGGTCAGCTTCAGCCACCATGCCGAAGGAATAGCGCAGGCACATGGCGAAGGAGGCGATCATGGCGATCGGGTTGGCGATGCCCTTGTCGGCGATGTCGGGCGCCGAGCCGTGCACCGGCTCGTAAAGCGCCTTGCGCTTCTTGGTCTTCACATCCGGCGCGCCGAGAGACGCTGAAGGCAGCATGCCGATCGAGCCGGTCAGCATGGCGGCGATGTCGGAGAGCATGTCGCCGAACAGATTGTCGGTGACGATGACGTCGAACTGCTTGGGCCAGCGGACCAGCTGCATGCCGCCGGCATCGGCCAGCATGTGGTCGAGCTTGACGTCGGCATATCTAGCCTTGTGGGTCTGTGTGACGACCTCATTCCACAACACGCCTGACTTCATGACGTTGCGCTTTTCCATGGAGGTCACATGGTTGCGGCGTGTCCGCGCCAGCTCGAAGGCGACGCCCGAGATGCGCTCGATCTCGAACGTATCGTAGACCTGCGTGTCGATGCCGCGCTTCTGGCCATTGCCAAGATCGATGATCTGCTTCGGCTCGCCAAAATAGACGCCGCCGGTGAGCTCGCGCACGATCAGAATGTCGAGCCCCTCGACCACCTCCTGCTTGAGCGAGGAGGACGCCGCCAGCGCCGGATAGCAGATGGCGGGTCTGAGATTGGCGAACAGCTCCATGTCCTTGCGCAGCCGCAGCAGTCCGGCTTCCGGGCGCACTTCATAAGGCACCGCATCCCATTTCGGCCCGCCGACGGCGCCGAACAGCACCGCGTCGGCGGCCATCGCCTTGGCCATGTCGGCATCGGAAATCGCCGCGCCATGCACGTCATAGGCGCAGCCGCCGACCAGCCCCTCGTCGGTGACGAAATCGCTGCCGAGCTTGTCGTTCATGGCTGATATCAGCTTCTTCACCTCGGCCATGGCCTCGGGGCCGATGCCGTCGCCGGCGAGCAGGAGAAGATTTTTCGAAGCCATCAGAACCGTCCCGGAAAATGTTTTGAACCGCGGCCTTGCTAAACGCCAAGCGATTTCTGCGCAAGCCTGCGCGTCATGACCGCTATCATCTGTGCGAGAGAATGTTGACCAGCCGTCCGTACGGATCGCGCACAAAGAATCGCCGTACGCCCCAGGGTTCGTCGGCCGGCCCATATTCGATGGCAAAGCCGGCGGTCTTCATCGCTTTGAGCGCCGCATCGACGTCATCGACTTCGATCGACAGATCCGGCACCGGCGTGCCGGAGCCGCCCTCGGCCATGAAGCTGACCTGCACGGTCATTGTCTCTTGCGAGCCATAGGTGGCGATCCAGCCAAGATCCATCTTGAGATCGAGGCCGAGCACATCCTGATAGAAGCGCTTGGCCGCTGCAACGTCCTGCGTGTCTATGTTTGCAACGATGCGCCGGACTTTCATCGGGCCGCCCGCCGCAGCGCCGTGACTTCGATCTCGATCTTCATTTCCAGTTTGTTCAACTGGCATACGATCATCGTCGCCGCCGGCCTGATCTCGCCAAAGGCCTCGCCGAGGATCGGAAAGACGATATCCACGAAAGCCTGGTCGGTGATGTAGTAATGCGCCCGCACCACATCGGCCATCTCGAAACCGCCATCCTGCAATGCCTTGCCGATGGTGGCCAGGCAATTGCGCGTCTGCGCCTCGACCGTCTCCGGCATGGTCATCGTCGCATAGTCGTAGCCGGTCGTTCCGGAAACGAAACACCAGTCGCCCTGCACTACGGCGCGCGAATAGCCGGCGGTTTTTTCGAAAGGCGAACCGGTGGAGATGAGTTTACGCATGGTGCCTCGCAGTGGTTGTGAGTATTTTGCAGGGAAGACGCCGGTCCCGCCATGGGCCAACACAGATGGATAGGCGGTGCAATATCTTTGATGTCGGCGGGACGGCCCCTCTGCCGGGCGTTCGTCGTTCGGAAAGCCAGGCAATTGACTTCCCCTTCGCTACACGGACCACTCCTTAGCCCCGCAAGGGGGAGGTCGGCAGCTTCGACGGCCACTGCAATTTCTGCTTGCATTAAGGAACAAAAACAGAACTATATAGGATAGGTATCCGCGAGGGCAGTCGCAGTAACTCCGGGGGGAGGATCAGAACCATGTCATGCCGCACCGACGCGCTGGCGCGCGCATTTGTTGCAGGGGTTTTGCGCGTGCCGCTGTTGGCGCTGGTCCTCGCGGGGATTGTGGTGCTTGGCGGAATGAGCAGTTCGGTATACGCCGCCGGCAAGGATTATGCTGCCTGTTTCAGCGAGGGCAAGGTCGGTGCCGACCAGCAGATCGCCGCTTGCACCGCTATTGCCGAGGACAGCAAGGAGATCCCCGATCTGCGCGTGAATGCTTATTTCGTGCGCGGCCTGGCCTACACCCAGAAGAACGATATCGACCATGTCATCGCCGATATGACCGAGGTGGTCGCGCTCGATCCGACTTACATGCGCGCTTTTACCAATCGCGCCATTGCCTGGGAGGACAAAGGGGACTTCGATCGAGCCGTTGCGGACTATACGCGCGCGATCGCGCTCACACCGGACGATGCCGGCCTCTACGTCAATCGCGCCAGGGCACTCGGCAAGAAAGGCGAGCACGATCGCGCCATTGTCGATTGCGACAAGGCGATCGACATCGACCCTGCCAACGAGATGGCCTATGGCGTGCGCGGCATTGCCTGGGAAGACAAGGGCGATGCGGTGCGGGCCCAGGCCGATTACGACAAGGCAGAGAGCGTGCGAACGGACCCTGTCATGCCTTACCATGACCGCGCCCTGTCATGGATCGCCAAGGGCGAGCGCAAGCGCGCCGAAGCCGACTGCAAGCATATTGCCGGGGTCGACGTAGACAAGGGGCGCGATTGCGCGCGTCTGATTGTCGAGGCTTTGGGTAAGCCGAACGGCGGCATCCGCGGTGGCGGCTCAAGCGCCGCTTCCGCTCAAAATGCGGGCGGAGTGGAATGGCAGAATAAGGGTGACCATACCCGCGCCATTGCCGCGTTCGACGAGGCGATCCGGCTTGACCCGGCAAATTCCACTTTCTACTTTAACCGCGCCAAGAGCTGGGGCTTAAAGAAAGACTATGCGCGCGCTCTTGCCGATCTGGATGAAGTCGTCCGCCGCGACCCGGCCGACGCCCAGGCTTACCGAGTACGCGGCATGACGATGGCCCGGATCGGCAATTCAAAGGAGGCATTTGCCGATCTCGACAAAGCTATCTCTTTGAAGCCGACCGATCCAAGGTCGTACTTTGTCCGGGCCCTTGTCTGGGAGGCGAGCGATCCGGACAAAGCAATCGCCGATCTGGACCAAGCCATCGCGCTCGATCCAAGCAACGCAGATTACCGCAAGGAAAGGCTAAGCGTCCAACTCGACAAGCGCAGGGTAAGTCCGAAAACCGCGCAAGCTACCGACCCTGCGGCCAGCCCGGCTTATGGTGCAGGCGGAGCCGCCGACGCGCCGGCCGCGCCACAAGCGGCCAAGCCAGCCGCACCTCCCGCATACGAGCCGCTGCAACTCTACCCCAAGAAGGAGGATCATTCCGATCTCGTTGCCTGGAATCTGAAACGAGGGTTGGAGCAACAGGTCCAGGGGGACGTCGGCGGCGCAATCGATACCTTCAGCTTTGCGATCCAGCTCGACCCCTACAACGCCGAAGCCTTTTACAACCGGGCGCTTGCCGAAGCGTCACAAGGGAACGACGCCCTTGCCGCCGCCGACTGCAGGCGCGCCGTCGACCTCGACCCGAAGCGGGCGGGTTCCTGCAACGAACACGCGCCGGACGAACCAGCCCAGTCGGCCGCCGGGAAGATAAGGGACCCAGCGGCTGCAAAAGTCCTGATCGAGCGCGCCGAGGCGCGACTTGCAGAATTTAGCAGCGGCGGCGCGCTTCTCGATCTGGCAAAGGCCATCAGCCTCGACCCGGACAATGCCGATGCCTATCTCGTCCGCAGCCGCGCGCGGGCGTTGAATGGCGACGAGGCCGGGGCCGCAGCGGATTGCCGGCGCACCATCGAACTCGATCCGAAGCGGGCGGGAGCCTGCGGCGAACAGGTTGCCGGCGGTGAGCGCGGACTGACCCCGCAGCCGGACAGGCAACAGGCGAAGCCACAAGCGCCCACTCCAGTTATCATGGCCACGGACGACACGCTGGCGGCAAAGGCCTTGGAGGCGAAGGACCCGCGCGCGCTGGAAGCGGTGCTTGGCGGTGATGCCTTCCTGGACATGGGCAAATACGACGAGGCGATCGGCGCATATGATCAGGTGATCGCGCTCGATCCCAACAACCGCTTCGGCTATTTCGGCCGCGGCAGGGCCTGGACCGCCAAACTCGACTACAGCAGAGGGATCGCCGATTACGACAAGGTCATCCAGCTCGCTCCCAATTTCGCCGCGGCCTATTTTCGCCGCGGTCTCGCCAAGGTGACTTCCGACGACGCCGATGGCGCTCTCGCCGATTGCGACCGGGCCGCAACGCTCGAGCCGAAGGTGCGCGACGCTCACTATTGCCGGGGCATGGCGTGGCACGCCAAGGGCGACGCAGGGCGCGCAATCGCCGCCTATTCGGTGGCAATCGGGATCGATGCGAAGGATGACGCCAGCTATTACGCGCGCGGCATGGCGCGGGCCGACCAGAAGGACTATGACGGCGCCATCGCCGACTTCGACCAGGCCATAAAGCTCAACCCTGGCAATCCAGACTATGCGGTCGCCCGCAAGGCGACGGTGGCTGCGCTGGCAAAAGGTGGTGGCGCGCCGGACGCCGTCGGCTCGGACCCGAAAAACCTCAAGGCTTTCATCGATCGCGGCGATGCCTTCTACGACAAAGGCAAATACGATCGCGCCATCGCCGAATACAGCAAGGCGATTGCGCTCGATCCGAGAAAAGCCTCGGCCTATGTCGGCCGCGGCACGTCGCTTGTCGGGAAGGGCATGTATGATGCAGCCATCAGCGACTTCGGCAAGGTGATCGAACTCTATCCCGGCTATCTGGACGCTTATCTCGGCCGCGCCGTCGCGTGGACCAACAAGAACGAACTGGATCGCGCCATCACCGACTACAGCCTCGTGATCGAACTCAAACCGCAATATGCGCCTGCTTATTTTGCGCGTGGCAGCGTCTGGTTCACCAAGGGCGACTACGACCCGGCGATTGCCGACTTCGACCAGGCGCTGAAACTCGATCCAAAGATCGCCCCCGCCCGCAAGGGCCGCAAGTTGGCGATGGTGGCAAGAGACGAAGCGAACGCATCGAAGATGCCGGGCAAGGCCGCTGGCCGGGCTGGCGAGCAAGCGACCAGACCGAGTTGGACTTCGCTGGCCGCGCAGACGTTCAACAAGGGTCGAGCGCTGTATGGAAAGGACGACTATGACGGCGCCATAGCCCTTTACGACAAGGCGATTGCGCTCTTTCCGGCATTCCATGATGCCTATCTGGCCCGCGCCATGTCATGGGAGGCCAAGGGCGATTACGCTCATGCCGTGGCTGATTACAGCCAAGCGATCGCGCTCAACCCGAATTTTGCCGATACCTATTATGACCGCGGCCAGAACCGCGGTTTCCAGGGAGATTACGACGGGGCGCTTGCGGATTACGAGAAGGCCATCACTCTCAATACCAAGGACGCAAGGGTCTATGCCGATCGGGGTCTCATATGGATGGGCAGACATGAGGACGCCGCAGCACTGCGCGATTTCGAAAGGGCGCTCAGCCTCGATCGCAAAAACCCCTTTGCCTATTTGGGCCGGGGCGTGATTCGGACCAGCAAAGCGGACTATGACGGGGCCATCGCCGATTTAAGCCAGACGATAAAGCTCAAACCGGATTTCGCCGCCGCCTATAAAGTGCGAAGCAGAGCGTGGGACGCCAAGGGCAACCACAAGCGTGCCGAGGCCGACCGCAAAAAGGCATTGAGCCTCGGAGCGAAGTAAGGCTTGGCTTTCCGAACGACGAACGCCCGGAGCGGCAGCGAAGGGCTGAGGCCGGCAGGTTGGAGGCGGTGGAAAGGACCACGACAAACTGCTTTTTCCAGCAGCCGTGCCACTAAATTGGGCCGAGGTCGCGATATGGATCTTGGGTCAAGCCCAGGGGTGACGAAGGTGTGCGATTGCTCCGTCGCCAAGCTAATTCCCCGACCCCAGCGCCTTGTCCAGCGCCTCCTTGATATCAGCCGGCCATGTCTTCACCGCGGGCCACGCCTGCGGCTCGCCATTGTCGCCGCGGCGAGCGAAATAGAGCGCGTGCTTCACCGGGTCGACCGCCATGAAGCCGTCATTGCCGCCGCAATCATGCGGCACGCAGCCGCTGGCGTAGAAGGCGCCCGACGCGGTCTTCTCGGTGCCGCCGCCGACCAGCAGGCTGGTCGCCATGTCGGACATCTCCTTGCCGAGCAGCTTTTCAGCCTCCTTGTAGACGGCCTCATTGTGGAAGGCATCGATGACGTTGTCGTATTTCGAAGGATCGACATCCTTCCAGTCGGTGCCGGGTTCTGGCGTATAGGTCAGGCTGCCCGAGGTCGACAAGCCGCCGGTAGGCGACCATTGCAACGCCGGCTTCGAATCGCCCGGCAGCAGATAAGGCACGAAATAGATGGCGTTGTCGGAGACTGCCGCCGGCGGCGCGCCGCATTCGTCCTGCTCGACAGTGGTGGTTTGGATCGTGCCGCCTTCTGGCTTCCACACGATCACCTTGGCCGGGCCGCATTGGTTGCCGCCGTCGCCGACATCGACCAGCGCCGCATTGACGCCGCCGATCTTGACGATTCTGTCGAAGAACACATCGTAATTGCTCGCCAGCTGCTTGCCATCATAGGCCAGCACTTTCTCACCATACTCTTCCTGCTGGGTGATGGTCAGCTGCCCACCCTCGAACGGGATCGGTGCTTGGCTGTCATTGTCGGTTAGGGCCGCATTTGCGGTCCTCGACGCGTCCTGGTCGGCGGCCCCGCCCGACGGATCGTCAGCCGGCACGAGCACCATGTCGGTCTGTGCATGCGCGCCAACCACCAGCATCAGAATCCACGCCAGGGCGCAGGCGCTGGCAAGAAGCGAACGTGTCATGACTGTCCCTCCGTTCAGCCGCCACACGAGACCCGCCGGCGACGACGCTTCGCCGCTCGGCCCCTATCTCAATTCCCGTTGTTCAGGCCCAGGGGCGCTGCTCGGCATTCCGCTTCTCGAACGCGGCGATGGCGTCGGCCTTCTCCATGGTCAGCCCGATGTCGTCGAGCCCGTTGAGCAGGCAGTGCCGCTTGAAGTCGTCGAGATCGAACGTGACCACGCCGCCGTCGGGCCCACGGATTTCCTTGGCCTCGAGGTCGACCGTCAACGTCGCGTTGGAGCCGCGCGAGGCGTCGTCCATCAGCTTCTCCAGATCCTCGGGGCTGACGGTGATCGGCAAGATGCCGTTCTTGAAGCAGTTGTTGTAGAAGATGTCGGCGAACGACGTCGAGATGACGCAGCGTATGCCGAAATCGAGCAGTGCCCACGGCGCGTGTTCGCGCGAGGAGCCGCAGCCGAAATTGTCGCCGGCCACCAGAATCTGCGCCTTGCGGTAGGCCGGCTTGTTGAGCACGAAGTCCGGATTTTCCGAGCCGTCATCCTTGTAACGCATTTCGGCGAACAGCCCGCTGCCGAGCCCGGTGCGCTTGATCGTCTTGAGATAGTCCTTGGGGATGATCATGTCGGTATCGACATTGACGATCGGCATCGGCGCGGCGACGCCGGTGAGCTTGGTGAATTTTTCCATGGGTCTGCCGTCTTCTTTTCGCTGCGGAATGTGTTGGCGCTCGGTTTACACAAAGCTGCGGGCAAATAAAAGGCGGCTGTTTTGGTCCATGGCGCACGAGACCGGCATAGAGCGGCTTCAAAACCGGCGGCCTATGGTGCACCTTGGCCGGCATGACGACGCGATCCAAAATCCTCTACGCCGGCGAACCGGCCCTCGACGCAGCCGAGTTCCGCCGCGTGCTGGTGGAATCTGGCCTCGGCGCCAACCGCCCCGTCAATGACGAGGCTCGCTTGAAGGCGATGCTTGCCAGCGCTGATCTGGTGTTGACGGCGCGCCGCGATGCGCCGGGCAGGCCGCTGGTCGGTGTCGCGCGCGGCGTCACCGACTTTTCGTGGGTGTGCTACATTTCCGAACTCGCCGTTTCCCAATCGGCGCAAGGGCTCGGCATCGGCAAGGGCCTGCTCGACGAAGCGCGGCGGCAGCTCGGGCCGACGGTCGCCATCGCCCTGATTTCCATAACCGACGCCGTCGGCTTCTATGAGCGGATCGGCATGACGCGCATGGCCGACGCATTCTGGTTCGGCCGCGAGCATTGACGGCGAGGAATGAAGCCGGTCCGTGGCGTTCCTTCGCGCCCCCTCCGGCATCAAAAAAGGACCGCCGCGGCGCGCCAGCCCTTCCTGCTCAAATCACATTCAATTCCCTGAACGCCCGCCCTTCGGCGACACGGCTGTACCCAAACGCCGAGCAGTCCACCGTTCGATAGCCGCCATGCACGATCAGCTCGGCCAGCGCCTTGCCGACCGCCGGCGCCTGCTGCAGGCCGTGGCCGGAAAAGCCGTTGGCGAAGAGGAAATTCTTGACCTGCGGATGCGGGCCGATCACCGCGTTCTGGTCGAGCGTGTTGTAGTCGTAATGGCCGGCCCAGGCGCGCGTCGGCTTGATCGCCTCGAAGGCGGGAATGCGGATCGCCAGCACCGGCCAGATCACCTCTTCGAACAACGGCCAGTCCGGCTCGAAATCAGCAGGATCGGCGGGGCCGTCGCCCTCTTCCGGCTCGGCGCCGCCGCTGATGTAGACCGAGCCTTCCGGCCGGACATAGATGCCTGAGGGATCGACCAGCAGCGGCATATCGTCATATTTCTCGCGCGCCTCGAAGATAAAGACGTTGCGCTTGCGCGGTTCCACCGGCAGCGCCAGTCCGGCCATTGCGGAAACCTTGCCGGCATTCGGTCCGGCGGCGTTGACGACGATGCCGGCCTCGAGCCGCTCGCCATTGTCGATGCTGACGCCGGTGACACGGTCGCCCTGCCGCTCGATACCGGTCACATCAGCGGTGATGAAATCGATGTTTTTTGCCCGCAGCGCCTTGCGGAACAGCATCAGCATGGCATGCGCGTCGAACCAGCCCTCGCCGCTGCGGCCATAGGCGCCGGCGGTGATGCCCTCCGCCGACAGCCAGGGAAACCGGCGGACAAGTGCCTCCGCATCCTCAAGCACGATATCGGCGCCTTCGGCCATCTGCGCCTCGTGGTTGGCTTTGAGGATCGGCAGGCCGTTCTCGCCGGCAAGGATGAGATAGCCGCCTTCGCGAAAGCCGATATCGGCGTCGGCGCCGAACTCTTCCTTCAGCCGCCGGAACAGTTTCAGCGTGAACTGCGACAGGCGGATGTTCTCGGGGATAGAGAATTGCTGGCGGATGGAAGCGCAGGACAGCGTCGTCGCCGCATGGGCGAATTGCGGGTCGCGCTCGACCAGCGCAATCGAGCCCGAGAACCCTTCCTCGCGCAGATAATAGGCGATCGAGGAGCCGACGATGGCTCCACCAATGATAACGACGTCGTAACGCATTTTTTGTCGCCTTTCCGGTTCAAACCGCCCGTGTCGATCACGCGGCCGGCAGGATGATCTCGAAGCGCGTGCCGCTGTCGGAGTCAACCAGCCTGATCGTGCCATCATGCGCTTTCAGGAGGGCCAGCACGATGCCGAGACCCATGCCGGTGCCGCCCGAATCGCGGCGCGTGGTGAAAAACGGCTCGAAGACCCGCCCGCGGTTGCTGGGCGAAATGCCGGCGCCGTCATCACTCACCAGGACCGTCGCCTTGCCGTCCGCGCTCGCCGCCGCGATCGAAACGAGCGTCGCGCCATGCCTAGCCGAATTGTCAATGAGATTGGTCAGCACGATGGCCGCGTTCTCGGCCGACATGCGCAGGCCGATATCGCTGCCGGCGTCGACGTGCACCGCCAGTCTGCTCTCGGTCGGCAGCAGCGCCAGTGCGGCGCCGATCGACGTGCTTTCGCCGCTGGGCGCGAGATTTTCGGCGCGCGCCAGGTCGAGCAGACGGCGCACCAGCAAATTGAGCCGCCCGGCGTCGGTGACGATGTTGCCCGAAAAGCGCCGCCGCTCGGCCTCGTCCATTGCGTTACCCGAATCGCGCAGCAGTTCGGCCGCACCCTGGATCGCCGTCAGCGGCGATTTGAGCTCGTGCGAGACATGGCTGGCGAAGGTCTGGATACTGTCCGAGCGCGCATGCAGCTTTTCGGCCATGTCGAGAAAAGCGTCGGAAAGTGCGGCCATCTCGCGCGTGCCGTGATGGTCGAGCGGCCTGATCGCTCCGCGGTCGCCCGCGGCGATGCGTTTCGTGCGTTCCATCAGCGCATAGATCGGCCGGCTGACGGTGCGCAGGAAGATAAGCGCGATAAGCAACGTGCCGCCGAGGATGGCGATCGCCGCCAGCACCACCTTGCCGCGCTCGCCATAGAGATGCTTGACGATGTTGTTCGGCGTCCGCGACAGATAGACCACGCCGGCGATCTTGCGGTCGACGGCAACCGGCATGGCAACGAAGACGCGGACTTTCGTGCCGCGGCTGACCGAATAGAGCGGCGGCGGCGGCTCGTCCGAGATCCTCAGCCTGAGCGCGCTGGCATAGCGGCCGGCCAGCGCCTCGCGAACCTCTGCAACAGCGCCGAGCGACAGGCCGACCTCTTCGCGCCCGGCGATGACGGCGCCCTTGGGGTCGAGCAGCCGGAAGCCGGCAAGTGTGGTCTTCTGGGTGTCGGCAAGGATGCCCGACAGCCGCGCGCCGATCGGCGCAAAGGCAGGATCGATGGCGGCGGCCGTCGCCACAGGCCGGGTCGGGAGAACGGTGTCGGAGGCAAGATCGAGGCTTGGCTCGATCGGCCGGTAGGGAGAGTCCGGATTGTCTCTGTCGGCCGGCACGGGCGCGCCAAGCTTTTCGGTGGCGATGCCGGCGTCACGAACCTCTTGTGCGTAGATGGCGGCGAGGGCCGCACCTTGCGCGATCAGTTCGGCCTCGGTCTGGCGGATCAGCTGGTTCTCATAGAGCCGGAAGAAGAACAGGCCGACCAGCGGCAGCGCCATCACCATGATCAGGATGGCAACAACGACCGTGGCGAGGCGCGGCCGCCATTTCTGCGCGGTCACGCGCCGCACCGGCCCAGCCGGAAGCCGACGCCATGCACGGTCTCGATCGCATCCGTGCAGCCGGCCGCCGCCAGCTTGGCGCGGATGTTGCGGATATGGCTGTCGACGGTGCGGTCGGCGACATGAATGTTGGCAGCATAGGCATTGGCCATCACCATCTCGCGGCCGAGCACATGCGCCGGGCGCGCCATAAACCCTTTGAGGATCGCGAATTCGATGGAAGTCAGCACCAGCGGCCTGCCGTCGAAGCTGGCCGTGTGGCTGGCCGGCACCAAAGCCAGCCTGCCATGCGAGAATTGCCTGTCGTCGGCCTGGTCCGGCGCCGCCTGGCGGGCGCGTCGCAGGATGACGTTGACCCGGGCGACCAGCTCACGCGGGCTGAACGGCTTGGTGACATAGTCGTCGCCGCCCATTTCGAGCCCGAGGATGCGGTCGATTTCTTCGTCACGCGCGGACAGGAACAGCACCGGCACATCCGATATGTGCCGCAGCCGCCGACAGACCTCCAGCCCGTCCATCTCCGGCATGCCGATGTCGAGCACGACGAGATCCGGCGCGCGACGCTCGACCGCCTGCAATGCGGCGGCACCGTCGGACACGGCAACCGTCTTCATCCCTGCCTTTTCGAGCGCAAAGCAGATGATTTCGCGGATGTGCGGATCATCGTCGGCGATCAGGATATTATACGGCATGGATCAGCGGCCCGGCACGAAGGGTTCGGAGCCCTGAGGAACCACGAACGGGATATGTGTGTCGAGAGTGCGAAGGAGCCGCCAATCGCGAAAGCTCCAGGCGCGCCAGTTTTCTTGGCCGGCGTGGTAACTGGCCTTGTCCCGCTCGTGCAGGCCGGCGAGTTCGCGCCAGGGGGGATCGTTGGCGGCAACCGCCCTGCTCTGGTGCTCGAAGAAACGGTCTAGTGCCGGCAAGGCATCGGGGCCGAGCGAACGCAGGTACCAGAAATCGAGGCGGGTGCCCTGGCCAGTCATTTCGAATGAGTGCTCGACGTTGTAGTTGGCGATCAGCGCGGCGAAGTTGATGAAGGAGCAGGCATAGAGCGTCACTGATAACGTCAGAAGATTGGCGGAAAGCAGCCATTCGTTAGACTTTTCAAGCGCGATACGGGTGATGATCAGGGCAAGGCCCGCCGCCACCAGCCCCATCCAGACGAAAGCGGCGACGCGCCAGTAGGTCAGCGCAAAGACGCCGATATAGAGGTCGAGCCGCAGGATCGACGAGATGACCAGCACGATGTTCTGCGCCACCCAGACATAGACCAGCCGGCGGATGAACGGATCGCTGGAGGGCGCACTTCCCGGCCGCAGCGCCGCCAGGACGAAGCCGGCGGCGAGCAGCGCCGTGACAACAAGCGGATAGGCGCCGCGATGCGCGTAGGCGGCGTAGGTCAACCCGTCGGGAAGGGCGATGCCGCCCCACAAATAGGTGGCGTCGAGCGCGGTCTGCACCGCAAACAGGATGTTGAAGACGACCAGCGCGCGAAGGATCGCTGCCTTGCCGAAGATAATGTCCTCGATCACGGCGGCAGGTCTTGTGGTTGGCACCTCACCAACGACAAGGACGGGCGACGCCCGATGCGCGGTGCGGCGGAAAGAGCGCGGCAGGCGCGGGCGCAGGAAGGCCCAGACGCCGACAAGCACGAACAACCAGAAGGCCAGCCGCGGCAGCTGGATGAAGTCGAGCAAAGCAAACAGATCGATCAGCGACAACCAGTGTTCGATGACCGGATTGGCGGCGCCGAACAGCGTGAGGAACACCGCACCCAGGGTCAGGGGCATGATCCAGACTGCGATAGCACCGAGGCGGATGCGCCGCCCACCGAACCGCCGTGCCACCTTGCGCCAGCGGAAGAAGTCGTGGACGAACCGAAAGGGCGCTGCGAGCAGGAAGAGCGCGACCTGGCCAGCAATACGAGCAAGCCCGTGCCGCAGCCGGCCGACCAGCAAAAGCGTGAAGACGGCCAGCGCCGCCAGCCCGATAGCGATGGACAGCGCACTGACATTTTCGACCAGCGGCAGCAGCGCCACAAGCAAGGCACCGAGTCCGGGCCATAGACCGCGGGCGCTGAGCGCCGAAGGCTGGATAGCCGCGGCTGCGGCGGCAAGCGTAATGCCGAACAGGAAAAGTGTGATGCCGACGGGCTGGCCGTAAAAGAAGAAATCGGCCAATGCGGCAAGCAGGATCGCGACGCCGAATCGCGCGCAATAGCTCGGCGCGGTCGTGATGAACGTTGTCATGGTCGGACTTTCCTGTTCGCCTCGGCCCGGCCGGGATATCTGGGCGGTGATTTGCGGATAAAGGGAAGCAAGGTTGCCGAACCGTGCGTCCGGGGTGGATCGACGAGCCACCAACCCTCACTGCGGAGCCGGTAAGGCAGGGACCAACGGGGTTTTTCTCGCTCTTGCATACCGTCTATATCGCCGATCGACATGCAGGCGGCGGGGCGGATCTGAGGAGATTTTCGGGACTTTTATGCAGTTTTTATGCAAGCGAAGGCGGCTTGCCTCGACCGGCCGCAGGCGGCATAGATCGGGCATGACCGAAACCTACCGCCCGCGCCGCTCAGTGCTTTACGCCCCGGCTTCGAACGATAAGGCGCTGGCCAAGCTTGCCTCGCTGGCCTGCGATGCCGTCATCATCGATCTCGAAGATGCCGTCGCCCCGGCCGACAAGATTTCCGCGCGGGAAAGGCTGACTGATATTTTCGCCAAACGCCCCGGCCGGCGCTGCGAGATGGTCGTGCGCATCAACCCGCTCTCCAGCGAATGGGGCGCCGACGACTTACTGGCTGCGGCAAGTTGCGAACCCGACGCCATCCTGCTCCCCAAGGTCGACACGCCGCGCAACGTCCTCGAGGCTGGCGACGTGCTTGACGACAATCTTGCACCGGACGCGGTGAAGCTATGGGCGATGATCGAAACGCCCAAGGCTCTGCTCAACATCGGACCGATTGCCGAGCTGGGCCGCGACCCGGCCTCGCGGCTGGTCTGTTTCGTTGCCGGAACGAACGATCTTGTCAAGGAGACCGGCATTCTCGCGACGCCCGACCGGCGCTATCTCGCGCCGTGGCTCATGCAGATGGTGCTTGCTGCGCGCGCCGGTGGCCTCGATCTGCTCGACGGTGTCTTCAATGATTTTCGCGATCTGGATAGCTTTGCGCGCGAATGCGAAGAAGCGGCCGACATGGGGTTTGACGGCAAGTCGCTTATCCACCCGGCCCAGATCGAGGCCGCGAACCGGGCCTTTGCGCCATCTGCCGAAGCGATGGCCGAGGCGCGCTCGGTGAAGGAGGCCTTCGCGCTTGCCGAAAATACCGGTAAGGGCGTCATTGCGCTGGATGGAAAAATGGTCGAGCGGCTGCATCTGGCGCAGGCCGAAAAACTGCTGGCGAAGGCGGCCGCCATCGGGGCATGATCGGCAATTCACCACAGGAATGAAAAATGAAACTCTACCGCTTTCTGTCCGGTCCGGACGATTCCAGCTTCTGCCACAAGGTGACGGCGGCGCTGAACAAGGGCTGGCACCTGTTCGGCTCGCCGACCTATGCCTACGATAAGCAGACCAAGAGCATGCGCTGCGGCCAGGCCGTGGTGAAGGATATCGAGGGCCAGGAATACGGGCCCAACACCAAGCTCAGCGACTGGTAGAGCTTGTATAGCTCCGACGCAGGGTGTTGAGATTCAGGTCAGGCCGCGCCGAGAATGGTGGGTTCCGAGAACCGGAGCGCAGCGTACTTTTGGGTACGTGAGCACCGGAAGCGCAGGGAACTGCCGTTCGCAGGCCGGCATCACCTGAATCTCAGCGCAGCCTACTCCGCCGCCTCTTCGATCCGCTCCATATCGTCGTCCGACAGGCCGAAATGATGGCCGATTTCGTGGATCAGCACATGGGTGACGATGTCACCCAGCGTCTCCTCGTTCTCGGCCCAGTAGTCGAGGATGGCACGGCGGTAGAGCGTGATGCGGTTCGGACCCTCGCCGGTCTGCGGATTCCAGCGCTCGGCGATGCCCCGCCCCTCGAACAGGCCGAGCAGGTCGAAAGGCGTTTCCAGCGACAGATCGTCCATGATCTCGTCGGTCGGGAACTCGGCGATCTGGATGACGATCTCGCCGGTCAGCTTGCGAAAATCCTCCGGCAGATGGGCGTAAGCCTCCAGCGCCAGGAACTCCATTTCCTCCATCGACGGCGAAAGCTGGTCGTGCCAAATGCGGGTCTTGTAGATGCGAGCCATGCTTTGTCCTTTGATCCCGGCATATAGGCTTCCGAGCCGGAAACGGCAAATGGAGCTGCCGTCACGCGCGTAGGCAGGAATAAATTCCCCATGACTCTGCTTGACTCTTTTAGCGTCCTCTGGAATCTATAAGAACATAACAGGAACAATTGTGAGTGGAAGCCGACCGTCATGGCGACAAGCGCCGTGGCGCGGGAGACTGTTTTTGCCCTGCGCCGCCAGATCGCGAAGATCGAGGGAACGCTGCCCGAGCGCCTGGAGGCGCCGACCGGCGCGGCCTCCGTTGATGCGAATGTCACGCCCCACAATCTAACGATCATCCGCCGTGGCCTCACCGTTGCGCCGCCCGATGCGTTTCTGTGCACCGGTGCCGAAGGTTTAGATACTGCGCTCAGCGGCGGCCTGCCGAAGGCGGCGCTGAGTGAGATCCATGGCGCCGCGACCCGCGATGCCGGGGCCGTCGCCGGTTTCGCCCTGTCGCTCGTCAGCCTGATCCTCAAACAGGGGCCGCCACTGCCGGTCCTGTGGATCGGCACCGCGGAGATCTTCCGGGAAGCGGGCTTCCCCTATGCCAGAGGGCTTCACGCCTTGTTCGGTATCGAGCCGGAGCAATTGCTGTTTTCCGAGGCGCCAGGGCTCCTCGACGCGCTGTGGGTCGCCGAGGAGGCCGCCCGGATGACGGCGCTCGCCGCCGTCATCCTCGAAATCCGCGGCAGTCCGCAGCGGTTGGACCTTACCGCGACGCGGCGGCTGCACGCCCGGGCACAGAATGCCGGCCGGCCGGTCTTCCTGCTGCGCCAGGCCGGCGAACCCGAACCGACGGCGGCACCCGTCCGCCTTATCCTGTCGGCAGCGCCGTCGGCATCCCGCCAGACGATCGCCGGGCCGCTCGCCGGCTCGATCGGCCGTCCCGCCTTCACCGTCAGCATCGGCAAGAGTCGCACCGCCTTGCCAGGACAATTCACACTGGAGTGGAACCCCCATGAACACGTTTTCGAAGAAAGACGGGGCGAGGAAGAACGGGCAAAGAATCCTGTCCCTGTGGTTTCCGCACCTCGCCGCGGAAAGGATCCTGCGCCAGCGTCTGGGGCGGTCCTGGCGTTCCCGGCCGTCGCATCACCTGCCCCTGGTGATCAGCCATCGCCAAGGAAACGCGCAACGCATCGCCGCCCTCGACGAGCGGGCTGAGGCGCTTCACCTGAAGCGCGGCATGGGCATAGCCGACGCGCGCGCCATGCATCCGTCGATCGACGTCTTGGAAGCCGACCCCGAGGCCGACCGACGTCTGCTCGAAAGCCTCGCCGACTGGTGCGACCGCTACACCCCGCTGGTGGCGCTCGACGCAGCCGACGGCCTGTTCCTCGACGTCACCGGCTGCACCCATCTTTTCGGCGGCGAACGATCGATGCTGGACGACATCCTCTCGCGCTTTTTCCATCAGGGTTTCGATGTCCGCGCCGGCCTTGCCGCCACACCAGGTGCTGCCTGGGCGGCGGCACGGTTTGCCAGTGACCGCATCGTCCCCGCTGGCGAGGAGGAAGCACTTCTCGCGCCCTTGCCGCTGGCGGCGCTGCGCATCGAGCCTGATGTCCGCGCCAGCCTGGAAAGCGTTGGTCTGCGCACGGCGGGCGCCGTCATGGCAGCACCCCGCGCGCCGCTCGCCCGCCGCTTCGGCGCATCCCTGCTTTTGCGTCTCGACCAGGCGCTCGGCCGCCTCGACGAAGCCGTGTCGCCGCGTCTGCCGGTTGCGCCGCTTTCGGTCGAACGCCACCTCTCCGAGCCCATCATGCTGACCGACGACATAGAGCGGCTGGTGCGATTGCTGGCGACGACGCTGAAGGCAGATCTCGAGCGCCGGGGCGAGGGCGCAAGAAGGCTGGCGCTGCTGCTTTTTCGCGTCGACGGCGCCGTCAGCCGCATCGCCGTCGGCACCTCGCGGCCCCTGCGCGCGCCGCTGCTGATCCAGAGACTGTTCCACGAAAGGCTGGCCGCGCTCGAACAGGATATCGATGCCGGCTATGGCTTCGATCTCGTGCGTCTTTCGGTGCTGTCGGCCGCCGCCTTCGACATGCAGCAGGCTGATCTCACCGGCGAGACGAACGACGACGGCGCCGATATCGCGCTTTTCGCCGATCGCATCCGCGCCCGGCTCGGCGACAGCGCGGTTTTGAAGCCGGTTGCCGTCGAGAGCCATCTGCCCGAGCGCGCCATCGCCATGCTCCCCTTCGCGGAAGCGCCGCAAAGGATCTCTCCGCCGAAGAAGCCGGACAAGATACAAGACACCAAGCCTGTCTTCCGGCCGGAACGGCCGATCCGGCTGTTCCGTTCGCCCGAGCCGATCGAGGTGCCGGCCACCGAAATGCCTGAGGGACCGCCCATGAACTTCCGCTGGCGGCGGGCGCTATACCGGGTCGCGCGCGCCGAAGGGCCGGAACGCATCGCCCCGGAATGGTGGCGGGAGGCACCGGGGCAGGAAGAGGCGCCGACCCGGGATTATTTCCGCATCGAGGATAGCGACGGCCGCCGTTACTGGCTCTACCGCCAGGGTCTCTACGGCGCCTCGCAGGCCGCGCCGCGCTGGTTCATGCATGGGGTCTTTGCATGAACGCGCTGACGGTCGTTCCCTATGCCGAATTCGGCATCCAGTCGAATTTCTCGTTCCTGCGCGGCGCCTCGAAGCCGGAGGAGCTGGTGGTCGCGGCAAAGTTCCTGGGCTTTTCGTCGATCGGGCTTGCCGACCGCAACACGGTGGCCGGTGTCGTGCGCGCCTGGCAGCAGGCCAAGGTTGAAGGTCTTTCCTATCATCCCGGCTGCCGCCTGGTCTTTGCCGACGGCACCCCTGATGTTCTCGCCTACCCGCAGGACCGCAAGGGCTGGGGCCATCTGTGCCGCATGCTGACGCAAGCCAATATGCGCGACGAAAGCGAAAAGGGCGCACCGCTTCTCTATCGCGACGACCTTTTCGAATGGGGCGATCTCATGTCGCTGGCGGTCCTGCCGGATCTGTCGGCGCCGGCGGAGGATGATCTCAGGCTGATTAGCCGGCTCAAGGATCGCTTCGGCATGAACCTGCGGCTTGCTGTTTCGCCGGAGTATCACGGCAACGACCGCTTCCGTATCGAGCAGGCAGCTTCCATGGCTGAGGTATCAGGCATTCCGATGATGGCGACCAACGATGTTCTTTACCACACGTCCGAGCGGCGTCCGCTGCAGGACGTGCTGACGGCGATCCGCCTCAACGTGCCTGTCGCCGAAGTGGGGCTGGAGCTGGCGGCCAATGCCGAACGCCATTTGAAGCCGCCAATGGAGATGGCGCGGCTTTTCCGCAGGCATCCGCAAGCGCTGGCGGAAACGCTGCGCTTTGCCGGAGAATTGACCTTCTCTCTCAGTGATCTCCAATACAATTATCCCGACGAACCGACGGAATCGGGCCTCGGGCCACAAGCCGAACTGGAAAGGCTGGCTCGAGAGGGAGCCGCGATACGATACCCCTCGGGCGTTCCCGCCGATGTGACGAAGCGCATCCAGGAAGAGCTCGCCTTGATCGAGCGCCTGAACTACGCGCGCTATTTTTTGACTGTCTACGACATCGTCAAATTCGCCCGCAGCCAGGACATACTCTGCCAGGGACGCGGCTCCGCCGCCAACTCAATCGTCTGCTTCTGCATCGGCATCACTGAAGTCGGGCCCGACAAGATCGACACGCTTTTCGAGCGCTTCATTTCCGAGGAAAGAAACGAGCCGCCCGATATCGATGTCGATTTCGAGCATGAAAAGCGCGAAGTGGTCATCCAGTATATCTACGACAAATACAGCGCCAAGCGCACCGCGCTTGCCGCGGCCGTCATCAGCTATCGCGGCCGGTCGGCGTTGCGCGAAGTGGCCAAGGCGATGAGCCTGTCGGACGATGTCAGGGGCGCGTTGTCCAGCTCGATCTGGGGCTGGTCGACTTCGGAGCTCGGCGAAAAGGAGACCAGGGCCGGCGGCCTCGACCGGACCGATCCGACGACAAGGCACGTGATCGAACGCGCCAACGAGATCATGGGCTTTCCCCGCCATCTGTCCCAGCATGTCGGCGGCTTCGTCATCACCAGGGATCGGCTCGACGAAATCGTTCCCATCGTCAAGACGGCGATGGACGAGCGCAAGATGGTCGAGTGGGACAAGGACGATCTCGACGCGGTGAAAATCCTCAAGGTCGATGTCCTGGCGCTCGGCATGCTGACCTGCCTGCAGCGCGCCTTCACGCTTCTGCAAGACCATTATGATGCGCGGGATGCGTATGGCCGGCCCTATGTGCTGGCCACCCTCCCACCTGAAGACAAACATGTCTACAACATGATCTGCCGTGCCGACACGCTCGGCGTCTTCCAGATCGAATCCCGCGCGCAGATGTCCATGCTGCCCAGGCTCAGGCCGCGTACCTTCTATGATCTCGTCATCGAGGTGGCGATCGTACGGCCCGGTCCGATCCAGGGTGACATGGTCCACCCCTATCTGCGCCGGCGGCAGGACAAGGAGAAGGCCGAATACCCTAAGCCGGAACTGGAAGAGATTCTCGGCAAGACGCTGGGCGTGCCGCTGTTCCAGGAACAGGCGATGAAGATCGCCATCGTCGCCGGCGGGTTCAGGCCGGGCGAGGCCGATGAATTGCGCCGCGCCATGGCCACTTTCAAGCGCACCGGCACGATCGGCAACTATCGCAAGAGGATGGTCGACGGCATGGTTTTGCGAGGTTATGAAAAGGACTTCGCCGAGCGCTGTTTCAAGCAGATCGAGGGGTTCGGCGAATATGGCTTTCCCGAAAGCCATGCCGCCTCCTTTGCCCTGCTGGTCTATGCCTCCTGCTGGTTCAAGACCTTCTATCCCGACGTGTTCTGCGCGGCGATCCTGAATTCCCAGCCGATGGGATTTTATCAGCCGGCTCAGCTTGTCCGCGACGCGCGCGACCATGGCGTCGAGATCCGCGATGTCGACATCAATTTTTCCGGTTGGGATTGCGCATTGGAGGAATCGCCTTTCGATCCGACCCGCATCCTCGAACGCCACGCCCAGATGCGCGGCATCATCCAGACCAGTCATGCCGTCCGGCTGGGTTTCCGCCAGATCAAGGGGCTTTCGAAGGAGCGCATGGAGGTGCTCGTCGCCAGACGCGGCGACGGCTACGAATCCGTCCGCGATGTCTGGCTGCGCTCAGGCCTCGACGTCGATGAGATCGAGAGGCTGGCGCAAGCCGACGCGTTCCGTTCACTCGGCCTCGACCGCCGCGACGCACTGTGGGCGGTCCGCGCGCTCGACGGCAAGAGTGCCGCCGAGACCCTGCCGCTGTTCGACCAGCCGGCGATCCGCTTGCGCGACCTCGAGCCCGAGACCAAGCTCCCCACAATGCCGCTCGGCGAACACGTCATCCACGACTACCGTTCGCTCGGCCTCTCGCTGAAGGCGCATCCGATCGCCTTCCTGCGCCAGCGGCTGAATCGTTCCGGTGTCACGCCCAATGCGCGCCTCGGTCAGGTTCGAGACGGCAAGCGCGTTTCGGTGGCCGGCCTTGTCCTCGTGCGGCAGCGGCCGGGCAAGGGCAATGCCATTTTCCTGACGCTGGAGGACGAGCAGGCCGTCGCCAACGTCATTTTCTGGGAAAGGACCTTCAACCGCTACCGGCCCATTGTCATGGGCGCGCGGTTTGTCCGTGTCACCGGCAAACTGCAGTCGGAATCGGACGTCATCCATATCGTTGCCGAGAAGGTCGAGGATTTGACGCCCTGGCTGTCCGTGCTTTTGGAGGAGGCCGATGCCCCTGTCGTGCAAGACAATCGGCAGGATGTCGCGACACTGTCGGGGAAGGCGGAGAAAGTCATGCCCAAGGGACGCAATTTTCAATAGGCACGCTGCGGCGGACGAAAGCCGACCGCTTAGGCATAGACGAGGCCGCGAAGGATCACCGCCATTCAGGACGGCCCACCCAGGCGCGGCGGGGGCAATCCGCCCTCGAAGGGGAGCGCACGCGCCTCCGAGGGCAGCATGATCGGGATGCCGTCACGCACCGGATAGGCGAGCCGTGCAAGCCTCGAGATGAGCTCGCCGCGCTCCGGATCCCAAGTAAGCGGACCCTTGGTCAGCGGACAGGCCAGCAATTCCAGCAGCCTGGGATCGACATTGCTCTTCTTTCCCTCACGCCCATCCGTCGCCATCGGATTCCCTCGACCTTGCAGGCCTAACCTATTGCAGACTCGAACCAAAATCCTCGTTTTCGCGCGCCAGCGCCATTTCGGTGATGGCGATCAGCGTTTCGGCGCGTGTCTTCAGGTCCGCCGCTTCGAGCAACGCCTGTTTCTCGGCGGGTCCGTATGGAGCCATCATCGACAACGCATTGACCAACATGGCATTTTCGGCGCGGCTGACGCTTTCCCAGTCGGCTTCAAGATCGTTGGCCTGCAAATAGGCGCGAAACGCTTTGAGCAGCGCCGGCCGGTCGATCCCAGCCTCCGCCTGATCTTCATCGAGATCGGTGAGAAAGGGCGCAAATCGGCACTGGCGGAAGGGCGTCTTGACCGTGAGTTCCTGCACGATGCGGAACCGGCACACGCCTTGCAGCGAAATCAGGTAACGGCCGTCGCCGCTCTCGGAAAGCGCGATGATGCGTCCGGCGCAGCCGACATTGCAAAGCTCCGGCTCGCCATCAGCACGCCGCGCGCCGTCGAGGCTGGGCTGAATGATGCCGATCAGCCGCGATCCGGCGATCGCCTCATCCACCATCTCCAGATAGCGCGGCTCGAAGATGTTGAGCGGCATGCGGCCTCCCGGCAGCAGCAGTGCGCCTTCAAGCGGGAAGATCGGCACCGTCGACGGCAAATCCGTATCGAGCCGGTAATGCGCGTTTCCCGCCTGCACTTCAATCCTCCGCTCGCTTCCTCGAGAAGCGCGTTAAATCCGCCCACCCTTCACAACTTGACGCGTAAGTCGTCACAAAGCGAAAAACGGACTGGCCCCCTAATCTGGCGCAGCAGTCGCCGACCGCAAGGCCATCAAGCAAAAACAGCTTATGCCGCGCTCAGGAAAACAGCAGCGACGATAATTTGCGCCGCGCCGCTAGCGTTGCTTCGTCAGTCATGCCCCAGGCCTCGAAGAACTGCAGCAATTGCGTCTTGGCGCCATCGTCGTTCCACGAGCGATCGGCCTTGACGATCGCCAGCAGATTGTCCGCTGCGGCCATGCGCTCGCCGTTGGCGTTCTGGATCATGGCAAGATCGAAACGTGCCTGGTGGTCCCCGGGGTTGTCAGCCAGGCGCCGCTCGAACTCCGCCGGATTGCCAAGCGCGGATGCCTGCGCGGCAAGCGCCATCTTGGCGCGCACCGCGGCGAGCGGCGGCGCATCCTTCCTTGCTTCCGGCGCCCGGGCCAGCATGGCTTCGGCGCCCTCGGCATCGCCAGCCTCGAACAGCAGATCGCCCAGCCCGGCAATCGCCTCGATCGTCTCTGGTGCCTGTTCCAGGATCGCGTCGTAGATATCGGCCGCCGTCTGCGCGTCGCCGGCGTCGCGCGCCTCCGCGGCCGCGGCAAGCGCCTCGGCCACCTGCGGCGCACCATTGGTCTTGCCGCCGACCTTCCGGATGAACTCGGCGATCTGGCTCTCGGGAATGGCACCCATGAAGCCATCGACCGGCTGGCCGTCCTTGAAGGCGATGACCGCCGGTATCGACTGGATGCCGAGCTGGCCGGCGATCGAAGGATGATCATCGATGTTCATCTTGACCAGCTTGACCTTGCCGCCGGCGGCCGTGACCGCCTTTTCCAGCAATGGCGTCAGTTGCTTGCAAGGTCCGCACCATGGCGCCCAGAAATCGACCAGCACCGGCTGACGGCGCGATTCCTGGATGACGTCGGCGGCAAATGTGGCGGTCGTCGTATCCTTGATGACGTCGACGGCGACAGGCGGCTCGCCAAGCGCGACTTTCGCAGGGGTGGGCTCGGTGCCGCCATACTGTACTGACGTGGCATACTGCCCGCCAATGCCCACAAATGGATTGTTCTCGCTCATCTCGTCACCCTTTCGGTCGCGCCGGCCATCGGTTTTATCGCCATCCATGTGGCGATCATGCCGTGACTTTCAAGATAACAGCATCATGCCCGGTTGCCTCGACGAATTTGACGAGGTCGGCGGCGGCGATCGACGTCGTTGCCTCGTTGGTCAGCGGATGGGCGTTGATGATGGCATGGCCCATCAACTCCTGATCGAGAACGACCTTGACCCGCCGCTCCGTATCGTTGATCACGCCGAACACCGTGACCGCGCCCGGAACGACGCCGAGAAGCTCCATCAGCATCTCCGGCTTGCCGAAAGACACGCGGCCGGCAGCGCCGATCACATGGTGGATCTGCTTGAGATCGACCACCGCCTCCTCGCCGACGCTGACCAGGAAAAAATTGTCCTTCTTGTCCTTGAGGAACAGGTTCTTGGTGTGCCCGCCGGCAATTTCTCCACGCAGCGCCTGCGAATCGGCGACCGTGAACAGCGGCGGATGACGCAGGGTCGAGACTTCGATCCCGAGGTCGATGAGAAAGGCGAAAAGCTCGGCTTCGGTTTTCGGCATGTTGTTTCTTGTGGGACTTCTTGTTGTCGCGGTTGGATCATGCCGTTTACGGCCAATGAGGAGGTCGAGACAAGACCGCCGTGCAGCGAAGCAATGATTCCCGTTCCCATGCGCCGCAAGGGAGCGTCCAAGCGTCGCCGGGTGCGGCCAAAAAGCCTGCGATTTCCCTGTTGCAATCGCCGCGCTCTTCAGCCATATAGGCGCGGCTTGCGGCCCAAAAGCCGCGCGAGCGGGTGTAGCTCAGGGGTAGAGCACAACCTTGCCAAGGTTGGGGTCGAGCGTTCGAATCGCTTCACCCGCTCCAGTTTCCTTCCAGGGAATCAAGCAATTGCGAAGTAGGCCGGATCCCTTCCGGCCTTTTTCGTTTTTTGCACGGCAAACCCGGCAGACGGAGCGAGCTTGCCACATCCCTTTGGCCAGCAGGCGCTTTGTTCGCCGCGCGGAAATACGCTCCGATAGAGTCTAGGACCTTTGCCTTCCGATCTCGGACCAAGGTCCGTCTTGCGGACATGTGTATTTGGACGAAACTGACTAGTAGCGGATCTTTCATATTAGAAAGTCCTTATATTCGTAGTCTAAAACCATCCTGGCGGTAGGGGCGACTCGAAGGAGGGAATCATGAAAATTCGAACCAGTCTGCTCGCAGCGGTCGCCGTCCTCGCCCTTGTCGCGTCTCCGGTCCTCGCCGGACCCGGCGGCAATGGCGGCGGGCAGGGTAATGGCGCAAGCAACGGCAACGGCGGAAACTCGGCCGGGGCCGGATCGCAGGGACACGGCGCCGCCACTTCTGCGGCCGCCAAGGATAAGTCCACGAAGGGAATTGCTCATGCAATGGCTGTCGTTGCGACGACGCCGGCCTCACCGCAGGCCACCCTGTCCTTGCAGGCAGCCTTGGACAAGTTCCTGGCAAGAAAGGCCGAGGATGATGACCCGGCTGAGTCTTCCGACGACACCTCCGGGGAAATTCCCGACGCAGCTGAATAAAATTGCAAATCGTGCGCTGCGAGCGGCGCACCGCACTTGAAATTCTTGCCCGACTGACGGGCTCCCTCATCTGTTCGGCCGGGTCAAAGGGGGGCCGACATTGAGCCCGATCCTCTCGGGTCGCTGGACGGTCCTGCCCCTACAGACTGTCCAGAGCACCACCGGCTTCGGCCGGTGGTGCGTTTGCATGGGCGCTCAACTGGCGCCGTGCACCGCCCCTATGCCCGAAGCCGCGACGTGCTGGAAGGAACGGCGCCGCCGCTAATTCCGGGGAACCGCGAACATGTCGAAATTCTTCTTCCTGCCGAGGTCGTTTCAGTGAGCTTCGGACCGAACAGCGCTGTCGGCGCAGCCAGGTGGACGTCGTAACCCTTGTCGGCAAAGAACCTCGTCGCTGTAGTGCCGGCATCGACCGGAGTGTCTCCTTAGACTGAGACTATCTGACGCCCGCGCCTCTGCGGAAGTCCGACGGCGACATGCCGGCCAGCTTGCGGAACGACTTGTTGAAGGCGCTGAGCGAGCCGAAGCCTGAGTCCATGGCGACGCGCAGCACGTTGGCGTCCTGGTGCATCAGCAGCGCCTGCGCATAGCTGAGCCGCAACAGGCTGACATATTCGTTGAGCGTCATGCCGGTCGATTTCTTAAAAATGCTCATGGCGTATTTAGGATGGATGTCGGCCGCCGCCGCGATGTCCACGCAGTCGATGTCGTAGAGGAAATTTTCCGCGATGAAGTCGCACATGCGCCCGACATTGCGCAGGGATTGCTGATCGAAGGGACTGCCTGCTTCCTGCTCGATCGGGGTTTCGGGTGCGAGCCGGTAGGGTTCGAACCGCATCCGCTCCAGCCGCAGCAGCAGTTCGTTGACGGCATGCTCGGCCTTGGCTGGATCGCCTGACCGGACGTAGCGGTTCCAGCGCTCGAAATTGTCGTTGTCGGACTGGTCGGTGGAGCCGGTCACCAATGTCGCGCCCGTCATCAGCCGGTTGCGAACGTCCGCGGGCAGGTGCAGCCGGAAGAAATGCACCAGCGGCAGATGCGCGCCGGCAAAGACGGCATCGTCCGACGCATCGTCCATCTGATGCGGCAAGCCGCCCCAGAACAGGCACATGTCGCCGGCCGAAAGCGCGATCTCGTGATCGTTCATGCGGTAGTGCACGGCGCCGCACATGATGAAGTTCACCTCGACCTGGGCATGCCAATGCGGCTTGAGCATAACCAGGGGGTGATTGTGAAACGTCTGCAGGAGCAGCGGCAGGCCCTCCACGCTGCTGGCGCCGGGCTGGTAAAACGGCCTTTGCGGCATCTTACTTTCTGCCAATTTTTTATTCCCTTTGTCGCGGACAGGCCTTCCCCACTGCCTAGTCTAGGCACGCTCGCGAAGAGAGAGCAAATGAAATGGGAGGATTTCGATGCGCACCACATTGACTTGCGCCGCGCTCGCGCTTGCCCTGGGCTCAGCCCCAGCTTTTGCGCAATCCGGCGAAATCACGATCTGGAGCTGGAACGTCGCCGCTTCATCGCTGAAGGCCACCATAGAAGGCTTCAACAAGCAATTCCCCGACGTCAAGGTCACGGTCCAGGATCTCGGCAACCAACCGACCTACGACAAGTCGATTGCCGGCTGCGCCGCCGGCGGCGAGGGGCTGCCTGATATCGTGACGGTCGAGAACGGCGAGGCCGAGAACTACTGGAGCCAGTTCCCGGACTGCTTCGTCGACCTTCACACGCTGGGCTATACGGCCGAAGACCAGGCAAAATTCCCCGATTTCAAGCGCACCGAGCTCGAAGTGGAAGACAAGGCCTATGCGATGCCGTGGGATTCGGGCCCGGTGGCGATGTTCTACCGCCGCGACTTCTACGAGAAGGCCGGCGTCGACCCCACCTCGATCAAGACCTGGGACGATTTCATTGCCGCCGGCAAGAAGATCCAGGACGCCAATCCCGGCGTGACGATGACCAATGCCGATTTCAACGGCGACTCGGAATTCTTCCGCATGATCTCCAACGAGCAGGGCTGCGCCTATTTCGCCGCCGACGGGCAGTCGATCACCGTCAACCAGCCAGCCTGCGTGGCGTCGATGACCAAGATCAAGGAGATGAAGGACGCCGGGATCATTTCCTCGGCCGATTGGAGCACCAAGATCACCAACAACACGGCCGGCAAGGTCGCCAGCCAGATGTACGGTGGCTGGTACGAGGGCACCATACGCACCGAATCGCCCGACGGGAGCGGCAAATGGGGCGTCTACCTGATGCCGAGCCTCACTGCCGACGGCCCGCGCGCCGCCAATCTCGGCGGTTCGTCGCTCGCCATCACCTCGGTGTCCAACAACAAGGAAGCCGCCTACGCCTACCTGAAATACTCGCTCGCGACCAACGAGGGCCAGATAGCGATGCTGAAGGGCTTCGGCCTCGTGCCGTCGCTGATCTCGGCGCTCGATGACCCCTATGTCTCCGAAGGCCTGCCCTATTGGGGCGGCCAGGCGGTGTGGAAAGACATCCTCGGCACCTTGCCCAAGGTCGTCCCCAGCCGCGGCACGCCGTTCCAGAGCGACGCGGAAATCATCGTCCGTTCGGTGCAGACCAAGTATCTGGGCGGCGGCTCTCCGGACGCCAAGGCGGCGCTCGACGATGCCGCGAACCAGATCGCCTCGGCGACCGGCCTGCCGATCGAAGAGTGAGCGCTGCTCTCCCTTCTCCCCTTGTGGGAGAAGGTGGCCGAGCGAAGCTCGGTCGGATGAGGGGTGTTCCAGCTTGGCAACGACATCGCTCCGTCCAGCACCCCTCATCCGTCTTGGCGCTGCGCGCCAATCCACCTTCTCCCACAAGGGGAGAAGGAAACACGGGCCGGCGCCGAACTCGACAGTAGGCCGGTAAGGCTAGAAACGGGAAGGAGGCAACGATGCGCTATCAGAACGCCACGGCATATCGCTTCCTCGCGCCCTATCTGCTGATCTTCTCGATCTTCTGGCTGTGGCCGATCATCGACTCCTTCCTGATCTCCTTCCAGGCGACGCGCACCGTGCCGTGGCGGTTCGCGCCCGGCTTCAACTGGGGTCGCTTGATCGGCGACCCCGCTTTCTTCAATGCGTTGAAGAACACTTTGCTCATCCTCGTCATCCAGGTGCCGGTGATGATCACTTTGGCGATCGTGATGGCCGTGCTTTTGAACTCGCCGCTGCTGAAAGCGAGAGGTCTGTTCCGCTTCGCTTTCTTCGCCCCGGTCGTGGTCGGCGAAGTCGCCTATTCGGCGGTCTTCCGTCTGATGTTCAACCTCGATTACGGCATCATCAACAAGCTGCTGAACAGCGTCGGCCTGCCCAGTATCGACTGGTTTTCCAACGTCACGCCGGCGATGGCGGTCATCATGATCGCGGTGACCTGGCGCTGGGCCGGCTACAACGCCATCATCCTGCTCGCCGGCCTTCAGTCCATCCCCCAGGATGTCTACGAGGCGGCGACGCTGGACCGCGTCAGCAAGGTCAAGCAGTTCTTCTACATCACCTTGCCGCTGCTCAAGCCAATCATCGTGTTCTGCGCCGTGCTGTCGATCATCGGCACCATGCAGCTGTTCACCGAGCCGTTCCTGATCACCGAGCGCGGCGGACCGGGCGGCGGCACCGAAACGCTCGGGCTGCTGCTTTACCGCCAGGGCTTCAGGTCGCTCAATTTCGGCTACGCCTCGGCCATCGCCTACACCATGGCCGGGCTGGCGATCGCCATCTCGCTGGTGCAACTGTGGCTGACGAGGGAACCGAAATGAGCTCGCGTTCCTCTTCCAGCCGTTCCTCGGCCAGATTGGGACGCAGCATCGCGCTGCATCTCTTCCTGACGCCATTGGCGCTGATCTGGCTGTTTCCGCTGTGGATGATGGTGATTTTCTCGACCATGCCCGACAGAGGCATATTCAGCCCCAGCATCGAGCTTTTGCCGCACGGCAATTTCCTCGACAATGTCACCAATTTGCAGCGCGGCACGAATTTCATCGGCGCCATCGGCATCTCTGTTTCGGTGGCGGTGACGTATACGTTCCTGTCGGTGCTGCTCACCTCGATGGCCGGTTGGGCGCTGGCGCGTTACCAGTTTTTCGGCAAGGGCATTGTCGCCGCCATCATCCTCGGCACCATCACGCTTCCCTATGCGGTGGTGCTGATCCCGCAATTCATCATGGTGGCGCGCGACTTCAAGCTCGCCAACACCTGGGTGGCGCTGATCGTGCCGCCACTCTTCAACTCGCTTGGCGTGCTGTTCATGCGGCAAGCCTTCTCGATGATGCCGCATGAGCTGTTCGACGCCGCTCGGGTCGAGGGGGTCAAGGAATGGCGGATATTCCTGTTCGTCGCGCTGCCGCTGGCGCGGCCGATGCTGGCGGCGCTCGCCATCATCCTGTTCCTTGCCTCCTGGAACAACTATCTCTGGCCGCTACTGATCAATTCCAAACCCGGCGCGATGACGGCGCCGGTGGCGCTCGGCACGCTGATCGGCCTCACCAAAGTGTCGTGGGGCGGCATCATGGCTGGTGCTGTCTTGCTGACCGCGCCGATGCTCGTCGTGTTCGTGCTCTTGCAGCGTCATTTCATCGCCGGTATCGCCGCCGGCGCCATCAAATAATCAGGGGAATTGCATGGCGGGTGTCTCGCTCAACAACGTCGTCAAGCGCTTTGGTGATTTCGAGATCATTCACGGCGCCAGCCTCGATATCACCGACGGCGAGTTCGTCGTTTTCGTCGGCCCCTCGGGCTGCGGAAAGTCGACGCTGCTGAGGATGATCGCCGGGCTGGAGGACATCAGCGGCGGCGAAATCGCCATCGGCGGCAAGGTGATGAACGACGTCGAGCCGGCCGACCGCGGCATCGCCATGGTGTTCCAGTCCTACGCGCTCTACCCGCATATGAGCGTCGAGCAGAATCTGAGCTTCGGGCTGAGGATGAACGGCAACCCGAAGGCCGACACCGACCGGCGGGTGAAGCGGGCCTCCGAAATCCTCCGCATCACCGAGCTGATGGCGCGCCGCCCGCGACAGCTTTCCGGCGGCCAGCGCCAGCGTGTCGCCATCGGTCGCGCCATCGTGCGCGAACCGCAGGTGTTCCTGTTCGACGAGCCGCTCAGCAATCTCGATGCCGAGCTCAGGGTGCAGATGCGTGTCGAGATCTCGCGTCTTCACAAGGAGCTCGGCACGACGATGATCTACGTCACGCACGACCAGATCGAGGCGATGACGCTGGCCGACAGGATCGTGGTGCTGCGCGGCGGCCATGTGGAGCAGATCGGCAGGCCGCTCGATCTTTACAGTGACCCCGACAATCAGTTCGTCGCGGGCTTCGTCGGATCGCCGAAGATGAACTTCATCACCGCCCGGGTCCTGGAGCGCGGCGCCTCCGGTGTGACGGTCGAATTGGCAGGCGGGACGCGTCTTACACAGCCGCTGAAGGGGCCGGCGCCCGAACCGGGAAGCAAGGTTGTGGTGGGCGTTCGCCCAGAACATTTCGGTCATGCCGGAAAGGGCGATGCCGACCTTTCTGTGACCATCGACGTGGTCGAGCACCTGGGCGGCACGAGCTTCCTCTACGCCAGTACCGCGGCTGGCGACGATATCGTCATCCAGCGCGACGCGGCCGAGGTATCCGACGCCCCAGAGATCACCGTTTCCGTCCGCAAATCTTACTTATTCGACGACAAAGGACGGCGGCTGCGCTGACGGCCAGTTCGTCTCAAACCTCAGGAGAATGACAATGACCTCAATCGCGCCCATTCGCTGGGGCATTCTCGGGCCAGGCACCATCGCCAAGGCCTTTGCCGGCGGCGTGGCCCATTCGCGCACCGGCACGCTGGTTGCGGTCGGCGCACGCAATCCCGGCAA
This sequence comes from Mesorhizobium sp., assembly GCF_004962245.1. Taxonomy (GTDB): domain Bacteria; phylum Pseudomonadota; class Alphaproteobacteria; order Rhizobiales; family Rhizobiaceae; genus Mesorhizobium. Next base: position 16,297 of record NZ_SUHQ01000021.1, on the reverse strand, counting down.
ATCAGGCCTCGCCGAAAACTTCCCGGGTGCTCGCATCCTCGAGGGTTACGCGGCTCTGCTCGCGGACCCGAACGTTGATGCGATCTACATTTCGACGCCGCATCCGAGCCACGCCGAATGGGCGATCAAGGCGGCCAAGGCGGGAAAGCATGTGCTTTGCGAAAAGCCGATGGGGCTGACCGCCTTCGAGGCCGACGCGATGATCCATGCGGCGCGCAAGGCCGGCACCTTTCTGGGCGAAGCCTTCATGTACCGGCTGCATCCGCAGACGGCAAAGCTGGTCGAGCTGGTCAGGTCCGGCGCGATCGGCGAGGTGCGAGTGATCAAGTCGAGCTTCGGCTTCGCCATGCCGGGTTTCATGCCGGAGCACCGGCTCTATGCGAACGATCTCGCCGGCGGCGGCATTCTGGATGTCGGTGGCTATCCGGTCTCGATGGCGCGGCTGATTGCCGGGGCAGCAGCGGGAGAACCTTTCGTTGAGCCGGACAAGGTGGCTGGTGCTGCACATCTCGGCCAGTCCGGCGTCGACGAATGGGCCTCGGCGCTGCTGCATTTTCCAGGCGGCATCGTCGCCGAAGTCTCCTGCGGCATCTCGCTGGCGCAGGACAATGTCTTGCGCATCCTCGGCACCAAGGGCCGCATCGAGGTCGCGGATTTCTGGTATGCGAGCGGCAAGGAAGGCGGCACCGGCAAAATCCGCATCATCCGTCCGGACGGGGACGAGGTGATCGAGGTCACGGAAGACCGCTGGCTTTACGCTTTCGAGGTCGACGCCGCCGGCGAGGCGATCCTTGCCGGAAAAAGGGAGTTTGCCTGGCCGGGCATGGGTTGGGCCGACAGCCTCGGCAATCTGCGCGTGCTCGACAGATGGCGTGCGGCCATTGGGCTCGAATACGAGATCGAGAAGCCCACAAAACGCGTCAACACGATCTCTGGCCGGCGGCTGCGTTCCAGCGGCACCACCATCACGAAGCGCGAGATTCCGGGCCTGCCGCGGCCGGCCTCATGTCTCGCGCTCGGCTTCGAGGATTTCCGCACCTTCTCCTCGGGCGCGATCCTGCTCGATGCCTATTTCGAAGCCGGCGGCAACGTCTTCGACACGGCCTATATCTATGGCGCGGGCTACACCGAGACGCTGCTCGGCCAATGGCTGGCGAACCGCGGCGTGCGTGAGCAATCGGTGGTCATCGGCAAGGGCGCGCACACCCCGCTCTGCTATCCCGATATGATCGGCAAGCAGCTCACCCAGTCGCTCGAGCGGCTGCAGAGCGATCATGTCGATGTCTATTTCATGCACCGCGACAATCCGGATGTGCCGGTCGGCGAATTCGTCGACGCGATGGACCGTGAGGTCAGGGCGGGCCGCATTCGCGGGCCGTTCGGCGGCTCGAACTGGACGATGGCACGCATGGACGAGGCTATTGCCTATGCCGAACGCACCGGCAAGCAGAAGCCTGGCGCGCTTTCCAACAATTTCTCGCTGGCCGAAATGCTGGAGCCGATCTGGGCGGGCTGCGTCACATCATCGAGCGATGAATGGAAGGCCTGGCTGACCGCCCGGCAGATGCCGAATTTCGCCTGGTCGAGCCAGGGGCGGGGTTTCTTCACCGGTCGCGCCGGGCGCGACCAGCGCGACAATGAAGAACTGGTGCGGGTCTGGTACTCGGAGAAGAATTTCGGACGTCGCGACCGGGCGATCGAGCTCGCAAACAGGCTGGGCAAGAGCCCGATCCATGTCGCGCTCGCTTATGTCCTGGCGCAGCCATTCCCGTCTGTTCCGCTGATTGGACCGCGCACGCTCGACGAACTAGAGGACAGTCTGCAGGCGCTCGACATCGCGCTTTCGCCCGACGATCTAGCGTGGCTGGACGGTGGCTTGGATCGGAAGCGCGCGCGGGGTTAACAGGGGTCGGCGCTGCCCCTTCTTTCCTTCTCGTGGAAGAAGGAAGAAGGAGGCGAACTCACGCGCTCGCTTTCGGTCGGCGATGCTTCCACGGCAACTCTCGTTCCAGCTGCGTCGAGACGGCGAGCACGGTCGCTTCGTCGCCATAGCGGCCGACCAGTTGCACGCCGATCGGCACGCCGCCGTCGGACCAGCCGAGCGGCAGCGAGATCGCCGGTTGCCCGGAGATGTTGAAGGGGAAAGCGAAAACGGCATCAGTCCACTTCGCATTGTAGCGGTCGATGTCCGGTTCCGACATGTCGTAATAGCCCAAGGGCCTCGGCAGCTGAGTGAGTGTCGGAGTAATGAACAGATCATAGGACGTGAGATCGCCGACAATGTCGCGGCCGACCTGACGGATCGTCTCGACATCGGAGATGTGGCGAATGCCGCTTGTCGCGCGGCCGCGCTCGATGATCGCCCAAGTCACCGGCTCGACGTCGGCCTGCGTCACCGGTCTGCCGATGACCGTTTCATAGTAACCGAAGGTTGCCGCCGTCTGCACGCAGGTCATGTTGGTGTAGGTGTCCCACACCGCGTTGGCGTCGAGTGGCATGTCGTGCTCCTCGACGTCGTGGCCGAGACGCTCGAGCGCAGCCACCGTCGCCAGCACCGTGGCCTTGACCTCGGGGTCGATGGCCGTGCCGTTTGGCGGCGTGACGGTGAAGCCGATGCGCAGCCTTTCCGGCGCACGCAATGAGAGGCTGAGCCAGCTGCCGTCCGGGACCGGCGGCGTATAGGGATCGCCCGGCAGCGCGCCGGCCACGGCATCGAGATAGGCCGATGTGTCGCGCACCGTCCGCGAGCAGCACAGGAAATAGGCGCCGCCATACCAATAGTCGCCGAAGGGCGCCAGGCTGACGCGGCCGCGCGACGGTTTCAGGCCGACGATGCCGCAGCAGGACGCCGGGATGCGGATCGAGCCGGCACCATCACTGGCCTCGGCGATCGGCACCATGCGCGACGCGATGGCCACCGCCGCGCCGCCACTTGAGCCACCGGGCGTGATGCCGTCCTTCCACGGATTTTTCGTCGCGCCGTAAAGCTTCGGTTCTGTCGTGATCGACCACCCGTTTTCGGGCGCGTTGGATTTGCCGACAAGCACCAGGCCGGCCGCCTTCATGCGGCGGACGACCTCGGTATCGAAATCGGCGACGACATCCCTCAGGAAAGAGCAGGAGTTGGTATTCGGAGCCCCGGTCCAGGACGAGGCCAGTTCCTTGAGCAGGAACGGCACGCCGGCGAAGGGCGCGCTTCTGTCGACCATTTCAGCCGAGGCGCGCGCCATGTCGTAGAGGCGGTGGATCACCGCGTTCAGCGCCGGGTTGAGCCGCTCGATCATGATGATGGCCGCCTCGACGAGCTCAACCGGCGAGACTTCGCCGCGCTGCACCAATCCGGCCAGATCCAGCGCGTCGGACTCGGTGTAGGTTTCCAGGAAACTGTCGGTGATTTCGGCCATGTCTCTCTCCCTCATTGTGCCATCCCGGAACGACGTCCGGTGGCATCGCTTCAGGCCAATTGCCAATCGTCGCGCCGCCCGGCGGCAGGCTAATGAGGGGCAGCGCAAACCTGAGCGATTGGCTGTGGAAATTCCCAGCCTCCGGATCACACTACGGTCTGGTCGGCCCCTCCTCTTCGCGCCAGCAGCCGGTCTTTGTCAGGCCAGCTCGACGGTCCGCCCTTCCTCGATACTCTGCTCGGCGGCAAGCACGATGCGCAGGCTGTTGACCGCTGCATTCATCTGCTCGGACAAATCGAGATTCTCGCGAATGGCGCGCAGGAAGAACGCCTGCTCGCGGTCGCAAAGCTCCTGATGGCCGGGTTCGTCCTCCATGCTGACGATCTCGTCCGGCTTGCTGAAATTCTTGTCGCCGTCGACCTGGGCGTAGTGGATCTTAAGCGCATCGGTCTTGGTATGGCGATCGATGTCGGCGGAATCGGACACCTCGGCCAGTTCATCTGCACTGCTCGCCTGCTGGCCGGCGACGATCGAGACCGCGCCCCTGGGACCGACCACGTCCTTCACGAAATAGGCCGTTTCGCTCATCATCGGCCCCCAGCCCGCCTCGTACCAGCCGACCGAACCGTCATCGAAGGTGACGTGCAGATGGCCATAGTTCTGCTTGGCGGCATCCGCCCACAATTTCGCACCGATGCCGTGGACGCGCACCGGCTTGGCGCCGGTCAGCTGGCACATGACGTCGACATAGTGGACGCCGCAATCGACGATCGGGATCAACGAATCGATCAGGTTCTTGTGCCAGTGCCAGGCGCTGCCGCTGCTCTGCTGATTGAGATTGAGCCGCATGACCAGCGGCTTGCCTAGCGTCTTACCCACCTCGATGAACTTGATCCATGACGGGTGGACGCGCAGGATATAGCCGAGCACCAGCTTGCGGTTCTTCGCCCGCGCCGCGGCGACGACCTTTTCGGCGTCCTCGATGTTGGTGGCGAGCGGCTTTTCCATGAACACATGGCAGCCCGCGTCGATCGCCTTCAGCGCGTATTCGGCATGGGTGTTGGGCCAGCTGTTGATGGAAACGGCGTCCGGTTTCGTCTCCTCCAGCGCCTGGTCGAAGTCCTCGTACAGCGGATAGCCGGCTAATTCCGCCGGGATCTTCTTGTTGCTCTTGATCGTGCGGCTCATGATGCCGACGATCTCGAAGCCGTCGAGCCTGTGATAGGCGCTGGCATGCGACGCGCCCATATTGCCGAGACCCACTACCAGCACTTTCACCTTGTCGGCCAAGGCCACCTCCCTTTTCTTGATTTGCTTGGGGCGGCGACCCAGTCGCCGCCCATCTGGTTTACCGAGCGCCTTACTTGACCGCCGAGTCGAACAGATGCGCCTTGATGTTGTCGACATCGAGCGCGGCAAAGCCCTCCGCCAGTTTGTAGCCGTCGGCATCGGCCTTGACCTTGGCCTTGTCGAAATCATTGGCCGGGCCGATCAGCTCGTTGGTGCAGACATCCTCGGCCTTCACTGGACTGGTGATCTGGCCGATCTTGTGGATCTCGTCGAAGAAGCCTTGCCAGCTTGCCATGTCGTGCGAGCCCCAGCCTTCGCGCTTGTCCATGTCGCCGCGGAAGACGTTGATCTGCTGCAAGATCGAGGTGGTGCCGAGCTCGGGCCTGAGATTCTTGGCCAGCGTCGGGAACTGCTCGAACACCGCTTCGACGGCGGCACGTGGATTCTGGTAGCCGAATTCGAGGCCCATCGCCCAGCCGCGCAGATATTTTTCCAGGAATGCCTTGCGGTCGGCATCCTCGAGATCGGCCGCGCGCACGACGAAAGTGTTCGCCGGCAGCTTCGAATTCTGCACGCCGAGCCAGTATTCGAAGTCGAGGCCCTTGGCGATCCATTCGGCGCGTAAGCCCTCCCACGACAGAGCGGCGTCGCCCTGACCGCCGGCCAATGCAGTGCCCCAGGTCGGCCAGCCGGCTTCGACATATTTCACCTTCTTGATGTCGACGCCTTGCGCCGCCAGCAACGGATCGGTGATCGACTGCCATGCAGCGGAACCGAGCAGGATGGTCTTGCCCTCGAGCTTCTTAAGATCGTTGGATCCCTCGCCTTTGCGGAAGGCGAAGCTGAACGTATCGCGCGCGCCCATGTGGAACACGGATTTGAGCTTCATGCCGTTCTGAATGGCGAAGGAGAAGACGCCGGGCGAGGGAAAGCCCATGTCGGCCTGGCCGACATCGACGAACTTCACCGTTGCGGTGCCGTCCGACGGGCCTGGCTGCATGTCGGTGTCGAGATCGCCGAAATAGCCTGCTTTCTTGGCGGCCCAATAGGGATAATCGTCGAGCACTTCGAGCGTGCCGCGCGGCGAAATCCAGGTGAACTTGCCATAGGGCTCGGCCTTCGCCTTGAATCCGGTGACGCCGAGCGCGGTGGCCGTCACCAAGCCTGCGCCGGTGACCTGCAGGAAGGTGCGGCGGCTTATCCCCCAATTGGGGCCGATGTAATTGTTGTTGGTCATGGCATTCCCCTTTTTGTTGGCTCTCTTGCCCTGTCGCCCGCCTCCCGGGCGCCATCATTGCCGCGTGCTCATGCCTCCCAGCTCGCCCACCTCTTGCCGATCAGGAAGAACAGCACGTAGATCAGAATGCCGAGGGTCGAGAGGATCAGCACCACCGCGAAGAATTGCGGCATCTGGATCATCGACGAATAGGTGGTCAGCCGGTTGCCGAGGCCGAAGCCACCACCAACCATCTCGGCGCCGACCGCGGTCAGCAGCCCGAAGATCGCACCGATCATCAGGCCGACCAGGATCATCGGCAGCGCCATCGGTGCCCTTATCTTCCAGAATATCTGCAAGGTGCTGGCGCCATAGGAGCGCGCCAGCGCGATCTTGGCGCTGTCGACGCGGCGAAAGCCGGTTGCCGCATTGATCATCACCATCGGCCCGGCGGCGAGCGCCACCGCGATGATGCGCGGCGTGTAGCCGAAACCGAAGCGCAGGATCAGAAGCGGCACCAGCGCCAGCATCGGTGTGGTGACCAGCAGCAGGATGTAGGGTGCGACGATCTTCTCAGCGAACGGAAATTGCGTGATCACCGCGGCCATCACCAGGCCGATGATGGCGCCGATCGAGAAGCCGGAAACAAGTTCCACCAGCGTATAGCCGAGATGCGGCGCGATCAGCGGGAATTCGTCGTACAGCGCGTAGGCGATCGCGCTTGGCCCCGGCATGATGTAGTGCGGCACATTGAACAGCCGCAGCGCCAGCTCGATGCCGCCGATGATGACCACCGCGACCGCGATGATGGCCGCGACCTCGGCGCCCGACCTGATGCCGGGGCCGCTGGCGAAGGCAGAGAGGTTGGTCAGACTGACGTCATGCCCTTCGCCCGCCTTGGTCTTGGAGAATTCCGGGATGGCGTCGTCTCCGCTCACGGTCTGATCCTCACAATTTCGGCGGTGACGCGCTCCCGCGCCTTCGGCCGCACGCGTTCGCCGACGATGTCCATCTTGATCGTGTTGGTGAGGTCGAAGACCTCCTTCGTCGCCATGATCTCCAGCGAGCGCGGGCGTGGGAACGGCACGCGGTATTCCTTGGCGACGCGCCCCGGCCGCGCGCTCAGCACCACCACCCTGTCGGACAGGAAGATCGCCTCCTCGATGCTGTGTGTGATGAAGACGATGGTGGTTTTCGTATCGAGCCAGATCTCCTCGACGAGACGGTTCATCTCCTCGCGGGTAAAACTGTCGAGCGCGCCGAACGGCTCGTCCATCAATAGCACAGAGGGCTTCAGCGCCAGCGCCCGCACGATTGCCGCGCGCTGCTGCATGCCGCCCGAAAGCTCGCGCGGAAACTTGCCGCCGAAGCCGTCGAGCCCGACGCGGTGGATGAGATGCGCGATCCAGGCACGATCCGGCTTCTCGCCCTTGATCTCGAAAGGAAAATGGATGTTGGCGTCAAGATTGCGCCAGGGCAGCAGGTTTGCTTCCTGGAAGACGATGCCGATATCCGGATGCGGGCCGGTGATCTCTTTGCCGTCGAGCCGGATTGCGCCACTGGTCAGGCGATGCAGCCCGGACATCGACCATAAAAGCGTCGTCTTGCCACAGCCGGAGGGCCCGACGATCGAGACGATCTCATTGGCATGGACGTCGAGGCTGCAGCGGTCCAGGGCCAAAAGGTCGCCGGAAGCCGTATGATAGATCTTGGTCGCGTCCCGCACGCCAAGCTTCGGGGTTTTTGCACTGCCCGCGTTCATGCGCCCCTCGGAGATTGCGCGATGATCCAATGGGTCATCCGTCCGCAAAAATCAGTCTGTAACTATCCTACTTTGCTGTCAAGCGGCGACCGCATCTCTGGCCTGTGAGATCGTCTATGCCACGCCTACATCATTGTTTAAATTAGATTTTCTATTTCTTGAAAAGCTTGTTGCTTTCCTACATACTTCGGAATAGGCCGCGTAAGGCGGAGCAGGCAAGCGGTGCGCAAACATGGTAGAGGTCGAGTTCCACGAACGTCAGGGAATGACTCATGACCGAAGCTGACAGCCAGGGGCGGCCGACCTCGGACGGCGACCCGGATGGGCGCGATCCAGATGGACGCGATCATGTCAGGCGCATACCCGACATCATCTCGCTGGTGAAGGATTCGTATGGCGACCTCCGACCGGCGGAGCGGCGCGTCGCCGACGTCGTGCTCGACGACGTCAGGTTCGCGGTCGACGCTTCCAATGCGGCGCTTGCCCAGAAAGCTCAGGTCAGCGAACCGACCGTGACCCGGTTCTGCCGCGCCATCGGCTGCGAGGGCGTGCGCGACTTCAAGCTGAAGCTGGCGCAGAGCCTTGTCGTCGGCGCGCTCTATCTGAGCAAGCCGCCGCCCACCAGCAGCGACAACGGGATGCCGTTCTGGAATGCCGTGTTCGGCGAGGCCCGCCGGGCGCTGCAGGAGGCCGAACGGCAGCTTGATCCGGCACAGCTGGTGAAGGCGGCCGAGCTCATCGCCAAGGCGCGTCAGGTCACAGTGTTCGGCCTCGGCGGCAGCTCCTCGGCGCTGGCGCAGGAAACCCAGTACCGGCTGTTCCGCTATGGCATTACAGTGAGCGCCCAGTGTGACCCGTATCTGATGCGGATGACTGCCTCGACCTTAAAGCCCAGCGATCTGGTGATCGCCATTTCGGCGACGGGGCGCACCCGAGAAGTGATCGAGGCCGTCGAACTCGCCAAGCACTACCGCGCCAACGCGATCTGCGTGACCGCGCCCGACACCGACCTGGCTCGCGCCTGCGACGTCAGGCTGACGGTGGCGGTGCCCGAATATCCCGACACGCTGAAGCCGACGGCCTCGCGGTTCGCCTTCCTGGCCGTCATCGACCTGATGGCGGTGGCGGCGGCCTACAAGCTCGACGGCGCGGCCCGCGAAACGGTTCGCCGCATCAAATACAACGCCCAGATCCACAGGACGGGCAAGGAGATGGAACCGCTGGGGGACTGAGACCTGGTTTATGGGGCGTTTGCGCCGCTCCTCACCTTACCCTCTCCCCGTGCTTCACGGGAGAAAGGTCGTCAGCGCTGGAGTTTGTCCCTTCTCCCCGTTGTTCGTGGGAGAAAGCGCCGGCAGGCCGATGAGGGCCGGTGCCGAGTTCGACAATTAACGGCCCCAATCCGGACTGGGTGCTTGAAGGAGAGAAAAACAGATGCTCGACATGGCACCATCGAAACAGGCGGCCACCTGGCTTGCCTCTTTCGCCCGCGCACTCGAGGCAGGCGATGCAGCGGCCGCGACCAGTCTGTTCGTCGAGGACGGCTACTGGCGCGACCTGCTGACCTTCACCTGGAACATCAAGACCATGGAAGGCCGCGATGCGATCCGCGACATGCTGGAAGCCACGCTGGCGACGACCAAGCCGACCGCCTGGCAGCTCACTGGCGAAGCAAGCTCGGACGACGGCATCGTGGAGGCCTGGTTCACCTTCGAGACGTCATCAGCGTGGGGCCAAGGCGTCCTGCGCTTGGCGGACGGCCGAGGCCGAACGCTGTTCACGGCGATGAGCGATCTCAAGGGTTTTGAGGAGCGCAAGGGACCCGCGCGGCCGCTGGGCGTCCGCCACAAGGCCGACCCGGATCGAGAGACTTGGGCAGAGGCGAGGGCGCGCGAGACGCGTAATCTCGGTGCCATTGAGCAGCCCTATTGCCTGGTCATCGGCGGCGGCCAGGGCGGCATCATGCTGGGCGCGCGGCTGCGGCAGCTCGGCGTGCCGGCCATCGTCATCGAAAAGAACGCTCAAGCCGGCGATTCCTGGCGCAGCCGCTATCGCTCGCTCGTGCTGCACGACCCGGTCTGGTACGACCATCTGCCCTACATCCCGTTTCCGGAAAACTGGCCGGTGTTCACGCCCAAGGACAAGATGGGCGACTGGCTGGAAATGTATACGCGTGTCATGGAGCTCAATTACTGGACCTCCACAAAATGCGTCAGCGCCAACTATGACGAGGCTGAAAAGGTCTGGTCGGTCGAGGTCGATCGCGCCGGCGAGCGCATTATGCTGAAGCCGAAGCACATTGTCTTTGCGACCGGCGCCTATGGCCCGCCGAGGCGGATCGACTTGCCGGGCGCCGAGGCCTTCCAAGGCGAGATCCTGCACTCCAGCCAGTATTCCAGCGGCGAAAAGTTCCGTGGCAGACGCGTCGCGGTCATCGGATCGGCAAGTTCGGCACATGATGTCAGTGTCGATCTCTGGGAGAGCGGCGCCGAGGTGACCATGGTCCAACGCTCGCCGACGACGGTGGTCAAGTCGGACACGCTCATGGAGGTCGGCTTCGAGATTTTTTCGGAAAAGGCGCTGGCGCGCGGCATCACCACCGAGAAGGCCGACATGATCGTCGCCTCGACGCCGTTCGCCCTGCTGCCGCAAAGCCAGCGGGCACTCTACGACATCATCAAGGCCCGCGACGCGGCATTCTACGACCGCTTGCGCGGCGCCGGCTTCGCCATCGATTTCGGCGACGACGAGACCGGGCTTCTGATGAAGGCCTACCGCACCGGCTCGGGCTATTACATCGACGTTGGCGCCTCGGATCTGATCATCGACGGCGAGATCGGCGTCCGCAGCGGTGTCGAGATCGAGTCGCTGACGCCGACCGGAATCCTGTTCAACGACGGCACCGAATTGGCGGCCGATGCGATCATCTCCTGCACCGGCTATCAGTCGATGAACGAGACGGTGGCAGCGATCGTCTCGCGCGAGGTCGCCGACAAGGTCGGCCCGTGCTGGGGGCTTGGCTCCGGCACCAGGGGCGACCCTGGTCCATGGCAGGGGGAATTGCGCAACATGTGGAAGCCGACGGCGCAGGAAGCACTCTGGTTCCACGGCGGCAATCTCGCACTGTCGCGTTTCTATTCGAAATTCGTGGCGCTGCAGATCAAGGCGCGCATGGAAGGCATTGCGACGCCGGTTTACGGAGCGCCAGGGCAGTAGGCCACCTGTCCGGAGCAGATAGGCAATCGCGGTGATCAAAACCAACCTCTCCGCCATCTACCGAGACTACATAGCCTGCCTGAACAAGCAGGACTGGGCGAGGTTGGGACAGTTCGTTCATGATGAAGCGATCCACAATGGTCGGCGGGTCGGGTTATCAGGTTATCTCGAAATGCTGCGCAGAGACTTCGATGAAATTCCGGACCTTTATTTCGACGTCCAGATGCTGATCTCCGATCCGCCTTACATCGCGAGCCGGCTAGGTTTCGACTGCACGCCAAAGGGAGCGTTCCTTGGCCTCGACATAAACGGGAAGAGAGTCTCCTTTGCCGAGAATGTGATCTATGAGTTTCGCGGCGAAAAGATCATCCAGGTATGGTCTGTCATAGACAAGGCGACTATCGAAGCCCAGCTTTAGAACTATCGCGCATCTCGTCTCCACGACCACGCATGGCCGATGCATAACCAACGAGACATGGTTAATCCAGGGAGGCCAGTCCAGGAACGGTGCCGAAACAGCAAGCCGGCCGGCAGTCACGTTCCCGCTTGACCAACACATATCTCAGCGGTTATACGACAATCAATAGCCCGTAGGTTATCGATCCATATGCCGAACGCTCATGATGCGCTCTTCAGAACGCTCGCCGATCCGACTCGGCGGGCCCTCTTTGAACGGCTGTGCCGCGAAGGAGAACAGACGGTCGGCGCCCTCACAGCTCAGTCCGGGGTCTCACAACCGGCCGTGTCGAAGCATCTCGGCGTTCTGAGGCAGGCCGGGCTGGTACGCGATCGCCATGAAGGCCGCCAGACGCACTATAGTGCACAGCTCGGCGCGCTGGCCCCGCTGATCGACTGGACAAGCCAGATGGCCGGGTTCTGGCAGAGCCGGTTCGACGACCTCGAAGACCTGCTCAAAAGGATGGACCAGTGAACGAAACGTCGACCGAAACGCTCTCTGTCGTTGTCGAACGGGAGATGGCTTATCCGCCCGAGAAGATCTGGCGCGCGCTCACGCAACCACACCTGATCGAGGAGTGGCTCATGAAGAGCGACTTCAAGCCGGTTGCGAACCACCGTTTCAATCTTCGCGCAGACTGGGGCGCTGTCGAATGTCAAGTCCAGACAGTCGAGCCGAACAGAACGCTGACTTACACGTGGGATACCAAGGATCTCAAGAGCGTGGTCACCTGGACTCTCACCCCTACGAGCACCGGAGCTCATTTGCGTATGGAGCAGTCGGGCTTCCGACTGGATCAGCAGCCTTACTTCCGGGGCGCCAAGGTTGGCTGGCCGAGGTTTTTTGAAAACCTGGAGCAGCTCTTGGCGCGGATAGACTGAAGTCTGCCGGCACAATTCAAAGCCAGACCCTGTTTACGGAGCGGCACGCCGCGAACGCGACGATGGAGGAACACCAATGAAGATCAAGTTGACCAGTGTGTACGTGACCGACCAGGAAAAGGCTCTGCGCTTCTACACCGACGTGCTGGGCTTTACCAAGAAGGCCGACTTCAGCAATGGGCCGTTCCGCTGGCTGACCGTGACCTCATCCGATGAGCCGGACGGAACCGAACTGCAACTCGCGGCCGACGACAACCCGGCGGCCAAGGCCTACCAGCAAGCCATACTCCAGCAGGGCCAGCCTGCGGTCATGTTCTTCACCGACGACGTCAAGGGCGACTACGAGCGCATCAAAGCGCGCGGCGCCGAGTTCACCATGCCGCCGACCGAGGTAACCGGCTCGACCATCACCCAGCTGAGCGACACCTGCGGCAATCTCATTCAGATCACCCAGCTGGCGCGCTGGTAGGGCGGGCTCGCTCAATAGGAGGTCCTGATGAATTGGAACATGTGGGTTCGGCAGATTCACCGGTGGATGTCGATCGTCTTTACAGTGACCGTCATCGCCAACTTCGTCGCCATGGGTCTGGGGCAGCCTCCGGCCTGGGTGGTCTACTCGCCGCTGCCGCCGCTCTTCCTGCAGTTGTTCACCGGTCTGTACTTGTTCGTGCTACCATATGCCGCCAAGTGGCGCAGCGGACAACGCACCGGCGCATAAGAGTGAACACAATGGTCGGCTAGAGTTCATCCGCAAAGCCTGGATCGAACAGCCCGATCGGTTCGAACGGGACCCAACCCATCTCACGACGGAACTGAACGGCTAGTCGTGGCTGTGCCCGAAATGCCTGGTCGCGACATCGACATGCGTCCCGTGGGCATTGGCTTCGAATCGCTCGGTATCGCCGAGATCGTTAGCCGCCTCGTTCGGCCACCAGGTGCCGCCGATGACAATGCCGTCCGAGACCAGCCGCTGGTCGGCGACGAGTGATGCGCCGACCGAATCGACGAAGGTGAAACTGCCCGGACGCAGCCGCAGCACCGCGACATCTCCGACGGCACCGACCGCCAGCGCACCAAGATCAGGCCTTGCGATCGCTTCCGCCGGCCGTTGTGTTGCGGCGCGCAGAACCTCGACAAGCGGCATGCCGAGCGCCAGCAGTTTCGACATGCAGACCAGAATGTCGAAGGCTGGACCGTCGACGCAATAGAGATGCACGTCGCTGCTGATCACGTCCGGCGCCAGCCCCTCGCGGAGCATCGCTTTGGCGACCTCGAAGTCGAACGAACCCATGCCGTGGCCGATATCGAAAATGACGCCGCGTTCGCGCGCCAGCCGCATGTCCGGCCGCACCGCGCCCGATGCGAAGATCGGCGCGTTGGGAAACGGCCGGAAGCAGTGGGTGAGAACGTCACCCTTGCGCAGCCGCGGCAGCACTTCCGAGCGGCCCGGCGGCGGCTCGTCTATATGCGCCATCAGCGGCAGGCCGGCCTGATCGGCAGCCTCGAGTGCCAGATCGACCGGCGCGATGCCGCTGGTACCGCCGGCATGGCGACCTGAGCGGACCTTGACGCCGACGACCACATCGCGATGCTCGCGCGCCGCTGCGACGACCTCGCGCGGATTACACAGTCCGAGGTCGCTGCACTCGCCGACCGAAACCGTCTGCGAGAAGCCGAAAATGCCGGCAAAGGAAATGTTGACATAGGCCAGGATGCGGACTTTCGAGCGCTCGATGACGTGGCGGCGAAAGCCAAGGAAATTGCCGGCGCCGGCGCTTCCGGCGTCGATGAAAGTGGTGGTTCCGCTCTTTGCGGCAAGGCGGTCGGCGTCGACGCCGAGCGACGTGCCGCCCCAATAGACGTGGCTGTGCAGGTCGATGAGGCCGGGCGTGACGATCGAGTCCGTAGCATCGATGACGCGCGCGGCACGGTCGAAGGGAATGTCTGCATCGATCGCGGCGATGCGGCCGTCGGCGATGGCCACGTCGCGTAGCGCGTCGAGGCCGGACGCCGGATCGATGAGGCGGCCACCCTTCAGCAGGAGATCAAATGGCATCGGCGTCCGCCTCCGTTCCGTTTTCAGACCGGTCTGTAGGCGACGGCCTCGACCTCGATCTTGATGTCGATCATCAGGCGCGACTCGACAGTAGTGCGCGCCGGCGGATCTTTTGGGAAATGCCTGGCATAGACGGCATTGAAGGCGCCGAAATCGCGCGCGTCCTCGAGCCAGACCGTCGTCTTGACCACGTCGTCCATGGTGCAGCCGGCGAGTGCCAGGGCTGCCTTCACGTTGGAAAGCACCTGCTCGGTTTGCTCAGTGATGCCGCCCTTGACCACCACGCCGTCGCTGCCGACCGGGACCTGGCCAGAGACATAGACCATATCGCCGGCCCGGACCGCTGGCGACAGCGGCACATGGGATGTTCCAAAACACTGCTTGGGCAAGGAAAAAGTCTCCTGTTCAAAAATACGGGCGCCTTGCCGTGCTGTCCGGCAATCGCCGCAAATCAACGCGGTTCGGGCTCTCGCTGCATCGCTTTGCCCGTTTCCTGCCGGAAGGTCTACGCCGGTCCGCGCGATTCTCATACAGGCCGTGTTGGAAAGCAACATTTTTTGGAATTCATGTTGCTTTATTACAAGAGCATCAGCATCTTGCGCGAAGAGTGATTGCGTCAGTTCATCCGGCAGGCGAGGATTGGACGAGGGACAGGCGAGGAGCCGCATGATCGATTTCGGTGGTCGCAGCGTGGTCGTGACAGGCGCGGCAGGCGGCGTCGGCAGCGCGCTGGTCGCCGTCTTGTCCGCCTGCGGGGCAACGGTGGTCGCCTGCGATCGCGAAGGCACCGACCTGACCGGCGCCGGGATAGAAGAATCGCACCATTTCGACCTGCTCGATGACGAAGCCGTGGCGGCATTTGCCAAGCGCATCAGTGAGAAGGCGGCCCCGGCGGCGGTCATCTCGAACGCCGGCTGGACGCGTGCGGAAACGCTCGCCGACGTCTCGACGGCTGTCCTCGATCACGAGATGGATCTGAACTTCCGCAGCGCCGCGCTGCTGTCGCAGGCACTGCTTCCCGTCATGCGCAACCAGCCGCAGGGCGCGGCCTTCGTGTTCGTCTCCTCGGTCAACGCGCAGGCCCATTTCGGCAACCCCGCCTACGCCGCCGCCAAGGCGGCGCTCAACGCCTGGATGCGCGCCATCGCAACCGAGGAAGGCCGCAACGGCGTCCGCGCGAACGCCGTCATTCCCGGCTCGATCCGGACCGGTGCCTGGGAACATCGCCTTGCCCACAAGCCGGAGATCCTCGCCGCCGTCGGCAAGCTCTATCCGCTCGGCAGGCTGGTCGAACCGGTAGAGGTCGCCCGCGCCGCGGCATTCCTGGCATCGCCTTTTGCCAGCGGCATCACCGGCACGACTTTGAATGTCGACGCCGGTCTGATGGCCGGCAATCTGCCGTTTCTGGACCAGATCGGCGGTTGATCGGATAAAGTCGAACCTTCAGCCGACCGAGAATATCGCAAGACCGGGGAGCAAAAAATGACCTTCGACAAGAACCCGTTTCCACCCGGCGACGCCGACCGCCATGCGCTCTGGGAGATGCTGGTGCGCCGGGACATCGACGCTTTCCTCGGCCAGGACTGGTCGATGGTCGAGGATGATTTCGTGGCCGCGAGCTTCTTCGGCATGCACGCCCATTTCCTCAGCGATGCGGACGCCTGGCGGCTGCAGTTCCCGACGCTTGGCAGCTACCGCGACGAATGGTTGCGGCAAGCCAGAGAAACCGCGGCGACGACATTTGCCGAACCGCTGCGCGAGGCGCTGTTTCGCATCACCAACATGCGCGACGTTGATGTCGACGGCGACCGCGCCGTGCTGCACAAGAAGTTCAATGGCTCGATCGCCAAACCCGACGGCAACGCCGAGAGGCTGAAATGGCAAACCCTCTATTTCTGTACCAAGGTGGAGGGAAGCTGGAAGATATCGGGTTTCGTCGGCTACATGCCGCACCCGCTTGGCAGCTAGAGCGTTTCAGTGATTAATTGAATCTTTGGGGGATTGAACGAAGCCGC